>JAXHKS010000009.1:0-833457 GCA_034523115.1 Flavobacteriaceae bacterium | reverse complement strand
GTGAATGTTGTTCTCAAATAAAGGTCTCAAAAAAATCTCAAGAGAAGGTATTATCCTCTCATGCGAATCTACTCAATTTTACGCTGTCAATCTTTTCAATCTTTCAATGAACTTATTTCTAACTCTCCCATTCATTACCATTATCATATACCCCAGAAAGCGGGTGCAAATGTAATAATTATTTTATTCCTATACAATACCCTTTTTAAAATATTTTTTGAAATATATAAAACAAGTATTCGAAAAAATGTAAAGAACTATTTCTGATTTGGGAAGGCAAATGTATTACAATTATATGAGATACAAAATAATATCGGCGACAATTTTATTAACAATTTTGCTGCTGAAATAAAATTAATTAGAATTTTCCCCTTAGTAATTGATCCTTAAATATTTGCAAACGGTTCTCAAAACTATGTGGCTCAAGATTTAATTGACTTATCGACTTCGATAGATCGAATCCGGTTTTAACCGGACGCTTTGCCGGCAATTAATACCGATATATATACGGATGTACTTTTTATCTAAATAAAATTTATCAGCTACAAGCAAAGCAATCTCATAAATACTTAAAAGCTGGTTGGACGAAACATTAAAAACACCCTTTACCTCTTTTTCAAAGGCATGAATGCATGCATCCGCAAGATCATCAACATGGGTAGGCATCCTCCATTGGTCAGTAACTACATTTATATCCTTTTTATTCTCCAGGTTGTTCTTCACCCATAATATTATATTGCTTTTGAGATCTTCAGTAATACCATATACCAAAATGGTTCGTAAAATAGTAGCTTCAATTTTACTCTTTGTAATTAATTCTTCCGATCGCCACTTGCTTAGTCCGTAATGATTCACCGGATTAGGAGTATCTTCTTCTTTGTAGTATCCCTTCAATCCGTCAAAAATAAAATCAGTTGAAATATGAATCAGGTGTATTCCGGCTTTTTTACAACAAATGATCAAATTTTCAACCACTTTTACATTAATCAGGTCGCAGTCGGTCCTTTTCCTTTCACACAGATCAACATTGGTCATAGCCGCTGTACTCAATAATCACATCCGGCTTTATTTGCTGAATGAGCGAAGCTACTATGATCAAATTCAACCAAATCGATATTGAAATAGGTATATCCAAAAGTATTCTTTAACCTGTTGGCTCCTTTGGATAAGGCATAAACTTCTACATCCGCTTTCTTTTGTAATTTTCTGAGCAATGTTTGTCCTAAAAGTCCATTGCTACCGGTAATAAGTATCCTTTTCAATTTTTCACAAATTATACCATATTATAATGCATCCCATTATATCCCAGAACCCTACCTCAAAAAAGGTCATTGAGTTTTCTTATTTGCTCAGGCTTACCAATCACGATCAACTTGGAACCCGACTCTAAAAGCGTGTTCCCGTCAGGATTAATTATGTAATCCTTATTTGCAGTTTCCACGCCCACCACGGTACATCCTGATTTTCTTCTTAGGTCAAGATCCAAAATAGATTTATTTTTGAATTCTGAGGGAAAGTCTTCAATCGACAATTCTAAAATGCTATTCTTGTTTTCACCGATTAACGAAAGTCTTTCTATAAACTCCAGTAATATCGGTGTAACCACAAGAGAGGCCATATGCCCACCCCCAAAGTTGTCAGGCATGATGACATTGTTTGCTCCCGCCATTTTAAGCTTGCTGTAAGAAGAATCATTTGAAGCCCTACTGATAATGGTGCAGGTTTTGTTCAATTGACGGGCAGAAAGCACAACAAACAAATTATCGGCATCAGAAGGCAAAGTGGTAATTAAATGCTTTGCCTCCTTTATACCAGCACGAATAAGGGCCTCATCATCAGTGGCATCTCCTTTAACATGTAAGAACTTGTCATTTGTAACTGAGCCTTCGATTAATTCGTTCCTGTCTTGAATGACTACGCATGGCTGATTATAAGACCAATCGGGTTACCGCCTGTTTCCGGTTTCTCCTATAACCGCATACGATGTTATGTCCCTCTAACTTATTGATTTTTTTGCACGTTTTTAAATTTTAATTCCTGAAATAGTTGATTATTTGATATGTATTCCGTAATCGCAGAGAGTATATACCCATATAGCAGGATACTGGTTAAAATCAAACCGATGGTAAATATCTTGGACTCGTAATCTAAAGGCAGTACTTCCTTAAAACCTACGGTTGACAAGATTAGAAACAGTCAGATGTTTAAGGCATCCAAAAAATCAAAATCAGCAATATACATATATCCCAGTACACCCAATTGCAATAATGCACAGAAGCAGCAAAAGGGCAAAATAAATTTTTGTTTTTCTAAAGGTGTATTTTGGCATAGATTAAAAAATAAATCAGGCCTGATAATCAAAGATCAAAGACAGAACTGCGCTTGGTATACATCATATCCTTTAACTTTAAAGAAAAGGCGAGGAATAGGTATACAGCAAAAGATAAACCGACCGTAAAAAAAGAGAGATATATAAAAAACAAACGAACATTTGTTGCCCTGATGCCCATTCTTTCAGCAAGTCTGGAAGAAACATCAAATCCCCGCTTTTCAAAAAAATGCCTTAATTTATCAATCATCTCAATCTTTTAATTTAGGTGCAATTTACTATAATTATACTAAAAAAAAGCAGTAATTACTTCCCATAAATAAAACTTTTATTTTTCGATACCTGCCAAAATGCCTTTCTAAAACGAATTGCGCTTCCTTCATTATTTTCTGACTGATTCAAACATAATTTGACAATACATTAATTAAATTTGCAGATTTGCACATCGTATGTCTGACAAAATAAATTACATAGAGGTCTTTGGTGCCCGTGAACACAATTTAAAAAATATTGATGTCAAAATACCCCGTGACCAACTGGTCGTGATTACCGGATTGAGTGGGAGCGGAAAATCTTCGCTTGCTTTTGACACCATATACGCAGAAGGCCAATAACAAGGTACGTGGAAACATTTTCTGCTTATGCCAGGCAATTTTTAGGAGGCCTGGAAAGGCCGGATGTGGATAAAATTGATGGTCTGTCACCTGTAATTGCCATTGAGCAAAAAACCACCAGCAAAAACCCCAGATCAACTGTAGGTACCATGTAGAGGAGATCTATGATTTTCTTCGCCTGCTCTACGCCAGGGCTGCAGATGCTTACTCTTATAATACCGGGGAGAAAATGGTGCAGTACAACGATGAACAAATCAAAAAGTTGATCCTTGAAGATTTTGCGGGTCAAAAGATTCTTGTTTTATCTCCGCTCATCAAATCCCGGAAAGGGCATTACAGAGAATTGTTTGAACATATCGCAAAGCAAGGTTTTATGCGAGTAAGGGTTGACGGTGAAATCCGTGAGATAGAAAAAGGCATGCAGTTGGATCGCTACAAAACCCATGATATCGAGCTGGTAGTTGACAGAATTGAGATCAATGAGGGTGTTGAAAAGCGGATGCATGAAACGATTCAGACTGCCATGTACCACGGTGAGGAAACGATCATAGTGATGACACAGGATGAAAAACAATTGAGGTATTTCAGCAGAAACCTGATGTGTCCCAGCACAGGAATCGCCTATCCGGCTCCTGAACCCAACACTTTCTCATTTAATTCTCCCAAAGGTGCCTGCAGCAAATGCAACGGTATCGGCAGGATTCACGAGATCGATCTGAACAAAATTATCCCGGACAAAAAAAAATCGATCCATGCGGGAGGCATGGTTCCAATTGGCCCTTATAAAAACTCATGGATCTTTAAACAGCTGAAACTGATAGCGGATAAATTTTCGTTTTCGCTACAGGATCCTATTGAAACAATACCTGCGGAAGCAATTCATATTATATTATATGGTGGAAAAGAAAAATTTGAAGTCAGCTCCAAAGACCTGGGCATAACCAGAAAATATGATATCGATTTTGAAGGGGTCATCCAGTTTATTGAAAATCAGCACAAAGAAAGCAATTCTGTTAGCCTCACACGATGGGCACAGGGTTTTATGGAAGATAAGGTATGCACCGAATGCGGGGGTACAAGATTAAAAAAGGAGTCGCTCTATTTCAAAATTAAAGATAATTCCATTGCCGATCTTACAGCCATGGACCTGGATCATTTATCCCTTTGGTTTAAGGATCTGCCTAACCATCTATCGAAAAAACAGATAGACATTGCCAATGAAATATTAAAAGAGATCAATGCAAGACTTCAGTTTCTGCTCGATGTCGGTCTTGATTACCTAAACCTGAACAGGAGCTCTAAAACCCTTTCCGGAGGGGAAGCACAGCGGATCAGGCTGGCCACACAAATAGGGTCACAGCTCGTTGGGGTTTTGTATATACTTGATGAACCAAGCATTGGTTTACACCAGCGGGATAATCAAAAACTGATCGAATCATTGCAGAATTTAAGGGATATAGGAAATTCCGTGCTGGTAGTTGAGCATGACCGGGAAATGATCGAACAGTCGGATTACGTCATAGATATTGGCCCTGAGGCAGGCAGACATGGCGGAGAGATCATCAGCGCCGGCACACCAAAAGAATTATTGTCAGGAAATTCGATGACTGCCCTCTATCTGAATGGCACCAAATTCTTTCCCATACCAGAACACCGTCGGGAAGGAAATGGTAAAAAATCATTCTTAAAGGCGCAACCGGAAACAACCTGAAAAATGTGACCCTCGAAATCCCCCTGGGGAAGATGATCTGTATCACAGGAGTTTCAGGAAGCGGAAAATCCACTTTAATCAACGAAACCCTTTATCCGATTCTGAACAAACATATTTACCATGCAGTTAAAGACCCATTGCCTTACAAATCGATTGAAGGACTCGAATATATTGACAAGATCATAGATATTGATCAAAGTCCCATTGGCAGAACCCCCAGGTCAAATCCGGCCACTTATACCGGTGTTTTTAATGAGATCCGCAGTTTATTTGCTCAAACAGCAGAAGCACAGATCAGGGGTTATAAACAAGGGGTTTTTTCATTTAATGTAAAGGGAGGCCGCTGTGAAAATTGTCAGGGTGGTGGTGTCAGGGTTATCGAAATGAACTTTTTACCGGATGTGGAAGTGGAATGCGAAGTCTGCCTGGGAAAAAGATTTACAAGGGAAACACTTGAAATTCGTTATAAAGGAAAATCTATTTCAGATGTTCTGAACATGACCATCAGCGAAAGCGTGAAGTTCTTTGAACATATTCCAAAAATTAAAAGACATTTAAAAACTATTGAAGATGTTGGCCTCGGATATATTACCTTGGGTCAGCGCTCTACTACCCTGTCAGGCGGAGAGGCTCAGCGCATTAAGCTCGCTTCAGAGTTATCAAAAAAAGATACAGGCAACACCCTTTATATTCTTGATGAGCCAACCACCGGGCTTCACTTTGAAGACATACAGGTCCTGATGAAGGTTTTAAATAAACTCACTGATAAGGGAAATACTGTAGTTATTATTGAGCACAATCTGGATGTCATTAAAATGGCAGATTTTTTGATTCACATAGGCCCGGAAGGAGGACAAAAAGGAGGCGAAATCCTGTTCGAAGGTACCCCTGAGAAAATTGTACTTTGCAAAAACAGTTATACCGGTAAATTTCTTAAAAAAGAATTATTTTAATCATCTTTGCATCATAAAACAATCCTATGACCCCCTTAGAAGACAAAAAGATAACTGAAAAATTCAAACCGAAAACATGGAATGAAATTAAGACCAATGATTCATGGGCTATTTTTAAGATCATGAGTGAATTTGTGGATGGTTATGAAAAACTTAGCAAAATTGGACCCTGCGTAACTATCTTCGGTTCCGCAAGAACCAAACCGGGGCATCCTCATTATGAACTGGCTGAAAAGATCGCCTTCGACCTTACCCAACACGGCATTTGGAATAATAACAGGTGGTGGTCCGGGTATTATGGAGGCTGCCAATAAAGGAGCCAAGCGGGGTTCAGGAATTTCGGTTGGCCTTAATATCGACCTTCCTTTTGAGCAGAAAGGGAACAATTATATCGATGAGGATAAAATGCTTGAGTTTGATTATTTCTTTGTCAGAAAAGTGATGTTCATGAAATACGCACAGGGTTTTATTGCTATGCCGGGTGGTTTTGGCACTCTGGATGAACTGTTTTTGAAGCAATCACCCTGATACAGACCCACAAAAATAGGAAAGTTTCCAATTATTCTTGTGGATTCGGGCTTTTGGAGCGGTATGATCGAATGGATCAAGGATGTTTTGCTAAAACAATACAATAACATCAGTGAAACCGATCTTGACTATTTCACCATTGTCGATACGTCTGAGGAAGTGATACATATTGTTGATGATTTCTACAAAAAACACACCCTGAGTCCCAATTTCTAATTTCCAAATAATAAAATATTTTAAACCATTGCAAAAGATTCAAATTCTCATACAAATTATACTATTTGGATGCTTTATGCAATTATCCGGTCAAAACAATCAGATCCGGATTAAAGCAAAATTATTACCGGCCCAAAACAGTATTGAAATAGAGCAGACGATCACCTATTATAATACACAGCAACTTCCATTAAATGAAATTTACCTTCATAACTGGGCGAATGCCTATCAGGATCAAAAATCTCCCATGGCAAAAAGATTGCTCGAAAACTACGACCGTACTTTATATTTTGCCAGGACAGAGGAAAAAGGATATTCAGATATTAAGGATATTACAATTGATGAATTGGCTGTACCTTTTGATACCCTGCCGAAAATTCCCGATATAGTCAAAATTACCCTGCCAAAAACCTTGGATCCGAATGATTCTGTCACATTACATGCCAAATATATAGTAAAGGTACCTGGGGATAACTTTACCGGATATGGCTATAAAGACAATAACTATATGCTGCGATTCTGGTACCTGGTTCCCGCGGTATTCGACGGTAAATGGAACCTGATGAGCAATCTGGATATGGACGATATATTCGTGAATCCCGCAGATTTTCAAATAGAGTTCTCAATGCCCAAAGGATTTACCCTGCAATCAGACCTCAATGACACTTATAATCTCAATGGCGATGAAATTGTTTATTTTCTTGAAGGGAAAGACCGGGTTGATGTGGAAATAAGCATAGAACTGATCAATACTTTCGACAGTTACCAAACTGAAGATACAGAAATAATTACCAACCTCGATCCGGGCAAATTGAACCCCCAGCTAAAAACTCGATGTACTCAACAGACAGTTGGCCTTTATTGAGGAATATCTTGGAAAATACCCGCATGACAAATTACTCGTCAGCAGGGTGACCTACTAACAAAAACAAGGTTTATGGTTTAAATCAATTGCCTAAAAAATTAAATCCCTTTAGCGATGTATTTGAATGGGATATAAAAATCTTTGAGGCACTCACCAGAAAATACATAAAAAGCACGCGTGCTTACCAATAGCCGCACAGACTACTACCTTCCGGACGCGATACAAATATTTCTGATGATGGAATACGTAGATAAGTACTACCCGGAAAATTAAGGCCATCAGGGAGAGGTATCCAAACTTTGGGGTATAAGAACCTATAATTTTGCAAAACTGGATTTTAATGGGACTTATCCTTTTGTTTATCAATTTGCCACACAGAAAAATTTAGACCAGTCACTCATAACACAACTTGATTCTCTCTAATTTTAACAGGAAAATTGTAAATAAATATAAAGCGGGTCTTGGTTTGCGCTATGTTGATGCCTTTTTAGGGGATAGCCTCGTGAAAACAAGCCTCAACGAATTTTATGAAAAAAACAGACTTCAGCTGACCACCAGTGAAAAATTCAGGGAAATCCTTTCTGCAAAAACTGAGAAAGATTTTTCCGGTTTCTATAAAGACTATGTCACTACCAATAAAAAGATAGACTATACCATTAAAAAGGCTGAAAAATCTGGCGACTCATTAAAAGTAACCATAAAAAATGAGAGTAATTTTACGGCGCCAATTGCTTTGTATGGGTTGAAAAATGGTGAAGTCACCTATAAAGAATGGGTTGAAGACATTGACAGCATCCGGACGGTTTCCATAGGAGAAAATGATTTCGACAGAATAGCCCTGAATTATGAGTTTTTATATCCTGAGAACAACCTTCGTAATAACTGGAAAAAAGTAGATAACTCCATGTTAAACAGACCATTAAAACTGACCTTTTTTAAAGATATAGAAGATCCGTTTTATAACCAGCTGTTTTACAACCTGATTGTCGAATACAACTTTTATGAAGGCCTGGTACTTGGACCTCAGTTTTACAATCAGGCCCTTTTTAAGAAGAAATGGCTTTTCAAGGTGACTCCAACCTATGGTTTTAAAAGCCAGGCAGTTTCAGGGTCTATTGGATTTGCATACCAGCACCTGCCGGAAAACACCAGAGTTTACAGTTATGATGCAGGTCTCTCTGCGAGTAATTCATTTTATGATACAGATCTCAGGTATAAAAAATTTTATCCGACTTTCGTAATCAATTTTAATAGAAAATCACTGCGCGATGTGGGGGGTAGCTACCTGATGACCCGTTACAATTTTATTGACAAGGATGTTCCAGAAGGTACAATTCAGCAGGAATCGGACAAATATCAGGTATTGGACATCCGCTATGGTTTTGGCCAGCCAAACATCATTGACGATCTTCAATATTTTGTTGATTTTCAATACCATAAGGATTTCACAAAGATAGCTTTGGATTTCAGGTACCGCTATTTGAATGACAACAACAGACAGTACGACTTCAGGTTCTTTTTTGGAAATTTTTTCAGAAATAAAACTACCTCAGATTATTTCAACTTTGCCCTCGATCGCCCCAGCGATTATTTATTCGAATACGGTTATTTCGGGCAGGTCTGAAGAATCGGGTTTCTTCAGCCAGGAGATCATTATTTCCGATGGTGGCTTTAAAACTATTTTCGAAGATAAATATGCCAGTCAATACATGACCAGCGTAAATGCAAGCATTGGTATCTGGCGTTGGATAGAGCTGTACGGTGATGCCGGCCTCAAGAAAAACCAGAATGCCAGTCCTGATTTTTACTATGACAGCGGTATCCGATTCAACTTTATCCATAATTTTGTGGAAATTTATTTTCCCCTGCAATCCTCCCTCGGTTTTGAGCCCTCTTTACCGGATTATGCCAGCAAGATCCGGTTCGTCTTAACTGGTAATCCCACAAAAATCTACAATTTCATCAAGCGCGGATTCTATTGATTTCGTCCTGCATTCCAACGATATTTATCAAATCGACTCGGCCCGAAAGATTACTTGTGCTTTGTCTGCAAGTTTGCTGCATCTTTATCTTGCTTGAAAAATTAAAACCTGAATTGAACAGTAAAATCTTCAGACTGTTTTTACCCATATTTTTTTATATTTGTAAAATAGCAAAGTCCTTTACATGGCCAATAATACTGTAGAATCCAAACAAAAATTATCCTTTGAGCAATTCAAACAGGAAGTTTTAAAAGACTATAAAATTGCTGTGCTTAGTCGTGAATGCAGCCTTCTTGGCAGACGTGAAGTGCTGACAGGAAAAGCCAAATTCGGAATTTTTGGAGGAGGAAAAGAAGTCCTCAGCTGGCTATGGCAAAAGCTTTTCAAAAAGGTGACTGGCGTTCGGGTTATTACCGCGACCAGACATTTATGATGGCCATTGGTGAATTTAACCCGCGTCATTTTTTTGCCAGCTTGTATGCGCATGCAGATATTGAAGCTGACTCGTTTTCTGCCGGGCGTCAGATGAATGGTCATTTCTGTGTCCATACCGTGAATAAAGACGGCACGTGGAAAAACTTAAGCGAACAATACAATGTAAGTTCTGATATTTCCCCTACAGGAGGCCAGATGCCCCGTTTACTGGGTTTGGCTGAAGCATCAAAAAAATTCAAAAGCATCAGGGCTTTGCATAACATGACCCACCTTTCGAAGCAGGGAAACGAGATTGCCTGGGGAACAATAGGTAACGCGAGTACCTCGGAGGGACTTCTTCTTCGAGACTATCAATGCAGCGGGTGTTTTGCAGGTGCCTATGGTGGTGAGTGTCTGGGATGACGGCTATGGTATTTCTGTGCCTGCCGAATACCAGACAACCAAGCAAAGTATCTCTGAAATACTCAAGGGTTTTCAGAGAGATTCAGAAAATAAAGGGTATGAGATCTTTGTTGTTCAGGGCTGGAATTATACCCAGTTGGTTGATGTTTATCAGAGAGCAGCAAAAATAGCCCGCGAAGAACATGTTCCTGTGCTAATTCATGTAACGGAACTCACCCAGCCTCAGGGGCATTCAACCTCGGTTTCTCATGAACGTTACAAAAGTGAGGAAAGGATGTTGTGGGAAAAGGAACACGACTGTATCGTCAAAATGCGCGAATGGATTGAGCACTTCGAATTAACTGATGAAACGGCGATATCTTGCGTTTTTGTGATGATATAAAAGAAATTGACGCGCTGGAAGAAGAAGCAAAAAAGGAAGTGCGCGAAGCGAAAAAAGAGGCACTTAATGCCTATCTCGATCCCATTTTGAAAGAGCGGACAGAACTGGTACAGATACTTGAAAAGATCGCTCCGCTCAGCGAACATAAAGTATCCCTTGATAAAGTAAAGCGCGAATTGATGCAGATCGATGAACCGATCCGAAAAAATATTTTGGATACCGCCAGAAGGTCCATCATGTATTTAAGAGATGAAAATGAAGAAGTAAAAACAAGTTTACAAAAATGGGTTATCAATTACAAAGCCCTGCAGAAGAAAAAATACAACACCCATTTATACAGTGAGCTGCCAAACAATGCCACTAAAATCGAGGCTGTAGCGCCAGTGTTTTCAGATGAGTCAAAGCTCGTTGATGCCCGGATCGTGCTACGCGATAATTTTGATGCCATACTAAAAAAGTATGATGAAGTATTGATCTTTGGCGAAGATTCGGGAGCTATTGGGGATGTGAATCAGGGTCTGGAAGGCCTGCAGCAGAAATACGGAATAGACCGTGTTTATGATACGGGTATACGTGAAGCAACCATTATAGGGCAGGGAATCGGACTCGCCATGCGCGGTCTCCGGCCGATTGCAGAGATTCAGTACCTGGATTATATTTTCTATGCTGCCCAGGTACTCACTGACGACCTGGCTACATTGCGCTACCGTACCTTTGGAAAACAACGTGCCCCTTTGATTGTGCGCACCCGCGGACACCGCCTGGAAGGTATCTGGCACTCAGGTTCTCAATTGGGAAGCCTGATCAACCTGTTGCAGGGAATGTATATACTGGTGCCGAGAGATATGACGAAGGCAGCGGGTTTTTACAACACCCTCTTAAAGAGTGATGAGCCTGCTTTATTGATTGAAAACCTGAATGGTTACCGATTAAAGGAGAGGATGCCTGCAAATCTGGGCGAGTTTACCACGCCTATTGGTGTTGTGGAAACCATAAAAGAGGGTCAGGATCTTACCATAGTTTCCTACGGATCTACTTTGAGGCTGGTGGAGGAAGCTTCAAAGGATCTGTCATCCGTTGGGATTGATGTAGAAATCATTGATGTTCAATGCATGCTGCCCTTTGACATAAAACACGATGTGGTTAAAAGCCTGAAAAAAACCAACCGACTGGTCATTATTGACGAGGATATACCCGGTGGTGCATCTGCTTATTTGTTTGAGCATATCGTGAACAAACAGAACGGATATTTGTACCTGGACAGCAAGCCTGTAACCATTACAGCCAAAGCGCACAGGCCTGCCTATGGAACAGATGGTGACTATTTTTCAAAACCATCAGTGAATGATATTTTTGAGGGTGTGTACAAGATGATGCATGAGGCAAATCCAACAAAATTTGAGCCTTTGTACTAATGTTATCAATAATCTGAATCAGTATAAGCCTTTGGACATCAAATGTCAGGTAAACCATTCTTAACAAATTTTTATGTTTTTTTACTGCAATAAAATTTTATTTTTGCGTTTTATATATTTACTTCCCTCAAAATGATTGAAAAAATAATTTTACAGGTATTATAAATCCATAAATTTTTGAGGTTCCTATGAATAAAAATCGCCTTGCAGTAATCATTTTCATCTCGCTTTTTTTAGCTTCTTTCAGAAATCATCCAACAGCAATTCCTTTTAACACTCCCATGATGTTTAAAGAATATGCTTCGCATTTTTACAGCCAGTTGCATGATCAGGACCTGAATATCAGCGCTTTTGAATATGGACTCAAAGGGTTTCTTAAATTACAGGATGAAGGAAAGATAAACAACAACCGGTTTTTAACAATCATTGATATGAGTGTGTCAGCGAACGAGAACAGATTTTTTGTGATCGATGTGGCTGATCAGAAAATTGTCCATAAAAGCAAGGTTGCTCACGGCAAGAATTCCGGTCTGGAATATGCGTCCAAATTTTCAAATCAAATTAGCTCTAATCAAACCAGTTTGGGGTTCTATAAAACTGGTGAACTTTATAACGGAAAACATGGCCTTTCGCTGCGGCTTGATGGTCTCGAAGCTGCCAATAGCAATGCCAGGGCCAGGGCTGTGGTAATACATTCAGCAGATTATGTAAGTGAAATGTTCCTTAAAAAGAATGGCAGGCTGGGCAGGAGTCTGGGTTGTCCCGCTTTACCATCAGAAGGCTATCAGGATATTGTAAGCAAAATTAAAGAAGGAAGCCTGTTGTTTATCTACCATCCGACCAAATCCTATCTCAACAGCTCCAAACTGATCAAGTCAAGTATTGATGCATTGACACAGAGACCGGCTTTCCGTTTAGTCTGGTCTGAAAATCCTTACCGAACATGTGATTTTTAATAGCGACGTCTTGTCTGTAAACATCCTGATAAAAGACAATTCTTCCGCTGTCCTCTCCCTCACAGACCACATACTGGATATAAATCAGGATATGCTTCTAACAGGCATTGTCTTTTGTTTTTTCATTTCAACGTAATGATTTATTGTATCCAGTGTGTATATATTCTCATCGAATTCTAATATTTTATCTGCCAGTACCAAAGCATCTTTTACCCTGATACAGCCATGGCTGTATGTGCGTACTTCTCTTTCAAAGTGGTACTTACTCGGGGTGTCATGTAAGTAAATCGCATGAGGATTATTAAAAATAAACTTAACAAGGCCAAGCGCATTACTGGTGCCCCCCTTTTGCCGTATGCGCATCCTGAAGTTTGTATCATTGATGGTGTCCCAGAGAATTGTTTCAGGATCTACCATTTTAGAATCGACAATCACCTCATAATTATTCCTTGCCAGATACGCGGGATTTTTTTTCGCTTTTACGAGTATCTCATTAACTGAAATACTTCTCGGCACATGCCAAAAAGGATAGGCAACAAGGTGATCCAGTTTGCTGTACACTTCAGGAGTGCTGTTTCCTTTTGATCCTACCACTACCCTGTGCTCACTATTCAGAACATTATTCTCAACAAACCAAAGATGGCCACTGGGTATATTCACATAAACAAAATCCTTTTTCCAGACGGGCTTCCACCTCCATCGCTCCAAACTGATGGCAGCACTTTGGTATTCCTCATAAGGACTCCTTGACAGCGCTGCTGCGGTATTGGCACCCACAATACCATCGGGATTCAGACCATGATTCTTTTGAAATTCTTTCAGTGCCTCAGATACCGAACCTCACTGAGGGTATCTTTTAAGTATTGATGTATGACCAGAGCCTTCTTTGCGTGAGGAAATAGCTCCCAGCGAATCTGTTTTCTTGCTGGGTACCGCCACTTTATCTCTGACCAGCTTCGTATTCCGGATATAGTTTTCCAATGCAACCTGCAATTTTTTATAGGGAAAATGATCGGGCTGAAGGGCAAGTAAATATGGGATCACACTATCAAACTCCTGAGCCTTTTTAAGATATTCAGGTAGTGAACAATGATTTTCTCGAAGGCTTGAAAATGTATCTGTTTCTTTTATCAAACCATGGTTCAGATGTTTTCCCAAAAGAAAATACTTTTCAGTAAGCAATCCCTCCAATGCAGAGCCGCTTTGGCTAATTTTTCTTCAATTGAATTTTCCAACCTGAGGCCGGTTAACAGGGTATCCAGCCGCGAAAAACTGTAATACCAGGGTTCCAATCCAAAATACCTGGCATTCTTTAAAAGTTCAAAAAGTGCTTGTCCCCGTTCGTTGAGCAGCACTTCGTTATTCAACCAGACAGGCTTGTATTCGTTTATCTATAAAATTCCTGGGCAGTCTTGTTGAGATCCCGGCATCTTTTAAAAAAGTAGCAATTTTTTCAAGGTCGAGTTTGTTAATCAGAATTTCTGTTGGTGCCTCTTTTTTTTCCGGGGAAACCGGCAAATTTTCGATTCCCTGGAAGGATTACAGGCAATTATGATGAGGAGCACATGAGGGAAAAAGCTTTCGATTGTATTATTTAGCCCACAAAATTAAGCAATTTCAATTACAAGCCCAGCAGCCCCTTATTGATTCTTTTAACAATTGCAGGGCCTTCATAAACAAATCCTGTATACACTTGAATCAAATCGGCTCCGGCCTGGATCTTTTCTATGGCATCCCTTTCTGAATGGATACCGCCGACTCCTATAATAATGAAGGCTTTCTTTGACTTTTCCGCCAAAAACCGAATGACTTCGGTTGACCTGCGGGTGAGTGGTTTACCGCTCAGGCCGCCGGTCTCATTTTTGTGTACTGAGCTCAATCCTTCTCTGGAAAGGGTGGTATTTGTTGCAATAACTCCGTCTATTTTGGTTATTTTCACGATATCTATTATATCCAATAGCTGGGCATCGGTAAGGTCCGGAGCGATCTTTAACAAAATCGGTTTATTTACCGGTTTTTTTCTGTTGGCATCCTGCAATTCATTCAATAGTCTGGTCAGGGGCTCTTTATCCTGCAATTCGCGTAGGTTTGGTGTGTTGGGTGAACTCACATTCACCACAAAATAATCAACATAGTCGAAGAGTTTCTTCAAAACAAATCAAATAGTCGGATACAGCATTTTCATCGGCTGTAGTTTTGTTTTTGCCGATATTCCCTCCTATTACAATATCCGTTCTGCGGTTTTTCAGCCTTTGAACAATAGCATCTGCCCCGTCATTATTAAAGCCCATGCGGTTGATGAGTCCCTCATCCTCTACAAGTCTGAAAATTCGTTTCTTTTCATTTCCGGGCTGGGGTTTTGGAGTTACCGTACCGATCTCAACAAAACCAAAGCCGTAATTAGAAAATTCATCAAAGTAGAACAGCATTTTTATCAAAACCAGCTGCCAGTCCCACAGGATTTTTGAACTTTATTCCCATAAGCTCCCTTTCCAGCCGCTTGTCTTCCATCCCAAAATTTGATTTTACGAGTGACCCAACCAAGGGGATCCGGAAGAGTATTTTTAGCACTACAAAAGTGAATTCGTGCACATTCTCCGGATCGAACAGAAAAGAAAGGCTCTGATTGAGACGTTTTACACATGATCTGCATTAAGAAGGTTACCGCAATTCTGCTCCGAACTGCTGCTGAAAACTGCTTATAGAGTTCCATGATCTGGTCTATCCGATGAATCGTTCAGGGTCTTGTTTTCATCCTTGTATCACAAAGCTCAGCGCATAGGACTTTTTGCCTTCTGGTAATTTATCTCCGGTATAAACATCAAATAAATCTACTTTCTTCAATAATTTCTTTTCCTGTTTCAAAAGCAGCTTTATAAAGATCCGAAAACTGAATGTTTTCATCGATCAGTAAGGCAAAATCCCGCCTTACTTCAGGAATATTCGGGTAACTGCGCTACTTTTACCTGAGACCTTCCAACCAATTCCAGTAGTAGCTCCCAGTTCTGTAATCAGCATACCATACTGTTTGTTTAATTCCAAATGCAATAATCATCAGTTTTCACTTTACCCAATTCTACCAATTTTTTATTGCCGAGTAACAAAAGTGAGTCCATCGGAAAAAATATCATTTTCGGTGGTCTCCTAGGTATAATCCACAATTCCCATTGCGCAATAGCAAACTTTGTTCAACGCTCTTTTACAATAAAAGAAATCAGTTTCCTTGTCTTGACGAATTCCAGGCCTCAGGGGTTCTTTTTCCGGAAACGACCAGAGTTAAATGCTTTTCTTCCAAAAACTTACCCTCTTTAAAATGATAGGTCTTACCCAATTCAAATAATTTTATAATCCAATTTCTTCTGTTCAAATTATTCAGGCTACCGCGCTTCAAGACCTCCGAAGACCATCGACTGGCGCATGACTTCCAGGTCTTTCGCTGAGGCATTTAGGCATCGGTCACATTTTTCTGATTCATTTAGTGAAGCCGATAAAGAAACATACTCCGGTTTGGTCAAAAAAGAATTGGCCATCGGCTTCGGAATAAGCCATAGGGCTACCAAAAAATTGGCAGCGATATTTTCGAGCTTTTCATTGGTAATCTTTTCTGAAAACGAAATTGAAGTTTTTAGTTTATCTGAAGTATTTATATTGTTATAACCATAGATCCGCAATACTTCTTCAACAATATCAGCTTCCCTGTGAACATCCATCCACATACGTGGGTATTGGTAAGTGCCCAAAACCCTGCATTCGGGTCATATTGCTGATCTTAACATCTGATCGAAGCTTAGGATCTCTCTAAATGGCATCAATTGGCAAGTCTCCCCCGATCCAGCTTGTTTACTTCGTCATACTAATGAAATCCGTGAAACCCTTCATTTTACTGGGGGATAGATATCGGTCAGGTCTGAAACAATTTTTCCTCCGGCCACATTTTTAATCATAATGGCTGCCAGTTTAAGTGCATATTCAACTTTTTCCGGATTATAATGCCTTTCAAACCTGGAAAATAAGCATTCTGTATTCAAGTGTCATGTCTTTTAGCAGATTTCCTAATGCTCACGGGGTTGAAATAAGCACTTTCAAGAAAGATACTTGTGGTATCTGAGGTAACACCTGACGAAATCCCGCCGAAAACACCAGCCATACACAAAGGATTATCAGCGCCATCACAGATCATAATATCTTCATCACTCAATTCCCGCTCTACACCGTCAAGGCCGCGTGTATTTTGTTCCTGCCGGCAAGGTTTTTACAGATATCTTGTTGCCTTTCACCTCATTCGCATCAAAGGCATGCAGGGGTTGTCCAAGACCATGAAGGATATAATTGGTTACATCAACAACATTGTTAATCGGTTTTTGACCTATAGCCTGCAACCTGTCTTTTAGCCATTTGGGTGATTCAGCTACCTTAAGATTGCTCATAGTCATTCCCGCATAACGCGGAACAAGTTTAGGGTCGTCAACTGCTATTTTAAACTTTAAGGTTCTTTCATCCACATTAAAGTCAGCGACCCAATGGGGTTGATCAATTTTTAGCCATATCATACTGCTGCATGAGTCCGGCGCGCAGGTCACGGGCCACACCCAAATGGCTCATCGCATCAGCCCTGTTAGGCGTAAGGCCGATCTCAAAAACCTGATCGGTAGCAATTTGAAGAAGCTCTGCCGATCCTCCTGAGCCAACAGCAGTTTTGTTATCGAGAACCATGATACCGTCATGACCAGCTCCCAAACCCAATTCATCTTCAGCACAGATCATTCCAAAGCTATCTTCCCCTCGGATCTTTCCCTTTTTGATTAGTATCTCTTCGCCCGAAAAGGGATATAAAGTTGTACCGATTGTTGCAACAGGCACCTTTTGGCCCACCGCTACATTGGGTGCACCACAAACAATTTTCAGGATCTGGTCCCCGCCAATATTTACCGTAGTCAATTTGAGGCGATCAGCATTGGGGCTCGTAGCGCAAGTAATTACTTCACCCACTACCACACCTTTTAATGCACCTTTAACAGATTCGAAGCTTTCAATTCCTTCTACTTCGAGTCCCAGATCGGTGCAAGGAGATGTACTCCCACCGGATCCGCTAGAGGTCTGATCTTCAAAAACTGCCTTAACCAATTATACGATATTTTCATAAGCCAAATATTTCTGTTTTACCCAATTGAAAGACCCTTGTTTGTAATCACTTTCCATATAGATACACCCAATTTTTAATGCCCAGCAAATATAATGATTTGAAACTTGTAGTAATAATTTCGTTTTTAAGAAATTTTGTTCTATTTTTAATTTAATTTTAATTTTTAGACCGTTTTAAGCAATATTTCTACTTATGGCTCAGGATATCATGACGCTTTTCGATTTTCTTTACTACCAGCAAGAAAACCAACCTATTAACAATAGTTTAAACACAAAAAGTAATGGGGTTTGGGTTTCTACTTCTACCGGGGAATTTGTTGAAAAAGTAAATGCTGCGAGCCGGGGTTTGCTGAGGCTTGGTGTAAAACCAAAAAAAGATAAGATTGCGCTTATATCTTCTGCCAATAGAACCGAATGGAACATTATGGATATGGCGATCCTGCAGCTGGGTGCCGTGAATGTACCCATGCACCCTACCATCAGCGCGAATGAGTACAAATACATATTCAACCATGCAGAAGTATCTTATTGTTTTCTTTCGGATGAGGCTCTCGTTTTGCAAAAGCAAATTCCGTTAAAGCGGAAGTGCCTCTTCTAAAAGATATATACAGTTTTGAGCAGGTAAAAAATTGTAAAAATTGGGGGAAGAACTCCTTATTTTGGGACAGACAAGTGGAACCAGAAGGAGGTAGACATGTATAAAGATATGGTTCTTGGCGAGGATCTGGCTACTATAATTTACACTTCAGGGTACAGACAGGAGTTCCGAAAGGAGTGATGCTTTCTCATAACAACGTGGTCAGCAATGTGATTGACAGTGCGCCCAGATTGCCAATCAGTTCAGGAGATACAACCATCATCAGCTTTTTGCCCGTTTGCCATATATTTGAAAGAATACTTCACTACTTGTATATCTACAAAAGCATTGCCATTTATTTTGCAGAAAGCATAGAAAAGTTCCCGGAAAATTTGAAAGAAATCCACCCGCATTTATGAGTGTAGTGCCAAGATTGCTGAAAAAGTCTACAACAGCATACTGGCAAAAGGATCAACCCTAACCGGAATAAAAAAGAGAATTTTCTTTTGGGCTATTGAGGTGGGTATGGCATATGAACCTTACGAAAAAAATGGCTGGTTTTATGAAAAAAAACTCGCCTTGGCGCGAAAGCTGGTCTTTAGTAAATGGCGGGAAGGCCTTGGCGGAAAAATGGAAACCATGGTTTCCGGCAGTGCGGCACTGCAACCCAGGTTAGCAAAGATATTTTCTGCTGCGGGTATGTATGTTATGGAAGGGTACGGCTTGACCGAAACATCGCCTGTGATTACCGTAAATGCTTATAAAGATGGCCTTTTCAGAATTGGCACATGCAGGGGAACCGATCAGAAATATTGAAGTAAAAATTGCTGAAGATGGTGAAATTTTAGTAAAAGGACCCAATGTGATGCAAGGCTATTATAAAGATCCCGAAAAAACTGCGGAAGTAATGACCGGAGACTATTTTCATACCGGAGACAAGGGTGAATTTGATAAAGACGGTTTTTTAAAGATCACAGGCAGGAAAAAAGAAATCTTTAAAACTTCCGGCGGGAAATACATCGCGCCGGCAGCGATCGAGAACCAGATGAAACAGTCGCGTTTTATCGAGCAGATTCTCGTGATTGGCGACGGACAAAAAATGGCTGCAGCCATAGTACAGCCTAACTTTGAATTTGTAAAGGAATGGGCAAAACGCCATCACCAGGAAATCGGCAGCACCATGAAAGAAATTGCCGGCAATGAAAAGGTAAAAGACCGCATTATGCAGGAAATTGAAAGAGGGCAATAAACATTTCGGACAGTGGAAACGCATAAAAAAAATAGAGTTAACGCCTGAAGTATGGACAGTTGACAATGAGTTCGCTTACACCAACTTTCAAAACCAAAAAGAGATATTATTATTAAAAAGTACAAAGAATTATACGACAGGATATACGCATAATTTGTATTTTTAGGCAATAATTTTAGATATGGAGCATTTTATTGTATCGGCCAGAAAATACCGGCCACAGACTTTTGCAGATGTGGTTGGACAGGAGTCTATTACAAAACGCTGGGAGATGCCGAATAAAAAACAAACATTTGGCCAGAGGCTCTTGCCTTTACAGTACCCAGAGGAGTTGGAAAAACTACCTGCGCGCCATTTATCGGCAAAGGATCAATGAGGAAAGCATGGAAAATCTTTCCGGGAACGAAGATTTTGCCTTTAATATTTTTGAACTTGATGCGGCTTCGAACAACTCGGTGGATGATATCCGCAACCTGACTGATCAGGTGCGAATTCCGCCTCAGATAGGCAAGTAACAATAGCATATGATTGACGAGGTGCATATGCTCTCCTCCTCGGCGTTCAATGCCTTTTTAAAAACCCTGGAAGAACCACCTGCACACGTTATATTTATCCTTGCAACCACAGAAAAACACAAAATAATTCCCACCATCCTGTCCAGGTGTCAGATCTTTGACTTCAAAAGGATTGGTGTCATTGATATAAAAAAACACTTTCACAAAATTTCATTGGAGGAGCATATTGAAGCCGAAGATGATGCCTTGCATGTCATCGCTCAAAAAGCGGATGGCGCCTTGCGTGATGCCCTGTCCATATTCGACAGGGTCGTTAGCTTTTCAGGAAATAAACTCACAAGGGCCGCAGTGAACGAAAACCTGAATGTGCTCGATTATGAGGTGTATTTTGACATTACTGACCTGCTCCTTGAGAGCACAATATACCCAAGACCCTGCTCGCCTTTAATGAAATACTGGAAAAGGGCTTTGATGCCAACCATTTTATCAGTGGCATCGCTTCGCATTTCAGAGATTTTTACTTGTTTCAAAAGACCATTCTACGATTGCCTTGCTGGAAGTTGGTGAAGGTGCAAAAAGAAAATATCTGGAACAATCCAGTAAAAGCGAGTGAATTCCTTTATTGCAGGCCATTGTTTTCGCCAATGACTGCGACCTCGAATTTCAAGGTCGACAAGAACCAGCGTTTGCTCGTGGAACTGGCCCTTATGCACATAGCATCTATCGATTTTGATAGAGAAAAAAAAAAGTCTGAATCCTTCATAATTCCTTCCTCTTACTTCGCTTCGTTCCTTGTTGAGGAGCGTATTGACACTGTAAGCTAATATACAATCCTCTGGCTACGCTGGCAGCGAACTGTACTCACACCGAAAGTCGCTGGCTGAAAACCAGAGAGACACCAAAGCACCTGTAGAAGATAAAAGTACAGAAAAGAGGGTGATCGAAAATCCGGTGCTAACAGGTCTGCAAAGACCTAAAAAGAGTTCCCTGCTAAAGCATCACAAGCATCGAAAAAAGAAGACGGAGGAAGCGGCTCTGGCCTAGAAAACTGAGCAGAGAATTGCTGCTCCAGGCCCGAGGAATGGTCGAATGAAATCGTTTCCCAAAGACCAGTTTTTCGAGATCTGGGATGACTATCTTCGTTCGTTTTTGCACGACACTGGTGCTAGGATCTTCGCTTCCATTTTAGAAATTCAAACAGACCTGATTTGGTCGAAAACAAAATCACGTTCCTGTTCCAATAAACTCATGAAAGCCGAACTTGAAAAAGTCAGGCCAAAAGCGCTTCAGCACCTTCGTGAAAAACTAAATAATTACAGCCTGGATTTTGAAATTGCCATCAACGAAGAAGAAACCGGCAAAATAGCCTATACCAACCAGGAGAAATACGAGTATTTAAGAGAAAAGAATGAGGCCATTGCTTACCTCAGAAAGGTTTTTAAATTAGATCTTTAAGTTCTTATGGCTCGTTCAAACAGACCACAATGACAAAAAACCGGTTGATATTTATTTTTTTTCTGGCCGTATTTTATCGCTATGCCCTTGCACAAAATCAGCCGCCCCGCGAATTCAGGGGTGTATGGATAGCTACTGCTGGAGATCTAGACTGGCCAAAAACGGGATGGATCTGGAACCGCAGAACGGAAAGAAGATTCGAATTCGCATGCTGGATCTCTTCCAAAGCCTGCATCTAAATGCAGTAATTTTTCAGATCCGACCTGTGGCCGATGCCTTTTACCATTCAAAATATGAACCCTGGTCTTTTTACCTTCCCGGTATCGATAAGGGCCCCGGTACCTTGTTTCGATCCCCTGGCTTTTGCTATGACACATAAACGGGGCATGGAGTTTCACGCCTGGCTAAATCCATACAGGGCAATAATCGATTACAGGGAATCAAAAAACAAACCCCTGCCGCTCACCTATAACAAACCTGAGTGGTTCATTAACTACGGCAAGAACAAATATTTTGATCCAGATTTAGATACGGAAGTAAGGAATATCCACAACAGGATATTGGCCGATATCGTACAGCAATACGATATTGATGCGATACCGATTTTTAAAGATACGATTTGCTTTTATCCCTATAAATTCAAGATGAAGATTTTAATGATGACTTTTCTTTAAAAAATTTTCGCTTGAACTCGGCCAAAAAAGATGACTGGCGACGGGAAAATGTGAACCAGATTATACGTGAACTTCATTCAACCATTAAAAATATTAAACCCTGGGTACAATTTGGTATAAGCCCTTTTGGCGTATGGAGGAACAGGGAAGCGGACCGAGGTACTGATACCAATGCGGGACAGACAAAATTACGACGATCTTTTGCAGATGTGCTGCACTGGATGGAACAAAAATGGATAGATTATGTGGTTCCTCAGATATATTGGCATATGGGACATGCGCTGGCAGACTACGAAAATATAGCCCGTTGGTGGAACAACAACCACTTCGATACACCCGTTTATATAGGTCAGGGGATTTACCGCATTAATGGAAAAAAAGAGGAAAAGGAATGGAAGAAAACGAATCCGACAGAACTGGAAAACCAACTGCAATTTAACAAAACATTAAAAAATATTGAAGGCAGCGTTTTCTTCAGCGGCCGGACTTTTCTTGACAATCCATTGAATATTAATGAAGTCCTTAAGGATAAATTCTACAGGAATCCTATTCTGCAGGCAGCACATAAGAAGGGTACCACCAATGTGCCGGAACCCGTTTATGATGTTTCCATCGATAAGTTGACAGGTAAAATGCAAGGCATCTCATTTAAGACCCTTCGGTAAATAAAGAAAAGGAAGCCGTTAAATTTCTCATCTACTTTTTCGAAAGGGGAGAGGAAATAAATGTTGACAGGGCCGAAAATATTATTGCTTTGACCGGAAATACAGAATGGGATTTCAGCAAAAAAGAATTTAAAAAAGGAGTCTTTGTTATTTATGCCGTGAACAGATACAACCAGCTGAGCAGCCCTGTGCATGTTGTTAAAGGATTAAAAATTCCTTCTTTTTCTTTTTTGCCCTGGAACTATTTTTATTCAGGTATATTCTATCTTTATATCATAAAAAAAGACCTGACATCCGATATAATTCAATAAAAAACCATAAAGCCTAAGTTTCGCAGAAACGAATTGGAAAAATATACAAAGGAAACCTTTAAGATGTTGCCATCCTGCCCTGGGGAGCAACCGAAGCACATAATTACCATTTGCCCTATGCAACTGATGTGATTGAAGCGGACCGCATCGCAGCAGCCTCCGCTGAGATAGCCTGGAAAAAGGGCGCAAAAATTATCGTCCTGCCTACAATACCTTTTGGTGTAAATACCGGACAAGCGGATATAAAGCTGGATATCAATCTCAATCCAAGCACACAAATGGCCATACTTTCTGATATTGTTGAAATGCTGAACAGGCAAGATATCAAAAAACTGCTGATTTTAAACAGCCATGGCGGCAATGATTTCAAACCATTGGTCAGGGAACTCGGACTTAAATACCCGCAAATGTTTTTGTCCACTTGCAACTGGTATCAGGCAATAAATAAAAAAGAATTTTTTGAAAATGAGGGCGACCGTGCCAGCAATGGAAGACCGTTTAATGCTTGATACGCACCTGAACTTGTATTACCCCTGACAGAAGCAGGAATGGGGAAAGAGAAAAAACATAAAATAAAAGGATTTAATGAAGGCTGGGCCTGGTCTGAAAGAAAATGGTCACAGATCACTGCGGATACCGGGGTAGGAAATCCGAAACTGGCAAGTAAGGAAAAAGGTGAAAAATATTTTATTGCGGTAACAGAAAAAGTCGCTAACCTGTTGGTGGAGATTACGGCGGCGACTTAAATGAGTATTTATGTATAATTAAAACTGTTTATAAGATTATTCTATTCTCATCACAAAACCGCCTCCTTTGGCCATCTTCACCTTTATTTGGGATTGGCTGTTTACACCTTGCTCAACACGCTGGTAATCCTCGGCAAATCTGTTGGCATTTATACCATCCTGCATGATCACCGCCTTCTTTTCACCCGGTGAAAGGAAGGACAGGCTAAGGGTAAACTCCCTTTCAGTATCGTTATTCATCCCTCCAACAAACCATTTGTTACCTTTTCTTCTCGCCAGCTACAAGGTATTCACCAACCTTTGCTTCCAGCACATGAATTTCATCCCAGGTATTGGGCACTGAGGCAATGAATTCTGTCGATTCTTTCTCTCGTTCATAATTGGAAGGGCTGTCTGCCAGCATTTGAATACCACTTTCGTAGATCACGAACATACCCAACTGGTGGCAGCGTGTTCCTGGCTCTAACGGGCGCATGTGGCATTGGGTTGTATTCAAAGGACTGGTAATTTCGCATAGCTTCCGGGGTATAATATCCATCGGTCCGCACACCATTTGATGAAAAAGGAATCGTGGTATGTATGTTCAGGTGTTACCTGTTTTTGACCATTTATTGAACTCCAGTCCCTGAACTTGTTCATAACCCACAACATTCGGAATAAGCGCGGTGCAATCCATTGGGATTAAAAGCCCCGTGAAAATCGACCAGCAAATTATTTGATGCAGCCTCACGCGCCACCCTTTCGTAGAAATTCACCATCCACTGATCAGCCCGATCCATAAAATCCACTTTTATCCCGGCTATCCCCCACTCCTTATACTTACCCAACACAAAAAACTGGTTTTCAATGGCTCTCCAGCTTGCCCAAAGAATCAGCCGTACATTTTTTTCTTTGCCATAACGGATCAGCTCAAAAAGATCAAGTGTTGGATTGGGTTGCGAAATATCTGAAGTAGACATTGACCACCCTTCACAGTGAGATGATGTATTCCAGAACCGTTTTTTGAGGCAAAATCGATAAAGTATTTGTAAGATTCTCTATAAGAGACCGAGACTCAAAATCCAACACCGTACAGATTGGATGCATTCCACCAGTCCCAGGAAACGCGCCCCGGCTTTATCCATTCTGTATTTTTTATTTCGGCTTCTCTTGACAATAAATAAACCAGATTCGTTTCAACCAACTGGGCATCTCTCTCTGTTAAAATCATCAGGCGCCAGGGAAAAGTTCGCTCTCCTTTTGTTTTTGCAATATAATCAGCCCCCTTGGTCACTTTACTTGCCCTGTCATTGATCAATTGTGTTCCAACGGAAAGGAGGAAGAAGTTGCTGCCATAGAATCTCCCTGACCTCTTTTTAAGAACGTATGCGGGTAATCAAAAATATCAGCTTCGTCAACAACATTTTATGCTTTCCTGTATTTTCAAACAATACAGGCAGGTAGGTGTTTTTTTGAGAAAAAGCGGCAATTTTTACTTTTTCATAATTTACTTCATAGCTACCAACGTAGGCATCAATGGGTGATGCCCACATCGTGAAGTTATCAGCAAATTCAAAATCAGCTGTTTCATTCACTTCCACTTCCCCTTTTCTGTTTGTCACAAACCGGTAAGCCAGGCCATCGTTAAATACCCTGAACTCAATCGTAAGATCAGAGCCCAACCGAGACTTAACTGGCTTATAACTGTTTTGATACTGCTTTGTCTTTAAAAGAAACAACCGGCTTTACCGTCGATTCATGCATGCTCAGGACACGGCTTTTTGAATTTTGCATTTTCCCCCATCGATGCCTTGTTAAAATGGAGGTCTATGTTTGCTTTCTTAATAAAAACCTCACCATTTAAAGAAACCGAATAAGAAATTCCGTTATCGGTACCGATACTTACTGTTATTTTTTCACTGGGTGATTCCTAACCTGATGTTGTGCTGTTTAAAGAAGTAATGCCGGCAATAAGCAGGCATACTATGGCAGTAATTCTAATCATATAAATGTCATCTTACATAGTTTGCGCAGGACTTTAATCAAGGCCACAAACAAAGACTAACCTGATAAAAATAGCACAATGGAATTAGTAATCAACTTCTTCTCGAACCTGCTCTTTAAATTTCCAATACCTTTTGATTTCATTCTTATGCCTTATTCTGATGATACTTTCTGTGCTTTTTCAGAGTAGATCCGGGCGACTTTTTTTATCCTGTCATAGGAACAGGCTTGTAGTCTTGCATTCCCAATATAAACTATCAGCCAAATTCACCCTTACATTTAAACGACATTTAAATCATTAGACACATGAATGCTTGAAAATTATCCTATTTCTGGCCTTGCTTTTTACGGCAAACCCGATGTTTGCCCAGGAAAAGACTATGGATAAACTAGTTATGCGCAATGGAACCATCATCTCATGTATGGTTAAGGAAATTGGTGATGAGGAGATCAAATATGCGGAAGAAGGATTAAGAGATTAGCATTTTGGTATATGGGCACTGACACAGAGCAAAGTAGACAAAAATAATTTTCGCTAGATCGTCAAAAAAATACAAGATCGAGTAACTCAATGAGCATTTATGAAGATCTGAGTACACAAAGAAAAAATGTGATTAAGGGCAACCTCTTTTTACCCATTTCCGGCGCCGTGGAATTTGGTTATGAAAGAAGCCTGAAACCCGGCAGGAGCATAGAAGCATGAGATTGTATAACATCTGGAGCAGAGGTAGCGATGACCCTCAAATTGATGCTTCGGGCGTGTTTTTCAAGTTTGGCTATAAATTGATCAGAACACCTGATTATTACCTGAAGGGCATGAAGTACGCCCATATTTTAAAGGGCTCCTATATTAAACCCGAAATAGCCCTAAGCTCTTTTTCTTATGAGACGGGTAGATCTACGGATTAAAGCGGACTTAGAATCAACCACAAGCTTCGCCGGTTAGATCACGATTTCGCGCAACACAGGTTGTCTACAATAAGCCAATTACGGTTGATTATTTTACATAGGTGCGGGATATGCCAGCCGAATTGGCGATTACGTTTGAACACCTACATTTCATTTTCTTACAGGTGATTATTCTTCTTTTGTAATGACAGGTGGTATCAGGATAGGGTTTCTTTTTTAGAGCAGGTTAAAGGATAAAAGTTCTGGGTTCTGGGTTCTGGGTTCTGGGTTCTGGGGTCGAGATGCTGGGTTCGAAGTTATAGGTTTAATCTTTTTCCTGATCCCTGTTCCAATTCACACTGATTGAAGCACTAATAATTCCTTTGTCGTTCTTTCGTAAAACCATTTCACTTTATCTTTTGCCTGATTCCTGTTTCCTGTTTCCGATTCCTGATACCTGATTTTCAAATCTTCATGTTGTAAATTGCCGATATTCTTCAATTGTCGAATGATGTCCAGACCCATTGTCTGTAATGGTACCCGCTTCTAAAAATTGCGATAATGATTGCAGCAATCGTCACAGCAATAGTATTTAAAATAGTTTGATTTGAATTCTTCTGCATCCAACTCATATGTTAAACTGTTTATCTCTGGGTTGTTCATTTTATCAGTTTATTGAATTGATCTATTTTACTTGATTTCCCATTAGTAAAGAACATCCCCTTGTTTTAAAATTTCCTCAGGTTCTATGCTTTCCAACATGTCATTCCTTCTTTTTATAGCCAGATATTGATTCGTATTCAGCTCTCAGGTTCAATTCTTTTAGTGGTCTTCCCAAAATTTTACTGCTGTCGGCATTCATTCTTAAACATGTGATATTAAATTCTTCCATTTGAATCGGCCGGTAGGATCTAGGACGTCTTACCTCATCTTTGAATAAACAACTGGCGTTTGTCCTTACCTCATCCACAAGCTGCTCAATATGGTCTTCATTACGAGAAAATTTTGGAGAACTTCTGTAAATAGTTGGATTGAGGTTTTGAAACCTTCAGAATTCTTCATCAGCCCCCAAGGCGAGCGATTCTGAACTCTTGAATGCCTGACAGGAACCAGACCGTAAATATATCGGATCAGCTAAAATATTTTAATAATGGCTTTTGTAGCTTGCCTGTCTGATATTACTATCACGGGCTTTTGACAGGTGTACGGTTTCCAGTATATGTTCCTGACTGGCATCTCCAAAAATAATGGGCAAGCCTTTTTTCTTTTCCTGTTTTACCGTTTCCGCATTCATTTCAATCACAACAAAGGGTATGTTGCTTTTTGGTTGCCGCTTTTTGCAAATTTATCCATTGAGTCCATAACCAATTATGACGAATAACTTTCCAAATCGCTTTTTACGAATCCTGATTTTTCGCAAAAAATGACGTACTCTCAAATCCTAACTTTTATTAATCTTATAATTCCTCTCGCAATGCTTATCGATCAACTATGACAAATGGGGTCAATAACATGAGACTATTTGAAACGAACGAGATACTGGTTCGTTTGGGCATCTAAAAGCTTGTAGTTTGTTGGTAGCAGATTTTTCAAGAGGATAAATGCAAACACCACTGAAAAAGCGACAAACCTGTTAAACGGCATTAGGCCGATGTTTAAATGGCAACGGCCATTGCTGCTGAAGGACTGGCAGAAAAACCAACAAAACCAGAAGCAAGATTACAGGAATATTACTCAGAAAAAACTTAATGAGTAACATGCCCACCGAAACAAAAAGAAGCTTGAAAAAAGCTCCCTAAAAGGTCGGATAATGCTCTTGATCACGCTGAACATTGTTGTGATTGAAATAATCAAGCCTGCAATAAATGCTCCCAAAGCCAAAGAAAGGCCAGCCTCTGAAGTTAAAAAGGCAACGGCAAAACAAAGGGTGAAAGTAACCAACAGGAACAGTTCTTTGCTGTTTGTTTTTGCAACCCGCATGCAATAATTTTGGTACAACAAACCGTATGCTTCAGTATATTTAAAATAACGGCAGCAAACTTGCATGCACACACGAGAGAATGCTAACAGTGAGATTGGTTGATTCACCTGCCAAGATGGGTACAAAAGCATCATTGAAAGAACCACGATAATGTCCTGAAAGATCAAAATAGCCAGGGCATTTCTCATGTGGCGCCGAAATATCCTGTCTGTCCTGGAAGCTAGACGATTTATATCCTTGATAAAAGGAACCCTCAAAAAACAATTCGTCCCATGAAACTTCCAAAATAATAAACCATTCCTGCCCACCAGTAGCAGTAATTCCTCCTGAAAAAATCCTCCAATGAACTGATCGATACCAGTTGCTTTAAAAGACAATTCTAATCCGATCACAAAAAAGGCAGGATTACGCCAATTTCTGACATCAATTCCACTTCTTCAACTGCATTTATAAGGCTTAATCCGTAAGGCCCAATGATCACTACCTGTAAGCAGAAAACCTATTATCGACGGAAGTTTAAGCCGTTGAAATTGCGAATACCATGATGGCAGAAAAACCTAATAGGATGAGTATATCTTGCAGTATTGGTAAATGCATAAAATGTATTTGTGTTTTATTCTCAGTCCTTTTAGACCTCAGCCATAAAGATAATGAAAGAAGATACAAAATCATATTATGACATAGAAAAAAGTAGCCCGGGAAGCCGGATGAAGGCGAAGATTTCTCAGAACAAGAAAGAGGATGTGCTATGGCATTTCAAATTGATGTGTATCGAAGATTCTTATAAAAGATAAAAGCTTGCCTGCCGTAGGTAGGATAGAAGATTAAAGATAAAAGATAAAAGATAAAAGATAAAAGATAAAAGATAAAAGATAAAGCCTGCCATGCCTGCGGCATAACGAAGGCAGAGGATGAAAGATTACAGCTTAAATATATATTTGGGAAAAAGAAACAACCATATTTTTTTTATATTTTCTTTTTAATTCCCGAAGGATTGCATGTTTTATAGAAATCGTTGATAATCTAAGTTGATATCCGAACCCAGCAAGGGTCGCACAATCTGCTACGCAACAATTATGTTCTATGAACATTACTGACCTCTCCAAGGTCGTACTATTTAAATTCTTATCTGCCAAAAATGCTATTTCAATCTTTTTATTTTATTGCTATTGGCTTGTTTCGATAATCAGCCTTAAATAACATCAACCTGATATGGTGTGGATGTATTGTCAAAACCCACTCCTCGCTGGGTCGTGTCTGCCGATCAGGCAGGTTATTGTTGGAAGCTACCTTTTACTATTCAAATAATTTTATTGTATAATCAAATAATTCACTTTACACCCCAGTTTCCAGTGTCCTGGAATCAGCAATTTTGGAATCTGGATATTTCAATTTTACTTTTTCTACCGTTGCTGACTTATTCTCACTCATTAACATTGGCATCTCCTAAATATCCTTAGCTTCCGCTCCAACCTCTTTAATCAAGCATCCACCAAAGACTGCATTCTCATTGGGAAAATATCCAACAATATTGTCTTTTGTATGGCCTTCTCCAAAGTATTCCGCATTCACTTTCTTGTTTCCAATGCTTAACGTGAGACTTTCATTAAAATCATTTATCGGTTTACGAAGATTTAAGTCCATTTCTCTTTCCATAACTCTATTGTCTGTTTAGTAGCATAAGTTGGAATATTATTGTTTTCAAATGTCCGCTATTCCACCAACACAATCGTTGTGAAAGTGAGTTGGGATAAGGGCTGTTATTTTACATTTTAACTTCTCTGCTTCACGAAAATTGATTAATTCCTTCGAGCTTTTGTCGTCTGTTGGTGTATCAAAAATTATACCTTCATTTTGATTTATAACTAACATCCCATTACAGGAAACCTTTCCAAAATCGTCTGTATTTAAATAGGAAATATGCACATAAATATGATCTGATAGTTTTTTAATTATTAGATTTTCTGTTTGATGAACTATCGATGCTACTCGATCAGCGCATTGTCGGTTGTTTTTGTAACATTTTTTTGATTTGCCTGATCATTATTGGATGATGATTCTTTACAAGAAATAAAAGTGATTCCTATAATTAGGGAGAATGTGAATAGTAATTTCATACTTAATTTTGTTTTTTATTTTCTGCTTATCTCTTTTGGTTGCATATTATCAACCATTCTTGCATTAACAAGATATTTTTTCATGAAGGCCTGGTAATGTTTTTGTATATGAGCTGTGGCGTGTCTGAGGCGCCAACCTTTGCATATAAAAACTGGCTTTGGGAAATCCGCAGGATTTTCCAAGTGAGGACAGACCAAGCCATAGCTTAAAAATGGTATTGGCATTAGTTTTTATTCATTTTTCGTCACGGTGGAATGGAGCATTTCTAATTTCCATCCATTTTCTGTTAAAATTGCGGTCGCACTTTCCAACCAATGAGCTTTTCTAATAATTTTATTTTCAATCAAAAATATAGCTTGGTTTCTGTATGCAATCCAAGCCATTCCTTTAAAGACTTTAATTTCAATAAATTCAATTGAATTCACTCGATTAGGAATTGGTTTTTTAAGTATAGCATTGTCTAAATAATTTGTAATAGAGTCATTATTCCACACTTCTCCATTTTCCAAAAGCAGGAAATCCTTTGTGTAGTATTTATCAATGTTTTTAGAATTTAATTCAGACCATATTTCGTCAAAAGATTTTATAATTAATTCCTTTATATGTGATTTATCAGTTTCGATTGAGTTCTGTCCAAATGATATCGTTGTGAAACATATCATCAAAATTATGGTATTAAGTCTTTTCATTTTTTCTTAAAATACTGCCAACTGACCTGATAAACTTGCCTGCCTAAGGCAGGCGCTTCCAGTTAGGATTTTAAATTGATGTGAATCGAAGATACCTCTGAAATTTAAAAGACAAGCCCGAATCGGGACCAAACATGAAAATTTAGAAAGAAATTTTTATATTAATCAGATACCAAAACATAATAAATATGCAGGAGTAAATTGCTAATAGTTCTTGATGAAGCATCGTTTCAACTCGAAGGGCAGCTAAAGCTTTGAAGTCGTGAGGAAAGCAATTTGGTCGGCATTATCTTAAAACGGAGGTTAGGTGGAGTCAATGTGCTTCTTCGGTTTGCAGCTACTGAGGAAGATGGGCGTCCCGAAAGCTTTCAGGATGAAGCCAAACTGTCAACCCCCAGCGAAACCTTGATATCGGTAAAATGTCGAATTAACGCACTGAACCCGCTTTGAAAAACCCCTTGTTATGCGCAGGAATTCTCCTCGACACCTCTTTTGTCAAAAGTTACAATGCAGGTATTTTGCTCTTATTTATTGGCACAAGAATCGATAAGAAGAATACAATATAGCTGCAATGCGTTAAAAATATTTTTCTTGTATCAATGATAACTAAACCATTCATCTCTGAGGCTCGACCATTCTGGTATGATTGGTATAGTGTTAAAAATAAATCGTTTAAAGGCCTGTTGCCTGAAACAACAAAAATGCTGGCTAAAAGAACTAAGATACCGCTAAAATCAAGTGCTGGAATTTGCTCTTTTAAATAAAAAAAAAGAATGGCAAGAAAGCCGTATAAAGTAAGCATGATAGTAAATATTATTGGCCCTATACTTCTCATTAATCAATATTATTGGGCGGTGCATTTCAATAAAGGTCGTTCCTGAAATTTTGTAGCCAATGGGGAAAAAAATAAGATCAAAAACACCAAATGCACCCATTAATGCTGGCAAAGTTATAACAAAAAGCATTGCATTTTTTAACACATTAAAAAATAGGTGTAGCGGTTTAATCCTAAGTACTTTTATTTTAACATAAACTTAAGGTAATTCAAAACAAACCTAGAACACCCGATAGACCATAAAAACCTATGTTTGATCATGCTTTTAAACTAATCCGATTCAAAGGTAAATTATCGGCTGTCCAATTGGTCATTTGGGCGGCAACTGCGGGTAAGCATATTGTGTGACAATAAATACCCAACACGATTGCCAACAATGAAAGAACAGCAAACAATCCTTTAATTTTCTGTTTGTCTTTAAAAAATAAAACTATTTGAACGATGAGAAAAACGGCTGGAATCAGGTCTAAAATAATAAGCCCTTTTAAGTGTACGGTATCCATCCGACTAACTACATTTAGGTTTACGGTGGAGATTGAATTAATCTTGTTTAAAGTTTGAGATTTTGCGGTAACAGTTCGCCAATTTTATTGGCGGGATAATTAGGGATAACTTCAAGTACTTTTTTGAGCCACTGGAACGGATTCACGTTGTTTTTTTTGCAGGTTCCAAAGAAAGAATAAAACATAGCTGCACGTTTGGCCCCTTCGTGTGATCCGGCAAACAGATAGTTTTTACGTCCCAGTGCATTGGGCCGGATTGCATTCTCAACCTGGTTGTTGTCAATCTCCAATGATCCGTCATATAAATAATTGAGCAGCTTGTCCCAGCGTTGGATTGCATAATTAAGCGCTATGCCCATCGGGCTCTTGGGGATAGTTGTCTTGTTGATCGCAGCGATCTGTTTGCCCAGTTCGTTTAGAACTTGCAGTGATTTGGCAAGCCTGAGTTCTTTTCTTTGATCAACAGACAAGTTGGCCTGTTTGGCCTGGTCTTCGATGGCATAAAGCTCTTGTATTTTTTTCATGACCCAACCGGCCTTCGGGGCATCATAATCCAATGCCTGCTCAAACTTACGCCGGACATGAGCCATACAAGCCACCTGGGTAATCCCCGGCATTTTGGCAAACCATTCATATACCGAATAACCATCTGTTTGAAGGTATCCGGTAAAGTTTTTCAGAAGTTTCATCGGTCCTTCTCTGCCACGTCCTTGATTATAATCATAAAAAACAGCATTTTGAAGTGGTGCATTGTAAACCCAGTAATAACCCTGGTGTGTTTTGCCTTTTTTGTTCTTGTGGTCCAGCACCTTAATCGGTGTTTCATCAACCTGAAGGTAGCCTTGTCCCAAGACCAACTTTGTCAGGTGATCGTAAAGCGGTTCAATAAGATCGGCTATTTGAGTAATCCAGCTATCGATGGTAGTAGCAGGGATACTGACCTGCTCTCGTTTGAACCGTTCGATCTGCCGGTAAACAGGCAAATGGTCAACAAATTTCTCTACCAGGATATTGGACAATAGCCCTGCCTCGGCAATACCCTTCTCTATTGGACGTACAGGAAGCTCCCCGATCAATATGCCCTGTCCTTCGGCCATAGCATATTTGTTGCGGATGTATTTGCGAACAAATAGTTTGGCGGGAACATAGTCAAGTGTGCTGGTGATCTCTTGTCCGATGCATCTTAGCCCTTCGGTACTTTCTTTGGGCTCAATAACTACTTCTTCAACGGCCAGGTGAGATGGAAGTTCTAAACGGCCGTGGTGATTCTCCCTGGTGGCCTTCTTCCGGCTATACTCGATTTTCTCAACAGATGGCTCAAGTACAGGCTCTGCAGGAATATCAAAAGGAAGGATCATTTGGTTAACAGCATCATTGGAAACAAAACGCTCTCGCTTAGCCCCGAATAACATTCTTTTGAATTGGTCTATCTGGAATTTAAGGTATTTATTCTGTTGTTCTAATTGATTATTTGTTTGCTCAACTTGTTTTACTTTTTCTTCAACCTGTTTTACTCTTTTTTCAGATTTTTGGATGGTACGTTGCAAAAAACTGTTCTTTTTTTCAAGTTGAGAAACAAGGGTTTTTGGATCGTTTTCCATACTGTAAATATAGTGAAAACCCTTGTATTTACAGCTATTTCAGACCTTTTTTTATTGTTTTTTTTAGTCTTTTTCTATCATAAAACGCTTGCGGGTGCGGATGTCTTTCAGCGAGATCCCTTCCAATAGCAGCATCAGTTTTTGTCGGGTAATTTCAACCGAGGACTGCTGTTTTTCTACCGGTGGCAACTCAAATGTCCCCTGTTCGAGACGTTTGTGCCAGATCGCAAATCCAGTCTGGTCCCAAACCAAGATCTTGACCAGGGTTCGTGTACGGTTGATGAATATGAAGATATCCCCGGAAAGTGGGTCCTGTCCAAGTTTATTGATTACCAACCCGCTTAGCCCATCAAACCCTTTTCTCATATCGGCAGGTATGCAGTAAAGGAACATCCGGGCGCTTCCCGATATACCAAAAAGCATAATATCCTAATAGATCCGAACAACAAGCCCTTCACCAAGTTCAATCTCTACCCGTGCTTGGGCAGGTTGTAATTTGTCTTGCGCACTTACTGTTAATGAAGCAAAACCGCGATGGCTTAATTGTGATTCCCTGTGCTTCTTGATCCAATAGCCAAGGGTATGAAGTGGAATCCCATTCTCTGAACTAAACTGTCGCTGGCTTTTACCGCTTTCAAGCCATTGTTCTACCAACTCAATCATAGACCTGGTCTTGTTTATGTCCTGCATATTTTTTTTTTTGACCAAAGCTAATCCCTAAAATATGATCTGACAATATGGGTTGGTCGGATGGATTGGTGTACATAATGTTCTGTAATCTGAACCAATCTAAAAATGATGTAATTGATGTTGACACTTAAATATATCTTGGCCACTATGATTGGATGCGGATTGTCCTACAAGGATATCATAATGAAAGGGAAGTTTTTTTGAACATTTTATTTTTTTTTATAAATTGAAAGCTGCCTGAATTCTTACCGGCTAACGGACCTGTTCCTTTTAAATACTGCCGAAGGCAGGCAGGCTCTGCCTGTTCCGCCAGGCAGGCCTGCCTGTATTCTATGGTTAAAACAAATTATTTTTGAATAATTTATGCTGCATATTTATAGATATCTACATAAGGTGTTTTTCTATCAATAACGGCAAACATTCTTGCTAATAATTTATTTCTAATAATATTTATTGTTGACATTTTGTTCTTTCCCTGTTCGATTCTTCTGTTGTAAAACTGCTTCATTTCCTGGTTGTATTGTATGGCTGTTTTTGCACATAGATCAAAGAGTGTTTTCATTTTCTTATTAGCCAGATGGCTAACTTTATTTTTTCCTCTTATACTCGTTCCGGAAGAATGAGGAAAGGGAGCTATCCCCGAATACGATGCAAATTTACGCCATGTTTTAAACTTACTGAAGTTGTCGGTATATGCAATCATATGTGCTGCCGTTTGTGGGCCAACACCTTTTATGCTGACTAACAAATTAAAGTTTCGTTTCAAAGATTCATCGGCATTAATTAAGTCTTTTATTGTTGCTTCTATGATTTTAATTTCCTTCGATAAAGTTTTTATCAATGTCTCCTGAACTTTAAAAAAGACTTCATTTTCCTTCCTCACCATAAATGCTTTTGATTCTTTTAAATTAGCTAAATAACCAGATTTTTGTTTTATCAATCTATCTCTGAGTCCCAATAGTATTTTAAGCTTTGCCAATTGCTTTGATGGTAATTTTACAGGCTCAAGTTCATCTCTCAATCTAAATCCATAAATGGCAATTCTTTTTGCATCAATTTTATCTTCCTTACCTCTGGTTAATCCCATGGATCTTTTAATTTCAAGGCCGGGAACAATCACAAATGGAATATTTTCACTCTCTAAGAAAAGACTCAAATTGCGAGAATAAAGCCCTGTATGTTCAAAAATAAAAACAGCTTCATTTGCCAAACTATGTGTACTTGCTTCAAACCACTTTACAAGCTTTTTGAATCCTGAATTACCGTTTTCAAATACCTCGCTGGTCTTTGTGCTGTAGATGTGCACATCAAGTGTTTTTTTACTAATGTCAATTCCGATAAAATCTTTAAATTTCATAACTTTGTTTTTAACACTTAATAAATTGGTTACTTAAACTAAGACCTTTAAAAGGGCAAACTAAAATTCTATCTGGTTCTTAGTAACCTTACTAAAGAATGGGGACTGATACAGGCGATGGATCTGCAAATCTAGCCGGCAGGAAAGTTCACCCCATTCTTTTTTTTATTAAAATTATGAACAATTTTATTAAGTTGTTAGTCTCCCCCAGACCCCCTCTTTTCAACATCATTATTATAATAAAAAATATGATTATTTTTGATTTGCTAATCTAAAGGTCCGGCGGCAGGTTTAGCCCAGTTCTGTTAGGCATGTTCAAATCAAAATGGAAAATGCATACATATGCAAACTGAATATTCGTGACAATCAGAATAAGTTTAATCATGATTGGATATCTATCATTAATGAATTTGAACGCAAACTTTAGAAAAACATAAATGGGAAAATAGAATATTAATGGTTAAAACACTCGGATATAAAATCAAAAAAATATCAAGAACAATTCAAAAAGAATTTGGAAATAAATTTGAAGAACTGATTGATCGAAAATTTATATTGTATGAAAATAACTGGAGATGATTTTGTGTTGATAAATTGTAAAATAGAGAGTTGAATGATTCAGGAAAAATATCCGGAAACCTAACCAAGAAAATTTTGAATGACAAAGAAAATTTTGAAGTTATTTTAATAGGATTAGATGGAGGGATAAAACTTCAACAAACAGAAATATTGACGAAAGAAGAGATTTTTTAAAATAATTGATTCAATGCCAATGAGAAGAGATGATTTAATTAGAAAAGAGATTGAAAATTGAAAATTGAAAATTGAAAATTGAAAAAAGCACAGCATACAACACCGTAAAAAATTGCTTGTGTTTAGCTTAAATATAGATAGTTGCTCATTTTTTTATGTCTGATTTTCTTCGAAAATTGTTCGCATACAAAACCGCATTATTTTTATTCGAAACCGTTGGGCATTCATTGCTGAACCCTCTCAAAATTAAAACTTTTATAATGAAAAAAATTTACCTTTAATATTAATAATCGCGAGTGCAATTATAATCGTTAGGAATTTTATATTATATGACGAATTTGACCGTGGATTTTGGATGACAACTTTATCTGGTGTAATAATTATAATATCGATGGTCTTGAGAATTAGAGAAAACAAAAAACAGAGAAAGGAATTAATAAACATTGCGAATTATCACTTATATACGGTATAAAAGTACAGTGGATAGTTTAGCTTGTTTGCGCAATGGTAATCTGAATTGAAAACCAAAAACCGAACTGAATTTTGAATCTATAAAATTGGGGAATTGCTCACTCAATCGGAATTAATAAAGTAAAACTCAAAATATGAAAAACATCGTTATTTATTACCTGATAATTTTAACGCCACTTGCTTTTATAATTTGGCTGAACCAAACCGAATCAGATCAATTCAACTTATTTTTGTAGGGCTTTTGATTTTCTTGTAGGGGTTTATTTATGCTGTTCATTCAATTTCAAACAACCATGTGATTAAAGCTATGGCCTTTTTGTTGTGATTCTTCCCATTTCGCTTCAGGATTTTTTAAGAATTTGAATAGGTCGATATAGGTCATTAAATTATACCGTATTACTCACATCATATTGGAGTATGCCCGGTTCGTGTGCTTTGCGCTGTAACAACATAATTAATTCAATAATCAAACTGACCCATTATCTTATCTCTTGGCATTTTGGTTGTCACCAAAAATATTTTAAGGGAAAGTTTTGTTTTAACCTCTAACATGTTGACTCTGCCATCTGTTCTTGTAGATATGAGCAATTTTATCAGCATCAAGTCATCATTACTTGTGATGAACTCATAGACTTTATTGTGCTTGTCGTTCCAAAATGCATTCTTTTTCAAATCACTTTCCTTTTTTATCCAGAAGTTCAATTTTTTCATCCTTTAGTACATCCTCACTTGTGGTATCAGAATATCAAACTCTTCAATACTTGTATAACGGGCATTATCTTTTTGTCTAGTAACAAATAAACATCCTCTAGGTCCATTTCTGATATTGCTCATAATCTACATATCCTTTATCGAAAACCACATAGGAGCCTTTTTTTAGTTCAAGCTCTTTCACAAAGGTCTGGTCGTGAGTAGCGGCACTTGAAAACTTTACCGACAGGGAACACCTTCCATGGCGTTTATCATGGTGTGCATCTTTATACCGCCTTTCTCTTTGCCGTTGAGTGGATTTCTTCCCACACCTTTAAGGATGTCACTGAAGAGTGTTATGGTTGATGAATCAACTATTTCGAGGTCTTTAACGGCAGGTTCTGAGACTCTGCTGTCCGATAAAAACCGATGTAACGTTTATAAAGCAGATGATAAATAGCCGCAACTCCTTCTGAGCTCCTTCTTGTTGGCATAAGCTAACGCACTGCGCTTCGGAAAGTCTTTTAGCCCTAAATGATTAATCTTCCCCTCACAGGCGAGCATAATGCTGGATACTTCACGAAGCGAGCTACAACCACTGATAACAGTGAAAATCATAGTAACCAAATGCTCATAGGTGGTAAACTTTTTGGTACACCTATCGCTGTTGTGATTTTGGGCTGTCCGATAAATATCTTTGGTGGAAATGAAATTTAAAACCTGTTCGATTAATGGGTTGACTCGCTAAAATCTTTGCTCTTTCGTCCATATCTCGTCTCTTGGTAAAAACAAGATATAAAAATAAGCGGGAAATCCAACTATGGAAATCCCGCTTTTAAAAAAATGTTTATCGGACGCCTATTGTTTTTATATATATTAATTTTCAGAACTTACATAGATGGAAAAAGACTGTCTGACAAGAATGTAATTCCGAAAAAAGATATTTGGAAAATGATAATTCCAGGAAAACACGTTGAGTATTTTAAAGAACTATATCTGAAATAATTAAAAATGGAAATAAAACCAATAAGAAACGAAGTTGATTACAAAAAAGCACTTGAACGATTAGAACTGATTTTCTATGCGAAAAGAGAATCCGGTGAGGGCGATGAACTTGAAATTTTATCCATTTTAATTGATAATTATGAAAGTGAAAATTTCCCAATTGAAATGCCTAACCCAATTTCAGCGATTAATTTCAGAATGGAACAAATGGGATTGAAACAAAAGACTTCTGGTAGAAATGATTGGATTTAAAAGTCGTGTTAGCGAAATAATGAATAAAAAACGCAAACTGACTTTAGAAATGATTAGAAAATTAAATACCAATTTGAACATCCCTACAGAAATATTAATCCAGGATTATTGAAAACTGCGAAAAAGAACTAAGAGCAATACATTAAATAACTCATTGTTTATAAAGTGCTTATACCGAATCTAGTCATATTTTGCTAACTTTACTGCTTAACCGATAAATCTCGCTGTTTAACCCTCAACGAGCCATACACAAAACCGTTGCTTTAAAGCGTGTGCAAGTTTGTGGAAAACTGAATGTTAAAAAGAAAAAATGAACAAAAAAGATAAAAAAGCATCTATAATTCTACTTATTTCGAGTATTGGTTTAATAGTTTTAGGATTAAATCAATTTTTTGAGTTCTTTGAATTTTCAAATCCAAAAATTTCATCAATATTAACTATTATTTTTTCGTTATTGAATTTGATATTTATTTTCAAGCTTATTAAACCAAAAGAAATTTAATACGCTCACTCAAATGATGAATGAGTTTCTGTGCGGAATTTGAGAAAAAAATGGAAAAGCCAGAAACGGAACTGAACACAAAACAGTAAAACTTGTTATTCGAAAAAAATAGATTTAAAATGAATAATCGAAATAAAATATTTCTTGCTGTTGGTATTAGTCTTTTAATTATAATTTTTGCCTTTTATTACTGCTCTTCACAAAAAAAGAATGATACTTCAAATTTAACCCCGGAAGAATATATAGAAAAAAACAATTAACGTGGCATAACAACACTTTGCAGCAAGAGCGGCTTTTGTGCAAAACTGAAAGCCGCTTTTGTAATTGTTAAAGTGCGTATCTATCCAAAAGTTTTGGTACATTTGACCGCTACTACTACTACAAGCTGTATAACGATTTGTGGGTAATGACAGAAGAAAAATTCACTCATTAAACCATCTAATCGATTATCTTTGAGAAAAGAATATTAAACAATGAGTTTTGAAATATTAACTTCTGAATTATTAGTCGAATTTACATTAAAAGTTAAGGAATCTCCTATTAATAAGCTAAATAGAATTCCAAAACCATCATTGCCTGTTGACTATTTTCAGTTTTACAAATCTGTTTCATCAGTTTATTCCTCAAAAATTGAAGGAGAAGATATTGATTTTGATAGCTTCTTCAAGCATAAATTTTTGAATGTCAAATTTCAAGCAGATTATACTAAGAAAGCAGATGATTTATACTCAGCATATGATTTTATTGACTCAAACAAACTGAATTTAAAGAATGTAAAAAAAGCACATTCAATACTAAGTTCAAATTTATTACCCAAAAGTCAACAAGGTCATATCCGAACAAATCCAATGTTTGTAATAAACAGTAATGACCAAATTGAATATGTTGCAACAAGTCCTGAATCAGTAAATCGCGAACTTGAAAAACTATTTAGAGATATTGAATTGTTACAAAAGAAGGAATTGAATTCATTCGAGGTGTTTTATTATGCATCTTTAGTTCATTTGGTTTTTGTTAAAATTCATCCGTTTCAGGATGGTAATGGCAGGACCGCAAGACTTATAGAGAAATGGTTTTTATTGGAGAAAATTGGAGACAAAGCAAACTCAATACAACTGAAAAAAACTATTATAGGAAACTTAAAGATTACTATAATAATATCAAGAAATTAGGGCTTGAATATGAAGAACTAAATTATAAGAATTGTCTTGATTTTTTACTAATGACAGTCGAATCAATAAATGAAGAATAAAGGCACATACCCCCAACCTTTGATATAAAAAATTGCACACAATAAATAATGCCAGATTTACCTAATGTCTGGCAGGTTTACCTTCCGTTAGGCAGGCCAAATTGCATTCACTACCATTTACAGCTTTAGCTGCCCTTCGAGGGAAAACGATGCCCTATTTTGAGCTAAAAGCAAAGTATTCGCGACATATCTATTTGTTTTGGAGCTCATGAATGCTTCGCATTTTTTCGTATCATATCTATTTGTTTTGGTACTCATGTACATGAAAATTTCTTTCTAAATTTTCATGTTTGGTCACGTTCCACTTGTCTTTTAAATTTTATATGTATCTTCGATACACATCAATTTAAAATCCGGAACGTAACGCGCCTGCCTCCGGCAGGTAAACCTGACTGCCGTTAGGCAGTTTAAGCAGGTCTGTTAACGGCAATTTTGTAAGCATTCAACAAACAAAAAGAATATGATTGAAAAACTCTTAAACTTACCATCGCCACTTCAGCTTTTGAAGGACCCGGCATCCATTATTGTGATCAGCATCTTTGTCCTTCTTATGATTGTTGAAGAAATGTTTCCGGGCCGAACATTACCAAAAAATTAAATATTGGAAAATAAAAGGAATAGCCGCTTTTGTAATTTACTTTTTTCTTTCGGTCTTACCTTCCGATGTTTTGGAATGAAACGCTTGCAAAGTTTCAACTCGCTGACATGTCATTCTTAGGGAATTATGGAGGTGCTGCAGTTGCGCTATTGATTTATGAATTTGGTGTATATGTCTGGCATCGCTCCATGCACAAAAACAATATCCTTTGGAGAATTTTCCATCAGATGCATCATAGTGCCGAAAGAGTAGATACTTATGGCGCATTCTTTTTTAGTCTCATGGATATGATCGGTTTTACATTTTTAACCAGCTTGGCATTAGTCGTCGCAGGAGGCTTTACAGTTCAGGCTACCATTTATGCTATTTACGGAGCAACATTTCTTGCTGTGATTCAACATACAAACATAAAAACTCCACAATGGATGGGGTTATATTATTCAAAGACCCAAATCACATTCCTTATACAGTGCCAAAGGCATCCATGCATTTAATTATTCAGACCTTCCGTTATTCGATATTCTGCTGGGAACATTCAGAAATCCTAAGGAGTTTTCGAATGAGACGGGTTTGTATGATGGCGCATCGTCCAAATTAAAAGAAATGCTATTGTTCAAAGACATAAACAAGGACAGATAATAGAACAAAATTTAAACAAAAAATATGTTTGCAATTGAACAAATTGAGCAGGCTCACGAAAAAGTGAAATCTGGGACAGACTTTCCAAAATACCTTCAAGAAATCAAAGTATTGGGTTTGAAAGGTTTTGAAACTTGCGTTAAAGACAGTCCTGTTGAAAATTTAGAAAAATTAAATCAAATAACAGAAAATTGTTAAAAGAAATTAGGATTGAACCCACAACTATTAGAGACGAAGGATTTATGCAAATAAGAACTTTTGAAGATTTTGAATGGTTATATTTGAGATTTAATCTATTTAGACATAGAAAAATTTAAAGAAATTTAAAACTCAATAAAAAAATACAAAATTTCAATGACAAATAACAAAGTTACACTTCACAGAGTTTTTACGGCAAGTTCGAAATGGTTTACAAAGCATTTACTGATGCCGATGCGATGGCATCCTGGTTGCCACCATATGGTTTTGTTTGCAAAGTTCACAGTATGGATGTTCAAATTGGAGGCAAATACAAAATGTCTTTTACCAATTTTGGTACAGGTAGCAGTCATTCATTTGGTGGCGAATATTTAGAAATCACACCAAATGAATTCTTAAAATATACAGATGAATTTGACGACCCAAATTTGCCCGGTCAAATGATAACAACTATAATACTGCGTAAAGTAATATGTGGCACAGAAATCACAGCAACCCAAGAGGGAATTCCTGATGCAATTCCAACTGTAATGTGCTATTTAGGTTGGCAAGAAAGTTTAGAAAAATTGAAAAAATTGGTTGAACCAAATATACCAGATGCATAAAATTTCAAAAACAAATTAGAAAAATTTAATCTTAAGCTTAAAAAAAATAATAATATGGCACAAATAAATCCTTACATTCATTTTAATGGCAATGCGGAAGAAGCATTCACATTTTACAAATCAGTTTTTGGCGGAGAATTCGCAATGGTTATGCGTTTCAATGATATGTCAAATCCTGAATTTCCTATACCAGAAAATGAAGCCAACAAAATAATGCACATCGCTTTACCCATTGGAAATCACAGTATATTAGTGGGCAGTGACACTCCCGAAATATTGGGAAAACATAATGAAAATGAAAACAGAAGTAAAATTTCTATAAGTGCAGAAAGCAAAGATGAAGCTGACCGATTATTTAACGGACTTTCGGCAGGTGGACAAATTGAAATGCCCATCCAGAACAGTCCCTGGGGTTCCTATTTTGGTATGTTCAGAGACAAATTTGGCTTTGAATGGATGGTAGATTTTGACCCAAAATATAAAAGGAAAAATATAACCAAAGAAGACAATGAACGCCCAACAGCATATCGTCGTAAAAACGGATTCTCTGATTAACGACTGGATGCGATATGCAAAAAAAAATGGGTTGGTCAATCATAATGGGTATTATGATTTACTTTTCGAGCAAAGCCTTAGTGGCAAACATTGACTTAAAAACCAAACACAAAATTTTTATTTTAGACGTGTACCCGACTTCTTACAGGAATTCATTGAATCAAAAATAGCACAAACACAAACGCATAAAAGCACCTACCCAAACATAACCAATCCGATTATTAAATCATCCCAATTACTATGGAGATTGTACATCTATCAAAGTTTCTGCTTGGTTGATTGTAAATTGCTTAATACCCAAAAACTTTCCAAATCGCCGCTTCACTAATGGCCGAACGATGTGAAACATTTTAAAATGAACTTAATTTATACCAAACGGATATATTATAAATGACATTAATGCATAAATTGAAATTATTTTAAACTGATTAAACCTTGTGTATAAAAATAAGTCAAAGAATGAATCGCATCAATATTGAAAAATCATAAAAATCCTTTTTTAAATGAAATTAGAAAAGAAAAGAAAAGAAAAATTAATTACCCTTTCCTATTGAAAAAATTATAAAACGAAACATTCATGAAAGTAAATATTCTAATCCTATTGATGCTTGTAGTTGGGCTTAAAAGCGAAGCTCAAAAAGTCATTCAACTTTACGAAGGCAAGCCCAAAGGCTCTGAAAATTGGAATTGGAACGAAGCACTGAGTGATAGAGCCAAAGTAATTTATAATGTATCGCAACCTACCCTAACTGCCTACTTGCCAGACCCTGCCATTGCAACAGGTACTGCCGTAATTGTAGCCCCCGGTGGAGCATTTCATGTTTTGGTCATTGATAACGAAGGAGTTGATGTAGCAAACTATTTGAACTCTAAAGGTATTGCCGCTTTTGTTTTAAAGTATCGTTTGGTGCATATTTTAAATGACCCCGCAGACGCTGTAATGGGCGAAATTGATTCCAAAAAATTGGATGAAGAAAACGCTCCTGTTGTTCCCTTAGCCATGGCAGATGGGCTAGCTGCAGTACAATATGTTCGAGACCATGCAAAGGAAATGAATATTTCCCCCGGTAAAATCGGATTTATGGGTTTTTCGGCCGGAGGAACCGTCGCTATGTCTGTTGTATACAATGCTGTCGATGCCAATCGCCCCAATTTTGTAGCCCCAATTTATCCCTATACCAAAGCAATTATTGGTACTGAAATTCCAAAAGCGAAAACCCCTATTTTTTGGCAGTAGCCGCCGACGACCAGTTGGGACTAATGACTCACAGTATAGATATTTTTAAAAAATGGCAGGAAGCCAAACAACCAGCTGAACTGCATGTTTACGAAAAAGGAGGACATGGCTTTGGAATGAAAAAACAAAACATTACAACCGACAATTGGTCCGTAGGTTTTGTAGACTGGTTAAAACTTCAAGGTTATTTAGAGAAATAAATTTGATTGAATATCGAAGGAAAATCAACAATGATTTATAAAAATAAGATCCTTCGCAAAACAAACGGGGCTTTAAAATTTGACTAAAAAAATCCTGAAAATTAAATTGAATCGCATAAAAAAATACTGTATTTTATCATTTTAAACTAATAAACAATTTAAATAAAAAACAACTATGGCAAATCGAAAAACTCCTTTCTCGCTTCAAGTTAGAATAATTCACAGATACTTGGGCTTTTTTTTAGCAGGCATAATGGCCGTTTATGCTTTAAGCGGCATAGTAATGATTTTTAGGGAAACCAGTTTCTTAAAAAAAGAAGTCGTGGTGGAACAACAGCTTGAGCCAAATCTATCCGCAGGAGACCTCAGTCCAAAATTACGGATGGGTGTAAAAATTGAAAAGACCGAAGGTGATATTTTGTATTTTAAAGAAGGCAATTACAACCCAAAAACTGGACTTGCAACAGTAAAAAGACAAGAACTACCCTTTATCCTTGAAAAAATGGAACGTCTGCACAAAGCCACAACCAAAAGTCCTTTGTATTTCTTAAACATATTTTTTGGGGTCTCGTTGTTATTCTTTGTATTATCAGCATTTTGGATGTACACGCCCAAAAAACCCATTTTTAAGAAAGGTATGTACTTTGCAATTGGCGGTATAATTTTGACTTTTATTCTTTTGTTTATTTAAACTTTGAACGCTTTGGAGCAAAGTTGTTAACAGATCGACAAAAAAAAGTGTTACAACATGGTAGCGTAAGTGCCTACAGCACGCAAAAAACGCAATACCTTGTTCCTTTTTTTGCTATCTTCGTTAAGGGTCTCGCAGTACGATTGCACAATCCTTGTATTAGGTAATATCCAGCAATGGGTATAATGACTATCCGTCTTATGGCTAATTGTTAATATGAAAGCTGCGCTTTCAACACAAAGGCCATATTCACCAGACTTAAAGTGCCAAAAGTAACCGACAACTTAAAAATAGACAATTGACAATTAAAAATAAAAAATTATGATTTGGTGGATTTTATTTGGAGTGGCAATTACTTTCTTAACACTAATTCTCGCTGGAGCATTTAAGAAGAAAAAATGAAACCAAGAATTGAAATTTTAAAAGAAGAAGAAATTAGTCGGTATGCGATTGGCGATGAGTTTTGCACACTACAAGGTTGGAGCACTTTGGAAAAGTTTTATGCCAAGACGCAAAGAAATAAAAAACAACTTGACAAACGACTTGATTTCTTTAGTTGTTTATACACCGACACATTTTACAGACTTCAAACCAACTAACGAATTTGAAAGGTGGGCTACAGTTGAAGTGTCTGACTTTGATAATGTGCCAACCGAAATGGAAACCTTTGTTTTGGCAAGTGGCCAATATGCTGTATTTATTAATAAGGGAGAGACAAAAGAATTTCAAAAAACTTCTCAAAATATTTATAACGTTTGGCTTCCAAATTCTGAATATGTACTAGACAATAGACCACATTTTGAAGTTTTGGGCGACAAATACAAAAATAACGACCTAAATTCAGAAGAAGAAATTTGGATACCAATAAAACGGAAATGAGAACAACACCGGCCACCGACATATCCGCAAGACCTATGCAGAAGCTTAAATATAAAAGATATAAATGAGACAAAACGCAAGAATTGTAATTATCGGAGGAGGGCTTAGCGGACTAACATTAGCCTATTTACTATCAAAAAAAAACATAGAAGCTACAATTATAGAAGCCTCATCGAGATTAGGAGGAAGAATACAAACAATAAAAGGAGAATATGAGACACCATTGGAATTAGGTGCAACCTGGTTTTCTGATGTTCATCCAAATTTAATTTCTCTATTAGCTGAATTGGAAATACAGAAATATCCTCAATATTCAAAAGGGAAATCATTGTTTCAAACAAAATCGTTTGAACCTGCTCAGGAATTTTACATTCCTGAAGCCCAAAGTCCATCCTATAGAATTTGCAGGTGGAACACAAAAATTAATCGACACTTTAAGTCAAAAATTGGATTCTAAAAATATCAGACTAAATACGAAGGTAGTCTCTGTTCAAGAATTTAGTGACGAATTAATTATTGAAACAAGAATTGGTGAAAAAATTCACACCGATAAAGTTGTATTAATGTTTACCACCCAATTGGCAGGTTCAAAAATTGAATTTTCTCCAAAAATTACCTAATAATTTAGTAACAATTCTGCCAACGGTACATACTTAGATGGCAGGTTCTATAAAATTTGTGTTGCGAATATTCCGAACCCGTTTGGAGAAAAAATGGATATTCGGGTATGTTGTACAGCCACGCCGGCATTATATCTGAAATGTATGACCACACTAATTTTGAAGAAACCAAATTTGGCTTTACAGGTTTTCTAAATGGAAGTTCTTCTTCTTATTCTCAAGAAGTGAGAAAAAGAATTGGTATTGCGCCAATTGCAAGGACTTTTCAGGGAAAACAGCATCAAAACCCATTGCCTATTTTGACAAAATATGGACAGACGAATTTATCATAAGCGGAAGTCAAACAATAAATCGACCACATCAAAATAATGGACATGCTGTATTGCAAGAAACCTATATGAATGGCAAACTATTGTTTTCAGGAACAGAATCGAACACCTATATTTTCCGGATATATGGAAGGAGCAATTCTTTCAGCTAAGAATACCTATGAGAAAATTTCCAAATGATTAATTCGATAGTTTTAAAATAGCCAGCAGCCAATCGCTCTAACTGCCCTGCCAGAAACTGACAGGGACATCCTCTTAATTTAACGAACCATTATCATAAGCCTACAAATAATAAACACTTTGGTTCCAAAAAACCATTGTGTACTTCGGCAAGCTTAGCATAATCCAGCAGGGCCGCATGCCAATCCTTGTGCAAAGAGTATGGGTTGGGTTGATTGTAGTTCTGATAACGAATCATATTACCTTTATTACAAGTGATTTAAAGTAATGGTCGGACCTAAAAAGGAATTTTACTCACAGGTTTTTTTATTGTAGTTCGTGAATGAACAGGATGTATTCCCGGCATATTTATTTTGTTTTTGGCAGTCATGAAAATGAAAATTTGGCAACAAATTTTATTGTTGGTAATGTTCCATTCGCCACTTGAAAATAATATCTACCTCCAAATTAATATTCTTTAGCATACTGACCCCATTACCAAAATGCTTTATGAGCTGAAGTATTAATTGACATTCCGGTGATTGAATCAGAATAATAAGTAAATGGTTATTATTTTATTTATATATTTATATTCCATTGCATAATAAACAAATATGAAAAACCCTGCTGAATTGCCAATTGCCTTTAAGTGCGGTGCTATTATGAAAAACAGATTTATGTTGGCGCCAATGACGAATACCCAGAGTTTTGAAGATGGCCGGCTTTCAGATGCTGAGTTGCATTGGTTGACCATGAGGGCCAAAGGCCAATTTGGATTGGTGATGACCTGTGCTTCGCATGTTCAAAAAGTGGGAAAGGGCTTCCCAGGGGCAATTAGGTATCTTTTCTGACCAACATATTACAAGCCACCAAAAATTAACTTCAGGTATTAAAATCCATGGCAGCCTTGCTGTAATTCAATTGCATCATGCCGGCATGCGGTCGCCTGTTGAAGTCATTCAACAAAAACCAGTGTGTCCTTCTGAAAACGATGAACACGGGGCTCGGGAATTATTGACAGATGAAGTTTATGGGCTTCGGAATGATTTTATAAAAGCTGCAGTCAGAGCCAAAAAGAGTGGTTACGACGGGGTTGAAGTTCATGGAGCACATGGCTATATCTTAACCCAATTTTTAAGTGCCAAAATCAATAAAAGGCAAGATGAATATGGAGGAGATCTCATGAATAGATCACGCCTTTTATTTGAAATTGTAGACGGAATAAGAGAAGCTTGCGGAAAGGAGTTTTTGTTAGGTGTGCGCCTTTCGCCGGAACGATTTGGAATGTATCTGCCCGAAATAAAAGAGCTAGCCCAACGATTGATTGATGAAGATAAAATCGACTTTTTGGATATATCGCTTTGGGATTGTTTTAAACTTCCGGATGATGAGAAATTTCAAAAACAAACCTTATTGGCACATTTTACCAGCCTTGATTTGAAGAACGTCTTGCTGACAGTAGCTGGAAATATAAGAACAGGGAAAGATGTAAATCAGGTATTAAATGCGGGTGTTGATTTTGTAACGATAGGTCGGGCTGCCATTCTTCATCATGATTTCCCAACCAAGGTGATGGCAGATCCTGATTTTAAACCAAAAGAGCTGCCGGTTTCAAAAGATTATCTTCGCCATGAGGGACTGGGTGAAAAATTTATTGACTACCTCAACAGATGGCCGGGTTTTGTGGAGCCTGATTCCATGTGATAAAGGTATTGATGAATTTTTGGAGAATCTTAAATTGCCCGGGTCATCTTATTCGTGTATAGAAAACTTGATAGGCCGAATAAACGGCATTTTTACCTATTTGAAATAAAAATGAAACAATTGAAGCTTTTTTTAGTACATAACTTATGATGACAATTTCGAAATGGACAGTCATACTTTTTGGAATGTTTATTCTTTCCGTTGGATTTCTTATGCTCTTATCTCCGGCAAAAGCCAGGGAAACTTTAAGAAAAGCGGGAAGTACAAATTTTATAAATTATGCAGAAATAACTTTCAGATTGATTCCTGCAATAGCACTGATTCTGTATTCGGACAATTCCAAATATCCTGATGCATTAAAAGTTTATGGCTGGTTAATGCTCGTTACTTCTCTTATTTTGTATTTCGTTCCCCGAAAACTGCACCATGGCTTCGCTCTGAAAAGTGCAGACATTTTGAAACCACTTTACTTTCGACTGTTGTCGCCATTAGCTTTTATTCTGGGCGCTGGTATTATTTATTGCGTTTTCTAAGGGTATGGAAAAAGAGAAAAGAAAAAAGCTTGCCTGCCGGTGGCAGGAAAAGATAAAAAGATAAAAGAGATAAAAGAAAAAAAGATAAAAAATTTATCTGCCGAAGGCAGGGATAAAGAATGAAGGATAAAGCTTGCTGCCGGAGGCAGGGATAAAGGACAAAGGACTCGATGCCTAAATAACGTTGACCGTTTACTTACTTTAACAATCAAAATTCAACATTCAAAATTCAACATTCAAAATTCAACATTAAAAATTTAAAATTCAAATATTTAAGGGCTTTGATTCTATTGACGAAGAAAACAGTCTTGATAATTTCAATTTAACAAAATAACACTAATAGTATGCTGACAGACATTAATCCAAAACTACCAATGCGCAACAAATCAATAACTAAAGATTATTACATAAAAAAATTAGGTTTCAAATACATTGGAAGCGATGATTTTGATGAATATTTGATAGTTGAAAAAGATAATTTGCAATTACATTTTTTTCTTTATAAAGATTTGAACCCAAAAGAAAATTACGGACAAGTGTATATCCGAACCAATGATGTGGATGGCTTATATCAATCAATGTTAGACAACAAGGTTGATATTCATCCAAATGGCCATTTAGAAAATAAAAATTAAAATAATATAATAAATTTACAAATATAAAAAAAAAAAAAAAAAAAAAAAAAAAAAAAAAAAAAAAAAAATAAACCTTGGAACCAAAGGGAGTTTTCATTGCTTGATCCGGACAATAATTTACTGACATTCGGACAAAGCAGATAAAACCGTAGCTGGTAATACTTGCCTGTTTTTAAATTTTATTAGCGACTTCGTTAATAACGATTTATAATCCGAAACGTATATGGCCCTGCCAGTAAGGCGAGTAATTTTGGCAGTTGCGTTGTGCGGCATGCTGAGACGACATCTAACAACTTAAAAATCAAATATAACAAAATCAAAAATAAAATAATTATACCATAACCCAATTTAAGCTTGAAATAAAATTATATAATAAAAAATCACTAATTTTACACCTATACTAAAAAAAATAACATGTTTAAAAAATTTAACTTAAGTGACAAGCTGATCTTTGCTGCCGCTCTGCTTTCTCTTATATATTCTGAAGTATTGTTTTTTAATGGTAACTCAGACCAGGCAATTTTTATTGGACTTTGGGTACCTTCATTGCTGTGCTTTGGAATATACTTAAACCTTATAAATAAGAAAAATAATGATTGATTTTATACCATATTTTCAGGGTTAATTACCATAATATTTACAACTGCTTTTAGTTATGCAATAACTGATGGTTGGAAATTTAAAAGTAACAAAAAAAAATAACTTTAAATTGACGTCCTAACACAAGCCTGTCACTGAAAGTTATTTGAAAACTTTTTTTAAGTTAAAATAATTTATGTACTAATCAAAAAAATAAAAACAAAATGACAAATTTTATAGTTTTAGCACAAATTATCGTAGCAATATCAGTTGCTTATGTTTGGATTTTTCGATATGATGTAATCATCAAGGAGTTTAAACAATTTGGACTTAGTGATTTAACCCGAACTTTTGTGGGTGCCTCAAAAGTTTCGTTAGCCACTTTATTAATTGCTGGGATTTGGTTTCCTCCATTAATTCTTATTCCTGCTCATTCTTATGGGATTATTTATGTTATCTTGCTCAATATTTCCATTTCAAAATTAAAAAATCCGTTTATCAAACGTTTACCATCGTTGATTTTATTAATTTTATGTGTCTTCATAACATTAGTTTCAATGGAGATAATTTAAGCATGAATTATTTATTGATCTATTGCGTCTTATTTTCAGGCTTCTCTTTTGTGGCATATTCCATTTCATATTTTATAACACCTCATATGAAAAGTGAATTTGAACGATTTAACCTCAAAAAGCTTGGAATATTTGTAATTATCTCAGAGTTACTTGGTGCCTTTGGATTATTCGTAGGTTTATTTTTAAAACCCATTCTACTAATTTCATCTGGTGGACTTACGATACTAATGTTGCTTGGTGTCATAACAAGAATTAAAGTAAAAGATGGTTTCTTGGTTTCTTTTCCGGCAATATTTTACATGATTTTAAATGGATATATATTTTACTTAGCTAGTAAAACTTAAAAATCAACGTGAAAATATTTCTTATTTTTACTGTATGAAAAATACACCTTAAATATCTCCTGTGATTTGTATATAAAAAATGATTTATGCTATTGAATGTATCTTATAACGACAAAGAGACAAAGAGAAAAATTGATGAAGAGGTTGGAAAGCCTTTTAGTTTCCTTGAGCGTATAAAAATGGGGGGAATTGGCTCACCAAAGTTAATAATTACAGGTGCAAGTATACAAATTCAAAACCTCTTAATACTCGATAATAACAGGGATGTCTGTAATATTGAGCTGCGCCCCAGCGGGATCATTGTTGGATTCCGTTCCCTGCTGGAAACTTATGGGCTCATTATTCCCTATTATAAATTGAACCTATACAAAGGCCAGGCACAGGAATATACCCTATACCGCGACCATTATTTTATCAGAATTGGTGCTGTTGATAAAAACACGCATGAATTCATGAAAAAATTACTTCATTATAAAGCAGCACAAAGTCCGGAGCAACTGGAGGACCTTTAAGATCATAACAAGTGCTATCCCTGTTTTTGATAAAAACTACCTTGTTAGACTTATTAAATATACCCTGTTTAAGAGTCGTAAAGCGAACTTTATGCCTTCGCATTTTCAAAATATTGCATAAATCAGCTAGCCAGAAAATTAGTTTCGCAGGAATAATCAGTGCAGCCAGAATAAAATATAAAGTAAGGCTGTATCGAATGATGCTATACAACATTAGCATGGGTTTACCTCACACTGGATTAAAGCATCTTTGTTTTGGGAGGATCCTGCCAATGAACTGCTAGCTTTTATTTCACTTTCCACATTGAACAGTTCAACAAAACCAGCTGCATCCTCCGGACTAAAGGAGATCAAAAGGCCTCCTGAGGTCTGCGCATCGGCCAATAATAACTGATTTATTTTTGACAGTCCATGAAAGGAAACCTCATCGTTTACAAATTCGAGGTTGTTGTAGGTTCCTCCGGGAATGGTACCCGCTGCAGCGAGATTCCTTACTTCTCTGATGATTGGTATGCTGTCCATTTCCAACTCTGCAGAGACCTCTGTATTGCGAAGCATTTCCGCCAAGTGGCCCAGTAGTCCGAAACCAGTAATATCTGTGCAGGCATGTGCTTTAAATCGCAGCATGGTTTCTGCCGCTTTTTTATTTAACGTGCTCATGATGGAAACAACTTGCTTTTCGAGGTCGCCCTCTACGAGCCCACGTTTTATGGCTGTTGGTAATGATGCCTGTTCCCAGAGGTTTGGTCAGTACCAGCACATCCCCTGCCCTTGCGCCCTGGTTTTTAATTACTTTATTTGGGTCCACCAAACCGCTAACCACAAGTCCGAATTTGGGTTCAGGATCTTCCACCGAATGTCCGCCAAGGATAGGAATACCTGCTTCATGGGTTTTGTCCTGCGCTCCCAGTAAAATTTGTTCCAATACCTCCATAGGCAAACTTTCTTCAGGAAATCCTACGATATTCAACGCAAAGATTGGTTGTGCGCCCATGGCGTAGATATCACTAAGGGCGTTCGCTGCGGCAATGGCACCGAATTCATAAGGATCATTTACTACCGGAGGTAAAAAAATCAATGGTTTGAACCAAAGCCTGAGTTTCGCTGATCTTGTAAACGGCAGCATCATCGCTGGATTCTGTTCCAACAAGTACATTCGGATGCGCTATCGGTTTGAGTTTTTTAAGAATTCGGTCTAATTTTTTCTGATCTATTTTACAGGCACAACCAGTCGGGTAAATTGTGTCAGTTTAATATTCTCCAGATTTCTCGTCGGTAAAGGCGCATCCCTTTCCTTGAAACGCAGTTCTTTTACTGTTGAAATAATCGTGTCAGCCGCTATTTTGATCTCAGATAATGTCGTGTATTTTCCGGTCGACAGGCGTATGGTTCCCATTGCGTATTCCAGAGGCACTCTCATTGCCCTGGAGTACAGCCGAAACATCTATACTTTCTGAATGGCAGGGCGCTCCTGCAGACACCGCCACAGACTCCAGCCTGGCTACCAAGTGTATTGGCTTCAATATTTGGAAATGAAACACTCAGGGTATTCGGCAAACACCTTTCCGGATCACTGTTCACTTTTAATTCCGGTAATGCCTTTTTTAATAGTTCCAGAAGGTAATCCCTTGTCTTTTTTGTTTGCTCCTGTATCTCGCTTAAATTCGCTTGCGCCTGGGCAGCCGCTTCTCCAAGGCCAACAATTTCGAGAACGTTTTCTGTTCCTGCCCGCAAGTTCTGTTCGTGATCAGCACCATGCATGAATTTTTCGAGTTCTACGCCATCTCTGATATACAAGACCCCAATCCCTTTTGGCGCATACAATTTGTGTCCGGCGATACTCAGAAGGTCAACTTTCATCTGCTTTACATCCACCGGAATCTTCCCAACAGATTGCGCAGCATCTGTATGAAAAAATACCTTATGCTCTTTGGCTATGGCACCAATTTCGGCTATGCGCTGAATGCTTCCCACCTCGTTGTTGGCATGCATGATGCTGATAAGTATGGTATTCGGTTTAATGCTCCTTTTGACATCCTCCGGAGATACGAATCCATATGAATCAACCGGTACAGTGAGGTAATCTCAAACCCATTCTTACTGAGATAATTGCATACTTCAAATACCGCAGGATGCTCAATCGCACTCGTGATAATATGGTTTCCTTTGTTCTTGTTTGCAAAAGCAATGCCTTTAATCGCATAATTGTTGGATTCAGTTCCTCCACTCGTGAAAATGATCTCTGAGGGTTCGCAATTGATCAGACCTGCAACCTGCCTGCGTGCATTTTCCACCGCTTTTTTAGCATCAGTACCGTATTTATGGATACTGGACGGATTACCGAAATAGTTGTCCAGATAGGGCCTCATCGCATCAGCAACTTCCTTTGATATGGGTGTCGTGGCATTGTAATCGAGGTATATGGTCTCTTCCTTCATTTGGTGTTTTTTAAATCGATTTGGCATGTTCAATTAGTAAATGGGCTGTCTGCTCAGGATCATCCTGATCAACTGGCAGGTTGATGATCGTTTCCGGGTCACGGTTTCCGAGTCCCTTCAAATAGGCCTTGTCGTAGTATGCCAGTGTTATATGGGCTATCTTGTGGTAATCCCCTGCGGTCAATGCTTCCAGCAATGGCTTAAGACCGATGCTCCATTTGTTTTTTAACTTTAAGAGGGCATTTTCGATCTCGGAATCATCAATATGTGCGTATTCTTTCACCAGTCGTTCCACCCTTACACTTCTGGGTATATCAACCCTAAGCACAGTGGCTGATCGCATTTTAAAGAACAGATTTTCAGGTATCACGATCCGCCCGATTGCCCGGCTTTCATCCTCTATCCATATTCTTTTTCCGGCTCCAGCTTTTGCCATTCGCGGGCCAGGTTATTTTCAAATTGTTCATTCGTTGGCTGTTCCTCCTGGCCTATCGCACCAAAAGCAGATCCCTTATGTCGGGCAAGGCCCTCGAGATCTATTATTTGCTCACCCTGATTGGCCAGGGATTTCAAAATATCTGTTTTGCCAGAGCCTGTATAACCGCTTACTATAAGAATACTTGAAGCACGGTCAAATTCATCTCTGATAAAATGCCTGTAGGATTTATAACCTCCCGTCAGGATTCTTGTTTCAATTCCTGCAGTAGCAAAGAGCCAGGCCATGCTTGCCGAGCGCATACCGCCCCTCCAGCAATGAACTAACAGAGGTTTTCTGCGGGAAATGCCTTTGGCTTGTTTTACGAGATCAAAAAGTTTGGGACCTACCAGTTTAAGGCCAAGCTCAACAGCAGGCTCCTTCCCCGATTTCTTGTAGCAGGTACCTACCAGTGCCCGCTCTTCATCGCTAAAGATGGGTATGTTATGTGCCCCGGGGTATATGTCCGGTGGCAAATTCTGCGGGTGTTCGAACATCTACTATGGGGAATGCCCTTCCCTGCGCTAAAAAATCACTGGCCGACAGATTCATTTTAAATAAATTACGTTTTTTCCTCCCTTGCAAAGGTACATTTATTTAAAGATTTTTTTACCGTTGAATTTTTTCACATTTAACCCATAATCAGCCTAAATTTATTGCTTAAATCTTATGATAATCAGTTCAAATTCTTTACCTTTAAATAGGTACTTCAGAATTTGCAAATTGAACAATTATGCAAAGAATATTTTTCAACTATATTATAAAAGAACTTCAGATTCCCCCATTTTAAATTTTAAATCACACCGTAATTATGAAACAGATAGTCTTTTTGTTTTTGGTTGTCCTGTTCGGATTTAATCAAAACACCGATGCACAAATTTTAAATAAACTTGCCAAAAAGGCCGAGCAAAAGCTAAACAAGGAAGTCGATAAAGTTATTGACGGCGACAAAAAAAATACCGGGGATTCAGAGGAAGGAAATAATGAATCGTCAGAAACAACCGACGCAAATAGTAAAGAAAGCGGCCAGAAAAAAGCATCCATGGAAACCTATTCCAAGTTTGATTTTGTTCCCGGCGAAAAAGTGATCTTTTACGACGACTTTACTGAAGGGAATATAGGTGATTTTCCAATTCAATGGAATACAACGGGTTCAGGAGAAGTGGTTACGAACAACCTATTTGAAGGCCGTTGGTTCAATATTACCAATGGTCGCGGAGCCACAGTTTTAGATCAACCCATCACCCTGCCAGAAAATTACACCATCGAATTTGAAGTTGTTCCACAAAAAGATCAGGATGACGGAGATAATGTCGCTTGGTCTTTTAGTGTGGTGAGCACTTCAAAACCCAAAGATATAGATTATGGTTTGGCCCGCCCGGGTGATGCCGCAATCCGTTTTGAATTTGCCTATAATACTTATTATTATACGCATTACCGTGACGGTTCCCCCGAACTAAGTGGCAATACCGATAAAATCAAATTGTTAGCCGATAAAAAATACAAAATATCCATTTGGGTGCAAAAAGAACGAATTCGACTTTATGTTGACGAAACCAAAGTTTTTGACCTCCCCAAGGCCATGTCTAAAAACTATAAATACAATATGGTCAGGTTCGACAGGGGAACAACCATGTTTACCAATTTCAGGATAGCAACCGGGCTACCCGATATGCGCAACAAGCTAATGACCGAAGGTAAATTGGTAACATATGGCATTTATTTCGATGTGAATAAAGACATTGTAAAACCCGAATCTTACGGCACACTGAAAGAAATTGCCGCAATCCTAAATGAAGTTCCCGATGTAAAAGTAAAAATCATTGGCCATACAGATGCCGATGGCGCAGATGCCGCCAACCTTGACCTCTCCAAAAGAAGGGCAGCTTCCGTGAAAGCGGAATTGGCAAAATCATTTGGGGTGAATGCAGAGAGACTTGAAACCGATGGTTTGGGCGAAAGCAAACCCGTTGCGCCCAATGATACTCCGGTCAATAAGGCGCTGAACAGAAGGGTGGAATTTATAAAATTCGTAATATCCTGTAGCATGTCTAATCAGGCCAAGAAATCTTTTGTTCTTAAATGAGCACCAAAACATATTGCTGAGAACCAATACAAACTTAAAATATATACCATGAGAAATACAAGATCAGTGGGCTTGGCCCTGGTAATTTCCTTTGCAATGATTTATTCTTGCAAAAAAGAAGATGCAACACAGGTAAAAGAAGGAAATGCTGTGGAAGAAACTATAGAAAAAACATCGGAAACAGCGCCTGAAATAACAGCCGGCAAGGGTAAATACAGCATCAAATCCGGAATTGTGGAATACAAAACCCGAATGATGGGCATGGAGGTAAAACAGGTGCACACCTTTGACGATTACGGTAAATTGGAAGCCCAGGATGTGGCGATGGAAATGATGGGAACCAAAATTCATAACAAGACCATTATCAAAGATGGTTATTTGTACAACCTCGATCTTATTAAAAAGACCGGGACGAAAAGTCCGATCAATGCCATGACAAAAACAGACATAGATTTTGAGAATCTGTCTGAAGAGCTCATTAAAGACATGGATCTCAAAAAATTAGGCACAGAAGTGTTCCTTGGAAAAACCTGTGAAAAGATGAGCATCGACTACAAAAAAATGCAGATGAAAGGCACCTATCTTGTCTACAAGGGTGTGCCATTGTCCATGGACAATGAGATTGGTACGATGAAAATCAAAATGGTTGCGGATAAATTTGTTGAGAATCCATCCATACCGGCAGATAAGTTTGAAATACCGGCAGATATCGTTCTTGCAAATCAGTAAAAAAAATTGGGCCTGGCTCTGCCTGTTACTATTTGGTTGAATTGAACATAAAATACATAATTTTATGAGAGCCTTTTTGTTGGCATTTAGTTTGCTCCTCTCTTCTGCGACCTGCTCGATTGCTCAGGAGCTGCCATTGATTTTGGATAAACAGGGTACTTTTGAAATGCTTAACCGGACGGACTACACCATGCCTGACTTTGGGTATTCAAAAACCGATGTGACAGCCAACCTTCAGGAAATCAAAGAGCTGGTCAGCTCGGTTCGTAAAAATCAGGTTTTAACTGAAATGATGGGCTTTGACGGACGGGCACGGATTTATACAGTTAGCATGCAGGAAGAAAACAGTTACGGCCTTCCTTCCCGCATCAGTTTTGAATTTGCTGCCTGGTACAGGCAAAAAGAGGGTACGCCAGCAAGGGGATTGATCGAACCGCCGGAATGGTCGGTCTATATCAACGTGATGAAACCGGGATGGGCGTCTGGTTTTTCGGTTAAACCCGAATTTTTTGCTGTTCCCGAAAAAAAGAAACCCTCGCACCGGGAATCGACGTATGCTGATGGCGAGCGCTATGTAATCTATGATCCCGGCCGCCGGATTACTGGTTGTCAGTTACGGTCAAAGAGGCTTTTGATGTGGTTTTTGCTGAAAATAAAAGAAACAAAGATGAGATCTCACGTGAAATTTCTTTGAAAATGCTGGATGAAGAATGGGCTGCCATTCCGCAGGAAGACTGGAATAAACCGGCAACAATGAGCGGTATGTTGTCCAGGGTAGGTACATTGCCCGGCTATCCATTTATAGTAAAAGTCAATCCTGCTTATTGGGATAAAAACAGGCCCAAGTCTGATATCCAATTTATCTATTTACAAATAATCAGCAACAGGCAATTTTTAAAAAACAGAACAGAAGAATACCTGCAGAAGAACAGTAGCAGCTATCATTTGGCCAGATTTGAAGAGTCATTGGACATTGAAATGGCCGAATCTCTTTTGCCTCTGGTTACGAAATAATACAATCACAAATAGATTCCTGATGAACTTACCCGATCACTATTCCGGTTTCGTTTCAGGCTAAAAATCATCGCCTGAAATCTTTTCTTTTTGATTGTTATTTGATTTCTCTATTTTCTTTTTTTTCCAAAGCTCAAAAAAGTATATTTACAGCTTTAGAATAATTGATTTTGGAAGCGAAAATAAATTCAGAAAGAAATATCTTATCTTCAGAAAAGTTACAGAAATAACAAGCCACAACTCAATATCATCCTTACCACTGATGAAGATGATGAGCGACCTGTATTTATTTCCGGAAATTTTAATCACTGGGTGACACAGGATAAAAATTTTGAGATGGAAAAAGTCGGACAAGGCCTTTACCACTATAAATTTTCGGAAGATTTGATATATCCTGAAGGAGCTGCTATACAAATTTACCCGGGGTGACTGGAGTGAGGTGGAAATAGATAAATACGGAAATCGAACTGATAACAGATCGTGCAAACAAACCAAAGGGCTTCGCCGGGAACATGTAGAAAAATGGCGGCATAATTGGCTTCCCTTCAAAAAGATTTTCTTGCCGAAGATCCATTTGATCTCTGAAGAGTTTGAAATTCCGCAATTGAATAAAACCAGAAGGGTATGGGCCCTGTTGCCGCATGATTATGAGAGCGTTCCACTGAAGATTACCCTGTTTTATACCTTCAGGACGCACAAAACCTGTTTAATGAAAAAGCAAAATACGGCAATTGGGAAATCGATAAAAAAACTTGCCGTTATGGCAGAATACAATATCGGCAAAATCATCGTAATTGCAGTGGAACATGCTGAAAAAGAAAGGATCATTGAATATAATGTCGGCAGTACCGTTCTTGGAAACGGACAAGGAAAAAAGTACATCCGTTTCCTTGCTGATACATTAAAACCCTTTGTGGATGCCAATTTCAGAACAAAACAGGAACGCGAGTATACCGGCATCGGGGGTAGTTCTATGGGTGGTCTGGTGAGCATTTTCTCAGGGATCATGTATCCGGAAGTTTTTGGAAAATTGATGATATTTTCACCTTCCCTTTGGGTAGTGCCAAAGATCAAATTATCATTTTTAGAAATGGAAGCACCACAGGATACCGAATCTATTTATATGCCGGCGGAGCCGAAAGCGCTACACTGATAGACCATGTGAAAACCTTCAAAAAGAGGCTGTCAAATAAAATCGGCATTTCAGATAAAATGAAAGTCAGGTTGAGTATCAACATGGAAGGAAAACACAGTGAAACCTATTGGAGTGATGAATTTCCAAAAGCGATTGAATGGTTGTTTTTCAGCACAAAAAATGATTAACTTAGAAGCGATTCAGCAATTTATGTGACCCTAACTAAAAGGAATGAAAATAAACCATATAAAATCAGAAGGTCCGGCAGAAGGATTGTTTATTCTTCCTTTTTTTGAATCGGACAATGGAATTGCCTTTCGGGAAATCTCATTGTCTTCCAAATTGTTTTCAGGAAAGAAAGACACGCTGTACCTCCTAGAAAAAGACAAAGTATTTTTTCTCTTTGTTGGCTGGGGGAAAGATCCTGATTACAAAACAATCAAAACCGCTTTCAGAAGAACTGCCGCAAAACAAGAGGCTTATTTTGATCTGCAGGCCACAATCGCGTTCCCCGAATTACTTACGGATGAAAAAATTGAAGCCGCCATCTCAGGTTTGATTTTGGGGTCCTATAAATTAGGCCATTTTAAAAAGGATAAAAAAAAGCACCCTTTGGCTAAAGAAGATTTTATCCTGAATATTTTGTCTCCCAGAAATATCAATCCAATTGCAGAAAGAGGAATAAAAATTGCTTCCGCTCAGCTGGAAGCCTATTATATGGTGGATCTTCCTCCTAATAAGATCACCCCCAAACACCTGTCTGATTGGGCGATCAATGCAGGAAAAAAATATGGTTTTTCAGTTGAAGTTTTGGGCCAAAAAAAAGCGCAGATCGCAGGCTTGCATGCATTTTTATCTGTAAGCAAAGGCAGTGAACGCGAACCCCAGTTCATCGTTATGGATTACCATCCTGCAGAAGCCAAAAAACATATTGGCCTGGCAGGCAAAGCAGTCACCTTTGACACGGGTGGTCTGAATATTAAAGTGGCCGGAATGATCCATATGAAATGTGACATGGCTGGCGGTGCCGCTGTACTCGGAGCCATGCAACTGATTGCCGACCTGAAACTGCCGTTCAGGGTTACAGCCGTCGTTCCGGCTTGTGAAAATGTGATCGATGGCAAATCGTTTGTCCCGAGTGATGTCATTCAAAGCTATAGCGGAAGCAGTATTGAGGTTACCGATACCGATGCCGAAGGCAGGTTGATCCTTGCAGACGCCTTATCTTATCTGATAAAAAATTATAAACCCCAGACTGTGATCGATATTGCCACCTTAACCGGCAGTGCCGTTTCAACCTTTGGTTATGAATGTGGTGCGCTGTTCACCAACAATGAGCTCCTTTCAAAAAATATACAGAAAGCCGGTTTCGATATTGGAGAACGCTTGTGGCCCCTGCCTTTATGGGATGCCTACAAAACAGATATTGAAAGTGAAATAGCCGATGTGAAAAACTATTCCGGTAAGCCAGTTGCGGGAGCCATTTCAGCAGCTAAATTTCTTGAGTATTTCACCGAAAATCACCCTTGCTGGGCACATATAGATATGGCCGGCGTTTCTTTTGTGGATGATGAATTCGCAAAAACCAAACATGCTACAGCCTATGGGGTACACATGCTTTCTAACTTCATTGAAAATCAATAAATCATGGAAAACCAAAAAACCTACCTCTGTATTTCCAATTATTTTAAAGGAAATGACTTTCTGATCAATTTAAAAAAATTGGGAAATCGTGTTTTTCTGATCACATCTGAAAAACTGCGGGATAAACCCTGGGCATCAGATTATATTGACGAAATCTTCTATATGCCGGGTCAGGACATGGATTGGAACTTAGACGATCTTTTAAACGGGGTTGCCGGTTTAATGCGGCACAAAAAAATTGATGCAATTGTGGCGTTGGATGATTTTGACGTGGAAAAAGCAGCTTTTTTAAGAGAAAACCTGCGCATGCCCGGTATGGGTCAAACCACCGCGCGCTATTTCAGAGATAAGCTGGCGATGCGAATGAGAGCGAAGGATGCCGGAGTGCCAATTCCAGCATTCAGCCCCTTATTCCACGATGAGGATATCAACCGTTTTGCAGATACAGTAACTCCTCCATGGGTCTTAAAACCCCGGTCAGAAGCCTCAGCTTCAGGCATCATAAAAATTCACACTAAAGATGAATTATGGCAAAAGGTCCATGAACTTGGTCCGGACCGCCTCAGATACCTGGTAGAACAATTCAAACCAGGAGCTGTGTATCATTGCGATGGCATTAACTGGCATGGAAAGGTACTTTACAGCCTGACCTCACAATATTTGTCCACACCCATGGAAATCTCGCAGGGTGGTGGCATCTTCAGAAGCGCCAACGTTCCTTATAATTCTTCTGACGAGAAAGAAATCACCAAAGCCAATATTCAGGTAATGAAAGCATTTGGAATGCAACATGGTGCTACACATACTGAATTCATCAAGTGCAATGAAGATGGTAAGATCTATTTTCTGGAAACCGCCTCAAGGGTTGGAGGTGCCCATCTGGCCGAAATGGTTGAAGCAGCCTGTGGCCTGAATTTATGGGGAGAATGGGCCGGGATCGAAGATGCGCTCGTTCGCGGCACAGAGTACAAACTGCCAAAAACAAAAAAAGGTTATGCCGGAATTGTGCTTACCTTATCGAAATTTGAGCATCCCGACCTTTCCGGTTTCAATGATCCGGAAGTTTGCTTCAGGGTTCCACTTGAGTATCATGCCGGGTTAATCGTAAAAAGCGATGATCATGCCAGGGTGAGGGTTTTGCTCGATGATTATGCGGAAAGACTGGTTAGGGACTTTGCCACAGTAGCACAACAGCAGGCCATTAAAAAACTGCATTAAAAAAGGCCATCGCTTCAAAGCGTTGGCCTATTCTATTTTTCGAACAGACCGACGGTACCCCCAACCCAATCTTTATCTCTATTAAATTTTACTCCGATCATTTCTCCGCGGCTTAACCGCACCAGATTCGTAACAAGCACAGGCGATGGAGCATTTTTTTTCCATACTGCCAACAACCTGACCTCCACTTTAACCTTTCCTTCTATGGCCTGGATAACGGGCTGGTAATGTACTTTTTTCTGAAGGATATAAAGTTCCTTTTCTTTTACTGCCTCGATGTCTTCTCGCTTTACGTGTATATTTACACCACTTCCGGAAAATGAAAAGAGTGGTTTGAGCACATAGTTTTCGAGATCCTCGGGAATTTCTTTCAAATCACTTAAAAGCGTCGTTTCTATAAAATATTTACCCTTGAGATAGGGCAAAATGAATTTGCTTATCCTGAAAAACCAGTTCGGATGACCGGCCCATTCCACATCGAGATCATCTGAAAAATCAAAATTCATTTTTAAATCCGGTCTCAGGTCCAGTTCATCAAAAATCACCCGGTTATAGATCCGTTTGATCAGATACTTCTTTGTGCATCCTTATTCTTGTAAAAAAGTTTTTTATCTCTTTTGACGACTTCCGTCACACAAACAACCGGTATTCCAAAATCCCTCTTCACAATAAAGAAAATCGATCAGTGTATTTTGCTTTTTAGGTTCAATTTCCAGTAAAACTACATTTTCAACGGGGTGTATATCGCACATGGCCTCTTTTACTATTTTCAAATAGCCTTCTTTGGAAAGGTCATTGAAAAAAGGGGTCAACTCATTAAGAAAAGGATAATGTTCCTGAAATTTTTCAGCCAAATGGTACTGAAAATTATATAAGGAAGGAAAGCCCTGAACTTCAATAAGCTTCGGAATTATTTGCCCGTTTTCTTCGCAAATACCGAAATCTACAGCCAAAAAAGTGGTGTGGGAATCCTCATTCGGAACTTTTCTGTTCAGTTCCAGCGCTTTATCCGTCAATGAAATAAAATCTTCCTTCCTGATAAAATCGACTACCTCACTATAGGCTTCCAGAAGTTGCTGCTTTAGGGTATCTGTAATAAAAAATGGAGTTTCACCCAATCTGAACGTGACTTTATAATTAAAATCAGAGGCGATGTCCCCAAGCAGGTCTTCGTACTTCTTTTTGGTAGAAATTTGTATTAAAAAGTGTTCTGTATTTTAAATTCATCCCGGTATGATTTTAAAGAACAATGTGCTGGTTTTCAACATATGAATGAAAGAATTTAAACAGCGATACCTAGGCCAAACCAATACCTGCTAATTGGATAAAATCTTCTTTTTTTTCATCAGATCATTAATGGCTATCCTCAGAAAATTTGGAATGATGGTCTCGTTGGTTTTGTATATTTTCTGATCATCTACCAGGTCTTCCAGCATATTCCTGAATTTGTTACGCCCTTTCATGGCAATGATCTTCTCTCGTTTTTCCTTGTCCTTTAAATTGGCAATAAAACTGAGCGCATCCGCCTCAGGATGAAATTGCAAGCCTACAAAATGCTCTGAAAAGCGAACCCCCATAATGGCTCTTTCGTATTCTTTTCTGTGCACCCTGATTTTTTCCAATGAAATTATTTTCGCTCCATTTTTCTTAAATATACTTAATTTGGGTTGCACTACCTGGTAATCGCGGCTATCAATGGCGTAAAAAGGATTGTGCAGTCCCTGAAAAATGGGATCGGTCATTCCCGCTTGGGTTTGGTGTATTGTCATTACCCCAAAAGAAGTGGATTTGCGTTTAGTCACTTCTGCCAAAGCCAAAATGCTTACATACCATTTGAAAAGAGTGACAGATAAACAGTACATGCTTTTTTGACTCTTGTTCTTTATTCCAGTTCCATAATGAATCGATAAAATTGTAATATTTCTTATCCCAAACTCCATCACCTTCCAAAGGATTTCCGGGTCCACCTGTTGAAGTATAGATATCAAATTTTTCTATTTACGGAAAATCACATTTACCCCTTATATCAAAGATCTGATAGGTCAGGATTTGATTGAATCTGTTTATGATATCAATGATACAGCGCATTCCCTGATTAGGTTCTCCGTTGTACATGTCTAAAATAGCAATTTTAATTTGGTTGTTCATTTACAATTTTTTACTATTTGGCGGTGCAAATATAGCCTTTTTAAAAAAAGAACTGAATTTTATGTCGTTTTATTGCATAATCCTCAATAAATTACAAACCCCTTGTGAACTCAGCTGTAATAAAATCAACCACTTTGATCAGGTCCTGGTCTTTGTTAAAAACCACCAGCTGTTTGTCTGCTCCCGTTCCTTCTTTTAAGATTGTGTGGACATAATTGATCTCTTCCCGGCTGCCCAATTCATCTACCACATCCTCAATAAATTCAAGCAATTCCATAATTAAGGATCTCGTCTCAACCTCTTCTTTAAGCCCAAAATCGATCATGTTGCCCTCTATTCCATACCGGGCAGCCCTGAATTTATTTTCTCTTATCAGCGCTATTCTGTAAATGTTAAAACTTAGATTTTGCATGGTGAGTTTGTACAACTTGGCAACTACTGCCTGTATAATCGCCACGATACACATGGTTTCGTCTACTGAGAGTCCCATATCACAGATTCGGAATTCTATGGTATCATAAAAAGGGTGCAATCGCAGATCCCACCAGATCTTTTTTGGATTATCGATACATTTTGTTTTTACCAGTGTATCGAGATAATTGTCATACGATTGAACACTGTCAAAATATTCCGGCAAACCCGTTCTGGGGAACTTATCAAAAACTTTTGTTCTGAATGATTTATAACCCGTATTTCTTCCTTCCCAAAATGGAGAATTCGCCGAAAGCGCAAAAATATGCGGCAGAAAATAACAAGCCTGGTTCATCAGTTGAAGCCCGACCTCCCGATTTTCAATGCCCACATGGCAGTGCATGCCAAAAATCAGGTTGGACCTTGCGGCATCCTGCATTTCATTGACAATATGATGGTAACGGGGATCATCAGTAATAGGCTGGTCCTGCCATCTCGAAAAAGGGTGGGTACCTGCTGCCCCAACGATCAGCTTCTGGTCATGCGCCAGTTCAACTATTTTTTTTCTCAAATCGCTGATCTCTTTCCTTGCCTCTCCTACATTTTTGCAAATATTGGTGCCCACTTCCACCACAGACTGGTGCATTTCAGCTTTAACCTGCTCGTTTAAAAATACTTTGGCACCATCAACGATCTTTGATAAATGCGAGCGCAATTCTCTGGTTTCAGGATCAATAATCTGATATTCCTCTTCTACGCCCAGTGTAAAAACAGGTAATTTTTTCATCTCTTTTATTTGGTCTAAGTGATTAATTGGTTGTACTTATCTACTTACCTGAATACCGGATCTTACTTGGCAGATTCCTTAATAAAAGTACCCCAGGTTAGGTTGGATTGTCCGGGTTTCTGTTTTTTGGCCGCAGCGATTGCCATTTTAGCTGCCTCTTCAACCACCCATTCAAAATTCTCAGGTCCAACCGAGGTTATTTCTGCATCGGGCGCAGGATTACCAAAGTCAATGGCATACGGTATTCCATCGCGAACAGCAAATTCAACAGTATTAAAATCATAACCCAATCCGTTACAAAGACGGAGTGTATAATCTTTAATGGTAGCCATTAATTTCTTATCTGTATTCGGATGTTCGACCACATACCTCAGGTGGTGCGGATTTCTTGGTTCGTAAGGCATAATCCTGACAGCTTTCCTGCCGAGGCAATACACCCTGTAATAGTCTTCAAAAACTATTTCTTCCTGCAGCAACATAACGAGTTGTCCGGTTTCTCTGTGTTTCTCCCAGAATTCTTCCTTATTTTCCAAACGGTAAACATTCTTCCATCCACCACCTGCATAAGGTTTCATATAAGCAGGAAAGCCAATATACTTAAAGATCCAGTTCCAATCCATTGGATATGCCAGGTTTCTGAAGGATTTGGCTGTAGTATCGGTAGGGTGTTCAGATGAAGGCAGGATCACCGTATTTGGAAGCGGCACTCCTAAGGTATCGGCCAGACAATTATTGAAAAACTTGTCATCAGCACTCCACCAGAAAGGATTGTTGATCACATTGGTTCCTGTGAGTGCTGCATTTTTCAGATAAGCACGGTAAAACGGAACATCCTGAGAAATACGGTCGATGATCACCGCATATTCACCTCCCTTATTTTGAACCACCTTGTCTATAGAAACTGCTTCGGCGATAATATCCTTTTCCCCTTTCGAGTTAACCCTGTCAATAAAAGCCTGTGGAAAAGTATTTTCCATACCGAACAAAATCCCAATTTTTTTCATATTCTACTTTATTTAGATTATACAATTTGTAAATAAATGCCTCAAATAAATCTTATCCTCGACAAATAATGCGGAAACATTTCCTTCCATACCGGCCAGTCGTGTTCACGGTTCTGTCTGATGTCCAGCCAGTGCGGAATATCCCTTTGCGCCAGAACCCGGCTCAATTTCAGATTGGCATCAAAACAGATATCCCAATTTGACGTTCCCAAAACGATATCCATTCGCCATAATTCAGGGTCGTTTAAACCGTGTAAATAATCTTCAGGACTGTTGTAAAATACGTCATCATATCCAATGACCATCCATAAAGTCCTTGATTGAAAAAGCACCGCCCATTGAAAACATATGGCCCACATAACCCGGATGGCGGAAAGCAAAATTAGCAGCATGATACCCACCAAAACTGCAACCGGCTACTGCTACTTTGCCGGCTCCGGTATTGTTCTTAACGCGCTCCACGATTTCATGACAGATCATTTTATCATACCACATATGGTTTCTGATGCGGTGAACCGGATGAATTTTCTTGTTGTAGAAACTGTCTTTATCAATACTGTCGGGGCAAAAAATCTGAACAAGTCCCTGTTCTATAAACCAATGTGCGCTTCCTATAAGTCCCTGATCCCTGTTTTCGTAAAAACTTCCCATAGAGGTAGGAAATAATATCACAGGATAACCGGCATGACCAAACACCAACATCTCAATATCCCTGCCCAAATTTTGTGAATACCATTTAAAATACTCTTCTCTCATAAACTTCCATAATTTCGAACAATTATAGTAAAAATAAACTTTTAAAATCCACAAAAAATAAATTCAGACAAATAATTTTAAAATTATCTGAACTGCTAAAAAAAAATACATTTTTTTTGGCTCTGCTGGCGACCACACAGCGAACCAGATGTCTTACGCAACTGATATTAAAAAATAACATACTATTTTTTTCATAAAAAAAATATCTTGTCAATTCCAAAATACCTCAGATATTTGCACCTTGAAAATAAGATCATGAACGAAAAGCTGAAACAGCGCATTGCCCTGAGTATTTATTTTTTTCTTTCGGGCTTTGGTTTTTCCTCCTGGGCTTCCAGAATACCGACTATCAAAACCAATTTCGGGCTGAATGAGGCCGAATTGGGTAGCCTGCTATTGACCATGCCGATCAGTTCCCTGATAGGTCTGCCCATCTCCGGCTGGCTTGTTTCCAAATTTAATAGCCGGGTACCTTTGTTTGTGGCTTTTCTGTTCTTTTCTTTGGCCCTTGGCTTTATCGGCCTTTCAAATAAAATGGAGTTCCTTGTGCTCTCTGTTGCCCTTCTTTCCTTCTGCATGCGAATTTTTAAATATTTTTATCAATACCCAGTCCATCAACCTTCAAAAGTCCTTTGAAAAAAAGATCAATGGCTCATTTCATGGTTTATGGAGTGTGGGCGGACTGGTAGGTGTGCTTTTCTCAACATTGATGGTAAGTTTACACGTTCCTATTAGTACTCATTTTCTGTATGTAACTTCATTTACTGTGCTCTTGTCTGTACTGGCATTCCCCTTTTTACTTCGAAATGACAGGGCGAAAAGCGGAAACAAACTGATCCTGGGCAAACCTGACAAGTCCATTATGTATCTTGGCCTGCTGGTATTTTTTGCGGCTTTGTGTGAAGGGGGGAATGTTTGACTTGGAGCGGGGTGTATTTTAAAGAAGTAGAAAGAAGAAATTATTTACCCTGGGCTATTTGATTTTTATGTCATTTATGGCGCTTTCACGATTCTTCTCCGACCGGATTATAGATCAGATTGGTATGCAGAAAACTTATATTTTCGGAGCCGTGCGTGGTCGCCATCGGTATTCTGACTGTGATTATATTTCCTTACTTCTGGCCTACCCTTTTTGGCTTCTCAATTGTTGGTATTGGCGTAGCCGCAGTTTTCCCCATGACTTTTACTCTGGCGGGAAACTCTACGAAATATTCGCCGGGGATGGCACTTTCTATTATCTCTACCTACTCCATTGTAGGAATGTTGTTCGGTCCGCCAATGATCGGTTATGTGGCGCATGTGTTCAACCTAAAATATTCCTTTTTGCTTTTTATGGTTGCCGGTTTAATGATCATACCCATTTCACAGCTGTATTTCAGGGAAGTAAGCAAGCAACAAACAGAATAAAAAAAGGCTGATGTAAAATTTACAACAGCCTTTTGTAATAGGTTTAAAAAAAACTATTTCTTGGTAACGCGAACTGCAATTCTTCTGTTTTGAGCCCTGCCCTCTTCAGTATCATTGGTAGCAACAGGATGTTGGTCTCCATAACCTTCTGAAGTTATTCTCTTAGCATCAATGCCTTTAGCCACAATCTCGATTTTTAACAGATTTGGCTCTGTCATCTGAAAGCTTCATATTGGCTTTTGGATCACCGGTATTGTCTGTATAACCTCCAATTTTTATTTCAACATTTGGATAGGCTTTGAGGATTTCGACTATGTTATTGAGCTGCTCCTGAGAATCTGGCAATAAAGTAGCCTCATTGGTAGCAAAATTCAATCGGTCAAATTCAAACCAGGTGTCTTTGTCTACTAATTTTTCCGGATTGGATATCCACATGAACAATTGATTTTCCAGACCCTCAACTGTGGCCGCATTAACTTCAATACCATTAGGCAACATCACTTTAACCATTTCAATTACCTGTTTCAACTACCGGTTGCACTACAGCAACTGTATCAATCATAGTATTCAACCGGAGCTACGACTTCCTCTTTATTGCAATTTCTCATGAAATAAAATATGGCAAGGGCTGCTGCAGCTATAATCAAAGGCAGTAACCATTTGTTTTTAGGTTTCACTGGTTCAGGGGTTTTTACATTGTGTATTGCTTTTTTCACATCCTTTTCGATATTTCCATAACCCATCAGGTTACTAAAACCTGAAGGCAGGGAACCAAAGATCTCATCTTTCTGTGAGGACAACAATTTTATTAAACTGCCTGCATTTAATCCTGATTTGCCTATCATGCCTAAAACCATAGGCGCAGCCATACCCATCAATTTTGTTGCGGAAGAACTTTTTATTCCTGCAAAACTGCTGATCAGGTCGAAAAGGCCAGATTGTTTGTTTCCGAATAACATATTTAGCATGTTGGTTCCTGCACCTAAAGTAGCCGCATTGCCGCTACCAGATAAAAGCGAGGGAAGGCTTGATAAAACCTGAGTTGAATCAAATCCTTTGTCACTCGACAAGACCCATGATGCCAGTCGACATCACTTTTGGATTGTTTGCATTATTGAGCAAGCCACTCAGCAAAGTAGGCATTGAGCCTGAAAGTGCCTTGGTAACGCCACTGTTAGATTCTCCAAGCATGCTTGAGGCCTGGGAAATTAGTTCAGGGGTAATATACCCGCTTAACGATTTTAATAAATTGGTGTCCATAAATTTGGTTGTTTATTAGTTAATTACTTACAAATGTACGCAATAAAATGATTTTTTTTCTTGATCATATTTAAATTATTAATGATTTTCTGCGGTTTATCTATTGATTATCCCGTTTATTTCAGATATTTATGCCACAAATTTTATCGTGATGAAAAAACTTATAATCTGTACTATTCTTTTCTTTCTGTGCGCATCACCAGCCTCCTATGGACAAAGCAAAGAATATCCGGTAGGTCCTTTTGATAAGGTTATTGTAAGCCCTTATATACAGGTAATTTTTAAGAAGGGGGAGAAAACTTCTGTGGTATTGGAAAATATTACAGTTTCCCAGAATAAATTATTTGTGGAAGTATCCAATAACACCCTTCATCTATATCTTGAGGGTGCAAAGACCATTCCAAAAAATGAAAAAGTGAAACATGGTAATACTAAAACAAAATCTCCGATTTATAACAATACGACTGCAAAAATGACCGTCACCTATCAGGATCTCAGAGCCTTATCACTGCGCGGAGAGGAAAAGTTTATTTTTGAAGACCCTTTGGCTGCCGTTGAATTTAAACTGAGCCTGTACGGTGAAATTGAACTTGATATTCCCAAGGTGACATTTGACCGATTGGATATGGATCTGTACGGCGAAAATGAACTTGAGATTAAAACAGGCAAGATCAATGACAATAAAATTACCTCCTATGGTGAAAATGAGATTGAGATGATCGGCGTGGAAAGTGACCATGCAAATATTACGTCTTACGGTGATGCTGAAATCGCACTTTTCGTGAACAAGGAAATAAAATTGACCGCCTACGGTGAAACACATATAGATTTTAAAGGGCAGGCCCTCATCAAGAAGGGCATCGTGATTGGCGAAACTACTGTTAAGCAAATCAACTGATCTTGAAGGCCCTGTTTCTTATACTTTGTTTGATCCTTCTCATTCCTGTTCCGGTCTCCTGTCAGGATGCGGAACCGAAAGTTGAACCTGTAATAGAAACCAACCAAAAAATGACTTATTTGGCCCTTGGAGACAGCTATACCATAGGAGAAAGCGTACCTGAAAGTGATCGCTTCCCTGTTTTGCTGGTCAAAGTACTCAATAATTCCGGATACTCATTTGAAAGTCCGGAGATCATTGCCAAAACCGGCTGGACCACTGATGAGCTAAAAGCCGGTATAATAGCTGCTACAAGTAAAGCCAAGATACGACCTGGTTACCCTGCTTATTGGTGTGAACAACCAGTACCGTGGCAGAGATCCTGAAGAATACCGCCTTCAATTTCGTGAGCTCTTGGAAATGGCACTCAACCTGGCCGGCTACGAGCCAAAAAATGTTATCGTGGTTTCAATACCCGACTGGGGCGTGAGTCCTTTTGCACAAAACAGGGACGGGAATAAGATTGCAGCAGAGATTGACCTGTTCAACAGTATTAAAAAAGAGGAGACCCTCAGGAAAAATGTATTGTTCGTCAATATTACTCCAATTTCGAGAATGGCAAAAGACCAGGCTGAATATTTTGCCTTTGACGGCCTTCATTTTTCAGGAAAAATGCACCAGCTATGGGTTGATGAGATTGTCAGGGCAGGTTTTAAACTTCCTTAATTTCGTTCGATGAACAAATTTTATTCAGAGGCTATCAGCCTTGACCAAAAGGATCCTTTGGCAAAATTCAGAAAAGATTTTGTGTCAGATGGGCAGACAATTTATCTGGATGGAAATTCTTTGGGAAGATTGCCTGAAAAATCAATGCTTATTGCCGAAGAAGTTATAAGAACCCAATGGGGACAGCGATTAATCCGGAGCTGGAACGAGCACTGGCTGAACTTGTCAAAATCGCTTTCAGAAAAGATTGCAAAAATTGTTGGAGCACGGGAAGATGAAATTTGGCTTGGGGACACTACTTCTTTAAATTTGTTCAAATTGGCTTATGGGGCGCTCGAATTTCAATCCGGCAAAAATGAGGTCCTTACAGATGACCTGAATTTTCCTACAGATCTTTATATTTTGCAAGGTCTCGTTAAAAATCATTTTACAGGACACCATATAAAACAAATTTTCAGCCAAGACGGAATCAGCATAAGTAGGGAACAAATTAAAAAAAATCTCAATATAAATACGGCACTGCTAACCCTCAGCCTCGTCACCTACAAGAGCGCTTTCATGTATGACATGGATGAAGTAAACAAAATGGCAAATGACGCAGGATCATTGGTTCTATGGGATCTTTCGCATGCTGCAGGTGCCGTACCTGTGTACCTCAACAAAACAAAGGCAGACCTGGCCGTGGGCTGCACCTACAAATACCTGAACGGCGGCCCTGGTGCCCCTGCTTTTTTATATGTTCGCAAAGACCTTACAGGAAAAACTGCAAAATCCAATCTGGTCCTGGTTTGGCCATACAGAACCTTTTCTTTTTGAAGAAAAATTTACACCGGCACAAGGCATCAGCAAATATGGGATCGGCACACCTGCAATACTCTCAATGGCCGCCATGGAACCCGGAATTTCAATCATTCTTGAAGCCGGAGTAGAAAATCTGAGGTTAAAAAGCCTCAAACAAAGTAATTTTTTATTGCGCATGATCATCAGTGAACTGATTCCCTATGGCTTTGTGATTGCCTCTCCTGAAAATGCGGATGAAAGGGGCTCTCATATCAGCATTCAGCACGAAAAAGGCTACCAGATTTGCCAGGCCATGATTGAACCTAAAAACGGTTCCAAGGTGATTATCCCTGATTTTCGGCCGCCAAACAATATCCGCTTAGGTATCGCCCCCTTGTATACGTCCTTTCTTGAACTTTATGAGACGGTTGTGCGAATTAAAGAAATCATGGACAACAAAGAATTCCTGCATTTTGAAAATGAAATTAAAAATGTACCCTGAGTTTGTTTAAGTATTTAGAATTGAGTATTGAGTATTGAGTATTGAGAAAAAGACTGGAGACAGAGACAAGAAACAAGAGACAGAGAGAAAAGAGACAGGAGACAAGGATAATTTCTGGAACCAAGAGACAGGAATCAGGAGGCAGGAAAAAAAGACAAAGACAAAAGACAAAAGACAAAAGAAAAAAGAAATAGGAACCAGGAACCAGGATAATTTTGAATGTTAAATGTTGAATTTTGAATGGAATTTCGGCGGGCCGGTGCGCCGTCAGGAGAGATATAAACAAGAGACAGGAGACTGGGTAATTTTGAATGTTTAATGTTGAATTTTGAATCTATCTTTTTTCTTTTTTCTTCCTCTGTTTCCTGCGGCAGGCCAAGCTTTAGCCTTTATCCTTTGGGTCCTTTATCCTTTATCTTTTTTCTTTTATCCTTTGTCCCTGCCTCCGGCAGGCAAGCTTTTATCTTTTTTTTTTTTCTTTTTTTTTTGTCCTTTATCCTTTTTACATTCCCTTCATGGAATCGCTCCCATTTCGGAACCTGTATTCACTATTAAGGGAATACGCTCCGGATACAACAACCTTTTTTGTCGGATCCAGCCCAGATAAAATCTCAATCTGTCCATTTGACTCTATTCCTGTTTTGACCCTCGCTACTTCAAATACACCAGGCCTTTTTTCAAGCCAGATAAAGTTTGCCTTTTGCTCGCGAATAACAGCATCTGTGGGAAGAAATAGACCCTTAATTTCTGAGCGGGTCAGTCTTGCCCTTGCCTGCATACCCGGTTTAAGGTCAAGGCCTTTATTGGAAAGTTCCATGCGAATCATGAGCATTCTTGTACCCGGATTTATTTCCGGGTTGATAAATGATATCCTGCCATCGTAGTTCTTTTCAGGCATCTCATCAAAAGTAATCCTGGCATTTTGTCCGAAAGCAAGTCCCTGGGCATCACTCACATTTACCTGAACTTCAAGCCACAGGTTTTTAAAATCGGCCAGACTGATAATCGGGTTTCCGGTCATCACATAAGCACCTTCACTTGCACTGATCTCTGTAATATAACCGCTTCTGTCACTGTAAAATGTAACTGTTGGCGAAACATCCCTGCCTGTTTTTAAGCTTTCGATCTGCTTTTCTGATAAACGGTAATAAACCAGCTTTTGTCTGGCCGCCTGAAGCAATTTCTGTGCATTCTTTCCGAAGTCGCCCGGCAGTTCAAGTTGCTGGTATGCCAGCATATAATCCTTTTTGGCCAGTGCGAGATCTTCGCTGTACAACTGGTAAACAGGGGTATTGGCTCTGATGTATTCCCCGGGTGTTTTGGTGTATAATTTTTCTATCCTGCCATCTGCCACCGAAGCGATCGTAAATATTTCTTCCTGATTTAAGGTCAGTATTCCCACATAATCCTGTGCCTGACTGTTTTGTGTTTCTGAAATCGTTTGGGTAATAATATTCCCCAATTTTATTTGCTGTTCACTAAGTGCGAGCTCGTTTTTAGGGCTGGCCTCATAGCTTACAGCAGTAAGATCCATTTTGCAGATCGGACAGGTGCCCGGCTTGTCTTCCTTCACCTGAGGATCCATGGAGCAGGTATAGTAAATCTGTTGGTTGTTGTGATTCTCATGATTCTCCCTGCTTTCAGTGCAGGAAAACCAGAAGGCAGTCAGTAAACATAGTAAGTATATTTTTATCTTATTTTTCATTTTGTGTTGTTTTGATGAAACTTTCACTATCTACAAGGTATTGGGCGTTCTCTGCAATTCTATCAGAAGCGGTTATTCCCCCAACAACCTGAACAAAGCCATTTACTTTGGCTCCGGTACTGATTTCCCTGGTTTTAAAACCCATTTCTTCCTTTAGAAAAACAATCTTTTTATGGCCGAGGTCTAAAAAAGCCTGTTGAGGAATCCAAAGACCGGACAACGGAATTGATTGCACCATGCCCGTCAAACGCAGGCCAACAGGAAAATTTAGCTTATCGTTATTAAGGCTCACCCGAATTCTGTTCGTTTTGTTGGCCGGATCCAGTTGGGTCTCAACAAAATTAATTCTGGCATCAATAAAGCCATTTTTGTCCAGTTCCGAGGAAATACGTATCGGTTGGTCTTTTCTTACATAGGGCTGGTTTTCCTGTGTGACATGGAACACTGCCCATACCTTATTGTTGTCCAGCAACTTAAACACCGTTACGCCCTTGTTAATATAATCGCCCTGTTTCACTGTTAACTGCTCCGTAACCTGACTGACATTCTGCATTGAAGTGGGATCCTGATTCATACCTTCCGTTCCTGTGATAATACCAGAGGCAGGACTGAATATGGAAATATGCGGCCTGGTCCTTTTCGTTTCCATGAGCACCTTTATCTGGGACCCCGTCATTCCGTACAACATTAACTTCTGTTTTGCTGCATTGACCATTGGGGTATTTTCCGGATCATTGCTGATCAGGTAGATGAAATTTTGCTGTTCGGTCAACAGCTCCGGACTATAAACATCAAATAATTTCTGCCCTTTGCTCACTTTCTGGTACTTGTAATTTACATAGAACTTTTCGATTCTGCCGCTTACCCTTGCGGAGATATTTACAGATGCATCCGGGTCAAAAGTTACTATTCCCGGAAGGGTCAAATCATAGAATAAAACCGTATCCTTCACAGCAGTGCTTTGAAAATCACCTGCCACAAAGCTGTCAGTAGGTTTTACCAAATGGTCAAAAGACCCACTCTGATCATTATTCTTGACCTTAACCATTACAAGATCCATCTTACAAACCGGGCAGGAACCCGGCTGTTCATAGGTTTTTTCACCCTCGCAGTGCATGGGACAGGCATAGCTATGTGCATGGCTGTCCTATTGTCTGTTTCTGTTTTATTCCATATAAAATGATACAGGCCATACGAATGCCAGGATCAATATGGCTGCCAAAGCAATTCTGAGATATTTTTTCATAGGATTCTATTTATTCGTTTTTATCGGTCAAATGCCTGGTCGTTGCTTCCGGGAGCACACTTTAATTCCTCCAATATGTCAAAAATTAATCGCGTGGTGTTTCATCATCAATAAATTTCCAATTGTTTTTCGATCTCCACCTGCGTGATGAGAATGGCCTCCAGCTTATCGAGAGCGTCTAACTGGGCCATGTTTAAGGCTTCCCATGACTTCCTGCACATCAGACAGATCGCCGGTATTGTTTTGCCAGGCGAGCAAGGCCGTGTCGTAATTTTTCTTAAGTGCCGGTATGATGCTCTTATTTGCAATGTCATATTGTTTTTTAATATTTCTGAATTCGGTGTGCATGGTGTAAAGCATGCCACTGGTCTCATTCAGGATCATTTGTTTTTGCCATTGCAGGCTCTCATTTTTAATCCTGAAACTATGTTGATTTGACTTATTCATTTTTGATGCCCAGGGAGCAAATGGAATATTTACCATCATCATCAGGTTAAACTGCTGGGGGTTATCTCCAAAGGCGAACATATGGTCATACTTAAGGCCAAATTCAGGTAATAAATTTGATCTTTCAGCCTCAATTCTCAGTTCGTTGATCTCCATAGTCTTCTCAATTGCCCTCAGGTCACTTCTGCTTTGAGTCAGCATGGCCGTATCCGCTTTTACCAAATCAAAATCGCTGATCACGTACATACTGTCTATTTGAAAGGAAGTCTGTTTGTCTCTGGCCATCAGAGAGTTGAGCGCTATTTGCTTTTGCAAGATTCCGTTTTCCAGCATCACCAGCATGCTTTCGAGCGAGCCGTACTGTGATTTTGTCTTGTAATAGGCAGGCAGTTTATCCATGTTATACGCATACCGGATTTCCATGCTTTTGATCATATACGATAAAAGCAGGAGGTTATCCGTTGCTACCCTGTGCTTTTTTTCCAGTATGATCCACTGGTAGTAGTTTTTCTTGGCCGCTGCGATCAACTGGTTGATCGAATAATTCTTATTTTCCTTTTCAACAGAGGACATGGCCTGCATCAAATTTTGGTTTGCCTTCTGCCTTGCCGGATTGGGAATCATCTGTTCAACGCCAAGCATATAACTTCCCATCCCGGAACTCATGTCATCAGTTTTCCACATATCCGTATTATAGGGAGTCATAAAGAATCCTGTGCTTACCTGAGGTGGCATCCAGCTTTTAGATCCTTTTACGGCTTCATCCATACTCTGAATTTCAGCATCATACATTTTTAACTGCGGATTGTCTGTTCTGATTTTTATCAGAATGTCATCCAGGCTTAGCGTCTGTGCTGTCATGATGGCAGCGTTTAAAAGCAGACAGGCCATTAAGGGTTTGAACTTATTCTTTAACATCTGTAATTTCAATTTTACCATTTGTTTTCAATTCGTGAAGTTTGGTCATTTCAAATACTGCCGGGGTAACCAGCAGCACATATATTGCGGAAGTCAGGGTTCCACCGATAAGCGGCACCGTAATCGGTATCATAATATCCGAACCTGCACCGCTTGCCCAAAGAATGGGTATTAATCCGAACAGTGAAACAGAGATAGTCATGAGCTTTGGCCTTAATCTTTTTACCGAACCCTCAACTATATACTTCCTTAAAATATCCTTTGTAACTGTCTCCCGGCTATTGCCATGAACAGCTATCATTTTATTCATCGCTTCGTTCAGGTAAATGGTCATCAGCATTGCTGTTTCAATAGCCAGCCCGAAAAGGGCGATAAATCCAACGGCAACGGCAACGGACAGGTTGATGCCGTAAAAATAAACCATAAAAATTCCGCCAATCAGGGCAAAGGGTACTGTGATCATGGTGAGAACAGCTTCCTTCATTGAATTGTAAGTGAAATACAAAACAAGAAAAATAATGAAAATTACCAGTGGCATGATCAATTGCAAAGTGTTTCTTGCCCTGATCTGGTTTTCCCACTGTCCGCTCCATTCAATATAATAACCCTTAGGCATGCTGGTAATCATGGTATTTATTTTTGACTGTGCTTCTTTTACTGTGCTTCCCAAATCGCGGTCACGCACATTAAAAAGTACTGTTCCGCGCAACATGGCGTTTTCACTGTTGATCATTGGCGGGCCATCACTTATTTTTATATCGGCCACAGCCTCAAGAGGAATCGGACCAAAAGTCATGGTTTGGACCTGAAGTTTCTTTAGATCCTCAAGACTGTTCCTGTAATCCTGTCCGTATCTTGCATTGACAGAAAAGCGTTGCCTTCCTTCAACCGTACTGGTGAGTTTCATGCCACCGATTGCCGTTTCTACAAGGGTGTTCACGTCATCGATACTAAGTCCGTACCTTCCAATTTCTCCCCTGTTTATTTCAATGTCTATGTATTTTCCTCCGGTAATTGGTTCGGCATACAGATCTTTTATACCTTCTGTTCCTTCGAGGGCTCGCTTGATCTTCAGGGAAAGATTATTGATCGTGTCTAAATCGGCCCCAAAAACCTTCACGCCAACATCGGTTCTGATCCCTGTAGAGAGCATATTGATGCGGTTTATGATGGGTTGGGTAAAACCGTTTGTAACTCCGGGTATCTGCAATTTGTTATTAATTTCTTTAATGAGTTCATTCTTTGTCATCCCCTCACGCCATTCCTGTTGTGGTTTGAGTAAAATAATGGTTTCAATCATGCTTATTGGACTGTTATCTGTGGCGGTATTTGCCCTGCCTGCCTTACCTAAAACATGGCTGACCTCGGGAACAGACCTGATAATTTTGTCTTGTACCTGCAGGATCCTCTTTACTTCGGAATTAGAAACGTCCGGCATGGTCACCGGCATAAACAGGATCGAGCCCTCATCCAGCGGTGGCATAAATTCCGATCCCAATCGTGTAAACATCAAAAGGCCTGTCAATAAGGCAATGATATTCAATCCCAAAAGTGTTTTGCGCCAGTTAAGGCAGAAATTAAGCATGGGTGTATAGATGCTTTCAAGGCGCTTGTTAATAGGGTTTTTGTGTTCGGGCCTGAGTTTTCCCTTGAGCAGAAAATTAATCAGAACCGGCGTAAGGGTTATTGCCAAAAAGGCATCCACAATTAGGATAAAGGATTTTGTCCAGGCCAATGGGCTGAATAATTTACCTTCCATTCCGGTTAGCAGAAAAACAGGCAGGAATGAAACAATTACGATGACCGTGGAATAAAATACTCCGGGACCAACCAGCTTAGAGGACGCTTCTATGATCTTTAACCTCTGGTCAGGTGACAAAGGGTCTTTTTCTTTTTTGAATAACTTCTTCATATTTTTGTTTTGTTTTGTTGTGTAGAGACGCAATGCCTTGCGTCTTCACTTGCGTAAGACGCAAGGCATTGCGTCTTTACGATATTGGAGACGCAAGGCATTGCGTCTTTACGAATTTTGTTTTTCCGAAATTGTCCTGTAGGCATTCTCAACCATCACGATACTGTCATCCACAACCACCCCAATGGCCAATGCAATCCCTGTAAGTGACATAATATTTGAAGAGATCCCAAATGCTTCAAGCAATATAAACCCAATGGCAACCGAGATGGGCAACTGGATCAAAATGATCAATGCGCTTCGCCAGTGAAAAAGAAAAAGCAGCACCACAATTGACACTGCGATCATCTCTTCTATCAGGGTAGCTTCCACCGAGGCAATTGCCTGTTGAATAAGTTCGCTGCGGTCATAGGAAGTCTTGATAGAAACTCCCGGCGGCAGGCCTTTTTCGATCTCTTTCATTTTTTCTTTTACAGCCTTAATCACTTCATTGGCATTTTCACCATACCGCATTACCACAATGCCACCCACAACTTCCCCTTCTCCATCGCTATCAAAAATGCCAAGGCGCAAGTCACCTCCCATCTGCACGGAACCAATATCTTTGATCCTCACCGGAACGGAATTATAATTTTTAATGGCGATCTGTTCTAAATCTTCAATGTTTTTAATATATCCCAATCCCCTGATAATGTAAGCCATATTGCTCATTTCAAATTTTCTTCCGCCAACGTCGTTGTTATTTGATTTTACAGCGTCCATGACTTCCATGATACTCACCTGGTTGTACTGCATTTTCAGCGGATCCAGTACCAGCTGGTACTGTTTTTCAAAGCCCCCGAAAGAAGCTACTTCCGCCACTCCGGGCACGGTCTGCAAGGCGAATTTCACATACCAGTCCTGCAAGGCCCGCTGCTCACCCAGATCCATACCCTCAGTTTCAAAATGATACCAGTAAATATGTCCAACCCCAGTTCCATCCGGACCCAATGTTGGCAATACGTTTTGCGGCAGCAATTGCTGTGCGTAATTCAGGCGCTCGGTAACCCTGGTTCTTGCCCAGTATATGTCAACATCATCCTCAAAAATGATATAGACAAAGCTCATCCCGAACATGGAAGATCCACGTATGTTCCTGACCTTTGGAATCCCCTGCAAATTGGAAACCAGCGGATAAGTAACCTGGTCTTCAATGACCTGCGGACTCCTTCCCATCCATTCGGTAAACACAATGACCTGATTTTCGGACAGATCAGGTATGGCATCAATGGGATTTTTCTGCACACTGTAAATACCCCAGGCAAGCAAACATGCAGATATAAACAATACGACTATACGGTGCCTGAGCGAAAGCGTTATAAGTTTTTTGACCATGATTTTTATTTTTTGAAATCCTGTTGCGGATTGCTATCGTTACTTTTGTAAAATGATTATTCTAATAAAACCAGAGCTGAAAGAGCTATTAAATTCAAATCGCCTGAAGGCGATCCAAAATCCTGAAAACTTTGCAAAAGAATTTTTTTCTTTTCGTTTGGTATTTTAAAAATTCAGCTAATAAAACAACATGGGTGAGTACCCGAAAACGAAATGCCCCGCACTGTTCAAATAGGCGTGGGCTACTGAAGAATTTAAATCAAATAAGAAAGGTCTGGAAAAGTACAAGTAGGTCTTTTTCCAGAGGAGGTGGAGAATAATCAGAATAAAAAGTTCTGTCAATAGAAGGAAATAAACCAAAAAAATAGTCTGCGTAAATAAAAGCAATCAGCAAAGCTGAAATTCTGAATCAGTTTGACAAGCTCGGATGGTAATTATCATCAACCAGGAAGCTCCTGTATTCATTCTCACAACAGCCACTCCTGGAAAAGCTGAGGCCGTCACCGTGATCTGAATCGCAATCGCTCTCCATGGCAGCCATGCCGCAACTTAGCGCTGTTTCACCCAATAAAAATTTGCTCATTACCGCCTCACCTCCACAATAATGTGTGCCCACAGCAAAGCCTAAGTTGCTGAACAACAAAATAATAGTAAAGAATATGGCGACTACTTTTTTCATTACCTATAAAACACAAAGGTATAAAAAATATTGTATTTCAGAACGCTTGAATTTCCGGATATGAGCCATTGATTTACATAACTTTAGAAATCAAAGAAAAAATGCGTTTGACCTCACAATTTATTTTTTTTAAGCGGCTTAACCCTATCAATTTGTATATTTATAGGGTTCTTAAGCAAAACTTAAGGTGATGGGATTTAAATTTTAAAAACAATTGTCGAATTTTGGCAGATGAAAATTTTAGTTGTAGAAGATGAGCCCGGCATTGCCAGTTTCCTGAAACAAGGCCTGGAAGAAGAGAATTTCTCAACGGATATCGCCACGGATGGAATAAAAGGTTTGGCATTAGCCCTTACCGGAAATTACGATCTCCTGCTGCTCGATTGGATGCTGCCCGGACTCAGTGGCATTGAGATCTGCGAACAATTCAGGTCAAAATTCAAAAAAACACCGGTTATCTTTCTTACGGCAAAGGATACAATTAAGGAGACCATTACCGGTCTGCAGTCGGGTGCCAATGATTATATTAAAAAACCTTTCCATTTTGAAGAACTGCTTGAACGCATAAAAGTTCAGATGCGAAGCATGGAAACCGAAGATGAGATTTGCTCCCTGGGAACGATCACCCTGGATTTGAACACGCACCAGGTATTTAAGGAAAACAAAGAAATTCATCTCACCCAAAAGGAATTTGCTTTACTCTGCTATCTGATTAAAAATAAGGGCAAAATTTGTGAAAGATCCCAAATCATCGAAAATGTATGGGATATCCATTTTGATTATGACACGGGTGTCATTGACGTTTATGTGAGTGCCATTCGGAAGAAATTAAACCTGAGTGCAGAGCAGGACTATATTCAGACAGTCAGGGGTATTGGTTATATAGCTAAAGAAATATGAACATGAGCTTTAAAAACAGACTGGCGTTTTACTATATGCTGGCCACGGCGATCATTATTGCGCTGGTCTTCAGTTTTGTATTTTTTATAGTGAAGCGGTCCGTTTATAAAAACCTGGATTATGTTCTGTCATACGAAGCCCGCAAACACACAGGCGAAATAGGCTTTAAAAACGAAGTGATCTACTTTCTCAGCAAGGAAGAATGGGAAGAAGTTGAGCACAGGGAGGTCAGTGTAAATCCTGTTTTCATTCAACTCATGGATGATCAGGGAAAATTGATGGATAAATCTCCCAATTTAAAGGGGCTTCAGCTTCCTTTCAACAATACAAAAAGTACCGTTCATAATTTTAACACAAAAATGGGAGACCTTGATATTAGGCAGGTGCAGATTCCTATCGTACATAACAATATTATAAAAGGTTACATTATTGGGGCTGTATCTTTAAAGGATGCCAAAATGGTCATTTCAAATCTTGGTGAAACACTCCTGATCCTATACCCGGTTATCCTCCTTATCCTGTTCGGACTTATCGAGATATCTGGCCGGCAGAAGTATATTGCCAATTAAAAATATTACAGATACAACAAATCGAATAACAAAAAACACATTGGCTGAACGCGTTGCCCTTCCTCCTAACAAAGATGAATTATACAAGTTGTCTGCCTCCATAAATAACCTTCTGACAAGAATAGAAAATGCACTTATCAGAGAACAACAATTTACCTCTGATGCGTCTCACCAGTTGCGAACGCCCGCTTTCAACACGTGCAGGGTACACTTGAAGTGCTGATCAGGAAACCCAGAACGCAGAAGGAATACGAAGAAAAAATTGCTTATACACTTTCTGAAGTGAATTACATGTCTGAAACCCTGGAACAGCTTCTTATTTTGGCAAGGTTTGACCCCGACCAGACAATTCAAAATGAAGTTGAAGCACCGGTGATACCAATTATTGAATCCATTTTAAATCAATACCACGAATTGATCAAAAGTAAAAATCTGAAGGTTCATCTGGATATTAAAATTACAAATGAAGGGCTGGTTCCCTCCTATTGCGCATATTTGATACTTGATAATGTGTATTCATAACGGCATTAAATATTCACAATAGAAATGGAAATCTTAAAATAGAGGTACATGAACAAGAAAATGTCCTGACATGTGCGATTGAAGATGATGGCCTTGGTATCAATAATGAAGATCTTGATAATATTTTTCAACCTTTCTTTCGCTCTTCGGCTCTTTCCCATAAAGACATTCAGGGAAATGGTCTCGGACTGTCGATCGCAAAAAAAGCGGCTGACACCATTGGTGCAAGAATTAAGGTAAGCAGTAAACTTGGGACAGGCAGCACTTTTACCGTCTCATTTTTAAGCAAATCTTAAGGTAAGTATCGGAAAAACCAACTTCTCTTTTAGTAATTTTGAAGTCTAAAATACCCATTTCTAAATGTTAGAGAGGATCATACAGTACAGCCTCCATCACAAGTTAATCATCCTGCTTTTTACTTTTACCGTGATGGGATTTGGAATGTACAGTTTAATGAATATTCCTATTGGTGCTGTGCCGGATATTACCAATAATCAGGTACAGGTCATTACTACTTCCCGCAATCTTGCCACTCAGGATGTGGAAAAATTTCTTACCTATCCGGTAGAGCTTGAAATGGCAAACTTGCCAGGGGTAACAGAAATCCGTTCTGTGTCAAAATTTGGATTATCAGTAGTGACCATTATTTTTGAGGACAAACTAGGCACTTACCTACCCAGACAGCTTATTGCTGAAAAACTTAAAAATACTGAGCAAACTATTTCCGCTGAATTTGGCAGACCTTTCATGGGCCCGATCACCACAGGGCTTGGCGAAATATACCAGTATACCCTGGAGGTGAAACCAAAATACAAAAATAAATACTCAATCTCCGATCTTCGCACCATTCAGGACTGGGATGTAAAGCGAAGGCTTTCGGGAATACCCGGAGTGGTTGAGGTGAATACCTGGGGTGGTGAACTCAAGCAATACGAAGTGGCGATAAATCCGGAACGACTAAGAGCATTGAACATTTCGGTCAGCGAGGTATTTTCAGCCCTCGAAAACAACAACAACGTTGCAGGCGGGGGGTATATAGAAAAAACCAATGAAAGCTATTTTATTCGTGGTGAAGGCTTAATTACCACAATAGAGGACATTGAAAATATTGTCGTTGAAAACAGAGACGGAACGCCGATTTTTATTAAAGACCTCGCAAAGGTAGGTTACGGAAAAGCCAATAGGTTTGGAGCCATCACCGGAAACGGGGAAGGCGAAAAAGTACTCGGGCAAATCATGATGCTCAAAGGTGCCAACTCAAAAGCAGTGATTCAGGCCGTAAAATCGAGAATAGAAGAAATTCAGGGTTCACTTCCGGATGGGGTATACATCAATGGCTTCCTGGAGCGCAGCGAGCTCATCGGAAAAACAACCTTTACAATAGCAGAAAACCTGATTTTAGGTTGCCTGATTGTGATATTTGTAGTGGTATTGTTATTGGGGGATATTCGTGCCGGACTGGTGGTTGCCTCTGTAATCCCGCTTACCCTTCTATTTGCCCTATCGCTCATGTATATCTTCGGAGTGGATGCCAACCTGATGAGTCTGGGAGCGATTGACTTCGGAATTATAATTGATGGTGCCGTGATCATTGTTGAATTCATTGCCTTTAAGATCACCGGGCAGCGCAACAAAATTCTGTCCTTGCCAAAGAAAGACCAACAGAACCTCATCAACACGATCACTTATCAGGGAGCAACAAAAATGATGCGGTCGGCTTTCGACAATTGATTATTATCATCTGTTTATACCCATTCTTTCACTTTCGGTGTGGAAGGTAAAATGTTCCGGCCCATGGCTCTTGTCTTCTGTTTTGCCATATTGGGAGCAATGATCATGTGCTTTACGTATGTACCTGTAGTGGCTTCGATTTTTTTAAAACCCGGCGACCCCGCAAAAAAAACCATTTCTTTCAAACTCATCAATTTTCTGGAAAAAAGCTACAAACCAACAATTATCTGGGCTTTGCGCAAAAAAAGACTTGTCCTGGGCAGTGCTGTAGTTTTATTGCTGATAGTAGCGCTAATTTTTTCTAAAATGGGAGGTGAATTTGTACCTACCCTCGATGAAGGAGACTTTGTTATTCAACCAGTCTTAAAAACAGGGACTACACTTACAAAAACCATTGAAACAACAACAAAAATTGAAAAAATATTAAAAACATTTCCGGAAGTAGAACAGGTCGTCAGCCGTATAAGAGCTGCCGAGGTACCTACAGACCCCATGTCTATGGAAGAAAGTGACATCATCATTAAATTAAAGCCCATAAAAGAATGGACCACTGTGCATACCAAAGATGACCTTGCCGACAAGTTTAAAGAAGCCCTGTCTGAAATTCCCGGAATTGAATTTGAATTTACCCAACCCATAGAAATGCGTTTTAATGAATTGATTACCGGCGTACGTGCCGATCTGGCGATTAAGATCTTTGGGGATAATCTGGATGTGCTGTACAAAAAGGCACTTGAAATTGAAAATGCCATCAAAAATGTAGAAGGAGCAGCCCATATTACAGTAGAAAAAATTGTCGGATTGCCCCAGATGACAGTTGTTTATGACCGACAGAAGATCGCAAAATACGGTCTGAATGTGCAGGACCTAAATGATGTTGTAACAACCGGTTTTTCCGGAAAATCAGCGGGTACTGTTTTTGAAGGAGAAAAACAATTTGATCTTGTATTGCGGTATGACGAAGCACATCGTAAGGATATTGAGAACATAGCCATGTCTACGGTGAAATTACCCGACAACAGTGCTTTACCACTCAGTGAACTGGCAACGATTGGCTATACTAAAGGGCCGGCCAAAATATCACGCGATAATACAAAGCGCAGAATTGTTGTGGGAGTTAACGTCAGAAATCGGGATCTTGAATCTGTTGTGAAAGATGTTCAAACGATAATCAACAGAGATATCAAGCTGCCTACAGGTTATACCATTGATTATGGCGGACAATTTGAAAACCTCAGAAGTGCGAGAAACCGCTTAATGATTGCAGTGCCAATAGCGCTTTTACTAATTTTTATTCTTCTGCACTTCGCCTTTGATTCTTTTAAAGATGCCTTATTGATTTTTAGTGCAATTCCACTTTCCGCAGTGGGGGGGGTGTTGTTGCTCTATGCCCGGGGTATGCCCTTCAGTATTTCTGCCGGAGTAGGCTTTATTGCCCTGTTCGGAATTGCCGTTCTAAACGGTATCGTGCTAATAGAACATTTTAAGGAATTAAAAGCGCACGGTGTAAGAAACGTTAACAGACGCATCATTATGGGTACCAACGACCGTTTAAGGCCGGTTTTACTGACCGCTGCTGCAGCGGCCCTCGGATTTTTACCCATGGCGATTTCCAGTTCTGCCGGTGCAGAAATTCAAAGGCCTTTGGCAACCGTAGTCATAGGTGGATTGATATCCGCTACAGCCTTAACCTTGTTGGTACTGCCTGTATTATATGCTCTTTTTGACCGTAAAAAAAAGCCAGCAAAGGTAATGAAAATAAAATGGTACTGGGTATATTTATGTTCATCCTGCCACTTACCGTAATGACTCAGGAAAGACCTGTGGGCATGGAGGAAGCCATCGGTATTGCCCTTCAGAACAACAAAAGCTTGCTTGCCTCAGAAGGAAAAGTTCAGAAACAAAGAGATCTTTTAGGCAGTGCCTATGATATCAATAAAACCCATGTGTACTATAATTTTGACGAAAACAATATTGCCGAAAACGGAGTACCCATCAAAGTGTGGGGAATAAGCCAGAGCTTGCAGTTTCCCACTATTTATGGTGCGCAAAGAAAACTTCAGAAAAGTCAGATCGCGGTTACCGAACAGGAGTTCTCTATCAGCAAGCAAATGTTGACCAAAGAGGTTTCCAAGGCATATATCATGGTTTTGTATTGCACAAAATATTAAAAAAAATTACAGCTTTCTCGACAGCCTCTATAACAAATTTGCTTATGCCGCAAAGCGCCGGTATGAGGAAGGTGAAACCAATTATTTGGAAACACTTGCTGCTGAATCCAAACACAAGGAAATGTCCGTTCTTCATAAACAAAGTGTAGAGGGCGTCAAAAAATCCTATCTCGAATTAAACAGGCTATTGCAGTCAAAGGAAAATATCATTGTTCCGGATACTGATCTTTATCAATTGGATCCAGGCAGTTTTGATCAGGAAAATCACCCCCGGAATCCTGTATTATGAAAATGCCCGGCAATTAACCGAACAAAGCCTGTCTTTAGAAAAGCAGCGTTTGCTTCCGGACATTCAGTTTTCACTTTTTCAGGGAACAAATAATGCCATAAATGCAGAAGTTTATCAGGGATTTGAGCTTGGGCTGGCATTTCCACTGTGGTTCGGCAATCAAAAATCGCAGATAAATGCCGCCAAAATAGAGAAAACCATCATCAGCAATGAGCTTGAAAATTACAGGCTCACATTAAAAGCCAATTATGAGGCATTGATGACTGATCTTGAAAAACACAAAGAAGGGATTACTTATTACGATCAGGAAGGAAAAAAACTTGCCAAAGAACTGCTAGTCCATGCAGAAAATGCCTTTAAAAACGGCGAAATTGATTATCTGCAATTTGTGCTGCTGTTGGAAAATGCAAAAAAAATAGAAATGGATTACCTCAACAACCTAAAAGACTATAACCTTACTGTTTTAGAAGCCAGATATTTAATTTATTGAAGATGAGAAAACGGACCTATTTTAACAAAAAAACAATGACAAAAACCTGTATGTATTTTGTGTTTTTATTCATGATGTCATGCGGATCCAAGGATGAGACCAAAGAGAATATCATTCTGGATCAAAACACTGCCAGCACCCAAATTGATATTACAAACACGCAATTTTCCTCTAACGAAATGCAGCTTGACTCCTTAAAAAGAAAGGATTTTTCTAAGCTTGTAGAGGCCAGCGGAATTTTTGACGTACCTCCCGAAAATAAAGCTTCCGTGAGCGCTTATTTTGGCGGTTATGTAAAAGATTTGGGCCTGCTTCCCGGACAGGAAATTAAAAAAGGCCAACTATTGTTCACCCTCGAAAATCCGGAATATTTAAAAATGCAGGAGGACTATTTGATCGCCAAAGGACAATTAAGCTACCTTAAAAGTGATTACCAGCGGCAAAAAAGCCTGGCTTCAGAAAATGTGACTTCCCAGAAAAACTATCTCAAGGCCGAAAGTGAATTTAAAGTTACCTCTGCCAAATACGAATCCCTGAAACGGAGCCTGCAAATGATGAACATAAACCCCGATAAAATATCTGAAACCAGCTTACAATCAACCATTGCCGTCTATTCACCGATAAGTGGCTCTGTTACCAAAGTCGATGCAGAAAAGGGAATGTATTTAAATCCATCGGATATAGCAGTAACCATAACCAATCATAGTGAAATGCATCTGGAATTGAAGGTATTTGAAAATGATTTTCCAAAAATTAAGCTTGGTCAGAACGTGCGGTTCCAATTGCAAAATGAACCCGGAATATCCTATGAAGCGGTTGTAAGTCTGATCAGCAGGTCTATTGACAATGAAAGCCGAACAGCAATGGTTCACTGCCATTTGAAAAATGAAAAACAAATTAATCAGTTCGCTCCGGGAATGTATATTCAAGCGGAAATTTTAACTTCCAACCATTCTGTTCTGTCTTTGCCTGAGACTGCCATAGTAAATATCGAAGACCAATATTTTGTATTGGTGCTGAAAAACAAGGATAAGGAAACATATTCCTTTGAAAAGAGGGAAGTGCAGGTCGGCACTTCCGAACACGCGTTTACGGAAATTCGAAATGCCGGAAATTTTAAATCCACAGACCTATTTCTGGTGGATGGCGCCTTTAATTTGATTAATGATTAAAAAAATGAAACAATAGTAGGACTATTCCTTCCTAATATTTGATGGTTAAAAGTCAGATATTCGAAAATAAGCTGTTAAAAAATACATATTTTGATGAAACTTTAACATTAATATTAGAAGCTCTTAAAAATATAAAACTAATTTTGAAAATCAAACACTACCTATCGATTCTACTTCTACGCAATAGATCAATCAATTTAATTTTTATCAAACAAATGAAAACACTTTATTCGATTCTGCTGTTCGTTCTGTTCAGCAACCTCGCCAGTGGCCAGCAATGGTTAACCAATTTTGAAGAGGCCAAAAAGCAGGCAACTGAAAAAAATCAAAACATTGTTCTGGTATTTCAGGGTACCGACTGGTGTGCACCATGCATTAAACTGGATAAGGAAATATGGAGTACCGAGACCTTTAAATCACAAGGTGAAACCCATTTTGTCATGCTGAAAGCTGATTTTCCGCGAAAAAGGAAAACCAATTGGACGAGATGCTCAAAAAACAAAATGCAGCAGCTGGCAGAGAAATACAACAAAAGCGGTTATTTCCCCTTTGTGGTTTTACTGGATAAAGAAGGGAATGTTTTGGGTGAAATGGGTTATAAGAAAACAAGCCCTGACGCATATATTGAAGAATTAAAATCTTTTGAAAAAAAATCATGAGACTCATTCTGATGGCACTTTTCGTATTGTTTCAAGTCAATACAAATGCGCAGCAAGTTTATAAAAAAACCGTTAAACTAATGGGCAGCCGTTTTGATATTACTGTGGTGGCCAATGATGAAGCTAAAGGAAACGGCTATATTGATTTGGCCATTGCAGAAATCACCAGAATTGAAAAACTCATCTCAGACTGGGATCCAAATTCGCAAGCTTCAGATGATCACAAGAAACGCAGGTATTAAAGCTGTAAAAGTTGATAAAGAACTTTATGACCTCGTGGACAGATCCATTAAGATTGGTAAACTCACGAACGGTGCATTTGATATCAGTTATGCCTCAATGGATAAAATATGGAAGTTTGACGGTTCCATGACAAAAAAACCTACAGAAGAAGAGATTCAGCGGTCTGTTGAAAAAATCGGTTATCAGAAAATCATTTTAAATGAAGCTGAATCATCCGTGTTTCTTCCTGAACAGGGAATGAAAATTGGTTTTGGAGGTATTGGAAAAGGCTATGCTGCAGACAAGGCTAAGGCGCTACTTATTAAAAACGGGGCTCAGGCGGGAATCATCAATGCCTCAGGCGACATGAATACCTGGGGGAAACAACCAAGTGGTGAAAGCTGGATGGTAGCCATTACCAATCCTTTAAATAAAGAAAAAGCCTTTTCATGGCTGCCCATTGATAACTCAGCCATAGTAACCTCAGGAAACTATGAGAAATTTGTGGTCTTTGACAATATTCGCTATGCGCATATCATAGACCCGAGAACGGGTTATCCTGCACAAGATATTGTTAGTGCCTCCGTATTATGCAGTTCTGCAGAATTAGCCGATGCCCTGGCAACTGCTGTAACTGTGATGGGTATTGAGGTGGGCCTTGATTTTATAAACCAATTAAAAGGAGTGGAATGTATCCTGGTGGACGTAAATAACAAAGTGTATACCTCAGACAACATCGTATTAAAACCAAATGAAAAATAATCAAAAAATGAAAAAACTTGTAATGATCATTATCGTGCTTTTAGCCCTGCAATCATGCACTGCCGTTAAGGAATACGAGAAGGTTGCACTGAGCGACCCCGATATGGAACTGAACGCCAGAAGCGTGGAACGGTTTAAAACCAATTTTCAGGCTTACCGCGAGGCCGCCGCAGGTGCTAACGGAGGTAAAACAGGTGGTGGTTGCGGCTGTAATTAAATCACCTGATACACTATAATAGTAAAATCAAAAAATTCAAAAAGATGAAATTTTTTATCCTTAGTATGGCTTTGTTGATCGTTAGTTTCGGCTACTCACAGGAAGCTGGTTCAACTTATAAAAAAAAGGTACTCGAACAAACCGAAGTGGATTTCCTGGGCAGTTATTATTCACAGGATGGTGATAATGCCGCTGTTACAGGTGGTATAGGTACAGAAGAACTCACAGATTTTGCACCTACCATAGTTGTCTCTGTGCCTATGAATGCAGATGACGTTCTCTCGGTTGAGGCTGGAATCTCAGCTTATACTTCCGCCTCATCAAGCAATATCAATCCCTTTGACGGCGATAAGCCGGCAGATCCCTTCCAGGCCTCGTCCGGTGCCTCTTCCAGTGACGTTTGGGTGGGAGCTACTGCCAGTTACTCGCACAGTTCAGATGACAGGAACAGGATATGGAGCGCCAAGGCTTCTTTTGCAGCTGAATATGATTATGTGTCCTTTGGATTTGGCGGCAGTTATACCATGCTCTTCAATGAAAAAAATACAGAAGTATCTGTCAATGCAAATGTATTTTTAGATACCTGGGACCTGTTATACCCTATTGAATTTCGTGAAGATGATGATTATGATTTTTCATATATACCCAATTACAATCCTGTGTTTACCGGGTTTGACAGCGGTCAGCGCAATTCATATGCTGCAGGTTTTACAGTTTCTCAAATTTTGTCCAAAAAAATGCAGGGATTGATTTCCCTGGATCTGGTAAGACAGGACGGATTGTTATCTACCCCCTTCCAGCGCGTATATTTCAGTGATTTTGAAGATATTAAAGTTGAAAATTTTGTGCTTGGTGATGATGTGGAACAATTGCCGGATACCCGAACAAAAATTGCACTTGGGGCTAACCTGAATTACTATATCAATGAATATCTTACAGTGCGGACCTATTACCGTTATTATACCGATGACTGGGGCATTGATTCCCATACCGCCAAAATCGAGCTTCCTATAAAACTCTTTGGCAAATTTACACTGTACCCATCATACCGGTATTACACGCAAACCCAGGCTGACTATTTTGCCCCGTATAATGAGCATCTATCTACAGATACCTATTATACTTCTGATTATGATCTCTCAGCCTTTGATGCAAGTCAGTATGGTATTGGTTTTAGGTATACCGATATTTTTACCAAATCACATCTCTGGAGATTTGGTTTGAAAAGTATTGATGTGGAATACAGCAAATACGACAGAGACACCAGTTTCTCTGCCAATTTAATCGCTTTTTCATTCAAATTTGTGTTAGACTAAAACCCATTTTAATTTAAATTTCCGGGATCCGGAATTACGGATAGAATAAAAAATATTTCGGGCCATACCCAATTATAGACCTGGTAAAATGAAAATAAAAAACAATTATTTTCCTTATCTTGCATTATTTGCATTCCTTCCTGTGATTATTTTAAGGGATTTCACACCCTTGAATGAGTTGCGCTATCTAAGCATTGCTGATGAAGCACTTCGCGATGGCAATCTATTTACTTTTAAAAACCATGGTATTCCTTACGCAGACAAACCACCCCTTTTTTTGTGGCTTATAATGGCTGCAAAATCACTTTGGGGTAGTCATCAAATGTGGATCCTGGCACTTGGTTCCCTCATACCGGCATTGGTAATCATTCAAACCATGGACAATTGGGTAAAACATGAATTAACTTTGGCTAACCGCTTTACTGCAAAACTTATGTTAATGAGCAGCGGTTTGTTTTTGGGACTTTCCCTGCTGATAAGAATGGATATGCTGATGTGCATGTTTATTGTCCTTTCTTTAAACACATTTTACAGGATGTATATAGAAAGGCCCGGCAGATGGGATGTGTTTCTCTTTCCATTTTATATCTTTATGGCACTGTTTTCCAAAGGGCCTTTTGGTTTGTTAATTCCGCTTCTTGTAACCATAAGCCATCTTCTTCTTGTGAAAAAAAAATACAGAATGATTAAACTCCTTTGGGGATGGAAAACCTGGCTTATACTGATTATTTTTTGTAGCATCTGGTTTGCCTGCGTAGTATGCGAGGGTGTACCCGGTTACCTGAATAACCTGGTTTTCCACCAGACTGTGAACCGCGGTATCAATACTTTCCACCACAAAGAACCCTTTTTATTATTACCTGATCACCTTTTGGTATTCTCTCGCGCCATGGTCTTTGCTTATTTTTGGCGTAATCCTTTTTTCGATAAAAAAAGGATTGATCAAAACTGATCTTGAACGTTTTTTTCTCACTACAATCGCGGTAATTTTTATTATGCTGTCACTGGTAAGTTCAAAGATCCAGATTTACCTGGCACCTGTTTTTCCTTTTATGATCTATCTCACAGTGTTGCTTTTGCAAAAATTTAAACGAAGCCAATGGCTCGCCCTGGCCGTCGGCCTGCCGGCATTTCTATTTCTGCATCCATCTTTGTTCTCGTGTACTTAATTTTATTTAAAGACGAAAACAAAGTGCTAAACCAACCATTTATCATACTCGGTGTAGCAGCACTAAGCATTTCCGCCCTGATCTCCCTGTACTTTAATTATAAAAGAAAAGATCTTGGCAAGGCGATCAACCTGTTGGCTATTGGAATTTTCATATCCGTTTTTATCGCTGCCTGGTCATTACCTGATGTAAATTCATATATCGGATATGCGAACCTGTCTAAGGAAATTAAGAAAGTCAGGGCAGAAAAACAGATATCAGCAACTTATTTATACAAATTAAAAAGGGCAGACAATATGGACGTATTTCTGGATCATACCTTTGAAGTTCTAAATAAAGATGCGCTGCTGAAGAAGAAACTCAGCCCGGGTATTCTTGTAATTGATAATGATGTAATCGACTCTGACAAAAAAGACCGGGATATTATTGATGTAGTAAAAGGAAAGGAACGGCATATCGTAGGGAGTTATTCTGTGATTGTTCTATGATTACATCATTAGCTGCCCGGGCTGAACCTATTCAGGCTTTAAAAATTTCTTATAAAAAGTAATGCTGCCAAATAGGAACAATACAAATAATGCACCCAGGCCAATTGCGTCTAAATTATCCTTCCTTTCAAATCTGTAAATTTCATAAACAAGGGTCAAACCCAAAAGAATTAAAATGATCAATTGGGCATATTTGGAATTTTTAATTTTCATTGACCAGCCCATCCTACTGAAGAAAATAATGATCAGAATCAGGAATATTACAGAAATTAATGGCATCGGCATAATAAGTTAGAATTGAGTGTCCATAGCTACGTTGTTCGTCCCAATAAAAACGCCCGCCAGGCACTTGGCGAGGCATTACAAATAGCCATTAGACGCATATTCAAAAAATCCGCTGTTAGCGGATAGTGCCGTAGGCAACGAATGTGCTGCCATACTGCGAGACCCTTAGCGAAGATAGCAAAAAAGGGAGCAACGCTTTGCGATTTTTGCGTGCCGAAGGCATTTTCGCTAACGGTTCGAGGCATATGAGCAGTTGCGGGATTGCGAAGCCATCGAAACTTTCGGTTAAGTCAAAAAGTTTGATACGAGCCAAAAGCACAGGCACAAACTACTGTACCAGCCTATGTTTTATATACATCTGTTAGGCGATGTTTTTATGACTTTCTATTAGGTTTATGTTTTCAATATTTTTCCCATAGTGAGCCAATGTAGCTTTCAATTTTGGCCCTGCTCGAAATCTGATATTCAAAATACTGATTCATTGTCTGGTTGGTTCAAGATTATTTTTAATTTCTTCGCCCCATGATTTCCAAGTCATACCTAATTTTAATAAAACTCTCATTTTCAATGTTCCACCATTTTCATTTTTCCAATTATCGGGTCAGTTTTCAATTTATTTATAATTTCAGTTTTATTCATAATTCTGTTTCAGGTTTTTTGATTGATTTAATCCCACATTATAATTAGTGATTTCCTGAATACCGTTTTTCTTTAATCTGTATCTGATAAAAAAAACTAAAATTAATGACATAGTAATTCCAAAAAAGAAAGTCATAAATAGATTTCCAAAATTAAATCCACGCCATCAGCTAAATCAAAACCCAACATAATCAGTCCGTAAGGTATTCCTTGAGCAAAAATGTCTTTAAATACAATTTTGTAATTGGTTTCATAATTGTTCGTTTTAAATATTGCACAACGGTCTCGCGGATATGGCGTTTGCGTTGGGAAAGCTTGTCGTATTAACAAATAGCCATTAGAGCATATTCAAAAAATCCGCTGTTAGCGGATAGTGCCGCAGGCAACGAATGTGCAGTTGTACCTGTCTTGCCAGTAGTTTTTATTGTTTTTCTTTTAATATTCATTATCATTTTTATGTCAGAGTAAAAATACATTCCGCAAATTCCAATTCCAAAAATGGTCATAAAGATACTTTTTAAAAAATCCATCCGCAAATAAGCTTCAAACACAAATAGTTATTACAAAAATAGAATATATAAATTAAAAAGGGTAAGTAAATAATCTAATCAGAATGTTTTTTACCTACAGTATTTTCCTCAATAATTTTAATCAATCTTTCCTTATCAGATTCAAAAATATCCATTCAAGTCTAACTCGATAGTTTTTGTTTGATTGAACATATTCTCAATTTGTCATTCATTAACTCATAAGATTTTATCCACTAAAAGTAATTCTTTTTTCTCTGATATAGTTATTGATTCTAACAGTCATTCCAAATTTATTCCTTTTGAACGTAGTTGGTTTCGAATAACCTTCTAAGACATGTTACTGCCATAATGGCATTACCTGAACTTTTAGTCCATTTATTCAGAATCCTCCGTCAGAAAATTTGTAAATGTTCCTGTTATAATGGAAGCTAATCGCAGAAATACAACAATATCGTTTTTCCAATTCCTTCTTTTTAAGTTGAGATATCATCAAAGTCACCTCTTTTTCATAATTTATCATTTTTCAGGTAATGTAGCCAACGGTCTCGCGGATATGGCGTTTGCGTTGAAAGCGCAGCTTTCATATTAACAATCAGCCATTAGACGTATATTCAAAAAATCCGCTGTTAGCGGATCAGTGCCGCAGGCAACGAATGTGCTGTCATACTACGAGACCCTTAGCGAAGATAGCAAAAAAGGGAGCAACGCTATTGCGATTTTTGCGTGCCGAAGGCATTTTCGCTAACGGTTGGTGTATGCAGCGTGCGGGAGTTCGTGGCCACTTCACTATCCACCGTTACTGCCCTTGCCAGCGAGCTCTGAACTTGCAAATTGCTCTGAAACCCGCATGATGTATACACTGTGTTGCCAACTGGCTTTTTTATCAATAAATTCAAAACCAACTGTGTAATTGTCCCCGTAATTCATCGATTATTATATTGCTAAACCATTTTTAAACAAAAATCTTTAACATGCATTCGATTAATTCCCTTATACGTTGATATTTCAGTCAATTCATCCATTGTCACAACATATTTAGGAAAGTTATCCGATATTTCCAGTAAATTTCCGTACTCTCGATTTATAGTTCCCTCATTTGTTAACATGTAAGCAACTTGAACATAAATCTTTTCCCCAGACTTTTGTGCAATAAAATCAATTTCTTTATTTCCTTCTTGACCAACAGTTACTGAATATCCAGCCATTCGTAAGTGCAGATAAACAACGTTTTCCAAAATTTTATGTATATCACTTGTTTTATATCCAACAATTGCATTTCGAATACCAATATCTTCAAAGAAATACTTTTCACCTATTTCAAATACTTTTTTGCCCTCGATTCCTGTTCGTTTTACTTTGAAAATCAAAAATGATGCTTCAAGATATCCAAGATAGTCTATTACGACCTGGGTTGAAATATTTATTTTTTGAGATTTTAAGTATTCACTGATTTTCTTTGAGGAAACTATACTACCGATATTGTCTGCTAAAAAAGCAATCAAATTTTCAAGGAACTTTACATTTCTAACCTTAAATCGGGTAACAACATCTTTGAGCAGTATTGTATTATAAATGCTGGATAAATACTCATATGCTATTTGTATTTCAGTATTCAAATTTATGAGGTATGGTAATCCACCAAATTTAAGATAGTTCTGAAATGTAGCCACTGAATCCTGCAAATTGTAAAACACTAAAAACTCAGAATAGCTTAGACCAAATACTTTAATTTCAATATACCTACCACTTAAAAATGTAGCCAGTTCTCTAGATAGTAAATTAGCATTGCTTCCTGTGCAATAGATATCGTAATTTCCTCTGGTAACAAGGTCTCTTAATGTAATCTCAAATGATTCAATATCTTGTATTTCATCTATAAAGAGCGCTACTTTTCCGTTCTCCTTTACATTTTCTTTCAAGTAGAGAAACAGGTCATCTGAATTCGTTATTTTTGAGAACTCATGTTGCTCTTTATTGATATAAATAATTTGAGTATCAGGACTCTGTTTTTTAATGAGGTCTCTCAATTGCATTAACAGGTAGCTTTTCCCAACTCTGCGCTGCCCAATTAATACCTTTATCAATGATTTACCAATAAATGGTTTTAATCTATCAATATAAAGTGGTCTTTCGATGTATTCAATCATTTCATCTATATTTTAAACTTCAAACAAATATATACAATTCTTCAATTATAATTGAATGTTTATTTGAGATAATTAATTTCTTCAATCATAAATGTACAGATTTTCGTTTTTTAAGCTAGTTGGCAACTGTTTGTTTCTTTGCGAAGGCGGGTCTTTTCAGCACTAAACTTCATTCGGAGAACTGAACTTTCGCTACAAACTGTCTCGACACTGAACCCCCACTTTTGCCCAACTGATAACGAACTTTCGGCTACCACAAAACGCCTTTCAGTTACCAACAGCCACTGTTTGTCCAACCGACTTGGTTTATCCACTATTTGTTTTTTTCTATATTCTTCTGCCAAAATATCAAGTTTCTTCAACCTTTTTTTGTCAGGAAAGCCCCTTTCGTTTTCCAGTTGCCCACTCTTATTCCTTTCCTGTCAGGTCTTTCTCTTACGTTTCTCTTTTTAGTTTTCTTTCTATCTTAAATCTTTCTTACAAACTTCAAATTTCTGTTTCTCAACCTTTTTTGTCAGCCTCCTCTAAATCTGTTTGCTCAAATATTCTCTTTTTATTCCTTAATTAAGCTTAAAATTACACTCTTCCTTTTCCGCCCCCTTCTGTCCTTCTTTTAGGTGAACTCATATACAAAACAACCAACCTCTCTTTTCTCCTCCCCCCTAAAGCTGAGGTGATGAAACATTTATTCTTTTCCTCTTCAATTATAGTTTCTTTTTCCCCTGTAGTAAATAGATAATTATTTTATTTCTATTCTTCTGCCATCGTTCTCATCAAATAATTTTCTATTTATTTCTAATTTTTTGCTATATTCTTGTTTAAGTCATTATTGATCAACAATATTTGAAAATAAGAATATTAATACATATTCCACTTCCTTTTTTTCTGATGTCTTTCTTCCGCTTTTTATTACTCTTCCTTCCATATACATAACTGGTATATACCTTTCTTTTCCTTTTTCTTTTGGATTTTACAATTGATTGTATCAAGTCTAATTTAAACATGATCCCGTTCTCTCTTGATGGGTCTTCCTCGGGCTGCGGTGGTGTGGGTGATTCATGACTGGGGATCAGATCTCTTTCCTTGGGTCTTGGTTTCTTTCGACTACTTTTGCCTCTTCTTAGTTTTATTTTCTCTTTGTTCTGTTTAAAATATTCATATATTGATGTCCATAAATGTTTAAATATCAGGATATGTACTGCTAAGCCAGCTCACGTTCAGGATTTTAATTGATATTGGATTATATAATTTTCAATTTTATCACATATTCCCTCCCTTCTCTCCCTAGCTTTATATGATAAGATGTTCCTAATCCTCAGTTTGAAATCACCAATGGATCGTTTCAATTTCTGTATTGGTTAGTCCATAAATGCCTATACAATCATCTTGCTGATTGGCCCATAATAGCATTTTCCTGGAATGTCTTCTGATTTCCATGAATGATCAACTGAAATTAAGTGTTTGAAATAATATTACTCGACTTAATTCTTGAGCTATTGGAAATCTTCAAGCAGTCTTTCTAAGTTCATCAAGAGCCTCTGTGTCTTGTCATGAAATGCTATGTCGTTCCTCAAGTACTTGATCTGGCATATAATGAGAGGATGACCGCGAAATTTGACGCCCGCCCCGTCATATATAGGAATATTGCGCCAACGGACCTGCTAAACCTGCCTGCCGGCAGGCAGGCCGTTCAGGATTTTAAATTGATTCATATCGAAGATACATGATAAAATTCAAAATCCAGGGGCGAGCAAACCCAATTTCTATGTCATTCTAAATAACCAAAAACAGTCTGATTTTGAGTCATAATTTCACCACGAAAGAAAACCGTTTTTTGGTACTTAAAAACAGCCTTTTTCCTAATGTATTTTCATTGTTTTTATACGGTGGAAGAATGCAGTTGAAGCGCAGGTTTTAATGCAGTCAACCTGATGAGTCAGTAAAAAGATCTGGATCTTTTAATGAAAACATCTGGATCTTTCGTTATAAACATCTGGATCTTTTGGTAAAAAGATCTGGATCTCTGAGATAAAAGATCTTGATCTTTTTAGTAATACATCTGGATCTTTTTAGTAATACATCTTGATCTTTTTAGTAATTGATCATGATCGATTAAATAGTTTGTCCTTAGCTTTTGTATCTTTGCTCAGTATGAATGAAACCATATTACAGTAGCAACATCCTGTGTGCTGCTATTAAAAAAATGGGCTATTGCTGTAAAACTGAGAAATGGTTACCAAACGGAGCATTATTGTTTTGTCCGGGTTATGGCTTAAAGTGTTTAGGCTAATTGTAGTTGCGTGGTTTAGCGATTAACTTTGCAGACCTACCAGTAGGCAGGTACACAACATTTGGAAATTCCGCAGCAATTTTCAGAATATAGGAAAAAACAGGCAATTACCTTTAGACATTACTATGCATACTTATTTTTAAAATTTGTTATGCTGAACTTCTTTGTTTTCAGTATTAATTCGAGTGTCTCCAAAGTCAGGTATGTCAACCTAATTTCTAAATTCAATTTTTGCTTTAAAAATCATTTAGTTACCGCTATTTTATCTGATTCTGTATCCAGCGTGTAATTTCATCCAGAGCCACCGGTGAAAATGTTTCTTCGATCTCCCCGTATTCTTTCGGCAATCCGGTATTGCAGTTTTGGAACAAATGATTCAGATCAGGCAAAGTTTTTACAATAACATTTTTATTTCCCCCTGTGTTGAAGGCTTTTTCAACTGCAACTGAATTTTCTTTTGGCGGAACCTGCAGATCCTTTTCTCCGTAAAGTGCCAATACGGGACACTGCACTTTTTCCAGTGCAGGTACAGGGTCGTACCTCAAAAAATACTGCATCCACGGGCTGGCAATCTGGTTCATCTGGCCGGCAATATAGGCGTCCAGACTCGTACCTGCCGGTAAGACAATTTTTTTGTCATTCTGAAGAACAACTCTTAAATAATTTGAAAGTTCTTCCTCCATCTTTTTTTGGTCCTTGTAGTTTAAAATGATCTCAAAGGCTACAGCGTTGACGCCCCTGTTCCTTTGAATTTCTTCTTCCGAAACTCCTGATGCCTTTGCAAAGAATTCCTGCTGCTGCAATAAGACCTTATCACCTCTTAAACCGGGTGCTGCGAGTAAAACAATAAAATTCAAATCTTTAGAATTCGCTGCCAGCATGGGTGCTATCAAGCCACCTTCACTATGCCCTATTGCACCAATCTCCATTTTATTGATCTCCTTTCTTGTTTTCAAATAGGCAATGGCGCTTTCAGCATCTGTAGCTAAATCGGCCGTATTGGCTGCCTTAAAATCTCCTGTTGATTTTCCTACCCCCCTGTCGTCATAACGGAGTACTGCAATTCCATTTCTGGTCAGGTGGTCTGCCAATACAAGAAACGGCTTGTGTCCGTAAACTTCTTCGTTCCTGTCCTGAGGTCCGCTGCCGGAAATCAGGATAACCGCTGGAAAATTTCCCTTCGAATCGGGTAATGTCAAGGTTCCCGCCAGAGAGATATTGGCTTCCGTATTTTGAAAAGTCACTTCTTCGGTATAATAAGGATAAGGTTTTACCGGCTCCTGTGGTCTTTTTAGAGCCTGTTTTTCGATTGGCTCCCTTGACAAACTGAGGGCGAGCTCTTGTCCGCGCTGTTTGAAGGTTCCCTCAACAATTTTATCTTTCAGTATCCCCTCATAGACAACTCCCGCGCTGCTTATTTCAAAAATTACCGTGTTATTTTCAAAGGAGGTCTTTGATACCGGAATGTCTTTGGCTCCCTGGTCCGGGCTATCCATGGTGGCGCTGTAACCATCCGCCGCTTTTGTTACATGAAAAACCAGCCTTAACGGCATTCCCTGAACCTTCAATAAGCCATACCAGTCACCTGTAATGTCCTGAGCAAAGGAAGTCAGTACTGAAAAAATAAAAATGGTAAACGTTATAATTCTTTTCATTTTATGTAAAATTAAATTCTCAATGTAAAATAAAGATTCTGTCAGGCTTCAGCATAATTTCGAGCGCCATTCCTTCAACAAGCCTGATTTTATTCGCCTTGGTAAGCGGGTATTGCACTTCAATCAGGGCCTTGCCCGTATTCGGAACAAACAGGATAGTAAGGAAATGCGCCCTTCGGTAAATTTTTCTGATCACGCCGGTAATTTTATTCGGCACATTTGCATATTCCGCGATTCGCTCCGGGAAAATAATCCGCACATCTTCAGATTTGATTCCAAAAACAATGCGCCGGCCCACTTCAAGATCCGGATTACCTTCAACGGTGAGTTCCATCCCTAAGGCCGGGCAGTCAATGCGGAACGGTTGCAGGCCTGGTTTGACCCTTGGCTTCAAAAATATTCTTAATCCCCAAAAACTTGGCGACTTCCCCGTTGAATGGAACGAAATTATTCTCGAGGTTATTGAAGGTCTGGTGTTTTTTGCCGTCTATCAAAAAGGTGATTGTATTGCCAAGCATAAAGGCACTTTCAATATCATGTGTCACCATGATGACTGTGAGCTTAAACTGCTCCTGTATTTCACCGAGCAAATAGCACAGTTCATTTTTTAGTGAGTGGTGTAACGAGGAGGTGGGCTCATCCAAAAGCAAGATCTTATTTCCGGCCACCAGACTGCGTGCAAGCGCGATCCGCTGCATTTCTCCTCCGCTGAGTTTTTGTATTTTCCTGTCTAAAAGGTGTGTAATTTCAAGTTTATCGGCTATTTCTTTGATATAGTCATCATCCTTTTGCCTTTTGATATGCAGCCCATAGGCTATATTTTCTTTCACATCCAGATGCGGAAACAACACATTGTCCTGTGGCAGGTATCCAATATTTCTCTGTTCGGGCAAATGGTTGGTGATATCTTCTTCATCCAGCAAAATAGCACCGGATGCGGGTGCTAACAGACCGGAAATTATTTCCAGCAGGATACTTTTTCCGCTGCCGCTCGGACCCAGGACAATATGAAACCGATCCGCTTCGAAAGAATGGTTAATTCCCTCTAAGGAAAATGCTCCGGCTCTGTAATGTATATTTTTTAGGGTGATCATACGATTTTGGAATGGCCGAGCAACCGGAAAATGGTTAGGGTGAAAATCCCGATTGAAACAATGATTAAAATAAGTACCACAGACCCCTCAATATCAGCCGAAGCCAATCGCAGATAAATAGCCGTTGGCAGCGTTTCTGTTTTTAATGGCATGGAACCCGCAACGGTTATCGTTGCTCCAAACTCACCAATCGCTTTGGCCCAGGCCAGCAAATAAGCGGCAATGATCCCCCTTTTCGCCAGCGGAAGGGTTACTGTTCTGAATGCTTTCCACTGTGTTGCGCCCAGTGTGCGGGCAATATTCTCATACCTCGGCGGAATCTCATCCATGACGGCCTTAATCAACCGGATGGAAATTCCTAAAATGGTTACAAGTTGGGCAATGATAATTCCGGCGATCGAAAACACAACCTGCACCGTATGCTCCTGAATATAGGAACCGTATCTGGTACTAAAAAATATGAGTATCATGGCTCCCAGCGCCGCAGGGAGAAACGATCATGGGCAATTCCAGCAGGGTGTCCATAACATTCTTTAAAGGAAAATTATACCTGCTCAGGGCATAGGATGCAGGTATGGCAAGGATGGTTGATATCAGTGCCACAACTGTTGCACAGATGAGGCTTAATTTCAAGGAATACAGCGTCCTGTCGGAGCTGAGGATCTCAACAAATTTTTCCTTATCGTAAAACCAAAACAGCGAGGCAATCAGAATCACATAGATCAGCGAAATTCCAATCACAGAAATGGTATAACGAAATGAAATAAACTTGTTTTTCATCAATTATTTTTAAACCCTGAATGGCATCCTATCAGTCTAAAATCCAATCTTTTGGCAAATTATACACCCCACCCACCGGTTTAACTTCACCTATATATTCAAAAGCTTCTTCCGGGCTTGTAAAATAACGATATTTTTTAAAAATAGCCTTGGCTTCCTCACCCATAATAAAATCGATAAACTGCTGCGCCAGTTCTTTGTTTTGGGTGTATTTGGAAATAGCAATAGGAATATACCCAACCCTGATTATTTCTGAAGGTTTCAAATCGACTGTTTCAATTGCCTCGGGATTCCAATACTGAAAGACCTCCCATCCGATTACTGCATCAACAGATTTCATGGCAATCACGGTGGCAGTTTTATCACAACTTTCGGTATAATTTACCAGGTTCTTGCGTAACTGAACCCGTTCCGCAGGGCTTAGGTTCTTTTCTATGACCTCTACCGCATAGGTGCCCACGCATACATTTTCCGGATTTGCGATGGCCAGCCTGAGCCCGGGTTTTAAGAGATCCTTTAATGTTCGTATATTCTTTGGGTTTCCCTTTTGAACATTAATGCTTGTGACCAAATACAAAGGAATCCGTTCTGTTTCAGAAAAAACCAGGTTCTCAGTTTTTGCCTTCTCCATAAAATCTGAGGAACCGGGAAAAAAAATATCTCCCGTTTTCGCCAGTTTCATCTGTGAAAGCACATATCCTGAGCCGCCAAAATTGGCTTCCACCCCTAACCCCTGTTTTCCGCTCAAAAAGCGCTATGATCTCTTCTGCAGGAGGTTTTGAGGCCGCACCAACAAAAAGTGTTAATTTCTTATCGCTTTCGCGGATCTCAGGCTGATCTGTATTTTTTACCGACTGTTCACGGCAGCCCCAGGCCATTAAAATCATAATCGATATTAAAATCTGTTTTCTTATTTTTATTTTCAGATTCATCTGTTTATACTTTTTTCTCAATTAAACTCATGGCCCTTTCGCTCATGGCTGTTATGGTCAGGGAAGGATTTACTCCCGGATTTGCTGAGATGGCAGATCCGTCGCAAACATACATATTTTGATAGCCAAAAACCTTATGCGTTTTGTCAATCACGCCACTTTCCCTGTCCTTGCCAATTACACAACCGCCAAGTATATGTGCCGTTGAAGGTATTCCTGTTAAGGTCTCGGTAAACATCACCAGAGGCTTTCCATTAATTATTTTGGCAAATTTACGTGCCAGCTCATGTGCTTCCGGTATAAAGGCCGTTGGGTTTTTGCCTTCGGCTACTTCTGTTCTCAATCCAAAAAACCCTTTCCTGAGTTTTAAAGTGCTGTCTAAATGCTGCATAAAAAGCATGACCGAGGTCTGTTTTCCAAAATCACCTGAGGTAAATATTTTCAACCAGACCAGTGGTGCAGTAAGGGGAATGAACAGAAGTTTTAAAACGCGCAGAAAGAAATTTTTTTCACTTACCATAGGCATGGCCAGGAGCCTCCAGAAGCCCGAACCATGACCGTATCTCACAGGCTCAATATTTGTGTTTTCATCGGTTTCCAGAATAGAACCAATTGCAATCCCATCAGACATATCCTTGCTCTTATCAATTGAAGTCGTCAAAATCAACGCTTCATTGTTGGTTCGCACCATTTCTCCCAAGCGGTCACTCAGTGCAGGAAGGTTTTTTTCTTTTTGCTTCAACAGCAGGGGAATTGTGCCTAAGACACCCCCGGATAAAACAAGACCATTGCAACTATAATCAAATACTTTCTTATTTCCGGCAGTTTTACCGAGTACTTTTCCCTTGATCTGATATCCGTTTTTCCCTCCTGAATTGCCTGTGTCTATAATATCAGTCACCTCAGCTCCGGCCCTGATTTCTACTCCCAGCTTTTGTGCCAGGTACAGATAATTTTTGTCCAGGGTGTTTTTGGCATTGTGCCTGCAGCCTGTCATGCAGGAACCACAAAAGATGCAGCCGGTTCTATCCGGTCCTTCACCATTGAAATATGGGTCAGGTACGGTCACATCTTTTTTCCCAAAATAAACCGCTGCCCTGACGGTCTTAAATTTATCTTCCTTTCCGATTTCTTTTGCCAGCTGCTTAAACGCCAGATCATTTTCACCAAAATAAGGATTTTCAGCCGCTCCCAGCATGCGCCAGGCCTCAGTATAAAATGGCTCAAGTTCCTCTTCCCAATCCGCCAGGCCCGCCCAGGAACCCTGATTGAAAAAAGGTTTTTTTGGTTTGGGCAAGGTGTTCGCGTAAACGAGCGAACCACCGCCAACACCTACCCCGCTGAGTACCGAAACATGTCTGAAAAAACTGATCTTCTGAATGCCAAAAAAATTTAGTTGGGGCAACCAGAGCCATTTCCTGATATTCCAGTTACTTTTGGCAAAATCCTCCTGCCTGAACCATTTTCCTTTTTTCGAGTACGAGTACCCTATAGCCTTTTTGCGCCAGACGAAGAGCTGATACCGATCCTCCAAAACCGGAACCAATGATGATATAATCGTAATTTTTATTGTCGTTCATCGGTTTCATATAACTTTTTCATTTTTGATCGTTTAATCCATTTTTCAATCTCCACAGCCCAAAAAACAATGCTTGAAAGTCCGAGGCAGAACAGCAATTCAATCCACGTAAGTGGCTGTGTATGAAATACTTTCTGTAATATCGGCACATACATCACGGCCATTTGTAAGACGAATGTCAGCAGTACCGCAAAAACCAGTTGTTTGTTCCCGAAAACGCCCATTTGAAAAAGAGACCGCCAGTCGCTGCGAATGGCCATGGCATGCCCCATTTGGGAAAGGCTTAACACGGTAAATACCATGGTCATCCACTTATCATTGCCAATGCGTATGGCAATACCCTGGGTGGCTATGCATACGGCACCCATAAGCAAACCTACCCATAATATATGAAGGCCTATCCCTCAGCGAAAATGCTTTCGTCGGTTTTTCTTGGAGGGCGTTTTAAAATATTTTTTTCGGCTGGTTCTGAAGCGAAGGCCAGACCCGGGAGTCCATCGGTAACGAGGTTGATCCAAAGGATATGAATGGGGAGCAAGGGAATTGGCAACCCGATGAGCGGGGCGAGAAAAATTGTCCAGATCTCGCCGCTGTTGCTGGTCATGGTGTATTTGATAAACTTGCGGATATTGTCAAAAATCCTGCGTCCCTCCCTTACGGCACGAATGATGGTCGCAAAATTATCATCCAAAAGGATCATATCAGCCGCTTCCTTCGAAACATCAGTACCGGTAATACCCATGGCAATGCCTATATTTGCGCGTTTCAAAGCTGGGGCGTCGTTCACGCCATCGCCGGTCATCGCAACAAAATGGTCTTTCTTTTGAAGGGCTTTTACGATATTTAGCTTCTGCTCCGGAGAAACACGCGCATATACTTTGATGTATTCTATTTCCTTATCTAATTCCGCTTCAGAAAAGTTTGCAAGTTCTGCTCCGGTGATGATCCTGTCAGTATCACTATGCATAATACCTGTTTCTTCGGCAATGGCTTTTGCCGTAACGGGATGGTCACCTGTAATCATGACCGGTGTAATTCCGGCAGCATAACAGTCGGTGATTGCCTGCATTGCTTCCTGACGGGGCGGATCGATCATGGCCAGAAGGCCTATGAACTGCATATTATTCTCACAGGTAGGGCCATCAATATTTTTGGGCAGTTCATCCACTATTTTAAAGGCATAAGCCATAAGCCGCTTGCCCTTTTCAGCATACTTCAGGGCCACCTCATTGATTAGCACTTCATTGGGTTTTAAGCAAATCTTTATTATATTTTTCCAAGGCTCCTTTTGTAATGACCAGCCATTGTCCGTTCATCCTGTAAATGGTGGTCATCAGTTTCCGATCTGCATCGAAAGGCAATTCATGTTCTCTTGTAAAATTTTCGATCCAGCGCTGATCGTATTTGGCATGTTTCCGGGCTGATTCGACCAGGGCTGTTTCTGGTAGGATCTCCTTTGAGTTCCATATTGCCATCAGATACCACATCGTGGTTCAACTCTATGGAAAGGATCAACAATTGCTCTGGGGTAAGGTTATGGATACCTTCTGCATCCGGTGAGACCCAGATATCTGTTACTGTCATTTTGTTTTGTGTGATCGTCCCGGTTTTGTCTGAACAGATATAGGTAACCGAACCCAGCGTTTCAACAGCAGGTAATTTTCTTACAAGTGCATTCTGACGCACCATGCGTTTGGCTCCAAAGGCCAGTGCAATGGTGATAACAGCCGGCAGGGCCTCAGGAATTGCCGCAACAGCCACTGAGATGGCCGTGAGCAGCATGCGGATTGGATCTTCTCCGCGCAAAAGGCCTGCACCATAAATTAGGATACAAATAAAAATAACAATCACTGAAAGTTTCTTGCCAAAATCGGCCAGTCTTTTTTGCAGGGGTGTTCTGATCTCGTTTTCCTGAAGAAGTTGGGCTATGCGTCCGATTTCTGTTTCCATCCCGGTTGCAACAACGATTCCTTCCCCGCGGCCATAGGTGACAACAGTAGTTTTATAGGCCATATTAAAACGGTCGCCCAGCGGTGGATTCTCTTCTTTTATTACGTCCGTATTTTTTTCAACAGGCTGTGATTCTCCGGTTAAAGATGCTTCCTGAATTTTAAGGGAATAGGTTTCGGTTAGGCGAATGTCCGCAGGTACCAGCATTCCGGCTTCGAGGATTACAAGATCACCGGGCACCAATTCTGAAGTTGGCACATGCATAATTTTTCCACCACGGCGAACCGTTGCATTGAAAGAGGCCATCTTTTTTAAAGCCTCCATGGCTTTTTCCGCCCGGTATTCCTGAACAAACCCGATGATGGCATTTAGCAATACGATGACCAGAATTACAATGGCATCATTTACATCGCCAACGGCCATTGCAATAATGGCTGCGATTAGCAGGATAAAGATCATTACATCTTTAAACTGATTAAAAAACAGAAATACAGGTGAAACTTTCTTCTTTTCGATGAGTTCATTTTTGCCATACTGAATCAGACGCTCCTCTGCAACTGCTTCATACAGACCCTTTTTAGCCTGTATTAAGCAGTTTGTAAAATAATCATGGCTGTGTAAAAGATAGAAGTTCATTTTTATGGGATATGTTTAATTAATCCTCCATAAATTTAGGTGTTCCGAGGTGTAATAGCAATCATTGTTTATAAATTTTCCCCATTGCCATGGGTCATGGCCATGCATTTCATTTTAAGTGTTCTCCATTGTTTTCTGCCCCAGGTAAGTCATAGCACATTCCTTTTGTGCTTTGATATTTTCGGGCATTCTGAATTTAATGATTGCAGATGATATTACCGTAAGCAATCCGATTAAAATTATGGCATAATTAAGGCCAAATACATCGGCAGTTATGCCTGAGATAATTGCTCCTATTGCATAACCCAGGTCTCTCCAAAGCCTGAAGGTTCCTATACTTTCCGCCCTTTGACCCGGACTGGCAGCCTGGGCTATTGCCGATAAAAATGTTGGGTATACCAGGGCTGTGCCCAGTCCGAGAATGGCTGAAATAGTAGCCAGCTCAATGAAACTGCTGCACATTGGAATAAAAAGAATCGCAATTCCCTGGAGCAACATACCCCAAAACAGCATTGCCTTTTTTGAATATACATCAGACATTTTCCCGGTAAAAAGTTGTCCGAAGCCCCAAACAGCAGGATAAATAGCGGTTATTATCCCAATTCTTTCGGTATTGTATTGCATGGAAAGCAAAAATATGGGCAGTAAGCCCCAGATCATTCCATCGTTGAGGTTATTGATTAAACCAGCCTGAGTGACAGAACTTAAGGTCTTATCTTTAAAAGTAGTTTCTAAAAAAACGTTTTTAAGGGGCTTGGTATTGTCTGACAGACTTTCATGTTTCACAAAGTGCCTGGTGTCTTTTACCCAAAAAAAAGTAAGGAGAAAACCGGTGATGGAAATAAAAACTCCAAGGTAAAAGGGATAAGGGGTGATCCCATACTTGTTGGCGATATAACCCGATAAAAAGGCCACAATTCCAACAGCAAAATAACCGGCAAACTCATTTAGTCCCATCGCCAGGCCGCGGTCCTTTTCGCCTACAAGGTCTATTTTCATCACCACGGTACTGCTCCAGGTTAAACCCTGACTAAGTCCGAGCAATACATTGGCAAATATGACCCAGGACCAGCTTCCTGCAGACATCAAAATAAAGGGAATTGGAATAGCAATAAGCCAGCCGATAAGCAATAGATTCTTGCGACCCAGTTTATTGGCCAGCCGTCCTGTAAAGTAATTTGTAAAAGCTTTGGTAAAACCGAAAGCGGTAATAAAAGAAAGTATGGCCGTTTTAGAAGCAATGCCAAACTCAAGTGCTGCGAATTGAGGAAAAATAGTTCGTTCCATTCCGATCATTCCTCCCACAAAAGCATTCACAATCACCAGAATAGTAAATTGTTGCCAGTTTTCTTTTAGACCGAGTTTTATTTTACCTGGTGACACACCTTAACCTTTAGCATTAATTTTTATAAACCCCATACCTTTGTTTGTGTCTGTAATTAAATGATCACAATGTAAAGTTCCCGGCATTTAAATTGCTTATACGAAGTTACGGAAATTTTTAAAAAATATTTAGGATCTCCTATCTTATTCTAATTAATTGAAATTACCCGATAAGCAAAAGATCCATTTATATGGCTCCTTTTAAAACAAAACTGCCGGATGATACCGATCAGTCATCCGGCAGTGAAATTTATCTTAACAACAGGTCTTTGACTATCAACCCTTTCTCTGAGCTCTCCTGAGCTTAGGAGCATCGGGGATGTTAGCTCAATGGTTGGAAATGCATTAAAAAATTGCTTTCCATCTGTTCTCTTTAATGCTACTTCCTGCGAACCATCCTTTTTTTCCCGCACCCTTACTACTTCCACGGTGCTCAGATAAAGGCTTTCATCAATTGACTATGCTCCCCTTGTTTAGTGCGCGTATTTTCTTTTGGGAGTTTTATACGCACATAACTTTTTGCTGATGGTTTATCAATCACCAAAAGATCGCCTAACCTTGAGCGAATTCTCCGATTTGTCTTGTGCCCTTGCGCCTAAAGCGAAAAAATACAAAAAAAGCTAAATAAACAAATCTTTTCATAAAAAAATGTATTATTATTATTATTCGTTATTATTTACCTTCAAATTTAAGCATTTTTTAATTTATTAAAAAACTAATTTCCATTTTTAACAAATAATTAAACCCTTTTAATTGATTTTCTCCCCATCTGTTTCTTCTGCTTTTACTGTCTCCTGTTAGCCAGCAAAGGAGGCTGGCTCCGCGGTCGATAAGACGATTCCACCGGCTGATGCTTTTGGCTCCCATACCGGAAGCCCTCATGACCCGCCTGTCACCAAACCGCTCGCGTACCTTATCCATTGCACGGTATAAACTGAGTACTTTTTCATCATCGTCAAACAGATTGATCTGGTGTGCACCGTTTACCAAATGGCTGAATTTAATTCCTATCAGCCTTACCAGCTGCCTTCGCTGATACAAACTCCTGTACAGGTCCATTACCACCGGTAAGATCACGTGATCGGCAGCGCTGTAAGGTATCATTTTTTGCTTGGTATAGGTTTGAAAATCGGAATACCTGATCTTAAAAGTAATACAAGCCGTCAATTTATTTCCGCGGCGCAGCTGAAAGATCAGGTTTTCTGCCATGGCAGTGAGGATACCCATAAGCTTGCTCACATCGGTGGTATCTTTGTCAAAGGTGCGCTCGGTGGAAATCGATTTTCGCTCCTGGTATTTGATCACAGGCGAATTATCAATGCCATTCGCTTTTCTCCAGATGCTGTTACCGTGTTGCCCGAAAACTTTTTCCATCATACCGACAGGCATTTCCTGAACAGTCCTGATCCGTTTTATTCCCAGGTCGCATAAGGCGCTATAGGTCTTTTCTCCTACCATCGGGTATCTTCGCGCAAGAAGCAGGTGCAGAAAGATTTTTTCCGTACCGCTTATTGGATCAATCTTTAACTGGTTATTGGGTTTTGCCTCGCCTGTGGCAATCTTGGAAACCGTTTTATTCACAGACAAGCCAAATGAAATAGGCAAACCTGTTTCTTTGATGATTCTGGTCCTTAATTCCGAGGCCAGCTGGTGGCAGCCAAAGAACTTATCCATACCGGTAAGATCGATGTAAAATTCATCAATAGAAGACTTCTCATACAGAGGAACCGATTCCTGTATAAGGTCTGTAACCATTTTGGAGTACTTGGTATAAATGCCGGTATTCCCGCGAAGTACAATCGCCTCCGGACAAAGTTGTTTTGCCATGCGCATGGGCATTGCAGAATGAACCCCGTACTTTCTGGCCTCATAGCTGCAGGAAGCAACCACCCCCCTGTCAGAGGTGCCGCCGATCAATACCGGTTTGTCATTCAACCTGCTGTCTATCAGCCTTTCACACGACACAAAAAAAGTGTCCAGATCCATATGTACTATAGAGCGTTCCTGTGTATTCATAGCTGTATTATTTTTTTTCGGTTTTTAACCGCCGGCTGGCCTTTCGGAGCAGAAAAATGTCAACCTGCAATAAAATTTATTAAATGTAATACCCTTCCAATTAGCGCTATTCGCCCGCTTGTTCCAGCCTCATTTGTCATTTTTTATAATGCAACCGCAAAGGATTGCACAGATCTATTGATAAAATTTATCATTCCCCCATTTGCCAGGGTTGTTTATAATATAATTGGATATTCTATGATATTCGACTATTGAACGGATAATATGGTCGTGGAAACGAGGGTGCCATTCAAAATCAATTTCGTTTTTTCGTGCAAATGTGGTTATGGCAGATTTATATCCACGAATGATCGATGCCAGATTTTTTGATTGTGGTTCAAATTGATTTGTAAGACGCGATGCATCGCATCTGTACATTGATGCGTGCGCAGTCTGCTACGATGCATCGCGTCTGTACATTGCGTATCATGTGGCATATCCCATGGCGTAGAGACGCGATGCATCGCGTCATGTACGTGTAGCGGGTATGTACCGGGGCGTATTATATTCATTTGCCCCAATCATAATTATCCCGTGGATATGATTTGGCATCACCACAAATTCCCCCAATTCCAAATTCATATCAGGCCGTAATTCTAAGCTTTTATACCATTCAGAATGGGCAATTTTGCCAATTTCGGTGGCCTGTAATATTGTGGTTTGCCTTGTTGCAATAATTTTACCAAAATAATTTTTTCCTTTTTTTGTACAAATGGTAACAAAATACATTGCCTCGTTTGCATAATCCCAATTTTGCAAACGGGCAGAAGGTATTCTGTATTTGTTATTAAACAGTTGGGTCATTTTAAATCGTATATGAAATTTTCATCATCATAAAATTAATTTTTTCGCATCCCCATCCGTAGAGACACGCATAATGCCAGTTGCGATTCTCTGACTGCAATATATCTCGGATCCTGGATAATGGACAGTTTTTCCATGCTTTCAACCTCTATGCTGAGGCAGTCAAATTCTTCGGTAACCTTGCCGCTTAGCTTATAAACTCCCCGGCCTCTGAACAAATATTTTTTTGCTGCCGGCGGAAAGTGCACCGTATCTATATGATCTCCGTTCTTGTCTGTGAAAGTGCCGAAATACATCAGTTCCCCCCTGGAAGTCAATGTTTTCTTTACCGTGACATAATAGCCAAATACGGTCACTGTTTTTCCTGTATAACCCGCCAGGTCTTTTGGCAGAAAGCGACGGTGCTACCGGTTCATCCAGCAGGTCAAAGGGATCGCAGAGCGGAAAATCCAGGTACTGTATCTGATCAAAGGCGTCTTCCAAATCCGAAATTTCCAAAACGGGGGTTTTATAAGCAATCTTATCTGAGCTGAAGAGTGTCAGTACATGTTCCTCCATAGCTATTTTGACTTTCCGTATACGCCTCCCACAAGAGTTCGCGTTTGTTTCTGCCGGTAAAATAAAAAGCATTTACCTTGATCAGCAATAGGATCTGTTCCAGTGAAACGGGAACCCTTTCAATAAAATCATCCAGATCCGGAGCAAGCCATGTGCCTCTCTTTCTGCAATGATCCTTTTTGCGTTTTGCGCCTCAAAAGCGTACAGCATCATAAAACCCAGATAAATATTTTTACCTTCGATATGGTTCTGGTAATGTGATTTATTGATATCCGGGGGATGGATCTTTGCCCCATGCATGCGGGCCTCGTGCAGATAGTATTCAGGCCTGTAAAATCCGCCCGAATTATTGATGGTTGCCACCATGTATTCCAGCGGGTAATAGGCCTTTAAAAACAAGCTCTGGTAACTCTCAACGGCATAAGAGGCCGAATGCCCTTTGGCAAAGGCATAACCTGCAAAACTTTCTATCTGACGCCAGATCTCAGCGGTAAGTTCATCCTCTTTTCCACTGTTCCTGCAATTATCAAAAAACTGATTCTTTACCTTTAAAAATTCTTCCCAGGAATTCTCGAACTTTCCGCTCATACCGCGCCGCAGCATGTCTGCTTCACCTAAGGTAAGCCCACCAAAATAGTGCGCCACCTTGATCACGTCTTCCTGATACACCATCACGCCATAGGTTTCGGGCATAATCTCTAACAGACACGGATGTTTCTCAGTTCCTTTCTTCTGGACGGATTCCTGTACCGCAGAATATACTCCCGCATCATCCCTGATTTTGCCACCCCGGGACGTATCACCGAGCTTGCAGCCACCAGGCCGATATAATTATCTACCTGCAGCTTTTTCAACAACATACGCATAGCGGGTGATTCCACATAAAAACAACCTATCGCCTTCGCATTTCTGAGCAGGTATTTTATCTTCTCGTCTTCTTTAAACCGCTTGATGTCGTGAATGTCAATTTCAGGATGGTCCGGATGGTTTCGGCTTAATGAGATCTCTACCGCCTCTTTAATTTTCCCCAGGCCACGCTCGCACTCAGAATATCGGAATTCTACAAACCCACATCCTCGGCTGTATGCATATCAAACATGGTGGTGGAAAAGCCTTTGGGTGGCAAAAAAGTGGCTGTATACGCCTGCTGTACTCGGCCGCTCTGATCAATGAGGCACCACCGGCATGAATGCCGAGATAATTCGGAAAACCTTTAATTAACTTACTGTAAACCAGTACCAAATACGATAAGTGATCCAGATCCTTTTCTACAAACTGCCTCGAGGAAAGCTTGTCTATCTCTTCTTTGGGCAAGCCGAAAACCTTGCCGATCTCCCTTACCGATGCCCTGAACTTAAAGGTATTGTACACCGCTATCAGCGCTGTATGCTTAAACCTGTTAAAGATAAACCGGATGATATCATCCCTGTCACGCCAGGAAAAATCGCATATCAAAATCCGGGGGATAGGTCCTGTACAAATTGATGAACCGCTCAAAATAAAGGTCCAGCTCTATGGGATCCACATCGGTAATGCGCAGTAAATAAGCCACCAGGCTGTTGGCTCCGCTACCCCTTCCCACATAATAATACCCTTTGCTGCGTGCGTATTTTAAAATTCTCCAGTTGATCAGAAAATAAGAGACGAACTGCTTTTCCCTGATAATCTCCAATTCCTTTTCCAGGCGCATAAACACGCGTTTTCCTATCTTTTTATACCGGTAATGCAATCCGCCATAAGCGAGTTTTTTTAACAACCTGAATCCAAAAGTTCCATTGGCTGTGTAAGCCCTTTGGTTTTTAGGGTTTTTATCAGAAAAACTGAAGGTGACCGAACAGGCTTCGAGCAGTTTCCGTGTATTTTCAATAAGCTGCGGATAGGCTTTAAAAACCTCCTTTAACAGCACTTCAGGGATCATTACATCAGAGGCTTCTCCCTGTTCCGTGACCGGCAATTTGCTCAGCAGGGTATTGTTATCGATAGCCCGCAATAAGCGGTGTGCGTTATACGCCTTTTTATTATGAGAAGAAATGAAACCGTTTTCAGCAGCACCAGCTTTTCCTGACAGGCATACCACTTTGAAAACTTAAGCTGGTTGATATCCGCCGGCCTTACCCCTATAAATTCATTTTCACAAAGCGAAAACTCCTCCTTTTGAAAAGGGTAGATCACGAAAGTATTTTCAAGTTGCGGAGCCCTTTCAGGTACAAAAAACCTGTCGGCATGCAAAAGTGCAGACAAATACCGGTTGAGCTGATAAAACCCATGGTTGTTTTCTGCCAGCATTACAAACCGCTGCTGAACACCATTTCTGAAATCGACCCCAAGAATCGAGCCTAAGCCTTTATATTTTTCTGCCAAACGCACAAAATCCAGACTCGCAGAGGTGCTGTTGATATCCGTTAAAGCCATTGCAGAAACACCCATTTGCTGCGACTGTTTCAGCAGTGTTTCCGGCAACATGGTACCGTAGCGTAAACTGTAATAGCTGTGCGTGTTGAGATACATTTTTAAAAAAATATTTGGTGGAAACGTATTTTTTGCTAAATTAGCTCAAAATATTAGCAGTTATTGCTCAAAATATTAGCATCATGAATTATTTATCGCATAATATTAAACACATCCGGACTTTAAAGGGTTTAACCCAGGAAGCATTTTGGTAGAGGACTTAAAGGTCTCCCGTTCCCGGATCAGTTCCTATGAAGAGAACAGGGCCATTCCGCCGGTAGATTTTCTGATCGACCTGTCAGCGTATTTTAAGCTGCCTATCGACATTCTGATCAAAACAGACCTACTGAAGACCAGGAACAGCTCTTTCATTGAGGTGGGAAACAGAAGGGTACTGTTCCCCATTACGGTAAACGGTGCCGATGAGGACCTCATCGAAATTATTCCCATAGAGGCCTCAGCCGGTTATTTAAGAGGTTATGACGATCCGCAATACATAGAACACCTGAACAAAATAAAACTGCCCTTTTTACCTACCGGAAAACACAGGGCCTTTCCTATTAAAGGCGATTCGATGCTGCCGGTCAAAAGCGGCTCGTATGTTGTGGCGACAGATTTGTGGGAAACCTCAGGGATATCAAAAGCGGAAAGCTATATATCGTGCTTACCTTAAACGACGGCCTTGTTTACAAACGTGTTTACGATAAAACCAAAGAACACAATATGCTTTTGCTGGCATCAGACAATAAAAAATACGATCCGTATTATGTTGCTGTGGAGGATGTGCTGGAATTATGGGAGTTTACCTGCTGTATCAACACCCAGGAATACGATGAACACGAACTCAAAATAAGCAGTATTGCAAGCATGCTCAACCAGCTGGGCGTAGAGCTGAAAGCCCTGGAAAGATCCATGCGATAGATGTATGCCATTGTTGACATAGAAACCACCGCGATACAGTTCAAAGATAACTGAGATCTCTGTTTTTTTACACGACGGTAAAAAAGTAGTGGATGAATTTACTACGCTGGTCAATCCGGAATGTAACATACCTCCTTTCATCACCAACCTGACGGGTATAAGCAATGCCATGGTATTTCACGCACCAAAATTCTATGAAATTGCAAAAAAAATAGATGAGATAACCAAAGATGCCGTTTTTGTAGCCCATAGCGTCAATTTTGATTACCACATCATTCAACAGGAATTTAAAGACCTGGGCTTCGAGTTCAAACGGAAAAAACTGTGTACAGTAAGGCTGTCCAGAAAGCTGATTCCCGGATTGCGGTCCTATAGCCTGGGCGCCATTTGCGCAGCCGAGAATATTGTGATACAAGACAGGCACAGGGCAAAAGGCGATGCACAGGCTACGGTTATTCTATTTGAAAAACTCTTGTGTTATGATACACAAAATGTCATTTTTAACTTTCTTAATTCAAGATCAGGTCAAGCCACTTTACCTCCGCTCTTAGCCAAAGAAACGCTGGATAATTTGCCGCAAAAACCAGGCGTTTACTATTTAGGAACAGCAAAAATGAAGTGATCTACGTGGGAAAGGCAAAAAACATCAGGCAAAGGGTGATGAGCCATCTCTATGACAAAGCGAAAAAAGAGGTCAATATGTGTCTGGAAACCAGCAACATTACCTTTACAGAAACAGAAAGCGAGCTGATCGCTTTATTGCTGGAATCGGCTGAGATCAAAAATATCTATCCAAAATTTAACCGGGCACAAAGAAAGGCACAGGAAAGCCTGGCCTTATTTTCTTTATGAAGACCGGAACGGGATCAATGCACCTGGCCTACAACCGCTTAAAACTCGTTTCAGCGCCCATAGCAAAATTTCATAATGTAACCGAATGCAGGATCTTTTTAGAGGAACTCTGCGAGCGCTTCGACCTTTGTCCGAAATACTGTCATTTACAGAACAAGGTCGACACTTGTTTTCATTACCAGATAAAAAAATGCCGGGGCATTTGCCGGAGAGGAGCAGACAGACTCTTACAATGAAAGGGTAAGAAATGCTATAAGTTCCCTGCAGTTCAACAGTGAAAATTTTGTGATTCAGGAAAAAGGCAGAAAAAACAATGAGCTCGCTTTTGTATTGGTGCTGAACGGAATTTACAAGGGTTTTGGCTATGCACAAAAGAAGAAGAAAACAGAAGGAATTGAATTCTTTTTAGACCACCTGCAAATTCAAAAAGACAACCGCGATACCAAAAATATACTGCGCGCTTATGTAGAAAGAAACCTGGAAAAAGTACTGCAATTTCCGGCAGAAATTACAAGCTTCAAATACCAAAATACGGTATTGAATATTTGAAAATCAGCCCCTAAAATTCAAAAACTAAGTGGCTTTTATTTTGGTAAGTGCTTCTTTTCTCCTTTTCTTTTGTTTTTGCTCGTGATCCCAACCGGTTACCCCTCCCGAAACAATAAAGGTCATTACCTCTGCCGGATTGATATCAAGTCTTTTGACCTGGGCTTTGGGAACAATAAACAATTCTCCTGAAAAATTGTAGGAGTGCGGAAAATATACGGCCACCTTATCCAGTTCGTCTAATCTGGACAGATCCTTTTCTGTTAAAAAACCGAGCTTCTGCAGATTTGATATCGGATTTACCAATACCAATACAGGTTTGTTAAATTTCTTTTCCTTCCCGTACAAAGGCAGAAAAAAGATCATTCAAGGCATTATAGATTACCTTTAAAAAAGGCGTCTTATCAATAATACTTTGAAAAAATCTTTGAAAAGGCCTGGCAATAATCGTCTCACCAATTCTCCCAACCAATACAAGGGTCAATACAATGATGAGTATGCCCAGACCTGGAATATCGATTCCGAAAAGATTTTTTATCGTATTTCTCAATAAACCATCTGCAAAATTAAAGATCAGATAAATCACATAGAATGTGCCTCCGATCGGGGCAAGATATAATAAACCTTGCAAGAAGTAATTTAACAGTTTTTTCATAGGTTTCGTTTTTCAAAAAATATTAATAATCAGCATGTTATTTGCAAAAACAAGCACTTAATCTTTTTAGTTGCAGAAAGATCTCATTAATTGCTCAAAACAAAGGAATCACAAACCAATCCTGTGATCCTGATGCCAAAATGGCTCCGCAAAATTAAGATTATTCCTTTATCCTCGTAAATATTGGGAAAGTAAAAATTAAAACATAAAAAAAGGGCACGAAAGATAATTCATACCCTTGATAATCAATATAATAAAAATTAATTATTTTTAATCCCTACCCATTTCAGGTAATCATCATTCCTGGCTGCAACGATATAATGGTTATTCCCAACCTTTATTTTCGCCATATCCTTTACATCACCCGGCAAATACAAACCACTTCTAAAACCGCGAACCGGTTCAAAAAGCACCCCTTTGCCGTTACCTTTTAAAAGCAGACCTAACCCCGCGTCATTTCTTGGGGTCTCTACCTCTGTCCAGTGCAAATTGCCTGCAATAACTGCATCCAAATTGCCATCCCGGTCAAAATCCTCTATCAGGATCTGGTTGATCGCCGAAACCTGGGCGAGCATAGGAAGTTTGTGTACAACAAAACTTCCGTTTCTGTTCTCCAGATACACGTTCGCAAAAGTTTTTACCTGATAGTGCAAAGCATTTTTCCAGGGCCTGCTCTGTGTACACATCTTCCAGCGAAGCCCTTGAAAATGCGTCATAAGTCGTAAATTTTGTAGATATGGCCGGCATTTGCTGCGAAGAGCATTCCCTTCCCCTGAGTGGCAACTTTTTACCCCCGTTAAAATAACTGAAGACGATATCATTGGTAGCATTGTTATCAAAATCGCTCAGATATACGTCAAATGTTTCCTTTTCATTGGCCTTGTATTTAAAATTCAGGCCATTGTTGCCGATGATGTAATCCATATCTCCATCCTTATCCATATCCGCCTGTTGAATGGCGGACCACCATCCGGTTGTATTTTCCAGAGACAAAGCTTTGGTAACATTCTCAAAGGATCCGTTTATATTTTTAAAAACTGTAATGGGAAGCCATTCACCCACCACAATGAGATCTGTGGCACCATCCTTGTCTATGTCAGTCCATACAGCCGAAGAAACCATACCCAGTTCTGCCAGCCCCGGCGCAATATCTTTGGTAACATCCTTAAATTTAGGTGCACCTTTCTTGCCGACATTCTCAAGAATATAACTTTTTGCCGGCATGGGGTAATTGCCGGGAACCAACCTGCCTCCCACAAAAAGATCTATATCTCCATCTTTGTCATAATCGAAAGGAGTTGCTCTCAAACCGCTGCTCAGCATTTCGGGCAGTGCATCCGACTTTTCAAATTTTCCGTTTCCAAGGTTTCGGTAGAGTCTGTCCTGCAACATTTTGGAATCATGATTGAATTCATTACCACCACTCACCATATAAAATATCGTTCAGGCCATCTGCGTCAGCATCAAAAATACTGCATCCCACATCCTCATACTGGGTTGTCCTTTTGCAGTGTGGCTATGTCCTGCTTTTGAAAACCACCGGCAGTTTGAAAATAAACACCTGCTTCGTATTGTGCAGCACCTCCGACGATAAAGTCATCCAAACCATCCTGATTCAGATCTCCAACGGCCAATGCCGGACCTAAGGCAGATGTCCTGTATGGCAGCAGGATCTCCTTTTCGAAATCATTATAGCTGTTTTCGCTGTGCTTGTGTTTTAGCGCGATACTTTCATTTTTTTCTGTATAGAAAATTGCAGGTTCTTTATCAGCGGCTTTAAAAACATCCTTAGCCTCAGTAAAATTAAGGGTGAGCATCTGATTTGTGGGCCACTGTAAAACCTGCATGGCACCGTTCGGCCAGACAACCTCTACACGGTCAATTTTGTCCGCTTTAGCCAGACCAAAATGCATTTGGGGAGGAACAGCCGATTGAAAGCCTCTGGTAAGTGTAAGTTCCTGAAACTGTGTGACGGTATCATGAACAAGGGTCACTTTAACCCCAAGGCCAAACTTGTTTTTATCCGGACCTGCAAAACGCATGGCGAGGTATTTATTGTCTGTATTGTTGTTTTTAAATACAGTAACTTCTTCGTCAATATTGTTTATAATCACTTCCAGATCTCCGTCATTGTCAAGGTCAGCATAGGTACACCCATTGGAAAATCCTTTAGATACCATACCCCATTTTTCATTGGCATGCTCAAAGGTCGAGGTCGCCCTTATTTTATACACAAAATTATCAATGGGCTCTGAAGGAATTGCGAGACTTTTTGCCAGCATACTATCTTTTGTAAGGTATTCCCTGCCAATTTTATTAAAATAATCACGGTTATTGATTTCCCTTCGGGTTCCGTTTGTAATATAAAGGTCTTTCCAGCCATCGTTGTCAAGGTCAGCCATCAGGGCTCCCCAGCTCCAGTCTGTTGAGGCCATACCTGCCATTTTTGAAATATTGCTGAAATCGGGCAAGGAATCATTAATAACACCATTGTTCATCTGAAGCATGTTATGCATGTACTGGTAATGAAATCCACTATTTACCGTATTCCAGAACAGTGAGGTATTCATACTCGCCATATTTGCCTTGGCCCTGCGGTGGTCTTTTGCCATCATTTCAAGTTGCACAAGGTCCAATAACTGATCATTGTTAAAATCTGCCAGATCTGCTCCCATACCATAAAAGGCAATTTGCTTGAATACGTCCTTCACATGTTCACTAAAGGTGCCGTTTTTGTTGTTCAGATAAAAGTAATCCGGTGTGCTGAAATCATTAGAAACGTAAAGATCCGGCCAGCCGTCCTGATTGAGGTCCCCTGACGTAACGCTCAGTGTCAAACCAAAGGAACGCACTCCGGCCTCATTGGTAACCTTTTCTGCAAAAGGTCTTCATCATTCCGAAACAAATTATCTGTCTCCTCATCGGTTACATTCTTTGTTTTGAAATAATAATATTCATTGGGGGCATTAAAATTCGTTATCGGATAGTTCCCTACAAACAAATCAAGGTCTCCGTCAAGGTCGTAATCAAAAAAAGTACCCTGAACACTATTCCCATTGCCATCACATCCCCAAATTCCTTTGCTCTTTCAGTAAACGTGAGGTCTCCGTTATTTATATAGAGTTCATTGCTTCTGGGGCCGAACTTTCCTCCTACTGAACAATAAATATCCAGATATCCGTCGGCATTAACATCGGCAATGGTAACACCGGTGTACCATTTATTACTGCCTGCCAAACCGGCAGTTTTTGTTATATCTTCAAATTTGAGGCTTCCTTGGTTGAGGTACAATTTATTGGGTACCATGTTGCCTGTGAAATACAGGTCCGTCAATCCGTCATTATTAAAATCACCAGCCGCCACTCCTCCACCCATATACATATAGGCATAAGTAAAATAATTAAGTGAATCATTCTCTGTTAATCTATTTGAGAATGTAATGCCAGTTTCCGCCGGTTTTAACCTGGTAAAAAGGCTCCCAGCCTCTTTAACTTCCTTCTTGCCACAGGCAGAGAGCAAGGCAATACATAGCAGGTTAACTAAAATTCTTTTCATAAATTTCAAATATAAAAAAGCTGTATACAGCCCAATTAAAATAAAAAACAGGACATTCAATGAATGCCCTGTTTTTCTTATTGCTTTATTTTAAACAAAATTGAAATTATTAGAATCCGGGGTTTTGTGTTAAAATACCACCACTTAAATCTATCGCATTGATTGGAATGGGCAACATATCATGTTTTGACTGGTATGCTGTCGATTTCCCCGCAAATGATTTTACCACCCTCGCTTCGTTTGCAAAATAGGCATTCATTATTGTAACGCCATTGCCCCACCTTCTTATATCGAATAATCTGTGGCCTTCCATACCCAGTTCTAACCTTCTTTCCATGCGGACAGCTTTTCTTGCATAATCCTGGCTTGCAAATGACGGATAGAGCTCAATGTTGTAATTGGCAGCAGGTGTACCATCTTCAGCCTTTACCGGAGTTGAAGTTTTTGCTCTCAACCTTACCCTGTTTACATAATTCAGACCTGTAGTGAGGTCACCGGTTTCAATTGCTGCCTCAGCGGCCATCAACAATACATCAGCAAAACGGATAATATGGTAGTTGATCCCTGAATGTTGCTGACCCCAGCCACCTGTACCGATGTTCGCATCCTCACCGGCATGGTAAATATGTTTTTTTCCCATGTAAGGTCCTGAAATATCAGCAAAGTTTGCACGGATCCAGTCTTTACCGGGCATTAAACCCCAGCCGTTGAACTGAATACCTCTTCGGCCTACCGTATAATCGATACGCGGATCCAAATTTCCTGTATGTAGTGTAAAGGGTTGAGAACTTTCAATCCCGTAATCATTCTTTACGTCAGATTGATTAAACGTATCCAGCAATGGCAATCCGTTGGCATCTGTCTGGAAAGCATTTGCCAAATCCTGGGTTGGTTGGTAAAAACCACAGCAATATCCATTTGGACCGCCAAAATTCAATGTACCGCCACGGTTACCATTAAAAGATTGGCCACCATCTGCAGTAAACTGAATAGAAAACAAAGACTCAGGACTGTTATCCCCAGCCAATCTGAAGTTATTTCCATATTCAGGTAGTAATGAATAAGGTCCTGAGGTAACCACATTATTCAAATTGGTCAAGGCATCTGCCCATTTTCCCTGGTGTAATTGGGCTTTTCCAAGCAAAGCTTGTGCTGTCCATGACGTTGGTCTTCCTTTATCTGCCTGATTTGGAGGTAAATTGTCTTTCGCATAGACTAAATCTGCCTCTATTTTATCCCAGATTGGGCCTGTATTTGGCTGGTTAAACTGGATAGCAGCATAGTTCTCTTCAGAAATATACGACGGTCTTCCATAAATCTTTTGTAGCTCAAAGTTATAATGACCTCTCAAGAATCTGGCTTCAGCCAATTGGGCGCTAAAATCACCTTCAGTAACTTTACCAATAAGGTCTATTACCGCATTGGCCCTGTTCACACCCGCGTACAAGCCAAGCCATTTTCCAAGGATATAGTCATTACCGGTAGACCAATTATATACCTCGACATCATACAATGTCGCCTGGTCACCATCAGAACTTCCCTTGTGCGCATCGTCAGAAAGCACATCCAACCACCAGTTATCACCGGAAGCTGTCCAATCAGCCACTACCCTGGTTATTTCTGATTCCATCGAGTACAGAATAAGCCCCGATTAACTTCAATTCGATTCCCGTGGCATTTTGGAGCGCTTCATCACTAGAGCACCAACCTGCTGGGGTTTCGGTAAACGAATCGCTACAAGCCATTAAAGTAAATAGCAGGATCGCGATATAGAATAACTTATTTTTCATTTTTTTTAAAATTTAACATTAACACCTAAAGTAAAAATCTGAGAGTATGGATATACCCTGTAGTCTGATACCCAATGAAAGGTTATTACCACCAGCTATCTCCGGATCTACTCCGTCATAATCGGTAATCGTAAACAAATTGGTTGCCTGTCCGTAAATTCTAAAAGAATCCATATGGGCTTTTTTGGTCCATTCACCATCAAAGGTATAACCGACCTGCAGGTTTTTCATTCTGAAAAAAGAACCGTCTTCCACAAAGAAGGAATTTGGTGCAGTCTCACCGTTTTGAACAGACTGGCTTAAAGCAGGTAAACTTGCATTCGTGTTGTCCGGTCTCCAGGAATCATTAACCCTTGTGCTTCTGTTGGCATCAAAGAAAGTTGGAAAATCAGAATAGATCTTGTTGTAATTGTAAAGATCATTTCCCTGTGATCCGTTAAAGAAGGCAGAAACATCAAAGCCACCATATCCAAACATCAAGTTAAGACCATAAGTAAAATCAGGATGTGGAGAACCTATATAGTCCCTATAGTCGTCATTATTGATAACGCCATCATTGTTGATATCCTCGTATCTAAACCTGCCTACTCCGTCAGCTGGCGTTGCAAATCCCTGGTCTGCATGGGCGCTTACTTCCGCTGCTGATTGAAAGATACCTTCAACAACCCTGCCGTAATATGAAGAAATTGGCCTTCCCTCTTCTGTTCTTGTCATTGCCCCTCCCCTAAGGTCAGTTCTACCTGTTTGAAACGCACTGTTCAATTGAGTGATCTCGTTTTTATAGGCAGTTACAGTAGCATCAATACCCCATTTAAAGCTGGAGTCGTATGTTTTGTGGTAGCCCAATGCAAAATCGATACCGGTATTTCTAACGGACCCTAAATTCACATAAGGTGCACTGGCATCAATTGCAGTAGTGCTCACAATAGTGAAATCTTGGGTTACAAAATCATCAGTATCAATCATCCAGTATTCCAACGACATATACAGGTCATTATCAAAAAATCCGAGGTCAATACCAAAGTTGGTGGTCACACTGGTTTCCCACTTAAGATTAGGGTTACCTAAGGCTTGTAACAAAGCTCCCTGGTTGATTGCACTTCCGCCAATGGCATAGTTTGCATTTCCTTCATTTAAAACAGAAATATTGATTGTAGGATTTCCTACAGGCAGAGACTGGTTACCCAATTCTCCCCAGGAACCCCTCAATTTTAAGCTCGAGAATGCTCCTTCTCTTTGAAATACCTGCCAACCGGCACTGAATGATGGGAATATATCGGACTTATTGTCACCTTCAAAACGGGAACTCTCGTCCTGACGCACTGTTGCGGACAAATAAAACTTATTGTTCCAATTATAATTAGCCGTTCCAAAAATTGAAAATAATCTGTCCTCATAAGCATAGGCGAAATCGACGTTAGGAACACCGGCACCATTACCCAATAAGTAATAATCCTCATCTTCAAACAAATAACCGTTTCTGGAGACCTGACTTCCTTTTCCGGAATTTGATACGGCTTCCATACCCACAAGGGCATCTAAATTATGGTTTCCAAAGGAATGCTTCCATCGCAAGGTATTTGTCCATATCCAGGCATAATCATTTCCATTAAATTCACCCAAAGTATTGGTTGACAATGGTTCGCCATGTTCAGGATCAAGCGCTGTAAAAAATCTGTTGTCATTGGCCGTCATGCTTGCTCCTAAGGCAGTCCTGAAAGTCAGGTCCTTAAAGAAATCATATTCCATATAGATATCTCCAAAAACCCTTAAGGTCTTGTTATAATCATCTCGTGCCCTGTAGTTCTGAGCTACCGGGTTACGTGAATTTCCTAATCCGGCTGAATTGGAATAGGTACCGGCAAAATTACCTGCATCATCCCTAACAGGAATCAAAGGACTCATTCTGGTACTGTTCTCTATAACCTCATCAACACCATCTCTTAGCGTAGAGTAAGTAATATTCACATGTTCTCCAACCCTTAGTTTTTCTCTGACCTTAAATTCTGAGTTGATCTGGGTACCTACACGCTCATAGCCTGTATTAACAAGGATACCCTCACGATCCAGGTAGTTTGCAGAGAAAAATATTTCCCGCTGTTGGTACCATTTGCCAAAGAAAAAGCCACACTTGTTAAAGGAGCAGTTTTGTATCGCATCATACCAGTCCGTTCCATCAGGTTGTTCAACTGAAGTGATCTGTCCGGGACGTGTGGGTAAATTGAGTCTGCTTGGTGTAACAGGTTGTGCACCTGTACCGTATTGTGGGTGGGTCAAAGTTGCGCCGTCATTGCCCAAGCTCTCCCATATCATCTGGCTGTGATCTTCTGGTTCCCATCATATCCGGCCCATTGCCTGCTTTTGATCAAACCTGAATACACATCAACATTCATGATGGCCCTGTCCATATTGTATCCGCCGCTTTTGGTAGTTACGATAATAACTCCGTTGGCAGCCCTTGATCCATAAATAGCAGCTGCACCATCCTTTAACACGTTCATCTGATCGATGTCAGTAGGACTTATACTATTTAAAATATTCGGATCATCAGTTTGAACACCATCTATAATATACAAGGGGTTCGTGTTGTTCACTGTTCCCAGACCACGAATGGTAATTTTGGAGCAGCACCCGGTTGTCCTGACTGGATTACAGTAACCCCGGCAACCCTTCCCTGCAAGGCCTCACCGGCATTTAACAGTAGGTACTTTAACAGCTTCGGCCATATCTACAGAAGCTACCGCGCCTGTGATCTCACCCTTGTCTGTTGTACGTAACCTGTTACTACAACCTCGTCGAGCTGGTTTGCATCTTCGGTGAGAACAACATTCACAACGGACTGCCCATTCACAGGTACATCCTGATTTCCGTATCCAACATAACTGAACTGCAATACATCAGTACCGATAACATTTTTAAGAACATAGTTACCGTCAAAGTCTGTTACGGTACCATTGGTAGTACCCTTAACCGTTACGTTAGCGCCAGGTAAGGGCCCATTCGCATCCATAACTTTTCCTGTTACCTCCTGCGCCTGAATATAGCCGCTAAGAATAAAAACCCCCAGAAAAAGTAGTTTTCTAATTAAATAGTTGTTTTTCATAAATAGTTTTTCATTGTTAATAAATAGTTAATTGAATTGTAAGTTTAGAATTAATTACTTCCTAAAATAAAATTAAAATCTGTATTTATTCACGGACGTTCTGCAGAAAACGTTTTCGTAAAAAGACAAATTTATCTCTTTTTTTGGATATTTAACATTATTTTTTAACTAATTTTTAAATACCCAAATTGTATTTTATTCAATATTCTTTTTCTAATTTTGCAAATGTATCATTAGTGTTAAATAATCGTTAATATTATTTTATCATTTATTTATACTTTATTACAGACTATGCAGGAAAAGTATCACAGAGAGATCACACAGCTTACCCCAAACGATTGTTTTATGGTTTTTGACAGGGTAAAAGACAAGTTTCCATTTCCTTTGCATTTCCATCCGGATTACGAATTAAATTTTATTTATAACGGCAAAGGAGTACGGCAGAATTATTGGAGACCACCTTGGTGAAATAGATGATTATGAGCTGGTCTTTATCGGTAAGAATTTATCTCACTGCTGGGAGTTGCACAACTGTAAAAATGCTGAAATAAGGGAGATATGTATACATTTTCAACCAGATCTCCTGGATGACAATTTGTTGGGCAGAGAAGCCTTTAAATCAATCAAAAATCTTCTGAATAATTCTGGCAAGGGTGTTCTTTTTTCACAGGAGACAGCCAAAACCATGATGCCCAGGCTCCTTAAACTGAATTCAGAAAATCCATTTACCAATTTTTTAAGTTTTATATCCATCCTTCACGACCTGTCTGTATCGCCGGGCCAGAAAATTTTATCGGTAAGTTCTCCCGAAATTAGCGATTATCATAACAGTGCGCGGATTAAAATCGTAAATGATTACATTCAGGCCAATTACGGAAAAAAAATTACCCTGGAGGAAGTCTCAAAATTGGTACATATGACACCCGTCTCTTTCAACCGCTTCATTAAAAAACGGGCTGGCAGGACACTGATCACCTTTGTAAATGATATCAGAATTGGCGTTGCCTCAAGACTGCTTTTGGAATCAGACCAGAATATTTCTGAGATCAGTTATAAATGCGGTTTTAACAATATCGCAAATTTCAACAGGATCTTTAAAAAAAATAAAAATATAACGCCAAGTGAATACAGAGATGAATTTACCAACCGGCATATAAGGAAAAAAGAATTGTTTGAGAATATGATTTAAATATTCATTTAGCAAATTCTGAATCCTAAAACGGCTTTGTAAGGGATTCTGCAGTTACCTTCACGGATTTATAAAATACATACTGAAAATTGAAACTAATATAAAGAGGTACTGGTGTAAAGGCCCTTCTTTTTAAGCCTTTTGTCTTTAAAAAATAGCAGAAAGAATCAATACACAAAAAAAACCTGCGAGAGATAAAACGGTGGTCATGACTGTCCAGCTTTTAAAGGTCTGCTTTTCGTTGAGTCCCAAATATTTACTGACAAGCCAAAAACCACTGTCGTTGACATGTGATAAAATAGAAGCGCCACTTGCAATGGCAATTACCAGCAGCGCTTTATCCATTTCTGAAATATCGGCTAATATTAAAGGTGCTGTAACTCCGGCTGCTGTGATCATGGCTACTGTAGCCGAGCCCTGCAATATTCTTACGAGAGCCGCCGATAAATAAGCGAAAAAAAAGATACTAAAGCCAAGGCTTGAAAAGTAGTTCGCCAGCATTTCTCCTGCTCCCGTTTTGATAAGCATCTCTTTAAAAACGCCACCCGCCCCGGTCAGCAAAATAATTATCCCTGCCGGGGCTAAGGATTTACCTGTGATTTTAAACAGGATTTCTTTGCTGGTCCCTCTTTTTAATGCCCAGAAAATACCAGGCTATCAGATTGGCCAGAATCAAAGCCGAGAATGGGTGGCCTACCATCTGTATCCATTCTTTAACAGAGGTCGAAATAAAGTTTTCAGGTAAAATAGGGCTTGTCAGAAAAGTATTGAATACAATCAAAAAGATAGGAATACCAATAATTCCCATGATAAGACCTACCGCGGGATATTGTTCTAATTCAGTCTTCACTTCCTCAACCGCCGGCGCTTCTACAAAAATTTTCTTTGCTATATAATTCCCAAACACAGGTCCGCTAAGAATGGCAGCTGGTAATCCGGCAATAAAGCCAAAGAGGATAACCCAGCCCAGATCGGCTTTGAGTATATCGGCCACCGCAACCGGTCCCGGAGTTGGCGGAACGAAGGCATGGGTAGCAGCCAGTCCGGCCAATAAAGGTATACCATATAGTAATAAGGACTTCTTTGTTTTGCGTTGCAACATATAGATCACAGGTACAAGAATGATAAATGCCACATCAAAAAATACAGGTATCGCAACAAAGAAACCTGTGAGCATCAATGCCCATGGGGCTCTTTTCTCACCAAAAATTTGCAGGAGGTATTTTGCGAGGGCCTCGGCTCCGCCGGAGTATTCCAGTATGGCACCGAACATTGCCCCTAAACCCACCACAGTGGCGACAAAGCCTAGCGTATTGCCCATGCCATCCTGTATGGTCTGAATAATTTTTAAAGGTTCCATGCCGGCAATGATTCCTACGGCAATACTCGCAATTAGCAAGGCTACAAAGGCCTGTAATCTGAAATACAGAATGAGCACCAGCAAAATGACAATGCCGGAAAAAACTGAAAAAAGAAGCTGGTAATCTAACATGACGTATTCCAGTTTGTGTGAAAAAACTCACTTTGATCACGGTCTGTTCTCTGGTAGGTATGGGCGCCAAAATAATCGCGCTGTGCCTGGATGATACTGGCCGATGATCTCGGGCTTGTGATGGCATACCAATAATCCAATGATGCAAATAATGTAGGAACCGACATTCGCTTCGCTATTGCCAGCTGCACGACTTCCCTGATGGACTGCTCATTATCTTGCAGTATATCTAGTACCGGCCTATCCGATAACAGGTCCTGGGCATGCCCAAAAATAGTTTGGCATTTTTCCATGAAAGCCGATTTAATGATACAGCCATTGGTCCAAATCCTCGCGAGTTCGCTGAGATCGATCTTCCATTGTAATTCATCGGAAACGGCTCTGATCAGGTCGAATCCCTGCTGGTGGTTCAGAATTTTAGCAAGATAATAGGCCTTGAACAAACTTATTACATCCGGTTTTCCAGCGCTGCTTTTTTCAGTTTTTACCAATTTTGCCAGCTGCATCCTTCTTTCTTTAAGAGTAGAAATGTATCGGGCAAAAACTGCGGAGGTCATCAGGCTACTCGCCTGTCCGAAGGTAAGGGCTGTTATGCTTGACCAGCTGCCGGTTCCTTTGCTTCCGGCACTGTCGACAATCAGATCGAGCAGGTACTGGTCACCTTCCTTTTTCTCAGGATCGAGGACGTGATTTGCAATAAAAAACCCGAAACCTCTGTACTGATTCCATTTTTCAAAAATATCTGAAATCTCGTCGTAGGTATGGTCTCTGGCAAGGATGGTAAAAACATCAGCAAGCAATTGCATTTCAGCATACTCCATCCCGTTGTGTATCATTTTTACAAAATGCCCTGCACCCTGAGGCCCCACATAGGTGCAGCAAGATCCTCCCTGTTTGTCTTTCGCGGCAATTGCCTTTAAAACAGGTGCAATTTTGCGGTAGGCAGTGAGATTGCCTCCCGGCATAATTGAAGGTCCTGTTCTGGCTCCTTCTTCGCCACCTGAAATGCCTGCACCTATAAAATCGATTTGTTTTGCTGCCAGGGATTCCATTCTTTTTGCCGTATCCAGATAATGGGAATTGCCTCCGTCGATCAAAATGTCACCGGGAGACAAATACGGACTTACCTGTTCTATGACCTGATCCAAAGCCTTTCCTGCTTTGATCATGATCAGGATTTTTCTGGGTTTTTCCAGGGATTCCACAAAGGTCTGCAGCACATTATACCCGCGTAATTGTTCATACTTATTATTCTCCTCCAGAAAGTTTTGCACCACCTTTTCTTCACCTTCTTCTGCCCTGTTGTACACAGAAAGAGAAATGTTTTTCTCCGCAATGTTGATTGCGATGCTCTTGCCCATCACGCCAAGTCCGATCAAGCCGAAAAAAGATTTTTTTGTAGCTTCCATATTATTGATAATCTGTGCTGTTATCTCTTCCGGAGAACCTGATATGGAGACATGAAAACCATAATCAGGTATTTCCAGGGCCTCAAACTGACTTTTTAAAAGGTCCGGGTTCATATAATGACCTACTCGGGATTGCAATCGCGAAAAGATGAGATCATAAGAGCCATTTAAAAAGACCCAATAAATGTTCTTAACGCTGCTGTTAAATTTCTCCCGGTACTTTTCTTTTAGGGCTGAACAGGATAAAACGGCACCGACGCCCTTATCCCAGACTGAGATCTGTTTAGCGAGTTCATTCAGCCAGGGTTCCCGATCCACATCGCTGAGCGCAATACCGGCACGCATTTTCTGAACATTCTCCTCAGGGTGAAAAGTATCGGCATCATAATAGGGCAATGCCAGTGATGCCGACAGCATTTTTCCAACGGTTGTCTTGCCGCAACCACTGACTCCCATTACAACTATTACCATATGCTTTTTCTTAAACCTATGCCGTTTTAACCCATAGTGTGTTCCTGATTCTTTTCAAAAAAAATCAACTCTATTAATACCCAAATTAAATTTTGAAAAAATTTCATTTGAAGAGGGTGCTTTTAACCCCTTTCACGCCTGGTTCTGCAACAAATAAGGATCCTGCCAAAGGAAACTGTTTTTTTTCATCATCGGTCATATCTACACTCGCGGTGGTAATGTACAAAAGATTCAGGTCCTTGCCTCCGAAAGCACAGGAGGTAACATTATGTGCCGGAACATCGATCTTATCGATCACCGTACCTGTTTTAGGATCGAAGCAGAGCACTGAATTGCCATTCCACATACCCACCCACAGATTATCATTCTCATCAATAGCCATACCATCGGGATATCCGAGTGATTCAGAAACCTGAACGGCGACCCTTTCATTTGAAATGGTGCTGTTCTCAGGGTTAAAGTCAAAGGCCCTGATCTTTCGGGTAGGTGTATCAATATAATACATGGTTTTCTTGTCTTTGGTCCAGACGATACCATTGGAAATAGTGACATTATCCAACATGATAGTAGTGCGGCCACTGGCTTCTACTTTGTACAATTTGGCTCCGGGTTTCTTTTGTTCCATATCCATCGAACCCACCCAGAGATTTCCGTTCGGATCGCATTTGCCGTCATTAAACCGATTTGCGGTAACCTTGGCTTCCACATCCGATAACAATGCCAGTGTTCCGTTGTTGGTGTTTAACTTGTAAATACCATCTTCCAGGGCAACTACCGCAGTATCTCTGTTTTGGGGTACCACTGTGCCAATTCGGGAAGGCGTAGGAAAAGACCTGTCCGTTTTTTTCTCCGGATCAAATAAATGCAGTTGTTTGCCCTCAATATCAACCCAGTAAAGGATACCGGTCTCATGATTCCAAAATGCTCCTTCCCCCAGTTGGGCATGTATTTCATAAAGCAGCACTGCTTTTTTATTTTTCAAAGGGGGATCATTTTCGGTTGTGGATAGTGTTTCTTTATTAAATGCCATAGAAAAAAGAAGGATTAGGATCAACAATAGAACTCTTTTAAAATCTGAAACTCTGAAAAGTTTAAAATTTTTAACCATAATTGATGATTTATTAGGATGATAATATTCAATATTTTAAAAAACTAAAACTAAAGGTAATAATTCTTATAAGATTATATTAAATTATCAAAAACAAATACAAATTAGGAGCATACAATATTGAATTTCTTCCGGATCTGCGAGGAAGAATCATGAAGTATATTAAAACCGGTTATTGTATGGTTCCCTTGTAAAGAAGTGAGAGCGGTTTGTTGCCCCAGCTATCGAAATAAAATTGAGGGAAGAACACGTATTTTCCGTAGTTCAGGTTGTAATCGGGCATGGTAATGATATAGGCATTGTTGCGGTCGTTCTTCGGATCTTCATAGATCAGTTCAATATTCAACAATTGCTTTGTGCCGTCACCTTTCGTGGTCCAGGCATAGCTACCTTCGGTATATTCAGCTTTCATAACCACGTCAAAGGTTCCAATATCACCATTGGTATTGTAGACATAACTGCCTTCTATTGGAAATTTACCGGAAATGGCATAAAGCATTACCATATTTGGTTTATCCTGACCTGTGATAGTTCCCTGAATTTTTATATACCGCTGGTTCTGACCATCAGACTCAAAAGTGGCATCGGTACCTGTTAAAAACTTTTCTCCGGAAAGGATAAAATAATTATCGGGTTTTGCTACTTCAACAGTTAAAGAATACCTGTCTTCTCCCTTTTCATTTCGGGCGATCTGTGTTACAGTATAGCTACTTTCTTCCAGAAACCTTATCCCATCGTAATTGCCAATGAAGGCATATTGTCCGCCGGTTACTTCATAGCTAAGCTCAGCTGCATTATCGGACTTATTGACGATTTCAACCTCATCCCATTGAACAATCTTTTCCTGTTTCAAGGAAAAGCCAGCACTTGGTTCATCTGTGTCACCGGAAGAGCAACACATAAAACCACCCATCAAGATTGATAACAATAGAATCTTAATCTTTTTTAACATTTTTTTCGCACATAAACAATTTACCAAACCCAATAAACTGTATTTCAGTCCTAAAACATTACCTGTTGGTTTCCGTCATGTTATCCGGTACCACGATGGAATAATTAGCCAATGCTGCCCGTTCTTTGTCATTTAACAAGTCCCAGTCCGTTTTAGTGATGGTGGTAATGGATTTGATATCCAGTCCGGGATTAAGTTTATTGACCCACCAGATAATACCCTGTTCATTGTCTGAGTGATACGATCCCTGAAAATGCAAAAACAACATAGACTTCTTATAGTTCTTCAGCATAAAGTGTGCCATGGTTGCATCTTTAGATGCCTGAGCCAATTGAATATTATCCATATTCTTTGGCACATGACCTCCCATTTTATCTTTCATCTCGGCGTAAGCCTTTACATTGGGATCATAATATTTTAATAAATCCGGACTGACCATTTTCTTAGCTTCAGGACTTAATTTTTTCAAAGCATCCTTTCCTTCCTTGTTTATCATTGCCGCATACCTCCTGGGAATATTTGTGGCAATGAACCTGATCTTTTTCTCTTTGGCAAAATCGAGCAAGGGCTTATAGTCAGTTTTATAATTATTCCACATCTGCGTCATCTCCGGAATCATTTTATCTTCCTCGTAAAAACCTGCCAGGTATTCATCCATTACGAGCTGATTGCCATTCTCAAACATTTCTGCTCCAAGAATTAGTTTATCACCTGCACTTTCATACAGGCTCTGTGTGACTTCAAGCTGAAGCCAGTGAGAAATCGGATTCGTATGGTGTTCACCGAAAAAAACCATATCGGCTTTTGAAAGCTCTTTTACCATGTCTTTATATTCAGCAATTTTTCCCTTGCTGTTGTAAAGTAAATACGCGGGCTTATCCTGTGCAGCCATAAAGACAGTTGAAAAAAGAAGTATAAATGGCAAGCTTTGAAAATGTTTCATGAGTACGGGTTATTTTGTATTCAAATTTATTAAACTTTTTCCAATAAAGGGAGATTTACTGAATTTTGCGTAACAGTTAGTTCTTTTGCAAAAGATATTTATATTTGTAGTCAGGGCCATTTGAGGCCAAAAAATTAATTAAAACCAAACCCATGAAAAAATACTTTGTTTCCTCTTTGCTCGTCACATTTTTAATGTTGGGTTGTGCTTCTTTTAATTCTATGGATTCATTTTACAGCAAGCATAAAAATGACGAGAACCTCACTTCTTTTCAGGTACCCTCCTATGTCAGGTCACTGCTCAAAAACGCATCTCCCGAGCTCAATGAGCTATTTAAGAATGTGAAAGATTTCAGAGTCATGTCTTTCAATGATTGCAGTCCGGCGCAAAGTCAGCAGATAAAAGATGAGATCAACGGCATTACTAAAAATTATAAGGATGTGCTCAGAAAGAATGAAAACAACACGCAATCATTTGTGGCTGTGAAGGAAAAAGGTGATGTTATCAAAGATGTTGTCATGCACAAAACAGAAGGCAATAACCATTATATTTTAAATTTGAAGGGTAACTTTGATCCGGAAAGGATTCAAAGCCTGATAGATAAAAACGAACTGGACGGTTTGCTAAAACAATGAAAATTTAAATGGACCTGAAATCTAATTCAGGTCTTTTTATTTATTCCGACTTTAATTCAAATAAAAAAATCCTACTCTTTTTGTTTTCTCCTTATTATCAAGCAATTAAGAAATCCAATTTTCCGCATAGATTCTGAATTTTTATGAATGAACTTTATTCTGTTAAAATTCAGAAAAAAAGTTCATTATTTTCTGTTTTACTAACAATATTAAAAAGCTTATGGCGTTCTAATATCTCATAAGTTTTAATTGAGTAAAACTTGGGAAAATTGTTATTGTTAAAGAAGAAAACTCCCTGCATTGCAGGGGGTTTTTTCATTTGAGCCATATCCCATTCACCCAAAGGTTAGAAGTTATTTCAAAGCCTCTTTAATAATATTGCCACTGCTCCCGTTAAGAAAGGAAATCTGCAATAAATTGGCAATGGTTGGTGCAATATCTATAATTGATACCATCGATTTTGAGCTGCCGCTTTGAATCCCACTTCCGTAAAATAGCACGGGCACATGGGTGTCATAACTAAATCCCGATCCATGTGTAGATCCTTTTTGGCTGTATACGATGGTTGCCGGATTTGGTACCACCATGATATCACCGGACAACTTCTGGTTATAGCCATTCTGCAGGTTCTTTAGGATTCTGTCTGAATCTGAAAATGAATTGTTTTGCATCGTTTCTGCTGTAATAACCTTAAAAATATTTTTATAGCCAAGGACCAGTTCCGACAATTCTGCCGCCACGGTTTTCCTGTCCAATTTTAATTTGGCCAATTCATCTTTGTTTAAAAAAATCTGAAAATTTGAAACGTTTTCTATCAAATTTATTGAGGCATACCTGCTCTGACAAAAATTCTGGACATAGGTATTAAAATCTTTCATGTCAATATAACCGGCCGGAATTTTAAGAGAATTCAAATAGGCAGGCACCTGAACAGCTGCATGGTCTGCAGTTAAAAACAAGGTGTAGTTATTCTTTCCGACTTCTTTATCGAGAAACAATAAAAATTCGCCCAACTCTTTATCGAGCCGCAGGTAGGTATCCTCAATTTCTTTTGAATCCACCCCAAACTGATGTCCGGCATAATCCGGACCAGAAAAACTGATTGCCAGAAAATCTATAAACTCACTTTTTCCCAATTTTTCATTTTGAATAGCGCTTTTGGCAAATTCAAATAATAAAGTATTGCCAAAGGGTGTGCTTTTTAGCACATCATAACCTCCGTTATTTTCTCTTAAAGCTTTGAGATCATAAGGGAAAACTGCTTTTTCAAGTCCTTTGAAACTTTGTTCATACACATTGTCATCTGCAATACTTTCTGTATAGCTTTCTATCGGAAACATCGTTTCCCATTTCTGATTCATGTATTTTTCCGGTAGCCTTCTATTATTGAAATCCGACAACCCAGTTTGGTAATTTTTCCATATAAAAAGTACTCGTAATAAACTTTCCTTCACTTTTTCCTTCAAACCAATAAGCCGCATTTGCGGTATGAATCCGCAGGCAGGATAGCCGACCGGTCCTTTATGCTTATACCAATAACTTTTCCCCGGTTGTTCTGAGCCAGATGCAATTCATCTGTTACTGTTGTGGTCAGTAACCTGGCCGGAGATTTCTTGCCTCCGTTTTCTGCTCCAACACTGCTGTAGTTTGAATCATCAACACAATAAATGGATTTTTTGAGTTCCTTATCATACCAGTCATTAGCCGATAATTCCATGCACAGACGGGGTTGCTCCCGTATAGATTGAGGCATGGCCTACTGCCGTATAGGTGGGAATATAATTAAAATGCGCATTTTCGCAGTTAAATCCCTGTTGGATTAGTCTTTTGAAGCCATCCTGCCCGTATTTACTATAAAATCTGGTGAGATAGTCATACCGCATTTGATCCACTACAATACCAACCACCAGCTTTGGCTTTTCCTGCTCAAATTTTACCTGTGATTGTGTTAGGGTGATTGATGTAAATAAGAGTATGTAAAAAAATAGGTTTCTCATAATCGTAAATTTCTTTTTGCAATTCAAAAGTAGCCAATTTACCTGATTTCAAAAGAAATTTAAATTCTTGATTAAGGGATGACCGCAAATTTTTATACTTTAGCCAATAAATAACGTATGGTCTATCTTTATAACATAGGTAAATATTTCTTAATGCTTGCTGAGGTGTTTAGGAGACCCCAAAAAGCATCGATTTTCCGGGAAAATCTTTTCAAGGAGATAGAAGAACTGGGTTTAAAATCTCTGGGTATCGTCGCTTTCATTTCATTCTTTGTAGGTGGTGTTGTTGCTATACAGACCGGGCTGAACGTCGATAATCCATGGATCCCTAAATACCTGATCGGATTTGCTACCGGGCGGTCTATAGTGCTGGAATTTGCCCCCACTTTCATGTCGATTATCCTAGCCGGTAAAGTTGGCTCTTATATTACTTCAAGTATCGGAACTATGCGTGTTACTGAGCAAATTGATGCTTTAGAGGTGATGGGTGTAAATACCCTGAACCACCTTGTTTTACCTAAAATAATCGCTGCAGTGTTCTTTTATCCTTTTCTGATAACTTTGGCTATGATCCTGGGTATCATAGGCGGTTATGTGGCTGCAGAGGTTACCGGCCTATTTTCTGTTGAAGATTACATAACCGGTATCAGACTTGATTTCAGGCCCTATCTGGTTGGATATGCCCTGAAGAAAACGGTGGTATTTGCTTTTCTTATTGCCACCATTCCCTCGTATTACGGTTATTATGTGAAAGGTGGTTCTATTGAAGTAGGAAAAGCCAGTACAAAAGCCGTAGTCTGGACAAGTGTGGTGATCATCGTTTTCAACTATTTCTTAACCCAAATGCTTTTAGGATAAATGATAGAAGTAACTAACTTATACAAACGTTTCGATGACCTTGAAGTATTAAAGGGTGTTTCTGCCGAATTTAAAAAAGGAGACACCAGTCTGATTATTGGGTCCAGTGGATCAGGCAAGACCGTATTTTTAAAATGCATGCTGGGATTGCTTGAGCCGAATGATGGAGATATCTCCTATGACGGAAGGGTTTACAGCAAAATGGGCAAAGATGAGAGAAGGGACCTGCGCAAGGAAATGGGCATGGTTTTTCAGAGTGGGGCCTTATTTGATTCGGAAACGATCGAAAACAATATCATGTTTCCCTTAAAAATGTTCACTAATCAGAGCCGGGAAGAAATGCTTGACCGGGTCAATTTTGTTTTGAACCGCGTGCATCTGGAGAATGTGAACAGCAAATTCCCGGCAGAACTATCCGGAGGAATGCAAAAAAGGGTAGCCATTGCACGTGCAATTGTCATGAACCCAAAATACCTGTTCTGTGATGAGCCCAATTCGGGCCTGGACCCAAGAACTGCTATTGTGATAGATAATCTTATCAAAGAAATCACCGATGAATACCAGATGATCACTATTATTAATACACATGACATGAATTCTGTAATGGAAATCGGGGAAAAAATCATCTTTTTAAAGGACGGACTAAAAGTATGGGAAGGATCAAGTCTCAATATTTTTAAGACAGATAATGAAGCCGTTACAAATTTTGTTTACTCTTCCAACCTGTTTAAAAAAGTTCGGGAAGTTTATAACAAAGACAATTAATTCCCTCTTTTATCAAAACATCTATATGCACTGCATAAGCTTGCGGAGAACCTATTGGTAGCGCCTGATTTCTATTGGGCGCACATTAAGTCTCGCTTCCATCCATAGCTTCAGCTTTTCTTCACTCTGCCGCATATCTTCCTTTTTCTTGTTAGGTGCCCATTTAACAAAAAACACATTCAATGTATCCACCTTGTCGAAGTTAGTAACATACTCTTTCGCATAACCCAGTTGCTCAAGGTCGGCATAATTGATCTTTATCTCATCTGTTATTTGGCCAAATAAGATTTCGGCATTGTAATGCTTTTTTATTAAGCCCTCTAACTCATTTATTCTCTGATCTTTTGATACAAGGCTATCTTCCTTTTCGGTCAACAGCTTATAACTGCTCGTATATAAGGAGATAATTTCGTCCATATCCTGCATCAAGCCCGTATTCGCCTGGCCTTGGTAAACCATAAGCTGGGTATCCTGCAGGCTCTTTTGTTCCAGCATTTGCTCCCACCTGCTTATGTCCTTTTCGCTGTAAGATTCTCCAAATACGTACAATTCTATCTTTTTATTTTCGTAGTCGATGCTCTCATTGTTATCCTTGATGATATTCACCCCCTCCCTTCTGAGCTCATTTAGAAAATCATTGGCCCTGCTCTTATATTGATTTTGTTTCCAAAGCTCATAAAACGAATAGATACTAAACGCAAAAATTACAAATGCCAGAGCTGAGGCCACCTGTGAGATCCTTCTCCTTCTGGCCTCATTCTGATATTGTTTCATTGGAAAATTCAGGTACTTTGAAATGGTAAAAGTGGCAAAAGCAATAAAAATGGAATTGATTGTAAACAAAAACATGGCTCCGCCAAAATAGTTCATTTTTCCTGTTGCCAGTCCAAATCCGGCGGTGCATAAGGGAGGCATCAATGCCGTAGCTATGGCCACACCTGCAACTGTATTGAATTGCGGAGTTGGTCTGGAAATGGCAATAATCAGTGCCAACCCGCCAATAAAGGCAATCAGCACATCGCGCACATCGGGTTTGGTCCTTGCAAGCAATTCCGGAGTAGCATCTCTGAAAATAGGAAAACTAAAAAAAACAAATGAAGTTATCAAACCCAGTGCGATCATTATTGCAAAGTTTGTCAGGGATTTTTTTAATGTTTCCATATCATTAATGGCCAGAGAATATCCAATGCCCAGAATTGGACCCAAGAGCGGTGAAATAAGCATAGCACCTATCACTACAGCTGTAGAACTCACATTCAGACCAATTGACGCAATGAGTATTGAAAAGATCAGAATCCATGCGGTATGTCCTTTCATAGAAATACCCTCCAAAATCAGGTTATTGGTCGCTTCCAGGTCTGTATTGTGTTTTAGGTCCAATACCCCATAAAGGAAGTCCTTTAACCTGACAAAGTAACTTCGGGGGCTGAGTACCGGTTGTTCATCCGTTCTGTTTTCCATATTTGAAGTAGTTTCCTTTTCTTTCATTGTTCTCGATAATATTGTACAAAGGAGGTTTTTAGGTGCTGCCTCGGATCACCTGAGCAGAGATATGTTTTATTTCCTGTTCTTCGGTTTTTGGGAGGATCAGCAAGGTATCTGCGGTATCAACAATAATGAAATCGGAAAGACCCCTGACAACAATTTTTTTTCCCTTCAGGGAACTGATCATGTTATTGTTTGCTCCTTCACAAAATGTAAGGGCGTTTACCACGGCATTGTTATTATTGTCTTTTGTAAGCTTATCAAAAAGCGCACCCCAGGTACCCAGGTCATTCCAGCCAAAATCAACAGGCAGGACATACACATTTCCAGCCTTTTCCATGATGCCGTAATCGATGGATACGTTCTCGGCAATGGCATAATTTTTTGCGATAAATTCTATTTCCTTAGGTGTATTCCAATACGTGTCTCCCTGCCTGAATAAATTTGTCATGTCAGGTAAAAATTTTGTAAAAGCGAGCAAAATACTTTTGCTGCTCCAGATGAAAATACCGGCATTCCATAAGTAATCGCCCTGCTCAAGAAATTTCCGGGCTGTTAAAAGATCCGGTTTTTCTGTAAAATTCTTCACTTTTTTTACAGGGTTTGAAGATGCTTCGAATTGAATATATCCATATCCCGTATTCGGACTCGAAGGCTTTATACCGAGGGTCATAAGGAGATCATTTTTTTCACAGGCCTTAAAGGAAGACTCCACATTGCGGATAAACTCGGGCTCATCATCGATCCAGTGGTCAGAGGGAGCTACCAGCATGAGCGCATTTTTGTTGATTTGATTGATCTTCAATGCTGTGTAAAGAATACAGGGTGCTGTATTCCGCATGGCCGGTTCCAATACCAGTCTACTTTCATCAATATCGGGCAAATGACTCTTAACCAATGATTTGTACTCCTGATTTGTCGCAATAAAAATGTTTTCCGTGGGAATAAGTCCTGACAATCGCTGGTAGGTTTGTTGCAACAAAGAGACCCCAACACCTAGCATATCGTGAAATTGCTTTGGATTTTCCTTTGTGCTGACAGGCCAGAATCTCGAGCCCACACCACCTGCCATTATCACGGCATAATAGTTACTATTCATTTTAAAATGGATTATATTAATGATTCTCCAAAAACAACACTAGGGCATTATGGTGAAACAAGTATTGCCTTTTGGTGTTTATTTCACGGCAAGCAAACCGGGTACGTCTTTTTTCTCCCTTGATATAAACCCGCTCATTATATGAAAATCTGCTGTTTTCTGGCAATTCAAAGATGAAATTACCCACCTTGTTGTCATCGCAATATTTTAGCGCCAGTGAGAGTTGTATATCTGTATCCGTACATGCTTTTGGATTTCTTAAGTAATTGGCCAGGGCTGCAAGCACTTGTGGCGGAAAGATTTCAGGCCGGAGAAAGGTGAGCATCAGCTTTTGAAAATTGAGTTTCCATTCTGTGCCATGGGGTCTGGCACTTGCCTTCTGTTTATAAGTTACCAGATGTGCAATTTCGTGTACCAGGGTAATTAAAAAGCGGTATTTGTTCAAATCATTATTGATTGTGACCTGGTAATGGCCAAAACCAAGTTTTTTAAAATCCCCGTGCTTGGACTTGCGGTTACTGACAATTTTTAGATTGCAGGGATATTTGTCCAGCAGCTCAAGGATGTCATTCACTGAAGCCTCAGGCAGATAGCCTGATAAAACCATTTCTTTACTTTTCAAACTCCCTCAATTTTTAGCAAACATACAAAGATTTGCCACCTTCTGTAAATTAAAATATACAAAAATTATTACGGGGTGGAATTGGAAACCGGAATTACCTTGCCATTAAAATACCGGGCCTTGTAAAGAGAAAAATCTGCGATATACTCTGCCATTGCCGCAGCACTGATGCTCGCCTTATACCCGGGAAAAGCTCTTTTTAACATTTCAGTCTGGACCGCACCAATGGCCAGTGTATTAAAGGCAATACCACTTTCATAATACTCTTCGGCCAGCAACTCGAACAGTGTGATAAGTGCTCCTTTGGAAGAAGTATACGCAGACAAACCAGGATATTTCTTGCTTCCCTGAACACCGCCCATGCTGCTGACACCCACTACATGTCCTCCTTTATTCACAAAAGGAAGAAGCAGTTTGGTCAATTCGGCCACAGCAAACACATTGACCTTATAGACTTCCATAAAATCCGTCATGCTTGTCTTAAAAAATGGCTTATGAATTAATTTGCCCGCGTTGTGAATAATCGCATCAATATTTCCCCAGGTTGAGGATACAAAATCCCTGATTGCATTGACATCGATTTCCCTGGTGATCTCCAGTTCGAGCACAGTAATATTTTTGTGGTCCTTTTGAAGGTTTATTATAGAATCCTTATTCCTTGTGATAGCCAGCACATGGTGGCCGTTTTTGCTTAAATATTTTACGAGTTCAAATCCGATACCCTTGCTTGCTCCGGTAACAACTACCTTTTTCGCTTCCATTGACTAAATTTTAATTAATAGCTTAAAATTAATATATTTTCCTAATTTTATCTGCAACTAATATAACATTATCTTATGAATTTTTTCTTTAGCCTGGCTTTTTGTCTGACATTCTATTTTAATTATGCCCAGAACATCTATTTGCAGTGCGGATCATATAGTAGATGTTGCTAATGGCAAAGTGATGAATGAAATGACCATCATTGTCAGCGGAAATAAAATTTTATCTGTAAATAAGGGATATCTCTCGCCTAATACCAATGCAGATCAAGTCATTGATTTAAAAAGCAAAACTGTGCTGCCAGGATTAATCGACATGCATGTGCATATAGAGACGGAGTACAGCGCTGAAAGTAATATAAACAGATTTACCCTGAATGAGTCGGATATCGCCTTTAATGCCGTAGTGAATGCAAAAAAAACCTTAATGGCTGGTTTTACGACTGTACGGGATCTCGGAGGCACCGGTGTAAATATTGCTCTCAGAAATGCTGTTAATAATGGCATTATTGACGGACCCAGAATTTATGCCGCAGGAAAGTCAATTGCTACCACAGGTGGTCATGCAGACCCAACCAACGGGATGAAAAGGAATCTCATGGAAACCCCCGGACCAACGCAGGGCGTGATCAATGGTGTTGATGAAGCCAGACAGGCAGTTCGGCAAAGGTATAAAGACGGGTCTGATGTAATCAAAATTACAGCAACCGGTGGGGTTTTGAGTGTGGCAAAAAACGGACATAACCCTCAATTTACTATTGAAGAGATTAAGGCGATCTGTGAAACGGCAAAAGATTATGGTATGCATGTCGCCGCACATGCCCATGGTGATGAAGGTATGCAACGCGCCATTTTGGGTGGTGTAAAAACAATTGAACACGGCACCCTGATGAGCGAAAAAACGATGGAATTAATGAAAGCCAATAAAGTTTATTATGTGCCGACCATCACTGCCGGAAAAGAAGTTTCTGATAAATCAAAAATAAAAGGCTTTTATCCGGAATTAGTTGTGCCTAAAGCAGCAGAAATAGGCCCTAAAATTCAGGGAACTTTTGGACAGGCATATAAAAAAGGTGTTTTAATTGCTTTTGGCACAGACGCCGGAGTTTTTCCCCATGGTTTGAATGGGAAAGAATTTGGTTATATGGTAGAGGCAGGTATGCCCGCCATGGAAGCAATTCAATCTGCAACTGTAACCAATGCAGGCTTATTGATGAATGAAAGCATTGGCAGCATTGCTGATGGCAAACTGGCAGATATTATTGCAGTAAATGAAGATCCCCGGAAAAATATAAAAACACTTGAAAATGTTGCTTTTATAATGAAGGATGGAAAAATTTACAAACAGGAATAATGCTTCAAATTTTGTTTTTCTTCCGAATTGTAAAGAATTGATCTAATTCTCTTTGATAATGTGCTGATACGCGCCCATATCAGGTGAGGGCAATCTCGATACACCCAGCAGGTCATAGGGGTACTTGTCCTGCTGTTACAAAATCGGCCTTGCCTAATGCCTCCGATTTTTCACCAATCCGGTAATCATTCGAACCGGTATTTATGAAATCTGTTTTGCCGTTAAATAGATTGTTTAAGTACAATTCAGGATTTTCAAAATCATACAACGGATTGCCTTTATATTTGCTGTTCACATCATTGAACCTGAGCAGGCTGTTAATAAAACGATACTTATAGACTGTTCCTTCAACCTTCTCCAGCAGGAACTCAATACTCTGACTTCCATCAATAATACAATTGATAAAATCTGCCTGATACAGGTTGCTGGTAATGATCACATCTGAGCCGTTCACTCTGGATATTCGAAAATTATTGATCAGCACTGCCGGAAACTGACGCAGGCTTTTGCTCCAGAAATTGCCGAAAGTCCCATGCCTGAAACTGTATTTTCCTCCATTGGTGCAGGCCAGAGATGCAGTTCCGTTGTTTCCGATCACCAGATTATCTGCTTCTATATAGGCATAGCGCCCCACAAGCCCGAAAGTGGTCGTATTGTAAATCTGTACATTGCTCAATTTCAGTGTCGGATTGATACCACTGGCAAGTGAATCAGCAATAATGCCAATTTCGTTGTTTTTGATAATTACGTTGTTCAGCTCATTCCCTATGCTGCCCGACCGGAACCAAAGGGTACTCCACTGACCGGCAACATTGCTGAAAGATGGCTCCAGCCGATCTCCTTCCAAAATAATTTCTTTTCCTGCTTCCCCCTGCATCTTTACAGTTGCTCCTTTATCTACCAGCATGCCGGAGTTTTTATGAAAGTGCACGCGTGTGCCTTTTTCTAAAGTAAGTGTTTTCCCTCCCGGAACTCCGACGAAACCGTAAACCACATAAGGCCTTTCGTTATTCCAGGTGGTGTTATCGGACAGATAAAAACCTTCTACTTCGATAGCCTCCCCATTTTCATTCTCGCCGAGAACGATGGTTTCTTTGATCCCTTCCGCATCTTTTTTAGGATATAAAAAATGAGCATCCTGCACAAGGGTAACTAGGGCTACTTGCTGGGGCTCCTTTTCTGATTCAAAAACTATTGCGTCCTCATACAAAGGACCTGACACTTTACTGTAGTCAATTGTGGCCTCAATAAAAATAAAAATGCTGTCTTTGGCTAAAATATCGATATCTTTCACAACCGGGCCCGGTACACCATCGACATTGATCCTGTAAAAAGATTGGTCAGCGAGTCCTAATTTAATAACCGGCACCCTGATATTCTTGCCGCTTTTGTTATACACTTTTAAAGTGCGGGTGCTGGAACTTGTGTTTGTAAATACGGTATCTAAATAAATGGTATCACTTGAAAAGACGAGGTCCCCTGTGCTGGTTACCGAATCAAAATTATCGGAATTACAAGCGTTCAGGATAAACAGCAGAATTAACGAAAATACACCCGCCAGTCTCATGCCTGAATTACTTTTCTTTTAATTTTATCTCAAACACTTTTTTCCAGTTCTTACCCGTTACATATAACCTGTCATTGACCTCATCATAGGCTATCCCATTCAACACATTGTCTTCTCCCTTCTGGCCCACTTTATCCTGTAATCCCTTGAGGTTTGCAATACCTTCAATGGCACCGGAAACCGGATCAATGATCAGAATCGCATTTTGCTGCCAGATATTTGCATAGATTTTACCCTTAATAAATTCGAGTTCATTCAGTTTCTCCGCTTTTCGTTTATCAGTATACGCTTCAATTTTTGAAACTTCCTTCAAATCATTGGTATTCAGAAACCAGATCGTTTCTGTGCCGTCGGATTTAATCAGGAACTGCTCATTATGGGTGAGACCCCAGCCCTCCCTGCTTTGACCGTAAGAAAAGGTATCAATTACCTTCATGGTCTCCAAATCGTATACAAATCCAATTTCTTCCTTCCAGGTAAGCTGGTAAATCTTGTTGTTTAGTATGGTAAGTCCTTCTGCGAAGTATTTTTTATCGAGATTGATCCTCTCCAGGATTTCACCTGTTTGCAAATCCACTTTTCGTAGGCTCGATTTACCATAATTTCCTGTGCTTTCGTAAAAATAACCATTGTGAATCTCAAGTCCCTGGGTAAAAGCAAGGGGATCATGTGGATATTCATTAATAACCTCATAGTCATAAATCACCGGGGGACTGTGCTGCAAGAAAAAATCGTATTTGTAAGTAACTTGGTCTTGCCTTCGTAAAAAACATTTGCAGTGATGGCATGTTTTCCCAGTTTCTCCTTTCCTATCTCCAGATTTTCCGGAACGATCCGCCTTCCATTCAAAAAATACTGCACGGAATCTATCGGATTGCGGTTCTTATCTACCACCTGCACCGACAGCGGTTTGCTGACCGGTATCGTCTTTGGTGTCTGTAATTCCAGATTGTATTTGTTACCGCAAGCGGATAGTAACAGGATAAAAAAAAAGAAAAATATAGGTTTCCTGATGGTCATCTTTAAAATAATAAAATATTTGCTTAAGATTTAAAAAATATGTTTAAATTTGCAATCCGAAAATAGAAGTTTGTGCTTCTGTTTGATGAGGCGAAAGTATAAAATTAAAATGAAATTACGATGAGAAAAGGAATTCATCCCGAGAATTATAGGTTAGTTGCATTCAAAGACATGTCTAATGGTGATGTGTTTATAACAAAATCAACGGCAGATGTCAGAGAGAAAATTGAAATTGACGGCGTTGAATATCCATTGATTAAATTGGAGATTTCAAGAACCTCACATCCTTATTATACAGGAAAAGTCAAACTGGTTGATACTGCCGGTCGAATTGATAAGTTTAAATCAAAATACGACAAATTCAAAAAGTAAATTTGAATTGCCGATATCATAAAATTTCCTTAAAATCCTTTTAAAATTTAAAAGGATTTTTTTTATATCATATATTTAATTATATTTGATTCGTTAATTACTCCCCCACAAAATATTTCCCCTCATAATTCGTTTTATTTAATAACCAATTGTCTATTGGTAAAACTTTGTAATTATGATAGCGAAAGAAGTTTCCGTTAAAAGAGAATTTTTCATAACCAGCCTATTCATTGAAGATATGATCTCAAAGCATATCAGTGAATTCTATAGCGATGTCCTTACAAAGGAACAGATTGCAAAGGAAAACCTGTTTGCCACCTTCCATGACAAGATCGATTACCTTTTGGAATCAGGTTGTTTTTCTATTATTGATTCCAGCAAGATCTCTGTATTTAGAGAGATAAGGAAAGAATTTCTCATGAGCGACGATGAAGAGACTCTGGAAGAAAGTCTGAATTCTGAAGACAATAATGCTGATTTTCTTTTGATTCTCTATCCTCAGGGGGATTACCTGCCTAGAAATGAGAAACTTACCGTTGCCAGCTACAACCTTATTAAAGATGTGTCTGAATTGGTTGCGAATTTCACCAATAAGAAAGATGTACAGTTTAATAAAGGAAATACCCTGAAAAGAAAGGTGGTAAATAACATGAATGTATTTAGCAGGGTTGGAATGTTCCTCACACTTTTTTTATTTAAATAATCCTATATTTGAAACTATAATAAAGACCGTTTTTACGGTCTTTTTTTTATCTTAAAAATCATGGGAAAAATTTTCAGACAAGCGGTAATGGCCATCATAGTGAATGAGGAGGGCAAGATTTTGATCGGGTACTCACCTCGCGAAGAAAGTTATAAATTCCCTCAGGGCGGACTTGAACCTGAGGAGGATATTGTCGCTGGTATAAAGCGCGAACTAATGGAAGAACTTGATTATTGCCTGAAAGAATCACACATTTTAGCTACCTATAAGGAAAAAATAAACTATCCCTTTCCACCGGATTGCCATCCTGTTTTTATGGGTCAGGAACTGGCGATAGTAAAAGTGATGTATGATATGGAGGCCAATACCCTCCCTCAGGACGACGAGTTTGAAGAACTGTACTGGATAGATCCGCAGAGAGCTACCGGGTTTTGATACCAAATACAGGGCTGGAGCCTATTGGCGTGCCTTAGAGATTGCAGGCTTGGTTTAGAATTCGAGAATGGAAAATTTCAGTTCAAGTGGATCCAGGGTTTCTATCAGTCCCTGAATGAAATTGCTACCGTATTCTTCGTAAAATACGGAAAAATTATCGGTTCTTTCCTGTAAAGCTCCCTTTGGAAAAAGCTCCTCCTTTAAGAGTTCCAGTCTTTGTACCAGATCCCCCATTTTTCTTTTCTGTGCTTTCAACAACCTCTTTTCAAGCTTATCTATGCCATTGAGCTGCCTCTTCTTCTCTGCCCGCACAGCACCCGAAAATGACGGATCTGTTTGGTCTGAGAGCACTTCAAGCGCTGTGAACATATCCTGCACCTGCTTTCTTTGCTTGCCGAGATCAATGACAATTTCTGACTTTTTAGTGATCATCTCCCTGATAAGCCTTTCCTTATCGGTAAAAAATGCTTCCCGGCTTATGCCCAACTTTTCTAATTTAAGTGATTGTTTTTTCGAGAGGATCAAAGCCGAATTACGTAACAACAGGATAGGAAACGGAACCTCCTGAGTTATCAAAAAATCCTTTTAGCTGGAACCAATAGGCCAGTTCACCGCCACCGCCAATATAACACAGGTTTGGCAATACAACCTCCTGGTATAGCGGGCGCATCATTACATTGGGACTGAATCTTTCGGGGTGTTCATTCAGTTCTGTCTCTATTTCAGCCAATGTAAACTGTATGTGCGTATTGTTTATTCTGTAGATCCCTTCTTCGTAAAGTGATCCTTTCTCTAAGTCCATCCAGGATGTAAAAAAGGTTTATTTCACGAGGATTTACCTGGCTCCTGTAATTTTCCTCCAATGCAACCGTGCTGCGGTTCACTTCATGAAAGCAGTTTTGATTCAGTAAGTCCTTCATCATATAAGGGCTGAATACCTGCTTTAAAGTCGTATCATCTCCATCCAGAATAACCAAACCGTACTTACCGAACAGTTCATTGACAAAAAAACGCGTTGCAGCGGCCAAATTCTTGTGCCTTAAATAGCTTTCCGAAAAAAGATCCTTAAGGTATGCGGCATTTTTACTTTTTCCCAGCAAGCCAGCATATTCAAAATAGACTTTTTCCAGCGTGGAGGTTTTCAACCGTCCAACGGGACCCGATGCAATCGTATTCCAATCTACCTTTACTTCGTGGTAATTAAAAAAATTTACTTCGTCAAAATCATGGTCTTCAGAGGCCATCCAGAATACAGGTACAAAATCAAACTCAGGATAAGTAATTTTTAACTTCCTGCATAAATTAATGGTGGATATGATTTTATATAGAAAATACAAGGGTCCGGTATTCAGGTTGAGCTGGTGGCCGGTGACGACTGTAAAGGTAATATCCTTTGAAAGCAATTCTATATTGTCACGGGTAGCAGCTGTCGTATTAAGGATGCTGTTTTGCGCTTCTACCTGAGCAGTAAGGATCCTGCGAGTTTTCGGGGAATAATTGTTTTTCTTTTGCTCAATCTGGGCTTGAAATTGTTCAATAGCCGGAAAATTTCCATAAAATGATTTTAGGAGGGGCGATTTTTCAAGATAATCGTGAATTATTTTTGTAAAATAACCTGTTTCCTGATAGGTTACGGTATTGATTAAGGGATCCAATCTGCTCGTATTTAAAATAAAAATACTTCTTTAATTTTAATTATAAAAAATATCTTTTCAGAAAATTCTCTACTACCCTGCGGGTTCACCGAAGAGATCAAAATCATTTGCTTCAAAGATCCGGATATCGATAAATTTACCAATCTGAACATAATGTTTGCCTGCATCTACCAGCACTTCGTTATCTACATCCGGACTGTCAAATTCTGTTCTGCCGATAAAAAAGTTACCTTCTTTTCTGTCGAAAATACATTTGAATACCTTCCCTACCTTTTCCTGGTTCAGGTCAAAAGAGATCTGGCTCTGAATTTCCATAAGTTCAGAAACCCTTTTTTGCTTTACTTTTTCGGACACATTGTCTTTTAAAGCATAGGCACCGGTATTTTCTTCATGAGAATAGGCAAAACAACCCATCCTGTCAAATTTTGATTCGCGCACAAATTGTTTAAGTTCTTCAAACTGTGCTTCTGTTTCGCCGGGATAACCGACGATAAAAGTTGTTCTGATGGCCATATCCGGCACTTTTTCACGAAATTCCTCCAGTAGTTTTCTGGTCTTTTCGGCAGTGGTGCCTCTTTTCATCGAGGTCAGCAGTTCGGTATTGATATGCTGTAACGGAATGTCTATGTAGTTGCAGATTTTTGGCTCGTTCTTCATGACTTCCAGCACATCCAGCGGAAATCCCGTTGGAAAGGCGTAATGCAACCGTATCCATTCAATTCCTTCTACTGTGGCTAATACTTTCAAAAGTTCTGCAAGGGCTCTTCTCTTATATATATCCAGCCCATAATAGGTCAGGTCCTGCGCAATCAGTATCAGTTCCTTTATCCCTTTGGCAGCTAATTTTTCAGCTTCTGTCACCAGATGCTCAATGGGAGTAGAAACATGTTTTCCGCGCATGATTGGTATGGCACAAAACGAACAGGGACGGTCACAGCCCTCTGCAATTTTCAAATAGGCATAATGCCGGGGTGTTGTAGTCAGCCTTTCACCAATAAGTTCATGTTTGTAGTCGGCACCAAGTGCTTTTAATAAATTTGGCAGGTCGTGGGTACCAAAATAACTGTCGACGTCGGGTATTTCTTTTTGGAGATCATCTTTATAGCGCTCACTCAAACAGCCGGTGACAAAGAGTTTATCAATTTCCCCCAGCTCTTTCTTTCTCGCGAAATGCAGGATGGTATTCACTGATTCTTCCTTGGCTTTACCAATAAATCCACAGGTATTAATCACAACAACATGACCTTCTTCTTTTTCGTCTTCATGAACCACTTCTTTGTTGCTGGCCTTCAGTTGTCCCATTAACACCTCACTGTCATAAATGTTCTTTGAACAACCCAGGGTTACTACATTGATCTTGTTATTCTTGCTCGATTTTGTCCGCATAAATTTTTGAAATGATTTTATCCTTACTATTCAGCCGGGAAGGCCGAAGAACGGATCCAGACAGGCAGCACTGTCTATTTAAAAAATGAATCTACAAATTCAACTTTGTCAAAAACCTGCAGGTCATTAATTCCTTCTCCTACACCTATATACTTTACAGGTATTTTGAACTGATCTGAAATGCCAATCACAACGCCGCCTTTTGCGGTGCCATCGAGTTTGGTAATTGCCAGGGCAGTTACTTCGGTAGCCCTGGTAAACTGTTTTGCCTGTTCAAAGGCATTCTGACCTGTTGAGCCATCCAAAACCAGGATAACCTCATCCGGTACATCGGGTGTCACCTTTTGCATCACGCGCTTCACTTTGGTTAGTTCGTTCATCAGGTTTACCTTATTGTGAAGACGGCCAGCGGTATCTATGATCACCACATCCGCATTTTGTTTGATCGCTGACTGAATGGTATCAAAAGCAACCGAAGCCGGGTCACTACCCATACTTTGTTTTATTAACGGTACACCCACCCTGTCTGCCCAAACCTGTAACTGATCGATGGCGGCGGCACGAAATGTATCTGCTGCTCCAAGGACCACACTTTTCCCATCCTTCTTAAACATCATTGCCAGTTTTCCTATGGTTGTTGTTTTGCCTACACCATTGACTCCAACGACCATAATCACATAGGGCCTACCAATGCCATCAATTTCTTTGTCAGAATCTCAATCAATTGTCCTGATTCACTGAGCAGGGCCGTAATTTCTTCTCTCAGTATCCGGTTCAGTTCATCTGTTCCAAAATACTTGTCTCTGGCAATCCTCGCTTCAATCCTGTCAATAATTTTAAGGGTTGTATCCACTCCTACATCAGAAGCAATCAATATTTCCTCCAGATTGTCCAGAACATCTTCATCAACTTTTGATTTGCCCACAATGGCCTTAGAAAGTTTATTGAAGAAGGAGTTGCTACTCTTCTCTAATCCTTTATCTAAGGTTTCTTTCTTTTCTTTAGAAAAAATATTTTTAAATATACCCATGTTTTAAACTTTAAGCCGGGGGAGGCGAAAAAATGCAAGGTTCAGATCTTAATTAATTTAATTTCAAACAATTACAAATATAAAAAGAAAAAGCTACTTCCGTTGTGAAAGTAGCTTTATTAAATTATCTCAAAGAATATTATTTCTTACTCAAAAAGTCATTTACCCTGTCAGGATCCATTACACTTTCTTCAAAGGTATAAGCGCCTGACTTTGGAGATTTAACCATTCTAACAACTTTCGTTAATCTCTTTGAACCAGTTTGTAACGATGCTACTGCTTTCTTTGCCATGACCTAATTATTTTATCTCTTTATGAACAGTTACCCTTTTCAGGATTGGGTTAAACTTTTTTAACTCCTTTCTGTCAGGTGTATTCTTTTTATTTTTTGTAGTAATATATCTTGAGGTTCCGGGCATACCAGAAGCCTTGTGCTCTGTACACTCTAAAATAACCTGTATCCTGTTACCTTTGCTTTTCTTTGCCATCTCTAATTATTTTTTCAAAAAACCGTTAGCCTTTGCTTCTTTTAATACCGCCTCAAGCCCATTCTTGTTAATTGTTTTTAAAGCGCTGGTGGCAATTTTTAAAGTTACCCATCTGTCCTCTTCCGGCAAATAAAAACGCTTTTTGATTAAATTAACTTTGAATTTTCTTTTCGTGCGGTTCATCGCATGTGATACGTTATTACCGACCATTGCTCTTTTCCCTGTAAGCTCACAAACTCTTGACATTTCTTCCCTATTTAATGTAAATTCAAAACGAGGTGCAAAAATAATAATTCTTTATTAATCTCACAAACTATTTCAATTGTTTTTAATAATTTCTTTCTTAAGCATTTCCAAAGCCTTGTTAGATGCCCTCCCGATCACTTTTTCTCTGGGTTGTCCAAAATTGAACTCTTCAGAAACAATTCCATGAGCCGAAGCGATTGCTATGAAAACCACACCTACTGACCGGTCAGTTTTGTCGGTGGTTGGTCCTGCATTACCGGTTGTTGCAATGGCGTAATCGGTATGGAGCAGGTTCCTGCAATTCACTGCCATAGCCTCTGCCACTTCTGCACTTACCACGGTATGCTTTTCAATAAGAGATGAAGGAATCCCCAGAATATTCATTTTGGCTTCTGCCGAATAGGCAACAATACACCCTTTAAAAAAAAGGGAAGCGCCACTAATTGCAGTGATCATTTCTGCGATTTTACCTCCTGTACAGCTTTCTGCCGCGCCCAGACTCAATCCCTTTTCAGTACATAATTTGTGTACTATATTTTCTATAGTTGTTATTGTCTTCATACCCGACAAAAATATCACTAAAGAGCAGCTCCAGTTTGCGCATCTCTTCGGACAACGATTGTTCCAGCAAATCTTTGTCTTTGCCCCTGGCACTAAGCCTAAGGCGAATTTTCCCAAAAGAAGGCAGGTATGCCAGTTTTAAAAAAATTGGCAATTCCTTCTCCCAGTCCTCAATTCTGACAGCCACTTTGCTTTCTCCCAGGCCATAAGTTTGCATGGTTCTGTGCAGGATAAAAGGCAGCTGAAAAGAAGCCTGCAATTTCGGCAATACCGACCGGCTCATCAATCCTTTCATTTCCATCGGTACTCCCGGCAGGGAAATATATACTTTTCCGCTTTTTTCAAACCACATTCCGGACGCTGTTCCATATTCATTTTTCAAAATGGTTGCCCTTTTCGGAAGCATGGCTTGTTCTGTATCAAGAGGAGTCTCGCTCAGGCGTATTTTCGCGAACAGTTTTTGGATGTGCTCAGCGATATCTTTATTAAAGACCAACTCATCCTCAAAATAATCAACGAGGGTATTTTTGGTAAGGTCGTCTTTCGTAGGGCCCAGACCTCCTGTCATGATAATAATGTCAACCCTCTTTTCAGCATCTGCGAGCGCTGCCAATATATGATTGCGATCGTCCTGGATGGAGGTGATCTGGTACACGTTAATACCAATTTCATTCAATCTTTCAGCAATCCATTTAGAATTGGTATCAGTGATCTGCCCGATCAAAATTTCATCTCCTATGGTGATAATTTCTGCTTGCAATATCTATTATTTTTCTCCTTTTGTAGGTGTAAAGATACAAGTGTTTTTTCTAAGCACATAAAGATAGTTTCACTCAACCCTGTTTTTCAAATGGATAACATCCCTACTGAAATGTGCAGCTTATGGATCTTATAGATTGAAGTTAACTATTTTTCAGTGTGGTGTAGTTTCCCAAATGACCAAAGACATCCATTTCCAATATGGTATTACCAATTTTTATATGGTCTCTTCATCAACATGGAGTTAAAGTATCTGGGCTCCCCGGTAACCTCTTTACCCAGCCATTGCGGTCTGTCAAAAGCTTCATCTTCAGAGGTCAATTCAATTTCTGCCACCATCAATCCTTCGTTATCCCCATAAAATTCATCTACTTCAACAATATGATCTCCTGATTTTACATAATACCGGGTCTTATCAATCACTCCGGGTTTCACAAATCTTTAAAAGTTCAAGTGCTTCCTCAACCGGAATATCTTTTTCCCATTCGTAACGAGTGGCCCCTGATTCATTGCCGAGACCTTTGATTGTAATAAAACCCACATCCCCCTTTATTCGAATCCGAACCGATCTTTCAGGGTCCGTGGATAAATAGCCCTGTATGATACGGATTTTATGGCTTGCTTCTTTCTTAAAAGCATCGCTTAATACCATGAATTTTCTTTCGATCTCCAGTGCCATTCTATTAAATTATAAATTATCAATCGCGAGAAAACTTCATTTCACGTTTACCTTAAATGCATTCAATTCACCTAATTTACCGACCAAAACATCATCCGTATTTACTTTTCCGACACCCTCAGGAGTACCGGTAAACAGGATATCTCCTTTTTTTAATGTGAAATATTGAGAAACATAGGATATAATTTCATCTATTTTCCATAGCATCTGATTGGTATTCCCATTTTGAACAAGTTGTTCATTTTTATAGAGTTGAAATCCCAAATTCAGAAGATCAAAATTTTCCTTAGGGAAAAATTCTCCAATCACAGCGCTGCCGTCAAAAGCTTTGGCTTTTTCCCAGGGCAAACCCTTTGATCGCAGTTGATCCTGAAGATCCCGCGCCGTGAAGTCAATACCCAGTGAAATTTCATCGTAGTATTTGTGTGCAAATTTCTTATCGATGAATTTTCCCACCTTATTGATCTTCACAATTACTTCTACCTCGTAATGGATTTCAGAAGAGAAAGGGCGGTATCACAAAAGGATTCCTTGGTAATAGAACAGCTGAATCAGGTTTTAAGAAGATAACCGGGCTGTCGGGCCTTTCATTTTTTAATTCTTCGATGTGCTTGACATAATTCCTTCCTATGCAAATGATTTTCATAATCTGTGTTTCTATTAAACAATTATAGGGTTACCTGTTTAAAATTCAGAATCTCCATTTGTTCTAAATGATCTCACGGAATCCACTTTATATTTTTAAAATCCGGTTTTCTTTTCTCCAAAAAAGCATTTCTGCCCTCTTTAGCTTCTTCAGTCATATAGGCCAGCCTTGTAGCCTCTCCTGCAAATACCTGCTGCCCAACCATACCATCATCCGTGAGGTTCATTGCAAATTTCAGCATTTTTATAGAAGTGGGTGATTTTTCAAGAATTTCCTGAGCCCATTGAAAGGCAGTATCTTCCAGTTCTTCATGAGGGACCACTGCATTGACCATGCCCATATCAAAGGCCTCCTGCGCTGAATAATTTCTGCCTAAAAAGAAAATTTCCCTGGCTTTTTTTTGTCCGACCATTTTGGCCAGATAGGCAGAACCATACCCTCCGTCAAAACTGGTAACATCTGCGTCGGTCTGTTTGAATATTGCATGTTCTTTGCTTGCAAGGGTAAGATCACAGACCACATGTAAACTATGCCCTCCACCCACAGCCCATCCCGGTACCACTGCGATAACCACTTTGGGCATAAACCTAATAAGCCGTTGAACTTCAAGAATGTTCAACCTGTGCATGCCATCTTCGCCCACATAACCCTGGTGACCACGTGCCTTTTGGTCACCTCCGCTGCAAAAGGAATACACACCGTCCCTGGAAGAAGGACCCTCTGCAGATAGCAAAATCACCCCAATATCAGTGTCCTCCTGAGCATCGTAAAAGGCCTGGTAAAGTTCACTCGTGGTCTTTGGCCTGAAGGCATTTCTTACATCCGGTCTGTTGAACGCAATTCTCGCCACCCCACCGCATTTTTTGTAAGTAATGTCTTCAAATTCTCTGACAATCCTCCAATTTGGCTTCTTCATGATAATTTCTTGTAGTTGATAAAATAATTAGTAATAATTTTCGTTGAATCAATGGATCTTTAAAACGAAATTACACAATTTTGCGCAAGAAAGATTTAAATTGTACCGTACAAATTCTAATAAAATGAAGAAACTGACATTGCTGTTGTTTCTTGCATATTCATTTTTGAATGCGCAGGAAAGTATAACTATTAAAAAAATAAACTCTGCCAATTTGGGTACAGAACGCATGCTGAAGATTTACGTACCGGAATCCTATGAAAAAAATCCAAAAAATACCTATCCCGTAGCGATTATTTTTGATGCGGAATACCTGTTTGACGTATATGTTGCCAATTCCAAACTTTTTTCAGCCCAGCAAAGGGCCCCGGAACAGATCATTGTAGGTATTATGAAAAACCAGAATGAAGAACGGTCAATAGATTGTGATTTCAGTATCGATACAGGCTTACCAAATGAGGAAAGTACCAGATTTTATAAGTTCGTTAGAGAAGAACTGGTAAATTTTATCGAAGACAATTTCAGGACAGCCCTTTTTAAAACCATTGTTGGACAAACCCTTACCGGTAATTACACCAATTATTTCTTAATAGAACCCAAACCGGTATTTAGTGCCTTTGTCAGTATTAATCCCATACTTCCTACCAGCATGGCCGAGAAACTAGAGGCCAAATCCCAGAGCCTGACTCAAGATGTTTTCTATTATCTCTGCAACGGCAAATACAATTCAGATAAAATTAAAAGTGAGATCAACAGCGTACATAACCTTTTGAAACTATCTGATATTGAAAAATTCCGTTATAAATATGAGAATTTTGAACAAGAAAGCAGCACTGCTGCCATAGGAAAAGCCATTCCCGGGGCAATGGACCATATCTTCAAACTTTTCAGCGAGATCACAAAGGAAGAATTTGACACAAAAATAGCCGATTTGTCGCCTCCAGAGGCAATCGCTTACCTGGAAAAAAAATATGTGGAAATTGAATATCTGTATGGATCCAATGTGAAAATCAGAGAAAAGGATATCTTCAGAATCGAACCGATCATAATCGACAAAGAGAACGGCGATTACCTGGAAGAATACGGAAAAATGATCATGCGCATGTATCCGGAATCACCCATAGGCGATTACTATATCGGTTTGTACTATGAGACGGGTTACGACTACAAAAAGGCCCTAAAGCATTACAAGAATGGTTATGCGAAGATCACCTCAGACAATCCCAATGCAGATGCTTATTATGCAAATATTGAAAGGGTACTGGAAAAACAAAGGGCACAGAAGTTAGGATTGCCTTCGGAGGAAGAGGTACCGGCAGAAACACCAACAGAAACACCCACAGAAACAAAGGAAGAGTAAATAATCCCGTTTATAATTTCTTAAAATATTCTTTCAAAACCTCGTCATTGAGGGTTGATGGTGTCATGATCTCAAGTAATTTGGGTTTGTCAAAAGCTCCGTAGAAATTTACCAGTTCCTTCTGAATTTCCTCTGTTGATTTCACAGCGCTGTATGAGAGTACCGTGCATTTCAGAAAGTTGTTTTGCGGTTAATGTATGGGGTGATTCAAAATATTCGAGCACATTGGTTGATTTTGGTCCCGGAAGGATGCGAAAGATTCCGCCACCCCCATTATTGATCAGAATGATCCTGAAATCATTTCTGATATAATTGTTCCACAAACCATTGCTATCATAAAAGAAGCTGATATCTCCACTGATAAATACAGTTTGTTCCTTGTTGTAATGGGCGGCTCCTACGGCAGTTGAGGTACTTCCGTCAATTCCACTCGTTCCCCGGTTGCAAAACACAGTAATGGAAGGGTCACAGGCAAAAAGTTGCGCATAGCGAACCACCGAACTATTGCCTAACTGAAGTTGTACCTTTTTTGGCAAGGAGGCCAGAATGAGCTGAAACGCTTTCAGATCAGAAAATGGAGCTTTCTCCAAAAACAAATTATGAGCCAATTCACGATCCTGCTTTACTTTCCGCCATTTTTCCTGATATGCCGACTTTGCGTTCCTTGTAAGAAAAAAGAACTGACTGAAAAACAACTGTGGAGATACGGCAAAATGCTTTGAAAGACAAAAATATGTATCGGGCGCAGTGTATTTGTCTATATGCCAGTGTTGCGCCGGTTTATGGTCGCGCAAAAACTGTTTTACTTTTTTAGAAACGACCATACCTCCAAAGGTCAATAATATCTCTGGGCTCAGTTCTTCAAATTCCTTTTCTGTTAGGGGCGAAATGAGCTGGTCTATTCTTCCTATACAATCAGGGTGGTGAATATTTGAGATCGTTTCTGTAAACACCAGCACAGACGGATCTTTTAGCAGATGTTGTATCTGCGTGTTTAACAAGGCATCCGGATAATTACTGCCCACCAGTACCAGTTTTTTTTCAGCCCGGTTCCACTGTTCTGTAAATTTCTGCAGTTCCCCTACCTCCAAAGGCTCCTCATCCAATAAACTGCTTTTAACTACCTGCTTTTCATAATTAATTATTTCTTCATAGTCGTACAGTTCAGAAACAGTATTATATAGTGGCTCATCCAGGGGTACATTGATGTGCACAGGCCCGTTCTGATCCCGGGCTGTTCTCAACGCTTCACTGATCAGCACTGCGTTTGCCGTTAATCTCTCTTTGTCTTCCTCCTTTTCTATATCGGCCAAATTGGCACTGAATAAAATGTGGTTGCTGAAAACATTTGCCTGTCTGATGGTTTGCCCGTCACCAATGTCGAGCATGTTTGCTGGGCGATCCGTAGAAATAACTACCAGTGGAATTTTACTGTAATAAGCCTCCGCTATGGCGGGATAGTAATTGAGCAGCGCTGATCCCGATGTGCACAGCAAAGCAACCGGTTTTTTTGTCTGCTGGGCAATGCCTATAGCAAAAAAAGCAGCAGAACGTTCATCGGCGATTTCGAAGGTTTTAAAACTATCATGATTTACGAAGCCAATTATGAGCGGTGCATTTCTTGATCCGGGAGAGATTACTACATCACTGATCTCGTATTTCGCACAAAGTTGCAGCACGAGTTGGGCTAGTTCCTTTTGAGGATAAACAGACATGAATAGAATTTAAAACAAAAATAGCAAGGATTAAATTAATATCGCCTTCATGGTAGCACTTTTTGCGACTGTTTCCTCCCATTCTTTTTCCTTGATGCTGTCACTTGTAATTCCGCCACCTACAAAAATGACAGCTTTGTCTTCAAAAAGCTCCATACATCTCAAATTGACAAACAGATGGGTGCTTGCAGATTTTTCGTCTCCTGAGTTCAGGTTAATTTCTCCCAAAAAACCTGTGTAAAAGCTTCTGTCATAGCCCTCGTGTTCCATTATAAAATTTCTGGCTGTTTCCTTAGGCAGGCCACAAACAGCAGGGGTAGGATGTAATTTATTTATCAGTTGGATTCAGTCCAAAATCTTTCGTTAATGTCCCTTCCAACTCTGTACAGATATGAGCAACCTGTCCTGCCTCTTATGGTTTTTGCAGGTGAGATTCTAGTGATCAAACCGCCTAACTCATTCTTTATATAATCAGTAACGATTTGTTGTTCCTCCTTTTCTTTCTGTCCCCAAACGAGCTCCTTATCGCCTTTAATTCTTTGCGTTCCCGCCAGAGCCATGGTTTTAAACTGATCCTTTTCGACCGAAAGCAACGTTTCAGGTGAGGCTCCGGCCCACATGCCCACTGAGGGATGGTACCAGATATACACAAAAGCATCCGGATAATTTTCGAGCAAGTTCCGAAGGATACAAACTACAGGCAAGCCGCTGATTTGAACCTCCTCCTTTCGTGATAAGACAATTTTTCTTGTTCCTGTGCGCCGCATAAAGTCAAGACAATGGCTAACAAGTGTGAGGTATTGCTCCCTGCGATCAAAATCTTCTGTAATTTTTAATTCAACTTTCTTTCCTACACTGCAGTTTTCCAAATCACTTTCCTTATAATCTGCAGAAAAAAACTGACATTTTTCACTGGGAAAAAACATGCCTGCCCGGTTCACATTAAATGGAGAAAAAATGAAACCGGCCTCTCTTTCAGTTTTAAACCGGTAAACTGAACTGTCTTTTTGCACGAACAGCTGCACGTCAAGGGTTCCCGGCTTTCTATAAACAACAAAAGGTTTTTGCAGGTTCCTTGCGTTTTCAAATTCTTTACAAAGTGTTGAAAAATCAGGCATTGGTCTTTTTTATAATTTTCAATATTTCTTCTTTGATCTGATCAAATTTTGTCCATACCAGGGCATGACCTTCACCATCCAGGGTGATCAACATGAATTTTTTACTGCCCAGTTTTTCCTGAAGAAAAACAGAATTTTCATAGGGTACAATGCGATCCTTGTTTCCATGAATCGATAACACTGCAGCTGCACTCAAACCCCATTTATCTTCAAACAAAGGCAATTCCTTCAAATGCCCAAGTTTTTCCATGGAGGCATTGGCAAACATATGCGGGATCATAGGCCGTGTAAAATTCCATCTGTACAAATTCAGTGCCCAATACATGGGCTCACAGTCTGCTTTAACTGCCGGCGCCAACAATATTTTCCCGCTGATATTTTCCGGATATGCGGCAGCGATTGTTCCGCCATATGAATAGCCCACAAGGACAAGCTTTGTCAGGGGGATATCTCTGGCAATTAATTTTACCAGATCGCTTTCCTTATTGAGGTCATTGAGCACGGATACCTTTTTACCTGCTCCATAACCAATTCTGTCATAAGCAATCATGTTAAAATTTTTGAGCAAATCAGCATCGATTAAATATTTTTTAAAATTCATGGCAGCACCGGGCGATCCGTGTATGAAGAGCAGGGTATATTTGGTTGTATCCGGCTTCTCCTGCATTTTTATAACCCGGACCTCATTGCTTGCTGAATTGTACGTACGAGATCCAGGCCTTTTTTTCATTTTTTGCGAAAAACTGCCGTATATCTTCATCTGATTCGGGTTTTAAAAAATTGTGAAACAGAATTATCCCGGTAAGGATCAACATACCAAAAATAATGAATAAGAACCTAATTATCTTTGTTTTATGAAAATGAAATCCTGCCATTCAGCTCTTTTTTGGCAGGATGATATTCGTGAGTTTACAGATACTGATCAGGTCTCCATTTTCATCCACAATGCGGATTTCCCAAAGGTGTGTGGTTTTGCCTTTGTGAATATTTTTAGCGATCCCTGTCACCCAGCCCTCCTTTTTACTTTTCACATGGTTGGCAGATAATTCAATACCCCTGGACTCAAATTTTGAATTGTCTATAAACAACCAGGATGCCACGCTTCCCACACTTTCCGCTAAAGCTATGGTAGCTCCTCCGTGCAGCAATCCCAAAGGCTGAAATACCTTTGAATTCACAGGCATCGTCGCAGAGACATGGTCCTTCCCAATCTCCGTAAACGTGATATCAAGTGTTTCCATAAGCGTATTTTTACACATGGCATTTACCTTTTGTAATAAATTCTCTGAATCCATATCGCTTTAAATTGTAAGTAAAAATACTATTTTTGAAATTAATTGGTAATTTTGCGGCTCATTTTAGCAAAATCATGAATTACAAATTTAGAGTTATTTTGGATGTGGAGGAGAATGTAATCAGGGATATTGCCATTCCCATGACTTTCTCCTTAGAAGACTTGCACCATGCGATCTCAAGTGCCTTCGGTTTTAACGGCAGTGAGATGGCTTCCTTTTATCTCTCTGACGAAAACTGGAATCAGGGGGAGGAATTTCCTCTGTTCGATATGAATGAAAAACCCGGACAGGTAACCCAAATGAGTGAGATCAGCATCAGGGATGTAGTTACGGCTGTTGGAGACAAAATGATCTACGTCTATGATTTCTTCAATATGTGGACCTTTTTTGTTGAATTGATGGAAAACGACAGCAAAGAAGAAATTGAAGAATTTTCCAAAATTGTTTTTTCAATGGGTGCAGTTCCAAAAAATGCCCCGGAAAAATTATTTGAAGCAGAAACCGATGATCCTTATGACCTGGGGCTGGATAATGAAGAACTGGATGAAGATTTTGACTTTGACGGTTTTACCTATGAAGAATAGTTGTGTTCTGAATAACCTGCCTATTTGATAATATAGGCATTTACACTTTCGTAGTTTCTCACAACAAAATCGAAAACAACCTGCAGAATATCCCCCATCGTTTTGCATTGTTTAAAGTTTTTGTCCTTGGTGAAAACCACCAGTTCATTCTTTAATTGTTCAACATATTCCGGTTTTGAAATGATGTCCTTTCGCATCACTTTCATCAGGTCCTCAATACGTTCTTTTGAACCTCTCAAGCGCTTCGCTAAAATAGAACGCTCTTCGTTTTTGTATTGCTCTATGGATTCCTGTTGAAGGGAGTGCTGCACCATCTCCACAAAAGCAAAATTATCCTTAAAAAACTGAGGGCGGTAAACTTTTAAATTACCCTCATAGCTCTGCTGATCAAAATCCATAGCACGTATCCTGTACTGCACGCGGTCAAAGTCATAGGTAGGAACAATCACATAATTGTAGGCCCTCATATCACCCAGCAAACGCAGGGTACTTCTTTCATTGAATTTTACATACTCCTTTGACAAACGTTGCCGGTCTTCTTTGGTGAGACCGGCTAATTTTTCTTCGATAAATACATCTCCCGGTATACCGATCACATGCTCTTCGATGATTGTATCCTTATGCACCAAAAAATTCATGTGGTTGGGTGCCAGTAAATCCTCGAGCTCCAAACCATAAACCCTCGAGGCATCGGCCTTCTTAACGTATAAATAAGTGTAATTATCGTTCAACACATTTCTGACCTTTACCCTGAAGGGTTTGGAATTGCCAAAGGTGCAGTAATCGATCTCATCGACATTCAGGTTATCAAAATTGCCCTCACTTCCGTCTGCATGCAGAATATTATACATTTGTTTCAGGCTCAGATCGATCTCTTTTTGTTCATAGGTCGAATAATAAACCCTGATCCAGAGTGTATCAGTCCCGTTTTTATCAAAAACACTTATGAAACCTGAAAATCTGAGCAGATCCTCGTAAGAAACCGGGATCTTGATATTCCGGTTGTATTCCGTCAAATAATCATACAGTTCCTTGTTAACAGGAAAAGACGGCTTCTTTTTGGAAATTAATTTTTCTTCTGTGTTCATTTTTCAACCAAAGTTTAAAAATACAAACTAATTCAGAATTGTCTTGTGAAATTAATTTTAAATTTTCCATCCGTAACAATTTCCGCTTATGGTCGTCGTATATAAAAAATTATTTTCTTTGGAAACAATTTTAAGTGTCGGCAATCTCCACAAAAAATTTGGCAGCATACACGCTGTAAATAACCTGTCCTTTACCCTTAAAAAAGGGAATGTATACGGAATTTTGGGTCCGAATGGCAGCGGAAAATCAACCACCCTGGGGATTATTTTAAATGTGGTAAACAAAACTTCGGGGAGCTTTCAGTGGTTCGACGGAGCGATAAGCACACATGAAGCTCTTAAAAAAATTGGGGCCATTATTGAAAGGCCTAATTTTTATCCTTACATGACCGCTTATGAAAATCTTGCGCTGGTCTGTAAAATAAAAGGTATCCCAAAAGATAAAATAGACCTGCGGTTAAAAGATGTGAATCTGTACGACCGGAAAAACAGCAAGTTTTCTACTTTTTCACTGGGAATGAAACAAAGGCTGGCCATAGCCTCTGCGCTTTTGAATGAGCCCGAGATTCTAATATTGGATGAGCCAACCAATGGCTTGGACCCTCAGGGAATACACGAGATCAGAAGTATCATACTGGAGATTTCGAAAAAAGGAACGACCATCCTGCTGGCCTCCCACTTGCTGGATGAGGTTGAAAAGGTCTGCGATCATGTTATTGTTTTGCAAAAAGGCAAAATGATCTACATGGGTAGGGTGGATGAATTGGGAATAAGCCCTGAGCTCATCCTGTTAAAGGCCGACAAATCGCATGAGGAGATCGCAAAATGTCTGAGCAGGCTGACCGGAGTTACCGAGATCCGGAAAGAAAATAATCATACGGTGATTCAAGTCAGCAAAGAATTGCAAGCCGGAGATATCAATGCCTTTCTTATGCAGAACGGGATACGGTTGTCTCACCTGGAAATGAGAAAACCTAGCCTCGAAGAAAACTTTTTAGGCCTTACCAAGCAAGCCAATTAATAAGAAACATATGTTTAGATTACTGGATATTGAACTTCACAAACTTAGGCACAGCAGGGCCAGTAAAGTTCTGATCGTCACTTACTTTGCTTTGCTCTTCTCCATTGCACTGCTTGCCACGATAAAATTTGATATAGGCCCGGTCAAATTTCACCTGGCCGATCAGGGCATCTTTAACTTTCCTTATATCTGGCATTTTAACACCTATATAGCCTCTCTTTTTAAATTTTTCCTGCTGCTTATTATTGTTTCAATGGTGTCTAATGAATACAGCAACAAAACCTTAAAACAGAACCTCATTGACGGCCTCAGCAAAAAGAATTCATCCTTAGCAAATTTTATACTGTCGTGCTCTTCGCACTTATTTCCACCCTTTTTGTTTTTGCCATAAGTCTCGTTCTGGGCCTTATCTATTCTGATTTTAATGAATTGTCAATCATCTTTTCGGATCTGGAATACCTGCTGGCCTATTTTGTAAAACTGGTTGGATTTTTCTCATTCGGTATCTTTCTGGGGATGCTGATCAAAAAATCTGCTTTTGCAGTTGCCGCGATGATCGTGTGGTTTATCGGAGAAACAATGACCTATAATATCATGAGGTTTAATATGCCCAATGGGGAGCTGATCTCAGATTCCATATACCAGTTTGCCCCCCTGATGTCTATGTCCAAACTCATTGACCAGCCCTTTACCAGGTTGAGTGCAGTTAAAACCCTGGCCACACAGGTAGGCGAAGATGTGCATTTTGACTATGCCGTACACTGGTATGAGGTTGCGATTGTGCTGGGCTGGACAGCCATTTTTATTTATGGTTCTTATTTGCTTCTCAAGGCCCGCGACCTGTAGTATTTACAAAATAACCTGTTCAAATTCAGCTTATTTCGCTACTTTAGCTTGTGAAATTTCATATTGGTACTGTTTAATCCTGTAATTTAATATTGCTTTTAAGAATCAAGAAAGAGCTTCAAATGAAATGAGCCATCAAAATTGAGTCGTTACCAAACGAAATGATTATTTGCGAATTACATCTAACAAAAAGAAAAGATAAAAGATAAAAGATAAAAGATAAAAGCTTAAAAAAAAAAAGGGGAGGTAGAAAAAGAGATAGATAAAATAAAATGTATTCTGAGCGGGTCATGCAGTTGTTAATGAAAGAGCAAAGAAACGAATTTCAAACCCCGGCCTCAAAGAAAAATGAGCTAAGATCAAAAGCCATGCATAGTAAGACGGGTTAGCTCCGAAGTGGGGCGAGGAGATCAACCCGCCGCACTTGGCATGGGTAAAGATCGTGATCATTTTTATTTGCAGCCTAGATCTTTTTGGTTCTTTTTGCAGCGATGGGAAAAAGAACAAAACAAAGATTGAAGTTGTAAACTTCGGGTAACATATTTTGAAAGGAATCAGGAAACAGGAGTCAGGAGACAGGAAAAAAGCTGTGCCTGCCATGCCTTCGGCACGTAAACCGGAGGTAGGAAAAACGCTTGCCTGCCGGAGGTAGGATAAAAAAGAAAAAATATAAACAGGTGAAAAATACCATTGCTGAACGCATTTTTGATTTCCTGAAGGATTTCCCTCCCTTTCAATATCTTAAAAAAACGGAGTTAAGTAGCATTGCAGAAAATATCCGGGTGGTTTATATGGAAAAAGACAATTATGTATTCAGGCAGAATGATCCCGTTCACCCTGATTTTTACGTGGTAAAAGATGGTGCGGTTGTACTTGAATACAGTGAGAAAAAGTTGATAACAGATCACTGTGACGAAGGGGATGTTTTCGGATTGCGTGCCGTAATCAGAAAAAAAAATTATATGTTCAGCGCCAGAGCACTTGAAGAAAGCATTATTTACTGCATACCCGCCAGCTTTTACGAGGAAATCATACTGAAAAATACCGATGCAAACCGGTTTTTACTGGCCACTTTTGCAGGAAATCAAAAAAAAAGCGGTAGCGAAAAATACGGTGCCGGATTACTCTCTCCAAATGATCATCTCAAAAAAGTACCTGCCTATTTTTACGATGTGCTCACTGCTTCTTATTCAAAAAATCCTGTTACCTGCAGTGCCCGCATGTCTGTTAAACAGGCTGCAGAAATAATGAGCGCCAAACGCGTTGGCTCAATTGTAATTGTTGATGAAAAAAATTTTCCTGTAGGGATTTTAACCGACAAGGACCTGCGGACTAAAATTGCTACTGGGAAAGTCCCCCTGAATGCTGAAGTTACCATGACTATGTCGTCTCCGGTAATCACGCACCGGACTGATATGACCATGGCCGAAGCCGAAATTGCGATGCTTCATCACAACATAGGACATATTTGCCTTACTGAAGATGGCACAAGGGAATCAAAAGTCATCGGAATTCTATCGGAACACGACCTGCTGTCCTCGCGGGGAAATCACCCCGCTGCTTTTATTAAGGAAATAAAAAGGGCAGCAAATGCCACAGAATTAAAAAAGATCAGCCAACAGACGCAACTCCTCTTGGGTAGCCTTCTCGACCAGCATATTCCGGTAGATTTTGTATTGAAGGTCATTTCACTGATCAACCAGGCCCTTACTACAAAAATCATTGAATTAGCTTTGGCTGAGATGCAGGTTCAGGCTCCGGTCTCCTTTACCTGGCTTGCCCTTGGCAGCCAGGGCCGACAAGAACAACTGTTGGTCTCTGACCAGGACAATGCTTTGATTTATTGTGATGTTCCCGAAAAGGACAAAGTAATGACAGTGCGCTTTTTTTAGAACTGTCCAATAAGGTCAATAAAAAACTTGAAGAAGTGGGATTTGAATTTTGTCCGGCAGGAATGATGGCCAACAACCCGAAATGGTGTCTGTCACTTTCCTCATGGAAGGAACAATTTCGTGACTGGATCACTAATCCGGATGAAGATAAGATCCTCTTGTGTAACATATTTTTTGATTATTATGGTACGTATGGGAATGCAGATCTTCCTGTTCAGTTAGGAAAGAGTATTCTTGAATACATTCAAAGCCATGAGATCTTTCTCAACCGGCTCGCGCTAAATGCGGTCAGAAATCCGCCACCCCTGGGCTTTTTCAGGCAATTTCTTCTGGAGCACAGCGGTGAGCACAAAGACCAGTTCGATATAAAGGCAAGAGCCATAATGCCTCTGGTTGATGCGGCCAGGGTCTTGATTCTTTCTAACGGGGTAACGGGAATTACCAACACCCTTGAACGTTTTGAAAAACTCATCACCTTAGAACCTCAAAATAAAGATATCTATGTATTGTGTCTTGAAGCCTATAAGATTCTGCTCCATTTCAGAGCAAAACAAGGACTGGAAAATAAAGATACTGGCCGTTTTGTGAATATCAATGGGCTTAACAAATTCGAACGTTTACAACTCAGGAACTGCTTTAAACCGATCTCTGAGGTACAGGAATTGATAAAAGTGCGTTTTAACCTGGCACAACTTTTATAGGATGTGGAATCTCAACTGGTTCAACCAAAATAAATTACCAGATTTCTGGAAACGATATAGTGACCATTTCAGGTCTAAATTACCACTTGACATAGATGTGGTGAGGTTTGTTGTGTTAGACACTGAGACCACGGGCCTCGATCCGGTAAAGGACAGGATTCTTTCCATAGGCTGTGTAGGGCTACATGAAAACAAAATCAGTGTTGCCGATTCATTGGAAATCTACCTCTCTCAGGATCAGTTCAATACAGAAACGGTGGCCGTTCATGGTCTGTTAAAAAATGGTAAGTTTCATAAACAAACAGAACAGGAAGCCATAGAACAACTTTTGCCCTTTCTTAAAAATGCAGTTATTGTGGCGCATCATGCCGATTTTGATCTGACTGTTCTAAATAATACTTTAAGGCGTTTGTCATTGCCAAAGCTAAAAAATAAGGTTTTGGATACAGGTGTATTATTTAAAAAAACCACATTGTGTACTTCAAGTGATACCCATTATTCTTTGGATGATTTATGTGATCTCTTCTCAATCAAAAAGCATGACAGACACACAGCGGCCGGAGATGCGTTTTTAACCGCAATACTTTTCCTTAAAATTACAGCCCAGCTAAAGAAAGCAAATCCCGCATTAGATATGAAGGACCTTCTTTTTAACAAACCTACCCATGGTTTGATCTGAAAAACCAATACCGCTTATTTCATTGCTTATTTTCTGTTTTCTATAATTTCCTGCACCACCTCAGGGTTCAGCAAGGTGCTTGTATCTCCCATATCGGCTAACTCATTGCAGGCAATTTTTCTCAAAATCCGTCGCATTATTTTTCCCGACCTGGTTTTTGGCAAGCCGCTTGTAAACTGGATCTTTTCGAGTTTTGCAATCGGGCCTATGTGTTCGGTGATCATCTGGTTAATTTCCTTACGGACATTGTTATGGTCTCTGTATTCGCCTGTTTCTTTGAGGATCACGAATCCGTACAATGCATTTCCTTTGATATCATGCGGATAACCAACAATGGCCGATTCTGCTACGGCCGGGTGTTCGTTTATGGCATCTTCAATAGGTGCGGTACCTAAATTATGTCCGGAAACGATGATCACATCATCTACCCTGCCCGTAATCCTGTAATAGCCGACTTCATCCCTTAAGGCACCGTCACCGGTAAAATACATATCCTTATAAGTAGAAAAATAAGTCTCTTTGTACCGTTGGTGATTTCCCCAGATTGTTCTGGCAATGGCAGGCCAGGGGAACTTTATACACAACCTTCCGTCTACCTGGTTGTTGAGAATTTCTTTTCCCGTTTCATCCATCAGTACAGGTTGAATTCCTGGCAATGGCAGGGTTGCGTAGGTTGGTTTTGTCGGTGTAATAAATGGTATAGGTGTGATCAGTATCCCTCCTGTCTCGGTTTGCCACCAGGTATCCACGATAGGACACCTTTTCTTGCCAATATTGTCGTTGTACCAATGCCAGGCTTCTTCATTGATGGGCTCACCTACCGAGCCAAGTACTTTCAATGAGTCCAGTTTATGCTTCTCTATAAAATCCAGGCTTTCCTTACCCAATGAGCGTATGGCTGTTGGGGCAGTGTAAAAATGTGTGATTTTGTGTTTGTCAATGATCTCCCAGAACCTGCCAAAATCAGGAAAATTTGGCACACCCTCGAACATGACCGTAGTAGCACCATTGAGCAAGGGACCGTAAACTATATAACTGTGTCCGGTAACCCAGCCTATATCTGCTGTGCACCAGAAGATATCATTTTCCCTGTATTGAAATACATTTTTAAAGGTATAGGCAGTATAAACCATATACCCGCCTGTTGTGTGCAACATACCTTTTGGCATTCCGGTTGAACCGGAGGTATACAGAATAAACAGCGGGTCTTCTGCATCCATAATCTCAATTGGGCATTCAGTTTCTGCCTTATCTAAAAGGGGCTGTAACCAAAAATCCCTTCCACTTTTCATTTCTACCTCGCTATGGATTCTTTTTACTACCAGTACCTTCTCAACACAGGGTGCTTTCTCAAGTGCCTCATCGACGATTCCCTTTAAATTGATGGTTTTATTTCCGCGATAACCACCATCCGAGGTAATCACCAGCTTGCAGGTGCAATCATTGATTCTGGTGGCAAGGGCTGTAGCCGAAAACCCGGCAAAGACCACAGAATGAATTGCCCCGATACGCGCGCAGGCGAGCAGCGCAACCGGTAGTTCAGGGATCATGGGCAGGTAGATGCAAACCCTGTCCCCTTTTTTTATACCCTGTTCCTTGAGTACATTGGCCAGCCGGTTTACACGCTGGTATAAATCATTATACGTAATATGTTCCGAGGCTTCTTTGGGATCATTCGGTTCAAATAATAGCGCTGTTTTATCTCCTCTGATTCGCAAATGCCTGTCAATGCAATTTTCAGTAATATTCAGTTTACCACCTTCAAACCACCTGATCTCCGGCTTTTTGAAATCCCACTTTAAAACATTATCCCAGCGCTTGCGCCACATGAAATGCTCTTCTGCCACTTCCTCCCAGAAACCTTCCGGATTTCTGACCGATTTTCGGTAAATATGAAAATATTCTTCGAAGTTTTTTATGTGATAATTACTCATATCAAAGCTGTTTATTTATTAATATTTTCTCATTTTATCAATGGTTCATAGCCTGTTGTGCTCCACTCGGGATTCTTATATTCTCAACGATTTCCTGCACGTGTTCAGGGGGTGCCGGGGTCAATCTGGATACAATGAGGGAAACAACTATATTGGCAGCCATGGCTATGGTTCCAAATCCTTCGGGAGAAGTGCCAAACCACCATTCACTTGCCGGCCTTGGTTCCATAAAACCCACTAAACCTGTTTTATACCGTATCATGTAAAACATCATTAAAGTAATGCCAACCACCATCCCTGTAATTGCCCCTTGTTTGTTCATGCGCTTGTCAAAAATACCCAAAATAATGGCAGGAAAGAAGGAAGCTGCAGCGAGACCGAATGCCAGAGCCACCACAGCTGCAACAAAACCTGGCGGATAAATTCCAAAAAAACCTGCAACAATAACTGCAATTAATATACTTATTCTTGCGGCCAGCAATTCACCTTTTTCTGAGATATTCGGTTTTATCTGCTTTTTAATAAGGTCATGTGATATTGAAGTGGAAATGACCAGGAGCAGACCGGCAGCAGTGGAAAGTGCCGCGGCCAATCCACCTGCTGCAACCAAAGCGATCACCCAATTGGGCAAGCCTGCAATTTCAGGATTGGCCAGTACCATAATGTCGTTATCAACATATAATTCATTTTGTTCCTTGCCCGGATTGGATATGATTCGTTCTCCGTGAATACCTGTATCTTTCGTAAAAACAGGTTTTTTCCCCTCAAGCGCATTTCCTGCTATATATTGGATTTTACCATCTGCATTTTTATCGGTCCAGGCAATCAATCCGGTACTTTCCCAATTTTTAAACCATTCGGGTATATCGGTATAGGCAGTTTCTCTAACCGTCTCAATCAGGTTTGTTCTTGCAAAAACAGCAATGGCAGGAGCTGTCGTATAAAGTATTGCGATAAAAGCGAGGGCATAGCCGGCCGATTTTCTGGCATCCTTAACCTTGGGCACAGTAAAAAACCGAACGATTACATGGGGTAATCCTGCTGTGCCGACCATGAGGGCGAAAGTGATCGCAAAGACATCCCAGGTGGATTTGGTGCCGCGGGTATATTCATTAAAACCCAGTTGTGTATGCAGGTGATCCAACTTATCAAGTAAATAGGTGCCATCCTGTACCTTCCCTCCCATGCCTAACTGAGGTATCGGATTTCCGGTCATTTGCAGGGAAATAAAAATGGCAGGTACCATGAAAGCGAAGATCATTACACAGTATTGTGCCACTTGCGTGTAGGTGATGCCCTTCATCCCACCAAAAAAAGAAAATGCCACAACCACGGTCATGCCAATGATTACGCCAACGTTAATATCTACCTTTAAAAACTGTGAAAAAACGATACCAACACCCCTCATTTGGCCGGCGACATAGGTAAAAGATACAATCAGAGCGCAGATCACAGCTACTGTTCTTGCAGTATTGGAATAATACCTGTCACCAATAAAATCGGGCACAGTAAATTTTCCGAATTTTCTCAGATAAGGAGCCAAAAGTAGGGCGAGCAACACATAGCCGCCAGTCCAACCCATCAAAAAAACTGAACCGTCATAACCCATAAAGGAGATCATTCCAGCCATGGAAATAAAGGAAGCAGCACTCATCCAGTCTGCGGCAGTGGCCATGCCATTGGCGACAGGGGAAACTCCCCCTCCTGCAACATAAAATTCTTTGGTAGATCCTGCTCTTGCCCAGATCGCGATAGCAAAGTATAGTGCAAATGTTGATCCGACGATAATCCAGGTCCAGAGTTGAATACTCATAAAAATATTTATTTTAAGTTAAACCGGATTATTCGTTATAGCCATATTTTTTGTCGAGCCTGTTCATTAGCCACACATATACGAAGATAAGAATCACAAAGATAAAGATGGATCCTTGTTGTGCAAACCAGAATCCCAGTTTGAAGCCACCCAACCGGATATTGTCCAAAACATCCTTAAAAAATATACCGGCTCCATAAGAAACAAGGAACCAGATTGAGAGAAGGATAATTAGGTAGCTAATATTTTCTTTCCAGTAGGCCCTGGCCGAATGTTGCTTTTCTTTCATAAGCAGAAATCTCTGATTAAAAATTAAAAATAATTTGAATCACCCCAAAGGCAGTCTGTGTAAATTTATATTAAAAATTTTTTTTTTTTTATAATTTTTAAAAAATATATTTTTATAAAATTAAGATTATAAAAAAATAAAAGATAATATTGAAATGACCAAGACAAGCAAGGATAAAAAATGGAATGGGAAGACTTGTTCTGGATTTTTATGCCATACTACAGGTTGATTCCCGCTTGCAGGGTGACGAAATTTTCTGCATTCAACCAATTGACTCTGTTATAGTCCAGTGTGAGTTTGAAATTATTTCCACCGATATAGGTGTTTATTCCTAAACCTAATCTTTTCCTTGCTTCCTCTGAAGCAACCAGATCCTCGTAGGTGTAAGATACATACGGCTGAAATCTTATTTTTTTCTCAGAGCCTTTCAGCAAATATCCACAATGGCCGTACCACATGGTTCCAGTTCCATAGGTCAGGAATAAATAGTCCTTTCCATAGTCATTGTTTTGATATGCCCCATAGGCAGTGAGTGCTGCTCCCTTCTCTCCGACCGGAGCTTCATAAAACGCATCAATACCAAGAATCAATACATTATCGCCGGTAGCGATCCCATTTTGGTCCAGATACACAGTACCATTAGGATGACTAAAAAATCCGGTGCCAACTGTTAAAACCTTTTTTTTACCCAGGTAAGTGCCCGGTTTAAAGGAAAGTATGCTTTTTTCAAGGTCAAAAATATTGTATTCAAAATAACCTGCATAGGCAAAACCAGCCTCTTTTGAACCCAGAATCCTGTGACCGCCGTAAACTGCCGGTCCATAGATTTCAGGATCGCGCATATCTATACCATCCGTTAAAGTTTCATTGATGGCTATCCTGTAGAGCATTTTTCCAAAATTTCCCTTTGCGAAAACTCCCAGGTGCCTGGAAGTTTGATCAGACAATCCTGTTGTGGCATAGGATGACGGATTGTTATCCATCGGAAGCAGGGTTATGGTACTGGCATTGTTCAACCTGGAAATCCCGTTATACGGATGCAGACCTGCCCCTACAGTATGATTTTTATTAAAATTATATTGTCCGTAAAAATCAATAAAACTCAACTGTGAGCTCTCTCCCCTGCCATTTGGGCTCAAGGTATTTTCATTCAGGTTGTTTAACCCAAATTGCATCACAAATAAAAAATCGTCATTAATTTTGGCATAGGTGGTAATCCGCGCCCTTCTGAGATTAAAAGAAAAATTATTTCTGTCCTCGGGTACCTCGTCAACATAAATAACCTGAAATTGTCCGGCTGCCAAAATTCTCAGCTCTTTTTTTCCTTCTTCATCGAATTTTATGGTAAATCCGCCTTTATGATCAGGAGAAGCCTGTGAAGAAACCCTTGCACTGATAAAAAGGATGGCAATAAAAAATACTGTTAGAATTTTCATGTTTAAATATAGCAGGAACGCTCCTGTTCCAAATGAAGTTGCAAAAGTAATTTAATTAATTGCGCCGGATAATGATAAAAATCAGAAGCAGGAAATTATTCCTAAATAACTTTTTTAAGTACCGCCCTTTGTTGTCCGTTGATCAGAAAAGAACTCACCTCAGGCACCGGCTGACCTTCAGAGACTCCTTTACCCGTAATATTTTTCTTTTGCTGGTCAACAGACCATAGTTCAAAGATGATGTTATCTGATTCCAGACTATATCTGACCATGATCATATTGTTTTCAACACTGAAAACCGAACTGAGATTGTTTTTGTTGAAAAGATAAGAATCTATAACGATGGAATTTTTTTCGTCTATGCAGTAATGTCCCTTGTTCGTATCAACCAGTCGCAAACTGTAATTCCGAAGGTCCTCCTTGCCATTAAATTCATACTTTATGTGCCAGTCATAAATGGAATCATTCCTGGTCGCGGCAATTTTCAATTCCATATTCACCTTCATTTTTACAGAGTCGGTCCCATAAATCTCCAGCGTGCCTTTGTAATTTCCGAACCAGCTGTCCGGGAAACTTCCCTGAGCAAGCAAACTGCCAATGCCACAAAAAAAGAATGAAAAGACGATATAACGAAGGGGCATAAATTCACCATTTATTTGTTGGCAATTTACATTATTTTTGTAAAATGGAATTCAAAATTGTATCCGCTTTTAAACCCACGGGCGACCAGCCGGAAGCGATAAAACAGCTGGTAAAAGGCATCCTGAACGGTGAAAAGAACCAGGTCTTGTTAGGTGTAACCGGTTCAGGAAAGACATTCACTGTGGCCAATGTGATTGAAAGAGTTCAGAAACCAACACTGGTTCTGGCGCATAACAAGACCCTGGCGGCACAACTGTATTCTGAGTTCAAGCAGTTCTTCCCGCAAAATGCGGTGGAATATTTTGTTTCCTATTACGATTATTACCAGCCCGAGGCGTATATACCAACTACAGGGCTTTATATAGAAAAGGACCTTTCCATTAACGATGATATCGAAAGGCTGCGATTAAGCGCAACTTCTTCGCTTTTATCAGGCCGAAGGGATGTCCTTGTGGTGGCTTCGGTTTCTTGTCTTTACGGTATTGGAAATCCTGTTGAATTCAAGAAAAATGTCATTCATATACATATCAGCCAATCCCTGCCACGAACAAAATTCCTGCACCTTCTGGTTTCCAGCTTGTATGCCCGAACAGATGCAGATGTGAAAAGCGGCACCTTTAAAGTGAAAGGTGACACAATCTCTGTTTATCCTTCTTATGGCGAAATTGGTTACCGTATTCATTATTTTGGTGATGAAATTGAAGAGATCGAGAGTTTTGACCTGACCAGCAACAGGTCCATTGACAAGTATGAGGCGCTTACCATTTATCCTGCCAATTTATTCGTCACTTCACCAGATGTCTTGCAAAATGCCATCAGGGAAATTCAGGATGATCTGGTAAAGCAAGTGGCGTATTTTAATGAGATCGGAAAACAACTTGAAGCAAAAAGGTTGTTGGAAAGGACAGAATTCGACCTGGAAATGATCCGTGAGCTGGAATATTGCAGTGGCAATAGAAAACTACTCACGCTATCTGGATGGCCGTGCCCCGGGTAGCAAGACCTTTCTGTTTGCTGGATTATTTTCCGGAAGATTACCTGATGGTGGTGGATGAGAGCCATGTTACGATTCCACAGGTACATGCCATGTATGGCGGTGACCGTTCCCGGAAGGTAAATCTTGTTGAATATGGTTTTCGCCTTCCTGCGGCTATGGACAACCGTCCGCTCAAGTTCGAGGAATTTGAAATGATCCAGAACCAGGTAATTTATATCAGCGCTACACCGGCAGATTACGAGCTGAAACTGACCGAAGGTGAATTCGTTGAGCAGGTCATCCGCCCTACCGGACTTATCGATCCTGAAATTGAAGTGAGGCCCAGTTTAAATCAGATTGATGACCTGATGGAAGAGATACAGCTCTGTGTGGAAAAAGATGAAAGGGTATTGGTCACTACTTTGACGAAAAGAATGGCTGAAGAACTGACAAAATACCTGACCAGGGTGCAGATCCGTTGCCGCTACATTCATTCTGATGTGGATACCCTGGAGCGGGTAGAGATCATGCAGCACCTGCGCAAAGGCTTATTCGACGTGCTGATTGGGTGAACCTGTTAAGGGAAGGTCTGGACCTTCCGGAAGTTAGTCTGGTGGCAATTTTAGATGCCGATAAAGAGGGATTTTTGCGGAGTCATCGTTCACTCACACAGACGGTTGGAAGGGCTGCAGAAATTTAAACGGCAAGGCCATTATGTATGCGGATAAAATGACAAAGAGCATGCAGCTCACCATTGATGAAACAAACAGAAGAAGGGAAAAACAAATTGCGTATAACACCAAAAACGATATTACGCCTAACACAGATCAGGAAAATAATTGACGATTCACTCACTAAAAACCAGGTAGCCAGCTATCATTACGACGCTGCCAACCAAAAAGTGGCCGAAAGGGAACCAAGTTATATGTCGAAACCGGAGATCGAAAAAAGAATCCGTGAAAAGAGAAAATCCATGGAGGAGGCCGCCAAAGCCTTAGATTTTCTGGTCGCGGCCAGATTTCTGGGGATGAGATCAAGGAATTGCAAGAGTTTCCTTTTGATTTTATTAGGATACGATTCGGCCATACTTAACAGAGACTCGAGTTATCTTATAGTCGTAAAGCAAGCCTAAAGAACGACAGTACTCCGAAAAAACAGACTCTATATTGATCTAAATTTGACTTCTTTACAAGAATTTTAGGACTAACTTTGACGACAACAATCTGACCCGAATGTTTTAAAATTTTTTCCCACAGCACCTTTAAAAAAATTACTTTTAGCCAGCCATCACATTTGCAAAACCGCATAAGCCGACACACGACCCAAGTTTTTGCCAAAAGAGCCAAATATGAGATGCGATTGCCAATAACTAAAATTTCTTTTAATAGGAATTGGCGAACTTCGTTTCACGAACACCATAAAAAACAAACAACACGCGAGTAATTTACCTTCGCTTGACAAGAATGTTGAAAATAATTTGAAATAAGTGAAGACACATCAAAAATCTTTTCCTACTTTCGACACATTATGTCAAATGATATTATGTCAACAGAAACGATAGGCGAAAAGCTAAGACACATTAGAGAGGTAAAGGAACTTACCATTACGAAAAGTTGCTGCATTGCTCGACATTGATGTAGCTATTTTGAGCAAAATGGAACGTGGAGAGCGAAGAATTACAAAAGAAGTAGTTCTGAAACTTGCCGACATTTACGGCTGCAACGCAGACGAATTGTTGGTTTCGTTCCTAAGCGACAAGATTTTATATGAAATTCAAGACGAAGATTTAGGAATAGAAGCACTGAAAGTAGCAGAGGAAAGAGCAAAATATTTAAAAGCGAATAAGAGTATGAAAAACAAAGCATTTAATAATCTTCCTATTCTCCCTCCAAAACAATCTTTGGTCGAGACGATTGCTATCCTCAAACAAGAAAGTAAATCTGCGGTTGCTTTGGCGGAATTAAAGGGTCTTACAAATACATTACCCAATCCAAGTATTCTCATCAATGCTGTTATTTTAAAAGAAGCACAAGCGAGTTCTGGAATTGAGAATGTGATTACCACTCAGGATAAACTTTACCAAGCCTTATATGCCAAATCTGCTAAACCTGATGTAGCAACCAAAGAGGTTTTACGATATAGAGAAGCCCTTCTAATGGGTACACGCTTAATCAAAGAAAAGGGGTTTCTTAATACGAATGGAATAATTGCAATTCAGAAAGAATTGGAAGAAAACAATGCTGGGCTTAGAAGACTTCCCGGAAAACAGCATTAATCAACGACTTGACCAATGAAGTAATTTACACTCCTCCTGATAATTTTGATACGATTAGCGACTTAATGAGAAAATATTGAAGAGTATATCAATACTGATGAAGATGATGTGTCTCCATTAATCAAGTTAGCCATTCAGCATTATCAATTTGAAAGCATTCACCCGTTTTATGATGGAAATGGTAGAACTGGAAGAATTATTAATGTTCTGTATTTGATTTTAAAAGGATTGCTAAATGAACCTGTATTGTATTTGAGTTCTTATATTATCCAAAACAAAGGAGATTACTATCGATTATTACAGGAGGTTCGGACTAAAAATAACTGGGAGGATTGGATTCTGTATATGCTCAAAGGCATAGAACAGACAGCTCAAAGCACCATTGAGCAAATCAACAAAATCAATCTACTGTTCAACGAAACACAAAAACTGGTGCAGGAGAAGTTACCTAGAATCTATTCGAAAGATTTGATAGAGCAGCTTTTTATCCATCCATACTGCAAGATTGAGTTTTTGGTGGAAAATCTAAAACTGAATAGAAAAACCGCAGGAAGTTATTTGAAAAATCTTGAAGATTTGGAGGTTTTGACAGCAGAGATTAAAGGAAAAGAAGTGATTTACGTGAATACCAAGCTTTATAAATTGCTTAAAAGAGGGTCTTGAGAACGTGGGTAAACTTTACTCACGTTGTTAAAACGTGGGTAAATATAATCAAAATACGGACACGTTTTAACAACGTGGGACATTTGGGGATACATAACAATCAACTATGGATAAAGACGATTTATCAATACCGACTTATAAAGGCAACATCATAGAAGCCGAAAAAATTCAATCACGATTTGACTTTGCAATTTGGTGTCTTGGCATCTAGCTGTAAAGATGATGACGACTATTGAACCAAGCCGAAGCTTTAATCAAAGATTGGCTTCAAGTGGATATTTCGAAGCAATTATAGATAATGTTTTTATGGTGAACCTGTTAATGAAAAAGATTTTAGAAAAACGCTAAACAAGCTGTTATCCAATATTAATGAAATATAAAAAACACCAATGGAACAGCGTGAATTTGAAGATTGAGGATAGATAATATCAGTGAAGTGGTTTCTAATCACGAAATATCAACTCTATTCCGCTTCCCTTTTCAAAGGACGTGAAGATGTGTTTGCGGTTCGTTGGGAAGAAACCTGCTCGCAAACAAATCGGGCTATATGCCAGCCTATTTTTATGACCCTTATCGTTTAAGGGCACATAAAATGAGTGGAGGAACATTTCAGAATTTTACCGAAAAATCTTATCTGAAACTTACAGATGAACAAATCCAAAAGCATTTGGATGGTTTTCAACAAATTGGCGTTTATCCTTTATTACAAGACAATACCACTTGGTTTTTAGCAGCCGATTTTGATAAAGACAATTGGCAAGAGTGAAGCCGTTACTTTTCTTAATGCTTGTAAAGAAAAAGAAATCCCTGCCTACTTGGAGCGTTCCCGTTCAGGAAATGGCGGACACGTTTGGATATTTTTTGATAAACCATATCCTGCTATAAGAAGTCGCAAAATATTCATTTCAATTTTAGAACAATCGGGTGCATTTTCAATGTTTGACAAAAGTTCAAGTTTTGACAGATTGTTTCCCAATCAGGATTTTCTTTCAGGTAAATGTTTCGGAAACTTGATTGCATTGCCACTTTTTAAACCAGCTTTTGAAAAAGGGAATAGCTGTTTTGTTAATCCCGAAACATTTGAAACAATTCACTGACCAATGGGATTTTCTGAAAAACATTCAAAAAGTTTCTACAGATCATTTAGATGAACTATACAAAATAGTATCGCCTGTTGCTCCAATAATAACAACCACAACCAACAAATGGAAAACTTAGCATTTCTTTAAACAATACTGTAAGAGTCAGCAGAAATGGATTTGCACCAACACTTACCCATTTTCTAAAGGAAGAATTAAATTTTGCAAACTCTGAAATTTTTCATCAAAAAGAAATCGGAAGAAATACATTTGAAACAGCTCGCTATTTTAAATTGATTGAGGAGTCGGAAAATGAAATTTCAATTCCAAGAGGATTTATCGGGAAGCTCTTACGTTTCTGCAAGGAATCACAAATTGAATTTGAATTTGTTGATGAAAGAAAGCTAAAGACATCAATTCCTTTGCGTTTAATGCCGCTTTGCGAAATCATCAACTCAGGTGTAATCGAAACGGTTTCTAAAAAGGATTATGGGGTAATAGTTGCACCACCAGGTTCAGGAAAAACAGTTATTGGATTAAAAATAATTTCGGATAAGGCACAACCTGCACTCATTATTGTTCACCGAAAACAATTATTGGAGCAATGGACAGAACGGATTGAAGCATTTTTAGGTATTCCGAAAAGAGATATTGGTGTTATTGGTCAAGGAAAGTCAAAAATTGGTAAACAAATTACCGTGGCCACGATTCAAAGTTTACCCAAACAAATGGAGTCTGTTCAAAATCAATTTGGAACTATTATAGTGGATGAATGCCACCACGTTCCTGCCGAAACTTTCAGAAATACGATTGAAAAATTACACAGCATATTATCTGTATGGATTGACTGCTACCCCTTTCCGAAAATACAATGATGGGAAAATGATTTTTACATATCTAGGAGAAATCATTGCAAGATAAAAAAAAAAAGGAATAAAATATAATAAAATAAAAAGAATATATAATAAATATATATAGAACATAAGATAATACACTACATTATAATACATAGAGGAGAATATAAGGGAAAAACGAGACAGAGAGAGGATATGAGATAAAATAAATAGGAATGATAATATAAGTAGGGAAGAATACAAAAAAGACAGGATAGGGAATCAACTAATGATAAGGGGGGTAGAGGTAGAAGGAGGTATAAGACACAGATAAGAAGAAGATTACAAAGTCGCATAAGACGAATTGGAGAAGTAGAAGATAAAGGACAAGAGATTAGGAAGAGAATGGACTATACTATGTAAGACCCCCAGAGCGAATAAGAATGGGAGATATCATAGAAGAGGACAAAAGGTGTAGTTATATCCATGGAGCGTAATAGATATATACAGCCGGGATAAACTCTCGATTAACACTCCCCGTATCAATATCAATGTAGTCATAGTATTATCCATATGCTATACAAAGGCAAGATGGGTCTCTATTCTTACATCCAATGCCTATATCTATAATCCTCAATCCGGCGGGAGTAATACATCATCCGTAATCTAGTAAAGGGGGGGCCAAAATACGTCTAATCCCTCGGGTTAACATAATTTATACGCATATTCAACCCACTGAAATTGAAAATTACAAACAGGCGAAAATCGTCATCCGCAACACGGAATTAGATGTTCCATATAATTCTAAGACGGACAGTTTTGAAGCATTGTCAAAAATTTTAGTTCACGATACTGGCCGAAACAAACTGATATTAGAAGATGTGAAAACAGAACTGAATCAAGGTAAAAAAGTTGTTATCATCACCGAACGGAAAGAGCATATTGATACGCTATATTTGTTTTTAAAACAATCGCATGAAGCCATTACCTTGAGCGGAGAAGATTCAGAAACTTCTAAAAAAGCTAAATGGAAAACCTTACAAGAGGGAAACTTTCAGGTTTTAATTACAACAGGACAATATTTTGGTGAAGGAACAGATTTACAAAATATTAGCAGTTTGTTTTTGGTTTATCCATTTTCTTTTGAAGGCAAACTAATCCAATATATTGGTAGAGTACAACGCTCCGAAATAAACCCAATCATTTATGATTATCGAGATTATAAGATTGATTATCTCAACAGACTTTTCTTAAAGCGAAATACGTATTATCGAAAAATTGACAAGCAAGCAACTTTGTTTGATGAACCAAAGGACGAAATTACAACTTCAAATCACGTTATAACCATAGAAAAGAAAATCAAAGTTCCAATTGAGGAATTGGAGTTTCATTACGGAAGTGCAGCGTTCAAATATTCAGTTGTAGAGATGAATACCGAACTTCAATTTCAGGTTGAAAACAACGAAATTAGACCAGAATTTGAGGTGCTTAAACCCTATTTCATCAAAACATCTAAAATCAAAAAGTGTTGCTATAGAATTGTTTGCCGAATTTGAAAACGGCAAATTAGTTTCTCAATTAGCACAATCATCTGACATTGACCATATCAACAAAGAGGTGGTTGAGGGAGTGAAATTTCAATTTCTGAATAAAGAATTGCTAAAGCAGTTCAATTCCCAAAAGAAAAATATTTTGACTTCTGACGAATTACAAGAACAGAATAAAATGTATTCTAACGCAGAAGATTTGCTGAATGAAATTCTCAAAAACAAGCAATACAAACATTCGCAACACATTCAATATTTAGCTGACAAACACGAAAGTCTCAAGTAATGAAGATTCGTTTTGTGTTGAACCCATTTTCATTCGTATTTCTGCTTTCAGAGAGAACAAATATTTTGTTGTTTTGGAAACCTTGGACACAGAAGAAGCAACATATATTTGGCATACTCCAAAAAACAAAGCATCATCTAATTGAGGAAGTAAAACAAATTGACAACCAACTAAACATTATTAGAGAAAAAGGAAGACAGACATTTTTAGAAAATAGTCCTGAAAACTTTACAAGAATTATACACGATTATTCAGACAACAAAAAAGGATTTATAATATGGAAATCAGCAATAGAAGAACTAATCTGAAGCCAACCCACAGGTGTAAGCACATTTGCAATTCGCACAAGCCAACGCACAGACCAAAAATTGCAAAAGAGCTTCCACCTTTGCCGAACCGAAGGAAAAATTATTTTTTAAAATACCCTCCCTCTGAATCCTGAACGATAATCGGGATCAAACCTCCAGACAAAATCTAGCTTTAGATAAAAAAAGAACAAGATAGAATGACTTGAAAAAGAACATAAATATAGCTACTTGACACTTAAGGTGGCCGCAGCATGCCAGCCTAAACAGTACGTACCCAAAAATGATGGTTTTAGTGGTTAAATCATCCCAATGGCTATTGGGATTGTGCATTTATACAAAGTTTGCGCTTGGTCAAGCATAGAGTAGCTTCGATCCCGAAAGTTTTTGGGACCGCTTCATCGCTAAGCGTCAAAACGCTGGTAAACAGTGCAAAGCACAAAATAATTGCCGAATAATTTTCTGTTTATCCCTTTGAGGAATCATCATTCTTTTTATTTATTTCCTGGATGTATTTGATGCTCTTTGTGTTGCACCCATTCTGTCCAGGAACCGTCAAAAACTGATTTTTTCGATCTTGCCTGCGAGTTCATTGGCGAGATAAAGGATACAGGCAGTGACTCCGGAGCCACAGGTAAAGATAACCGGATTATTTTCAGGATTCAGTGACTTGAAAAGTTCTTTAAAACCTCCCCTCTGGTACTTCAAATTTCCCTTCGTGCAATACTTCCGTAAAAGGTAAATTTACCGATTTGGGTATGTGGCCACTCGGCCCTACCCTTGGTTCCGGTTCTGTTCCCTTAAACCTTCCCGGAGACCTCGCATCCATTACCAGGGCTTTGCCCGATTGAATGTTCTCCAAAACATGCCCTGCCTTGCTCACTGCTTTGGGATTGAATTTAACCTCCTGCTTGGTATTTGCCTGCCTTAAAGGTTTCAACAGGATAGCCCTTTTTAACCCAAAGCGGCAAGCCCCCATTAAGCACAGCAATGTTTTTATGACCCATCACCTTAAACATCCACCATATCCTAGGGCTCATATAGATCCCGGTATTGTCATAAACAACAATATGGCTATTGGTGAAAATCCCTAAATGCCGGCACTCCTTTTGAAAAGATAAAGCATCAGGCAGCATATGGGGTAAAGGATTTTCCTTGTCACTAAAGACATTGTTCAGATCAAAAAACCGCGCATTGGGTATTTGCTTTTCATAATAATGTGCGTTCTCCGGATTCCTGTTTTCTGGCTGGCTTGCATTCAGGATGACCAGATCCGGATCATTCAAATGCTGTTTTAACCAATCGACGGAAATTATATTTCTCATAACAAAGTGTTTGAACCTTTAAAAAATAAAAGAATAAGCACAGGTAATACATATACCTGACTTACTTACTAAATTTAACCATATTTTTTGTAAGCTGCATAATTAACTTCAAAAATATTCCGGGAAATGTCCGGTAGTTTTCGCTGCAGTGCATCATGGATCAAAATTGATAAAGAAAGTAAATTTTAATAAGCCCTTTTTGATATTCATTTTTTTCGATTTCCTCTTTATCTTTATATTTGAAGGAGCAATAGGAAAATAAATCTTCTTTTTCAATTGACATCGTGCATAAATTTTAAGAATCCAATAAAAATGAGATACCAGATCTTATTCTTACTAATTTTTTCATTTTCCTTCAAAAGGGATTACAGGAAACCAGTGGTTCCTTTACAACAAAAACCAAACAAACATTTACTTATGGTTATCTGCTTCATAAACCTGATTTGTCGAAAGAAAAAAAACCACTATTGATTTTTCTGCATGGTCTGGTGAGAAATAAAGATCTGGAAAAACTCAAAATCCACGGTCCGTTAACACTTGAAAAACCCATCCCTTAGATGCCTTCTGTTCTGGCTTCTTTATGTCGGAAAACAGGTACTGGATTTCCCAAAATCACTTTATAAACTTATTAAAAAAATCATTAAAAAGAATCCTATAGATCCTGACAGAATCTACCTCACCGGACTCAGCATGGGCGGTTGGGGTGCCTGGAATCTTGCATTTGCCCATCCGTAAATGTCTTGGCAGCGCTGGTTCCGATAGCGGGTTATGTGGACCGGATACCCATGGTGGAGAATCGGAACAGCCAACATTCCAGCACTAATCTTTCATGGACAGCTCGACGAAACGGTGAATGTATTCTATTCCGTACAAATCTATAAAAAACTGGAGCCCTGCAGCAAGGATATTACCCTGACCATTTTTGACGATGCACTTCACGACAGCTGGACACGGGTTTATGACAATCCTGAAATTTATGAATGGATGTACTGTTAGAAAACCAAATAATGATTGGTTCTCTCAGAGATCACCAACGCGAATTAGAATTTTTTGACGGCGACTCAGGGAAAATGCTATTTTGTTTTTACATTTGGGAAAAACATAGTATCGTTGAAACCCTTAGCATTAATCCTTTTAGTCTTATCCTTTTTTATTGGCAAAGTCCAGTCACAGGAATTACTGCCCTTTGTTGAAAATTTCACTATGACAAACTATGATGGTGACAATCAGGTTTGGAGTTCTACACAAGGGGAGGATAACGCCATGTATTTTGCGAACAATCACTATTTTCTGAGGTACAACGGTGTAAAATGGGACAAGTATATTCTTCCAAATAAAACAGTAATTCGTTCCGTTCTTGCTGATGGAAATCGGATTTACTGTGGTTCCTATACTGAATTTGGTTATTGGAATCGAAAAAACGGTAAAATGATTTATACCTCATTAAGCAAAGGAAAAAAGCTCTTTGAGGGAAATTCAATCAATGAGGAAATCTGGAAGATATTCAAGTTTCAAGACAAGATTTATTTCCAATCATTTAATGATCTGTTTATTTATAACGGAAATACTATTCAGAAGATCAGAATTCCATTTCAGATCTCTTATTGCTTTGCAGTCAATAACCAAATTTATGCAGCATCTGTAAGAGAAGGTGTATTTGATGTTCAATGACGGGCAGTTTAAAAAAATAGAAAACTGGCAAAATCTTGAAAATAATGTAGTTCATGCAATCGAGAGCAATGGAAACAAAATCTTTGTTTTTACCGAAAAAAACGGAGTGTTTATCGACGATAGGAATAGATTAACTCCATGGGACAGCCCTTTAAATAACGAACTAAAACAAGACATTATTATTACAGCACGATTCATCAATAAGGACCAACTGCTATTGGAACCGCTTTTAAAGGTCTGTATTCTGGTTGATATCACAGGAACTTTTAGAAAAATATCAACAGAAATAATCGCGCAAAACAATTCGGTTTTAAGCATAGGATTTGACAAAGAAAATGATTTATGGCTTGGCCTTGATAATGGCATTGCTCATGTTGAGATCAATTCTCCCTATTCCATTTTTTCAGACAATACAGGAATTTTAGGTTCAGTATATTCAGTTTCATTTACAGAAAAAGGCTATCTATGAGGCTCAATCATGGACTGTTTATCTATGAGGATAAAACATTGAAAAAATTGCTGGAATCCAAAGGACATGTTTTGGCAGATTCAAAATAAATAACCAATTGATTGTCGGTCATAATGATGGCACTTTTCATTCCATGGTATCAAGCTTAACAAAATGAATTCGATCAGTGGTGGTTGGAAAATTTTAAAAAGTGATTATGATCCAAAAGTTTTTCAGGCAAACTACTCAGCAGGTATTGCCATGTATGATAATCCCTATTAATTTAAGCAAATATAAAATATTTCCGATCTGAACCAGACCTATAAAAAATATTCTTCAGATCAAGCCAAAAGAACTTTGGGCAGTGGACAATTACAGCAAGTTTGTACCGGATTTCCTTTAAATCGAGTAATTCTCAAACGAATACCATTGAAAACATTACTCAGCAGAACGATATGAGAAATGATTTCGAAATCAAGATGTTTCAATTCAAAAACGAACTGCTGTTTAATATTGACAGTACCTGGTACCAATTTTCTTAATTCTGATTACTGAGAAACTTGAAAGAAACAAAATTTTTAATGATAACTTTTCTTCGGCCGCAGAAATTGTTCCTGTGAATGATACATAATTTTCATTGTATTGAAAGACAAATTGATCCAACATTATTTATCCAAAATAATGGGAAGTTCATTTGGGAAACTGATCCTTGTCAAAATATTACTAGGGCAAAAATAATAAACTCTAGAACACAAAAAGTATTTCAGTAACAAAGATCTTTTCTATCTTAATCTGGATGATGGCTTTTTAACCTTCCACCTGGAAAATAAAAAAATTAAAGATCCAAATGTGATTATTGAGGCGTATCACAAGAACCAAAAAATAGTTGAGAAGGTAGCAAAATTAATTATAATGAGCCTGTAGAGATCAAATGTAATTTCAGAGTATTTTGGATATAATCGCTTCCGGGCTCTTTTTACAAATTAAATAGTGCCAAAAACTACTAACCTGTAAATAAGGGATTTCATCATTTTTAAACAACCTCATAAGCGGTGAACAAACGATTAAAATATACCATAACAATGGTTTGGATTTTAACGAAGTTTCCTCTTACAAGCTTCATTGTAGAGCAGGCCCCCGGTATTTTTCTTGTATGGATGATCATTGTAGACTTATGGTTTTCGCTGGTTTACTTTTTCTCTATTACAAATGGAACAAAATCCGGTATCTTGAAAAGTTGAAACTAAGGAAGAAGAATTCGAAACATCAAAAAGAGATCCTGCAAATTGAAGCTGGAAGCCAAAAACAAATTGACGCTTCAGGAATATGAAAAACATATGCTTGAGATGCAGATCAAATCAAAAGCATCAGAAGTTGCTGGAAAATCATTATCAATCGCCAAACAAACAGAAATGATTGAATCCATACAAAAGGTACTTGATACAGAATCGGACCTATTGCAATTGAAAAGTAAAATCAACAAGTCAATAAAAATTAATGCCTTAAATAAAAAGGAATGGGAGAGTTTTGATAAAAACATCCTACAAAGCCATGAGGATTTTGTGCACCGTCTAACAAAGAAATATTCCAACCTGACTTCCAAAGACATTAAACTCTGCATTTATCTTAAAAATGAATTTATCTTCAAAAGAAATTGCTCCTTTATTGAATATATCATTTCGGGAGTAGAACTTCATAGATACCGGCTTCGAAAGAAAATGTCCCTTCAGGCAGAGGAGCGGCTATCCAACATTATCAATACTATATAAACGTATAGGTTAAGAGTTAATCAAGGAAATCGATAAAATATTCAGACACTTCTTAACTCATCAATAATACATCATTTTGCTTTTTTTTCGATGAGTTATTTAAGTCATAATAATATAATATATATTTGATTATCTGTAAGATACATTATTTTATCCATTAAATGATGTGTTTGTGTAGTAAATATAATTGATTTACTATAACGATTAAGTTGTATATTTAAACTTCACAAGAATCAATTTAGAATTGATATGAAACATATTCTACTTTTTGTTGCTATTTTGTTTGCACAAACGATTTTGCATTCACAAAAAATTTCCGGGTACTATTGTCGATAATTCAGGGATACCCATTCCTGATGTTGTCGTTTATGTACCTTCCTCCAAAGAAAATACTACTTCAGATTTTGATGGAATATTCAGGGTAAATGCAAATTCAGGAGATGAAATTCAGTTTACCATGCTAGGTTTTCAGAAAGCCTTAATGAAAGCTGCTCAGGGAATGACTGTGGTCATGAAAGACGATGAAGAGGGTCGATTGGACGAAGTTGTATGTAATAGGATATGGTATCTAAGAAAGCGGGAGCTATAACAGGTTCTGTCGCTCAAATAAAATCTGATGAAATATTAAAGACGCCATCACAATCCCCTATTCAATCCATTCAGGGTAAACTGGCAGGAGTGAATATTGTTACCAATGATGAACCCGGAGGCAATCCCTCCATCCAAATTCGCGGTTTGGGTACAGTTCTTGCCGGAAGGGATCCGTTATATGTAATTGACGGTATTGAATCACCCAGTTTGAATGGATTGAGTGCCAACGAAATTGCTTCTATGGATATTTTGAAAGATGCTTCTTCTCTTGCGATTTATGGTCAAAGAGGTACTGAATGGTGTTATTATTGTAACAACTAAAAAAGGAAAAGAGGGCAAATTTAGAATTTCTTTTTGATTCGTATTTTGGAATGAACTAAATCCAAGTGAGGTGGAAATGGCAGATTCTTATAGATTTGCCTATTATAATAATTTGCGTTGGGATCTAGTTCATACTTTAATTTTGAACAACCTTATGATACCAATTGGATGGATGAAATTACAGATACCGGAAATGTCATAAGTAATTTCTTATCTGTTTCAGGAGGTAGTGAAAATGCTAACTATTATCTAGGTTACACCAATTACCAAGAAGAAGGTATTTTAAACGGAACTAGATTACGAACGAAATAATATCAATTCTCAGAATTGAAGCTTAAATTACTTGATGATCGTTTGAAAATTTCAAATTCACTTAAATTTTTCTATAGTTCATAATACTCCTAGACCTCTTAAGTGCTTTACAAATGCTTATAAGCAAGCGCCAATTATGCCTGTTAGGTATCCAAATGGCAGGTGGGGAATGCCTTTTATAAATTCCAGTGGCATTAATGATTATGATGGTATTCGTTATAACAATGTGGCTAATCCTGCGGCTCAACTTTATTACACCAATGAAGAAAATAAAAACACCATCATTTTCGGGTCTATAAGCGCTGAGTATAAAATTATTAACGATCTTAAATTCACATCTAATTTTGGTACAACTTATGACGTTGGTGAAGGATATACTTTTACGCCAAGTCAGTGATATTTGGTTATCTCAAAATCCAACTCAGGAGGCAGAAGATTTTCCGACCTCAAATCCGGTGAACGTGTTGAATCAAAGAAAATACGACTCATTTATCTGGAACTGGGATAATTATTTTACCTATTCAAAAGAATTTGGCAAGAATGACGTGACAGCCGTTTTGGGTATGTCCCGTTCAACAAATAACAACAGTGAGTATTTATCGGGAACCCGCAATAATGTTCCCGAACAGTCCAATTACTGGTATCTGGATTTTTCAAGTGACAACACCAATATAGCACCGGGTGCTGTTGTTTCAAATTCACACTCTACACCAGTTATTTCTATAGCCTATTTCGCCAGGGCAGATTATGCCTATGACGGGAAATATCTGTTCACTGCCTCAGTCAGAAGAGAAGGTATCAGCGCATTTCAGGAAGATGAACGATGGGGGCTATTTCCTGCAGTTTCTGCGGGTTGGGTAATAAGTAATGAAGCTTTTTTTAGTTCTGGAAAAGTTTTGACTTACTTAAAACTTCGTGGTGGATACGGTGAAGTGGCCAATGGAAATAGTGGTAATGCATTGAATACTTTGGTTTTTGGTTCCGGTTATAATTATGCCTTTGGAGCCGATCAGGAAATATTTGCAGGGGCTAATATTCCTTATCAGGTTGACCCCTCCCTTTCCTGGGAGACAATGACAGAAGTTGATCTTGGTCTGGATTTTAAACTGTTCAACAACAAATTATCAGGAATATTTGATCTTTACAACCGGAACTCAGTGGATGTTATTTTACCTGTATCACTTCCTCCGGTGCTTTCACCAGGTGCAGTTTATTTAAATACAGGAACTGTTTCAAATAATGGTTTTGAAATTACCTTGCGCTGGGAAGACAGAATGAATGAAAACTGGGGTTACTACCTAGGAACAAATTTTTCAGCAAATAAGAATGAGCTCAAGGATGTAAGTAATGCCTATTTTGCCAACTTCATCGGTGGCGGACTTGGAAATGGACAATGGACAAAACAGGTTTTGGTGGGAGAACCCTTAGGTAGTTTTTATGTATATGATGTAACCGGTTATAACGCTCAAGGAGGATTTAACTACAGCAGTGAGAGAGTGGTTGCCGGATCTTATCTGCCGACTTATACATATGGCATCAACCTTGGATTAAATTATAAAAACATCGACTTTTCAGCTGATTTATTCGGCGTTGGAGGTAACAAACTTTATAATGGTAAAAAAGCACAACGTTTTGGAGGTGAAAATGTAGAATATGAAATTCTGGATAGCTTCTGTAGGTCCATCAACACCCAATGCGGATAATCCATACCCGTTTAACGATGTCCCTTTAGCATCTACCTATTATGTTGAAGATGGGGCATATCTTAGAATTAATAATATAACGCTCGGCTTTACGATACCAAACCTTTATAAGAAAATTGATAAGTTTAGGATCTATGCAACAGCCGTCAATCCTTTTGTCTTTACTGATTTTACAGGGTTTTCTCCTGAAATATCAGGAAACAACAATGCCAACCCAATGGGAAGTGCTGGTATAGAACTCGATGCTTATCCAACGAACAGAACCATCTTTATGGGACTTAATGTCTCATTTTAACAGAAAATGATATGAAAAATAGATTAGGTAACTTGTTAATTATTTTTTTACTTCCGCTTTTCTTCAGCTCTTGCGAAGATGATCTGAATGTGGAACCCAATAATGCGATTTCAGAATTCGATTTTTTGAATAATCCGGATAATGCGATACAATTGGTTAATGGTGTTTATAACGCACAATTAGAGTACAATATGTATTCCTTTTCGTGGATTGGTATGACCAGTATTACTTCTGACGATGCTAACAAAGGTTCAACACCAAATGACACTGGAGCTGATAAGCATAAAAATGGATAACCCGACCTTTGATGCAACGGATATTTCGATCAGTGATGTTTGGAAAGGTCATTATGACGGTATTTACAGAGCAAATAATGCCTTATTCTATTTGGAACAGCTTACCATTGATCCGGCACTTAAAAATCGTTTGATCGGGGAAGTGAAATTTTTAAGGGCTTTATTCTATTTTGATCTCGTCAGGTGCTATGGCGGAGTACCTCTGGTTACTGCAAGAATTGATATCAACAATACAGAGGAAATTAATAACATTGTCTTTGTGCGAAAAACAAAAGAAGAAACTTACGGGATAATTGAGGCCGATCTAATTCAGGCAATAGAATTTTTACCAACTAAAAATCAATATGCGCCTAAAGATTTGGGAAGGGCAACAAAAGGAGCCGCACAGGCTTTACTGGCCAAGGCATATCTATACCAGGAAAAATGGCAAACAGCTTATGACAAAGCAGGAGAAGTGATCAGTTCTGGCCAATACGTTTTGCTGCCAAAGTACGAAAATGTCTGGAGGGAAGTTGGTGAAAATGGTTCAGAGTCTATTTATGAGGTTCAGGCTACCCTGACGCTCGGTTTGCGCGACTATACCAATGTTCAGGGTGCGAGGGGTACGCCCGATTTGGGCTGGGGCTTTAATACACCTTCTCTGGCACTGTCAAATTCCTATGAGGCAGGAGATGTCCGCAAAACAGCCACTATCCTATTTGTTCAATCTGTGCCCTTCACATTATGGGATGGCTTCGCAGGTTCACCAAGCTGGAATAATCCCAGATATAACTACAAAGCATATCAAAGCAGTATAGCAGAATCATGGAATGGTGATAAGGGAGCAACTGCGAAAAATTTAAGGGTGCTAAAATATAGTGATATTTTACTTATCCGCGCCGAAGCAGCATTTGCACTAGGAATGAATGAAGAAGCCCGTAACAGAATAAATGAGCTCAGATCCAGGGCAGGTCTGTCACCACTGTCATCCTTAACCATAAATGATATCTGGACGGAAAGACGCTTGGAAATGGCTATGGAACATGACCGGTGGTTTGATTTGATCCGCACACGCCAGGCTCAGTCCGCTATGTCTGCTGTTGGAAAAACATTTATTCCGGGAAAACATGAATTATTTCCAATTCCCCAGGATCAAATTATTACTAGTAATGGTGCACTTCTCCAAAATCCGGGATATTAAAAATTAAATAATAACAACAAATATTAACATTAATCATTAAATTAAATCATTATGAAAACAAACAAATTTTTATTGAATGCAATTTTTGTAGTACTCTTAAGTGCTGCTTTTGTCAGTTGTAACGACGACGACGATGAAGAACCACTACCTCCAATCGGTGGCTACAATAGTGCGGATGAAGTAGCAGCCGCAGATTTATTGGCCTACTGGCCTCTTGACGGAAATGGAACTGAAAGTAAATCAAAAACAAATCCAACTTCAACAGTTGCAACAACATTTGTTGCCGGCGCAAAAGGACAGGCCGCCAAATTTACTGAGGGATACATGGCATATCCTGCCATTGCCGCTTTAAATTCAACTTCAGGAAGTGCTTCTATCAGTTGCTGGGCCAAGTTATCAAACACCAAGTTAGTGAAAGATGGTGTAAGTAATATTTCCCCCAATCTTCTCATTGACGAGAACAGGTGAAGTGTTTGGAAACTTAAACTTATTTGGAGAAACACATGGTTTAACAACCAGCGATTCTATTCAGGTAAAAGGAGTTTTTAGAATTAAAAATGCAGATGGAACTGAATTTGGAGGCGATGCCGTAAATATGCTTAAGCAGGAACCATGGATGGATGCAACACATACCTGGGCCGCAAATAAAATTGGCGGTCAATGGGCACATATTGTATATATCTTTGACGGAACTACTGGCACGAATAAGCTCTATGTGAATGGTGTTAAAATTTCGAATTCTGCCTGGGAAGTAAGAAATGGCGGTGCTGCAAAGCAACTAAATCATTATACCCCAACCAGACCGGTAATTGGAGCTCTTGAGACCGTTGTTAATGGTACTAATGCAGATGCATGGAATAAGGCTTTAAAAGGGGAAGTTGATGAACTTAGATTATATAACAAAGCATTGACTCCAGCAGAAATCGGAGCTTTGTATGAATTAGAAAAAGCAGGAAGATAGTTTTTGTTTTCATATTGCAAACCTGACGGGAGCTTTTTCCTGTCAGGTTTTCTTTCAATTAGTAACAAATCAATACCAAAAAAAATGATGAAGGCATTGGGAATTATATTGCTGCTTTATTTTCTGGCTACGTCTTGTTCCTGTTCAAAATCTGATGAAGATATTGAAGAACCCATTGTAGAAAATCCCCTAACCGAGGAACAATTATTGGATAAGGTGCAAAAAGATGCCTTAAAATATTTCTGGGATTACGCTGAAGTCAATTCCAAACTGGCGCGTGAACGATACCATACGGATGAACCCTTTGTTGATGCCAATCTTGTCACTACCGGAGGTTCCGGTTTTGGACTAATGACCTTATTGGTAGGTATAGAAAGAGGTTTTATACCCAGAGCAGAGGCTGTAGCCCGTTTGAATGCCTCTCTGACCTTCCTTGAAAATGCCGATCGTTTTCACGGAGCCTGGAGCCATTGGATCAATGGAACAAATGGCAAAGTTGTTCCCTTCGGAACAATCGATAACGGCGGAGATATAGTAGAGACCTCCTTCCTCTGTCAGGGCCTTATTTGTGTTAGAGAATATTTTAAAAATGGATCAGCCGAAGAAAAAGCGCTTGCAAAAAAAGCCGATGACCTATGGAAAGGAGTTGAGTGGAACTGGTATACAAAAGGTGAAAATGCCATGTACTGGCATTGGTCACCGAATTATGAATGGCAAATGAATTTTAAACTGGAGGGTTATAATGAATGTCTAATCACCTATGTTATGGGAGCCTCTTCACCAACCCACCCCATACCACCTGCTGCTTATCACCAGGCCTGGGCAAGAAATGGAAATATAAAACATGCCGGAATGCGTTATAATATTCCGGTAATTTTTAATTATAATGGCGCCACAGGCAACGTCGGACCTATGTTCTGGGCACACTACGCCTATTTGGGACTGGATCCTAGAGGATTAAATGATCAGTACGCCAACTATTTTACACTTACACAGAACCATGCAAAAATAATGTATAACCATTGTGTCACAAATCCAATTGGATGGATTGGTTACAGCGAGGAATGTTGGGGTTTAACAGCTAGCTATACCAGAAACAATGACGGTAGTGTTGGTTATACAGACCACAAACCGGGTAATGACAGAGGGATAATCACACCAACAGCAGCACTATCCTCTTTTCCGTATACTCCTGCAGAATCTATGAAAGCGCTCCGTTATTTTTATGAAAACAAAGATTGGAAAGATCGGCTGATTGGCGTTGCAGGACCTTATGATGCATTTTCTCCGCACCATAATTGGGTTACAAAAAGATATTTAGCGATTGATCAGGGAACAATTGTCCCCATGATTGAAAATTACAGAACTGGATTCTTATGGAAACTGTTCATGCAGGCGCCTGAAATTCAGCAAGGACTTAAAAACACTTGGCTTCTCATCCACACAGTACGGATTTTAAACCAGGCTTCTTTAATAAACACGTTGATTTCACAACCTACATATGGGATATTATTTCGTCCTATATAATTCTTATACCACCTGGTCTGAGCTTATCGAATCCGCATCGCATTTCGCACGAACAACCACTTAGTTTTAAACCGAATTAAATTATAATGAAATTTACTCTTGCTATCCTGTGGATCCTGAGCTGCTATGGTTTTTCCGTTGCACAAAACAAAGACCATATCATTGAAAAAAGATCGCAATTCGTTGAGGATCTAATTGTTAAAATGACAATCGAAGAAAAATTGGGCCAACTCAACCTTCCTACTGCCGGGGATATCACAACAGGTCAGGCCAACAGTTCAGATGTGGCAAAGAACATACAACTTGGAAAAGTTGGTGGCTTATTCAATATTAAATCTGTTGCAAAGATTAGAGAGGTTCAAAAGATTGCCATTGAAAAAAGCAGACTAAAAATTCCTTTGCTGTTTGGAATGGATGTTATTCATGGCTATGAAACCACTTTCCCAATACCTTTGGGAGTCTCCAGTACCTGGGATTTGCAATCCATTGAACAATCTGCCAGGATTGCTGCCACTGAAGCCAGTGCAGATGGTATTAACTGGACCTTTTCGCCTATGGTGGATATATCACGTGACCCGCGCTGGGGAAGGGTTTCAGAGGGTTCAGGTGAAGATCCTTACCTTGGAAGCCGCATCGCAGAAGCAATGGTAAAAGGATATCAGGGAAATGACCTGTCTTTAAATACGACCATTCTTGCTTGTGTAAAACATTTTGCCCTATATGGAGCACCGGAAGGTGGAAGGGATTACAATACCGTAGATATGAGCAGAATACGCATGTACAATGAGCTATTTTCCTCCCTACAAGGCCGCAGTAGATTCAGGCGTTGGTACAGTAATGGCTTCCTTTAACGAAATCGATGGCATTCCGGCCACAGGAAATAAATGGCTTTTGACAGAGGTACTCCGCAAGCAATGGAAATTTAAAGGATTTGTGGTTACCGATTACACCGGCATTAATGAAATGACCGATCATGGATTAGGTGATCTGCAAACGGTCTCTGCCCTGGCCCTGAATGCAGGAGTTGATATGGATATGGTAGGAGAAGGCTTTTTGACAACTTTAAAAAAGTCGCTTGATGAAGGGAAAGTTACCATGGCACAGATAGACCATTCCGTCAGATTGATTCTGGAAGCAAAATATGACCTTGGTCTCTTCACCGACCCGTATAAATATTGTGATGAGAACAGGGCAAAAACAGAAATATTTACAGCCGAGAACCGAGCAGTAGCAAGAAAGATTGCAACAGAATCATTTGTATTGCTGAAGAATGAAAAACAAGTCCTCCCATTAAAAAAAACGGGTACTATCGCCCTTATTGGTCCCCTGGCCAACAACGCAGTAAATATGCCGGGCACCTGGAGTGTGGCAACAAAACACGCCAATGCCGTTCCTTCATTACAAGGCATGCAGGAAGTTCTTAAAAACTCTGCAAAAATTCTCTATGCCAAAGGCAGCAATTTAATAGAAGATGAAGCCTACGAGCAGTGGGCAACCATGTTCGGCAAAACACTTAACAGAGATAATAGAACCAAAGAGGAATTACTTGCAGAAGCTCTTGAAATTGCAACAAAATCCGATGTGATTGTCGCCGCTTTGGGCGAATCTGCAGAGATGAATGGAGAATCGAGCAGTCGGACACAGTTAGATATTCCGCAAACACAGAGAGAATTACTGGATGCCCTGGTAAAAACAGGAAAACCGGTTGTGCTGGTGCTATTTACCGGCCGCCCTTTGGTGCTGGTGGAAGAAAATCAAAAAGTAACTGCTATTCTAAACGTTTGGTTCCCGGGTACAGAAGCAGGACACGCCATCTCTGATGTATTATTTGGCGATGTAAACCCATCCGGAAAACTTACCATGACATTTCCGCGAAGTGTCGGACAAATCCCAATATATTATGGCCATAAGAATACAGGAAGGCCTTTCGGCAAACAAGAATGGGGAGTTTGAAAAGTTTCGATCAAATTACCTTGACGAACGCATTGAACCCTTGTTTCCTTTCGGTTACGGCCTTGAGTTATACGAGCTTCTCTTATGATCCTGTGATTCTCTCTGAAAAAAAAATGAATGAGAAAGAAAAAATAACTGTATCTGCAAACATCAAAAATACAGGAAAATTTGATGGCAAGGAGGTAGTCCAATTGTATATCAGGGATGTGGTTGGCTCTGTGACCAGACCAATGAAAGAACTGAAAGGATTCCAAAAAATATTCCTGAAAAAGGGAGAATCAAAAACTGTTACCTTTAACATTACTTTAGAAGATCTTAAGTTTTATAATTCGGAATTAGAATATGTCGCAGAACCAGGTCTATTTGAAGTATTTATCGGGACCAGTTCTGATACAGAAAATAAGGCCAGCTTTGAGCTGTTAAAATAACCAGAGTAATAATCCATTGGTGATAAACAGGCCAAATGACCGGCTGTGGCTTAGGTGAAAAAAATCCCTGTCACCGTATCTTTTGTCTTTAAGTCCCCACCCTTTACAGCACTACCCAACAATCCTGCAAATTGTTAACAGTACCAAAAAATACAGGAAGTATTTTACCCTGTAAACTTATGTGTGCAAGTTCTCCATTGAATGACGAATATATTTCCCGCAATGAAATGATTCTCTTTTAAAAAATAATTTTAATTTCGTCGTTGATTCAAATCTCATTCACTAAACCCAAACTCCAATGCAACACCAGAATTTTTCGAGCGCAAAAGGCGGGCACACCCATGTGTCGGCGATGAATATAAACCCAAACGATATTGAATACCGCATTCCCCTTAAATATCGAAAAATGGAAAACCTTCATATTGTTTTCTGGCTCTTTAAGGATCTTGCCTGGTGTATGATCTGGAAACCCGTAGGCATCGCCATGATCTTCCCAACCTTGATTATATCTATTGTCATCGCCTGGCGCACCCGCCACATGATGAGCGAATTATGCCATAACCTGGCGATCAGCATCTGGATTACCGCGAACTCCTACTGGATGATCAGTGAGTTCTTTCTTTTTGACGAAAATATTGTTACCGGGGCCATTACCTATAAACACCTGGCAGTGATACCTTTTATTCTCGGATTAATTTGCCTTGCCTATTATTATCTGTACTGGAGGCCAACACATAAGCATTCTCTTGAGACCATGTAGATGGGTACATTTTTTTTCTCCCAATAAATCAGATATATGCTATTAAATAAAATTGTATTTTTAGTCTGTCCTTGGTAAAGGAAGCATCTCTGCCTTTCATAATTTGGCGTGGCATGAAAAAAATAGCCTATTTTTTAATTTTAAGTTTATTTCTTTTTTCCTGTCAGAAAAAACCGCAGCTAAGCCGTGAAGGCTTTATACAGACTGTGACCGGAAAAATTTCTTTGGATTCAATGGGACTTGCGCTGATCCACGAGCATATGCTGGTTGATTTTACAGGTGCTGATTCAATCAACCCCAATAACTGGAACCGGGATTCCGTAATAACAAAAGTTTTGCCCTACCTATTGGAAGTTAAAAAATATGGGGTAAAAACCATTTTGGACTGCACGCCCTCCTATCTTGGTAAAGATCCGCTTCTACTCCAAAGATTAAGTGAGCTGTCAAAGATTAATATCCTGACGAATACGGGGTATTACGGGGCAGTTGGCGGTAAATACCTGCCCGAACATGCCTTTACGGAAACCGCCGCACAACTGGCTGCCAGATGGATCGCCGAATATGAAAATGGAATTGAAGGCACTGCAGTCAAACCCGGATTTATCAAAATTTCCGTAAATGAGGGCGATTCATTGAACGCAATAGATAAAAAACTGGTGCAGGCTGCCGCAATAACGCATAAAAAAACAGGGCTGGCGATCGTCTCACATACCGGAACCTGGAAGACTGCTCTAAATGAGATCAAGGTGCTTAAGGAAATGGGCGTTGACTACTCCCATTTTGTCTGGGTACACGCTCAGGCAGAACAAAATTTTGAAAATTATATCACCGCAGCGAATTTAGGAGTCTGGATAAGTTTGGATGGCATTGGATGGGATGTTGAATCCCATAAGGAACGACTTCTTTTTGCCAAGAAAAATGCCCTTTTGCACCGGATATTGATCTCGCATGATGCCGGTTGGTATGATCCGGCAAAACCGGGAGGAGGTGATTTTCAACCCTTCACCAATATTTTCGTAAAATTGATCCCAGAACTTAATGAACAGGGATTCTCCAATAATGACTGGAATTATATCATGGCAGAAAATCCAAAAAGAGTTTTCGGTATTTACGAATTAATTGAAAAGTAAAAAAAATACGACTTCAACCCAACATTTAGCATACTTTATGTAATTAAGCCATCAGGCAAAATGATTGCTTTGATGGATATAGTCTTCCTCAGCTTAATTCGAAAAAGGCCCATTCAAAACCGCAGATTCCTTAAAATATTTTTATAAATTTATCCATTCTATAAAACCTCATGAAAAAATTTACAATTCTCTTGATCTCCACCCTCTCTTCTCTTGCCACAACAGCTATTTCCCAAACACAGGATAAAATAGAAAGCACGCTGGTCATACTTGACATACATAGCGGGAAAGAGACCATTATTTTGAAAGAAAATCGTCATTTTGAAGCACCTAACTGGTCACGGGATGGGAAATTCCTGATAATTAATTCCAATGGAAAACTTGAAAAAATAAGTACTGAATGGCAAAAAACTGGGAGAAATCCACACCGGCTTTGCAGACCGTTGCAACAACGACCATGGCCTGAGTTTTGACGGAAAGACCCTGATCATCAGTCATAATGATCCCACAGCTGGCAATGGCGCCAACTCGCGTATTTTTAAGGTGTCTGCGGAAGGAGGCGAACCCGAACTGGTCACACCCCTGTTTCCTAGTTACTGGCATGGTATCAGTCCGGACGGACAAAAACTGGTCTATTGTGCCAATCGGAATGAAAGCTGGGATGTCTATGCCATTTCCATTAACGGTGGGCCGGAAGAAAGATTGACCGATGCTCCCGGACTGGATGACGGACCTGAATACAGCTATGACGGACAATGGATCTATTTTAATTCTCACCGTACCGGCCGGATGCATGTGTACCGCATGAAACCTGATGGCACCGAACAGGAACAACTTACCTTTGACGCCTATGACAACTGGTTTCCGCATCCATCTCCCGACAACCGGACTTTGGTATATATTTCTTATATCGAGGACCAAAAAGGACAACATCCTTTTGGCAAAGATGTTAAGCTTAGAATCCTGGATACTGAAACAAGAAAAAGCCGTGATCTGACCCCGGTCTTTTATGGCGGACAAGGAACCCTGAATGTGCACAGCTGGTCACCCGACGGGAAAAAACTTGCCTTTGTGAAATACACGAAATTTAACTGAAATCAAAAATATAAAAAAATGAAAATTGTTGCCTTTGGTGCGAGCTCCAGCAAGCATTCTATAAACAAAAGATTTGCACATTACACAGCACAGCTGCTCGACCCTAAGGCTGAACTTCTCGATCTTGCAGACTTCCCTTTGCCTGTTTTCTCGGTGGATTTGGAAAAAGAAGAAGGTATCCCGGTTCAGGCCATGAACTTTATAACCAAAATAAAATCTGCAAATCTGCTGGTAATTTCTCTGGCTGAGCACAACGGAAGTTATACCGCTGCCTTTAAAAATCTATTCGACTGGACCTCCCGCGCAGAACCCAAATTGTTTGCAGGCATGAAAATGCTCCTGCTCTCTACCGCACCCGGTCCGCGGGGTGGTCTTGGCGTAATGGAGGCTGCTTTGGTCAGATTTCCCATCCATGGAGCCAATATTGTTGCACACTTCTCCCTGCCAAAATTCGCAGAAAATTTTGATGAAACAGAGAGGAATTACAAACCCTCAAATTAAGGTCAAAATACCTTGAAAATAATAGACATCATAAAAGAAACTATGGAGTAAAATAATTTTTGAAAACGGAAAATTATTGAAAATATAAATGACCCAAATGCCTCAAATTAAATATCAATTTATGTACTTTTAGTCCGCAAAAAAAAACATGATTATCTGCACTCATAATTAGAATTCACAAAAATAAAAAAACATGTTCGGAACCATTAAAAACTGGGGGCTCAAAGAAACCATCATCCTGATGCGGATCTTGATTGGCTGGCACTTTCTGTATGAGGGAGTCATTAAAATGTACAATCCTGAATGGACCTCTTTTGGCTACCTCGCCACTGCTCAGGGACCATTTCAATCGATCTTTGCAGCCATTGCCAATGAACCATATATCGGTATTGCAGATGGCCTGAATAAGTTTGCCCTGGTATTTGTGGGGATCACTTTTCTGCTTGGCATATTCGAAAAAGCAGGTGCCATCGTAGCTGCTGGATTGCTTTTGCTTTATTACCTGGCCCATCCTCCTTTTCCATGGCTGGAACAGATCAAAGTGGAGGGCGCTTATTGGTTCGTCAATAAAAATTTAATCGAACTGGTTGCGTGTATGGTCATTTACCAATTCCCTACCGGAAAATATTTTGGTCTTCAACACCTATTCGACAGGAAAAAAGAAATAACAAAATCTGAAGCATTATGAAATGGACTAGAAGAGATGTGATCAAGAGTTTAGGGGGATTGCCTATTTTAGGAACCGTATGGTGGGCAGGTGCAACAACAGGACTGATCAGCAATAAAAAACGAACCGAAATATTAGAGCAGTTAAATATACAAGCCTCTCTGCCACCTGTTTTACCTCCTATTGAAGGAAGTCCGATCAGGATAGGAATCATCGGCTTTGGTATCCGTGGCGAACAGCTTTGCAGGTCACTGGGTTTTGCAACCAAAGAATGGTTAAACGAAATGGAATTAGCCGTTAAAGCGGATCCGAACCGCACAGACCTTAAGGATTTTATGAACCAGGAAAAATTAAACATCAAACTCGTTGCAGTCTGCGATATCTTTGATAAACGGGCACAAAAAGTGATCGATTCCTTTTCAGTTAAAGAAAATCCGGTCACAGATACAAAACCTATCAGGAGATGATCCGCAGCGGTAATGTGGATGCCGTGATCATCGCCACACCCGACCACTGGCATGCACCAATGGCTATTGATGCCCTTGAGAACAATGTAAGTGTGTATCTGGAAAAGCCCATGACACATACGGTTGAAGAAACCTACCGGCTGAAAGAAGCTGCCGGGCGGTCTTCAGGAAAATTCATGGTTGGCCACCAGCACAGGCAAACATTAAGTTTTATAACTGCTCAGGATATCATCAAAAAAGGTACTTTGGGGCATGTTTCTATGATCCAGACCAATACGAACAGAAATGACGATAACGGGGCCTGGAATTACGAAATTGAAAAAGAAGCAAATGAGCAGACCATTGACTGGGAACAATTTTTGGGAACGGCACCAAAAATACCGTTCAACAAAGATCATTTCTTCAGATGGAGAAAATGGTGGGCTTATGGTTCCGGACTCTCAGGCGACCTGCTCACCCATGATTACGACCGCCTGAACTGTGTAATGGAAATGGGCATCCCGGATTCCGTAATGGCTTCGGGAGGAATTTATACGCACAATGATGGACGCAATGTACCTGATGTGCTTCAGGTGAATATGGAATATCCTAATTTCAGTGTTGGCAGCAGCCAGGAAAAAGGAAAAGAAAAGGGCATGAATTTTACCTATAGCGCTACTTTGGGAAATGCCTTTAGCCGACCTACATTGATCATGGGACACGATGCCACCATGGAACTCGGCAACCAGCTCACAATCTGGCCTGATAACCGTTCTACAAAATATGCAGCGCTTTTAGACGCTGGCAAAGCCAACCCGTCAACGCCCATTTACCAGTATAACCCGGGCGCCAATGTGCCGGATGCCATATCCTCTGCAACTTCACAATACTTTGCAGACAAGGGGCTGATGTGGACTTATTACGACGGAGCCAGAATGGATCCGACTTTTTTACACCTGCGGGAATGGCTAAGTGCAATCCGCAATAAAACAAAGCTAAGCTGTGGTATAAAAGAAGGTTTTGAAGAGGCAATTTCAGCCCATATGGCAGGATTATCCTATAAATTAGGGAAAAGAATCGATTGGGACCACAGTACCCAAAAGATCAAAACCATTGAAGGAATTAATTTTGACGACGTATTGTTAGGAAATACTGTCTATTAAAACCTAATCTTAAAACTATAAATGCTGCCGGAGGTTCGTGAACCTCCGGCTTTTTTTATTTCACTCAGGCTTAATTTGAGTTACTGCGCTGCCTTTCAAATATTTTTTTTTATTTTAGGAGCAAATACAATGCTTAATGATATCTCAAGCCTAAAACTTTTAATCGTAATTCAGAACTTATGAAAAAACTCACGAAACAAGACATCAGCCAGGAAGTATTTGATTTGTATGACGACTATGCGCACAACAGGATCGATCGCAGGCAATTTGTTGAAAAGCTTTCCATGTTTGCCGTTGGAAGCATTACCCTGGCTTCGCTCATGGGCTTTGTCATGCCTAATTATATAGATACGATGCTTGTTCCGGCCAATGACCCCCGTTTGATATCTGAATATATTACTTACCCATCACCCAAGGGCGGAGGAACCATAAAGGGGCTTCAATCCATTCCTGTTGAAAAGAAGGGAAAGTTACCCGGTATTCTTGTGGTTCATGAAAACCGCGGGCTGAATCCTTATATTGAAGATGTGGGCAGAAGGGCCGCTCTGGAGGGATTTATCAGCCTGGCGCCCGATGCACTTACACCGCTGGGAGGCTATCCCGGCAATGATGACGAAGGAAGGGAAATGCAAAAAAAACGAGACCGCAATGAAATGCTCGAAGACTTTATCGCCGGCTATGAATACCTCAAAAACCATAAAGACTGCAACGGAAAGGTGGGTGTGGTAGGCTTTTGTTTTGGAGGCTGGATCGCCAATATGATGGCCGTGCGGATTTCAAACCTGCCCGCTGCGGTTCCATTTTACGGAGGCCAGCCAAGTGCAGAAGAAGCTGAAAAAATAACTGCTCCGCTCCTGCTCCAATTCGCCGGACTTGATACCCGGGTTAATGAAGGCTGGCCTGCGTATGAAGCGGTGCTTATAAAGAATAAAGTACCTTATACAGCCTATTTCTATCCGGAAGTAAACCATGGTTTTCACAACAATACAACACCCAGATACGACGAAGCGGCTGCAACGCTGGCCTGGGAACGGACGGTCTCTTTTTTTAAAAATAAACTTTAGAAATACGGGATCCGGGTCCGCAATTAATCTTTCATAATCATGTTAGATATTATGCGTTAAACCAATTTAAAAAAAATTGGTCATACCTTATTGTAAAAACATATTGTTATGAAGAACTTTTACATCTTTTTTCTATTCGCGGTATTATTTATTAATTGCGCTTCTGACGAAGATAAGCCCGAAGATGTTGCGGAAGAAACTATGTATTTTCCTCCCATGGAAGGTAATGACTGGGAGACTATCCCTGTTTCAGACTCTGAACTGGAACCTCGATGCGCTGCCGGCACTTATGGATTATCTGAAGGAAAAAAACACAAAAGGTTTTATCATTCTGGTCAATGGCCGAATTGCCATAGAAAATTATTTTAACGGCCATACAGTAACAAGCCCCTGGTACTGGGCAAGTGCTGGAAAAACACTAACTACGGCAACTATCGGTATCGCGCTGGAAGAAGGCCTTCTGAATATCAATGATAAGGTTTCTGATTACCTGGGAACGGGTTGGACCTCAGCGCCGCTTTCAAAAGAAAATTTAATCACCAACAGGCATTTGCTCTGCATGACCTCAGGCCTTGATGATGCTGTGGGTGATGGAAATATGCCCGCAGACCTTCGGTATAAAGCCAATGCGGGGACCCGCATGGGCCTATCACAATGTTTTTGAAAAATTACAGGATGTGATCTCAAAAGCAGGAAATCGCTCCTTTGTTTCCTATTTTAACACGAAGCTGCGAGACCGCATTGGTATGACCGGCACCTGGATTGAAATTGGCGAATTTAATGTCTATTGGAGCACAACCCGAAGTATGGCACGTTTTGGCTTGTTAAGTCTGAATGAAGGTAAATGGGACACAGACCAGATCATTCCTGCTGCATACCTGAATGAAGCTACCCATACATCACAAACCCTGAACAATGCCTATGGATATTTGTGGTGGCTCAATGGACAAGCAAATTACCGGCTTCCGCAAACCCAAATGCAATTTCAGGGAAGTCTGATTCCGGATGCCCCCAATGACATGTTTTGTGCTCTCGGCAAAAACGACCAGAAAATTTATGTGATACCCGGCAAAAAAATGGTCATAATTCGCATGGGCGAAGCTGCTACTGGTGAAAATTTTGCGCTGTCTGGTTTTGATAATGAACTTTGGAAAAAAATAAATGCGGTCATTCAACAATAAGCAGCCATAAACCGACTGTTAAACAGGATTTGCTAACAGAGGCTTATCCGAATTTACCACTTACTTTTCTCTTATTTAACAGCTGGCTAACATTTATATAATATTCTCTTAATATTTCTTACCTTTCTCCGGTAAGCAATACAATCACATGGAAAAATTTATTCTGGCCTTAGACCAGGGGACAACCAGTTCAAGGGCCCTGATCTTTGATAAAACAGGAAACATACGCTATACCGCCCAAAAAGAGTTCACCCAGTTATTCCCGAATCCGGGATGGGTGGAACACAATCCTGTCGAAATCTGGTCTTCACAGGCTGCCGTAGCTGCTGAAGCCATATCAGGTTTGGGCATAAACGGAACACAGATTGCCGGTATTGGTATCACCAACCAGCGAGAGACTACCATAGTCTGGGACCGGCAAACAGGAGAGCCTGTGTACAATGCGATCGTCTGGCAGGACAGGCGCACTGCCGCCTATTGCGATGAACTCAATAATTTGGGTTATGCCGAAAAGGTCAGACAAAAAACAGGCCTGGTGATCGATGCATACTTTAGCGGCACCAAGATCAAATGGATCCTGGACAATGTGAAAGGTGCCCGCGGCAGGGCTGAGCGCGGCGAACTTGCCTTTGGAACAGTAGATTCATGGCTGGTATGGAAACTCACCCAGGGACGCACGCATATAACCGATGTGAGCAATGCGAGCCGCACCCTGATTTACAATATTCACAGTCTGCAATGGGATCAGGAATTACTGGATCTTATGCAAATTCCTGCCTCAATATTACCCCGTGTGGCTTCAAGCAGCGAAATATACGGCCATACAAACAGCACCATTTTTGCTTCCAAAGTTCCTATTTCAGGAATTGCAGGCGACCAACAGGCCGCTCTTTTCGGGCAGATGTGTCTGGAAGAAGGTATGGTGAAAAATACCTATGGAACCGGCTGTTTTATGCTGATGAATACCGGTACCAAACCTTTTATTTCTCAAAATAAATTACTCACTACCATAGCATGGCAGATCAACGGAAAAACAAGCTATGCCCTCGAAGGAAGTGTGTTCATGGGCGGGGCTATTGTTCAATGGCTGCGGGACGGACTCGGCATTATTCAGTCCTCCTCTGAAGTTGAAGCCCTGGCATCCTCAGCAAAAGACAATGGCGGACTCTATTTCGTGCCTTCGTTTACAGGCATGGGCGCACCTTACTGGGATCAGTATGCAAGAGGCCTGATGATCGGTCTCAGCCGCGGGACCGACCGCTCGCATATAGCCCGTGCAGCCCTTGAAGGGATTGCTTTTCAAACCATGGATGTCTTAAAAGTGATGGAACTGGACACAAACTTAAAAATAAAACAATTGCGTGTTGATGGTGGCGCCTGTGCCAACAACCTGATGATGCAGTTTCAGGCTGATATCCTGAACAGCTCCGTGATCCGGCCTAAAATTATTGAGACCACCGCCATGGGCGCAGCGTATCTGGCCGGACTGGCAACCGGCTTTTGGGAAAATATGGACGCGCTGAAACAACAATGGCAGCCCGACCGGCAGTTCGATCCTTCAATGGATTCAGACTTGGCAGACAAAATGAAAGGTGAATGGGCCGATGCAGTAGCGCGTGCCCGATCCTGGGTAAAATAAAAAATGGATTAAACGAGACTAACATGGAAAACGCATTGATCTATGAATTTATAGGAACAGCCCTGATGATTCTAATGGGAGGCGGGGTAGTTGCCAATTCAAATCTTAACAAGACGAAGAGCATGGGTGCAGGCTGGGTCAATATCGCTTTTGGCTGGGGTTTTGGCGTTTTTATAGGCGTCATTGTTGCGGGCCCTCATTCGGGCGCACATCTGAATCCTGCCGTAACGCTGGCCTTTGCAGTTACAGGACTGTTTCCATGGACGTCGGTTCTGGGCTATGCCCTTGCGCAAATTTCGGGAGCTTTTCTGGGTGCTTCGGTTGTCTATTTTTTCTTTAAAAACCACTTTGATGCTACCGAGGACAGTGAACTAAAACTGGCCATTTTTTCAACCATGCCGGCGATCAAAAACCTTTTTCACAATATGCTGGCCGAAGTGATAGGCACCTTTGTGCTTATTTTCGTCATCCTGAACATCGCAGGCCCTACCCTGGAAACCGGACAAGGCATAGATATGAAAATTGGTTTGGGTTCTATCGGAGCCCTTCCTGTTGCTTTTCTGGTTGTGGGTATCGGCATGTCGCTGGGTGGTGTAACCGGTTATGCCATCAATCCTGCACGTGACCTCGGACCGCGAATCGCTCATTTTTTGTTGCCCATAAAAGGCAAACGAGACAGCGGATGGTCCTATGCCCCCGTTCCGGTGATAGGTCCGGTAATCGGAGCAGTGCTCGCTTCCTGGGCTTTTCTTCTTCTTCCCTAATGTTTTATTTCCCCATACCAAAATGAGAATAATTGAGATGTAATCCTGAATACAATTTCTAAATTTACTTCGAAGTCTACCCGAGGCTCGAAGGAAGTGTTTTTTTTTTTTATTTTTTAAATTTTTCAAAAAATTTAATATTAATTAAAACAAAAAATATTATTAATATATTATCTATTTTAGATGAGCTCTTGAAATAATTATAAAAAACTATTTTGATCATCATATTTACTTTATATTTTTATGATAATAGTCCTCTTAAAAAAAGAGTAAAACATATAATTTCTTATAAAACTAAATTATTATATTGAATCATAAATAATTTTTTCTTAAATTATATATTTTTATAATAATTAATAAAAAAAAAAATATTTATTAATAATTATTATATATACTTCCCTTATTAATTTTACATTAATCCATATCAAAGTAGAATATTTAAAAATCATTCATATATAATTTTTATAAAAAACTAATTATTAGAAAGAGCCATTAGATTAAAATTTATATAAACCCAGCCTATACCGGCACCCAATTTAAACATTTATTTTATAATATTAAATTGGAAAACAAAATTAAAATTTCATATTTAATTTTTTTAATTAATATTTTTTTTTTTCAGGTGCATTCCACCATTTTTATTTATGGCAACCTACCTCCTCGGGGTCGGGCGGCCTCGTGGGTCAGTCAATAAACTTTTCTTTTTTTAGATAAGTATTTGAAGTTTTTTGTTAATTGATTTTCTTGTCAAAAGAAAACATCCTCTTAATATGATCTATGATTGATGCTTTTATAAGTAACATAAAAGAACTAAAACAAAAGATACCCTTCCCCATTTTTTTTGAAGATTAATATTTTGATTTGGTCATTTGTTAATTTTCGCGAAAGAATTAATTACTAATTCATTAATGTTAAGTATTTCATTAGAATAATTAATACAAAGTCCCACTAACAATAAAAAATTAAATTATTCAATATATTTATTAAAATGGGGTTAAATAATTATTATTACCCCATTTATTGTTTATTTTTTGGGTATAAGATATTCTTTTACATATTCCATAAACATTATTATAAATGAATAACAATTTAAATAAGGGTTTTTATGATATTTAAAAATTTTAATAATAAACTAATTCAAAAAATATAAAGACCATTTATTTGCTCGTGACAGAAAAATTGTTTGTTGAGCTATTGTAATTATTTTTGATATAATTATTTACATCAATTCTCATCTCAGAATCTTCATTATTTCAATAGTTTTAGATTTATCATTAGGATTAATGAAATCAATAAATACATCATCAATAAAAATCTTTAAGGGTCTAACATTAATCATATAGTTTTTCTCTCTATAAATTGTAATTATTTTCTTTTATATTTTAAAATTAATAATTCATATTAAAATAGCTTAATTATTACATTACAGAGCACCTATTATTAATAATTATTTCATTTTTTTTTTATCATACCCTTCTTAAAAATATACCTATAAATAAAATATAAGTTTTTCTTGATTATTTTTGATGATTAAATATTTATCGATTAACATATAAATAAATATATTTTTTAAAAGAGATTTCATCTTATTTTTTTTAATTTTTAAATTACCTTTTTATTTGAATAACAATGCTTTTCAATAATAATTATCACACCAAACCAACCATGACGGAATTGCCGACAAAACCAACAAGTTCCCTTGCTTAACACAACCACCCTAGCCCATTCATCGCGTGGCTTCTCTTACATCACCAATCAACCTATTACATTTCTTTATAATCTATATTCTTTTTATCTGATTTAGAAAAGTAAAACACAAAAAATAATAAATCTATTTAATGATGCGGATTTGTTTCGATTATAGCTCTACAGAATATTATGAGTCAAAAAGAAATATTGACACAACTTCCTTTCAATAGGAGATTAGAAGAGCATAAGAACAGGTTATCTAAAAATATAAATCATCAGCAGGATATCGCAATTGCAGAGAGCAGCAGTCAGCATATTTCATAAAACTACTTTGTTATTTTACTCACCCTTTATCCTTTTTTCATGAAAACCCTATTTTTTTCCTGCTAATCTTAGGAACCGCATTTTGTTCAGCCCAGCAAAAAGAACTCATTGATAACAAAGCCCAGGAAGTCATTTTATTGGGTGTTATAAACAGGGAAAATTTGCTTCAGGATCCATATAACAGCTGGTTCACACCCAATTACAAAGGCTATGTAACCGACAAGGAGGTGATGGCACAACTCAGCCCACTTCTTCAGGATATTACCTTAAAAGTCTTTTTGGGAACCTGGTGCGGCGACAGCCAGGACCAGATTCCTTTGTTGTACAAAATTCTTGATGAAGCAAATTTTAATACTGAGCATCTGGAAGTAATTTCTGTAAACAGAAGCATGTCTACCCCTGATGATCTTCAGAAAGGATTTAACATTGAAAGGGTTCCTACCATTATCGTGTATAAAAATGGTAAAGAAATGGGTCGGTTTGTAGAATATCCAAGAAAATCTGTTGAAGCAGACCTGCTAAAGATCGCAAGCGGCCAGGATTATAAACATGTTTACGAAAAGTAAGGCCAAAGCCCATGAAGATTTTTCCCGTTCATAGAATGCCATATCAAAACTGAATTCAGCACATCCCTACAATTGCAGCACCTTTACAAGTTCTTCCTGAGAAAGTGTTAACAAACCTACTTTTGGCAAACGCCGGGTAAGTTCGCGCCAGTTCGGGTCAGTGGTAAATATTTCTTTAAAAACCGGCAGCGATTTTTCCAACTGTCCGTTATTGGCCATCGTTACGGCGGTCCAGTATTTCATTTCCAGATTTTCCGGAAAGAGTTTCTGCGCTTCTGCATAAGCTTCCATTGCATTTTTCATATCCCCCTGTTCTATTGCCAGATCTCCTTTATTCATAAAATCATAAGCCCTGTGTACGCGCAATAACCTTTCCAATTCTTTTATGGGCGTATTATGGTCATCAACCCTGAGGTCAACCAGTTTATCTTTCCAGGGTTCAGTAACTTTTTGTCCGCCCACCACAATCAGTGCGGCAGATTGTTGTCCGCGTATATCTCCTCCTGCTTCCTGCGCCGCTTTTAAAGTTGCCAGTACCCGTTCCGCCAAAGGCAGACCGGAATTTTTTAAATAGGCCTTGGCCATGGCAGGTACAACCTCATCATTGAGCATCATATTGGCTTGCACAGAAAAATTATCTCCTACAAAATGACCGGCCGATGCGATGCACTTTTCACCGGTAAAAGCATGTGCATTGCCCTTGTTGTCGAGCATGGCAACCTGCCTCACCTCGCGTCCTTCATCTTTTGCAATCAGGTTATCCATAGCCTGTTTGGCTGTGATTCCATTTTCCATAAGCTGCAATCCATTCGGACCGTAAGCGGGATTGACAAACGACTGGGTGGCCACCACACCTACCCCCGACTTGCCCCAGGCAACAATAGTACCCACGGAAAACCAATGGCTCTGCACACCAACGGCCATTTCACCGGTTGCAGGATCGCGGGCAACAACAGAAAAAGTATGGGCAAATTTATCTTTGTAAACCTGTGATTGTAAAGCTATTGTAAACAGCAATAACAGATAAGCGATGTTTTTTTTGAGATTTTGCATGGGAATATATTTAAAAGGTTCGGTCACAACGTATGTTTTTTAAAATTTATGATTTGCTGTTGCTTCTATTTCTTCAGCCAAAATTAAAAATTTAAGCGGTTTATCATTGGCAACAGCCAGCATGGCTTTGGCAATATCTGCAGCCTTGTTTGGCGCATACTTTTTTAAGGGTCCGGTCATTATGGGTGCAGCAATCCTGAAAAAGGAACTGGCCAAACTTTCTGCCAGCCGTTTTTCTTTTCTGTTGCCAACAATCAGAGAAGGACGCAGAATGTAGGTATTTTGCAGTTTTATATTGAGCACCGCTTCTTCCATTTCTCCTTTTGTTCTGCTGTAAAAGATACTGCTCTGTGCATCAGCGCCCAAAGCCGAAACAACCACCAAGCAGGGTATATTATTTTTCTTGCACAATTCCGCAGCTTTTACCGGTATGCCATAATCTATTTTCTGTACAATTGTTTGTCAGGTGTTTTTTTTGCCGTAGTGCCGATACAGCAGAAAACTTCATCACCGGTAAAGTCTTTCTGAAAGTTCTCCAGAGGAATCAGATCACCCGTAAAATTTACGATCTTCCGGTGCTTAAAAGGCAAGGGTTTCCTGGTAAAGACTTTAATGGTCTTGTAACGCGCATCTTCCAGAAGCAGGTCTAAAAGCAGGGAACCGGTAAGGCCGGTTGCACCCAAAAGGATCGCGGTTTTTTCCAAAAGATTCAATTTAACTGATGGTGAAGATACAAAAAAACCTCCTGGAATAAAACAGGAGGTTAGGAGTAACTTTCGTAAAAAATCTTAATTGCCTTTTTTGTAATCTGCAAGAAATGTAGCCAGACCTATATCGGTAAGTGGATGTTTTAACAAACCTTTGATCGCACTCAGCGGACCCGTCATCACATCTGAACCGATCTTTGCACAATCAATGATATGCATGGTGTGCCTGATAGAAGCTGCCAGGATCTGGGTATCAAAATCGTAATTGTCATAAATCAGTCTGATTTCTGCGATCAGATTCAAACCATCAGGTTGAAACGTCATCCAGCCTTCCGAAAAACGGAGAAACATAGGTAGCTCCGGCTTTAGCCGCAGCAACGGCTGTGTCCGGCTGAAAATACCAGGGTCACGTTGGTCTTTATCCCTTTATCAGAAAAATATTTGCAAGCCTTAATTCCTTCAGCGATCATCGGCAATTTGATCACGATCTGCGGATGCAAAGCAGCCAATAACTCCCTTCCCTGACCATTCCTTCAAAATCAATGGAAATCACCTCTGCACTTACATCGCCATCAACAATTTCACAAATCGCTTTATAGTGGTTCAAAATATTTTGGTGACCGGTGATTCCTTCCTTGGCCATTAGCGATGGATTGGTAGTGACACCATCCAGGATACCCATGGCTTGTGCCTCCCTGATCTGGTCTAAATTGGCAGTATCTATAAAAAATTTCATCGTGTATATTTTAAATTTCCGCAAATATACGGATTTATGACCATAATCATTCGGACGTTTAAATTCTCATTTCAATTTTTGTACTCCTGAATTGCCTGTATTTCCCTGAATTTGTACTTTGGTATTTTGTAAAATTATAAATCGCACAGACTATGTTGAAGCAGGAATACAAGACCATCAACGGATTTAAGCACCGTCTTTATCACCCGGTAAAAATCGGAGCAGAACAAGACGCTTTCTGTCAGCGCTAATTTCTTTGAAATGATGAATCAGCGGCGTTCTGTGCGCACTTTCAGTGATCAGCCTGTTGACAAACAGGTAATAGAAAATATAATAAAGACTGCCGGAACTGCACCTTCCGGAAGCGCATAAACGACCCTGGACCTTCTGTGCCATTCTGATCCGAAAGATCAAACCAAGAGATTCGCATTGCCGCTGAAAGGAAGAAAAATTTCGTATGAAAGCAGAATGAGCCAATCCTGGCTAAATGACCTGGCTCCATTGGGCACTGATATGCACAAACCATTTCTGGAAATTGCCCCCTGGCTTATCGTGGTTTTTAAAAGAGCTTATGAACTTGGTGAAGACAAAACCGCATTAAATAATTATTATGTGAATGAATCTGTCGGTATTGCCTGCGGCATGCTGATCAGTGCCATCCACCATGCCGGACTCGTAACCCTTACCCATACCCCGAGTCCAATGAAATTCCTGCATGACATTCTGGGCAGACCAGAGAACGAAAGGCCATTTTTACTTTTGCCCGTGGGCTATCCGCAGGATCCCAGTTATGTTCCGGAGCTGCAAAGAAAAAGTATTGATGAAATTGCTGTTTTTTATGAATAAAAAGTTTTTTTGAAAATTATAAACTAGGCCTAAAGCTTTGTAATGGTTCATGAGCATTTTCTCATACCATGTATCGGGAAATATTCTTTTGAGCACTATGGAGAACTTCTGTACAAAAGTTCCTTCTTTATAGTGTATTTCGGCCTTTGGTTCTGAATGATCTTTTCGATCTGAAGGCAATTTTTTCAGGGTCTTCACCTTTGTCCACATGGGCATTCATGAGATCCAGGCTTTTCTGATAGTTCTCTGCATAGACAGATTGTTTGTCCAAAACAGTTGTATAGCGCCCTGCGGCTATATTTGTCGCAAAGTCGCCCGGGGCAAGGTTGGTGATCTGTACACCAAAAGAACGCAACTTCCATGCGCATGGCTTCTGTTACCAGCTCCAATGCACCTTTTGACGCAGAATAAATTCCCCTGAAGGGCAATCCCATATACCCGGCTATAGAAGTTATGTTGATGATCAGGCCTGATTGCTGTTCACGCATGTGAGGCAGCACGGCTTTCATTACCTCAATAGCGCCAAAAAAATTGACATTAAAAACCTGTTGCATGGCATGGGTCGGAGTTTCTTCGATAGGTCCGTGTAATCCCCATCCCTGCATTATTGATCAGCACATCGATCCTCTGCTCTCTTTCAATTACCCTGTTTAACTGCTTCCTTGACTGATTCATTATCAGACACTTCCATGGGGATTAGGGTAAAAGGAAATTCCTTCTGTCCAGGTTTCCTGCTCGTTCCATAAACCCTGAAGCCTTTTTGAGAAAGGTAGGTGGCAGTAGCCAGGCCTATGCCTGAGGATGCTCCGGTAATGAGTACCACTTTTTTATGCATATTGCAAAGATGAAAAAAAACAGAGAAGAAAAAGGGAAAAAGAAAGAAAAAAAGGCAAGCTACCTGCATCACACCGCTACAACCTGATACCTTTGCTGCGTTCCCACCCTGGAGGATTCTCAGGGAGCTGGTTGTGCAGGACTTGCCCGTGCAAATTTACAACCCTTTTGTTATTTAACAACATTTTTTTTACAAACATTTTTTAATGCCTGAACGAAAACTATTTTTTTTATCTTTGTTATAATCTAATTCGAAAAAATGGAAAATAAACCAAACCTCAGTAAAAACGTTATGCTCACCTATGGTTTATACCTTGTTGCATCCATACTAATCTCAGTGATCTATTATGTTCTTGGCATGGCCTATGAGAACGACTGGAAAAAAAGTGTTATCTCAATTGTAATCACAGGAATCATCATTTTTCTGGGTATCAAAATTTTAAAGAAGGCAATGATAGTTTTTTAACTATTGGACAAGCCATGAAAACAGGGCTGGGTATATCAGCTCGTAGCCGCTATAATCTCTATAGTGTACACCATCATTTTATGATGATCATCGAACCTAGCTTGTGAATAATTTAGCAGAAGTGAGCAGACAAAATGTATGAAACCAACCCTGAGTTAACAGAAGAGCAGGTGGATATGTCGATGGAAATCGTAAAGAAAATGTCCCTCACCCTTAATATTCTCGGCATTCGTTTTGATTGCCAGCTTGTTTTTAGGATTAATTATATCCCTGATTTCAGGGCCTAATCCTAAAAAAAGAACAAGTACTGCTGAAGACTTTGGGAAATAAATTCTAGCCAGTCATGAGGCCATCTGAAAAAGATGGCCTTTATTTTGGCCATATTTGTGTGGCCTAGGCCGGCATCATGAAATAAAATCTTGTCACCTTATACTTTCGTTACCTTTAATTTTAGTAAGGCAATGACCAATGAATATTTTATTAAAATAACAGGGGAAAGATGCCCTTAATAACAAGATCGAATTTTATATTTGTAAATGAATTTCTCATAAACACGCCATTAATGGACATATCCGTTATCATACCTTTACTTAACGAAGAAGAATCTTTACAGGAATTACACGACTCAATTCCCAACGGTGATGCAGTCAAATCGTTATTCATATGAAATACCTGTTTGTTGATGACGGAAGTACGGACAGTTCCTGGAAGGTTATCGAAGGCCTGGCTCTAAAAAACCCCAGTGTAAAGGGATTAAAATTTCACCGTAATTTCGGAAAATCCCAGGCGCTGAACGCCGGATTTAAAAAATCAAAAGGAGATGTCGTAATCACCATGGATGCCGACCTGCAGGATAGTCCGGAAGAAATTCCTGAATTGTTCGACCTGATCAAAAATCAGCATTACGACCTGATTTCAGGTTGGAAAAAAAAGCGTTTTGATTCTACCATCCGAAAAAATCTGCCTTCCAAACTTTTCAACGCTGCAGCCCGCAAAACATCGGGCCTTAGCCTGCACGACTTTAATTGCGGATTGAAAGCCTGCGGTATCAGGTGGTTAAAAACGTCGATGTGCGGAGAAATGCACCTGTATCCCATGCTGCGCTGAAAACGCCGGTTTGCAAGATTGAAGAGAAAGTCGTACAGCACCAGGCAAGAAAATATGGCAGCACCAAATTTGGCATGAGCAGGTTCATCAACGGTTTTTTGGACCTGATCACCATCAGTTTTCTCACAAAATTCGGCAAACGGCCCATGCACCTTTTCGGTTTGCTGGGTACAGCTGTTTTTATAATCGGATTTTTTGCTTCTGCCTATATCGGCCTGTCGAAACTGGTAAAATTATACCTGCATGAACCAGCGATTCTGGTAACTGATAACCCCTGGTTTTATATAGCCCTGACCTCCATGATCATAGGTTCTCAGCTTTTTTTGGCCGGATTTTTGGGGGAGCTTATCCTGCGGACAAAAATCAAGGAAAAACGATACAAAATCAGCAAACAAGTAAATTTTTAAAATTATCTTTGTGTAAATCCTAGTCACATGAACCCATCAGAAATTCTTAAAAAAGCGCAGGAATGGCTCAAAAGCCCATTCGACGAGAAAACAAAAGAAGAAGTTAAGCAACTCATTGATAACGATCCGAAAGAACTGGCAGACCGTTTCTATAAAGATCTGGAGTTTGGTACCGGCGGGATGCGCGGTGTAATGGGTGCCGGAACTAACCGAATCAATAAATATACCCTCGGAAAAAGTACCCAGGGCCTGTCCAATTATTTAATAAGTGCCTTTCCGGGAAAGAAACTCAAGGTTGCCATAGCCTACGATTGCAGGAACAACAGCCAGTTATTTGCCAATGAGGTAGCAAAGGTCTTTTCTGCAAATGACATTCAGGTTTTCTTATTTGAGGACCTCAGACCTACTCCCGAATTGTCCTTTGCCGTGAGAGAACTGGGCTGCGATGCGGGCATTGTGCTTACTGCATCTCATAATCCACCGGAATACAACGGATACAAGGTATATTTTAACGATGGCGGACAAATCGTGCCTCCCCATGATGATGCGATTGTCGATGATATCAACAAAGTTAAATTTGACCAAATCCGTTTCGATGCAAAGGAAAAGCTGATCCAGGTGATTGGTGAGGAGGTTGACAATAAATTTATTGACGCCGCGGTAAAAAATGCAACCTTTCCTGATACCCGGGGAAGAGATAAATTAAAAATTGTCTTTACCTCCCTGCACGGCACCTCTATTACCCTGATGCCCAAGACTTTTGAAAGGGCCGGATTTTCTGATGTACATATCGTTGAAGAGCAAAGAGTCCCTGATGGGAATTTTCCGACCGTAAAATCTCCAAATCCAGAAGAACCGGCCGCTTTAAAAATGGCAACCGACCTCGCCAATAAAAATAGGAGCAGACATTTTAATTGGTACTGATCCAGATGGAGACCGATTGGGAATTGCCGTTCGAAACAATCACAATGAGCTTGTGCTGCTCAACGGGAACCAGACATTTTGTCTGCTGATTGAATTTCTGATCAAAAAATGGAAAGAGCAAAACAGAATCAATGGAAAGCAATTCATCGGCTCTACCATAGTTACCTCCCAGCTAGTAAACAAGATCGGGACACATTACGGCGTAAATACCAAACTTGGTTTAACAGGCTTTAAATGGATCGCCAAAATGATTCGCGATGCAGAAGGAAAAGAAGAATTTATTGGTGGTGGCGAAGAAAGTTTTGGTATGATGGTTGGTGATTTTGTGAGAGATAAGGACGCTATTTCTGCAACCCTGCTGGCTTGTGAAATTGCGGCAGATGCAAAAAGCAAAGGAAGTTCTGTTTATGAAGGGCTTCTCGATATTTACACAAAGCTCGGCTTGTACAAAGAGCATTTAATTTCAGTTGTTAAAAAAGGAATGGAAGGCGCACAGGAGATCAAACAAATGATGATCGACCTTCGGCAAAACCCCCTCAAAGAGATCGATGGCGAAAAAGTGCTGTATTTAAATGATTACGAATCATCGGTTTCCAGAAACCTGATCAAAAAAACCAATGAAAATATAGACCTGCCAAAATCTGATGTGCTTATTTACGAGACCGAAAACGGCACCCGCATTGCAGCCAGGCCAAGTGGTACAGAACCCAAAATCAAATTCTATATCAGCGTGAACAGCCCACTGCAAAGCAAGTCTGATCTTGCTAAGACAGAAGAAAAATTAAACAAAAAAATTGAGAGAATCGTCAAAGAGCTATCTTTGTAAACTTTGGAGGGACCTACCCTTTGATTATTTTAAGTTTACAGAATGAATTATTTTCTACAAATACTGCGTTTCGCCAAGCCTTATACAAAATATGCCTGGCTGAATGTGTTTTTTAATCTGATCTATGCCGTTTTCAACGTTTTATCCGTGCTTGCCTTTATTCCTGTACTCGGAATTCTATTCGGCAATGAGGAAAAAATATCAGAAAAACCTAGGTTTTCAGAAGTTGACGGTATTTATGATTATGTTCAAAACAGCCTGAATTACTATGTTTCTGAAATAATTAATACCAGTGGCATTGAAAAGGCCCTGCTCTTTATCTGTTTGGTGAGTTTTACGCTGTTCTTTTTTAAGAACCTTTTTCGGTATCTGGCTGAATATGTTCTCGCCTATTTTAACAGCGGCGTTGTTAAGGACCTGCGTGATGCCATGTACACCAAAATACTGGAACTTCCTGTAGCTTATTTCTCTGAAAAGAAAAAGGGAGACACCATTGCGCGCATGACCAGCGATGTACAGGAAATTGAAAATTCATTTTTGAATTCTCTGGAAGCCATTGTAAGAGAACCTGTTACCATTATTTTCACCCTTATATCCATGTTCGCTATCAGCGTGAAACTTACCCTGTTCGCCTTCATATTGTTGCCGGTTTCGGGGTTTATTATCACTTTGGTAAGCAAAAAACTAAAAGCCAAATCCTTAAAAGCACAGCAGGAGACAGGCAATTTTCTGGCCTTTATTGAAGAAACGCTCACGGGATTGAAGGTGATCAAAAGCTTTACAGCAGAGAGCAAAATGCAGCAAAAATTTGAAGCTTCCACCTCACGGTTTAAAAAACTGATGATCAGTGTTTTTCAGCGAAAAAGCCTGGCTTCTCCAATGAGCGAATTTCTGGGCTCAGCCACCATTATTGCTATTTTATGGTTTGGCGGAAGGCTTGTGATCAGGGGTGATGAAGGCATGAAACCACAGGAGTTTCTGGGTTATATCGGGCTGTTCTACCTGATCCTGAAATCCGGCCAAAACCATTTCCAAGGCTTTTTTTAGTGTACAAAAGGGAAATGCCTCTGCGGAAAGGATCATGGATATTTTAAATACAAAAAACGATATTGAGGACAAACCGGATGCCATCGTAAAAACAAGTTTTGATCAGGACATTGAATTAAGGAATGTGTCTTTCAAATACAAGGATGATTATGTGCTTGAAAATTTTTCCTTGCTCATTCCAAAAGGCCATACCGTCGCCCTGGTAGGGCAATCAGGAAGCGGAAAGTCAACCATTGCAAACCTGATTCCCCGCTTTTACGATGTGAATTCAGGAGAAATACTCTTGGATGGCATCAATATAAAGGACCTGACCAAAGAATCGCTCAGAGACCTTATAGGCCTGGTAACCCAGGAATCTATTCTATTTCATGATACCGTTAACAACAACATCCAGCTGGGTGTAGAATCGGCCAACGATGAACAGGTGGTACAGGCGGCGAAAATTGCCAATGCCCATGAGTTTATCATCGATCTGCCGAAAAAATACCATACCAATATCGGCGATAGCGGAAATACGCTCTCCGGCGGACAAAGGCAAAGGCTTTCCATTGCCAGGGCCGTGCTGAAAAATCCACCTATCATGATTTTGGATGAGGCAACCTCTGCCCTTGATACAGAATCGGAACAACTCGTGCAGTCGGCTTTGGAGAATATGATGAAGAACAGAACCTCTGTAGTGATTGCACACCGGCTTTCTACCGTTCAAAAGGCCGACCTCATTGTGGTCATGCAAAAAGGAAAGATTGTAGAGCAAGGCAAACACCAGGAGCTGTTAAATAAAAAAGGAGCCTATTTCAACCTGGTGAATATGCAATCATTACAATAGCATACTTTAAAACATAAAAATATGGATATTATCAAAAGCCTTGAATGGCGCTATGCATGCAAGAAATTCGATGAGACAAAAAAAATTAGCAGCAAGCAACTGGATTTACTCAAAAAAGCGTTTAACCTCACACCGACTTCCTTCGGTCTGCAACCGGTAAAAATGCTTGTTATTTCAGATCAGGAAGTAAAACAAAAAATATTCAAATATTCTTATTTTCAGCAACAGGTAAGCACCTGTTCTCATTTATTGGTCTTGTGCATTGATACGGTGACGGATGATGACGCCATCGACGCCTATTTTGATCTTGAGAAAAAGACTCGAGGTACTTCCGAAGATATTGTTGCAAAATTCAGGGGGCAATTAAAAACCATGTACAGGAATAAAAGCCAGGCTGAGATTGAGCAATCGGCTATCTATCAGACCTATATCATTTTAGGCAACCTGATGACCGTTTGTGCATTGGAGGGAATTGACAATTGTCCTATGGAAGGTTTTGTCCCTGATAAAGTTGATGAAATTCTTGGTTTGGCTGAGAAAAAACTCAAATCCGTACTGATGCTGCCTGTAGGTTTCAGGGCTGAGGATGATTTTATGCAATCCATGAAAAAAGTCAGAAAACCTTTGGATGAGATCGTCTTGGACTTCCCCTGACCGGACATTCGACAATAACAAGTCATACTTTATTCCTTTGGGCTATACCAATCCTTTCAAGGTGCTGTTCATTTTTTTAATTAACTTTGTTTAGTAATTTTAATCCACAAGCCATGTCACAAGAAGTCAGCCAACTCGAGCCCAAACAAATCTGGAAGAATTTCTCAAAACTAAATGCCATTCCCCGTGGCTCTAAAAAAGAAGACAGAGTGGTTGCCTTTATGGTGGATTTTGGAACGTCTTTAGGCTTGGAAACCAAAGTTGATGGAGTGAAAAATGTGCTTATCAAAAAACCTGCTACACCAAAAATACAGAACCGCAAAACCATTGTATTGCAATCTCATTTGGATATGGTACACCAGAAAAATAATGCCACAGTTTTTGATTTTGACAAACAGGGTATTGATATGTTTGTTGACGGTGATTGGGTTAAAGCCAGAGGCACAACACTTGGAGCAGATAACGGACTTGGAGTGGCTGCCATTATGGGCATACTGGAAAGCAAAAATATTGAGCATCCTGCCATTGAGGCCTTGTTTACTATTGACGAAGAAACCGGAATGTCAGGAGCAAAAGGGCTGCAGGCAGGTTTTTTAACCGGAGATATTCTGCTCAATCTCGATACAGAAGAAGATGATGAAATTGATATAGGTTGTGCAGGCGGATTGGATGTAACTGCCAGCAAAAGCTATTTAGAGAAAGACGTTCCAAAAGACGCCTTGGCCTATCAGATTACACTGAAAGGATTGAGGGGTGGGCATTCCGGCATGGATATACACAGGGGTTTTGGAAATGCCAATAAAATTATGAATGAGATTTTATTGCAGGGTAATGACCTGATTTCTGTTGCCTCTATCCACGGTGGCAGTTTGCGCAATGCCATTCCAAGAGAAAGTGTGGCCGTCATCGTTTTTGACAAAAAGCATGAAGCACAAATTAAAAATGACCATTGAGGAAGTTTCTAAAGCGATAAAAACTAGAATTCAAAAATATTGAACCCGCTATGGACCTCCATTTTGAACCGGTTGAAAAATCCTGCAAAAGCCATGGAAACTGCTGCGCAGAAACAATTTCTGGAAGCGATCGGAAATGCCCATAACGGCGTTTATAAAATGAGTGAAGACATGCCGGATCTCGTAGAAGCCTCCAACAATATCGCTAAGGTAAATGTACAGGATGGAAGTATAATGATTGAATGTCTGACGAGGTCTTCAGTGGAAAAAACCAAAGCTGAGGTAGCGGATCAACTAAAAACAACCTTTGACGGCAAAGGATTTAAAACTGTGTTTTCTGGCGATTATCCGGGTTGGAAACCAAATCCTGAGTCGCCTATCCTGGCTGTACTTACCGAATTATATACTACCGTATTTAAAGCAAAACCCAAAGTTGTGGCCTGTCATGCCGGTCTGGAATGCGGTATTTTGGGTACGAACTACCCGGAATGGATATGATCTCCTTTGGCCCTACTATTCACGGGGCGCATTCTCCGGATGAAAAAGCCAATATAGCTTCTGCACAAAAATTTTGGAAGTTTCTACTGGCCATCTTGCAGCACATACCCCATAAATAATCTAAAATTTCAGGCAGGGCTGAAGTTTTATGATTTATTTATAAAATATCTTTTTGTAAAATAGCGTTTTAGCATAATATTTGCAATCTGACAGAAAACTGTTTCTCTTTATGAAGAAAGGAGTGCTCTTTATATTTTTTTTATTGGTGTATCTCATTGGTTACAGTCAGATAGATCAAAACAAATCCATTCAACTGGAAGGATTTAATTATCGGATTGATCCTACCCAGCAGGAGGTGCAACTCGACAACCCCTTTGACGTAAAGATTCCGGAAAACCTCAACTTTAGCCCGGATTACAATCCGAATTTTAACCCGAATAAAACAGAATTTGACTTTTTAAAAACAAAAAAGAAACAGCCCGATTTCTTATCTCAGTCCAACCAGAACGACAGCGATATTCTGAAACCGCAATATTATAATGGCAAAGATGTGACCAATGCCAGGTTGACCACCAGCCAGGAATTGGGAAGGCTATCGACCACATCTGATAAAATAAGGATAGAATGCCGCGATCACAGTTATGTTGACGGAGACCGCGTGAGGGTATATCTGAACGAAAAGGTTGTCTATAGAAATATCGGACTCCAGGGAAATTATTTTATCATAAATATTGATTTAGAAGAAGGTTTTAACCGCATCGATATAGAAGCCCTTAACCAGGGAACTTCAGGTCCGAACACTGCAGAATTCCTGGTATTCGATAAAAAAGGCTACAAGATCGCGGATAAAGAATGGAATATGGAAACCAATCAGATTGCCACTTTGGTAGTGATCAAAGATTAGGCATCCTGTTTTATTGATTGAATACCGATATTTTACACAATTTAAATCCCGTTTTATTACCCTGACATTTTACCATTGTATTTCCTGCCTGTCATGCTGTTTGAGGTAAGTATTGGTTTTGCTGAAATGTCTGTTGCCAAACCAGAGTCCCCGGTTTGCACTTAAGGGCGACGGATGACCTGTGCGCAGCACCAAATGTTTTTTTTCATCGATCTTGCTTCCCTTATTTTTTGCGTAACCGCCCCAAAGTAAAAACACGAGCTGTTCCCTGCGCAGTGATAACTGCTGAATAACCGCATCAGTAAATATTTCCCACCCTTTGTTCTGGTGAGAACCCGCTTGTCCGGCCCGAACGGTTAAAGTGGCATTGAGCAGCAAAATTCCCTGTTTGGACCAGGGCATGAGGTTCCCGCTGAGCGGAATTGGTTTTCCAATATCAGTTTCCAACTCTTTAAATATATTCAGTAACGAGGGAGGTTGCTGTATGCCGTCATGGACTGAAAAACACAATCCGTTTGCCTGTCCCGGACCATGGTATGGATCCTGACCGATGATGACCACCTTTACTGAGTCAAACGGACAGGCATTGAATGCAGCAAATATTTTCTGTTGCCGGTGGGTAACAGGTATGGTTTTTGTATTCTGCGCGCACAAAATTTGTGAGGTTTTTAAAGTAATCCATTTCAAATTCTGCCGAAAGAACTTCTTTCCAGCTGGCTTCAATTTTTACATCCATGATACAATTTCTTTGATACAAGTCCTGCCACCAACTATCGACTTATTTCTTTATTTTTGCGAATACAAAACTACAATTTTGATCAGCAAAATAACACAAAATACGCTTAAAGACCTTGAATTTGATCAGGTTTTAGATCAGATCCCAACATACAGCATTTCCAACCTGGGAAAAGCGGCAATTTTAAATCTTAAACCCATTACGCAATGAAAAGTTATTGCTCAACCGCTTAAACGAGGTCAATGAATACCTTTCTTCCTACCAGAACAACAACCGCATACCCAATCACTATTTTGAAGAGATTAATAAGGAACTGAACTACCTGCAGATTGCCGACAGCTACCTGGAAGGAAGCTCCTTTTTAAAATTAAGCGCAATCGCAAATACGATCCTCATTCTGATTAATTTTTTTGAAAAGTTTGATTTTTTATATCCTACCCTGCAGGCAGATATCAGCAACCTCACGTATCATCCTGCCCTCGTGCAGCAGATAGAAAAGCTGATCACTCCTTTTGGAGAGGTAAAAGATAACGCTACTGTTGAACTTCACAGGATCCGTAAGGAAATAAATTCTATACGGGGAAAAATAGGAGGAAGTTTTAACAATGCCCTGTCTACCTATATCTCATCGGGTTATCTGGATGAGATCAAGGAAACGGTAGTTGACAACCAGCGGGTTCTGGCTGTTTCCGCCATGCACAGGAAAAAAGTGAATGGTGCTATTTTGGGAAGTTCCAAAACAGGAAGTATCGTTTATATAGCGCCCGAATCGACCTTGCAATTCACACGAGAGCTGCAGAATCTGCAGTATGATGAACAGGAAGAGGTCATAAGGATTTTAAGGAAATTAACAGATGTTACCCGGCCCTATTTGGCGGCGCTGACCAATTACCAGGATTATCTGGCCCATTTGGATCTTATAGGTGCCAAAGCGGCTTATGCCAGAGAAATACATGCTTGTTTGCCAAATATTTCTAAAGAAAGGGTGATCCATTTAAGAGATGCCTATCACCCGATATTACTTCTTGAAAATAGGAAAAAAAACCTGAAAACCATAGCGCAGCAAATCAGCCTGAAGCAGGATCACAGAATTATTGTCATTTCCGGTCCCAATGCCGGAGGAAAAAGCATCACCTTGAAGACTGTCGGGCTCTTACAGGCAATGCTGCAAAGTGGTCTATTAATCCCCGTACACGAAAAAAGTGAAGTTTCTTTTTTTAAGACCATACTGACTGATATAGGTGATAATCAGTCTATAGAAAACCATTTGAGTACCTACAGTTACCGCTTAAAGAATATGCAATATTTTTTAAAAAATGTGATGACCATACCCTGTTCCTGATTGATGAGTTTGGCACAGGCAGCGACCCGGAGCTGGGCGGAGCGCTGGCAGAGGTCTTTTTGGAAGAGTTTTACGAAAAAGGTTCTTTTGGAATCATTACCACGCATTATGCGAACTTAAAAGTGCTTGCCGATGAACTTCCGGAAGTCGGTCAATGCCAATATGCAGTTTGATTATAAAACACTTGAGCCTTTGTTCAAACTGGTTACAGGACAAGCGGGAAGTTCATTTACCTTTGAGGTTGCCCAAAAAAACGGTATTCCTTTCCGGCTGATTAACAGAGCAAAGAAAAAAGTAGAAAGAGAAAAAATTCGCCTGGACAAGACCATAGCAAAACTACAAACCGAAAGGAGCAATTTGCAGAATACTTCTCACCGGTTGGAAAAAGAAAGGGCACTGGCGGAAGAAACAACCCAAAAATTAATCGAAAAACAGCAAAAGATCCAGGATAAAATTAACAGCTATCAGGAACTTTATGATAACAACCAAAAGATGTTGTCTTATGGTAGGACCCTGAATCAGTTACTTCATAAGTTTTTTCAAAACAACAACAAGAAAGAGCTCAACGAACAAATCCAGAAATGGATTGCCATAGAGCACACCAAATATCTCAAAATACAGGAGGAAAAAAAGCAAAAACAGCTACAAACCGTTGGAGGTCAACCGGAAAAACCGATTTCTAAAAGAGAACGCAAGATAATGAATGAGCAGATCAGGCAAACCGAAAAAATTGAAAAGGAAGTTCTGGAGAAAGCCGAAAAGGAGATCTTAAATGAGGTGATCAAGGTGAGATCAGAAAAAAGGAAAAAGAAAAAAAGATCGCCAGAACGAAACAGGATTACCAGTTCAAAGTCAATGACCGCGTGCGGATGATAGACGGGTCTGCAAAGGGAACTATAGAAAAAATAGAAAAAAACATGGCAACCATTAACTATGGGATCTTTACCGCCAAAACAAATCTGGATCAGCTGGAACTGGTTGAAGCAGCAAAAAATTGATCAAATCTGCCAACCATTGCTTCATGAAATCATTTATTAATAATCCACTATTTCCTTTTGACCCTTTCCCAGGGCTGGTAATTTCAAATAGTCACCCATAATTTTATTGTATTCATCAGGGTAAAAATCATATTTACCATCTCCCGGGTAAAATGTCATCTCCCCGAAAATAATTTTTTGATCTATCAGGTAAAAATCAACCCTCACAAGGGGAAAGCGCCCGGCTAAAATTTCTGCCAATTCCCACATTTTTTCATAAAAAGCAGGTTTCTCTGTTTTGCCTTGAAACGGCTCCCTGTTCTTGGTTATTAAATTTCTGTAATTCAAATTCCCTGTTGAAATTGCCTTGTACTTCCTTCCCTTCCAAATCCATTACAACTTGCGCATAGATACCTTTGCCATTCATACAGACAATTTTATAATCTGTTAAAAATCTTTTTCCCTCTTCTTTGAGCAATTTTTCAATAACAATCCCAGGTTTTATGTTTTTATAGGCCCATTCATATCCAACCTTTTTGTATTGGTCGTATTTCATCCATTTTTGCAGCAATCTGTTTGTTTTTTCCTTATCTAAATTGCCCTTATCGCCAACAATCAAGCTTTTTCGGCAACCATGGGTGGCCTTAATAATAAATTCATTGGGTAATGCCTCGTAATCAATTTCTTCAACACCCCGATAAATCCCATAAAGTTCATTCAGATACTCTGCACCGATTTTTTCAGTAACATAAGATCTAACGGCATACTTATCGGCCAGTTGGGTTAAAATCGGAGGATGGTAATACAATTTTAGCCAATTCTTCTTTTCGTTGAATTCTACAGGCTTATTCAAATGCAATTTTTTACCCGTATGGGCTCCATACCTCAGTCTAAATAACCAGGGTATGGGTAAAAATTTGAAATTTTTTAATATCCTGAATATTTTTTTCCGCAGCTTCAGCAAAATTACAATCTATAAATATGGTTTTCTTTGGTTTTAGATGGCATTACTAATGGTAATAGTGCCTACCAAATTTAAAGAAAATCTCCAGTTATTTTAGATTTATTTCTTCCCTGCTATACAATCAAGAATTGCTATTTGTCTCCTATTCTCCCAACCTCTCTATTTTCTCTGATCAACGTATAAAATGTATCTATTAGTGACAAAACCAATACCAACAGACACTAAAACGGGTTCAAAAAAATATTCAATTACTTGATTTAAATTGAAGTAATCAAAATAATTTTTTTCTACATTTGCACTTTATCCTACTAATTCGATAGAATTATAATAGTTATGATTACAGAAAGAATTTTCACAGCTGACAAAGATGATAAAACCACCTTGGCAAAAGAAAGAAATACCCGCAGTATAGCGAAGGCAATCAGCTGGAGAATCGTTGGTACAGTTGACACAATTATAATCTCATATCTGATCACAGGAACACTAAGCCTGGCCTTGTCTATTGGCGCTATAGAAACAGTAACAAAAATTGCGCTGTATTTTTTTCATGAAAGACTATGGAATGTGGTACCCTGGGGCAAACATAAACAGAATTAACGGGCTTTACCCGTTTTTTGCAGGTTATAAAGTGATATCTTTATGATCCAGGCACAAATGTCCGGCGCTTGAGCTGCCAAAAATTCACCAGGCCCTTGCTTTTTATATACCCGCAGCAATCATCATAATAAAGTATTACTCTACATACCTTTCCATTTCCCTGTCGTAAAAACGTACCGGCCTGCTCAATGAGGTCTGCAACCTCATTCGCCAGTTCTGTCTCCTCACCTTCCAGATCATCAAACCATTCTACTTCGTCATTTACCAGATTGATAATAAATCTTGGATAATCCGTATGAATCACGAAAATATCATCCGGACAATCGGTGTTGTCGCCTAATAAAAATTTGGGTAAGGTCATCTTCGATTTTTTTACAAAGGTAATCAAGTCCATGTGAATTCGGAAACCGGCACCAATAATTACAGATGAAAATTAGATCAGCCAGCTTTAAAAAAGCTACAAATCATGAAAAAAATGTAATTTTATCAAAACAACCAACAAACTATGCCAAAAAGGACAATTTTTTCCATGCTCACAGAGCAGCCGATATATATGCACATAAACCATACCTGCACCAAAAAGTTGGGGAAAGCTGGCAAATAACAAGTTTTTCACAAACCAAAGAAAGGGTTATGCAACTGGCCAGTGCCCTGGTAGATTTGCAAATAGCGTATGAAGATAAAATTGCCATCATCTCAGAAGCAAAATCAGATTGGATAATCATCGAACTTGCTGCCCTTTATGCAGGAGCCATTTCTGTTCCGCTATCCATAAAGCTTTTGCCTGAAGAAATTCCCTTCCGGATAAACCATTCCGATTCAAAACTGCTGATTATCTCAGAAAACACCATAGAAAAAGTGCTTTCGCAATGGCCACAGTTTGATAATAAAGATTTGAAGATCATCGTGATGGATAGTCCGAGTGCCAAGATCAGCGACCTTTGCAAGCAATATAACTTCTCAGAGGCTGACCTGCTTTTTATTGATGACCTGTACAAAATTGGCATGGAATCACTTCAAAAAACAAATCAGTGATCGAAAGAACTGTACAGATGATCAGGGAAGATGATGTAGTCACTATTTCTTACACCTCCGGAACCACCGGAAATCCGAAGGGTATTATGCTAACACACCTGAATTACTATTCGAACAGCCACGCTGCTGTGAATACCTTTCAAATAAAAGAGAACATTTCAACCCTTTTGATCCTGCCCACAGACCATTCCTTTGCCCATACGGTTGGCATCTATACAGCCCTGGTAAAAGGACTCGCCATCTATTTTGTAGATGCACGCGGAGGCGGTATGAATGCCCTCAAGAATATTCCTGTGAACCTGGTGGAGTCAAATCCAAACTTTTTACTTACAGTTCCTGCCCTGACCAGCAATTTTATGCAAAAAATGAAGGATGGCATTCAGGCCAAAGGTCCAGCTATTGAAGGCATCTTTAATAGGGGCTTGAAAGCGGCCATCCTCAGAAATGGTAATGGCTTCGACAAACCATCCGCCGGAGTTCAGCTCTCTACCTGGTTTAATTACCAACTTGCCGAAAAACTAATTTTTAAAAAATTGAGACTGATTTTCGGCAAGAACATCGAATTCTTTGTGGGAGGCGGCGCCCTGCTCGACATAAACCAACAGCAATTCTATAAGGCCATAGGCATACCGGTTTACCAGGGTTATGGACTCACAGAAGCCACGCCCATCATCTCGACCAACACACCTTTTGCCCATAAAATGGGCTCTTCCGGTAAGGTTTTAAGCGGAATTACCTGCAAAATAGTGGATGAAAATGCCAAGGAATTACCCAAAGGTGAAAAAGGCGAGATCATCATACAGGGAGACAATGTAATGAAAGGTTACTATAAAAATCCGAAAGCAACGGAAGAAACCATAAAAAATGGCTGGCTTCATACCGGAGACCTCGGTTATTTTGACAAAGACAACTTTCTTGTTGTAACAGGCCGTGAAAAAGCCTTATTGATCTCTGAAGATGGCGAAAAATATTCTCCTGAAGAGATTGAGGAAGTCATGGCTCTAATTCCTCCGCCATGATCAATCAGGCGATGGCCTATAACGACCATAAAAAATACACTACCGCCCTGATCACCCTGAACAAAAAAAATATTGAGGACTGGATTAAGAAGAACTCTATTGATAGTGCAGGCAAAGTTTTGGATAAAATCCGTGAGGAGCTAATTTTGTTCAAACAACAAAAAGATTTTAAAAACCGTTTTCCGGAAAAGTGGATCCCAGCTAATTTTCAGATCATCGAAGAGGCCTTTTCAGAAGAGAACAAATGATCAATTCCACCATGAAAATGGTTCGGTTTGCCATTTTAAATGCCTACCAGGAAAGGATCGACCTGATGTACGGACCGAATGCCCAGCAAAATTCCGCAGAAATGAATCAGCAGGTGATTCAAAAAATGTTTAAACTATAAAAAAATGGGGCCAATAAGCCCCATTCTTTTATGAAATCTAATATGCATCGGTATGCACACTGGCAATGGCGCGGCCCGAAGGTTCATTCATGTTTTTAAAACTCTCATCCCACTCCAGCGCGATCTTGGTGCTGCAGGCAACTGAGGGTTCCTGAGGCACGCAAAGCGCAGCAGTATCTGATGGAAAATGCCCCTCAAAAATAGAACGGTAATAGTATTCTTCTTTTGTTGTGGGAGTCTGAATCGGAAATTTGAACCTGGCATTCGCCAACTGCTCATCACTGATCTTTTCATTCACCACTTTTTTCAGGGTATCAATCCAGCTATATCCCACACCATCTGAAAACTGCTCTTTCTGCCTCCATGCCACACTGGCCGGCAAATAACTTTCAAATGCCTTGCGGATCACCCATTTCTCCATGCGTTCCTTGTTGATCATCTTATCCTGCGGATTAATCCTCATCGCTACATCCATGAATTCCTTGTCCAAAAAGGGAACCCTTCCTTCTATTCCCCAGGCGGCCAGCGACTTATTCGCCCGCAAACAGTCGTACATGTGCAGTTTTTCCAGTTTGCGCACCGTTTCCTTATGAAACTCTTCTGCATTGGGTGCCTTATGAAAATACAGATATCCTCCAAAAAGCTCATCCGCTCCTTCCCCGGACAGTACCATCTTTACCCCCATAGACTTGATAACCCTCGCCATCAAATACATAGGTGTTGAGGCGCGAATGGTGGTAATATCATACGTTTCCAGATGGTAGATCACATCTTTTATGGCGTCCAGACCTTCCTGAATTGTAAACTTGATTTCATGGTGCACAGTACCAATATGTGCTGCTACCTTTTGAGCAGCAGCCAGATCGGGGGATCCCTCCAGACCTACTGAAAAAGAGTGCAATCGCGGCCACCAGGCTTCCTGAGTATCGTCTGATTCGATCCTTTTCTCTGCATATTTTTTAGCGATGGCAGAGGTAACAGAAGAATCCAAGCCACCCGATAACAATACGCCATAAGGTACGTCAGACATCAGCTGCCGGTGCACAGCGGCTTCCAAAGCCACTTTGAGTTCTTCAATGCTGGTTCCGTTATTTTTAACCGCATCGAATTCTTTCCATTCCCGGTCATACCAGCGTTTAATTTCTCCTTCCGGACTATACAAATAATGGCCCGGAGGGAACAGTTCAATTTTTGAGCAATGACCTTCAAGGGCTTTCAGCTCGGAAGCGACATAAAAGGTGCCATTTTTGTCCCAACCCATATACAATGGTATGATACCCATATGGTCACGGGCAATAAAATAGGCTCCCTTCTCAGCATCCCACAGCGCAAAGCCAAAAATACCATTCATTTCATCAATAAATGAAGGCCCCTTTTCCTTTGTATAAAGCCAGGATAACTTCACAGTCAGATTCAGTCTGAAACTTATATTTTCCCTCAAACTGCCTGCGAAGCTCTTTGTGGTTATAAATTTCACCATTTGCTGCAAGCACCAGTTTTCCGTCTTCGCTGAACAAGGGTTGCTTTCCGGAGGCCGGATCCACAATAGCCAGGCGCTCATGGGCCAGAATAGCCTTTTCATCTGAATAAATCCCGCTCCAATCCGGTCCGCGATGTCTTAATTTTTTCGACATCTCCAATATTTTTGGTCTTAAAACTTCTGCTTTTTCTTTTAAATCAAAAGCACATACAATTCCACACATCTTTTTATCTTTTTAATTTTGGTCTGCAAATATGAACCAACGTTTTATTAATATAAATCAAATATAGATAAATGGTTAATATATGTAACTTTATATTTATTATTTAATTATATATGTAATCATTAATGTTTTTTGGTTACATTATGTAAAAAAAATAAAAACAACAACAGTTCAAATTTCGTCATTCAAAATTCAAAATTATCTTGTTTCCTGACCTAGTAGAACAAAAGTTTCCGAAATTAGTATTCAATTTAAAGTTACATAATGACCGTTTACAGATGTCTAAATAAATTTGGAAGGCTAAGGTCTTTTTGGTGTATTGTAATTTTCTAAGATGAAATAGCAGCTACGATTTAATCTGTCAGTTTAAAACAAAGCAAATTAAACTAAGTTTTTTTAGGCTACTAAATGGAATTTACACAACCTATAAACTAAAAAATATATTCTTGATTTAGGTCATTTTTGCTGAATGTTTCGTCTTAAATATAGCTGTAAGTTTAATTTGCTTTTAAGCTGTTAATTTATTTATCTATAATATTACTGTTTTATTATTCAACTTATTTTTGTTCAAATAAAATTGGCTTTCCGCTTCTGGAGATTTTTACTATATGAAAAGGTTGCGTCATGACAGATGTGGCATCACCGTTTAATAAATTGTCAACTTTTTACGATAATATTATTTTCAGTTTCAGATATAGTTGTTATATCAATAGAATGTCCTCCATTACCATAAATTTGATCAAAAACTACAATAATTTGATATTGGTTGAAGTCAATATTGGTTTCAATGAAGTCCTTTGTCACATTGTTTACTGAGTTCATTTGTGTCATTAATTCATTCCATTTATTTGAATCAATAATGACAAAATTCGATTGAATAATTTCTTCAGTTCCATTTTCCATACAATTCACCTTTTCCAATAAACGAAAAATTGATTATTTGAGAATCTGAGTCGCTTTCGGAACAGCTAAAAATTAAAAGAGCTATACAAATAATTAAGAATTGTTGATTGCATTTTGTTTACATTTTTAGTTAATCATAATGATAGATGCGATTCATACTTTCCATCCGCATTATTAATAAAAGTTACTAAATTAGCCATTGTTATTTTATGACTTTTATCATATTTCGAAATAAATTTAGATCGCTATGGTCTGATTAGTAAATTGTTAATCTCTATGATTTTATTGAACTCACGAAATGGATGAAATCCTCCAGCCATTAGTACAACCATATTCTTTAAAGGATTTTGATTTTCTTCAATCAGATTTTTTATTGCGATCCCATTCAAAATGTTTTTCAAATAATTTGTTGATACACCATTATAACCATCAAGTCATTTTTTGAGCTAACATGCAGTTTGATTTACATGCTGGACATGGTACATTTCTTTCTTTACTTATTGTTTTGGTGACTTATGCACTTGGTAATCCAGTTTGATTAAATCCTGCAAAAGATCCATATTACTAATTTCTGCAAATAATAATATCCCCCGAAAACCCGTTAATCAAATGAATAATTCTATTTTTGGCTTTCCAAAACCGGAATCTATAATTATTTTCATGCGCGTAATTCATTACACCGAATTTTTCCAGATACTGGGCAAAGCCTTTGCCAAACTCATTCTTGCCGGTGTGGTCATTGGCCTGTTACATGCCTATGACTTTCTGGTAGCGTTCATTCTGGCCTTGCATTTGTTTCGGAAAGTTCTACAGGATGTTCAGAACGAAAGGCAGCAAAAATTATGTACTTGTTTTGGGTATGGTGCTTACCGGTATTTTTGGTGTGCTGGCAGAAAAATGGGGTATCAGGAACGGTTATTGGGAATACCATGACCTGAGCGAAAACAGAACTTTTCCCTATTGGCTGCCCTTTGCCTGGATGCTGAGTTTTTATTTTATTTACGATCTGGAGTATAAACTACTCAAGGTCATTCACATAGACCAACTAAAGTATAAAATAATTTTTGCCCTGATTATTGTTGCTGTTTTTCCTACTGTTGGCGAGATGATTACGATTGCCCTCGGTGTCTGGACATACCACTGGCCGTTTAAAATACTGGGGGTTCCTTTCTATGCGATAATAGCCCTGGTTGTTTTACACTCTTTTGTGCAATTGCTACTCGTCATTTATTGTAGGCAAAAACAAATCAAGGATCCTATTTATTCCGGTATACAAAAGAAGAAACTTGTTAAGTAGCTAAAAATTAAGTCTATAAATTAAACAAGGAATACTATAATTTTCTTTTTAATCCTTCATAAATCGCCTCTCCAACCTTGTTCCCGTATAATTCTTTTGAAAAATCTGCCTTGCTGTTTCTGTATTTTTGAAAACCCTGGTATATGACCTCAGGATTTGTTCCAACAAGGGCAGCATAATCATTTTCGACCAGTTCCACCCATTCCGTCTCATTTCTTGCAATAAGGCAGTGCTTTTTATTGAAAAAGGCCTCCTTCTGCAAACCTCCGCTATCCGTTAAGACCATGCTGCAGTTTTGCAACAGAGATAGCATATCAAAATAACCCAAGGGATCTACAATTTTAAAATTATACGACAAATCGCAGCGTGAGATCATTTTTCTTGTCCGCGGATGCAGGGGCATTACAACCGGAATTTCTGAGTTAATTCTATCCATGGCAGCCAATACATTTTTTAAGGTACTGCAATCATCGGTGGTTTCCTGACGGTGAATGGTTGCCAGCACAAAATCATTTTTTTTCAAATGTAAGTCCCCCATTATTTTTGACTTTTCCTTCGACATCTCACCATAATACGTTACGGCATCTTTCATAATATCACCGCACTGTATGATCTCTGCCGGGAAAAGGTCAAAACCTTCCCTTTTCAAATTTTGTACCGACTTCTCTGTTGGGCAGAATAATATGTCCGAAATTCTATCTGTGATGATTCTATTGATCTCTTCCGGCATTTTCTTGTATTGAAGGAACGCAAACCGGCCTCAACATGGGCAATGGGAATATGCAGTTTTTTTGCAGCAAGGGCTCCGGCCAAAGTAGAATTCGTATCTCCGTAAACCACCACCCCATCAGGTTTTTCATCCAACAGAACCTGCTCAATTTTTTCCAGCATTTTTCCAGTCATGGCTCCGTGACTGGGTTCCTGGATTTCCAGATTGTATTTCGGAACCGGAATTTCCATCTCTTCAAAAAACACCTCGCTCATGTTCTGATCAAAATGCTGTCCCGTATGAATGATCACCTCGTGAAGCTCGCCGCGCTCAGCAATGATCCTGCTCAATACGGCAGCCTTGACAAATTGGGGTCTTGCACCAATAATAGTCACAATTTTTTTCATCTTCTTCTTATTTTTTGATTGCTTTTTCAATAAAATCCTGCAATTGCAAAGTCAAATTTTTCCGGTGGTACTGCCCAATATTTATTGATTTTTGGTACAGATTTTTTGCTTTATACAATTGATAATAACCGGTAATTATTTTTTTTAGTTCAATAGCATCTTCAAAATCCACTACGCAACCGGCATTGGTTTGTTCAATAATCTCAGCCAGATCGCCATCTGTTGGCGCTATTGCCAGAATGGGCCTTCCGGCCTGAAGGTATTCAAATACTTTTCCGGTAATGATCCCTTTTGCAAATGGGACCCTGTTAACCGCCAGCAACAATACCTGTGCAGAACACTGGTGTTTGAGCACTTCAACATGGGGCAGGTAGTCAATAAACATGACTGACTCAGTCAAATTATATATCTCTGTATTCCTCCTAACTTCCTGAGCAACCTTTCCGATGAGCTTTATCTGAAGGTCTTCACCAAAACCAGGAATCTCTTCTTTTAAAAGGCCCAGCACTTTCCATAAAACCTGCGGATCTCTGTCGGCATTCATCATACCTACATGGGTGATACTGAATTTTTTATCAAGATCAACCGCAAGGTTTTTGGTCTTTATTTCGTAACCATTGCTAATTACTTTGATTTGCTTGTTGAATTTTTGAAAATAATCCTTCATACCCTTACCTACCACAATTATTCCATCGGCAGTTTCGGCTACTTCCTGTTCCAATTTCCGATGTTTTTCAATAGATCCGCTCGTCAGGGGCAACTGATGAAAATAGTCTATTTCCATCCAGGGATCTCTGAAGTCAGCAATCCATTTGCACTTCAGGGATTTCTTCAATGCGAGTCCGATCAGGTGCAGGCTGTGGGGCGGACCGGTCGTTATGATCACATCTACGGGCATCGTTTCCAAATACTTCTGTAAAAATCTGACAGAGGGTTTAACCCAATATTTTCGCGCGTCCGGAATAAAAAAATTCGCTCTGATAAACTGCAATCGTTTTTCGATAAACGACGGGTCCGGATTTAAAAACCCGGCACTGCTTTGTTTTTTGTCTGCGCTAAAAAAAGAGAGCAGGTGGTTCGGTTCAAAAATGGGCTGCTGCAAGACCTTTATATTTTTAGGTACCTGATCGACCAAACTTTCATCAAGAACCGCATAGGCGGCGCCTGAAGGGCAATACACTACAAGCTCAGCTCCATTTTCAGCCAGGTATTTGGAAAAATGCAACCAGCGCTGCACGCCGCTTCCTCCTGCCGGAGGCCAGTAATATGTTATCAGTAGTATCTTTCAAGTTTCTATTGCCGCCAAATCGTTATATAACTTAACCAGGGCCTTACCCGTGATTTCCCAATTGAATTTTTGCCTGATGAATTTTCTTCCCTGTTCACCCAGATTTTCCATTTCCTTCGGATCATGGTAAAGTGTCAGGATATTTTTTACAAAATTCTCTGCATTTCCAGCCTCATGTACCAGTCCGCAACCAGCCTCTTGCACTATATTTTTTTGTGCAGTAACATCGCTTACCAGCAAAGGTTTTGCCAAAGCCATATACTGAAAAATTTTGTTGGCATAGGTGGTATCGTGGTGCAGATTTTTAAGCAAAGGTGAGATGCAGACAGCACTCGCCAGAATATAGGATTGAAAAAGCAAGGCGTCTTTCCATCCTTCAAAATCCACAACATCATTAAGGCCCAAGTCCCTGACTTTGTTCTGGAGTATTTCATCAGCAGAACTTGTTCCAACAATGACCAACCTGATGTTTTTTATCTTTGATCTCAATTCAGGTAAAGCTTTTATCGCCGTCATCAAACCCCTTCGCAAACCGGTATCACCAATATACAAAATCACAAACTTTTCCTTGTACCGATTCAGCAAGTTTTGATCTACCGAATAATCCTCATAAAAAGAACTCAAAACTGTATTCGGGACTACGACAATCTGGCCGTCTCCTGCCAGGTTCCTCTTTAAAATCTCAATTTTGGCTTCTTGTGTTACCACAATCGTTTTATAGCTCTTTTTGATGAATTCTCCTTCAGCTTTTTTCCATTGATCAGGAGAGATCAGGTACTTGTTTGGCACTTTTTTCAAATGCGGATACTCTTTCATAATCTCCGGACGGTTTTCATGAAGGTCAAGAACAATGGGTAAGCTGAAATTTTTATTGGCTGCAAAAGCAGCTCCGGCAACTACCATGTCGTGAACATGAATAGCTTCGATCCTGCTTCTTTTTATAAAATCCCTGATCTTTTTTGCCATAATATGGGTATAAACCGGAATGGTATAGGCTAAGGCTGAAGATTTGTAAATAAAACGGTTTGATCTGTATCGAAATATTTCCAGACCTTCCGATTTTTCATAGGCATCCTGGCCACCGTATTGCAGACAAAACAAAAACACTTCATGGCCGTTCTTTAATAGGGTTATAGCCTCATTTTGTACCCGTGGATCGGGAGGATAGGTTTTATCCAGGATCATTCCAATTCTCATGGCAAACGCTCTGCATAAACTGCGTAATAACGCGGAGTAAATTTTCGTAGGACCGGTCTGATTCCAATTTTATTTACCGGACTGACCCATTTTTCAGTTTTTTCGATCTTCCAGCCCGACTTTTCAAGCAGCCAGTCAAATTGCCAGTCTTCGAACTCGTGGAAATGTCGGTCCCATTTGTCTGTCTTACTTCTGTAAGCCGGGGCAAACCAAAGTTTCAAGGGAATCGTCGTAATCAGGTTTTTAGCTTCTATTGCCCTAAGAATATTGAATGGTGCGATCAGGTGCTCAAATATTTCAAAGGCCGTAACGGCTTCAACTTTTGACATCGCGATACGAACATCCAGGTCCAGATCCTCACCAGAGGAATTAATAACAGTATACCCAAATTGCTCCATCAGTTCACTTAACTCATTTCGAACGCCCAGATCCAGAACAGTTGCAGGCGCAGGAAGCACCTTTTGCAGAAAAGCCAATGTATGTTCAAACCTCTTTTTAGGAGTTATATCGTATTTCATATTGATTGTAAATCTATTTCAGGGCGAATTGATTATCCCGGGATTTCATTATTGCTTGCGTCAAATCAGTTGTGTTTGTGCACCTTGCCTTTATTCTTCTTGTCCATCAAATACCAGCCAAGGGGTATTACAAGCAGCAAAACATAGGATACCAGAACTATGTTTGTGCCGGTTTTGATAATGCCGGGTTCAAATTTAAAAAGTAATCTCGTGTTTTCCCTTTGGCACCACCATGGCCCTTAAAATATAATTTGCTCTGAAATGCGGGCTGGGCACACCATCTATATAAGCATTCCATCCATTTTTGTAATAGACCTCAGAAAAAACCGCAAGCTGGTCCACAGCACTATTACTTTCATACAACAACTCGTTGGCCTTGTATTTCTTTAACTGTATGGTGGCAGCACTGTCTTTCCTAAATACAAATTTTCCAATTTCGTTTGAAAAATCTTTCGCAACAACAGCGGTCTTTTTTGTATTTATGCTATCAAGGGCCATGATTTCCTGATCGGCATCAGCAACTATTTTTACCTCCTCAACAAACCATGCATTTCCATTGGCTTCTTCATTCAATTGCACCCTGGGAATACTATTGTCGTCAGGAAAAATAAAATATTTTGTATTGAGCATATTCAATACATCCAGATTGTTCTTTGCGATCTGAAAGTCAAACAGTTCCTGATAACGTCCTCGGTTTCGCAGCATGGTATCCCCCTATCGAGTTATGGAAGAACGAGGTACTTCCATCATTCATCGGGTTTACCATAAAATTCATCACCCTGTAATGCCCTCTATCTTTGAGTATTTCCCTGTTCACCTCTGCCACCGGAAACGGATTTTCCAGTTTTTTTGCAGAAATAAAATCTTCGTCATCCACATACCGCCTATCCACCAGCACCAAATCGAAAAGCACGAGCAACAAGAGTATGACATAGGTACTGTTTTGATTGAGCTTCTGTTTTACGTAAAACCACAATACTGAAGCTGTCAGAAGCACCAGAATGAGCGAACGCAAACTGTCAGCCCTAAATATTGACTTTCTGTCGGCAACCAGTGCATCTGCAAACCCGGGTGCCATGCTTTCATAGGTCTGGTCCCTGAAACTCTCAAAGGCGAACAAGGACGGGCCCATAACAAAAAAGACCAGCGCTATCCCTCCGGTAATCAACAAGCTCCATTTGAGGGCCTTCTGCTTATCTGCGATGCTTATGCTTTTGCTAAAAACCTGATGCAATCCCAATATTCCCAAAAGAGGTACAGCAAGTTCAGCGATTACCTGTATAGAAGAAACAGCCCTGAATTTGTTATAAAGAGGAACGTAGTCAATAAAGAGGTCTGTCAAAATGCCAAAATTCTTACCCCAGCTCAGTAAAATTGAAAAAATTGTAGCTGCTACCAACCATTTTTTTAGGTTATTCTTTACCAGAAATATGCCGATAATGAATAAAAACAAGACTACCGCTCCCAAATAGGCCGGAGCTGCCACTATGGGTTGGTCACCCCAATACATCGGAGCGTTTTCGGCAAATTCCAGGGCCTGACTTCTGCCTGCCTTGTCTTTTAAGAAATTGTACATTTCAGAATCCTTACCCAGCTTTTCGTTATTTGATCCTCCCATAAATCCGGGGATAAACAAGTCAAAAGTTTCAAGAATTCCGTAGCTGTATTCTGTGATATAATCTTTAGTCAGACCTGTCGATTGCTCAGCAGCAGAACCATCCGGCTTGATAGTCAGCTCGCTTTTGCTTCGGGTACTTTCTGATGCGTATTCTTTGGTTGCCAATAGGCTGGTGGCATTAACTCCCAGTGCCAGCATAGCAGCCAGTAGTATCAGTCTGGTACTTTTTAGAAAATCAGGCAGGTGTTTATTTCGAATGGAATCTATACCCATTATGATTCCATAAATAAGTACCATGAAAAACAGGTAATAGGTCATTTGAGGATGGCTTGATGCTATTTCAAGGGCAAGGGCAATTGCTGTAAGCACAAATCCAGGCAAATACCGCTTATCAAAAATCAGAACCATGCCAGCCAAAACAAGAGGCATATACCCAATGGCATGTGCTTTCGCATTGTGGCCAACTCCTAAAATAATGATCAGATAGGTGGAAAAACCAAAGGCTAATGCGCCCAACACTGCCATTTTCCAGTCTATTTTGAGGCTGAGCAGCAAGATAAAAAAGCTAAAAAAATACAAAAAAAGGTAATCGGCCGGTCTTGGCAGGAACCGCAGGGCATCATCAAGTTTTTTTATATAATCATGCGGATAATAGGTGCTGAGCTGGTAGGTTGGCATTCCGCCAAAGGCGCGGTTTGTCCAGTAGGGTTCTTCTTTAAATTCTTCCCTGAACTCCTGAACCTCTTTTGACATCCCTCTGAACTGCGCAATATCGCTTTGAAAAAGCTCTTTGCCCTGAAGAACCGGGTAAAAATAGGATAGTGAGGCAATGACAAATACAAGAAATGCTACCAGGTAAGGTAAAAATATTTTGAGATTCATTCGCTACGTGGTTTTACCGTATGATTTTCTAATTTTTATAAATAGGTGGGTTTATTCTTTTTTTATCTCTTCATAATCCACATATTCACCCATATTGCTTTTCGTGTTCTCTAAAAGTTGGCTTCCTGTCAATGGTAGTCTCACCCACCTTTATATCCTCCTTCTTTTGCTCAAATCCCTGTTGTTTCATCTGGCTTTCATACTTTGAAACCATCTTTTTAAAAAAAATAGGGAATAGTAACCTCCCGATCAATCTGAAAACATAATAAAAAATAATGATAATCAATATCGTACGAAAAAAACCCTGAAATGAAGCTTCCTGCATAATTTTTTGAATTAAAATCCAAAAATAACAATTTGAGGACAAGATAAGCGTTAAATAAAAGAAAAACTTACTTTTGACAAACTCATATAAAAAGATGTCCCACATTTTTAAAATTTTCTTTTTGTTTTTATGCGTTCACATCAGTTATGCGCAATACACGCCCATTATCAACTCGAAAAGGCCTGGATTTTCAGATAGTCCATATAGTGTAGGCACCAAAGTTTATCAGGTTGAAGGGGGCCTATTCTATAAGAATGTTGGGAATTACTTATATTATGATCAAAGTGATTTGACATCCTATCAATACAGCGCCGAATCATTTGGCACAGATCTTATGCTGCGAACAGGTCTTTTTCTGGAAAAACTGGAGTTCAATGTTGAACTGGCCTTTGTAAATGAGGACAGAAACTATTCGGTGCCCACAGCTTTTTCAGAATCAGAACTGGGCCTGAGCAAACTGACAGTAGGTGCGAAATACCTTGTCTATATGCCTGAATACGCCGACAAATCAAAAGAGATAAGAAGCTGGAAGGCCAGACATGCTTTCGACAAAAAAAGACTGATTCCTGCAGTTGGGGTTTATGCGGGATTAAATACCAATTTTTTAATGGACATGTATAAAAATCCGGATGGTATCAGTCCGAGATTTGCCATTTTTACGCAAAATGACCTGTCCAACCGCTGGATCGTTCTGTTGAATTTTATTGCTGACAAATCATTTACAGACCAGTCAGAAAATTCATTTATCGGAACAACCACCTATACCTTAACAGAAAAATTATCTGTTTTTGGCGAAGGGCAGCTTTTTTTCGAAAAAATGTGCCCAATGATTTTCAATTTGGTGCGGGAGGTGCATACCTTGTAAATAAAAATCTCCAGGTCGATTTTGCTGCAAGAATGATATACGATGAAAGATATGATTCGTCTTATCTGATTAGTACCGGTGCGTCCTGGCGTATAGACCGCCATAAAGACAAAATAATAGGAAATACTGAAGATGAGGATGTTCTAAACCCTGCTGAGAAAAAAGGCTTTTTTGGGGGTATATTTGACTTCAACTGGTTTGGTTCAAAATCGAATAATAAAACAGGAGATGACGTTAAGGTAAGCAAAGCGAAATCAAGGGCTGGATTACAGGCTCCGGTAAATAAAAAAGCCCAGAAGGCCAGAAATAAGCAGAACAAGCAGCTTATTAAAGATCAGGAGAAAAAAGAAAAGCGGAAAGAAAGTACCGGGAGAAAGAAAATGGTTAATTTTGAACCATGATCACTGTTCGAGAAATTTTTACAAGAAAAGACCTAAGGGAATTTGTGAAATTTCCCTTCCAAATTTTCAGGAAAAATCCGTTTTGGATACCACCCATCATTTCAGAAGAACTTGACTCCTTTGACCTGGAAAAAAACCCTGTTTTCGAGCATGCTGAAGCAAGATTTTTTCTGGCATATAAAAATGAGCAGCCGGCCGGGGCGAATCGCTGCCATTATCAACCATAAGGAAATCCATGACCAGCATATCAAAAAGATGCGCTTTGGCTGGTTTGATGTGATCGATGACATCAATGTGACTAAAGCACTATTGGATAAGGTTCATGATATTGGGAAAAAAAATCTATTGGAATTTGTTGAAGGACCTGTGGGTTTTTCCAATTTGGATAAGGTTGGTGTTATGACAGAAGGTTACGACGAACTCGGAACCAGCCTGACATGGTATAGCCAGCCTTATTACAAGGACCATCTCGAGCAGCTTGGCTATATTCCGGAAAAGAAATATATCGAAAGCTATTTTTACATTAAAGATATCGATAATACGAACTTTGACCGGTTTGCAAAAATCATTGAAACAAAATACCATTTCAAAGCCATAAACTTTAGCACAACAAAAGATATCTATCCTTATGTAAATGAAATGTTTGGCGTTTTTAACAACACCTACGCAAAATTAGCCTCCTTCGTTCCTATTTCAGCCAAACAGATCACCTACTTTAAAGAGAAATACCTGCCCTTCATCAATCCGGAATTTGTAAAATTTGTTGCAGATGAAAATGGCAGTCTCATAGCTTTTGCCATAACCATGCCTTCCTATGCCAAAGCCATGCAAAAAGCCAGGGGACATCTTTTCCCCTTTGGTTTTTATCATTTGCTAAAAGCCAAAAGAAAAAATGACGCGGTAGATTTTTACCTCATCGGCGTGCTGCCGGAATACCAGAAAAAAGGAGTCACCGCCATTATTTTTTCGGAATTCTTTAAAACCTACAAAAAACACAACATCAAAATCGCAAGAAGAACACCCGAGCTCGAGGACAATTATGACATTCAACTTATCTGGAAGAATTTTAATCCGAAAGTATATATCCGTCGGGCAACCTACCTCAAAAAAATACACTAATTTCTTAGGTACTGTTTAAAAAATAAAATATGCAGCTCTATTACCATCCTTTAATCGACGCGAAAACTACAAGTTTTTACTTTGACAAGGAGGAGAGCAAACACATAATCAGGGTTTTGAGGAAATCAGCCGGTGATACTATACAGATTACCAATGGAAAAGGCTTTCTTTTTACAGGTGAACTGATGAATAGCGACGAAAAAAAATGTCAGATAAGCGTCATCAATGCAGAGAAAAATGATAAGCACTGGCCCTATTACCTTCATATTGCCATTGCCCCCACGAAAATGAACGACCGAATGGAATGGTTTATCGAAAAAGCTACCGAAATTGGGGTGGATGAGATTACACCGATTATCTGCAGCCGTTCTGAAAGGAAAGAAATCAAGACAGAAAGATTGCTTAAAGTAGCCGTTTCCGCAATGAAACAATCACTGAAATACACCTTGCCTAAAATAAATGAACCCATCTCTTTTATAAACTTTATAAAAAAGAATCCGGACGGCATCAGGTTGATCGCCCATTGCGAAGGAAGTAATAAAACAGAACTTAACAAGCTCGAGAAAAAGGAGAAATATACCGTCATGATCGGACCCGAAGGCGATTTCAGTGAAGCGGAAATTGATCTGGCCTTGCAACATCAATTTATTCCTTTATCTTTGGGAAAAAGCAGGTTGAGAACAGAGACTGCCGGAGTTTTTATTTGCAATGCCATTTCATTGATTAACAGTTAAATATGACTTTAAATAACTTAATTGGAGGCTATTTTAAAAATTATCTTCTCGTTGTTTTTTGTTTATTATTTTCAGTTGGTAACTTTTTTTCCTTTCGGGCAGGAAGTAGCTGTGCTGAAATATGAAGGTGGCGGAGACTGGTATGCGAATCCGACCGCTGTACCGAATCTGATCAAATTTTCAAATGAAAATAATAAAACTTCCCTGGCCCAGAAACCAAAAACTGTGGAGACAGACAGCGAGGAGATTATTTTTTATCCGATTTTGTTTATGACAGGTCATGGCAATGTTATTTTCAATGAGAAGGCCGTCCAAAATCTGCGATCTTATCTGGTGTCAGGTGGTTTTTTACATATATCTGATAACTACGGCCTGGATGCATCCTTGAGAAGAGAAATGAAAAAAGTTTTTCCTGAACTCGAATTTCAAGAAGTCCCTCTTGATCATCCGATATATCACCAGAACTATTCCTTTTCCCAACTCCCGAAAATACATGAGCATGATGGAAAAAGAGCCCAGGGTTTTGGGCTGTTTTACAATGAAAGACTGGTATGTTTTTACGATTACGAATCTGATTTGAGCGATGGATGGGAGGATCAAAGCATTCATAATGACCCTTATGAACTCCGGCTAAAAGCACTGCAAATGGGCGCAAATATTATTTCATATGCTTTTTTGAATTAATCATTTATGGAAAATATTGACCAAATACAAATCAATATAAATTCAGACAACCTCTGGATTGTTAATTTTGCCCTGGGTTTGGTCATGTTCGGTATTGCGCTGGATATAAAAATGTCGGATTTTACGAATGTATTTAAATACCCAAAGTCGGTTATTGTAGGGGTTATTTCTCAGCTCATTTTTGTTCCTTTGGTCACTTATCTGCTCATTCTGATCATACAGCCTTACCCGAGTATAGCTCTGGGGATGATCATGGTGGCTGCTTGTCCGGGTGGAAACGTTTCAAATTTTATGTCAAAGCTTGCAGGAGGAAATCTCGTGCTTTCTATTTCCTTAACGACCATTTCAACCTTTGCCGCTATGGTATTAACCCCTTTTATTTTTGCTTTTTATGGAAATTTATACCCGCCTACGGACGAAATCTTAAAACGCATCTCGTTAGACCCGTTGGAAGTTTCAAAGCTGGTGCTGCTCATTCTGGGTATACCCCTAATTTTAGGAACACTATTCCAGTATTTCAAACCTATATTAGCTTCAAGATTTTCTAAAATAATGAAACCAGTTTCGGTCTTTATATTTTTGACTTTTATTATAGTCGCATTTTTAAATAATCTGGATGTGTTCCTGGCTCATGTTCACCACGTCTTTTTTTTGGTAATACTCCATAATGGCCTTCTTTTTGCAACGGGATTTTTTTTGGCCAAATCAGCAGGCTTAAACTTATTGGACCAAAAGACCATCAGCATAGAAACCGGCATACAAAATTCCGGGTTGGGTTTGATGCTGGTGTTTACCTTTTTTGAAAATTTAGGTGGTATGGCCATTCTTGTTGCATTTTGGGCAATTTGGGATATGGTTTCGGGCTTGTTGCTGGGATATCTTTATTCATTATTGAAAGGGAGAATCCGTGTGGCATGAAGAAGCTTTGGTACGTATTTTCTGCGTACCTACACGCAAATAGGCTTTTTTTTCTATTTTAAAAAAATATACACTTATGGGCTGGAAAATATTCCTGTTAAAAAAGCGGTGCTTTTCGTATCAAATCACCCGAATGCTTTGATAGACCCTCTTTTGGTTGCTACAACAAACAACCGGATTACTTATTATTTTACACGTGCAGGGGTGTTCAAAAACAAACCAATTGAAATGCTCTTGCATTCAGTAAATATGCTTCCTGTATACACGTATGAGCGATGGAATCAGCACCTTGCAAAAAAATGAAACAACTTTTAAAAATTGCTTATGAACAATTGAACAAAAAGCTGGCCTTATTGATTTTTGCAGAAGGCAGCCACAGCTTGCAAAGAAAGGTCCGCCCGCTGAGCAAAGGATTTACGCGAGTTGTTTTTGGAGCATTGGAGAAAAATCCGGAATTGGAAATCGATATCATCCCTGTAGGCATCAATTATACGGAACCTACACGATTTGGTTCCAGCGTGGCAATTTTTTACGGAAAACCGATTAATGCCAATACTTATTGGCTGGCGAATGATATAAAATAAGGCTACAATGGAACTGGTAAAGTATACTTCTTTGGCCTTAAAAGAGATGGTCTGCCATATTGATTCCGAAGAAAATTACGAGCTAATCCTGCAAAATACCGAAAAAGAAGAATTTCTTGACCCGGTTGCATTTAACCTGAGTTTAAAAAATATGAAAACAGATAAACCTCAGGCTCATATTGTGGAACCTTTTCATCTTTTGCGCAATTTGGTCAGTATTAATAGTTTTTTACCTTTATTGGTGTGGAAGTATTTTGAAAGAGAAATAAAAGAAAAGGAATTCATCGCTACTTTCAAGTTCACGCTGGGTATAAGCGTTTTTCCCCTGTTTTATATATTGCAAAGCCTGCTGATGGGATTTTTATTTGGAAGACCTTTTGGCTGGTTGTATTTGGGACTTTCCTTTTTAAGTGTGCTTGCACTGTCGAAGGCAAAAAAATGAACCTATTCCAGAATAGATTCCTGAATTAAACGCTGAACCTCTGAACGTATACTTGCAGTTGATAATTTGTTGTTTGCCCGACTTGGATAAACACGATTGGATAAAAACACATAAACAATCTCTGTTTCAGGATCTGCAAAAGTATAGGTACCTGTATATCCACTATGCCCGAAACTATGCATGGAAATGCAGCCGCACGTCGATTTTTCCTTGGGATCAAGTTCGGGTTTGTCGAATCCCAATCCCCTTCTATTTCCCTTGTCCTGATAATACCTGTGGTTAAACTTATCAATGGTTTCACCCTTTAAAAAATTTTTACCACCATAATATCCACCCTGCAAATACATCTGCATCATTTTAGCCACATCATTGGAATTGCTGAACAAACCTGCATTTCCACTCACCCCTCCCAGCATGGCTGCACTCTCATCATGAACAGTTCCCTGTACCAGCTGATTTCTGAAATAGGTATCATTTTCGGTAGGCACGATTCTCTCCTTTTCGAATTTCTTCAGTGGATTATACGTCAAAGTGGTAGCGCCTAGGGGCGCATAGAAAAATTCATCATTTAACTGATCCAGTGGTTTTTGATAGGCATTTTCCAAATAATCCACAAAAAGTATAAAAGGAAGGTCGCTGTACTTATAATCGAGGTTACTGTTCTGAGGTGCTTCTGCAATCTGTTTTAACAACTCCTGCTCGTAATCATTGCGCAGATACAAATGATCGGCAACCTGAATATTGAATTTGCTGTTGGGCTCACTGGTATAAAATGTGTCCAAAGGCTTAGAACTCAACGGATCCAAAGTTGGCTTGTAAAAGGTTATAAATGGCTTTAACTTTCCGTAATGAGACAAGGCTTCCTTTACTTTTACATCCCCTTTATTGCTCCCTTTCAGAACCGGCATCAGGTCTCCTAGTCGTGAATCGATGGTAAATCTGGCCTCCTCCTCAGCCTTCATAATCATGGGCAAACCACCGAGAATTTTTGTAACTGAGGCAAGATCATAAATACTTTCATCTGTAACAGGTTTCGTGTTGTCATAGGTGTAATATCCAAAATTTTTTCGGTACACTACCCTACCCTCCTTTGCTACCAAAATTTGAAGGCCCGGAGCCATTTTTTCTTTGATCACAAGATTTGCAACTGAATCAATCCTATTGAGTTTCTTGCTGTCAAGACGCACATCCTCCGGTATGGAATAACCCAGCCTCTTTATATCTTCAATATCAAGCCCCTTTCCGTAGTTGAATTCGCTGTTGATATTTACGGGCAACCGGCCTTTTATGTCCATAGCTCCAAAGATCATCTGTGCGGAAAGGTCCTGAAAGACCGGTGTATTTTGGTAAGAAACCATAATGGCCTCTATATTTGCAGATGATTTTAATTGCAACAGGCAATAGGGACTTGCAAATACATCAAGAACAACATCATGTTTTCTCGCGATTTCCTGAATCCAGTGCAATTCTGTTTCGTTAAACTTATAACTGGAATATGCACTTTTACCGTTTGTATGAAAACCAATTATGACTGTTTGGTATGGTTTTAATTGATCCAACAACACATCCAGTGTCTTTCCTTTAATGACATCCACCCTGGCGTAATCATTGAGTCTTTTTACAAAAGCCTCATTATCGTATTGGCCGAGCTTAACATAGGCTATTTTATTCTTTTCCAGATCTTTAAGAGGCAGCAGGTCTTTATCGTTTTTAATGGCAGTAACAGAACTGGCGACCAACCTTCGCATGAGCAATTCGTTCTGAACTGTATTCAAGTCTTCCTTTAAATTATTGAGATCCACTGGTTTGTACCTTATCTAATCCTGCCCAGTATTTAGCCATCAGGATTTTTCTTACTGAATGATCCAGGCGTTCCTCGGTGATTACCTTCTTTTCATAAGCTTCCTTAATTTTTTTATGCCCCATGGAAACGCTTTCGGCAAAGAGCAGCACATCATTACCTGCCATAAATGCGGCATAATCGATTTCTCCTGGTTTTACATAACTTGTTATGCCTTGCATATTCAATGCATCAGTATAAATAAGTCCCTGAAATTTCATGTCCTGTTTGAGCAATTTGGTTATTGCATTTGCCGAAATAGAAGTAGGAATATTGCTATCCGGTTCAATCGCAGGAACGCTTAGGTGAGAAACCATTACCCCTGTTAATCCGTTGGGAATCAATTTCCTGTAAGGATACAATTCTATTGAATCCAATCGCTGCATAGAAAAATCGAGCACCGGTAAAGCTTTATGTGAATCTGTGGCCGTATCACCATGACCTGGAAAGTGTTTGGCACTTACCAGCACTTGCTGACCTTGCATTCCTTTTATAAAACGGCCTGCCTTCTCGGTAACATTATCTCTGTCCTCACCAAAGGATCTGTTTCCTATGATCGGATTTTCAGGATTTACATTGATATCTACACTGGGAGCAAAATCTATCTGCATCCCAAGTCTTTTTATATGTTTGCCTACATGCTCACCAAACTCTTCAATAAGCTGGTTGTCTCTAATTGCCCCCAAAGCCATATTATATGGAAAAGGAGTAGTATTTTCCAGACGCATGTTCAGTCCCCATTCTGCATCAATTCCAATGAGCATGGGTATCTTGGAAACACTTTGGTACTGGTTGATCAATTTTGCATGGCCTTCAATAGTGCCCTGAAAGAAAATGACCCCGCCAATTTCATATTTTATGATCAGGTTTTCTATTTCCTTCGCATGGGCCTGATCTCTGTTTGAATAGGAAGCTACCATAAACAACTGCCCGATCTTTTGATCAAGCGTCATCTTTTGCATGATGCTGTCCACCCATTTACTTTGTGCAAGACTGTCTGCAGCAACTAGCGGATGCTTCTGGGCGTAAGTTTGCAGGACAAACAAGGAACAACATGCAAAAACAATCTTTTTGAACATTTATGAAAATTTAAAAAATAAAATAAAATTTAATTAATCTAACCGCCGTTTCAGAATAGATTATTTTAATTCAGGAATCTTTGGTGCCAGCTTTTACCTGCTTCAATTTCCCATTGCTCATTAAAATCCCTGATAGTATTTACCACATTGTTAAAAACGATGGTCTTGTGATCAATCCTGCGCTCGGTGGCGAATTGTTTAAACGAACTCAGCGGAACAACATTGATGTTTTCTCCTACCCTGAAGGCTGTATTGGTTTTATTTAACAACTCTATATGATATTCCTTTTCCAGTTGTTTGATAAAATGTGTGGAAGCATCTATCGAACAACCTGATATTGGATTGTACTTTTCATCCACTGAAAGGATAATAAAATGATGGTATTTAATCTGATATGAGGCCTTCAGGTCATCTCCGTGTCGTTTCCAGGAACTGAGAAAGTTTTCCAGTTTTTTACTGATTTCTTGTTCCTCTGGAGCCGTAAAAGGCCTGTCCGACTGGTATATCCAAACTTTTGATGTTTCTGATAATTGTTCAAAGTCAACCAACATACTTATATTTTTTTGAATTTATTTTTAAGATCATCCAAAGTAAAACTTTCTTTGTTTGAGGACATTTTATCCTTGATATCCTTCAGTACTTTTTTAGTGTACAACGGAAAATCTGAATTTTGAATCCAGCCAAAATAACCTGTATCACTTTTTAGAACTTCTTTTACCGTTTTGCCCTTATATTTTCCAAAAGTAAAGGCCTCTTCGCCTTTTTCATTCAACACAATAAAGCCGGCAAAATCCACACGGCTATTGTGGTGTGAAAGTTCACTCAGAAAATCAATACCGCTTTCCACATCTTCATACTTAGCAATCTGGGCATCCAAAATTTCAAAAGTTGCCAAGGTATCTGCCTTTGCTGAATGGGCATTTTCGAGAACCTTTTCACAGTAAAACTGATATGCCGCACTAAGATTCCTCGGTTCTTTTTTGTGATAGATCACCTGAACATCCACCGCCTTGCGGTCGTCCATATCAAAATTTATACCAGCACGCAACATTTCTTCAGCCAGCAGAGGAATATCAAACCTGCTTGAATTAAATCCGGCCAGGTCACAGCCTTCTATAAAAATACTGATCTGTGGTGCCAGTTCTTTAAAGGTGGGCTCATTCTTTACCATTTCATTCGTTATTTTGTGAATCTCTGTCGCCTGGGCAGGTATGTCCATTTCCGGGTTCACATACCGGGTAAGGGCTTCTTTACGTCCATCAGGAAAAACTTTTAAAAGGGAAATTTCCACTATTCTGTCGGTGGCTATTTGTATGCCTGTTGTTTCCAGATCAAAAAAGACAATGGGTTTCTCAAGTTGGAGATTCATGAAAATAATTTAGATATTTAAAATGTATAGAATTAAAATTCTGCTTTGGCATCCCAGGCTTCCAGATAGTCTGCAACTTTTTTTGCAAACATACTGCCCAGGGCTCCATTCACAACGCGGTGGTCATAAGAATGTGAGATGATCATTTTATGTCTGATAGCGATCATATCACCATCAGGAGTTTCTATTACCGCAGGCATTTTTCTTATAGCACCCAAAGCCAGAATGCCTACCTGAGGCTGGCTAATGATTGGCGTACCCATGATGCTGCCAAAAGAACCAACATTCGTAACGGTATAGGTGCCTCCCTGTATATCATCAGGATTTAACTTACCGGTGCGTGCGCGGTCGGCCAGATCATTTACTGCCTTTGTCAAACCCACCAGGCTGAGGGCATCAGCATTCTTTATTACAGGTACGATCAGGTTACCATCAGCCAGAGCGGCTGCCATACCCAGGTTGATTGCTTTTCTTTTGATGATTTTATCTCCGTCTACAGAGATATTCATCATTGGAAAATCCTTCAGGGCTTTGGCTACAGCCTGTAAAAATACTGGTGTGTAAGTGATCTTTTCACCCTCTCTCTTTAAAAAGGCATCCTTTATTCGCTCCCGCCATTTCACAATATTGGTCACATCAACCTCCACAAAACTCTGAACATGTGCTGAGGTCTGTTTCGATTCAACCATATGTTTCGCAATTATTTTGCCCATTCTGGTCATCTCAATAACCTCGTCTTCCCCGCTTCTGATGACCGGGGCTTTTGCCTCAGTGACTGATTCTTTTAAATGGACCTGGGATTTGGCAACTTCTGGTGTCCTTCCTACATTTTTATTTGCCAGGTAAGAAAAAATATCATTTTTTGTAACGCGCTCATCTTTTCCTGTTCCTATGATCGCTTCCAGTTCTGCCATAGAGAGGCCTTCGGCCCTGGCAATATTTTTAACCAGCGGGGAAAAGAATTTACCAGAGACCGGACTTATTGCTGAAATAGTTTCTTCAACCTTGCGGATCTCCTTCTGCAAGTTTTCTACAACCTCAGTTTCGGATATGGCAGAATCTTCAGATTTCGCCACCAGTCCGCTCACAGCCCCTGAACCACCTACCTCCAGTATAGCAATGGTTTCCCCAACTTTAACCAGATCATCAACTTTGAATAGTTTTTCTACCAAAACTCCTTCTACTTCACTCGGAACCTCAGAATCCACCTTGTCTGTGGCTATTTCCAATATCGGTTCATCCAAGGCAACTTTGTCACCTATTTCCTTTAACCAGGAAGTAATGGTTGCCTCAGCAACACTTTCACCCATTTTTGGCAGTTTCAATTCAAATCTTGACATACTCTAACCGATTAGCTTACAAATTTAAAAATAAATTGCATTCCTCAGGCTGCAGGATGCATTTAATAACAGGAGCTGCTTCCTGACCTGAAATTTATTGAAAAAATCGTTATTAAAAAAACATCAGAAATGTTCGGTGCATCCCATGTTTCATCCCAATGATATTTTGCCTCTCCGGTTATATCCGGAATTGATCATATCGTCATTGAGAAAATACGGGTTTCCGGCTTATTGGCAATAAGCCTTAGGTCAAAGGCCATACATATATTTCGCACGAACATTCTGCCTTCTTCTTTCACCTTTACTCTGTTGTCAGTAATTTCCAGCAATCCGTCATCAATAAGGCTCTGTAAGCGCATTCACAATCCCATTTTTTATTCGCTCGTCAAGGCCATACGACCATTCTGTTTCAAGATTGCACATCAAATTGGAGTATGTGGCGACGAATAATCAGATCCTCGCTATTTAGTAAATGGCCCCTGAAAACCGGAAATTCACCCCGATTCACCCTGGCCATATAATCCGTAACACTTTTTTCATTCTGCGCAAAAGCATACCATGAATCGGATATGGATGACATCCTGAGTCCGATCATGAGTGCCGTTTTTCCTGCCGTATAACCCATAAAATTGCGGTGCAATTTTTTATTCTTCATCGCTTGGTATAAAGCTGTCGGAAGGCAGAGAAAAATGGTCCATTCCGATTTCGACATAACCATTATCAAAAAACAATTGTTTCCCCAGTTCGTATAAATACCTTTTCACTTCATCTTTTGGAAGGTCACCATCTTCAAAGCCCCGTTGCCCAACACCCTTGATCCAGGGTACATGTGCGTAGCTATAATAAGGCAATGCGGTCAGGCCTAAGGGAAACTGTTTTTTGTATGGTATCGCGAATGCTTTTCTCATTCTGAAAAGGAAGTCCGAAGATCAGGTCATGGCTAATGGATTTATACCCAATTTCGCGCGACCAGTCATGCACTTTCTTCACCTGCTCAAAACTTTGCACCCTGTTGATTGCCTTTTGCACAACCTCGTCATAGTCCTGAATGCCAAAACTGTTTCGCTTAAAACCAAGATTGTACAGGCCCTGCAATTGTTCTTTGGAAGTGTGATTCGGGTGCCCCTCAAAACTGAATTCAAAATCTACTGATTTTTCTGCTTTGCTTAAAATACCTTCTATCATAAAACTCAAATGGTCCAGAGAGAAAAATGTGGGAGTTCCGCCGCCAAGGTGTATTTCCTTTATTATTGGCTTGTTCGGGAAGAGATTGCAATAGAGGTCCCATTCCTTAAGCACGGCACTGATATAAGGCGTTTCTACATCATGCTGCTTGGTAATTTTTTTATGACAGGCGCAAAATGTGCAGAGGCTCTCGCAAAAAGGCAGGTGTATATACAAACTGATCCCTTCTTTTTCATTGCTCTCCTGAAAGCAGTGAACCAGGGATTCTTTCCAGTCATTTAAAGAAATTCCCTTCTCATCCCAAAAGGGCACTGTGGGATAACTGGTATACCTTGGTCCGGGAATATTGTATTTTTGTATTAGTGCTGAATTCATTTGCTTCGGTAATCTTTAACGGCATCTACAAATGCTCCGGCATGATCAAGTGGAATATTGGGAAGAATGCCATGTCCCAAATTTACAACATATTTATCCTTTCCAAAGGCATCTATCATTTCATGTACCTTTTTTCTGATCACAGCAGGAGGCGACAGCAATCTGGCAGGATCAAAATTCCCCTGCAGGGTGACCTTATTGTGTGTGAATTTTCGCGCCATTGCCGGAGTAATGGTCCAGTCAACGCCCAAAGCAGCAGCATTGGAATTTGCCATTTCTTCAAGTGCAAACCAGCAACCTTTTGAAAAGGCTATCACGGGAACCTCATCTTTGAGAGCCTCTATGATCTGGTTTATATAAGGCCATGAAAATTCCATGTAATCTTCAGGGGAGAGCATGCCTCCCCAAGAGTCAAATACCTGTACGGCATTTACCCCTGCCACCACTTTTCCCTTTTAAATAAGCGATGGTGGTGTCCGTAATTTTTTGAAGGAATTCGTGTGCCGTCTGAGGCTGGGTAAAGCAAAATTCTTTCGCTTTATCAAAGGATTTGGAACCCCTTCCCTGCACACAATAGCACAGTATGGTCCAGGGTGATCCGGCAAAACCTATTAAGGGGATCTCATCATTAAGCATCTCTTTTGTCAGACGAATCGCGTCAAAGACATAGCCAAGTTTTTCCTGTACATCAGGCACCAATACGCCATCCACTTCCTTTTGGCTGCGTATGGTTTTTGGCAAATACGGGCCGATATCTGCACGCATTTCAACTTCAATATTCATGGCTTGTGGAATTACAAGAATATCCGAAAAAAGTATGGCTGCATCCAGTCCGTACCTTCTTATAGGTTGTACAGTAATTTCAGCTGCCAGTTCGGGTGTTTGGCACCGGGTAAAAAAATCATATTTATCCCTAAGGGCAATAAATTCAGGCAGATACCTGCCGGCCTGCCGCATCATCCATACAGGAGGCCTTTCCACTGATTCGCCCCTGAGCGCCTTTAAAAAAAGATCATTCCTGATAGTGCCCATATTGCTTCTCTCTTTTAAATTTTTAATTACACTCATTTATTTTCCGCTACTTTTTTTACTGCAAGGTCTATGGCACGCAGTGCTTTTTTAACTTCTGATTTGCTGAGGCTGGAGCACAGAAACCATGATTCATATTGTGAGGGAGGAGATAGAAATCCCCCTTTGGATCAGTTCCCAGAAGAATATTTTGAATTGCTCCGTATTGCTTTTAAGTGCTGATGAAAAGTCAGTTACCGGCTGGTCTGAAAAAAAAGGATTGAACATAGACCCGAAACGATTCACCTGTATGGGAACCTGATATTTTTCTGAGGCCGCCTGCAAACCTTTCTCCAGTTTTTTTCCTATACTTTCAAATTTTGTGTAGGGATCCTGTTTTTTCAATTCCTTTAAAGTCGCAATACCCGTTGCCATGGCAATAGGATTCCCTGACAAGGTTCCCGCCTGATACACCGGTCCAAGAGGCGCGACCAGCTCCATGATTTCATTTCGGGCTCCGTAAGCTCCCACCGGAAAACCGCCTCCAATAACTTTTCCCAGACAGGTGATGTCGGCATTTAACCCGATAAGTTCCTGTGTACCGCCAAATTTTGAACGAAAGCCGGTCATTACCTCATCAGCAATAATTAAAATACCGTTCTCTTTTGCAAGTTGGTTCAGCCCTTCTATAAATTCTTTTTCGGGTATAACAACACCCATATTGCCAGGAATTGGTTCTATAATGATCGCAGCGATATCTTTATGCTTTTTGATATGCTTCTTAACACTCTCAATCTGATTAAATTCTGCAACAAGGGTATTTTTAACCGCTTCAGCCGGCACACCCTTGCTACCAGGCAAACTGAGGGTTGCGAGCCCTGAACCTGCAGCCACCAGCAAGGCATCCGCATGACCATGATAACCGCCTGAAAACTTGATGATCTTATTTTTATCAGTAAAGGCACGTGCCAGTCTGATAGCACTAAACACTGCCTCTGTTCCTGAGTTTACAAACCGGATCTTGTCCATTCCCGGAAAAGCGGAACAGATGATCTTAGCCAGTTTTAATTCACCCTCAGCCGACGCACCAAAGGAATAACCTTTTCGCAGTGCTTTCTTAATTGCTTTTTCTACTTTTCTGTTTCGGTGACCGAGAATCATTGGCCCGTATGAGAGCACAAAATCGAGGTATACATTATCATCCACATCGGTGATCCTGCTACCATCAGCGCATTGGATAAACAAAGGTGTTCCTCCAACTGATTTAAAGGCCCTTACCGGGGAATTCACAGCGCCAACAAGATGCTTTTGCCCCTGTTCAAACAGCGCTTTAGAATTTTTAAAAGTCTTATCGGACATCTTACTTTTTATTTTGGATTATACGTGCAGCTTCTTTTGCAAAATAGGTAATGATCAAATCAGCACCGGCTCTTTTCATGGCCAGCAGACTTTCCATCATAACACGTTCACCGTCTATCCAACCCTTCGCTGCTGCTGCCTTGATCATGGCGTATTCTCCGCTCACATTGTAACAGGCCACCGGTTTATTAGTAGAATTTTTCAGTTCCCTAATGATATCCAGATAGGCCAGAGCGGGTTTTACCATGAGGATATTCTGCTCCTTCAGCTTCATCGAATCGCGCCTCGCGCATTCCTTCCAATCGGTTGGCAGGATCCATCTGATAGGTTTTCCTGTCGCCAAAGGCGGGTGCTGAATCCGCTGCATCGCGGAATGGACCGTAGAAAGAAGAAGCGTATTTAACCGCGTAAGACATGATTGGCAGGTTTACAAATCCTGATTTGTCCAATGCTTCCCGGATTGCATTTACCATACCATCCATCATACCGGAAGGTGCCACCATATCAGCCCCGGCACGGGCTTGGGAAACAACCTGCTTTGCAAGGTTTTCAAGAGTCGCATCATTTACCACGTCATGATCGTGAATGATGCCGCAATGCCCGTGGTCTGTATATTCGCAGAAACAAACATCGGTGATTACATACAATTCAGGATGCCTGCTCTTGATAAAACGGATCGCCTGTTGGATTACACCTTCGTCATTCCAGCTCTCAGAACCTGTTGCATCCTTTTTTCGGGAATTCCAAAAGAATTACCGCCGGTATTTGCAGAGCAACAATTTCTTGCAATTCATCAGCAAGTTCATCAATGGAATACCTGAAAACACCCGGCATTGAGGCTATCTCATTTTTTATATGCGTTCCCTCTTCGATAAACAAAGGGTAGATAAAGTTGTCTGTATGCAATCTGGTCTCACGAACCAAACGCCTTATATTCTCTGATGTTCTTAACCTTCTTGTTCTATTCATTTTTATAATATTCAATTACACTTTCGATCAGACTTTCAACCGATGGTTCCTCTGCGGCATAGACATTTTCAAAATAATCAATTGCTTCAACTGCGGTGGTATTTCCGATGCAAAAAGCCACAGGCTCCCTGGAATTTTGTTCAGAAAAATAGCTTAACACGCCAGAAGGGCTGAAGAAAGGATGGCGTCATAATGTTTCTTGAACTTCAGGGGAGTAAATTCGGTTTTATACACCTCATGCTCAGTGACGATTATTCCATTTTCCTCCAGTATGAGAGGCAATTCCTCTCTTCTCAAATTACCGCAAAAAAAGTCCACCTTCTCTATTTTCTCTTCAATAATTTTATATGCCAGTGCTTCTGCACTATTCTCTCTCACAACATGAGCTACTCCGTACTGCAACAATAATTTTTCCGTTTGTTCCCCAACACAAAATACCCTTTCGAAAGAGAGTTGTTTATTTGAAATATTCTCTCTTAGGGGAATTACGGAATTTTTGCTAGTAAAAACGATGTTCCTGACCTTATCCGGGATGCTTACATTCTCAATATATCTTACCGAGATCAGTGCGGCCTCGTCAATTTCAAAAGCTGCAAGTTTATCTCTTTGCTCCTGTGACAATATCCTGGTTACTAAAATCTTTTTTTTTTTCGTCATCTCATTTTGACATTTGAGATTTTATTTTTGCCATTAGGGTTTTTCCGCCCGAATCCAGGATTTCAAGGGCACATATTTTGCCCAATTCCTGCCAGTGTTCCATTGAAACGGTTTTACTGACCTCAATCTTTTCACTTCCGTCAAGATCAATAAGCAAGCCGTTAAAGGTAACTTCATTGCCTGAGATCTCTGCCAAAGCGCCAATAGGAGCCGTACATCCTCCTTCTAATACTTTCATAAACTGCCTTTCAATATGCACTGATCTGGCTGTGTGCTCACAATTAATTTTTCCGCAAACATCCAATATATCCAATGTCTGCGCCCTTGCCGCCACCATAACAGCTCCCTGCGCAGGTGCCGGAAGCATCCAGTCCAGGAGCAGGTGGTTATCAGGCAACAGATTAATACGTGTTAATCCTGCAGCCGCAAAGATGGCGCCATTCCAATTGCTTTCCCATAACTTACGCAGCCTGGTATTGACATTCCCGCGCAAATCATTTATCGTATGTTTAGGGAATTTTTGCAACCACTGTGCTTTTCTTCTCAGGCTGCCTGTGGCAAATACAGCCTCACTTTCAGCGTCAATGCAATCAACATCCTTGTTAAATACAAGGACATCCATAACATTTCCCCTTTCTAAAACAGCCGCCTGCACGATACCCTCAGGCAGGTTGGTGGGAACATCCTTTAGGGAATGTACTGCAATATCGATTTTATCCTGAAGCAATGCCTCGTCAAGCGATTTCGTGAACAAACCAAATCCGCCAATCTGATGCAGCGGCTTGTCAAGAATCTCATCTCCGGTGGAAGATATTTCTACGATAGATGTTTTCTGATTCAGGGCCCTCAACTTTTCCTCTACAAGTTTCGCCTGCCATAAGGCCAGTTCACTGGACCTTGTTCCTATTCTGATAATTTTTCCCATGAATTGAGTGAAGCAAATTATTTAAAAACATGCTCAATCACCTCAATACTCATTTCGGCCTTGCCGGTATCGTCCTTTAAATAGGTAGCAAATTTAGATACGATCTTGTTGATCATTAAACTTGTGATCTCTTCTACTTCCTGAGGATTCAATTGATCGTGCTTTTTCAAATTTAAAGCAATCGCATCATTTTTTATCGTTTCCAGGGAATGTTTTAAGGTGCTCAGGGCTGGTGAACTCTTTCTGAAGATCACCCACTCATTGAATTCATCTTTGTATTCTTCAATGATTTTTTTAACCTTCGGTATCTGCAATTTTCTGTTCTCAAGGGTTGATTTTGTTTTTGCAGATAACATATCCACATCCAGCAGCTTCTTATTTGTCATATTTTTAACCTCACACGAAACATTGCTGGGAATGGAAAGATCTATGATCAGTTGCGTTTTATTTTTGTCGAACATGTCGGCAGTAACAGTTGGCTGGGTAGACCCTGTTGCAACAATAAGAATATCTGCCTTATGGATCTCATTCTTTAGCTCGGACATATTTGCCGCCCTTACACCCAGTTTATTTTCAAGAATTATCGCTTTTTCTGCAGTCCTGTTAATTACTGTTATTTCATTAAATTTAAGGTGGTTATTAAGCCCTTTCACAGTGCTTTCCCCAATATCACCTAGTCCAAAAACCAAAATTTTAGGATTGGAATATTTTTCCTGTCTCTCTTTAATATACTGCACGGTCGCATAAGAAACGGTAGTAGTACCAGCGCTCAACTTTGTCTTATTCTTGACCTCCTTGCTGGCATGAAGGGCCGTATTATAAAGTCTCTCTAAAAAAGCATTGACTGTATCTGCCTGTTTTGCCAGATCGAAAGCCGCCTTTAACTGTCCGACAATTTCGTAATCACCAAGAATCTGGCTGTCCAATCCCGTTGCAACACTGATAAAGTGTTCAACTGCTTCGGCATTTTTATAAACAAAGGAAACTTTAGCGAATTCATCGACTGAACCATTTGCAAATTTACACAGCAAAGAAATCAATTCATAAGGATGATTCGCAAAGCCAATAATTTCTGTTCTGTTGCAGGTAGAAATAACCATAACCCCATCCATACCGAGCTCTTTGGCCTCTTTTAGCAGGGCTGACTCATTGTCTTTGGAAAGACTAAATTTACTTCTTATCGCTACATCAGCTTTTTTGTAGCTTAAACCTATCACATAAAAATTATTTTCCTTTCTGTAATTCTCCATAAAGAATTTTATAGTCATTAATAATTCATTTTATGCTCCGAATCTTGTTAAAATCCTTGGTATCAACGGTTACATAAATACACCGCTAAATTAATACATCCTGAGTTTTATGGTATCGTTTTTTTTTAAAAAAATATCGGTAAAAAAAACTGTAAATCATGATAATTGTCATGTTTCAAATAAAAGTAACGATAAAAAAAATTATATTTGCAAGGATTATAACATACAAAATCGTGAATAAAAAAGGTGTTCTATTAGTGAATTTGGGCTCTCCCGATTCAACAAGTATTCCGGATATCAAAAAATATCTGGATGAATTTTTAATGGATGAAAGGGTGATAGACATGCCTTACCTGAAAAGATTTTTATTGGTAAAGGGGATTATTTTGAATTTTCGTCCGAAAAAAACTGCTGCAGCTTATAAGAAAGTTTGGTTAAAGGAGGGATCTCCGCTCATCGTCTTGTCTGAAAAATTTTTTAACAAACTGGAAAAAAAAGTCAACATACCGCTTTCATTAGGAATGCGATACGGCTCTATGTCAATTGAAAAAAGTATTGAGGACTTGCTGAAAAAAGGTGTGAACCAGATCTTTTTGATACCGCTCTACCCGCATTATGCCATGTCATCCTACGAGACAGTAGTCGTAAAAACCGAAGAGCTCCTGCAAAAAAAACATCCTGAAGTAAAACTTTCTGTACTGCCTCCTTTTTTTGACCATAAGGAATATATCAGCGCTATGGCGGAAAATATTAAAAAGCATCTCGGCACGGCTGCTTATGACCATATATTTGTTCTCTTACCACGGCATCCCCGAAAGGCATATATTAAAAAGTGATACCACCAAAAGTCATTGCAAAATTGATGGAACCTGTTGCGAAATAAAATCCAAAGCACATGAGACTTGTTACAGGCATCAGTGTTTTGAGACCACCAAAGCAATTGCAGCCGCTTTAAATCTTAAGAAAGGAACATTTAGCGATTCCTTTCAGTCCAGACTTTTGAAAGATCCCTGGCTGAAACCATATACGGATTATGAATTGATCCGACTGGCTGAACAGGGCATAAAAAAATTGGTTGTGATCACACCTTCTTTTGTTACTGACTGCCTGGAAACATTTAGAAGAGATCGCCATGGAAGGAAAAAAAGAATTTTTACATGCCGGTGGCGAGAATTTCAAACACATACCTTGTCTTAACGACGATGAAACCTGGGTAAATACCATGGCATCCTGGATCAATAAGTACAGCAAATAATCAATTATGGACTATCTGTACATAAAAGCACTGCATATCATATTTATAACAACCTGGTTCGCAGGACTTTTTTATATCATTCGTTTGTTCATTTACTACAAGGAAGCTGAAGATAAAGAAGAACCTGCCAAAACCATTTTAAAAAAGCAATACCTGTTGATGAGCAAAAGGCTTTGGTATATCATCACTTGGCCATCGGCCGTCCTTTCTACTATTTTTGCTGTCTGGATGCTGTTTATCAATCCTGCGCTGCTCCCACAACACTGGATGCTTGTAAAACTGGGCTTTGTAATTGCGCTTTACGGTTACCACTATTCCTGCCAGCTGATGCTCAACCAAATGACAAGAGACCGACTTAAACCAAGCGGTGCCCAGTTAAGGATATGGAATGAAGTGGCCACCGTTATTCTGATTGCCTGTGTTTTTCTGGTCGTATTAAAAAGTGCCCTTAACTGGATCTACGGAGTTATTGGTATTGTAGGTATTTCTGTCCTTTTGATGCTTGGCATAAAATTATACAAGAACCTCAGAAAAAAAAAGGAGCTGGGACAAAAGCTAAAAAACACCTAAAATTTATAATTTTTTTATAAGAATCTGGTAATCTGTATTTTATTGTTTATAGAAATTGGTGCTATTTGCCTGTGCCAGGGCAGTAATTTCTATCTCATTGATACAAACATGTTCCGGAACTGTAGTGGTATAATAGATAGCCGAGGCTATATCAGCAGCAGACAAGGGTTTGAACCCTTTATATATATGATCAGCTTTTGATTTGTCTCCTTTAAATCTTACTATCGAAAATTCGGTTTCAGCGGCACCAGGTGAAATTTGGGTGACTTTTATTCCGTGTTCCAGCAGGTCGATGCGCATGGATTTGCTAAGCGCATCCACCGCAAACTTTGATGCGCTGTAAACATTTCCCTTTTCGTAAACGACTTTTGAAGCAGTCGAACCTATATTGATGATATGGCCCTTTTTCTGTTTTATAAAAATGGGTATGATCTGCCTGCTAACATAAAGCAGGCCTTTAATATTCGTGTCAATCATGATATTCCAGTCCTCAGTATCACCATCCTGAATTTTATCAAGTCCTGCGGCAAGTCCGGCATTATTTATCAGCACATCAATATGCTGCCATTTGCCTGTTAATCCGCCAATATTTTTTTCACCTCTTTTTGGTCACGCACATCAAAACACAATTTTTTAACCTCAATCCCATACCCCTGTTCCAGCTCTTTGGCCAGTTGATCCAATCTTTCTGACCTTCTGCCGGTAAGGATCAGGTCATCTCCTGCCTGGGCAAATACCCTTGCAGCAGCTTCTCCTATGCCGGAAGTTGCGCCTGTGATAAATATAATTTTATTCATACAATAATTTTTCTCTTAAAAAAAGGCAGATAAAAATATATTTTTTTTAACAATTGACCATTATAAATAATAAGAATAAAAAAATGTAAAGAAAATTTATAAGTTACTGAAAATAAACGATAATATGACCTTTGTCATATTCTATAAAATGAAATGCCCTAATTTTGATTGTATGATCGGTAATCATTTTTTGTTGATAAAGGTCTTGTAATAGTAAATCTTACAATGAATCGATCAAAAAAATATAAAATCTAGAATTAGCATACAATGAAATCAAACATCGTAATAGCCGGATTTAGAAATCAGTGTATAGATCGATTGGTAAAAATTATTGAAACTGCCGTGCAGTCTGAAAAATTGTTGGTTAAGACCTTTGATATTTCTAATAATGAAAATAAAAGAAAAAAAAGCTATCAGAAACTGCTTTGTATCAACTGACGAAAGCTCGGTTCTTGATTCGGCGAATGTCGGCTCCGCAGATTTGTTAATTTCAGCCGGACCGAAATTACCTGAAGACCTGCTTGATTATCTTACAGAATTCAGCTGGGTGATTTCTGATGCCAATTCCTTTGATAACATACTCAATTATCCGGAACGCCACGAGGAATATATAAAAATCAAATCACGTAAAAATCATATCCTTATCAATGCGTCTGATATTGCCGCTCAGCACGGCGATGACAGGATCAGTGGACTGGTCTTACTGGGTGCTGCCTCCAATTTGCTTCCATTGTCAGAGTCAGATTTCGTCAAATCCATTTACAAGGTATTTCTTGCAAAAAAAGAGGAACTCATCAAAATTAATATTGACTCTTTTCGTCAGGGCAAAATTGCAGCAAAAGAATACTTGACTACTAGTCCGAAATCTATTGCTTAAAATTTACTTTCTAACTTTTTCTCTGCCTATCCGGCAAATTATATTCCGGGAAGCGTCGCGGGGCTACAAATAAAATTTATTTTCTTACCTGGAGATGTTCGGGAGGGTGGCGGGGTTCGGGAGAACCCATCGTGGTCGTTTGTTTCTTTTTTCTTTTTTCTTTTATCTTTTTTCTTGTCTCCTGTCTCCTTGTTCTTTTTCCTTGGTTAGATCCGTTGAAATTATACCCCGCGAAGCATCGCGGGGCCACAAATAAAAATTTTTTATACTCATTTTTTTACTGCCTGCGCAGGCAACACCCCGCGAAGCATCGCGGGGCTACTTTTACTTTATCCTTTGTCCTTTTTTCTTTGTCCTTTTTCCTTTGTCCTTTATCCCCCTAAATCCAATTCGCCGGATAAAATACAACTGTATCTGGGGAGTTTTTCTGAATAATATAAATTTTATTAAAAACCTCCGGTTTGCTTTTTTTGCTCTCCCTCCATCGCATTAATAAATCTTCAATGTTTAATAGATTCAGTTGTTCAATCTTTTGAATGGGATGGGTCTCAAGTTTTACATTGGTCTTCTTGTAATAAAAGCGCTCACCACAAATAAAAAAAGTTATGCCGCTCTTGTTCTCCATCATAAAAAAGGTATCAACAACAGTGATACTCCCGTCTGTATTGATCATGCTGCAGGTCTCGTTATTTTCAGCATTATAAAACAGATAGGCATCATTTTGTGCCATTAAAGAAAAATGCAGGCTGAATAAGCAGCAAACTAAAAAAATAAATTTATGCATAATAAAATTCTGTTCAGATGAAGAAAGGTTATCAAGACAATCATGATTTTATATTTAACAGCAATATGCGAGCAAAATTAATATTTAACACGCGCGACTGGTATCCTGAATTTCTCTATTTGTTTTTTAAGCTTCCCTCAAACGGTATCCTGTTCAGGATACTTCTGCCTAGGGTAATCTCATCTGCAAATTCCAATTCTCCACCAACAGAGATCCCTCTGGCTATAGTCGACAGTTTTACCGGATAATCCTGGAGCTTTCGATATATATAAAAGTTTGTGGTATCTCCTTCCATCGTTGCGCTTAAGGCAAAAATGATCTCTTCTACCTTTCCTTTCTTTACTTTATCGATCAAACTGTCTATCGTAAGGTTATGCGGACCCAAACCTTCCATGGGCGATATCTTACCACCCAGAACATGGTAATGACCCTTAAACTGTGAGGTGTTCTCAATAGCCATTACATCCCTGATATCTTCCACCACACAAATAATCTCAGCGGCTCTTTTCGGATTGGCGCAAATTTCACAAAGATTTACATCGGAAATATTATGACAATTCTCACACAACCTGATCCCATTCCTAAAGTCAGACAAGGCAGCAGCCAACTGCTCTGTCTGCGCTTTTGGCCGCTTTAATAAATGAAGTACCAGACGCAATGCGGTTCTTTTGCCGATGCCTGGCAGAAGTGCCATTTCATTAACAGCATTTTCGAGAAGTTTTGAGGAAAAATCCATTAGAAAACTGCCAATGATTTAAACTTTTATAAATATTTGCTTTTTATATAAAAACCGGGCTACGCCGTAGTAGAATAAAATGACGAAAACAGCATAAATCAGAGAACTCAGTTTTGGTATTGTTATTACCGAGGATAACAATCCGTATAAAAAACTGTGAATCGACTTCCCATTGGGAAGTTCTATCATATAAAAACATGTGGATATAAAACTTGCCAGAAAATACACTGTGATTGCATTTGATCCAAATATGACTGCAGGTTTTCCCCAGGCACTTTTTCCGAGTATATCTGCAAAATAATAAATGACTGCATATACCAGACAGGCCCAGCCCCCGGTAACCAGAACAAAACTGCTCGTCCATAAGGCCTTGTTAAGCGGAAAAATCTGAGCCCAGGCATAACCCAGGATCAATGCGATTATTCCTATGCCGATAATCTGAACCAGCTTTCTTTTTGGCTCACTGGTTTTGCTCAACAGAATCATTCCCAGGAACATACCAAAAATAGAGGTTGCTATAGAAGGCAATGTACTTAATATACCCTCAGGATCATAATTTGGTTTATAGGTATGGTTACTTGTCAATATATTGAGATCAATAACGGCGGGTAATATTTGAATCAACGGTGAGAAGCGGTACAGCACCATTTATTGGTATTTGAGTGAGTAAAAGCCAATATAAAATCAGTATTCCTATAAAAATACCCAATAATACTTTCCAGTTAAAATTCAAAAAAAGCAGTGAAGTAATAAAAAACACAAGGCCAATACGCTGCAACACGCCCGGAATTCTGACAGTTGCTAATTTCTCTATGAACGGGAAGTGAATCGTAAACGCCGTAAGAAAGAGACCCAACAATATCAACTTCAAAGTTCTGGAAATGATTTTTTTATAAACATCGCTGCCTATTCCTCTTTGTTTTTTAGCGGAATATGCGAAAGTGATTGACATACCGACAATAAACAGAAAAAATGGAAATATCAGGTCAGTTGGTGTTAAGCCATGCCAGGGAGCGTGAAGAAAAGGTGCATAAACATGTTCCCAGGTGCCCGGTGTATTCACCAAGATCATTGCTGCTATGGTAATTCCTCTAAATATATCAACCGATAAAATCCGTTTACTTGCCTGCATATTTCAAATTTTATTCAAATATAATTTTAATTTTTTAACTGAATTGTCTTTTTTAATTTTTGTTTATTTGTTGGATAATCCTATTCTACCCTATGCAACCCATCTATTTATTCGCCATATTAATTCTTTATTTTGGGATCTTGCTGGCTATTGCATACCGAACAGGAAAAGATGACAGCAATGCAGCATTTTTTAGTGCCAACAGGAATTCGCGCTGGTATCTGGTAGCCTTTGGCATGATTGGAACTTCGCTGTCCGGAGTCACATTTATCTCTGTACCCGGCTGGGTACAAAGTACTCAATTCAGCTATATGCAAATCGTTTTCGGGTATTTGCTTGGATACATAGTCATTGCTTTTTTGTTAATCCCAATTTATTACAGCCTCAAGATCACGTCCATTTATGAATACCTTCAAAGGCGGTTTGGATTGGTAAGTCAAAAAACCGGAGCGGCCCTGTTCATGGTCTCTCGCTTGCTGATCTCAGCTTTTCGCCTGTTCCTGGTAGCCAGTGTCTTGCAATATTTCATACTCGATTCCTGGAACATACCTTTTGAAGCTACTGTGATCTTTTCGGTGGCCTTGATATGGTTGTACACCAACAGGGGAGGTATCAAAACAATTGTCTACACTGATTTATTCCAGACTACATTTATGCTGGCCGCCTTGGTAGGATCTGTATGGATCCTCATGAATAAACTCAATTACAGCCTGCCGGAATTAATTCATTCAGATCAGTACAGAAAATATAGTCAGTTCTTGTTCTGGGATGACTGGAAAGACAGAAAAAATTTTTTCAAATCGGTTATAGGTGGCATGTTTATCGCTATTGCCATGACCGGGCTGGATCAGGACAATATGCAAAAGAATCTGACCTGTAACAATACGAAAGAGGCAAAATGGAACCTGCTTTCTCTTGGCGTGGTCCTTATTTTTGTCAACTTCATTTTTTTATTCCTCGGAGCGCTGCTTTTTATGTTTGCAGAAAAAAATGGCATTCAAATTCCTGTTGTTGAAGGGAAAAGTACAACAGACCTGCTCTATCCAGAGATAGCGATTAATGGAAAACTCGGTTTTCCAATTGCCGTAATATTTTTTATGGGCCTTATTTCTGCTGCCCTTTCCAGTGCTGACGGTGCGCTTACATCCCTGACTACCTCCTATAGTATCGATTTCATCAATATCGAAAAACACCCTCCTGAAAAACAAAAAAGGATCAGAAAACAGGTACATTTAGGAATTTCGGTAGTTTTGATTCTGGTTATCATCCTATTCCGGTATATTTTAGAAGAAAATGTGATCAGCACCCTGTTGCAGGTAACCACTTACACCTATGGCCCGCTGCTCGGCTTGTTCGCCTTTGGTATATTCACACCCTATAAAATAAAAGAGCAGTTTTTACCCTGGATTGCGATCCTTTCTGTCGTGTTTACTGTTTTGTTGAATAAATATATCGGAAATTTTATTGAAGGTTTTAATTTTGGCTATGAAATATTGGCCATAAATGGTCTATTTACCTTTTTAAGCTTATTTTTGGTCAAAAGGAAAAATGTATAATTATGGAAGGTGATCTCAGCAACTACAGGAAGGCTTATGAAAAGGATGAACTCCGCAAATTCAGTACTTCTGACAATCCGATGGAATTGTTTCAAAAATGGTTTTTTGAAGCAGATTCCTTTGAGGGTATCAGGGAAGCCAATGCAATGAATGTGGCCACTCTGGGCCTGGACGGTTATCCAAAAAACCGGGTAGTGCTTTTAAAAAGATTTACCTGGGAAGGTTTTATTTTCTATTCCAACTACCTTTCAGAAAAAGGCAAAGCCATTGAAAAAGATCCCCGGATAAGCCTGTCATTTTTTTGGCCCGAACTGGAAAGGCAGATCATTATTAAAGGTGATGCAGAAAAAATCTCAGACAATTTATCCGATGGCTATTTTGAATCAAGACCCGAGGGCAGTAAACTGGGAGCCTGGGCCTCTGACCAAAGCGAGGTGATTGACTCGCGCATCACAATGGATAAAAAATTAAAGTCTTTTGAAGAAAAATTTAAAAACCAGGAAATACCCAGACCAACTTTCTGGGGTGGTTTTTTGGTGCGGCCCGTTTCCATGGAATTCTGGCAGGGACGACCCAACAGGATGCACGACAGAATAAGATACACACTGCAACCTGATTACGATTGGAAAAAGGAACGCTTACAACCTTAACAATTTGTTGGTATCCAAATATTTCATTCAAAAAATAAGGCATAAAAACAAAAAAAGTTATATTTGAATTCTATACCAACACATTTAATGAAAACACTTTATATTGTCCGACACGCCAAATCATCATGGGATTATGAAGGTATAAATGATGTTGACCGGCCATTAAAAAAAAGAGGTATCGAAGATGCCTATCTGGTTTCTGAAGTACTGAGCAAGAAAATTGATACCCCTTCGGTTTTTGTTTCTAGCAGTGCCAACAGGGCCCTTCATACTGCAATGATCTTTAGCTATGCTTTTAATTACCCCCTGGCCTATTTAAAGATCAGCAAATCTCTTTACAGCTTTAGTGATGGCTATCTTATAAAGACAGTGAAAGCCCTTGATGACAGTTTTAATTCTGCCATTATTTTTTCACATGACCATGGTATTAGTGATTTTGTGAATAAATATGGGGACAAAATGATTGATCATGTTCCAACCTGTGGGGTGGTGGGCATAACATTTTCTACAGTGCACTGGAAAAATATTAAAAACGGAAAGACCATTCTGACTGAATTTCCGGAATACCATAAAAAAAAATAAATGCAGATTAGACGATATGGTGCAATTGATATCGGCTCGAACGGAGTCAGACTTTTAATTGCGAATGTGATTGAGTTTGAAGGAAAAGAAACAGAATTTAAAAAATCCTCCCTGATAAGGGTACCAATCCGTTTGGGTGAGGATGTTTTTAATACGGGAAATATCTCAGCCAAAAATATAGAAAGAATGACTGATGCCATGAATTCCTACCGCCTGATCATGAAGGTATTCGCGGTTGAAAAATACATGGCCTGTGCCACCTCTGCCATGCGGGAAGCCCAAAACAGCACCGAGGTCATTAAATATATTTATGACAATTCCGGCATCGAAATCGTCATTATTGATGGCGAAAAGGAGGCAGAAATCATCTCTTCCACCGGCCTTCAAAGTATCATAAAAAGTAACCGATCCTATTTATATGTGGATGTTGGGGGCGGTAGCACCGAGTTCACTTTATTCAGCAAAGGAGAAAAAATTGCCTCAAGATCTTTTTCATTGGGTACGGTGCGTCTGCTGGATGGTAATGTAAGTGAAAATACCTGGAAGGAAGCTGAAGACTGGATCAAAGCAACGGTCAGAAATATGAAGAGCATTTCACTGATCGGTTCAGGAGGTAACATCAACAAACTTTTTAAGATGTCTGGGAAACTTCCCGGCAAATCATTAACGTATAATTATATCCAAACCTACTACGACTTTTTAAACAGTATGTCTTATGAAGAAAGGATTATCAATCTGGATTTAAATCCTGATCGTGCAGACGTTATCATCCCTGCGATAAAAATCTATTTATCAGCCATGGAATGGAGCAATGCAAACCGGATTATTGTCCCAAAGATCGGTTTGTCCGACGGCATAATCAGGAGCTTGTACTACGGCAATTTAAATGCTTAAAAAGCTGTGAATGATTAATTTATAATCGTGTTCCCCTGCCTTAATTACACTGAAAATCTTAATTAAAGTAATTGAATCCTGTCTTTGAATCAATGGTCAGAAGGGTATTGTAAATTAATTCAATTACGTGTTCCACATCATCGCGATGTACCATTTCCACAGTAGTATGCATATACCGCAGAGGCAGAGAGATAAGCGCTGAAGGCACCCCGCCGTTTGAATAGGCAAATGCATCGGTATCGGTGCCTGTCGCCCTTGAAGCTGCAAGCCGCTGAAAAGGTATTTTGTTCTTTTCTGCAACGGAAATAATCAGCTCGCGCAGATTATTTTGCACCGCCGGCGCGTAAGATATAACCGGACCGTCTCCGGACTTAATCTCCCCTTCTTTCTTTTTATCTATCATCGGGGTAGTTGTATCATGGCACACATCGGTCACTATGGCAAGGTTTGGCTGAATGGTATGGGTGATCATTTCTGCTCCCCGCAGACCGATCTCTTCCTGCACTGAATTCGTAATATAGAGTCCGTAATCGAGCTTATTATTGTTCTCGTGCAGCATCCTAGCCACTTCAGCAATCATAAAACCTCCCATACGGTTGTCCAGTGCCCTGCAAACAAAATTATTTTTGTTCATGATCATAAACTCATCGGGATAAGTAATCACACAACCCACATGCACGCCCAATTCCTCGACTTCTGATTTCTTTTTACAGCCAACATCTATAAAAATATTATCGAGTTTAGGGCATTCTTCTTTGTCCTTCAACCGTGTGTGAATGGCTGGCCAACCAAATATCCCTTTGACAATGCCCTTTTTGGTGTGAATATTTACAATTTTAGAAGGAGCTATAATATGGTCGCTTCCGCCATTTCGTATTACATAAATGAGTCCGTCATCAGTGATGTAATTCACATACCATGAAATCTCGTCGGCATGACCTTCAATGACCACCTTGTATTTGGCCTCAGGGTTGATTACCCCTACGGCCGTTCCGTAACTATCTGTAATAAAGGTATGAATGTAGGGTTTCAGGTAATTCATCCAAAGCTTTTGACCCTCCGCTTCATAACCGGTTGGCGATGCATTATTCAGATATTTTTCTAAAAACACTATGGACTTTTTATTGAGGATTTTTCGTTCTGACATGGGCTTATTTTTTTAGCTAAAGTAAGAATATTCACAAAATATTAATATGATTCCACGCACATATTAGTATTTTTGCTTTTGGATTTTATCCAAAACATGATGAAGAAGAAATTAGCTGTTTGTTTGCTGTTGCTACCGTTTTTATTGGCTTCCCAAATTAAAAAGGAGAAAATAATTAGTGCAGAAGAATTGTACCCGGTAGAGAATGATACCATTGTGATCCCTTTGGAGGAGGTATTCGTATATAGAAAACGAAAATTCGCCAGCCAGAAAGAAAAAAACTATTATTACTGGTATTATAAAAAGGTGCACAAGGCATATCCTTATGCCGTTCTGGCCGCAAAAAAAATTACAGAGATCAATGGCGAGCTTGCCTCTATTCCATCAAAACGAAAGCAAAAAAAACATATCCGGCAAATGCAGAAATATATGGAAGGTGAATTTACCGATGAACTCAAGCACCTGACCAGAACAGAAGGAAGGATCCTCATCAAACTTATCCACCGGCAAACCGGCACACCTTTTTATGAATTGATCAAAGATTACAAAAGTGACCTGACTGCATTTTTTTACAATACCACAGCCCGATTTTATAAGCTCAACTTAAAATCGGAGTACCATCCGGAAAGTATTGCTCTTGACTTTGTGGTGGAAGATATTCTTGTGCGCTCCTTCGCCAACGGCACCCTCGTAAAACATGAAGCAAAACTACCCGTCAACTATTTTGAACTCTCCAAAAAATGGGAATCTTTGAACATGCATAATGAAATAAATGCCTATATAGAAAAGTACAAATAATTTATTGGATTTCCTTGAGGTTATTGTCTGCCCTAAGCAACTTGGTATCATTATCAAATTCTTTAAGGACAGAAGAAATACTATTCCGGATGACCTTTTCATTTGTTTCGTATTTCATCTGAGTTGCAATCTTCTCTGGAAATTGTTCGATAATAACTGTTGAAGATGGAAACGCAAATTCAACACCCAGGGATTTTGCCAGTTTGACTATGGCTAAATGCAATACGTGCTTGGAGGATTGTTCATGACCCCATTCCAGGTTGATAAAGAACACATTGATCATGATATTAAGGGCTGAATCTCCAAAACCTGAAAACTCTACATTATAATTTTCACTGTGTGTATCAGGATGTGCCTTGACAAGTTCCCTGACACCGACAACAAATCCCTGAATCAGCTCAGGTGGTGTATCGTATCTGATGCCCAGCTCCGTTAAATACCTTCTGTATATCCGCAATCCTTTATTGTTTACATCAGCTTCTGAGATCTTGCTGTTGGGTATCTGAAATATGGACGTATCTGCTGCTCGTATTACGGTGGACCGAAGCCCTACCTTTTCCACAATTCCGGTGACCGCCCCTATTTCTACCCAATCACCTATTTGAAATGGTTTGTCCAGAAAAATGTTGATGGTACCGATTAAATTCTTTACAGAATCCTGCGCTGCAAAGGCAACTGCTATACCTCCAATGGATGCGCCAGCCAAAACGGTTGTTGGATCAACCCCAAACAGCGTTATTAAATGCAATAAACCTATAAGAACAATAAAGCCATTAATGATCTTTATAATGATTGGCGACAATTGTTCCCTTAACTTGGAACCGGAATCTATGTGCAGTTCATCATAAAAATTTACGATTACCCTGAGCAATCGAATTAAGGAATATGACCCAAAATACGGTTTCAACTATATTTAAAAACAAAAAAGAAAAAATTGTTCACTCTTTATCAGATGCAAGGAGGGTAAAGCGGCCTTAATCAAATTGATAATAATAAGAAATACCAAAGGTTTAACCAATTCTGAAACAACTTTGTACAGAGACCCTTTCGTGTTCGTTCTTTATAAAAATATACTTCTCGAGATACTTAAAAATAAATCTGAAAATATGCATTAAAAGCCAATAGATTGCAAAAGATATGCCTAGCAGTCCCAACAGCATAATGAACTTCCATATTTGTATGCCTTTTACGGAATAGGTAAAAAGTTGGGGAAATTCCCTTTTTAAATAACTGAAATCAATCCTGAAGATACTGTTGTACAAGATGGGTATGGCATTGATCGTTTCTTCAGAATAGTACCAGCTGGTTCCGCGCTTTTCGACATAAACTTCCGGTAGTTCTTTTGGAAAAGGATAAAAACGTTTCTCAATTTTACGGAAGCTGTTAAGGCTTCCCTTTTTGAATGGTGTCGAATATATTCCGGATCATCCGGAATTTTGGTAAAATCGAAAACCAGACCTTTTCCATAATATATTTCCTTTAATTTTATGGCATAATTTTCTGCTTCATCTTGGGGTATGTCAGAAAATACCCGCGAGGACTTTGCCACATTATAGCTGTCCTCCTCTAAAAAGTACATATGCGTGTACAGGGTTGCCTGGGACTTTTCAGATTTGACTGCTGTATTCCCTGTCCGAAGGATAGCGCACTACACAAATAATATCAGGAAAAATTTACTTCTCATAAAAAATGGTTGATCAGACAAAATTTAAAAATTATTCACGGGATTTTTATTGGCAAAAAAGCTATTTTTTCTTCTTTTTCAATACTCTCTTACCCTCAAAAATACTTTCATATCCTCTTGGTTTATTCGATTTTTCTATCGGGTCCTGCTTTTTCTGATTTTTTTTAGCTCCCATGAAACCTGATGGTAACAGAGATTCAATCAAAGGTCTCCGGTTAACTTTTTGCAGGGTATTTCGAATCCAGTCCTGATTTTCCTTTTTGTACCAGAAGAAAAAACGGTGCTGTTCCGATTTTTCCTGGCTGCTTCTGGGGGTATAGATTTTCTTAAGTGTATAGGGGTGATATCCGCTGTAATAAATCACCGTTGCAACGGTCATGGGTGTTGGGGTAAATCCCTGTACCTGTTCCAGTTGAAAGCCCAATATCCTTGGTCTCAGCGGCCAGATTGGCCATATCCTCCAGCTCACAGGCAGGATGGCTTGAGATGAAATAAGGAATCAACTGCAGATTGAGTTTCTTTTTGATGTTAATGCTGTCGAAACGCTGTTTAAATTTGTGGAAATACTTGAAAGAAGGTTTTCTCATGATTTGCAATACCCGCATCAGACGTATGTTCAGGGGCAACTTTGAGCCTTCCTGAACATGATTTGTAATGACTTCTTCCGTGTATTCATCAAGTTCTTTGGGGTCTGCATTTTTATTAAATTCCGGCACCAGCATGTCATAGCGGATTCCACTTCCAATAAATGATTTCTTCACTTTTGGGTGCGCATCCACTGCCTTGTAAATTTCAGTAAGTGGTTTATGTGAGGTATCCAGATTATGGCAGATTACAGGAGAAATACAAGAGGGTGCCACACAGCGGTCGCATATACTCTGAACCTTTCCTTTCATCTGGTACATGTTGGCAGAAGGACCACCAATATCAGATAGATACCCTTTAAAATCAGGCATTTTTGTGACCTTATCCACCTCTTCCAAAATGGATTTTTTACTCCTGCTGGCAATAAATTTACCCTGATGGGCCGAGATCGTGCAGAAGCTGCAGCCTCCAAAACAGCCTCTGTGAATATTGATCGAAAACTTGATCATTTCATAGGCAGGTATAGGCCCTCTTTTATCGTACTTTCGGATGCGGTAATCTTGTATAAGGCAGGTCATAGGCATAGTCTATCTCACTTTCTGTCATGGTGGCAAAAGGTGGATTAATAACCAACCGGTCTGAACCGACTTTTTGGAGAATCCGTCTTCCGTTCACCTTATTGGATTCCTGTTCTATTATTTTAAAATTGGATGCATAGACTTTTTTATCTTTAAGACAAAGTTCATGAGAACCAATCTCTACATCCTCCCAGTTTTTATTTTTTGGAAGACCCTCTGTCTGAGGATGAAGGTAGGCCGTTTGCTTAATGGATTTTATGGTATGAAACGGAACGCCTTTTTTAAGTAAGGCAACAAGTTCTTTGAGTGGTTGCTCTCCCATGCCATACACCAGAAGGTCTGCCCCTGATTCGGTTAAAATATTCGCTTTAAGCCGGTCGCTCCAATAGTCGTAATGCGTTACACGACGCAGGGAAGCTTCAATGCCTCCAATCAGAACAGGCACTTCCGGAAATTTTTCCTTGAGGATCTTTGTGTAAACAGATACTGCATAATCAGGCCTGAAGCCAATATCACCATTGGGAGTATAGACATCCTTGTCCCGTTTCCTTTTGCCGGCTGTGTAATTGCTTACCATGGAATCCATGGCTCCGGCTGTAACGGCAAAAAATAAATTTGGCGCTCCCAATTTGACAAAATCCTGCAGATTATCCTTTACATTGGGTTGGGGAATGATGGCAACCTTCAGACCGTAACTCTCCTAAAATTCTGCCCAGAACACCGGTACCAAAAGCAGGATGGTCTATGTATGCGTCACCGCTTATGATGATCACATCCACGTTTTCCCAACCGCGAATAAGCAGCTCTTTTTTTGTAGTTGGAAGAAAATCAGAAAGTTGATACATTGCATTCATGCTGCAAAAATAAACTAAATACCTATTACCACAACCTCTGGTCGATTTTTGAAACCTTTTAAGACTTAATAAAATGTTAAATTCATGATGGTCATTAAACCATACACCGGTATAAGTGTCTTAATACGTATAATCCTAAATGATAATAATTATGAAAAAATTTGCAGCAATCTTATTTATTTTAATCAGCACCGGTATTTATTCTCAGCAAAAGAGAGGTACGAAGGTATGCCGATGATTTTAATCCTGAACAACAGGCTACAATAAAAACAAAAAGTATGACACTGGATCTGAACCATGATAATAACCAAAAGAACCAGATACTTGCATTGAACAAAAAACATGCTGAATTGAGAAAATCAAATCAGACCAAAATGCAAGCGGATAAAACAGCCGGCAAACAACTGACTTCTGAAGAAAAGTTCAAGTTGCAAAACGAAAGGTTAGATCATCAAATTGCCTACAGCAATGAACTCAAAAAAATATTAAACCAAGAACCAGTTTGATAAATGGCAGGAGAACAGGGATTGCAAGATGCACAAAGGTTTTGACAGACAAAGAAATGGGAGATGGAAAAGGTCAAAGATCCAGGAAAAGGGCAAAAATCCTGATAAAAGTTAAAAACAAACACTGAAGGGGGGGGGGGGGGGGGGGGGCGGGGGGGGGGGGGGGGGGGGGGGGGGGGGGTCCTATTGTGGAAATCAAAAAAGCCGTTTCAAAGTAAAACACTAAACGGTTTTTTTATCTGGAAAGAATAAGCCTTTGCCCCACACTAATTTCATTGGAAGTGAGCTCATTCAATAGTTTAATTTCTTCAACAGTCATGCCGTTGCTTTTGGCAATAGAATACAGGGTATCTCCTTTAGAGACAAAAACATATTTCTGCGGATTAACTGCTACCGGGTTATTTTCCTTTTCGGACTGATTTATCTGACTCCTGCGCTGTTTCTTTACCTTCTTATCCTGATTCCCGACCACCAATTCATCATAGAGGTACAACTGGTAATCCTCAATGTATTTTATCAATTTTTGCGGATACTTTTTGTCGGTTGCATAACCGGCATCTTTTAAACCATGAGCCCAGGCCTTGTAATCATCAACATCCAGATCGAACAAAGACGCATACCTGCTCCTGCTGGTCAAAAAATAAGGAATGGTCATTAAATGAATCTTCGGGATCGCTGTACTTCCTGAAACATTCCTGCGCTTCATCGTCATCGTGGTAATAGGTCTTGCCTTCCCATCCCTTATGACATTTAATCCCAAAATGATTATCGGTCTTCTTTGTTAATTCACTCCTTCCGCTTCCGGATTCAAGTATACCCTGTGCAAGCGTGATGCTCGCCGGAATATCGTATTCCATCATTTTTTTAATCGCAATAAACTTAAAATTATCAATATAATCCAGCGTATTCTGATTTAATTCGGTGCCGTTTTTGTTTCTGAAATCCTTAAAAACCTCATCACTGGCCTCCCTCAACTGCCTTTGTGCACTGGCATCCATAGAAATTTCTTTTTTTTCTATAATTTTTTCCGGCCCGTGATTTTTACTTCCGGAAGTTACCGGTTTGGCTGAATGACAAGCAATAAAAAATATAGTTGCAAGTACCGAAAAAAATAAAATTTGTCTTTTCTTCATGATATTTTATAGGGTATCCTTTTTTTATCCAATATTGAGTTCATCCCTTCTATTCCCTGTAAGCCCCCGGTGTGGATCGCCAAAATTTTTGCCCCACTAAAAAAGTAGCCTTTTTGTATAAGATCCACTATACCGTACATCATCTTTCCTGTATACACAGGGTCCAAAGGTATGTTTGTTTCATATTTAAAATCGTTGATAAAATTAATGATTTCTTTATCAACTTTTGCAAAGCCTCCAAAATGATAATGATCAATAAAACTCCAATTTTTATCGGGTATTGTGTAATTGTCAACTTCCGCTTTTAAAAAATCGCCCTTAAGCGCCGAAAAACCAAGTACTTTCTGGTTTTTGCGGGCACTGTTGATAATTCCGGCAAGGGTACCCCCGGTGCCTATCGGTGCACAGATATAATCAAATATTTCGTCCTTGGCTTTTAATATCTCCTCACAACCTTTTATGGCCAAAGCATTCGTTCCTCCTTCCGGTATGAGATAAAAATTTCCAAATTCTTCTTTTAATTTATCGATGAAGAAAGCTTCCTTCTTTTGATCTGTAATCAGACCTCGTGACAAATTTGAAGCGCATCCCGTTGGCCGCCGCCAGCCGCAGTGTTGGATTTAATTGCAAAGTTTCGGGATCATTACCCAGTTCTTCAGCCCTGATGATTCCTATCGTATTTAAACCGTGCATCTTCCCTACAGCCGCTACCGCGCTGATATGGTTCGAAAAAGCCCCGCCAAATGACAACAAGGTATGGTTGTTGTTCTCCAGGGCAGCAGCAATGTTATACTTAAGTTTTCTGTATTTATTTCCTGAAATCTGCGGATGTATTTTGTCCTCACGCTTAATAAAAAGCCCAATATTAAAATCCTTAAGCCTGCTTAATTTTACCTCCTGATTTTCTGTTTCTTCCATCTTACATTAAATTCAGAAATAATTTAAAAAATTCCAGAATTTTCGTTCCGAAAGATAATTAAGATTTTTCTCATTAGAATATGCCTCCTTTTCAAAAGAGATCTGATGGTAGGCCAGCATAAAATTCCTTGTCAAAAGCCAGCGTATAAGAAATTCTGTCAGGTACCAGATAAAATATAAAACCCATAACATTTCAATCTGCTGTTTAAGGTGGATTTTTTCGTGATTGATAATCACCTTATCGTATTGCAGTTTTTTATGTTTTAAAATTATAAAAGGCCAGATCGTGATGGCATGAAAACGTGGCAAAAAGATATATTTAGAAAATAGCAACATGGATCCCGGGTGAAAAAAAATAAAATACCTTTGTATATGCAAGATAATTATAATAATCTGAATTCAGAAGATTTCTATTATACCAAAGAAGGATTTAAAGTTTTTACAGAGATTTATCATCTGAAAAGGGGTTATTGCTGCAAAAATAATTGCCGGCACTGTCCGTATGGCTTTGATCCTAAAAAAGATGCACATTAAATAATCCGATTTAAATGAACCTATTTCAACAAGAAATTTCAAGGGGTATACCTGATGTACTGCCTGAGAACAACAAGTATGACAAGGCATTAAACCATGCACCCAAAAGAAAGGACGTACTCTCACCTGCAGAAAAGAAACTGGCAATAAGGAATGCGCTTCGCTATTTTGAACCCAAACACCACAGATTGCTCTCCAAAGAGTTTGCAGCTGAACTGAATGAATTCGGCAGAATATATATGTACAGGTTCATCCCTGATTACAAAATGCAAGCAAGACCCATCGATCAATATCCCGGGAAATGTGCAGAAGCCAGGGCGATCATGCTCATGATTCAGAACAATCTGGATCATCTGGTTGCCCAGCATCCTCAGGAATTGATCACTTATGGCGGCAATGGAGCCGTGTTTCAGAACTGGGCCCAGTACCTGCTCACCATGAAATACCTGGCAGAAATGACGAATGAGCAAACCCTTGTGATGTATTCAGGGTCATCCGCTAGGTTTGTTTCCTTCTCATAAAAATGCACCGAGGGTGGTTGTTACCAATGGAATGATGATTCCCAATTATTCCAAACAGGATGACTGGGGGAAATTCAATGCACTGGGAGTAACGCAATACGGACAAATGACCGCCGGAAGCTATATGTACATTGGGCCGCAGGGTATAGTACACGGTACCACCATCACTGTTTTGAACGCCGGAAGAAAATCGCAAAAGAAAATGAAACGCTTTCCGGAAAATTATTTCTGACCTCGGGATTGGGTGGTATGAGCGGGCGCGCAGCCCAAAGCAGGAAATATTGCAGGATGCATTACCGTTTGCGCAGAAATCAATCCCAAAGTCGTTCAAACAAGGCATTCTCAAAAATGGGTGGATGAAGGTATGCCTGGATCTGGATGACCTTGTAAAACGTGTGCAGCACGCGAAAGAGAGCAAAGAAGTGGTATCGATCGCCTTTTTGGAAACATTGTATGACGTTTGGGAAAAATTTGAAAAGGAAAATATATTTGTTGATCTTGGAAGTGATCAGACTTCCCTGCACAATCCCTGGGCCGGAGGTTATTATCCTGCCGGCCTGGGCTTTGAGGAATCAAATGAACTCATGCACAGAGATCCGGTTTTATTCAGAGAAAAAGTGCAGGCCTCCCTTAGACGGCAAACCAGCGCCATAAACAAACACGCAGCCAGAGGAACCTATTTCTTTGATTACGGCAATGCATTTTTGCTCGAAGCCTCAAGGGCAGGTGCAGATGTAATGAAGCCTGACGGAAAAGGATTCAGATACCCTTCATATGTTGAAGATATTATGGGACCGGTCTGCTTCGATTATGGATTCGGCCCATTTAGGTGGGTTTGCACTTCCTGCGATCCAAAAGATCTTGAGATCACGGATAAAATTGCCTCCGGGAAAATTCAGGAATTAATGACCGACGCACCCGGGAAATACGGCAACAGCTGATGGATAATTTACAATGGATACAAGGTGCAAAGGCTAACCAGCTGGTGGTTGGTTCACAGGCAAGAATATTGTACGCTGATGCCCAGGGAAGGATGGAAATAGCAGAGGCCTTTAATGAGGCCATCAAAAAGGGAATACTATCTGCCCCTGTAGTGTTGGGACGAGATCACCACGATGTTTCAGGCACCGATTCTCCTTACCGGGAAACAGCAAATATTTATGACGGATCGAGTTTCACTGCAGATATGGCCATACAAAATGTGATCGGTGATAGTTTTAGGGGAGCCACCTGGGTATCTATTCACAACGGTGGTGGTGTGGGCTGGGGAGAGGTCATCAACGGGGGTTTTGGTATGGTTCTTGATGGTAGTGAGGAAGCGAGCAAGCGTTTAAAATCAATGTTGTTTTGGGATGTTAATAATGGCATTGCCAGAAGAAGCTGGGCAAGGAATGAAGGAGCTTTTTTTGCAGCCAAACGTGCAACTGCAAAATGAGCCGCTTTTGCACCTTACCCTGCCTAATTGAGTTGATGAGAGCCTACTAAGTGAATTATAAAAATCTTGTTTATGAAAACTTTTACTTTTATATTATTGTCCGTTTCCCTGCTGTTCATTACCAGTTGTAACTCAATCAAAATTTCCAGTGACTACGACGAAAACGCCGATTTTACAAAATACAAGACTTATGCCTTTTACAAGAATGGTATAGACAAAGTAGAGATCTCTGATCTGGATAAAAAAAAGATCCTATATGCTATCGAAAGAGATGGCAGCCAAGGGAATAGAAAAATCAGAAAAACCTGATCTTTTGGTGAATATCTTTGCCAAGTCCAAGGAAAAGATCAATGTTTACAATAATTTCTATAATGGCTGGTATCCCTGGTATTATGGGTATGGCTATGGGTACGGCTTCGGTTTTGGATACGGACCCGGTTATGCAAATGTAACCCAGTCTACAGAGGGCACCTTGTTTATCGATCTGATCGATGCCAACAAAAAAGAATTGGTGTGGCAGGGTATGGGAACGGGCATCTTATCTGATTACAGAGATAAACAGAAAAAAGAAGCGGATATCAATGAATTTGTAAGCAGTATTCTCACCCAATACCCACCGGTGATCATCAAACCGGAATTGTCCTGCAAAATGATTGACTGATATTCAAAATATATCCTTAAGAAACAGATTGTTTCTTAAGGATTTTTTATGCCTCCAGTTGTATATTTATGTGCTCCCAGGATTCCATCATGGCATCCAGCCTTTTCTTTTCAATTCATACAGATGGAAAAAATCACTTTCATTTTCTCCTAAAGGCAATCCCTGAGTAAGTTGCAAATCCAGCTCTCTAATTTCTTTTTCGAGTTTGGTAATTTCATTTTCTGTTTTCTTCAGCTGATTCTGCAGGTGCTTACTATTTTTGTCTTCCTCAATCTTTTTGTTGTCTTTCTGAACTTGTTTTACTGCTTCATTCTTTTTTATATAGTTTTTCTCAACTTCCCTAAAACTATCCAACTGGTGCTCCTCTAAAAAGTAATTGATGTCTCCTAAATATTTCTTTTGATAGAACCGTCCTTAAACTCATAGACCAGGTCTGTAAGTCCTTGTAAAAAGTCCCTGTCATGCGAAACAACCACCAAGGCACCTTCAAATTTCTGCAGGGCACTCTTTAAAACATTCTTCGAGGCAATATCCAAATGGTTCGTGGGCTCATCCATCACCAAAACATTGAAAGGCTGCAGCAACATTTTACAGAGTGCGAGACGGTTCTTTTCGCCACCCGACAAAACCTTCACTTTTTTTTCTACCTCATCTCCTCTGAATAAAAATGACCCAAGCATGTCCCTTACCTTGGATCTCTTTGTATCATTCGCGGCATCCTCCATGGTCTGCAATAAGGTGATCTCGCCATTTAAATATTCTGACTGATTTTGTGCAAAATAACCGATCTTGACATTATGTCCCGATTTCAATTTTCCTTCATGCTCCAGCTCTCCCACAACAATCTTTGCCAGGGTTGACTTTCCTTGTCCGTTTTGACCAACAAAGGCTATTCTGTCATCACGGTCGATAAGGAGGTTTATATTTTCCAAAACCTGGTTATCTCCATACCTTTTTGACAATCCTTCAATCTCAAAAACAACCCTGCCGGGAGTAACCGCCATAGGAAACCGGATGTTCATAACTGCGTTATCCTCTGTATCTACTTCAATTCTCTCTACTCTGTTCAGTTTTTGGATCAGTGATTGGGCCATAGAAGCCTTGCTGGCCTTTGCGCGGAATTTGTGAATAAGTTGTTCTGTCTGTTTATCTTCTTCTCCTGGTTTTTTGAGCCTGCATTTGTTTTTCCCTGATCTCTTTTCTAAGGATCAGGTATTCTGAATAAGGTTTTTTGTAATCATAAATATTGCCCATAGATATTTCTATGGTTCTGTTGGTTACATTGTCCAGAAACATTTTATCATGTGAGACCAATAGCACGGCACCTGAAAAGCCCCTTAAAAAATTTTCGAACCAGATAATCGATTCAATATCCAAATGGTTTGTAGGCTCATCCAGCAACAGGATATCGTGGTTCTCAACAACAATTTTGCAAGTTCGATCCGCATTCTCCATCCTCCGGAAAAGGTATCGGTTTTGCGGTTAAAGTCTGAAGGTTTAAATCCCAAACCGAGCAATATTTTTTCTGTTTCCCCCTGGTAATTATATCCTCCCAACAGTTCATACCTGTGAGACAAGGTATCCAGATCATGGATCAGGGTCGTGGTAATATTCGCTCTCATAATCAGTCCTCTCTGCCAGCTCAGTAGTTGACCTGATTTAATTTTGATTCGATCTCGCGTATTTCGGTAAAAGCTTCATAAGCTTCCTCGAGGACTGTTCTTCCAATTACAAAATCGATATCCTGCTTTAAAAAGCCAATGCTCAAATGCTTCTCCATGGCCAAACTGCCCCGGTCATATTCCTGCTCTCCTGCCAAAATCTTCAGCAAAGTCGACTTTCCCGCTCCGTTCTTTCCTACAAGCCCAACCCTGTCACCTGCATTCAGCTTAAAAGTAATGCTTGAGAACAGATCTTCACCGGCAAAAGAAATTGTTAAATCATGAATATTCAGCATAATAAAAGTTTAAACCATTAAAAATTTTAACTTTGCAAAAGTAATACAAATAATAAGTTATTGATGATTAAAAAAGGGTCGAAACTCTATAGTATTTCTAAGAACAAATGTCCGCGCTGTCATGAGGGTGATTTTTATGTCAATCAAAATCCATATTCCTTAAAAAACACCCTTAAAATTCATGAGGTCTGTTCACAATGCGGACTAAAATACATGTTAGAGCCCTCTTTTTTTTATGGCGCCATGTATGTATCCTACGGACTAACTGTGGCGATCTCAATAATTACCTTTGTGATTCTGAACTTTTTTGGCTTGTCACTCCTGCCAATCTTCATAGCCATTATAATTGTTCTGGTTCTCTTTACACCATTGACTCTGTGGTTATCAAGACTGATCTACATCAATATTTTTGTGCACTACAAGAAAGCTGAGAATATTTCTTAAACCTTCTTATATCAGTTTCTCTTGGTAATGAAACGCCATTTTCTATGTTCTGATACAACTTTTCAGCCATCAGAGGTCCAAGCATTACCCCCCTGGTACCCAAACCATTAAAAATGTACAGGTTTTTATTAATCGGATGGGCACCGAGAAGTGGCCTGCGGTCTTTAACGGTTGGCCGCATACCTGCATAGTGCCCGATTACCTCATAAGGTGTGTTAAGAAATTCATCAAGATTGTCTGTCAATTCTTTTCTGCCCTCCATGGTAGGCTTGCTGTCTTTGACATCCTTATTAAAAGTAGCACCTACCTTGTATAGATCATTTCCTAGGGGGAGGACAAATACTGAAGATTTTATCATACTATCTAACTTCAGCTCGGGTGCGAATATGTCGATAACTTCACCCTTCAAACCCTGAAGAGGCAGAAAATTGAAATAGGGATTCTTCTTCTAATCCGTATCCTTCACAAAAGATGAGGTGTTTTGCTTCGACATCATTATAAAATATGCAGTTGCCATTTTCAATGACTTCAGTATAATGAAATTCTTCCTTTAGCAAAAGGCCCTCAGCATATAATTTATTTCTGAAATCTTCTATTAAGGCCGCTATTTCAACCTTTCCTGCCTTTTGTATTTTTCCAAAACCGAGTGGTGCATTGATATTCATGAGGGTATTCGGAAATACTTTTGGAACCATAAAATCAGAAAGTGTGGGGTGATCCGCACAGGCAAACCAATTTGTTCTGTTCTTCAACAGATTTAAAAATTCGGAGTATATCAATAGGAAAATCATATTGCTTGCCAAACTCTTTCTCCAGTTTTTTATAAAATGGAAGTGCGTAGTCCAACTGTTCCTTGGTATTCCAAACAGGAGTAAATCTTTTTAAAACTACAGGATTATAAAGGCCCCCTGCCACCATGGAAGAATTCTGGGAATCATTCTCGAAAGCGATAAATGACCTGTTATTTCTCCGTAGATGTTCAATAAAGGTCATTCCTGCAATTCCCAGCCCTACAATAAGATAATCTACTTTCATGGTACAAAAATAAAAAAACTCCTGTGTTAAACAGGAGTTTTTATACTCAATTAAATCATGGACCTAATAATTCCACATATCCAATTCTTTATCTCTGATATTTTCCTTCAAAGTTTCAGATTCCAAAACCTGGAAAAGAGAATTGCCTTTTATATACTCAGCTACATCACGATTACCATAAATATTTTTCTTCACGGTATATGATTGAACTAAACCTGCGCGCATTTAAAATATGATCATACGACAAGGGGTATGCTGAATTTTTCTGATTAAGCACTTTCATCTCATAAGTTGTGTCTCGCGCTCCCGGATACCATACCCAGAAAAGTTCAACCAATTCATCAGCTCCTCCGCTTTGATCGATGAAATTAACATCCGGTGCAACTGGTGCAATTCCCAATAAACGATACTTAAGTTCACCCTGACGTTTGTCAAAATACCAGACACCTTTTATTCTAAAGCCAGCGATATCGGCAGAAGTAATATCTCTTTTGTCTATGTATTCATCAGTGAGCACTTCACCGGCATTTAACCTTTCAATACCTGCATCAGAAGTGTCGACTCTTGACAACCTGGCCTGAATGTCTTTCATGGTCAGTTTGTCTTCAAAATAGGAGTCATCATATACATCAATTACTTCTCCAGTTTTGATCCCTCTTAACAAAGTGTCAAACAAGGACCTTCTTGTAGAACTAATATTGCTGGTATCTACCGGGTAGTAATACGGCATATTAATCTTCTCGTTCAAATCCACATATTCCCATACTACCTTAGACCAAAGTATATCTCTGTCGTCTATATATCCGTACGGAAGTGGTCTGTCATTATCGGCAGCCAACTGCTCTGGCGTTTTCATTCCAACTTGCTCAGGAATTTTCGCATTCAGTAAATTGGCCTGGGCATTTATATACCCTACTGATAATAAAGAAATTGCTACTACTAAACCTTTTAATTTCATCATTATTTGTATTAATTTGTTATTTCAATATTCACAGGTGATGCATTTTTTAGATAATAACCTGTATTGCTCGACAAGCTTTGTTTCAGATCAAATACTACCACCACATCGCCTGGTCTCGCTCTTTCCAAAACCCTGATCGCCGCTGCGTCAAATTTGCTTCCTTTTACAACCACTGTTGGTTGTCCGGGTACTTTAACACTAAACCCACTGGTATTTATCGTTAGGTCGAATACGAAGTCCGGTAACACAGAACTGATAGTTGCTTTCTGTAAAGTACTTTTTGGCATTTTAATCATGCCGTACTCACCTCTTACTGCCGCAACCGGAGCAGGAATATCTTTAATTCTGAATATCTGACCTGAAGATACTGCCGTTCCATCAGGTAATTTCCCATTTACAGTAATTTTGACTTCATTACCTTTCCGGGATTCATCATATATTTTCCAATACCTGTCACTTTTCTAAGACCTGGAGCTGTGGCATTCACTACGTTATCAGCTACTCCCGGAATAGAAATGGTAATCGGGTTCTCAACGCCTCGGTATACCACATTCATCTTGTCAGCAGAGATTACTGCTGCATTGGGTTTAGGTACCACATTATAAACAGTCTCGATAGGGATCTCTACAGGTTTGCCGTTTTCCATAAAGATAAACTTACCTTTGATCTCATTTTCACCTACATTACGAGACGGGAAATCAAGTACTGCTCCTCCGTTTTTGATATTGGTGATTTCTCTTCCGTTTACAATTACTTTCTCGGGTTTTAATGTACCGTCGTACCTGCCAAGTACAATTGTACCCTTGAAGTTTTCACCTTGCAACGTGGCAGGTGTATTTGGAATAAGGATTGTCTGGTAATTTGTCATAGAAACATCGCTTGACATCTGGCCTTTCAACATGGCTCCAAGTACCTCAGACTCTGAGGCTTTGATATCAGCCTGAATTTGTGTCAGTTTGGTCAAAGAAGCGATCAGTGGAAAGCCTTTGTAGTTATAATCCAGCCAAAAGCGTTCCTTTCCCTCTCTGTCAAGTACTTTCGCCGTAGTGAATCGGTTATTCACATCAGATAGCTACATTCTTGTATTCCTTACCAAGGATAGTCCCAACCTGGGATGTATAATTGCTTATATTATCTAAAAATGCCTGTCCTTCCGGTTTGTAATCACCATCATTTCCTTTAAAGAACTTGTCATCCAGGAATTTACCTTTATCCATGGTTTCATAATCCGTTGGATCTTTCACCGTAGCTTTCATTTCGTTTTTCAGATTTTCAATATAATTGTAATAATCATCTGACAATTTCTTGATCTTTTCAGCCTTGTTCTTTTCGTCTGTATATTTTTCAGACTGCTCCACGGCCTTTAACCTCAGGTCCTCGTATGAAAGATTATTTCTATTGGTTGCTGCCTCTGTTGCAGAAACCAGTTTCTGTGTCCATTAATCCAAAGGCTTGTAAGACCTCCTTAGACATGTTCATTGCTAACATCGCAATGAAAACAAGGTACATAAGGTTGATCATTTTCTGCCTTGGTGATAATTTGCCTGCTGCCATTCTTAATTATTTAAGGGTTAATAATTTGGTTTTATCCTAGTTTATTGTCTAGGATTTGACATAGCAGACAACATTCCTCCATACACACCATTCAGTGAGGATAAATTAGTGGCCAATGACTCCATCTGTTCTTTCAACTTTCTTGCATGCGCTACAGTTTCATCGTTGAGTTCGGTTTGAACCTGTGCGTGCTCATACTGGATTTTGTAAAGACTATTCAATGATTCCATATGGCTTGCAGCCAAAGCCAACTGATCAGAATAACGTGAAGTAGCTGTAATAGAATCTGCAGCGGGTTTAATATTATCTGCAGCTCCGGCAAAGCTTTCTATGCTTGCAGCCAATCTCGACATTTTCTCAGAATCCAGGTTAGCCTCTTTTAACATGTTATCCAATTTTTGAGACAACAAACCTTCAGGTTCCTGTTCTATAAGGTCAGTACCTCTTCCATTTGGTTCTCCACCGGCAAAGTTCAGGGTAACACTTTGGTCCAGTCGTATTCATCATCAACCGGTTCAAAAGCTGAAAGTGCAAATACTGCCGCCTCCACGATCATACCAATGGTTAAGATCTCGGTTCCGTAAGGCCAGTGTGCAATTTTAAAAAGTGCACCTAAAATTACAACAGAAGCCCCAAGACCGTAGGCCATGTTAAACATTTTCTTTTTATTCTTTGATTGTGCCATAGTTTTAAATTTTAATTGTTTGTTTTGGTTTTTTTTCTGATTACTATTTGATTATTTTTTTGCTTTCATATTGGTTCCCATATAATCCTGTACCGTTCTGAATCCGATATAACTTCTGGCAGAATCGCCATATTCATAATCACGGGTACTTACTTCCAGGAAGTAGGCAACATCTTTCCATGATCCACCTCTTATCACTTTACGTTTGTTCAATTCGTCTTCCACATTAGGATTGATTGTAGAACCCAGGTAATAAGACGATGGGTTATACGCTGTGTTGGTCCATTCTGCCACGTTACCTGCCATATTGTACAAGCCGTAATCATTTGCGTTATAGGACTTTGCTTCAATTGTGTAAAGTGCACCATCTTCCGCATAATTTCCTCTTTCAGGTTTGAAGTTTGCCAGGAAACAACCCCTGTCCGTTGTGGTATAAGGGCCACCCCATGGGTATTTTGCATATTCCAGACCTCCCCGGGCTGCATACTCCCATTCTGCTTCAGTAGGTAATCTGAAATTAGGTTCTCTTCCGGTACCTTTTTTCTTACCGGCCAGATAAGTATTTCTCTTGTCTGTTCTGTACATACAAAATGCCTTTGCCTGTTTAAAGTTTACTCCCACTACCGGATAATCATCATAAGCCTGGTGCCAGAAATAGTCCTGGTGCATAGGATCATTATAAGAATAGTTGAAGTCTTTTACCCATACTGTTGTATCCGGATAAATTTCAACTACATCCTTCTTCAAAAAGTCTTTCAAAGATCCATTTCCTCGTGCTGCTTCTTCATTATCAAGATAGATATAGGTGTATTTTAATTTTCGCGAATCAATTTTCCTTTTTCTGTTGGTTGATTCATCAACAGGAAGGTAAATGCTATCCATTGCTTCAGCATAATACTCATCAGGGAAATTGCTTGTATCCCATATTAGTTCCACATCCCAGTTTAAATAACGACCTTCCGTTGGGGAATTTACATCACCCAAACTTCCGTAGTTATCCATCATATATTTATAATAGGCATTGTCTGTACTATCCTGTTCCTTAAACCTGTACTTCGAAATACCACTCATGTCTCCTTTCTTTTGTTCATCGGGCGCACCACCTCCTATATTGGCTTCTTCAGCCAGTATTGCAAGTTTTGTCCTCACGATAGAGTCTCTGACCCAAAAAACGAATTCTCGGTATTCACTATTGGTGATTTCTGTTTCATCCATGTAAAATGGCCGCACAGTTACAGTTCTGGGCGGAGCACTAAAAGACCCGGCAACATCTTCATCTTCCTTACCCATGGTAAATGAACCACCAGGAATTAATGTCATGCCGTAAGGTTTTTCGGGAAAAAATTTCTTTTTGGCCTTAGCTCCTGTTAACTGTCCTTGATCATTACCTGACTTACAACTCATAAACAAGGAAATCGTGAGTAGTACAAATAATAATGTTAACTTTTTCATAATTTTAATTTTTTCTAACAAAACTTGGATATTGTGTTATTTATTAAATTGATTTAATTTCAAATGAAGCTGTCACGCCGTTTAAAATTTGTTTTTGTATCTATCTAACGATAAATAATTGCCTTTAGTGTGTTTCAACTTAATTTTCTAAAGGTTTTTACCCATCTTTCAGGAAATACCTGATTATTTGCTGTCAAGTAATCCTGATAAGTACATGGTATTAACGTTGATTTTTTCAATTTATTATAGAAGTATTCAATTTCCATCCACCATCTTTCACTTTTATTGCTTTTATAAAAGTTGATGGTATCCTCCTCAATTAGTACTATGAATTTCTGGTATTCATTAATTGAGGTAAATGGGTTTTCCTCTATTCTGAAGTTATAGCCTTCCATATAATACCATACCATCTGGGCTATAAGATGGGCGGTCTGATTCTTTTCATCGAATTTGGCATTGTATTCATAAATGCCAAAAGAAGTATTTTTATTGCTTATCCCTGCATACCTGGCCACAGCGCATATCTGGTCTCCAAACAATCCGTTAGGAGTTGCATTGGCATTTCCCGGAGCCTCACTCATTCTTATAGCACCAATATCTATACTGACAAGGTCTGCATCCCTCATCACAGGTTCGATAGAAGTTATGTCTCTCGCAACTTCTCCCAATCTGTATGCATCAAAGTTCAGTTTCATCCATCGGATCTATTTCTTCCTGAGAATTAAAGAAAGTCTGGTAACCGATATTGCTGAAGCTAAACAGATTACACGGCTTTTCCCAATACTATCTTATGAACATAATTCTGGGCATGCATTGCACCATCGTATGTTCCCAAATCAAACCGGTTATCGACCACAACCATATGTACACCCTGAACCAGCTAATCATATGCCCTGTATTGGGCATAGCTCAGATCCTGACTGCCCCCAATAATTATAGGCGTAATTTTGGCCTGAATAAGAAAGCCCAAGACTTCCTTCAGCGCTGCATAAGTATCTTCAACCGTTTTACCCGGCAAGATATTACCAAGATCTGCAATTTTCAGATACCAGTTACCCGGATACATCTGGTACAGATACTTTCTGACTTGCTCAATTCCTTTTGCCGGAGTTGAATTGTCAACAGAATTTCTGCTTTCAGGAACACCAATAAGGGCAATCTGGACACCATCAAGGTCAGGCAAACCTGACTTTTTTGTGTGCATGTGGATGGTTTTTCCTAAGGAAAGTTCTGACAAGAAAGCAGTGTGCGCTACTGCAATATCTTCAATGGGGCTAAGAAATTCTAAATTCATAATTATTTTACATCATAAACAACTTTCGCAATACCAATGTAAATTAATTACTTTTTAGCAGTAGTTCTTTTTTTAGCAACTTTTGATCCTTTATTTTTTTCTAAAAGATCTATAACAGCCTGCAAAGTTAAGCTTTCTGCATCAACTGAACTCGGCAATTCAATTTTTGTTTTTCCTTTAATAATATGGTGTCTTCCCCAACGTGCCTTTTCAACGACAATTCCTTCTTTCTCCCACTTGTGTACGACCTTGTCTTTGTCTTTATTTATTTTGCCCATAATGAGCTCCTGAATATCAGATTGTGATAAATTTTCAAAATCATACTTTTTGCTCACATTGATAAATGTACTATTCCATTTGATAAAAGGCCCAAACCTACCCACACCTTTCTGAACAGGCAGACCCTGATATTCTGCAATCGGGGCATCAGCCCTCTCCTTGGCACCGATCAGTTTTACTGCACTTTCAATATCAGGGTGCTTGGATTTTCATCTTTTTCCAAAGAGATAAATTTTTTACCAAATCGAATAAAAGGACCAAACCTGCCTACAGCAACAACGACCTCCTCGCCCTGATACTCTCCGAGATGTTTTGGCAATTTAAATAGGTCCATTGCCTCTTCATAACTAATTGAGTCAAGGGTCTGGTTTCCTAATAAACTCGCAAATTTTGGTTTGTCCTCGTCAGTTGCCTCACCAATCTGCACCATTGCACCAAACCTTCCCAGCCTTGCGTATACATTTTTCCCGGATGCAGTATCAACGCCAAGCAACCGCTCTCCTTTTGCTCTTTCCGCAAACTGAGATACATTCTCAACATTGGCATGAAAATCCTTGTAAAAGGATTTCATCATCTTTCTCCAATCTTCCTTACCTTCAGCGATCTCATCAAATTCTTCCTCTACTCTGGCGGTAAAACCGTAATCCAGAATTTTGGAGAAATTATCCACCAAAAAGTCATTCACAATTTTCCCAATGTCTGTGGGGATTAACTTCCCTTTATCAGCGCCAACTTTTTCGGTTAAAACCTGCTCTTTAATCTTGCTGTCAATTAGAGACAATTGTTTGTATCTTTGCGTTCTTCACCTTCAATGGTCCCCTTTTCTACATAGGTCCTGTTCTGTATGGTCGAGATTGTAGGCGCATAGGTTGAGGGTCTTCCGATTCCCAGTTCTTCCAACTGTTTAACCAGTGAAGCTTCCTATACCGGTAAGGAGGCCGGGTGTATCTTTCCGTGGCAACAACCGACTTTCTGATCAATTCCTCTCCCACCTCAAGTGCCGGAAGCAACATTTCTTCGCTGTCCTCTTCTAGATCCGTTCCTTCTATATACACTTTTAAGAAACCGTCAAATTTTATTACCTCCCCGCTTGAAACAAAATACTTGTCATTTTTATTATTTTTTATTTTGAGGTTGGTTCTTTCGAGTTCTGCATCACTCATTTGCGATGCGATTGTCCGTTTCCAGATCAACTCATACAGCCTGCTCTGGTCCCTGTCAATTGACAGAGACGGGGTACTCATCTCGGTTGGTCTGATCGCCTCATGTGCTTCCTGGGCTCCTTTTGTTTTTGTTTTAAAATTCCTGGGCTTGCTGTACTTAGCCCCAAAAGAATGGATGATCTGGTCCTTACAGGCCATTTTTGCGTCCTCCGAGAGATTTACACTATCCGTTCTCATATAAGTAATATACCCAGCCTCATACAGGCGCTGGGCAATCATCATGGTTTTTGCAACCGGAAAAAACAATTTTCTGGAGGCCTCCTGCTGTAAAGTCGAGGTAGTAAATGGCGGTGCAGGAAATTTCTTCGTGGGTTTGGTTGTAATCTCATCAACAAAAAACTGCGCAGAGACACAGGAGAGCAAAAAGTCATGTGCTTCTTTTTCTGTATCAAAATTTTTGGGCAATACTGCCTTTATCTTTGATCCTGCTTCATTCTCAAATTCGGCTACAAGTCTGAAAGACGGTTCGGAAACGAATTTTTCTATCTCTCTTTCCCTTTCCACAATCAGTCTCACTGCAACCGATTGAACCCTTCCGGCTGAAAGTCCGCTTTTGATTTTTTTCCAGAGTATGGGTGACAGTTCATAGCCTACCAGCCTGTCCAGCACCCTTCTGGCCTGTTGGGCATTTACCAGATTGTAGTCAATCTTTCTTGGATTTTCTAACAGCCTTACCAATCGCATTTTTTGTAATCTCATGAAATACAATGCGCCTTGTGTTTTCCTCTTTGAGGTTGAGTTGTTCAAACAGGTGCCAGGCAATGGCTTCTCCTTCTCTATCTTCATCACTTGCCAGCCATACCATATCCGATTTTTTTGCCAGATCCTTTAATTTGGTAACAACCGCTTTTTTGTCGGTAGTAACTTTGTACTGGGGAGTAAAATCTCCTTCAACATCTACACCAATATCTTTTGAAGGTAAATCAGCGATATGGCCAAAACTCGATTCAACCAGAAAATCCTTTCCCAGAAACTTTCCAATTGTTTTTGCTTTTGCCGGTGATTCTACTATTACCAAATTTTTCGCCATAATTATTTTTTTGATTGACCCTACTCTAGTTAAAACGAATTTTTACCAAAAAATGTATAAAAAAAGAGTTTGCAAATTTAGACAGTTTTTTTTAAATCCGGGTTGCTATCCTAAAAAAACACAAAAACATAAAAAAACTATAAAATTCTGCCATTATGTCATAAATCCTCTTTTTAGATTGTATATTTGCATTCCAATTTTTTAAAATGTCCAGCGAACACGTCATAGAGGAGAAAAAACAAGGTCAGGCTTTGATAACAGATCAACAGGAAGGAAATTCTAAAAAGCTTTTCATTGAAAGTTACGGTTGTCAGATGAATTTAAATGACAGCGAAATCGTTGCGGCCATACTTTCCAAAGAGGGCTACAACACAACACACCTGCTGGAAGAAGCAGACCTCGTTCTTGTAAACACCTGCTCGATTCGCGAAAAAGCGGAACAGACTGTCCGCAAGAGACTGCAGCAATACAACCACGTCAGAAAGATCAACCCGAATATGAAGATCGGGGTTATGGGCTGTATGGCTGAAAGGCTGAAGGCTAAATTCCTTGAAGAGGAAAAAATGATCGATCTGGTTGTTGGACCTGATGCCTACAGAGATTTGCCAAACCTGGTCAAAAAAGTGGAAGATGGACGAGAAGCTGTGAATGTGATTTTGTCGAAAGAGGAGACTTATGGTGATGTTGCTCCTGTCAGGTTAAACAGCAACGGAGTTTCTGCTTTTATTTCGATTACGCGGGGCTGCGACAACATGTGTACTTTTTGTGTGGTGCCTTTCACCAGGGGCAGGGAAAGAAGCAGGGATCCGAAAAGCATTGTAGAGGAAGCTCAGAATTTATGGAATACAGGATATAAGGAAATCACCTTGCTGGGTCAGAATGTAGATTCCTATTTGTGGTATGGCGGTGGCCTGAAAAAAGATTTTGACTCAGCCTCAGAAATCGCAAAATCAACTGCTACTGATTTTGCCGGATTGCTTGAAATGGTTGCTCTTACCTTACCCGGTATGCGCGTTAGGTTCGCCACATCCAATCCGCAGGATATGAAATTGGAAGTATTGCATACCATGGCAAAATACGACAATATCTGTAAATACATACACCTGCCTGTTCAGTCTGGAAGTACCCGAATATTGGAAAAAAATGAACAGACAACATACACGAGAGGAGTATATGGTGCCTCATTGATAATGTCAGAAAAATACTTCCTGATTGCGCCATCTCTCAGGACATGATTACCGGTTTTTGTGGTGAAACAGAAGAAGACCACCAAGAAACCCTGTCGCTCATGGATTATGTAAAATACGATTTCGGATTCATGTTCGCTTATTCTGAAAGACCCGGAACCCTGGCCGCCAAAAGATGCCAGATGATGTTCCTGCAGAAACGAAAAAAAGAAGGCTCGCCGAAATCATTGCCCTTCAGCAGGAACACGGACTTTACCGAATGCAGCAATTTGTTGGCCGGACTGTAGAAGTGCTGATTGAGGGTAATTCAAAGAAAAGTGAGAAGCACTGGATGGGTCGTAACACACAAAATGCCGTGGCTGTATTTGAAAAAAAAGATGAAAAAATAGGTGATCTGGTAAGTGTCAAAATTACGGGTTGCACTTCTGCCACCCTGCTTGGAGAAAGAGTTTAGCAAAGCTACCCAAATAAATATAAAAAATGGATTCTCTTCAAACAATCAAACAAAGATTCGGAATTATCGGCAACAATGCCATGCTTAATGTTGCCTTAGAAAAAGCCATACGGGTTGCACCGACGGATATTTCCGTATTGGTTACCGGCGAAAGTGGGGTGGGTAAAGAGATCATACCTAAAATAATTCATCAGCTCTCTCACCGCAAACACAGCAAATACATCGCGGTAAACTGCGGCGCAATACCTGAAGGAACCATTGACAGTGAATTGTTCGGGCATGAAAAAGGTTCTTTTACAGGAGCTACTCAATCGCGCAACGGGTACTTTGAGGAAGCCGATGGAGGTACAATATTTTTGGATGAAGTGGGTGAACTCCCTTTGCCTACGCAGGTGCGTCTGTTGCGTGTTCTTGAAACAGGAGAGTTTATGAAAGTTGGATCCTCCAAAGCGCAAAAAACAGATGTCCGCATTGTAGCGGCAACGAATATTAAAATGATGCTTGCCATCCAGAAGGGTGAATTCAGAGAAGATCTTTACTATAGGCTGAGCACGGTCGAAATTCACCTGCCTCCGCTGAGAGACAGGTCGGAAGACATTCATTTGTTGTTTCGGAAATTTGCTTCTGATTTTGCCATAAAATACAAGATGCCAACCATAAAAATCGAAGATGATGCAATCCCGATTTTATTGAACTATCCATGGAACGGGAACATCCGTCAGTTAAAAAATATTACTGAGCAACTCTCTGTTATCGAACAGAACCGGAATATTACCAAAGAAGTCCTTCAAAGATACCTGCCGGTTCATGCTGCTAATTTACCTGCTGTCATTAAAGATGGTTACAGTAGTTCCGATTTTTCAAATGAAAGAGAGATCCTGTACAAGGTCCTTTTTGATATGCGCAATGATATCAATGACCTTAAAAATCTAACCAAGGCACTTTCGAAAGATAATTACAGCAAAGGTCCCGTTGATAATTCTCATTTGCTGATCGATAAAAACTACGGGGAAGACTATGATGATAGCGAAGATTCCCTGGAAATCATTCGGCCATCCGGAAAGGGAAGACGTGATCAGACTCCTTATAATGATAGTTACGAAGAGGCTGAAACAATTGATGAATCCGTATCGCTTCAGGAGAAGGAATTTGAGATGATCAAAAAATCACTGGAACGAAACAAAGGGAAAAGAAAGCTCAGCTGCAAAAGAGCTGGGTATCTCCGAAAGAACACTGTACAGAAAATTAAAACAATTTGACTTGTAATTCTTGGTAGCTTGTTGTTAATTTGCTTGTCGCCCTAATACTAAAAGATAATTCATTGAATAAATCAGTATTCCTTTTTTTGATTCTTGTTGTGAGTATTTCGCAGTCATGTGGTGTCTATTCTTTTACAGGAGGAAGTACCGGAGATGCCCAAACCGTGCAGATAGATAATTTTCCAAATAATGCCCAGTTGGTGGAACCATCACTGAGCCAAAAATTTACCCTGGCGCTTCAGGACCGGTTCTTAAGACAGACAAATCTGAAATTGACCAACTCAGGGGGTGACCTCCATTTTGAGGGTGAAATTACACAGTACCGTGTCATTCCGATTGCGGCAACAGCCGAGCAGACCGCGGCACAAAATCGCTTGACCATTGCAGTTCGGGTAAGGTTTTATAACCGCCTGGTGGAAGAAGATAATTTTGAGCAAACCTTCTCATTTTTCAGTGATTTCGATGCGAATTCCCAATTGACTGGGGGCGTTTTAGAAGCTGCATATGAAGAAATTTTTGAAAGGATCACCCAGGACATATACAATGCATCTGTTGCGAAATGGTAATCAATTTTTAATGGTATGAAATCGCCATTAACGAAAAGCTTGGGCAAGCCAACACCAATGATTAAAAGGCGATACCATATGTTACCGCTAAAAAATAACCTTTAAACGAATGAATCTTAATCTGATCGAACTTACCCATTTATTACAAAATCCAAACCGCATTGATGCCGAAACAGATGCTGCTTTAAATGAAATGATCACTGAATTTCCATTCTTTCAGGCAGCAAGAGCCCTTCACCTATTGGGATTAAAAAAACAGGGAAGCTATAAATATAACGCTGCATTGAAAAAGACAGCAGCCTATACCACCGACCGGGCCATTCTTTTTAATTTCATTACCCGCGAGGAATTTCAGATCGTCAATTATATAGCTGAAGTTACAGATGAGAAGGAAACCGTGCTTTCTGAAGTGGAAAGCGGATCATCAGAATTTGAAAAAAAACCTGATGAAATTAAAGGTACTGTCCTTGAAGAGATACAGGAAGTGTTGCCCTTAGGCAAGCCCATAAATTTCAGGGCCAACGACCAGTATTCCTTTAATGAATGGCTGATGCTTACCAATTTCAAGCCTATTGAACGAATAGAAACTCCTGAAACGAATGCTGAAACCGGGTCAAGTCCCTTGCAAAAAAGGAAAGAAGATAAATTTGACCTGATAGAAAAATTTATAGCGAATAATCCAAAAATAGGACCGGTTGATGCGACCAGTCCGGAGGTTTTTTCTGACTATAGCATACAGGAAAATGAAAATCTTATGACGGAAACCCTGGCACATGTTTATTTAGAACAGAAAAAATTTAACAAGGCAATCACAGCTTTTCAAATTTTAAGTTTGAAATATCCGGAAAAAAGTAGTTTCTTTGCGCACCAAATTGAGGCTATAAAAGAAATACAGAAAAACAATTAATAAATTATGACATATACCTTATTTTTAATATTGATCTTTATTGTAGCAGTTTTGCTAATACTTGTCATTATGGTTCAAAATCCTAAGGGGGGAGGACTATCTTCTTCTTTCGGTGGGGTTCAAAATTTAGGTGGCGTGCAGAATACCAATGACTTTTTGGACAAAAGTACCTGGACTCTGGCAACGGTTTTGTTTGCGCTCATCCTGTTATCAAGTTTTTCCATACCCAGGACAAATTCTACTGATACTATTTCAGAAACTGAAAATATGGTAAACGAAAGAGATGCTTCACTTGATGCACCTGCCACGCTTGACACATCGAAGGATCTGGACAGCACAAAATAATTGTATAAACGAATATATATGATGCCAACGTGTCACAGCGTTGGCATTTTTATTTTCATTTTGTCATTAAATCCATATTGGCAACGTTTTTGCATCAACCCTTGTAGAAATTAATAACGTTAAAATTTATATATAATGAGCAAATTAAATATTACACCCCTTGCTGACAGGGTACTTATTAAGCCAATTGAAGCAGAAACTAAAACAGCCTCCGGAATATTTATTCCTGATTCTGCAAAAGAAAAACCACAACAAGGCAAAGTTGTTGCTGTTGGGAAAGGCACAAAAGATGAGCCAATGACAGTAAAAGTTGGTGATACCGTGCTTTATGGTAAGTATGCCGGAACGGAATTAAAATTCGAAGGAGCAGATTATCTGATCATGCGTGAAAACGAAATTTTTGCAATTATTTAATAACCAATCCTAAAACTAAATTTAAATACAATTTATTATGGCAAAAAGAATAATATTTGATATAGAATCAAGAGATGGCCTGAGACGCGGTGTTGATGCACTGGCGAATGCTGTTAAAGTTACCTTAGGTCCGAAAGGAAGAAATGTTGTGATTGGAAAAGCCTTTGGCGGACCTCAAATCACCAAAGACGGAGTTTCAGTTGCAAAAGAAATTGAACTTTCCGATCCGTTGGAAAATATGGGTGCGCAAATGGTAAAAGAAGTAGCTTCCAAAACAAGTGATCTCGCAGGTGATGGAACCACTACTGCCACTGTTCTGGCACAGGCAATTGTTAAAGAGGGATTGAAAAACGTAGCTGCCGGTGCAAATCCAATGGACCTTAAAAAAGGCATTGATAAAGCTGTTGCTGCAGTAGTAGCTGACCTTGCCAAACAATCAGAAGTTGTAGGTAACAAAATGGATAAAATCAAACAGGTTGCTGCGATTTCTGCAAATAACGATGACTCCGTTGGGGAGTTAATTGCCAAAGCTTTTGATAAAGTAGGTAAAGAAGGTGTCATTACTGTTGAAGAGTCAAAAGGCACAGAAACTTACGTAGATATCGTAGAAGGCATGCAGTTTGACAGAGGGTATCTTTCTCCATATTTTATTACCGATGCCGATAAGATGATCGCTGAACTTGATTCTCCCTATATCCTGCTCTACGAAAAGAAGATTTCTTCTATGAAAGACCTGTTACCCGTACTGGAACCAGTAGCACAAAGCGGAAGACCCCTGCTGATTATTGCAGAGGATGTTGACGGTGAGGCACTTGCTACCCTGGTAGTAAATAAGTTAAGAGGATCTCTAAAAATTGCTGCGGTAAAAGCCCCGGGATTTGGAGACAGGAGAAAGGCCATGCTAGAGGATATCGCTACACTTACCGGTGGAACTGTGATCGCTGAAGAAAGAGGCTTCACTCTTGAAAACGCGACCATAGATATGCTGGGAAGAACTGAAAGAAATAACCATTGACAAAGACAATACGACTATTGTAAATGGATTCAGGAAATACGAACGAAATAAAAGCAAGGGTTAATCAAATAAAAGCCCAGATTGAAACCACAACTTCTGATTACGACAAAGAAAAATTGCAGGAGCGTTTGGCCAAACTGGCCGGCGGTGTTGCTGTTCTTTATGTGGGTGCAGCCAGTGAGGTTGAAATGAAAGAGAAAAAAGACCGCGTTGAAGATGCACTTCACGCTACAAGAGCCGCTGTTGAAGAAGGTATTGTTGCTGGTGGGGGTGTTGCGCTTATCAGAACAAAAGACGCTTTGGCTAAAGTCGTTACAGAAAATGGAGATGAGCAAACAGGCGTTCAGATTGTTGCCAGGGCCATTGAGGAGCCATTGAGACAAATCGTTGAAAATGCCGGACACGAAGGATCTGTTGTTGCTTCAAAAGTTTTGGAAGGCAAAAAAGATTTTGGTTTTAATGCAAAAACAGGTGAAATACGTAAATATGTTTAAAGCAGGGATCATTGATCCTAAAAAAGTTACACGTATTGCCATTGAAAATGCAGCCTCTGTAGCCGGAATGATCTTGACCACAGAATGTGCTCTGGTTGATATCAAAGAAGAAAATACAAATGCCGGAATGCCTCCTATGGGTGGTGGCATGCCAGGTATGATGTAATTTCCAATCAGTAATTTATAAAAAGTCGCTTTTCGAAGCGACTTTTTTATTGCCCAATCTTTAAGAATGATTTGTATCTGAGCTCTTTTAAGGATTACTGAATGGCAACCTTTCTCAGATATCTTTTCTGCTATCGAAGGATATTTTTCCGCTAAGAATTTGAAAAAACATTTTAAAATCAGAGTACAGACTCCATAACGGATATTTAAAAGTAGCAGGTTTGTTCTTTTCGAAATAAAAGTGACCAACCCAGGCAAAGCCATAGCCCACAAGGGGGACCAGAAACCAATATAGTGAAATACCAGTATAAGCAGCAATAACAGCGATTAAAAAAACAAGGGCGGTGCCAATAAAATGTAGTACCCTGCATGTCTTATTTTTATGCTCACTCAAATAAAAGCGGTAAAATTCCGGATAAGTTTTGATTCTGTTTTCCATCATGAGTTGTTTAAAGCTTTGTTCATAAAATTCTGAAAAGGCAGGGCCACCTTAAAGTGTTCCAGGGTAATCTCCATCAGGTCTGATCTCAAAATAGTCCGTGGTTCAAGTGTTGCGAAATGGTACCACTGCTTATTCAGAACCAAAGGTTGCAGTTTAAATGTTTCAGCGAATGTAGGGGGTACTTTTTTAAATCTATCCCCCTGAACAGTCCCGAACATAGATTTAAATTTATCTTCTTCAATGATTTGATTAAAAGCCTGTAAATTATCATGAATTTCTCGTCTTATCTTTTCGATCTCCTCTTTGGCAGGCATATACACACCCCCATAGATGGTAAATGCTTCCGGACCCATTTCTAAATACATCCCCGGATAGCTCTTATCAGCTTTGCCATATTTTGATACAATCGCTGAGCTAAATAATTTGTAAGGGGTTTTGTCTTTGGAAAACCGGATATCCCTGTTTATGCGAAAAATTGCATCTTTGGCTTCTATATGAATGTCGGAATCAACTTGAGAAACCGCGGTGATAAGCTCACTGACAAAAAGATGAAAAGGTGATTTCACATTTTCCTCATACCGTTTTCTGTTGCTGTCAAACCAATCCTTGTGATTGTTTGCGGCCAATTCTTTAAAGAAATTCAAATATTCTTCGCTGAAAAAGTGCATACCTTTTTTTATTTAAACGATGAATTTAATAAAAAAAAGAACAAAAGAAAAAAACCGGGTTATTTACTTTACCGGAAGGTATATTTTAATCCAGTCATAAAATTAAATTCCGGCATGGGTACTTGATTTGTCTCCGTATATGTTTCACTGAAAATATTATTAAACCCTGCGCTTAATTCAAAGTCTTTAAAGCTACCTATTATACTGGCATCAAAAACATTGTAATGATCGGCGTCCGGCCTTGCTACATAACGGTACGAAATACGTTGTCGGAAATATTTAAAAAACTGGCTCTCATAACCGATGTTTACTTGATGTTTTACAGAATTCAGGGAATACCGCGAGTAATTGAAGTCAGAATTTTTGATCACATCATCTAAAAAAGCATAACCAAACTTAAGTCTTTGTTCAAAATTCCGAAATGAAAAACGATAGTCAAAAGAGGCTTCAATCCCTTTGGTTTTTACGTTCTGTATGTTCTCTGCCTGCCATTTTTCATCTTCATTTTCTTTGACATAATCTATCAGATCCTCAGCATCCCTGTAAAAAGCAGCAAACTCAAGAAATATATTTTTGGCAGTCCATTTGATTCCCAATTCACCTGTCAGGGCGCTTTCCGGAATCAGATCAGGGTTGCCAAGGGTGGTGGGATCACTGTAAAACAGATCGGTATAGGTAGGTATTCTGTAAGTATAGCCGAGGTTACCGTATATTTTCAAATCCTTAAGGAGTTCATATCCCACATCAATACCCGGAAAGATCTGGGTGCCAAAATCGGAATAATAAGTAAAGGCAATTCCCGGAGTGATATCAAGTTTTTCTTTTGCAAGAACAAATCTTTGCTCAAGGAAGGTGGTAAACATCGTTCTGTTATGGTCGCCCAGATTATTGCTCGCTATAAAAACCCTTGCCATATCCAAACCAATTCCCGTAATACCCAACTTTGAATTATAAGATACATCAACAGCGGCTCCGGCTTTATTCGTAATATGGTGATTTCTGTATATCTCCGGTTTTCCCCGGATAAATTCGTACATATCCTGGCCTCTTGTCCAGTAAAGCTTGGGTTTTAAGATAAAATCTTTTTTGGTGAGCACCGAAGAAATTCCCACAATACTGGCCTGTGTTTCTTCATACTGGTCAGTGGCTTTGGGACTTGCATAAAAACCATTTGCGCCGAAATCACGCGCCATAAAAGTAGCGATAAGGTCGATAGGTGCATATTTCGTATCGAATTTGCTTTTTAACAGGACATTCTGATTTTTAAAATCGGTATTATATCGGTAACCATCTGAGGAAACATTTGAATAGAGCAACTGGTGAGAGGAATTTGCGAATCTAACCGCACCGGCTATCTCATATAACTGCTGGTCAAAAGATCCCAGAGCGGCAGTACCTTTTATGTAGGTATCAACATTCTTTTTAGTCACGATATTAATCGCCCCAGTGAATGCATTCTGACCGTAGACCCTTGCCGCGGGACCCTTGATTATTTCTATCCTTTCAATATTTTCAAGGGGTATCATCATATTCATCGTATGATGGCCTGTTTGGGGATTTTCAGTTTTAATACCATCTATGAGAACCAAAGTCTGATCAAAACTTCCTCCACGGTATATACAAATCAGCCTGCATTCCTTCTACCCCTCTTTGTCTGATGTCAACCCCCGTAACCTGCTGCAGCAATTCTGTGAGGTTGGTAGCTGCGCTGTTTTGGATATCCATTTTGCTAATAATCTGTATAGTCCTCGAATGCTCAGAAAAAGGAATCTCAATACGGTCTGTATTTAAAACTATCTCATTTAGGTTCTCGGATTTATCCTCCTGCCCAACAACCTGACACAGTCCCGCCAGGAAAAGTAAAAAGAAAAAATACATTTTCATAATGAATTTTTAATCTGCTGATCAGAGAGATAAAATCAATAGATACAGCAAAAAAAAACCGAGTAAAACTCGGTTAGGCTTTTCCAGTTGGACCAAAGTTCAGAGGAATTGGCGGCACTTCATGGTCTTTGATCTCTCCGTAAGACTTTTCAAAACGGTTCACGTTATCTGCCAGGGCTTTCAAAAACCTTTTTGCATGCTGTGGCGTGAGAATGATTCTCGATTTTACCTTTGCCTTAGGTGTCCCGGGCATCACATTAATAAAATCCACCACAAATTCAGAGACAGAATGATTGATAATCGCCAGATTGGCATAAGTACCATCTGCCATTTGTTCATCCAACTCAATATTTAACTGATTCTTATTTTCTGTATTTTCCATAAGTAAAAAAAAGCCAAGAAGAACTTCCTGGCTTTTCAAATTAATTATTCTTCAATCGTAATTTCATCCTTTCTGCCAACAATGATATGGTCGTAGTCGTGCAATCCCGTTCCAGCCGGAATTTTCTTACCAACGATTACATTTTCCTTCAATCCTTCAAGGTAATCCACCTTACCACTAACGGCTGCTTCATTCAACACTTTGGTTGTCTCCTGGAAGGAGGCCGCAGAAATAAATGATTTGGTCTGTAGTGAAGCTCTGGTTATTCCCTGCAATATCGGTTCCGCAGTCGCCGGAAAGAGTCCCTCGCAACCACAATGTTCTTGTCATTCCTGATCAGCAAGGAGTTTTCATCGCGCAATTTTCTTGAACTTATGATCTGGCCCGACTTAAGATTTTCAGAATCTCCCGGATCTTCTACCACCTTCATTCCATAGATCTTGTCATTCTCTTCCATAAAGTCATCTTTATGTACCAGCTGATCCTCGAGGAACAGGGTATCTCCTGAATCCACAATTCTTACCTTACGCATCATCTGACGCACAATGACTTCGAAGTGTTTATCATTGATCTTTACCCCTTGCAAACGGTAAACTTCCTGAATTTCATTCACCAAATATTCCTGAACCTTTGATGGCCCCTGGATATTCAAAATATCTGTAGGTGTAATGGCTCCATCAGACAGAGGCATTCCGGCCTTGACAAAGTCATTCTCCTGAACCAGTATCTGGTTGGAAAGTTTGATCAGATGGTACCGTTTCACATCACCCAGCTTGAGTTCGACAACAACTTCCCTGTTGCCTCGTTTAATTTTACCGAATGATATTACACCCATCGATTTCAGAAACAACAGCCGGATTTGATGGATCACGGGCCTCGAATAATTCGGTAACACGGGGTAAACCACCCGTAATGTCACCAGCTTTACCGGATCTTCTAGGGATTTTCACCAGAATCTTACCTGCTTCAATCTTTTCGCCATCATCAACAAGAAGGTGTGCCCCTACCGGCAAACTATAGGACTGAAGTGTTTCGCCTGATTTATCTTTAATCAACAAATTTGGTGCAACATTCTTCTTTTTGAAGTCTGCGATCACTTTTTCCCTAAATCCTGTCTGCTCGTCAATTTCCACTTTATAGGTACTGCCCTCGATGATGTCCTCAAACTCAACCTTACCTTTAAATTCAGATACAATAACCCCATTATATGGATCCCAGTTACAAATTACTGTACCCTTTTTTATGCTCTCCATATCTTTGATCAGGAGGTTTGATCCGTAGGGAATGTTATTGGCACTTAACACAAGATCTGTACGATGAATCAATGATCCTGATTTCTGTGGTCCTTGAAATAACAATATCAACTGCTTCTCCTCGGTCATCAATTCCTTTTACGGTTTTAAGATCGTCTATCTGTATCTTCCCTGAGAAATTGGCCACCATCTCATTTTCTTCCGAAATATTTCCGGCAGTACCACCTGCGTGGAAGGTACGAAGTGTCAACTGGGTACCGGGTTCACCGATAGATTGTGCTGCCACAACACCTACTGCTTCACCTTTTCTACCGTTTTATTGTTAGAAAGACTGATACCGTAACATTTTGCGCATATTCCCTTTTTAGATTCACAGGTAAGTGCTGAACGCACTTCCACTGATTCCATGCGGCATTCCATTATTTTTGATACCCTTTCTTCGGTAAATGTATCTCCTGACTTTATGATCAGTTCATCGGTCTCGGATTGTACACATCATGCAAAGAGAGCGCTTTCCTAAAATTCTCTCTCCAGTGATTCTACCACTTCCTCATTTTCTTTAGGGCGAAAACTTCCAATCCTCTCAATGTCTCACAATCAGTTTCAGTAATAATCACATCCTGAGCAACGTCAACAAGCCTTCGTGTAAGATATCCGGCATCAGCTGTTTTTAATGCGGTATCCGCCAAACCTTTACGGGCACCGTGCGTAGAGATAAAGTATTCAAGGATAGAAAGGCCTTCCTTAAAGTTGGAGATAATTGGATTTTCAATGATCTCCCCACCTCCTGCGGTAGATTTCTTTGGTTTTGCCATCAATCCGCGCATACCGGTTAACTGTCTGATCTGCTCTTTCGAACCCCTTGCACCTGAATCAAGCATCATGTACACAGAGTTAAATCCTTGCTGATCTTCGCGCAAGCGCTTCATGGAAAGGTCTGTTAATTTATTGTTGGCAGAACTCCAAACATCGATAACCTGGTTGTATCTTTCCTTATTGGTCAGCATACCCATGTTATAGCTTGCCATAATGGTGTCTACTTGTCCGTTGGCCGCTTCAATCATCGCATATTTCTCTTCAGGGATAATGATATCCCCCAAACTGAAAGACAAACCGCCTTTGAAAGCAAACTGGTAGCCCATATCTTTTATGGAATCCAGGAACTTGCCTGTGGTCGGCACATCGGTTGCCTTTAATATCCTACCAATAATGTCCCTCAAAGATCTTTTGGTAAGCACCTCGTTGATATACCCGGCTTCAATCGGCACGACTTCATTGAACAATACCCTACCAACAGTAGTTTCGATTATTTTTGATACAACTTCTCCATTTTCATTCAGGTCTTGTCGCCCTAACTTTGATAATGGCATTCAGGTCAACCTTCTTTTCATTAAACGCAATCTCGACTTCTTCCAAAGAATAAAAAGTTGATCCTTCTCCCTTAACTTTATATTCAGGAGTAGATCGCCGTTCCTTTGTCATATAATATAATCCCAATACCATGTCCTGAGAAGGAACGGTAATAGGGGAACCATTTGCAGGATTCAGTATATTATGGGATGCAAGCATCAATAGTTGGGCTTCCAGAATAGCTTCACTTCCCAAAGGAAGGTGCACTGCCATCTGGTCACCGTCGAAATCCGCATTGAATGCCGTACAAACCAAAGGATGCAGCTGTATAGCTTTTCCTTCGATAAGTTTTGGCTGAAAAGCCTGTATACCCAAACGGTGCAGGGTTGGAGCCCTATTTAAAAGTACCGGGTGCCCTTTCAATATATTTTCAAGAATGTCCCAGGACTACGGGTTCTCTTTTATCGATAATTTTTTTGGCAGATTTAACCGTTTTAACAATACCTCTTTCGTATTAATTTACGAATAATAAAAGGCTTGTATAAGTTGTTGCGGCCATATCCTTTGGAATACCGCATTCATACAATTTTAATTCAGGACCAACGACAATTACCGAACGGGCAGAATAATCAACCCTTTTACCAAGGAGGTTCTGACGGAAACGGCCCTGTTTGCCCTTCAACGAATCAGAAAGGGATTTTAACGGCCTGTTAGACTCTGTTTTTACAGCGGATGCCTTTCTTGTATTGTCAAATAGCGAGTTTACCGACTCCTGTAACATACGCTTTTCATTTCGAAGGATTACTTCAGGAGCTTTAATCTCCATCAGCCTTTTTAAACGGTTGTTTCTGATAATTACCCTTCTGTAAAGATCATTTAAATCAGAAGTTGCAAACCTTCCTCCATCAAGTGGAACCAATGGACGCAATTCAGGCGGAATGACAGGTACCACCTTCATGATCATCCATTCAGGTAAATTCTGTTTGATCAAATTGGCCTCCCTGAAAGATTCAACAACATTGAGGCGCTTTAACGACTCCATCTTACGCTGCTTGCTGGTCTCGGTATTGGCGCTATGTCTTAGCTCATAGGACAATTCATCCAGATTGATTCTTGACAACAGATCGATCAGACATTCAGCGCCCATTTTGGCGATGAATTTAGCAGGATCACTGTCATCAAGGTACTGGTTCTCCTGTGGCAGGGTCTCCAGTATATCAAGGTATTCTTCTTCTGTTAAAAAATCAAGTCTCTGGAGTGAATCACCTTCGAGGTTTTTAGCGATACCCGGTTGTATTACTACGTATCTTTCGTAGTAAATGATCATATCCAGTTTTTAGATGGGAGTCCGAGCAGGTATCCCATTTTGTTGGGCAAGAATTTGAAATACCAGATATGTGCGATAGGAACAACCAGGTTGATATGCCCGATTCTGTCTCTTCGTACTTTTTTCTCGGTAACTTCAACCCCGCAACGGTCACAAATAATTCCTTTGTAACGAATTCTCTTATATTTACCGCAGGCGCATTCATAATCTTTTACAGGACCAAAAATCCTTTCACAGAACAAACCGTCTCTTTCGGGTTTGTGTGTGCGGTAATTGATGGTTTCCGGCTTTAAGACTTCTCCCCTTGATTTTTCAAGAATTGACTCAGGAGAAGGGGCCAAACCAATACTGATTTTATTGAACTTTTTTACGGTATACTTATCTTTCTGTCTTGCCATGATAATGGTTAAGAATTTAAAATTTAAAATTTATAAAAGCAGTACCCGGCGGGTACTGCTACTTAAAATAATTTATTCTTCTAATCTTACGTCTAAACCTAGACCAATTAGTTCGTGCATCAACACGTTAAATGATTCCGGCAATCCGGGTTCTGGCATAGGCTCTCCTTTAACAATAGCTTCATAGGTCTTTGCCCTACCCATCACATCATCTGATTTAACCGTCAAAATCTCACGCAAGGTCGCTGATGCGCCATATGCTTCCAGTGCCCAAACCTCCATTTCACCAAAACGCTGACCACCAAACTGTGCTTTACCACCAAGTGGCTGCTGGGTGATTAACGAATAAGGTCCTATAGAACGTGCGTGCATCTTATCATCGATCATATGTCCGAGCTTGATCATATAGATTACTCCAACCGTTGCTGGCTGGTCAAAGCGTTCGCCTGTGCCTCCATCGTATAAATACGTATGGCCAAATTCAGGAATTCCCGCCTTTTTAGTCAGCGCAGTGATCTGGTCTATATTCGCACCGTCAAAGATCGGCGTAGCATAGGTTTCGCCTAAATTCTTAGCCGGCCCAACCAAGTACAGTTTCGTAGATCTGACCGATATTCATACGTGATGGTACTCCTAGCGGGTTCAAAACGATATCTACCGGTGTTCCGTCTTCAAGGAAAGGCATGTCTTCCTGACGAACGATCTTTGCAACAATACCCTTGTTACCATGTCGTCCAGCCATTTTATCCCCAACCTTTAGTTTACGTTTTTTAGCCACATAAATTTTAGCAAGTTTTAAGATACCCTTTGGCAGCTCATCACCCAATGTAATGGTGAATTTCTTTCTTCGAAGAGATCCCTGCAAATCACTCAATTTGATTTTGTAGTTATGGATCAACTGGCCGATCAGTTTGTTCACATCCAGATCGGTTGTCCAGGTACCTTTTGTCAAATGCTCAAAATCCATTACTGCAGTCAACATCTTGTGGGTAAACTTTTTACCTTTTGCCAGTATTTCCTCCTCGAGGTCGTTCTGCACGCCTTGTGAAGTTTTACCATTTACAAGCACAAACAATTTGTCGATCAGCTGTTCTCTCAGATTGTCTATCTTCACAGTATACTCAGCTTCCAGTCTCGCCAGATCAGTTGTTTCTTTTACCTTTTTAACTTTATCCTTGATCGATCTCTGGAACAGTTTTTTGTCGATTACCACGCCGCGAAGGGATGGTGACGCCTTTAGTGATGCATCCTTAACATCACCTGCATTATCACCAAAAATTGCCCTGAGTAATTTTTCTTCCGGCGTTGGGTCTGATTCTCCTTTCGGAGTGATCTTTCCAATTAAAATATCTCCCGGCTTGATCTCAGCACCAATACGAATCATTCCATTCTCATCCAGGTCTTTGGTAGCTTCCTCGCTAACGTTCGGAATATCAGGTGTCAATTCTTCTGCTCCCAATTTGGTATCTCTCACTTCCAAGGCATATTCATCTATATGAATAGAGGTAAAAATATCTTCTCTAACCACCCGCTCAGAAATAACGATAGCATCCTCAAAGTTATATCCCTTCCATGGCATAAAGGCAACCTTCATGTTTATACCCAATGCCAGCTCTCCATTCTCTGTGGCATAACCCTCACACAGTACCTGTCCTTTAACCACCTTATCTCCTTTCCTGACGATCGGATGCAGGTTTATGGTAGTGCCCTGGTTGGTCTTTCTGAACTTGATAAGTTCATAGATTTTAGAATCGCTTTCAAAACTGACGATCCTTTCATTTTCTGATCTTTCGTATTTGATTTCAATCTGATTTGAGTCTACGTAGGTAACCACACCATCGTCCTCTGCATTGATCAAAATACGCGAGTCAGAAGCCACACCTCTTTCAAGACCTGTTCCTACAATCGGGGCTTCAGGTTTCATTAATGGAACGGCTTGTCTCATCATGTTTGATCCCATCAAGGCCCTATTCGCATCGTCATGTTCCAAAAATGGTATCAACGAAGCGGATATTGAGGCAATCTGATTTGGAGCTACGTCCATATAATTGATCTCCTCAGCAGCAACTACCGGGAAGTCTCCTTCCTCTCGCACAACCACCTTTTCCAGGTTGATTTTTCCGTCCTTATTCAAATCCAGATTTGACTGGGCTATTTTCATACCTTCTTCTTCTTCCGCACTCAGGTAAACAGGTTCCTTATTTATATCTATTTTTCCTGCGTGAACTTCGCGGTAAGGAGTTTCAATAAATCCAAGGTTATTTACTTTGGCGTAAACGGACAGTGAGGATATCAAACCAATGTTCGGTCCTTCAGGGGTTTCTATCGGACAAAGCCTTCCGTAATGGGTGTAGTGTACGTCACGCACCTCAAAACCAGCCCTTTCTCTTGACAGACCTCCGGGTCCGAGTGCAGATAACCTGCGTTTGTGGGTAATTTCTGCCAGGGGATTTGTCTGGTCCATGAACTGTGATAACTGGTTTGTTCCAAAGAATGAATTGATTACGGAAGACAAGGTCTTCGCGTTGATCAGATCTATTGGAGTAAAAACTTCGTTATCCCTTACGTTCATTCTTTCCCGAATGGTTCTGGCCATACGTGAAAGTCCAACTCCAAACTGGCTCGAAAGTTGTTCTCCAACAGTTCTTACCCTACGGTTTGACAAGTGGTCAATATCATCAACTTCAGCCTTTGAATTGATCAGGTTGATCAGATTCTTTACAATAGTGATGATATCCTGTTTGGTCAATACGCGTTCATCGATATTGACATCCAGATTTAATTTCTTGTTCATTCTGTAGCGACCAACTTCACCTAAGTTGTAGCGCTGATCTGAAAAGAATAATTTTTGGATAACCCCTTTGGCAGTCTCATAATCAGGTGGTTCTGCATTTCGCAACTGACGGTAGATATGCTCTGCCGCTTCTTTTTCCGAGTTGGTAGGGTCCTTTTGCAAGGTATTGTGGATAATCGCATAGTCTCCGGTTTCATTATCAATTTTGTGCAACAAAATTGTTTTGGCTCCTGAGTCAACTATTTCATCAATATGTTCTTTTTCCAATACAGTGTCCCTGTCTAAGACAATTTCATTTCTCTCAATAGAAATAACTTCCCCTGTATCTTCGTCTACGAAATCCTCAAACCAGGTTTTTAAAACCCTTGCAGCAAGTTTTCTGTCCAAATATTTTTTCAAGCCGCTTTTAGAAACTTTTACTTCTTCAGCCAGGTCAAAAATTTCCAGGATGTCCTTATCCCTTTCGAATCCGATGGCCCTGAACAGGGTGGTAACAGGTAATTTTTTCTTCCTGTCAATGTATGCGTACATCACCTGATTGATATCGGTTGCAAATTCGATCCAGGAACCTTTGAAAGGAGTTACCCTTGCAGAATATAATTTTGTTCCGTTTGCATGAAATGACTGGCCAAAAAATACGCCGGGGCGATCTGTGTAATTGCGAAACAACCACACGTTCAGCACCGTTAATAACGAAAGTTCCGCTTTGGGTCATGTATGGGATTGGTTCCCAGATATACATCCTGCACTATCGTTTCGAAGTCTTCATGCTCCTCGTCGGTACAGTACAATTTCAAACGGGCTTTTAAAGGCACACTATAGGTCAACCCTCTTTCTATACATTCCTGAATGCTATATCTTGGGGGGTCAACGAAATAATCTAAAAATTCTAGTACAAAATTGTTTCTCGTATCTGTAATTGGAAAATTATCCTGGAAGGTTTGAAATAATCCTTCATTGCTTCTTTCGTCAGATTTGGTTTCCAGTTGAAAAAAATCCTGAAAAGATTTGATCTGAATATCAAGAAAATCAGGGTAAGGAGTAGACAATTTGGTTGATGAAAAATTTATTCTTTGGTTATTTTTTTTCGTTGCCAATGGAGAAATATTTAAATTAAAATATATGAAAGAATATATATGCAAAAATGGTTTAGGTCTAAAGGCATTAACCTAAAGACCTAAACCTGAAGTGTTTAAGTAAGAATAGTTATTTAACCTCTACCTCTGCTCCTGCTTCTACCAGAGCTGCTTTCAATCCTTCAGCTTCGTCTTTAGAAATTCCTTGTTTTAATGCTGCCGGAGCGCTGTCAACGATATCCTTAGCTTCTTTCAGGCCTAAACCGGTTAATTCTTTAACCAATTTAACAACTGCCAATTTAGCCGGACCAGCTGCCTTTAAGATTACATCAAATTCTGTTTTTTCTTCTACAGCTTCTTCAGCATCACCACCAGCCGCAGGACCAGCAACAGCTACAGCAGCGGCTGCAGGCTCGATTCCATATTCTTCTTTTAAAATCTTTGCCAATTCATTAACTTCTTTTACTGTTAAGCTAACTAATTTTTCTGCGAAATCTTTTAAATCTGCCATTTTCTTTGAATTTTAAATTTTTAATTATTTAGTTTTAGTGTGTATTTATTCTTTTTCTGATAATGTTTTCAGTATACCGGCAATTTTGCCTCCACCTGATTTCAATGCTGAAATAACATTTTTTGCAGGTGACTGCAGGATCGTAACGATCTCGCCAATTACTTCTTCTTTAGATCTAATGTTTACAAGCGCATCCAGCTGGTCATCGCCAACATAAACGGCCTCGTTCACAAATGCTCCTTTAAGCACAGGTCTTGCAGATTTTCTTCTGAATTCCTTAATTACTTTTGCAGGTGCATTTCCTGTATCAGACATCATGATTGAGGTATTGCCTTTTAAAATGGAAGGCAGTTCACCAAAATCCTTATCAGATTTTTCCATTGCCTTTGCAAGCAAGGTGTTCTTAACAACAGCGAGTTTTATATTTGCTTTAAAACAGGCTCTGCGTAAATTAGATGTTTCTGTTGCATTCAGACCGGAAATATCGGTCATATAGATCACATTGGTCTCAGCTAATTTGCTCGTTAATTGATCAATTACTAATGCTTTATCTTCTCTTTTCATTATTCGATAAATTAACTGATTAAATGGATTTGGTATCAACAGCAACTGCAGGGCTCATCGTACTTGAAATGTAAATACTTTTGATGTATGATCCTTTTACAGTTGATGGTTTTAATTTAATCAGGGTATGAATTAACTCATGAGCATTTTCAGCAAGTTTATCAGCCTCAAATGATGCTTTCCCAATGGCGCTATGAATAATGCCGGTTTTATCAACTTTAAAGTCAATTTTACCGCCTTTTACATCCATAACCGCTTTAGCGACATCCATTGTTACAGTACCGGTTTTGGGGTTTGGCATCAAACCACGGGGACCTAAAATTCTTCCCAAAGGCCCTAACTTACCCATTATACTTGGCATGGTAACAATCACATCAACATCTGTCCATCCTTCTTTTATTTTTTGAAGGTAATCATCCAATCCAACGTAATCAGCTCCGGCTTCTTTTGCTTCAGCTTCTTTATCAGGAGTGACAAGGGCAAGAACCCTTACCTCTCTACCTGTTCCGTGCGGCAATGTTACCACACCCCTAACCATTTGATTGGCCTTACGTGGATCTACACCTAAACGAACTGCGATATCAACACTTGCATCGAAATTTACGTTGGTGATTTCTTTTACTAAAGCAGATGCATCCAATAAATTATGTGCAACGTTCACATCAACTTTAGCTCTCGCGTCTTTTTGTTTTTTTGTAACTCTTGCCATAATTATCCTTTTTTAACAGGAGCATCTCCCTTAACTTTAATTCCCATAGAACGTGCTGTACCAGCAACCATTTTCATCGCCGATTCAATTTCAAAAGCATTTAAATCCTGCATTTTATCTTCTGCAATTGTTTTGATCTGATCCCAGGTAACTGTAGCAACTTTTTTCCTGTTCGGAACACCGGAACCACTTTTTAACTTGGAGGCTTCCAGTAACTGTATAGCTGCCGGAGCGGTTTTCACAACAAATTCAAATGATTTATCCTTGTACACGGTAATAACTACCGGACAAATTTTACCGGCCTTATCCTGGGTTCTTGCATTAAACTGCTTGCAAAATTCCATGATATTTACCCCGGCAGAACCCAATGCAGGTCCAATAGGCGGTGAAGGATTTGCTGCACCTCCACGTGCCTGTAATTTAACTATTTTACTAACTTCTTTTGCCATTTTTAATCATGTTGTAGACAAACAAATTTGGAAGCTATGTTTATCTGAGTTCGTGTAACAGTTATGATATTTTTTCAACTTGCATATAGTTCAATTCCAGTGGTGTTTTACGACCAAAGATTTTTACCATTACCTCAAGTTTTCTCTTTTCTTCGTTAATCTTTTCAATAGTACCATCGAATCCATTAAATGGACCATCGATTACTTTTACAGTTTCTCCTCTGACAAATGGGATCGCAACGTTTTCATTCTGAACTGCCAGTTCATCAACCGTACCTAACATTCTGTTGACTTCTGCCTTTCTCAAAGGAATAGGATCTCCGCCTTTTGTCTCTCCTAAAAATCCGATAACTCCGGTAACTGACTTAATTACGTGGGGAACTTCACCGCTTAAATTGGCTTCGATCATGATATACCCCGGAAAATAGACTTTTTCTTTATTATATTTCTTCCCGTCCCTTATCTGAATTACTTTTTCAGTGGGAACCAATACTTGCTTTACATAGTCTGATAGTCCTAAACGAAATATTTCATTCTCGATGTAGGTTTTGATCTTGTTCTCTTGGCCACCGATCGCCCGAACAGCATACCACTTCATTATATTATCAGACATACTCCTATTTAATTAAATAAATCAAAATATTTCTCAAATCCCAGTTCAAAGGTTTTGTCAACCAAAAAAACAGCAATCGAAAAAATGAGTGTAAAAACTGCAACTACGACCGTATTCTTTTGAGCCTCAGACCAGGACATCCAGGTCACATGATTCTTGAGTTCTTCAATAGAATCCTTAATATAATTAACTAAATCCATATTTTTCTAATTATGCACGGGTGGAGAGGCTCGAACTCCCGACACCTGGTTTTGGAGACCAGTGCTCTACCAACTGAGCTACACCCGTATATTGTGCGCTTATAAATTTCAGTCTGAAAGTGCGCTATAGGCACACCTGTTTTTGGAAAAAAGAGCACTCTTATTTTTAAAAAGACGCATTATACAATGTTAACAAAGGTTTCTGTCAAAATAATATCCGACAGAAACCTTTTGAAAAATTATATAAGCTTCATTACTTAGTCTAAAATCTCAGTTACCTGACCAGCTCCAACTGTTCTACCGCCTTCACGGATCGCAAAACGCAATCCAAGATTCATGGCAATTGTCTGAAGCAATTCAACCTTAACAGTTAAGTTATCGCCTGGCATCACCATTTCTACTCCATCCGGTAATATGATCGTACCTGTAACGTCTGTTGTTCTAACGTAGAATTGCGGACGGTAATTTTTGTGGAAAGGAGTGTGACGACCACCTTCTTCTTTTTTCAGGATATACAACTCAGCTTTGAAAAGTTTGTGTGGCTTAACAGATCCTGGCTTGCAAATTACCATTCCTCTCTTAATAGTGTCTTTGTCTATACCTCTTAACAACAAACCTACGTTATCTCCTGCTTCACCTCTGTCTAAGATTTTTCTGAACATTTCAACTCCGGTAATTGTAGAAGTTAATTTCTCAGCACCCATACCAATAATCTCAACAGCATCGCCAGTATTGGCAACACCCAATTCAATTCTACCGGTAGCTACTGTACCACGACCTGTAATTGAGAATACATCTTCAACAGGCATTAAGAAAGGCTTGTCAATATCACGAGGTGGTAACTCAATCCAGTTATCAACAGCATCCATCAATTCCATTACTTTTTGAGTCCATTTTTCCTCTCCGTTTAATGCTCCCAGCGCAGAACCCTGAATAACCGGTCCGTTGTCACCATCATAGTCATAGAAATTCAATAAGTCTCTTACTTCCATTTCAACAAGCTCCAACAATTCCGGATCATCAACCATATCCACTTTGTTCATGAATACAACCATTCTTGGAATACCTACCTGACGACCTAAAAGGATGTGCTCACGGGTTTGTGGCATCGGACCATCAGTAGCCGCAACCACAAGAATAGCTCCGTCCATCTGTGCAGCACCAGTAACCATGTTCTTAACGTAATCCGCGTGACCCGGACAATCTACGTGTGCATAGTGACGTTTTGCAGTTGAATATTCAACGTGTGCTGTATTAATTGTAATACCTCTTTCTTTTTCTTCCGGAGCGTTGTCAATCTGATCAAATGATTTGACCTCAGAAAGACCAAGCTTAGCCAAAACCGAAGTGATAGCAGCCGTTAAAGTAGTTTTACCGTGATCCACGTGTCCAATAGTACCAATATTTAAGTGTGGTTTCGAACGATCAAAAGTTGCTTTTGCCATGATGATTAATTTTTATGTCTTAGTTATATAATTGTGTTAATAATATTGTTTGTAGTGATAAATATTCAAGAGTAAGTTACCTATCCAAAATGTAAAACTCCTCTTCATTGCCCTGACTGCGCTCACCTACAAAATCAAGAGCCAATGACGGGAATTGAACCCGTGACCTCTTCCTTACCAAGGAAACGCTCTACCCCTGAGCTACACCGGCTTTTTATTTTCTGGATTCCGGTATAATTTTGCTGACAAATTTCAGCCGAACAAGGTATACCGCCTTCGCTTTTCCTGCTTAAGGTCTGGAGCGGGAGACGGGACTCGAACCCGCGACATTCAGCTTGGAAGGCTGAAGCTCTACCAACTGAGCTACTCCCGCAATAATTTTTTTCAAAAAATGTGGGGAGAGCAGGATTCGAACCTGCGAAGGTTGCCCAACAGAGTTACAGTCTGTCCTCGTTGGCCGCTTGAGTATCTCCCCAAAAAATTTTAATATCAAAGAACAAGAGCCGATAGAGGGGCTCGAACCCGCGACCTGCTGATTACAAATCAGCTGCTCTAGCCAACTGAGCTATATCGGCGTGTAAACTGTTTTTTCGTTCTTTTTGTAGAATATTTTTTCTATTATGGCACAAAAAAACAAACCGTTTTTCTAACGGTTTGCAAATGTATAAAGTTTTATGTGTTCTACAAAACTTTTTTTGTTTATTTTTAAAAAATCAAAAGCTTTGCTTTTCCTTCTTTTTAAGCAATTGTTTCTTTAAGGATTCCACACATAAAGTCACTCCTTCTTCAAAAGTTTTGTTTTGTTTCTTCGCCACCAAATCATTTCCCGGTATATTAATTTTTATTTCTGTGATCTTATTTTCCTTTTCACTTGTTTTCTGCACCTTAAAAAAAACCTCTGCATTGATTATTGATTCATTGAATTTCTCCAGGTTTGAATATCTTCTCTTTCGGTAAAAGAAACTACAATCCTTATCTATGTTAAAATTAACCGATTGCACAAATACTTTCATAGTTCTTGGTTTTTTAAGCTCCTCGGGTGAGCCTGGTTATACATCTTTTTTAATTCATTTAAGCTATTATGCGTGTACACTTGTGTAGATGCCAAACTTGAGTGGCCGAGTAATTCCTTAACTGAGTTTAGATCTGCACCTTCATTTAATAAATGTGTAGCAAAGGAATGCCTAATAATATGAGGACTCTTTTTGACCTTGCTGGACACCTTTACTAAAATAATCATTTACTATTCGATATACTAAAGTTGGATATAATCTTTTTCCTGCCTCTGTATTAAAAAATGCTGGCTCTGTTCCCTGCGCCCGGGCTTTTAAATCGCGGTACCGCTGTATCGTTGGAACAACTGAATTCAATATGGGAATATACCTTTGTTTGTTCCTTTTGCCTGTTACCTTATATACACCCGCACTTAAATCTATATCGCTATCGTTCAGGCCAATCAGCTCCGCCCTTCTCATGCCTGTAGTGTACAGTATCTCAACAATCAACCTGTTTCTCAAAGAAATAAAATCATCTCCGGAAGCCAGAAGTTCCATCACTTCCTTCATCTCATCCATATTAAAAGGAACATTCACCCGCTTTGAGGTTTTTAATGACTTGTGGGTGGCCATTGGATGGGAATCAATCTGTTTCGATTTAAGTAAATAATTATAATAGGATTTCAAGGCACTGCATTTTCCTGTTAACAGGATCAGTTGGATAGCTTATTGTCAACCAGAGAAACGATCCAGTCCCTTATAAAGGAGTAATCGAGATTCTCAATATCCGTTCTGCCAAACTTCTGGGCGCAAAAAGTCAAAAAAGAATTAAGATCTCTCTGATAGGCCGTAACCGAATGAGAAGAATACTTTTTCTCAAGTTGGAGATATTGTACGAATGAAGCTATGCTCAATGGGCTGCTATTACGAAAATCAATATTGAATTAGGTTGTAATTAAATTCTACACCTTATTCAAATTTACAAAAATCTTCAGAAACATCCCCCTAAAAATAAAAAAAAATCCGCCTGCAGGTGCAAGCGGATCATTTATAAGAAACATTAAACTATCCTTTCTCTTCGTCGGTTCTTATACCTTGAATATACTTGGCCTTAAGTTTTTGCTGTCTTTTAATTACTGATGGCTTCGTGAATTGTTTCCGGTCTCGCAAACCTTTCATCGTTTTGGTGCTGTCAAATTTTCTTTTGAATTTTTTTAAAGCCCTGTCTATGTTCTCGCCATCCTTTATAGGAATTATTAACATTGCGATGCACCTCCTTTCCTCAGTTCCATAAATTGTTACACTTTTATTTTTAGTTTGTGGGCTGCAAAGATAAATAATTTTTCTATTTAAATCACTTTCTGTCAAACTTTGCCTATTTTTATATTTAAATCATCAAAAACTATGGAACAATTAAATACCGAAAAATTACGTATACTGTCTGTTAAGGATTGGGCTTTAACCATATTATCAGCTCGTTGCCCTTGATAGGCTTTATAATGCTGCTAATCTGGGCCTTTGATGGCAATACCAATATTAATAAACAGAATTACGCCAAAGGCAGTTTGGTAATCATGCTCATCGCAATCGCCATAGCCCTTATCTTTTCTTTTTTTTTTGGAGGAATTGCCGTACTGACCCATCTGTTTGATTGAGCAAATTCTTTATAAGTGGTGTGCCATATTGTTGTTATTCATTAATTGAATTTTAATTAGTGAATCCATATATACTGGTTCCCTCTTTAGAGAACCAATTAGAATTTAATTTTTTTCTTTCTTTTCTGAATAGTTCTTTTAAAGAAAGACTCCTTTTCACCTTTTTTTGATTTTTTTTCTGCTTTCTTTACTGCTTTTTCGGTAGTTGTTCCCTGCTTTGTAAACACCTCATTTAGCATATTTTCAAAGCGCGAATCCTCCACCTGATCTTCACATGCCAATTGTTGCGCCATATCCTCACTGAGTGCATCAAATTTTACATCTACTTTTTCCTCAGCGAAGGGCTCTTTTGTATCTCTTTCAGGGTTAAACCAACCAGAGGCAATGCCAATGCGCCACCCGAACCGTAAGTCCCACTGTTAAAATGTACGGTTGGCAAATTACAACCCACCCTTGTAACCAGCACCAGGTGTTTGTTATAGGCTGCAAACCAGGCATCAGCATAATCCTGTGAAGTGCCTGTCTTCCCGGCAACATCCATCTGAATGCCATACTGTCCGGCTAAGGCCCTTCCTGTACCTTCCCTTACAGCCTTTTGCAGCATGGCGGTCATTAATAAACTTGTTTCTTTTGTGAGTACCCTCTCCTGTGATGCTGTGAATCGATCTTCATAGATTATTTTTCCTTCGGCAGTTTTGACAGTAACAACAGATCCCGGACGAATTCTCTTTCCTCCGTTCGCAAAGGCCGAATACGCTATGGCCAATTCATAAATACTCGCATTGGCGGTTCCAAGTGCGGTTGAAGGATTTGCTTCCAACGGGTGACTGAACCCAAGGTTCGTCCAGGTTTTTTGGATATTATTAAAAGGCAAGCCAAGAAACAGGTTGATGGAAGGGATGTTCATCGAATGTGCCAGGGCAGCTGACACGGAATATTTTCCTCCCAGCGACTTGTCATAATTTTGCGGGGACCAGTTGTTCAGGTCTGTAAAAACAAGAGGGGCGTTATCGAGATATTGGCATGGCCTTATGCCCGATTCCAGCGCAGCCGCGTACAAAACAGGTTTAAAAGCAGATGCAATCTGTCTCTGGGCAAAAATCTGGTCATACGGATACTTCCTGAAATCGATACCACCTACCCAGGCACGAACTGCACCAGTTCGGGGGTCGAGGGCCAAAAATCCTGCATGTAAGCGCGTGAGTTCCCGCACCAGACTGTCTTTTACAGATATTGAATCGCTATAAAACCCATCCCAGGAAAACAGTTCCATTCTTTTTTTTACTCCATCTCCCCGTCCCTGCCCACTCCTCTCAGTTCATTCTCCGCTATGATTTCAAGCTGTCTTTTTCCCTTGCCGCGCTTATACTGTCCGTCGATCAGGATCTGCATTTTTTTTAAATGCTGTTTGTAGGCCTTAAGTATGAGTACCTGCAATTCTGCGTTCAAAGTTGTCTCAATGACCAGGCCACTTTTGTACAAATTGTATTCTGTACCTTCCGTTTCATTTATTTTATCTATGATTTCAAGCAGGTCTTTTTTTATCAGCGCGAGAAAATAGTTTGCAGTGCCCTGAATATTCAGATTGGCATAATCCAGTTCCAGTGGCAATTGTTGCAATGAATCTTTGGACCTTTCCCCGATAAAGCCATAACGGAGCATCTGGTCGAGAACCACATTTCTTCTTCTTATGGCATTCTGCGGATGCAATCTGGGATTGTAATAGGTATTGGCCTTTAGCATGCCTACGAGCACAGCACCCTCCTCAGCTTTTAAATTATCTGCACTTTTATTAAAATAACGCTGTGCGGCACTTTCAATGCCAAATACATCTTCACCGAAGGGGCACCGTATTAAAATACAACTGCAGAATATCTTCCTTGCTATAAATATGTTCCAAACGGTTTGCCAGAATTATCTCCTTAAATTTATTGGCTGGGGTGTTAAAAAACCCGTAATCATTCCGTCCATACATATTTTTAGCCAGTTGCTGGGTGATTGTACTTCCGCCGCCAGCCTCTTCCTGCCTTAAAATGATGCTTTTGATGAGCACCCTGATCAGGCTTTTGGTATCAACTCCATGATGGTCATAAAACCGTCACATCCTCTGCTGCGAGCAATGCCTGTACCAAATGATCGGGCAATTCCCTGAACTGAACATTGGTTCTGTTTTCAGAAAAGAATTTTCCAATAATCTTTCCATCCTGAGAACGCACGACTGATGCGGTCTCATTACTAAATCCCTTCAATTCCTCCTCGTATACAGCTTGCCAAAAATCCCGGCATACACCAAGCCAAAGAAAAATACCAACAGAAGCACCAAAATGGCAATGGAAATCAAATTGGTTTGATCAGCTTTTTAAGCATAGAATAGGTGTAGCTCATTCAGTTACAAAGATCTTAATCAAAAAAAATGGAACCCGAAAGTTCCATTTTAAAATGATTGTATGGCTCAATCGAGTTTTCTCTTAATTTTCTCGATGGCGTTCTCTATAGATTTTTCAGGTTCGATAATGTTGTATTCTCCCCAAAAATCAGAATCAGCAAAGCCTGAGGCCTTATCTGTCAAAATTACATTTGTCCGCAATTTTTCTGAATTTTTCAGTGAAATATTTTGTTCATTCTTTTTCCAGTCCGTGACTGCCATTTCAATAATTATATCATAATTGGAGTTAAACAGCTTCTTTTTCCAGTTTACCTTAAATCCAAGTTCCAGGCGGCTGTAGCTTTGAAACCACTTGCCATTGCTTTCCCGGTAATCGATCTGGTAATTCGCCTTAATCGGGGCAACATCTGCATTAATTGGCTTTTTCTTCACAAAATATTTGCTTGCCAGCACTTCATTTTCAAGATTTAGGCTGATGTCAACTTTGGTGATGGCGTAGGTCTGTGCATCAATAAATAGCTTGCCATAAAACAGGGGATCCTGAATGCTTGGTAGCTGCCTGAACGATATGACATGGGTTGGTCTGTTGTTTAAAGAGGCAAGGCTGGTATAACTGAAAGAATAATTTTTTAATGCCTCATCATCAAGAATGAGATCCCTGTTTTTTGCCACATCGAATTTTATGGTATTGTATGGTCCTCCCTGAAGTTTAAGCACCAGTGTATCTAGTCTTTTTTTATAATCAGTACTCTTTCTGGCCTTGAATAAACGCGCGGCATCTTCAGCATTAGAAGCATAAGGTTCCTTGTAGATCTCAACAACGGCTTCTGAAAGTGAGGCGTATTTTTTTCCTTTACTTATGGATTCCCTGTAAAAAGCAGTCATGATCAGTGGATCTGAAGTATAATTAATTTTGATTTTTCTCGCTGCTTCCCTTACGATTGCCTCAGGGTCTTTAGTAGAAATGCTTACCTCTGGCAAACGCTCAACAGATTCTGCCATTCTTATCTCCATTTTTCCGGTTTTAAGTTGCGTGAGAGGTACCTCTCTGTTCGCATAGCCCAAATAGGAAATAAGTACACTTTTATCCTGCTGGTCAGCAGGTACTTTCAATGAAAATTCGCCTTCAGAGTTCGAAACAGTTGCTATGTTCGTACCTGCCAGTGAAATACTGGCATATTCAAGTGACTTTCCGGTAACATCGGAAATAATTTTACCTTTGTACTCATTGTATGTATCTGTATCCTGAGCAAAGGTCTGGGTGGTTACCAAAAACAAGGTAAGTAAAAATCCTGTTGTCATAAATAATGACACCGATTTATTAAAAAATCGAAAAATTGTCTGCATATAAATTTATTTACTTGTGTGTTAATTGAACTACTGAGGTTACAAATTTAAGTCAGAGACTTAAAGATAAAAGCTCCCTAATATTGTGTTAAAAAAATTCAGGACCCTATTTGCCCGGGATTATCTTCAAAATACCGACATGCTCAACCGCGACATAAATATAACCATCCGGACCTTGTCTCACGTTGCGAACCCTGCCAATATTATCAAGTAATTTAATCCTCTTTGTCACTTTGTTGTTGCTGTCTAATTTCAATAACTCCAGGTACTTGAATTTCAATGAACCAACCAGAATCTGACCCTTCCATTCCGGATACAAAGAACTGCTAATGATTTCCATTCCGCTGGGTGCTATTGAAGGAATCCAGTAATACAGAGGCTGTTCCATGCCTTCCTTTTTATTGATCTTCGTAATCGATGTGCCATCATAGTTAATGCCAAAGGTAATTACAGGCCAGCCATAATTTGCTCTTTTTTCACCACATTGATCTCATCCCCTCCCCGCGGACCGTGTTCATTCACCCAGATCTCCCCTGTTTTTTTGTTAAATACCATTCCCTGCGGATTTCTATGGCCGTAAGAAAAGGTGGCTTTTTTGGCGTTAGGTACATTTACAAAGGGGTTGTCAGCCGGAATTGAGCCGTCTTCTTTAAGACGGTATACTTTTCCTCCATCGTTAGTCAGGCTTTGCGGATTAAGCTCATCTCTACCCCGGTACTCCAATACTAAAATACAGATAGCCTTTGTCATCAAAACGAATGCGTGAGCCAAAGTGCTGCACTTTGGTTGTATTTGGTTCAGCTTTATATAATTTTTCAATTTGAGTCAGTTGATTGTCCTTTAATTTCGCCCTTATCAGCGCTGTATTTCCGCCTTTCTCTGCACCTTCTTCAGAGGAATAGGTAATATAGATCCACCCGTTACTTGCTGTAATTTGGGTGAACTTCAATATCCATCAAACCCCCCTGACCGTTTCGATACACCTTAGGTACATTTCCTATCAGGGTTGATTTTCCATTTTTTAAATGCGTTATGGTTCCATTAATCTCTGTTACCAGCATGGATCCATCCGGTAACCAGCACGTCCCATGGAATGCTTGCCTTTCAAGACCAGTTCAGTCTTATAATTCTTAGGATCCGGACTGGTGAGCTGGTCATTTTTCTGCGCATCTTCCTGAGCACAGGAAAACAGAGACAATAACAACAAACCAATAATTACAATGCCATCTTTCATATCTATCATTTTCGTTACAATTTACGAATTATTGTTGAATTTCTTTCGCAACAGCTTAATCTGCCGAACTTCTTTGAGAACATCTTCATAAAAATACTATTTTTTATACCTTAAATAAAACCTCCTGAACAAATTTAAAGTTTCTGACCATGCTCAAAAAGATTCTTACAGTCCTTCTGGTGATCTTCGTGCTCATTCAATTTGTGCGCCCTGAAAAAAATACTTCAAACGACCAAACCTATGATGTAAATGCAAAATATAAAGTACCTACCGAGGTAGATCTGGTGCTCAAGACAGCTTGCAATGACTGTCATTCCAACAAGACCAACTATCCGTGGTATGCCAACATACAACCCGCAGCATGGTGGCTGAGCGATCATGTGAACGAGGGTAAAGAACATCTCAATTTTTCGAATTTTACACAGTTACCTGTAGCGGTGCAAAACCATAAATTCGAAGAAGTTATTGAAGTGATCGATGAAAACAAAATGCCCCTTGAATCTTATACTTTATATGTGGACTGCATGCCGATGCCCGATTGTCTGATGGCAAAAAACCTTATTAAAAAACTGGGCACGGAACAAATGGACTATCTGAAGGCTACTTACCCCGCCGACAGTCTGGTCATGAAACGCAGGAAATCCTGAATTCAATGTCCTTTATCGCTGATCCGGGGATTTGCCATAGTACTTTTTTTTGAGCCAGAAGGAAACTTGCACCAACAATATTAGTGCGGGTACTTCTACCAGCGGACCGATCACACCTGTAAAAGCCTGACCTGAATTGATCCCGAAAACGGAAATGGCCACTGCAATGGCAAGTTCAAAGTTATTTCCGGCAGCGGTAAAGGCTATCGCGGCATTTTTATCGTAGCTCGCACCCCTTGCTTTGCTGATAAAAAATCCGATCAGGAACATCAGGGTAAAATAGATCAGCAATGGAATGGCAATCCTCACCAACATCCATAGGTACTTCCACAATCATCTCTCCCTTCAGAGAAAACATCACCACAATGGTAAATAACAGGGCGATCAGGGTGATGGGCGATATGGCTGGAATAAATTTTTCGTTGTACCAGGATTCTCCTTTCAGTTTTACCAGGATCACACGACTCAGTATACCCATTAAAAAAGGGATGCCCAAATAGATGGCCACACTTTCGGCAATTGCACCTATAGAAATTTCCACGATCGCACCTTCAAAGCCAAATAAAGGGGGTAGTTTGGTAATGAATAACCAGGCATAAAAACTGTAAGCAAATACCTGAAAAATACTGTTTAAAGCCACCAGGCCGGCAGCGTATTCCCTGTTTCCATCTGCTAGCTCATTCCATACCAGCACCATGGCGATACAACGTGCCAATCCGATAAGAATCAAACCAACCATGTATTCAGGATAATCCCTTAAAAAAATAATCGCCAGCAGAAACATGAGTACGGGTTCGATGATCCAGTTCAAAACAAGAGAAATGCTGAGAATTTTTGTGTTTTTAAAAACCTCCGGCAGCAGTCCGTAATTCACCTTGGCCAAAGGCGGGTACATCATCAGGATCAAACCTATGGCAATAGGAATATTGGTTGTACCACTGCTCATTGCATTGATATATCCGGCGAAGGAAGGTACAAAATAGCCTATACCCACCCCGGCAAGCATCGCAATAAAGATCCATAAGGTGAGATACCGGTCGAGAAAACCTAATTTTTTGCGCTTGGTCATGTGGATCAACTTTTAATTTTGGAAAATATATATTTCATTTCAGCCGCAATCTGCATACTCCTTTCGAGGTATTTTTCTTCCTGTTGCGGGGTTCCATCAAATAATTTCGGGTCTTCATAGGTAAGGGCAATTCTCTGCTCGGCACCAATTACCATGGGGCATCCGGCATCTGCCTGCGAACAGGTCATGATAGCCGCAAAAGCTGATCCCGGATTAAACGGATCATCATAAGCCTTTGAAAAAGCAATAACCGGATGTTCATTCCCGGCGAATTTAATACCGTAAACAGGATTGCTCCCTTCCGAGAGCCTTCGGATCTCAAAACCTGTTTTTTCGAGAACTTTGGCCACCATGGGAAACATGGCTGTTGCCTCGGTTCCTCCAGAATAACAGAAAATATTGTTCAGTCCAAAATAATGCGCCATTGTTTGTGCCCAGATCTGTGACAAATGGCTTCTTCTGGAATTGTGTGTGCAGATAAAGTTCAGCCTGACTGCCAATCCTTCACTTTGCTTTTTGACGATATAGGCGATAAGCCCATCCAGGATATTTTTTCTTTCCTGAGTGATTCCTGTTTCCTGCAGTGAACCGATCACCGACTTTATTGAGTTAAAAACCATATAACTATAATTATTTATTAAGCGTTCCAACGATTTTGCTTCTTCTTTCCATAAGGACACTATCTGTCCATACTCCATGTAACTGTGCTACCTTTTCACGAAAGCCAATCACACGGAATCCGCAATTTCTGTGCATTTCAATACTGACTTTATTCTGTCTCATAATTCCTGCCTGCAGCGTCCATAAGTTGTTTTGCTCTCCTGCGCGAATGAGCTCCTGTAAAATTGCAGTTCCCAATCCCCTGCCTCTGGCACTTTCTGCTACATAAACACTTATCTCTGCAACCCCACGATAGGCGTAGCGGTTAGAAACCGGTGCCAATGCTCCCCAGGCCAGCAGGTGGCCCTGCTCTATGAGCGCCGTTCTTCCAATTTCAAGATGCGCTTTGTTCCAGGTTTGCCAATCCGGAACCTGTGTTTCAAATGTGGCCATACCTGTTCTGATACCCTCCTCATAGATCGCGGCAACCTCACTGTAATTGCCTTCCTCAATGCCAACAAATTCCATTTAGCAGCACTTTATATTGGGTGAACAACAACCCGCCGGTTCATTTTGCAGGTCAGACAAACGGATTTTTGGTTTCACCTGATCCGTACCACAATAATCTTTTGCAAGACAATCGGTATGTTTGGTTGTCAATAAAAAAGTACTTCCGTCAAAATCAAGGCCAAATTTTCCTATGGTTGCGGCCTGATACTCCACTTCGATTTCCAGATCATCAAGCCCCAGAATGCGTTCTGACAGTTCGATGATCCCGACCAATTTTTCCGGATGCAGGCGGTGGTCGTAGTCATTGGCTTCCCAAAGCTGGAAACCGGCAACTTCTTCCCTGCGAACCGTTCCTCCACAGTCTATATAATGCTTGCTTATTCTGCCTACTTCGGTCACATGAAAATGAGCGGGTACAAATGAGCCATCCGGTAACCGGAAAGAGATACTTTCCAGACCTTTTAGTTTTTCTTTTATTTGAGAGATTTTCATAAAAATTGGTTTAGCTTTTGGATCAGATAAAAATGACCCTTAATTATTTCCTTTTAACAACACTGACCTTTAGTGCCAACATCCTGGTTAGAAAATTCGTCAACAGAGTTTTTGCCTCATTCCATGCCGTTTCGTCAATGCAATAACACATGCTGGTACCTTCTACATTTCCCGTGATCAGGCCTGCATTTTTGAGTTCTTTGAGATGCTGGGAAATCGTAGGCTGTGCCAATCCGATTTCTTCCACCAGATCGCCGCATACACAGGCATTCAGTTCAAACAATTGCTGGATAATTGCGATTCGGGCCGGATGCGCCAGGGCTTTAGCCAAGCTGGCAAGCTGGTTTTGATGCGCTGTAAATATTTCTGTTTTAGAGAGACCCATCGGTATTCATTGTTTTATTGCAATATTACGATAATCTAATTAATAAGGCAAGAGACACGCAATTATTTTTATATGCTGACCATAAAAAGTATCCTCTTATGGCATCCAAGATCGAAAGGTCCCATACCGGAAAGTGCACTTTATTCTTATTTGATGATGTCTCGAAATTATCGGTTTCAGGCCGCTGAAGAGAACTCTACTGCGATCACCATCACGATCAGGCCCATAAGCCTCATTAAAACATTGTTGCCTGTTTCGCCCAGCAGCTTTATAATTTTCAGTAGAACTGAATAGGATCAAAAAGGTTAAAACCATGACAAGAAAGATGGTAAAAATAAGCACTGCTTTCTTTTCTGTGCTTGAAGCATCTTCCATCAGGACGATGGCATTGGTAATGGCGCCAGGGCCACAGATCATGGGTATGGCCAGTGGCGTAATGGAAATATCATTTACATAAGGCTTAATCTCAGATTCACTAACTTTTACCTTGTTCAACCGAGCCTGAAGCATATCCATTCCCATCAGAAAAAAGATTACCCCACCCACAATGCGGAAGCTGTTCACAGAAATACCAAAAAAATTAAATAAGAGCTGACCTGAAAAGGCAAAAGCAACTATGGTAAAAAAAGCCACAACGGATGCCTTTTTTGCCGTTTTGGATCTGTGCTTCTGATCCAGATCGGCTGTCATGGTCATAAAAATGGGCATGGTAGCCAGCGGATTAATAAGAGAGAAGAAAGAGGTAAATGTTAAAATACCGAAAGTAAGCAGTTCTCCCAATGGTTCAGGTTTTAAATAGCGTCATGGCAATCAAATCTGCCAAAGCCATGCAAATATATAACAGAAAAGAAAGAATTTCATTCATTCATCATTCAACATTCAACATTTTCACGTCTCCTGTCTCTTGTTTCTTTATCCTTTCCTTTAGCCTTTTATCCTTTATCTTCTTGTTAGCTGCCTGCTTATCCTTTGTCCTTTGATCCTGCCTCTATACTATAATTTATTATGGTCTTTTATCCTTTTGTCCTTTATCCTTTGTCCTTGCCTGCGGCAAGCAGGCTTTATCCTTTATCCTTCACCGGCGCCATCCATTTATACACCAGTCCGGCCAGAACAGCACCAACAATCGGTGCCAGCCAGAACAACCACAACTGTCCGAGTGCCCAATCACCCACAAACAGCGCCTGACTTGTACTGCGTGCAGGATTTACAGAGGTATTTGTAACAGGTATGGAGATGAGGTGGATCAGCGTAAGTGCCAGGCCTATGGCAAGTCCTGCAAAACCAGCGGGTGCCTTAGGATGCGTTGCACCCAGTATCACGATCAGAAACATAAAGGTCATCGCGATTTCGGTGATCAAAGCGGCTTGCATACCATAACCATCAGGGGAATGTTCTCCATAGCCATTGGCGGCGAAAGAACCTAAAACAAAACCATCTTTACCACTGGCAATCAGGTAAAGGATCCCTGCTCCTGCAATGCCTCCCAAAACCTGGGCTGCGATATAGGGCAGAAGGTCCTTTTTATCAAACCTGCCACCAATCCACAAACCGACAGAAACAGCAGGATTCAGGTGGCAACCGGAAATATGACCGATGGCATAGGCCATAGTGATCACAGTTAAACCAAAGGCAATAGATACGCCCTACAAAGCCTATGCCCAGTTCAGGAAAGCCTGCTGCAAGTACTGCGCTGCCACAACCACCCAACACCAGCCATAGGGTACCAATAAATTCGGCTACTAATTTTTTCATTTTTTATTTTTTTGGTTAATTTATTGAACTGGCAACAAAATCAATTCTCATAATTGAATGATTTTATTGTCAAATCCAGTAAAAAAATAAATAATTACTGGAAAAATCCGTTTTTCAAAATGCAAATTTTGATTTTTCTTATTCACCAGCATACACGTCAGCTAAACAACCTAAATAAGTAAGCCCTCTTCTGTCATACCCTATTCAGATGGCTGTCAGTCTTCCAAATGGTATTCTATGGTAGAAACCACCCGTACTACTTTTATATAGGCCGTATTTTGGTCGAGATCGCTGATAGAGAATAGTCCCTGCTGTGCGTTTTTTATCTTGCCCACTTTAGAATTTGAATCCTGGGCAAATTTTTCTGCCACTTCTCTTGCGTTCTTGGTGGCCTCTTCTATCATGGAAGGTTTTAGCTGGTTCAAGCCTGAAAAACTGTATTCTATAGGCTGCCAGCTGTTCTTGGAATTGATGAGTATCCCGTTTGAGATCAGCTCGAGCGAGCTGCTGAGTGCTTTCTGCAGTTTTTCGATGTCTTTGGTTCTCACCGTAAATTCAGAATTCGCAATATACCTGAATTCGCGATCCCGGTTTTCGGAAGCATACAGTGCCGCCCAGGTATCGCTGATATTAGTGGTTCCACTGGTCAATTCACTATCCGGAAAACCCTGTTTTAAAAAGAAATCCTTCACCATCTTATTCTGGGATTCAATTTCCTTTTTTAAAACATTCAGGTCATTTCCTGCCAGGTTTATATTGATAGGCCAAACCGCAAGATCGGCTTTGACTTCCCTTTCAGAAAGCCCCTTCACTTCTACAGAGCGATCAAAAGCCTTGCCTGTCTTGTGCATATTTCCAACAAAATAACCGGCCAGCACGATTGCTCCGGAGAGTACTAATATTTTTAACCAATCCAAATCTTTCATCATAAAATATTAAATGAAAATTAAACTTACCAGTTTTAAAATCCTCAGTGGAATGTTCTAATTCAAAAAAAGACCTGATCTGATAAAATTATTTCCCTGTCAGAATCGCACCCTCCACGATCAAGGGATACACGTACCCTTCGCCATATTTTTTATCCAGGGCAACAGTTCCTTTGAGTGTTACCACATCATCCACCTGCACGGTTTCATTGGTAGTAAAGGTAAGGTCCGCTTTATCCTCAAAACTGGTTCCATCCATTAAATGCACCCAGTTGCGGTCCATGATATTGCTGTTGATCTTCACTACTTTACCGCGCACGATAACCACTTTGTTCCCATATTGGGCTTTGTTTTTATAAAGATCTCCAATTGAAATGCCATCCGGAGCAGGATCAACCTTAATCTTTTCAAGTTCTTCCTTTGCCAGGCGGTTTTTCTTTTGCTTCAGAGAATCAGGAATAGCTGCATGAACTTCCATGGCTGGCTGGCTGCCTATAAACAGGATCTCATCGAACACGCGGTTTAACTATTTGCTCTTAAAGTTTTTCATCACCAGGGCATTTGAAAAGCTGAAATTATCTCCAACTTTAAGGTCAGTGCGATCAACTGCCAACCACATCTCCTTACCATTTCCTTCCACCCGCAAGTAAGTATAATCCCTTGCATCTATGGTTTCCTTGATTTTTACTGTTTGTTCACCCGGGTTATTGTTCATTTGATCATATCCTTCCTCATTCTTTTTACATCCGCTAAAAAGCAAAAGGCCCACCAAAAAAAATTGTAGTATTTTCATTTTATTTTATTGTTTTTATTGCACAAAGATAAAATAAAGATATCGGAATAATTATGACTTATGTTAGGAAATGCGTTAAACAGATTTCTTATTGATTGACAAGTATAAAAAGACTAAATATTGGGAATTGACAAAAAATTCAAAATCAAATTCAACATTCAAAATTTAAATTAATTACCCATTTAGCATTATCCTGACTCCTGTTCTCTGTCCTTATTCCTTTCACTTAGTTAAATCCGTTGTACATAATCCCCGAAGCATCGCGGGGCTACAAATAAAAACCCATCGTGGGGGAAACCCAAAGAAAAACTCGTTTTACCTTCTGTCTCCTGTCTCCTGTCTCCTGTTTCCAGATTCGATTACTTTAAACTTTTGCCATGCCTTGACAAGCTGGCTTTGTCCTGTCTCCTGCTTCCTCTCTAATCCTTGCAGAAAATGTTCCCCGTAAGTTCGCAACTTCGGAGTTGTTTTGTTCTTTTTACTCACTTATTATTTATTGGTTTTGATGTTCGTGATGTGCTTGCCTGCTTTCGGCAGGCTTCGCAGTTCCCATTGCTGCAAAAAGAACCAAATCCAAAAATCGGACTAGGCTGCAAATAAAAAGATCACGATCTTTAGCCATCTAAGTGCGGCGGGTTGATCTCCTCGCCCCACTTCTCGTAGCTAACCCGTCTTACTAAAAATGGCTTTCTATCTTAGCTCATTTTTCTTTGAGGCCGAGGTTTTAAATTCATTTCTTCTCTCCTTTGCTCATGGTTCCAGATTCTATTCCTTTAAACTTTTGCCTTTAATCTTTATCCTTGTCTGCGGTAAGCGGGCTTTATCCTGTCTCTCGTCTCCTTGTTCTTTTCACTTAGTTAGATCCGTTTTAATTATACCTCGCGAAGCATCGTCGGGGCTAATAATACTAAATACTAAATACTTCTTACTTCACCAGTTCAACAAGCAAACCATTTTCGGTCTTTTGTACTTTGGCTAAATTCTTTTTCGTAAGGTCTTTGATGGTCTTGTCCCATTTCTTGTTGCTAAAACCGGATTGGGTTTTTAAGTCCTCCAGGCTTATGGGTGAATTCGGTTTGAGCAGGCTGATAACCGCCTTTTCGTCTTCGCTCATTTCTACCGCTTTTAGCTCGGGTTTCATTTGCGGAAAGAAAAAGCACTTCCTGAATCGATAAGTTATTGGTCATGAACATGACCAGCCTGTCAATACCGATGCCAATACCGGAAGTGGGCGGCATTCCGTATTCCAAAGCCCTTACAAAATCCATATCGATGAACATGGCTTCGTCATCTCCCTTTTCGGATAATTTCAACTGACTTTCAAAACGCAGCAACTGATCTATGGGGTCATTGAGCTCGGTATAGGCATTGGCGAGTTCTTTTCCGTTTACCATGAGTTCAAAACGCTCTGTCAGTTCCGGATGGTCGCGGTGCTCCTTGCAGAGCGGACTCATCTCCTTCGGATAATTGGTTATAAAAGTGGGTTGTATATAGTGGTGCTCGCATTTTTCTCCAAACAGCTCATCGATCAGTTTTCCCTTTCCCATGGTTTCATCTACTTCCAAACCGAGCTCTTTGCATACCTTGCGCAAATGCAGCTTCATCCATTTCAGAAACATCATAGCCCGTATGTATTCTGATCGCTTCCAAAATAGGTACACGCGCATAGGGAGCCTTGAAATTGATCTGGTGGGCACCTACCTGGATTTCTGTCTTTCCGTTGGCCTCAAGCGCTACTTTTTCCAGTAGTGCTTCGGTCATTTCCATCATCCAATAATAATCTTTATAGGCCACATACAGTTCCATTACCGTGAATTCCGGGTTATGGGTTCTGTCCATACCCTCATTTCTGAAATCCTTCGAGAACTCATAAACCCCATCGAAACCGCCTACGATGAGCCGCTTCAGATAAAGTTCATTGGCAATGCGCAGGTACAGGGGCATGTTCAGGGCATTGTGGTGTGTGATAAAGGGTTTTGCCGCCGCACCTCCCGGAATAGGCTGCAAAATAGGCGTTTCCACCTCCAAATAGCCCCGGTCATTAAAGAATTGCCGAATGGCATTGGTGATCTTTGTCCTTTTGATAAAGGTCTCTTTTACATGGTCATTCACAATCAGATCCACATAGCGCTGCCGGTAACGCATTTCTGCATCACTAAAAGCGTCGTGCGTTTTACCCTCTGCATCCACTTTCACCACAGGAAGGGGTCGGAGTGCTTTAGACAACAAAGTAAGTTTATTAACACTTACAGATTTTTCACCTACCTTGGTCTTGAAAACTATACCCTGAATTCCGACAATATCACCGATATCGAGTAATTTTTTAAAGACCTCGTTGTACATGGTCTTGTCCTCCTCCTTGCACAATTCATCTCGGTTTACATAGATCTGCATCCTGCCGCTGCTGTCTTTCATTTCCGCAAAAGAAGCTGAACCCATGATCCGGCGGCTCATGATCCTTCCTGCCAGCACCACTTCCTTGCCTTCGAGCTCATCAAAATTTTCAATGATGTCTTCTATGGCATGGGTGGTCTTGAAAGCCTGCGCCGGGTAAGGATTAATTCCCAGATCGCGCAATTTATTCAGCGATTCCCTTCGTATAATTTCCTGCTCTGATAACTGCATCTTTTTAAATATTAGCGGATGATTGATTTAGTGGCCAAAGATACCATAATTTCAAAATGGGACAATCGCGGTGATTAAAGATTTTTGTTGCTGGTTTTTTTTTAAGACCTTTGTCTGGAAAAGATAAAAGAAAAAGAACAAAGAAAAAAGATTAAAGGAAAAAGAAAAAATTTATCTGCCTTAGGCAGAAATAAAAGATAAAAGAAAAATGAGTTTCTGGCGTGTATTGCTTGCTATCGTACTACCTCCTCTGGCTGTGATCGACAAAGGATGTGGTTCTGTATTAATTGTATTGATTCTGACCTTCTTGGGCTGGGTTCCGGGTGTATTGGCGGCTCTAATCATCTTAAATAATCCAAAAAATTGAACATGAAGGAAATCAGACTCATAGAACTGGGTATCAGGGATTATCAGGAGGCATGGGATTTTCAGGATACTTTGCACAAAGAGATCATAGAGATCAAATTGGCAAACAGACACCGGAATATCAGAGAGCCGAACAACAATTACTTTATTTTTACAGAACATCCGCATGTGTACACATTGGGAAAAAGCGGGAACATAAGCAATTTATTGCTGAACGAAAAACAACTTAAAGAAAAAGGCATTCAGTTTGTTCCCACAAACCGCGGCGGAGACATTACTTACCACGGTCCGGGGCAGATTGTCGGTTACCCGATCCTCAATCTGGAGGATTTTTCTCCTGATATCCATTTGTATATGCGCAATCTTGAGGAAGTGATCATCAGAACCATTGCTGAATACGGTTTAAAAGGTACCCGAAGCGAGGGTGAAACCGGCGTTTGGCTGGATGTTGGCACGCCCTTTGCCCGAAAGATCTGTGCCATGGGTGTCAGAACTTCGAGGTGGGTGACCATGCACGGATTTGCCCTGAATGTCAACACCAATCTGGGTTATTTTGACCATATTATTCCCTGTGGAATCAAAGGAAAAGCGGTAACTTCGCTGGAAGCAGAATCAGGACAAAAAATGAATTTGGAAGAAGTAAAAAATAAAATACGCCACCATTTTGAGGATGTTTTTGAGGTCAAACTAGTTGGTTAATAAAAGATAAAACCTACTTTTTCAATATCAGTGCGCATTGCTCTGCACATTTTTCACCATCTATGGCCGCCGAAATAATTCCTCCGGCATAACCCGCACCTTCCCCGCAAGGGTAAAGTCCGCTGATCTGAGGATGCTCAAGGCTGACAGGATCTCTGGGAATTCTTACCGGTGAGGAAGTTCTCGATTCCGGTGCATGCACCACCGCCTCATTGGTCAGATAGCCCTTCATGCTGTTTCCGAAAAGTACAAAACCCTGCTGAAGCGATTTGTAAATCGTTGCGGGCAGCACCGTTCCCAATTCAACAGAAGTAGTACCGGGGATATAACTAGTCTTTGGAATACTGTCAGACACCTTGCCCTGGGTGAAATCCACCAAACGCTGGGCGGGCACTTTCTGGGTTTTTCCTGCCAGAGCCCAAGCTGTTTGCTCTATCTGCTTTTGAAATTCTACACCTGCCAGCGGTCCAAACTTTTGATAGGGTTTAAAATCTTCCAGTCCCAGTTCAACCACAATACCCGAATTTGACGTGGGTTGATCTCGTTTTGAGGGAGACCATCCATTGGTGACCACTTCCCCCGGTGCTGTGGCACAGGGTGCGATAACACCACCCGGACACATACAAAAAGAATAGACGCCCCTGTTTCTGACTTGTTTTACAAGGCTGTAAGCGGCAGGAGGTAAAAATTCATTTCTTGTTTCGCAGTGGTATTGGATCCGGTCGATGAGGCTTTGGGCATGTTCTACCCTAACCCCCAGCGCAAAAGGCTTGGCTTCTATCTGGATACCCTTTTCATGGAGCAATGAAAAAATATCCCGGGCTGAATGACCTGTGGCCAGAATTATTTTTTGTGCCGCAATGACCTCATTTTTCTGCGTTTTGATTCCGGCAACAGCCTCGCCTTTTAAAATAATATCGGTGACCCTTGTCTCAAACAGAATCACGCCGCCATGGGCAAGAATGGTTTCCCTAATATTGGCGATGATCTTTGGCAGTTTGTTTGTTCCTATATGCGGATGAGCATCTATGCCTATGTTTTCTGAGGCGCCATGAGCGATCAGCATTTTCAGAATGCTGTTCACATCGCCCCTTTTTTTTGACCTGGTGTACAATTTGCCATCAGAATAAGTACCTGCTCCTCCTTCGCCAAAACAATAATTTGAATCCTCATCCACCACATGGTTTTTTGTAATCGCTGCCAGATCCTTTCTCCGGTCACGCACATTCTTTCCACGTTCAATCACAATGGGTTTCAGCCCGCATTCAATCAGCTTTAAGGCGGCGAACAAACCGGCCGGCCCTGCCCCTATCACGATTACTTCCTGACAGTTGCTGACATCCCCGAATTCAGGCGGTTTTGGTGTGGTGCCCACAAATTCCTCCCTTACAAAAGCCTTTACCTGTAAGTTGATTTTTATTTGTTTTTTCCTGGCATCAACAGATCTTTTTACTATTTCCACATGGTTGAGATCCCTAAGAGGTATGCGCAGGGTATTGGCTACCACTTCTTTGATTCTCTCCGGATTGCTTGCCAAGGCAGGATTTACCTGTAACTGGATTTCCTTTTGCATAACAATCAGATAAAGAAATTCCAGACGATACCAAAACGGATCATTGAGTCACGATAAGGAACAGTAGGTGCAGAATAGTAGTTGTAACCCGTAAAGTCAGAATTGAAATGCTCAAACAGCAGGTAAAGCCGGGTACGCTGTATACGGGCATTTATGAAAAAATCGAACATGGGGAAACCTCCAAATTTCTGTTCTGTTTGAACGGCAAATTCTCCAAGAACAGGATTATAGACCGGCATATTGTACTCTGTAAAATAGTTAAAGGTGATGCCGGTTTGCAGGTATAGTGGCCTTCCCTTGAACAGGGAACTGGAAAAATAAAAAGAATTGCGGGTGATCAGATCGGGTACCTGAAAAAATTCTTCCCCTCCGGCCACCTGCTGGTAAATCAGGCTATTGTCAAGAGCAAATTTTCCGAACCGGAATTCCTTTCTCCACTTCAATTTTAAATACTGAACGCTTTCACTTGCCTGCACAGGTTTTGGCTGTTCACCCACAGCGGCTGAAAAATAAAGATAATTATCAATGTTATTGACTGAAAGATCCAGATCAGACCACTTTGGTGATTTTATGCCTATTTGCAGGGTGGAAACCTGTTCGTTGCTAAAATTATTTTGCCAGTTATACGACTTGTAATCACTTTGAAACAACTGATAATTAAAATCAGGTGCCCGGTTATTGGTTGCTGCTCTGGCATAGAGGGTTGAAATACTGTCCAGCCCGAATGTGACTGCTCCTTCCAAAAAATAACCATTTACATTACCGGTTATTATACTGGCTGCTTTGGCATGAAGGTTAAATTTGTTCAGGTCTGTCTTCCATTCGGCACCAAGTGAGACAAGATTTCCTGTGAGTTCGGGTTCAATAATGTTTTCATCTCCGATAATAATTCTGTTGTAACCATAGGTATAATCCAGGTCGCTGACGCTGATTTTAAAATCGCCCAGAACAAACGGTGACCGCAAATTAATGTATACTTCATTAAACAATTTGCTCTGTTTCGCATCATCATTAATCGTTGGAATATATGCGACTCCAAAAATATTATTTGCGTCATCCTGCTCGTATTCAAAGTGCTGACGGTCATATTCAAAAACCTGTCCGATACTCAGATGAGATACTTTGCGTGTACTCAGAGAATCGTTACCCTGCCATAGTTTGTAATAATGGTCAAAATAATACCTGTTTCCGCGGAGGTTGCTTGTTGCATCCTCAAAATTTACTTCTATTCTGCCTCTGTCTTGAAAATTTCCTGACCCGCTTTCAAAGTTTTCAATAGATTCGGCAGGCAAACCTCCATTTTCATCGTTTTTAAGGGATTGCGCCACAATATGTCCCCTGAAATAATACCTGAGATTCTTCGTATTAAAATTCACTGTATATCTGAAATTGCCCAGTTCACTCAAGGAATGTCTGTATTTACCAAGGGATCGGGTTCCTTTAAATGTGATCGAGGAGCTGAACTGCGGAGAAATATTAAACGCAAACAGGCCTTCTGCTATCTGTCCCTGCTCCATTCCGGTGCGAAAGGTTAGCTGGGAAGTTGGGGTCGGAACATAATAATAATTTACATCCTCCCGGGTGAAGAATCCGAATTGCTTCCCTTCAGCACCAATTTTCGGATATAGTTCCAATGATTCAAAGTCATAGGCAAGGGTATTGAAGGTTTGTCCTTCATTCGGAAAAGGCATTTTTCCAAAATTATCCCTGTTCGTGTAATTAAACCGGTAATAGGTATCAATACTCATGGTGGTGTCTATATAGGTAGTATCTCTTGCATATGAAATAACCTTGTAGTCTGTATATTTTGTTTTTCCGGACAAGGAAACCTTTATTGCATTGCGGTTTACGAGGGTATCATTTATATCTTCCTGAAAACGGTTGTCAAAAGCACCTCCCTGGTTGAGGTTTTGGTTCAATATTTGCGCAAACGCAGTACCTGTGCATGAGATAAAGAACAGAACCAAAAGATATTTCAACATACGCTATTGTTTGCAAAAAAGGCAAAGGTAGAATATTTAAAGAAATTATGAAGCCGGTTTTTATCTCAATGCCTATGAATATTATTACTTTTACTTCTATTTAAAAGTGATGCTTATAAAACAATATTCCCGTTTTAACCTGGAAGCCGGTACGGACGAAGCCGGAAGAGGCTGTCTTGCAGGTCCGGTAGTTGCAGCTGCGGTGATTTTGCCAAAGGATTTTCACCATCCCTTATTAAATGATTCTAAAAAACTGCCTTTAAAAACCCGCAATCTGCTTAGGTCATATATTATAGAGCATGCGGTTTGTTATGGGGTCTCCTTTGTTTTCCAGGAAGAAATTGACAGCATCAATATTTTAAATGCCTCTATCCTCGCCATGCATAAAGCCATTGCAAGCCTGTCGGTTAAACCGGAATTTATACTTGTAGATGGGAATCGTTTTAAAAGTTATGAAAATATTGGACACCAAACCATCGTGAAAGGGGATGGAAAATACATGAATATAGCGGCCGCTTCCATTCTGGCCAAGACATTCCGCGATGAATACATGGAAAAGATCCATGAAGAATATCCCGGTTTTAACTGGGCAAAAAATAAGGGTTATCCAACACTAACTCACCGCGAAGCCATCAGGCAATTTGGCCTTACCGAACATCACAGAAAAACTTTTATTTTAAAAGCGGACCAGCTCCGGTTGAATTTGTAATATTGCAGCCTCTCAATTTTTCCTTTTTCCAATGATAAAAAGAACCAAAGCCAATTTAAGCCAGTGCATCATTCATAAGTCAGGCAACAAATTTAATGAAACGAAAAACGTATTCTCGGAAGCACCTGTTGTTTTTGATGAGGACAGCTATAACCTGATTCTGCCGTTTTTGTTGAAGTCCTTTACAAATCTCACTGAAAACTACCGGTTCACGCATCATGCAGATATTAATCTCAATGAGCTTTATAGTTACAGCAAACAATTGTTTTCAGACGGCAGTCTTTTTGTAGATATATCAAAGAACTTTGTAAAACATCTTTACGAACAGTCAAATTCAGCGCAGATAAAAACAGGGGATGTACTCATAGCCTATTTTGAAAATATAGAGTACAATGAGATCCTTACGGATGCGATTGGCGTCTTTAAAGTAGAGAACAAACAGGATTTTTTTCAGACCTATTTTGAAAACCAGAGCATAGATATTGTTGTTCAAAAGGGGATTAGCACAAAAAAAATTGACAAGGGCTGCCTGATCATCAATTATTCAGATGATGAAGGGTATGCCGTGCTGAGTGTTGATAACAACAATTACGACGCACAATACTGGCTCAGGAATTTTTTACATGTGAAATATGCTGATGACAAAAACTTTCACACACTCACCTACCTGAATTTATGCAGGGAGTTTTCTGAAGACGTCTTAAAAACAGATTTTGGCTGTCAGGAGCAAAGTGCATTTTTAGCGAAGACAGTTGATTTTTTTAAAGAAAATGATACGGTAAACATACATGACTTTAAGAAAACAGTTTTTGAAGATGCTGAGGATCAGGAAAATCTGTTTGAGGATTACAAAAAAGAATACGAAAAATCTCGTGAAGTACTTGTGCGAAATCAGTTTCATGTTTCTGAGCCGGTGCTAAAAAAACAAAAGCAAAAATTCAGAACTCAAATAAAACTGGATACGCACATACAGATTAAATTAGATGTAGATGCCCCGGAAGCGGCGGCCGAATTTTTAGAGCGCGGTTATGATTCAGAAAAAAAAATGAAATATTACAAGGTATATTTTAATGAGGAACAATAATTTTTTTATACTTCTGCCATTCTTTTTATCTTGATTTTAAAAGCCGCAAAGAAAAGGGTCATAAACGGGCTCAAATAGTTAAATACCGCATAGACAAAATATTCTTCCACCCCTACTCCCAAAACTTTTGACTGGTATGCCCCACAGGTATTCCAAGGCACCAGCACAGAGGTAACCGTTCCTGAATCTTCAAGGGTCCGGCTGAGATTCTCAGGTGCCAGGCCTTCGGTTCGAAATGCCTTGCTGAACATTTTTCCCGGTACAACAATTGCGAGGTATTGGTCACTTGCGGTCACATTCATGATAACACAACTTGCAGCTGTACTAAAGAACAAGCCAAATACGGAATTTGCCATTTTTAGCATGGCACGGCTAATTCTTGAAAGTGCACCAATGGCATCCATTACACCTCCAAATACCATGGCACATAAAATCAGCCAAATCGTGCTTAGCATACCGGCCATTCCACCGGATGTAAAGAGTTCATTTAATTGTATATTCCCGGTTTCAATAGCGGTATCTACGGTCATGGCCTTCATAACCCCCATATATCCTGATTTAAAGTCCAAATCTGCTACCCCACTGATATTTGCAAGTACCTGAGGTTGAAAGATCAAAGCGAACAAGCCTCCCAATAATGTTCCGATAAGCAAAGCGATCAACGGTTGTGTTTTTTTGATTATTAAAAAAATAACCGCGGCCGGTACTAAAAAAAGCCAGGGGCTAACATAAAAAGTTGCATCAATTGCGCTCAGAATATTGCCGGTATCTGCAGATCCCCCCGTTTCAATGGTAAATCCAAGTATAACAAAAACAATCAGGGTAATCGTTATGGTGGGCACAGTTGTGAGGGTCATGTAGCGAATATGGGTAAACAGATCGGTTCCTGCCATAGCAGGTGCCAAATTTGTGGTATCGGACAAAGGAGACATTTTATCACCAAAATAGGCTCCGGACAGCACCGCTCCTGCTGCCATTCCAAGGGGTACGCCCATTGCCCCGCCAATGCCAATCAAGGCAATGCCAACGGTAGCAGAGGTAGTCCAGGAGCTACCTGTAGCAATAGAAATAATACTGCAAATAACTACGGTAGCCGGAAGAAAAAAAGTCGGGTTCAGCAATTTTAAACCGTAATAGATCATGGTGGGAATCACTCCGCTTATGAGCCATGTTCCCGCAAGTGACCCTACAAAGAGCAAAATAAGAATGGCTCCGGTAGTAGATTTTATATTATTTGATACTTCTTCAATCATGGTCAGGTAGCTTACCTTGTTAGAAAAACCCACTATGGCGGCCACTGCACCACCGATAAGCAAAATAAACTGATTGGAGCCGCTAAGGGCATCGTCGCCAAAAACGAATACATTGTAAGCGAGAAGTGCAACTAGTATTATTATTGGCAAGATTGCTTCCCAAATACTAAGCTCTTTGTTTTCTATAATTTTTACTTCCATGGCGCGCTTGAATAAGGTGAACAAAATACACAAAAAATGGAGCACAAAATACAATAATGAAAATTTTTATGTTTGAAATTTTCCCTATGACTATTGCTTTTTACACGATTAAATGCCTCGATTAATTTAAAATTCAAAAAAAAATCAGATTTTATTAATAATTACGCAACCATTAAATATAATTTACATCTATACGTTATATAGTAAAACCCCCATTGCTATGAATTTAGAAAGAAAAATATTAGAGTTTCTCTATGAGAACGATAATGGCACTTGTGCAGATATCGCTTTTTTAGACGATAATTTTGAAGCCATCAGAGAGGCTGTGTGGAATTTAAAGAATGAAAATCTGTTGGTTTTAGACGAAAATAGACCCAGAAATCTGGAACATTTCGGAATAAACAACAACCGGATTTTTACGATTAAGGTTAAAATTAACGACAAGGGAAGGAATTATCTTGAAAGTTTGACAAATTCAAATAAAAGCGAAAACGGCAGCAAGAGAAGGAAAAGTTTCTGGCGATTTGCATTTTAAAAATATTACTCAAAATTATATTAGTGAAAAAGAGGGCTGTTTTAAAAAACAGCTTTTTTTCGAAAAAAATCCCGCAAAAATTGCGGGATTTTGTTTTTATACGCTACTCATTATACGCCACCTCTCAGGTGTTTTTGCCAGATATGCAGTTCTTCCCAGTTACCTTCGTCAGCCAGTTTGGACTGTGCAGACCAAGTTCTTGGATTATGAACTGTGTAGGCTGGTCCCGCGTTATCAAGAATTTTCTGTAACCTTCTGGTAGATGAACTTGCCAGTTGATGAAAACTCCAAATACCATCATTATTTAATAATCCCTGAATCTTTGGTCCAATTCCTTCAATTTTTGTAAGATCATCTTTTACTGCGTCAACGGCAGCCAAAGGTGCTACAACCTGATCGCCAGATCCTCCTCCAAATAATTGTTTTAAAAGCCAGCCAAGAAGCAGACCTAATAAAAATGCTCCTAAAAGCCATAATAACCATGGCCAGAACACATCGCTACCATCACATGCTGTTGTATTAATTGCTAATTTTAACATAATATAAATTTTTTATTTGGTTAGATTATTTTACTACTACTTCTACTCTTCTGTTTTTTTGTTTGCCTTCATCGGTTGTACCATCGGCAACCGGTTCAAGTTTGCCTTTGGAATCCACTGTGATTTTCTCAGGAGCAACACCTCTGCTTACCAATTGGGCTTTAATTTTTTCGGCCCTCTCAAGCCCGAGTTTGTAATTGTAATCCTGATCCCCATCCTGATCCGTATGACCGGTCAAAGATACCATAGCTCCAGATTTTACTAAATCTTCGCTAAGTGTGTTGAGATAATCAATTACATTCTTTTCATTGATTTCCTTGGTCTTGTTATATTCAAAATAAATAATGGCTTTATCGTGTTTTTCTAAAACATTCTCGTTGCGAACTACCCATTTGAATTTTGTGTTACCAAAAGATTCATCACCGGCATTTGCGCAAACGCCCGCCAACCAGCTATCCAATTCAATCTGGTCAGCCGCCAGCTTGTCCAAAAATAAGGTTTTAATCCTTTCGGCTCTGGCCTGCCCTAACTGAGCATCCTCTCCCTCAAAGTAAGGTGCAACAATCAATAATTTCCTACCCTCTTTGATACCAGCTAAAATTTCCTCTTTTTTCTGAGGCCAGGCTTCACCGGTTATAGGATTATCCGAATTACAATCGAAAGCCAAAGGGCCACGAACGATTGCCACTTCTTCCACCACAGGTTTATCACAGCAAAGAACAGTTTTTTTGTACCATTGCCATGAAAAATAAAGCAGCAAAACAAATAGCAATAAAGTTAAAAGTGCTAAAAATTTTTTCATTTATTAAGGTTTTATGTTAGATAATAAATACTAATTCGTTATAAATTTAATCATTATTTTTTAATTGATTGTCACAATTTCACCGTAAGTAAATTTATTATAAATTAATGATTGGTTTCATCATGGACAGCTTCACCGGACGCTGCGGCAAGCTCCTTTAACTCCATTTTGCACACCGGACAATTACCGCTTTCTGCATAGGACTTTTCCTGCTCACATTTCATCGGGCATTGGTATTCGGCCATAGCCATTTTTTCAGGCTCGGCAGCCTTTGTTTCTGTAACAGCAGGTTCTTCAATTTTTTGTTCTTCCTTTTTTGCTTCATTACAGGATACAGACGCAAAGAAAACTGCTATAAATAGCATCATAAATACATTGTTTTTCATATGGATGTTTTTATTTGTTCCCTTCAAATCTAAAAATAATTTTTTAAACCAGACCAAAAATAAATTTTTATCACAAAACACTTTTCAGAGATCGAATGATCGGATACTAAATAAGTCAGGAATTTCGCTTTCCCATTGGCGATTTTCCAGTATGGCCTTTTGCAAGGCAATTGAAGAATCCAATTCTCCATGAATAATAAAAATGTTCTCAGGTGAATTTTTAATTCCCTTCATCCAGTACAACAGTTCATTCTGGTCTGCATGGGCAGATAGACCTTCGATTTCTTCAACCTGCATCCGAAATGGGAGGGTATTGCCATAGATCTTTATCTCCTTTGCACCATCCAGAATCTTCCTTCCCCGTGTTTCTTCTGCCTGATAACCAACTAACAAAAGGGTGTTTTTTGGGTTTGCCGACTCTGTCTCAAGATAGTTGAGTATGCGTCCACCGGTCATCATTCCACTGCCTGCAATGACTATTTTGGACCTCTCATCCGCCCTCCATTCAATCGTTTCCTGAAAGTTTTCCACAATTTTAAAATGCCGGCACATTTCTATAAACTCTTTCTCGTCAAGCCTGTGCCAGTCTCTGGTACGGTAGAATAATTCCAAAACACTCAAACCCATAGGGCTATCAATAATCATGGGTATTGCGGGAATCTTTTTATCTTTGGTAAGCTGCCATAAAATATACATGAGCAATTGAGAACGACCTACCGAGAAACTTGGAATAAAAAGGCTGCCACCCCTGGCGACTGTTTCGTTGATTATTGAAGCGATAACAGGCAGGGTGTCCTTCTCCTCAGGATGCGTTCTTGCTCCATAGGTACTCTCCATAAATAAAAAATCAGCTTTTTTCGGAGGCAGCGGCTTAAAAAGTAAAAGATCATTTACCCTACCCACATCACCGGAAAAAACAAATCTTTTGTTGTATATATCGAGCTCGATAAAGGTTGAACCAATGATATGTCCGTTGTATTGAAACCTGGCCTTTATTTGCGGCGCAATACTTATCCATCGCGAAGGAGGCAGCCCTTTAAAAAATCTGGTGGCTGTTTCTACCTCCTGAACCGTATACAAGGGTTTTGCAGGATGGTGCCTGGAATACCCTTCCTGATTTGCACGGTCGGCTTCATTCTCCTGAATTCTGGCAGAATCATATAAAATAATCCTTGTTATATCCAGCGTTGGATTCGTTCCATAAATAGGTCCTTTAAATCCGTTCTTTACCAAAACCGGCAGGTACCCGGTATGGTCCAGGTGACCATGAGTAAGAAGTACAGCGTCGATATCTTTTGCCGGAACAGGCAGCGGAGCCCAGTTTAGGTTTCTCAGTTCTTTTTTTCCCTGAAACAAGCCGCAATCTATGAGCAAACAAAACGCTTCGGTCTGCAGCAAATATTTTGAACCGGTTACAGTCCCTGCAGCACCCAGAAAATGAATTTGAATTTTCATTCGGAAAGGAATTAAAATTTACCAGAATACAAATGAACCAAGTTAAAAAAAATTAACCTGTTAAAAACGATTCTGTAAAAATAATTTTTTACAAAATTGAGAAGTAAATTGAATTTCAGAAGGTTGGGACAGGCCAAAAAAATAATATTTCAAAATATTAATAAAACTTTATGTGGGATTAAAGTCAACTAATTTTAAAACTACATGAACAAACTGGAAAAGAAAACAGCCAGTGCGAGTATAATTACCAATATTTGATGCAACATTTGTACCATGCTTCAAAGGTATACATATTAAGTTAAGCTAAATTTTAATAAATTGTTAAAATATTATTAATTCCAACCTCCTTTTTTGTAGAAAAAGGCAGGAAATAATATCAGCAGGAGCACCGGATGGATGATAAATCGCCGGATATAAAAAGCGAATAAATAGCCATCCTTTAATTCACCATTAAGCACCACAAAAAAAGTGAAGGTCAAAATAACAAAGGCGAGCAAGTAAAATTTGACCGAAAAACGCAGCAATCCCTTATCATGGAACGCTATCCAAATAATGCCAAGGGAAATTAATGTATTAACAGAATACCTAATAAACATGTTAAAAAACAGTTTTATTCCGTTGTATTCCGGGATAGCTTTTAACAGATAGTCATGATCGAAATAGCTTTGAAAGGGATCATACAGCCATTTTGTCGCGAAATACCTGACCGCCACAAGAGAAACAAATAGAGCAAATATGATTACTAATCTATTCTTCCCGGACATTTTTTATCTCTTTATAATGTGAAAAAAACTTAACCCAAAAAATCCAAAGAATAAAAATATACCCATAAATAATGGCAGGAAAAAGCAAGTCATGTATAAAAATCCGGTGCTGGGGATACCTTTGATAAATGGCTGCTATAAAAAAAATACGCAAAATATTAACCAGATAAATGGTTACAATTCCGAATATGCCGTAAAAAAAGGTATCCTTCAAATCTCCCTTGAAGGCGATGATAAATGCCAGAAATAAGATGATAATACTTACTGAATTACAACCCTCTACAACATTGATGACATGCTGTCCGTTTAAAAAAAAATTCATGGATAATTCCGTCTGGCTTTGTTGTATCTCAGCATTAAAACCAAATATATTCGCAGTGGTTTTTACATGTTCTGCCACCTGTCTGGTAATCGGAGCACAAGAAAATACGGTTGTTTTGCTCTGTGCCTTCGATAAATAAACAGAATAGATCCCTGTAAGTATGAAATAAGTTGCAAAAAACTTAATCAAAAAAATAATAATAGTTCTATTTTTGCTCAAGGAATACCAGTTAAGGGATCCTCAAAAATATAAAATCTAATGGAATATCCGCTATTGCATAAAAAAGTTATCGAAATTCTCGCTAAAGATCAAAGCACGGATCAAAAATTGTTGTCGGTTTGTGAGCTGCTAAAAAATGGTATTCCATATTACCACTGGGTTGGTTTTTATTTTATTAACGGAGAAAAAAAAGAACTCAAATTAAGGCAATTTGCAGGTAAACCTACTGAACATACTGTGATACCTTTTGGAAAAGGAATTTGCGGACAGGTAGCTGTAAGCAATAAAAATTTTATCGTGCAGGATGTAACTGAACAGGATAACTATATTTCCTGCGGCATGGATGTAAGATCAGAAATTGTGATACCCATTTTTAAGGACGGAAAGAATGTGGGACAAATCGATATCGACTCCCATACTATTGCCCCATTTACAGAGGAGGACGAAACTTTTTTAGAACTGGTCTGTAAGGAAATATCAACTCTTCCACTCTGAGCCTGGTTTTCGTTGAAATAATGCCCCCTGACTCTTTTGGCATTGGCGGGGAGATTTGCGCAAAAAATCATGATTCGAAACAAAATCCACTGTACCGTTTTTTAAAGTTATGGGCGTAAAAACAAATTTATTTTAATATCGATTATATTTTGTGCAACCTGATTGATTTACTAATTTTGCACAAAATTTTACTGTTCCCATGAGCCAAATTAAAAAGTTAAAATCTGCCCTGATCTCTGTATTTCACAAAGATGGCCTCGAATCTGTTGTTCGGGAATTACACCGCATTGGAGTGACTATTTATTCAACCGGGGGAACGGAAAAGTTTATTGCTGAGTTGGGAATAGAAGTTATTCCTGTGGAGGGCATTACCTCCTATCCTTCTATCCTCGGAGGCCGGGTAAAAACCCTGCACCCAAAAGTGTTTGGCGGAATCCTTGGCAGAAGAGAACTTCAGGGGGATTTAGCACAAATGAAGGAATATGCCATTCCGGAAATTGACCTGGTGATCGTGGATCTGTATCCTTTTGAAAAGACTGTGGCCAGCGGCTCCGGTGAGCAGGATATTATTGAAAAAATTGATATTGGAGGTATTTCTTTAATAAGGGCCGCCGCAAAAAATTTTAATGACGTGTTGTGTGTTTCTTCGATGGATCAGTATGCGGAATTGCTCGAGATACTTCATGCTGATGAGGGAAAAATAAGTCTGGAGGACCGCAGGCGGTTTGCTGCAAAAGCCTTTGCAGTTTCCAGTCATTATGACACGGCAATTTTTAAATATTTAAATCAAGAAGAAGTACTGTTCAGAGAAAGCTACAACAGTTCCTTTGTGCTCAGGTATGGAGAAAATCCGCATCAGAAAGGATATTTTTTCGGAGACCTGGAAGCATTATTCGATAAATTGCACGGCAAAGAACTGTCTTACAACAACTTACTTGATGTCGATGCCGCAGTGCAGCTCATGGGCGAGTTTAAATCTGAAGGTCCGGCATTTGCCATTCTTAAACACAATAATGCCTGCGGACTTGCGCAGAGAGCTACTGTACTTGAGGCTTATAGAGATGCCCTGGCCGCCGATCCGGTATCTGCTTTTGGTGGTATCCTGATCACAAATACCAAAATAGATCTCGCCACAGCGGAGGAGATTAACAACCTGTTTTACGAGGTTGTTATCGCGCCTTCTTATGATGAATCCGCGATCAATTTACTCCGACAAAAGAAAAACAGAATAATTTTGGTGCAAAAAGAACTGAGTTTACCTGAAAAACAATTCAGAACAGCGCTGAACGGTGTTTTAGTGCAGGAAAAGGACAGTATTACAGATTCTGAAAAACAGTTGCGACTGGTTACCAAAATAAAGCCAACAGACAGGGAAACGGAAGACCTGCTTTTCGCCTCTAAGATTTGCAAACACACCAAATCAAATACCATAGTACTGGCCAAAAACAAACAACTCTGTGCCAGTGGCACTGGCCAGACCTCTCGGGTTGATGCTCTCAATCAGGCTATTGTTAAGGCGAAGGCCTTTAATTTCAATCTTAAGGGAGCAGTAATGGCAAGCGATGCTTTTTTCCCTTTTCCGGATTGTGTGGAAATTGCTGAAAAAGCCGGGATTACCGCCGTTATTCAGCCAGGTGGTTCAATAAACGATCAGTTGAGCATTGCGTATTGTGATGCGCATAAAATGTCAATGTTTGTGACAGGCACCAGACATTTTAAGCATTAATTATATCAACCATACCCCCGATAAATAAAAAAATGTTCGCCTTGGCTTTTAAGATAAGTTTATAAGGTAAATTTATTACATTTGTTTGCTAGCTATATTAACATCTAAAAATTAAAGAGTATATGGGTTTTTTTGATTTCATGACCGAAGACATTGCGATTGATCTTGGTACTGCAAATACATTAATCATTCACAGAGGGAAAGTGGTAGTTGATAGTCCGTCAATCGTTGCTGTGGACAGGGTTTCCGGGAAGATAATTGCTATCGGTCACGAAGCCAGTCTTATGCAGGGCAAGACCCACGAAAACATCAAGACAATCAGGCCTTTGAGAGATGGGGTAATTGCAGATTTTGAGGCATCTGAGCAAATGATCCGTGAATTTATACGCAACATTCCAACGATAAAGAACCGATTTTTCAGACCATCGCTGCGATTGGTCATCTGTATTCCCTCTGGTATTACAGAAGTTGAAAAGAGGGCAGTCCGGGATTCTGCAGAGCAAATGAACGCCAAAGAAATTTACCTGATCTATGAACCTATGGCGGCAGCAATTGGTATCGGTATAGATATCATGCAACCCAAAGGGAACATGATCATCGATATTGGTGGAGGCACAACTGAAATTGCAGTTATTGCCCTGAGCGGGATTGTTTGTGATATTTCTGTAAAGGTGGCCGGAGACGTTTTTACCAATGATATCGCCATGTACATGCGTGCACAACACAATCTTTTTGTGGGTGAGAGCACGGCCGAAAAAATAAAGATAGAGATCGGCGCTGCTACAGAAGATCTTGAGTCACCCCCGGATGATATTTTAATCCAGGGCAGGGACTTACTAAGTGGGAAACCTAAACAGACTAAGGTAAGCTACAGGGAAATCGCTAAAGCGCTTGAAAAATCAATCCTTCGCATTGAAGATGCTGTGATGGAGACCCTTTCTCAAACACCTCCTGAATTGGCCTCCGATATTTATAATACAGGAATTTATCTGGCCGGCGGTGGTTCCATGCTGCGTGGTCTGGACAAACGCTTGTCTAGAAAGACCGATCTGCCCGTGTATGTGGCTGAAGATCCTTTGAGAGCTGTTGTAAGAGGCACAGGAATCGCTTTGAAAGACCTTGAAAAGTACAAAAGCGTATTGATGAAGTAGAAAAGACCTATGCAAAATGCACAAATTAATTTCCTTCTTTTATAGAAATAAAAACTTTCTATTTTTCTTTTTATTAGAAGGTATTGCCCTATTTTTTACTTTTCAAAGCCATACGTATCACAAGAGCAAATTTGTAAATTCTGCTAATGTGATAACCGGTGCTATATACCAAAAAGTCAGCAATTTTAAGGACTACCTCCTGTTAAGAGAGGAGAACAACAGGCTGGCACAAGAGAATGTTTATTTAAAAAATCTTCTCGAAAAAAATGAAGGCTTAACAGGACAGGGTATCAAATTAGAAACGGATAGTATTTTTGTTTCTGACAGCCTTGTGAAGCAAAAATACTATTATTATTCTGCCAAGATAATTAACAATGAATACAACAAGAGCAACAACTATCTGACAATCGACATTGGGTCAAAATCAGGTATCGGGCCTGAAATGGGTGTGATTAACCAAACGGGTATTGTTGGAATTACAAAAATTGTTTCAGAAAATTATGCTACCGTGCTTTCAGTTTTGAATGTGAGTGCCAATATAAATGTAAAGCTCAAAAACAGCCATCACTTTGGTACACTGAGCTGGGATACAAAAGATTTTAACAAGGTGCAGCTGCTGGATATGCCCATACAGTCAAAATTAAAAATTGGCGATACAATAGTCACCGGCGGAAAATCACTCATATTTCCTGAAGGAATACCCGTAGGAACCATACTCGATTTTGAGCGGGTGAACAGTATTTATACCAGAGTTGATGTGCGTCTTTTCAATGATATGAGCTCATTGGGTTATGTAGAGATCATTCGAAATTTTGACAGGGAAGAAATTCTGCGTCTGGAAGAACAATCATCTAATGAATAGAGAAATTATAAATACCATATTGCTGTTTATTGGCCTAATTCTGTTGCAGGTAATCATCCTGAACAACATAAATTTTCTGGGCTATATAAATCCAATGTTGTATGTGCTTTTCGTCTTTTTTTACCCTATCAAAAAACTTGATTTCGCTTTTCTGTTTTTAAGTTTTCTCTTGGGTCTGGGTATTGATTTCTTTTTAAATTCGGGCGGAGTAAATGCAGCCGCAACACTTTTTATCGCTTATATAAGAATGCCTGTGATAAAAGCAGTATTGAGAAGGTCTGAGCTGGATTATTCTTCCCTTATATTCCGAAAACTAAAATTTTCAAAATCAGTCAGTATTTTGTCCATTTTAATCCTTATTCACCATTTTATTGTTTTTCAGCTGGAATATTTCAAGCTGGATAGTTTTTTTACAATAATTTTGAAAACAATTTTATCCGGTTTATTTACGTTAGTACTGGTGTTATTGAGTATTGTATTTTTTACAAATAAAAAGTAACATGTCGCGAATCAGTCTTATTTATATATTGATCCTTTTTGTTGGTGCAGTGTTCATCAGCAGGCTTTTTTACCTTCAGATTTACGACGATTCATACCGTCAGTCGCCTTTGAATAACAGTGCAGTCGCTGTTAAATACATTTATCCGAACCGGGGTTTTATCTATGACCGCAATGGCGTTTTAATCGTTGCAAACCAGTCTTCCTATGATATTATGGTCATTCCGAGGGATGTAAAACCACTGGATACCCTGGAATTCTGCAATCTCTTGAAGATCACTCCGGAAACGTTTAAAAAATCACTTAAAAAAGCCACCGACTATTCCCCCAGGATTCCATCGGTCTTTCTGGCCCAGGTTTCTAAAGATGATTATGCATACCTGCAGGAGAAAATGTACAAGTATAAAGGTTTTTATATTCAGAAGAAATTTATCCGTGAATACGCATTAAAAACTGCGCCCAATGTGCTCGGATACCTGAGCGAGGTCAATGAAGGAATCCTGAAAAGAAATCCTTACTATAATCTGGGTGAATTAATCGGGTATATGGGTGTTGAAAAGGAATATGAAGAGATTCTCAGGGGAACGAAAGGTGTGCAATATGTGCAAAAGAACCGGTTTAACAAGGAGATAGGATCCTACAAAGAAGGTAAATATGATACCGTGCCGGTTCCGGGAAAAGACCTGATTCTGAGTCTTGACATCAACCTTCAGCTTTATGTCGATTCACTGATGGCCAATAAAAGAGGTGGCATTGTGGCGATAGAACCGGCAACAGGAGAGATTCTCACCCTGGCTTCCTATCCCACCTATGATCCGAATTTGTTGGTTGGCAGACAAAGATCATTGAATTCTTTTATGCTTTTCAATGATTCCATAAAAAAACCGATGCTTGACAGAGGCCTGCAAGCACAATATCCGCCTGGTTCAACATTTAAAATCATCAATGCCTTGATTGGTTTACAGGAAGAGGTAATCACTACCGAAACCGGTTTTTACTGTTACCATGGATACCGGTATGGAAGCAGCGGTTTTATGGCCTGTCATTGTGGCATGAGCGGTCCAATTAAAATGGATGTCGGTGTTTATAAATCCTGCAACAGCTATTTTTCAAATATTTATAAAAAAATCATTGACAAATACCCTACACCTAAAGAAGGGATGGATGTGTGGAGCGGGCATGTCAAAAGTTTCGGGCTGGGGGGATATCTGGGTTATGACCTGCCATCCGGACAAAAAGGTTTGATTCCCGACGGGGATTTCTACAGCAAATATTACCCCAATGGCGGGTGGAGGGCCGTTACAACCATCTCGAATGCCATAGGCCAGGGCGAAGTACTCACCACGCCGATTCAATTGGCCAATATGACTGCTGCAGTTGCAAACAGGGGTTTTTATTATGTGCCTCATATCATGAAAAAAACAGGTGATTCAACAGCCATAGACAAAAAATTTACTACCAAAATTAAGACTACAATTGAACCCCGGCATTTCGAACCGGTTATATCAGGTATGTTTGATGTGTTTGAAAAAGGAACAGCCAGAGGAGCAAGGGTAGAAGGTATAGAAATATGCGGTAAAACCGGTACCGCTGAGAATTTTGTCAGGGTTGACGGAAAGAGGGTCCAGCTTACAGACCATTCTATTTTTATCGCTTTTGCCCCAAAAGACAATCCCAAAATTGCCATTGCTGTATTTATTGAAAACGGTTATTGGGGAGCAAGATGGGCAGGTCCCATAGCGAGCCTGATGATAGAAAAATACCTGACCGGTGAGGTCAAACGCAAAGAACTTGAAAAAAGGATGATGGAAGGAAGTCTGGAAAATGAATATAGAAAACAACTTGAAATAGGAAGTTACGTTGCGGAAAAGAGATAATATATTTAATGGTGTTGATTGGATTCTAATAGGGTTTTACCTGATATTTGTCTTTTTAGGCTGGCTCACTGTCTATGCCGCTACTTTTACCGAAGGACAACATTTTGTGCTGGATTTGAATTCAAATTACGGCAGGCAATTATTTTTTATTGCCATGAGTATCCTGATCATACTGGTGGTCTTGTCCATTGACCGAAGTTTTTATGAAACCTACTCCGGAGTTTTTTATCTGGTATCCATGCTTTCACTGCTGGGCCTTTTTGTCTTTGGAAAAAATATAAATGGGGCCACGTCCTGGTACGGTTTTGGAGGTTTTAGCTTACAACCTTCGGAGTTTGCAAAATTTGCGACCAGCCTGGCACTGGCCAATTTTCTGAGTGAAAGAGGTCGGGATTTAAAGAATTTTTCAGAACAATTAAAAGCCTTTGGCCTTATATTATTTCCTGCTATATTGATAGTATTGCAACCCGATCCCGGATCTGCACTGGTTTATTTCGCATTGATCTTTGTCTTATATCTTTTTGGCTTACCCCTATTCTATATGATCATCGGATTTATGGGTGTTATCCTTTTTTTGATTACACTTTATTTCGGATTTACAGTCTCTCTCATAATTTCCTTTTCTCTCATCTCCCTCTTTTTTATTGTTTTATACTATTTCAACCGGTTGTATATAAGACATAACTGGATAACTATTATTGCTATTTACTTGTTTTCAGGTTTGTTCATGTTCAGCGTAAGCCATGTCTACAACAAGATCTTCGAACAGCATCACAGGGATCGCTTTGATATTTTATTTGGTAAAATATCTGATACAAAAGGCATTGGGTACAACACCGATCAATCTATGATCACGGTTGCTACAGGCGGACTTAAAGGAAAGGGCTATTTGCAGGGAGACAGAACTCACGGAGATTTTGTGCCGGAACAGGAAACGGACTATATTTTTAGTTCTTTCGCTGAAGAATGGGGTTTTATTGGCACCTCCCTGCTGGTTGTCACATTTATACTGTTTTTAATGAGGCTTATCTTTATTGCGGAAAGACAGCGGTCAACCTTCAGTAAAGTATACGCGTACTCTGTCTTATTGATATTTTTCTTTCATTTCACCATAAATATCGGGATGGTTATTGGTCTGTTGCCTACTATTGGTATCCCTTTGCCCTTTTTTAGTTATGGCGGTTCTTCCCTCTGGGGCTTTACAATTCTTCTCTTTATCCTGATCAGGCTGGATGCCAGCAGGATTTATGAGTGGTAATAAGCAGTAAATTATAAAAACAAAAAGACAGCCCATGGACTGTCTCTTCTGAAATGTCTTGTTAAAAAAATTAAGCCAAAGCCGAAATATGCTTGGTTAAGGAAGATTTTAAATTGGAAGCTTTATTATCATGGATAATATTCTTTTTTGCCAATTTATCTATCATAGAAATAACCTTTACCAACTGCTCTTCTGCATCCTTTTTCACGGTAAGCTCACGCAAACTTTTTATGGCATTACGTGTAGTTTTGTGTTGGTATCTGTTTCTAACCCTTTTATCCTCATTGCTTCGGATTCTCTTTAATGCTGACTTGTGATTTGCCATTTTTTTTGTTTTTAATTCACTTAAAAATTAAATGATTGTAGCCCGTAGGGGAATCGAACCCCTCTTACCAGGATGAAAACCTGGCGTCCTAACCGATAGACGAACGGGCCATCGGTAGCTTTCTATTTCAAAAGCGAGTGCAAAAATAAAACTATTTTTCAACTCTGCAAGGACTTTACTAAAAAAAATTAGTAGGCTTTTGCAAATAACACCCTTTTGTTGGATGGTTTCCCGGAAAACACGCAGTTACCTTGCTCTTCTTTGCTGTCATTAGGTATACAACGGATGGTAGCCTTCGTCAAATTCTTAATGGCCTCCTCAGTTTCTGCAGTACCATCCCAGTGTGCTGAAACAAATCCGCCCTTACCTTCTAGTACCTCAATGAATGCCTCCATGGTTTCAACTCTGGTGATGTGATCGTTTCTGAAATCAAGTGCTTTTTTATATAAATTTTCCTGTATTTCATCCAGCAATCCGGTAACTGTTTCTGCAATTCCTTCCTGGGAAACGATCTGTTTTGTAAGGGTATCCCGGCGCGCTATTTCAAGTGTTCCGTTTTCTATATCACGTGGACCTATCGCTATGCGCAGCGGAACTCCTTTTAATTCGTACTCTGCAAACTTCCAACCCGGCTTATAGGCATCGCGGTCATCATATTTTACTGAAACTCCCCTGGCCCTGATGGCAGCACTAATCTCCCTAACCTTATTTGAAATGGTTTCAAGTTCTTCCTCTGATTTGTAAATAGGAACGATTACCAACTGAATGGGCGCCAATCTGGGTGGCAAAACCAAACCCTGATCATCACTGTGTGTCATAACCAAACCGCCAATAAGTCGTGTGGAGGCACCCCAGGAAGTGGCCCATACATATTCTAAATTTCCTTCCTTGCTTGTAAATTTCACATCAAAGGCTTTTGCAAAATTCTGACCTAGAAAATGGGAAGTTCCTGCCTGCAGCGCTTTTCCGTCCTGCATGAGGGCTTCAATTGTATAGGTATCTAAGGCTCCGGCAAACCGCTCACTTTCAGTTTTTGTTCCCCTGATCACCGGCATGGCCATATATTTTTCGGCAAATTCTGCATAAACACCCTGCATTTTTTTCGCTTCTTCTATTGCCTCCTGTTGCTTGGCATGCGCTGTATGGCCTTCCTGCCATAAGAATTCTGCGGTGCGCAGGAACAATCGGGTACGCATCTCCCAACGCACAACATTGGCCCACTGGTTGATCAGTATAGGCAAGTCCCGATAGGATTCAATCCACCTGCGATAAGAATCCCAAATAATGGTTTCTGATGTTGGCCTTATGATCAGCTCCTCCTCCAGTTTTGCGTCCTCATCGACAACTATGCCCCGCCCATCCTCAGAATTCTTAAGTCTGTAATGAGTGACAACAGCACATTCCTTTGCAAAACCTTCAATATGGCTGGCTTCCTTGCTGAAATATGATTTTGGTATAAGTAAAGGAAAATAGGCGTTTTCGTGACCTGTTTCCTTAAACATCCTGTCCAGTTCCGCCTGCATTTTTTCCCAAATAGCATAACCATAAGGCTTTATGACCATCATACCCCGCACCCCTGAGTTTTCTGCAAGATTTGCTTTGATCACAACCTCATTGTACCACTTGGAATAATCCTCTTTTCGCGATGTTATTTTTTTACTCATATCCTATTTTTTCAATTTTGGCATAAATATTGCATCTCTCCTACTACAGAGCTACAAAACTAACCAATTTGTAACTTTTGACAACAAAAATAATGCTTTATGAAAAAAATTATACCAATAAAATCAGTAGTGCCCATAATCCTTTTTGGGCTTGTCATTTTTGCCGGTCTGGTATCTTGTACAAGTACACAGGGCATGTACAGCGAGAATGACGGGATCTACGAATCCACTACACCTCCCACCCGTTCAAAATCAGAACAGGTAGTTATTATACAGGATGGTGCTTCAGGTCAGCAATACCAAAAATATTTTGAAGCTGAGGCCAATAATATCTATACGGGTGAAGATGAAATTTTTACGGATATCGATACCTATTCCAGCTACAACGATTCGCTTCAAGGAAATATTATCATTAACAATTATTACACTCAAGAAGCGGCTCCCTGGGGTTACTCAGAAGAATCTGCAACTGTAAATTTTAATATGGGTTACGGCGGATTTTGGGGTTATCCGTATTACGACTTTTATAACCCGTGGTATTGGGGCTATGGCGGCTTTGGCGGCTTTGGCGGCTATTGGGGTTATGGTGGCTACTGGGGGCGGCTGGGGCGGCTAGGGGGGAGGCTGGGGAGGCTGGGGAGGCTGGGGAGGTTTCTATCCGCCTTACTATCCTGGTTATAATCCCCCATATTATGGAGATTCTACCTATGGAAAGAGATCTAACTATTCAGTAAGGGGTTCTGATAACACTGCCTACAACCGTACTTCAGGGAATCAGTACAGCAGAAGTTCGCAGGCATCAACCAGACCAAATATTTACAGGGAATCGGTTAGTGCGAATGCCTCCGGCATGAACAGAAGCACCTATCAGCGCAGTTCTGGCACACGAAACTACAATAACCAATCTGGAAACCAAAATTACAACAGTTCAGGAAATCAGGGTTATAACAGAAGCAATTCAAGAAGTTCGTCGCCTTCCTATAACTCAGCTCCCCGCTCAAGTTCCGGGGGCAGTATGAGGTCCAGCTCCGGAGGTGGCGGATACAGACGTGGCCCGGATATGGTTCAGCAGGATAATATTACCCGTAGCTCAGACAGGTTTCTTGCGGCTTCAAATGCCAGAGGAAACAACCCCGTTATGGCAGACAATGCCAGTGCAAGCCAAATCACCAGAACTGTTGCCGGCGCTGCTTCAACAAACAGAAATGTTGTGTCGAATTTTAATGACCGGGTCAGGTACGTGCCAAGCTCACAGACGGCAAACAGGGAAAGGCTGATCGCCACCGCAATGAACACGAACAGAAAGGTTATGGCCAATTTTGGTGACAGGGTAAAATATGTAAGAAGTTCTGTACCATCAAATAGCAATAATTCAGGACTTCCTGCGAATATAACTGGCAGATCCTACGTCAAAAACAACAATACTTCCTATAAAAATGAAAGTTCCGGTCAGAGATATTCTTCCCAAAGTACCGGGAATTCAGGGTCGCGCAGTGCAACAAATCAGCAGAGCGCAACCTATTAAGGGTCTTCTAACAGGTCCGGTTCAGGCGGATCCAATGGAGGTGGCTATTCTGGTGGGTCTTATAGCAGGTCCAGTTCAGGCGGATCCAGTGGTGGTGGATATTCTGGCGGCGGATCTCAAGGCGGGGCAAGTTCAGGTGGGTATTCAAGAGGTTCTTCCCGTTAACAATACCCAAAAATTAACTGACAACTACATTACTAATTGAATTTTCACATGAAAAAATTAATATTTATTCTAATCCTTGCTCCATTGTGCATGCAAGCCCAGGTGCTTGGCTATACTGATGCAGCAGTCCTGTTTTCAACAGATGATAATTACGGCACAGCCCGATATATGGGATTGAGCGGAGCGATGGGCGCCCTGGGTGGTGATATGTCTGCGGCAGAAATCAATCCTGCCGGTTTGGCGGTATTTAATTATTCTGAGTTTTCCATGACTTTGGGCTATTCAAATGTCGATAATACCAGTTCCTTTTATGGTACAGGTATTCAAAGCAGTGATGACCGTTTTGATTTTCCGCAAACAGGAGGCGTTTTTATCTTTTATACCGGCAATCAAACTGGGTTTAATAAATTTGCTTTTGGCATGAATTACACGCAACTCAAGAATTTTGACAATGCCATTTTTGCGAGGGGTAATAGCGGCGTGCCTGACTTTGTCGATGATCCCTACTTAAATTATGACGAAAATCCTTTTAACAATGTATTTTATGACAATGTTGACCAACAGGAATTCAAAAGCTATACCAACGGATCCAACAGCAAATTCAACTTTAGTTTCGCTTCACAGTACAATGACATACTTTATCTTGGGATGAATCTGAATTTTTATTATCTGGATTTTTACCAGTCAGCAAATTATTCTGAGTTTAATAATGACGGAAATAACAATACCCTTGATGCCTATGTAGATCAATACCTGGAAGATTATGGTGATGGCTTTAGTTTTAGTCTGGGTGTAATTGTAAAACCCATAGAAAACCTAAGAATTGGGGCGTCGTATAAATCCCCTGTCTGGTATGACATATCTGAAACGTATATCGAAGACCTTGAAATCAACCTGAGTAACACTTCTGATACCTATTATGAGTATGGAAACCCAAATTATTTCGATTACGATGTGAATACGCCGAGTGAGCTTACAGGTAGTTTGGCCTATATTTTTGGCAAAAACGGACTCATAAGCTTTGATTATATTTATAAGGATTTCCAGAATATCGAGTTACAACCCACAGGTGATTTTATTGACGAAAATCAATACATCTCTGAAAACCTTCGTGGTACCTCCTCATACAGGATAGGTACTGAATGGATATTGAATAGTTTTAGTGTAAGAGGCGGTTATCGTTTTGAGCAGAGTCCTTACAAAGACGGTGATATAGATCAGGACCTTACAGGTTATTCCTTAGGTCTGGGTATTAGATTTACAAGGTCAGTCCGGCTTGATCTGTCCTATGACCAATACAACAGGGATTATACCTATCAGTTTCTGAATATTGATATTGTAAATCCTGCAGTGATCAAAGAAGATACCTACAGACTTAATTCTTCTCTGGTATTCTCCTTCTAGAATAAAAAAGAGGTTGACATCATCAACCTCTTTTTTTATTTGTTAATCAGCGCCGCCTTTATGAAGGCCACAAACAAAGGATGTGGTTTAAGCACAGTGCTCTTATATTCCGGATGGTACTGAACCCCCAGGAACCAGGGATGTTCAGGTATCTCAACGATCTCCACCAGCCCTGTATTCGGATTTACTCCTGTGGCTTTTAAACCTGCTGAAGTAAATCTTTCAAAATAGGCATTGTTATATTCAAAACGATGCCGGTGTCTTTCGCTGATAAAGTCTTTGCCATAGGCTTCAAAAGCCTTTGAATCCTGGTCGAGTTTACAGTCCCAGGCACCCAAACGCATGGTTCCTCCCTTTTCGGTGACCTTTTTCTGATCTTCCATCAGATCGATCACAGGATATGGGGTGCGCGGATTCATCTCAGTCGAATTGGCATTTTTAAGGAGTAAAATATTTCGGGCGAATTCGATAACTGCCATTTGCATCCCAAGGCAAATCCCGAAAAATGGAATTTTATTTTCTCGGGCATATTTAATGGCTTCAATTTTACCTTCAGTACCGCGATCGCCAAAACCAGGTGCCACAATGATACCATGTAAGCCTTTAAGCAAACCAGGCACATTCTCAACAGTTAGTTCTTCTGAATGAATGAAATGTATATTCGCCTTTACTTCATTCTGCGCCCCGGCATGACCAATGGCTTCGATAATTGATTTATAGGCGTCCTGCAATTCCACATATTTCCCTACAAGACCTATCTCAACATAATCTTTCGGGTTTTTGAATTTTCGTAAAAAATCATTCCACAATTCCAGGTCAGGCGTTTTATCTGCAAGCAGGCCCAGCTTTTTAAGAACAACCTTGTCCAGCCCTTCCTTTAACATCAGGTTCGGCACATCATAAATGGTATCGGCATCGATTGCTTCAATGATCGCTTCAAGCGTGACATTACAAAAAGCAGCCAGTTTTTTGCGTATTCCGTCATTCAGATGGTGTTCTGTGCGACATACAAGCACATCAGGACTGACCCCACTCTGCATCAGCTCCTTCACGGAATGCTGGGTTGGTTTTGTTTTTAATTCTCCTGCCGCGGACAGGTATGGAATTAATGTTAAATGAATCACAATGGCGTTCTCTCTCCCCAAATCCCATTGCAACTGGCGCACAGCCTCAATATATGGCAAAGATTCTATATCCCCTACCGTTCCGCCAATCTCTGTGATAACAATATCGAATTCGTCTGTCTGACCCAATATCTGGATCCTCCGCTTGATCTCATCTGTAATATGTGGAATAATCTGCACCGTTTTGCCCAAAAAATCTCCCCTTCGCTCTTTATTGATAACTGTCTGGTAGATCCTGCCCGTGGTCACGTTATTAGCCTGGGAGGTTGGGATGTTCAAAAATCTTTCATAGTGCCCAGATCAAGGTCTGTTTCTGCCCCGTCATTTGTCACAAAACATTCACCATGCTCATATGGGTTAAGGGTTCCCGGATCTATGTTAATATAGGGATCAAGCTTTTGAATCGTTATGCGGTATCCACTTGACTGAAGTAATTTGGCTAATGAAGCAGCGATAATTCCTTTTCCAAGTGAAGAACTTACACCACCGGTTACAAAAATGTACTTGATTTTTGACATTGAGTATTGGTTTGTACAAAATTACAAAGTCTGCTTACTCCTGCAAGTGTATTCGCTAAATTTTGACAAAAAAAAAGACTGCACCCGTCTATGTGCAGTCTTTTTTAAATATAGAAAGTTTATTTAATGGACTTTGTCTTCCGCCTGTATATATTCATCTGTTAAAACGACACTTTGATTCTGAAACTTGATATTCTTAATCTGGTATTCAGAAGTGACACAACTTTTGCTGGAAGCCCCGCAAGATGTCATTGTGTAAGAACCTAACACAATTACCAACAGATAGATCAATTTTTTCATAGCGATTTCTTTTGAGTTAATTTATTCAACTTACAGGAGGTTTATAATACTAACGCAGAAATTTGCTATTTATTATGCAGGTGCTTAAAATTCCACCAGACGGTCAAGGGTATAGATAATCAGTTTTTCAATGGCTGCATAGGGATCTTTGGAAAATGTTTTGCCCGGCCTGTTGGCTATGATCACATTCAAAGATAAGGCATGATGCCCCATAAGCCCGGAAAGCCCGTAAATGGCTGAAGTCTCCATTTCAAGATTTGTGATCCGGTTTTCTTTAAAACGGAAACTTTCCAGTTTATCATTTAGCATTTTGTCTTTTAGTGGCAAGCGCAACACCCTGCCCTGGGGTCCAAAAAAACCGTTTGCCGTTGCCGTAATGCCAGTGAAAACTTGTCCGGAAAAAAATTTTTCTTTTAAAAGCCGGCTACCTTTTACAATATAGGGTCGCGCTTTGCAAGGGTCATACCCAGTGTGTGCAATAAATGCTTCTTCCATCTCTATTTCCCGCACTCCTTCACTTTGATAGGCATGCAGCAGGCCATCAAAGCCCAAACCGTATTCTGCCATTACAAACCTATCAACCGGGATATCCGCCTGCAATGAACCAGAGGTGCCAATGCGAACAATATTAAGAGATTTTTTTCTGAATTTATGGTTCGCGATTCAAGATCAATATTGGCCAGGGCGTCGAGCTCATTCATTACAATATCAATATTGTCAGGACCTATTCCGGTAGAAATCACAGTAATTCTTTTTGACCTGTACCAGCCTGTTGCTGTTCTGAACTCCCTTTTTTGAGTTTCAAACTCGATCCGGTCAAAATATTTGGATATTTTTGGCACACGGTCCTGGTCACCGACAAAGATGATGTCATCTGCCAGATTTTCAGGCTTCAGGTTGATATGGTATAAACTTCCGTCCGGATTAAGTACAAGCTCGGATGCAGCTATTATTTCATTCATTTTAGTCTTATTTACCCACCTACTCGTTTTACCTGATATCCTTCTTTTTTCAAAATTTCTATGATTTTATCACGAAAATTTCCCTGTATGATAATTTCTCCATCCTTCACCGTTCCGCCCACACTGCATTTTGCTTTCAATAATTTGGCAAGCGATTTCAGATCCTCTTCTTCTCCCTGCAAATCCCTTACAATCGTCACAGTTTTTCCTTCCCCTACCTTTATTTGAAAAATGCGCTTCCAAGTCTTTGCTCAGAAGGCTTTAGTACCTGAGTTCCCTCTTCTGAAAAGGATTTAAAATCCTCCTGTTCATTCGTTGAGAAGACGAATCCTCCCAGGGCATCAAAACTGTTCAACTTCTTTTTAGACATAAATATTTAATCAAATTTATGAAATCATGACCTGTTTTTGATCTTTGACCAGGCAAAAATCAATACTGCCAGAAGTTCAAATAGAAATCCCATTCCAATAAGAACTTTAGCCTGCGCCCAGTTTAAAAACGTACCCTATAATTCCCAAAACCAGGAGAAACACACCGAAAGTAATATAAGAAACGATTCTTTTTTTTCATTTTTTAAAACACTTCAGTTTTTACAGGCCCCTTAAAACAGATTTGCTTATTACTTCTATTTTCTGTACAATGGCAGCAGATAAGATACCGTATAACTAAATCCAAAACCAATGTCATTTACCGAAATCCCATTGAAACCTGGGGCAAACATATTTTTGAAATTTTCAGTGTCTGAGGATGTCACCAATACTTTTCCCACTGAACATGGCTCCTAAATAAACGTTGTGCAAAACCTCCACTTTTAAGCCTAAAACCAGTTCTACCCATTGTGCATTGAGCTTGTCATCAGCTGATACTTTCGCCCTGTATTTCAGGCTGGCAAGTAAGGATCCGAATTAACCGTGTATTCATTCAGAGTTATATCGTAAGTACTATAAGCCGTAACGCATACCCACGACGATCATATTTTCCATGCCCACCCAGTTCTGATAGGCATTAAAATCAGCACCCACTTTTAAATATCCGCCGGCTGAACGGTAATTATAATAGTCCTCTGTTACGAGTTTGTCCAGATATCCCAATTCCCCGGCTACCCAAAACCGCTTGGCCAACCTGTAATCTGCCACGAGCTCAAATCCCTGACGGTCTTCGTCGAACAGGCCATAAACAGGGGTGAAAATATCGGCCCCCACCCTTAGGAGTCATAACGGTACTTATAGCGCGTTGTATCCTGTTCTTTTTCCTGAGGCTTTTTAATGTATAAAAGCAAAAAGGGATTAGAGAGCAGCTAAATGGTAAGACTTTTAAAGGATGTCTTTCACTTTTCATCAATAATACTTTGAGGGATATTGGCCGCTTCTACATAACTTATCCAGCTTTTTGACTGATCAAGGGTAAATACAACATTGTTATAGACTGTTTTGAAACCGCAGGACTGCGAGATAAATTCATCCTGCCGTTCATAGTTAATTTCTATAAAATTTGACTCGTCATTATCCGGATCCAGATCGGTACCATTCATTACCAATTCAATAATGGTTTTATCTTTTGTCACTTCCAATGGAACAACAATAGAATCGGGGCTTTTCAGATTTCCCGGATCGGAATAAAAAGCTTCTTCTCCTGCCACCCGTACGCCAAGATTTGGAACAGATTTCGTTTTTGTAAGATCATCCTTATCATAAAACTTGATAATCAGGCGTGGGGTATTCTCTTTAATACAGATCTCATCCCTTTCGCATCCATACCAAACGGTGATCAGCAGAAAGAAAAACAAGAGATAAAAGAATTTCTTTATTATAAATGCCATTGTCAATTAAATGGAGTAAAATGATTAGCGAAAATACTTATTTTTTGAGTAATAATCAGAGAAATCCACCTGCTATTTCCTTTTCAGGAGTACTACATTTTCTACGTGATGTGTTTGCGGGAACATATCCACTGCCTGTGTTGCAGCAATCTCATAACGATCGCTCATGAGCGCCAGATCACGGGCCTGTGTAGCGGAATTACAGCTCACGTAAACGATCCTTTCCAGGCAAAACCTGCAGGATCTGCTCAACCGCGTTTTTGTGCATTCCGTCGCGTGGCGGATCTGTTATGATTACCTCAGGCTTCCCGTTTTGTGTAATAAAATCCGGGGTGAAGATCCGTGCCATATCACCAACAAAAAAAGAGACATTATCAATATTGTTTCTGAGCGCGTTCTCTTTTGCATCTGCGATGGCTTCCGGAACAGATTCTATACCAACCACTTTTTTTGCCTTTGGAGCTATAAACTGTGCAATGGTACCTGTTCCAGTATAGCAGATCATAAACAGTATCCGCCAGTAAGACTCGGCAAATTCTATAGCGACTTTATACAACTTTTTCATAAGCCTGTGCCGAATTGGTCTGATAAAATGACTTGGCGTTTATTTTAAACTGGAGTCTTTCCATTTCTTCCATAATATGGTCCCGTCCGGCAAATAAAATTACCTCCTGATCGTAAATTGTATCATTGCCCTTGCCGTTAATAATGTATTGAAGAGAGGTAATTTCCGGGAATTTGTCTTTTACAAAATTCATCAACAGGTTTCTTTTGGTCAGATCATCCTTAAAAAACTGCACTACAACCATAATCTCTCCCAGGGAACTCATGCGGATCAGCAAAGTACGCAGAAGGCCCTCCTGTTTCCGGGGATTAAAAAAACTGAGTCCGTTTTCAGCAGCAAAATCCTTTATGGCTATTTCGGATAGCGTTTGAAGGAGCTACCTGCAAATGACATTCTTTAATATCCAGGATCTTATCCCACATTCCCGGGATATGGAAACCACAGGGCAAATTTATTTTTCAATCTGTCCTTGCCGGAAGCGATTTCTTTCTACTGTTAACCAGCGGGAATCAGAAAATGAGTATTCCATTTTGTTTCGGTCAGAGGTAGGTTTCCTTACAACCTTTCGATCGGACTTATTTCAGGCAGCTCAAGATGCCCTATTCTGAGCAGGTTATCCACAACTTCCAGTTCCTTGAAGGCAAGTTGTTCTGCATATTGCATGTGCTGCCACTTGCACCCTCCGCAAATGCCAAAGTGCTCACAGACAGGCTTTGTTCTTTTGTCGGAATACCTGTGAAACCTGATTACCTTTCCTTCATAATAGGCCTTTTTCTTTTTATAAACTTCAATATCGACCACATCTCCAGGCACGGCATATGCAACAAAAATGACCATTCCCTCAGATTGATTATGGCTATGGCTTTTCCTCCTGCCGCAGCGGCAGCTGTGATGGTCAGGTTTTCGAATACTTGTCTAATACTTCGCTTCATTGGGCAAAAATAAGGGAAAATTCCTTATGAATCCGGCAGGTTGGGAAGCATGCCTATTTTTGTTTTCTCGTTGCCTTTATCCTGAGTATAAAAATTACAATAAAAGCTATTTTCAGCAACAAGCCTGTTATGATGAGAAATATGGAAAGACCAGAAGGGATGCAGCAATTTTAGATCAAGTCCGGTTAAGAACAAGCCCAGTCCGGCAAATAAGAAGTACAGTTCATAGCCCGGTTTGTATTGCCCGCTCTTTGCCATACCCACTATGTAATACGTTTTGAATAAAACCCCCAATACCATCAGCGAAACCGGCACAAGGCCATATTCGGTGAGGTTTCTTAAAACTATTCCGGCTACCAAAAAAAGTATACCGGCAAAAAGTGTCCATTTTGATTTCATATTAATAAAGCAGGGGAATTTGTGTGTACCTTGGCACCGCCCTGATTGTCAGTCCGTCAAATTTATGAAAATAGACTCAGGCCTGCAGGTTTAGATAAGGAATTAAAAAAAAATTCCGGTTCCTGCTTTTACAGCAGTACCAATCTGCATAATAAAATTTTATAGGCATTTTTACGATTCGATTTAATCAAAAAAGTTACCTTTAGAAAGTAAAACACTAAACAATAAACACATGGAAAATCAAAATTATTCTAACCACAGCCGATTTGTACCGGGATTTCAATTATATTACCCTAACGGCTTTGCTTTTGCTTCTTGTAGGATCTGTTATCAATCTCGTTAAATCCTCACATGAAAACCTTTACTCGGCCTCGCTCATTGTGTTGATTTCGGTTTTGTTGTTTTTAATCGCATTTTATGCCCGTGCATTCGCATTAAAAGCACAGGACAGGGCCATTTATGCCGAAGAAAAATTCAGGTATTATATGTTGAGCAAAAAAAATGTTGCCTAAGGAACTTACCGTAAGGCAGGTGGTTGGTTTGAGATTTGCGTCGGACGAGGAATTTCCCTGAGCTGGCAAAAAAAGCCGTCAAAGAAAAAATGTCTGAGGTAAATACTAAAAAAGCGATAAAAAACTGGAAGGGAGATTATTACAGGGTTTAGTTTACCTGACCTTGCCGGGAAGAAAATGACCGGGAACACTTGGCCCTCAGAATTCATTGCCACTTAAACTATATTTTCAATTTATTTCCATAGGATTCCCGATTCTCGGGAATCCTATTACTTTGAAATGGCTCTCAATTTCTCCAAGATGGTGTTCAAGCGCTTTTACGGAGATCTGTATTTCTTTTATCAATAATCCCAGGGAAATGATTAATAAAATGAGGGCGATACCAAAGCCCAAACTGCAATTACATGTTGCTTAATGATAAATCCAAGGTCATTGGTGACCACGCACAGGAGCAGGCTTGAAATTCCAAAGATTTGCATGGAGCGCGTCAGATAAAGCCTTTGCCTTAGATTTTTAATTTGCCTGATCAGGCTTTCATCTTTTTTTTTCAGGTATTTGTCATGCAAACTTCTTACAACAGCGGCATAAGCCAGGAACCTGTTGGTATAGGCCAGCATGATCAGCGAAATGGCTGAAAATAAGAGTGCCGGGGTGGTGAGGGTAAGTTCTTCCATTATTTTAAAATTTAGCCCAAAGTTAATTAAGCTGAGCATGTTATTAGTGCAAATCATAAAAAAACTTATACGGTAATCCGGGTGCAAATTGAAAAAATGCAATTGTCCCTTTTGTAACTATTTAAAATGTGGACTCTCTTGTCAATCGAAATTCCATTTTCAAAACCTCCCATAATCTGATGTTCCATGGAAGAACAAAATTTTTTTTAATGCAATTACTTTTTAATTACCTTAAATCGATCCCTTAATAAATTTTAACGAATTGGTTGGTTTGATGTTTATTAAAAATTCGATAAATATATAAAGAGTAAGTGTTGTATAAAGTTTCCTGATGTCATCAAAAGAAATTGAAATTATTCTGAGTGGCCAATGGGCTGATAGTTTGTCTGTGCCGGTATTTATTGTAGATACCATGGGAAACCTTTTGTTTTATAACGAACCGGCAGAAGAAATTTTAGGACTGAGATTTGAGGAAACAGGAAGTACTGCCTGTTTCGCGATGGTGGACAATTTTTACCCCTATGGACGATCAGGGTCATATTTTGCCTGCAGAAGCCTTGCCTCTGGTCCAAACCCTGGCGAATCAAATACCTGCGCATGGCGATTTCTGGATCAATAACCTGAGTGGTCATGTTTACAAAATATCTGTTACGGCATTCCCAATTATGGGCCGGCCTAACCGATATCTTGGTGCGGTTGCGATTTTCTGGAAAATTATGGAAAAATGAAGATTACGATATGGGGTTGCCGTGGTTCAATTCCTTCTCCGGGTCCTGAAAAAATAATTTTTGGCGGGAATACTTCCTGCCTGCAGGTAACGCATAAAAAAACCAGTCTTATATTTGATGGTGGTTCCGGAATCCAAAGATTGGGCGCCGGTTTGGACCCTGAAATCAAGGAAGTGAATATATTGCTCACCCACCTTCATTTGGATCACATCATGGGTCTGGGTTATTTTCAGCCTTTTTATGATCCGGATTTCACAGTAAATATTTATGGCCCCTCCGGATCATCCAGAAAGTTTGGCCACGCGGTTGAGACACTATTTTTCCCCACCGTTTTTTCCTGTACGCTTAAATGAAATGCCTGCTAAAATTAATATTATAGAGATCAACAATACTGCTTTCAATATAGATGATTTTTCCATTACCTCTGAATACCTTTGTCACCCCGGGCCTACACTTGGTTTCAGATGTATTGCAGGACCCTCTGTATTTGCCTATATGCCGGACCATGAGCCTGCCCTCGGTTCCGCTGATTTCCCTAATTCCGCTGAATGGTGCAGCGGCTATAACATTGCCAGAGATGCAGATCTGTTATTTCACGATGGCCAGTATACGAACAGTGAATATGCAGACAGGACAGGATGGGGACATTGTTCCATAGAGGATGCTATTCAGTTTGGTGCCTTGGCTAAAGTGAAAAAAATGGTGCTTTTTCACCATGATCCCGGAAGACGGACGTTCAGTTGCTTGGAAATTTTTCACGGAAAGCATCCAAAACAAAAAATGGAACTTCGGGTTGGAATTGGGAAAGGAAAATGCAGTGTTTTACCTGCCCTGAAACTGCCTTTAATTTTCTCCTATAATCCCTGTTATTTTTGAAATGGCTTTTTAAAAACCTAAGCCGGCGTCCGGACCAACAGGCCTTCCTTTCGAACAGTAATCTCAAAAGGAGGCTCACCGATGTATTCACCATCCAGATGGGCTACAAGATCGTTTGTTTGCATTATAAAAATCTGTTTAGCCCGGTATAATTCACAAGCCTTCAATGTATGATGTGCCCCCGTTCTCAGTTTGGGCAAATGCCAGAACCGCATAACCGGACTAACTTCCTTGAGAATGCAGACATCCAGTAAACCGTCATCAGTACTTGCAAAAGGATTAATGACAAAGCCTCCTCCAAAAGTAGTGCCGTTGGAAACGGTAAAAAGCAGTATGGTTCTCTCAAATTCTTTCCCATCTATTGAAAAACGGAGCTTTTTTTCCTTGAAACCGGATACCGTACGCAGCACGGTAAATAAATAATCAAGATGTCCTTTTTTTTGCGTTTGCGCCCCAGCATTTCCTTCACAACCAAGCCATCAAACCTATCCCAACGCCATTTACGAAATACCGGCCGTTGCAGATACCCAGGTCAAATAGGGAAATTTTCCCGTGAATGGCGGTAGCCACTTGTTTATCAAAATCCAGTTCACCGTGCAGGGATTTTACAGAATCATTTCCTGTACCGTTGCTCACTATACTTACAGGAAGTGATTTATCGCCCAGTTCGTTGACCACATAGTTCAAAGTACCATCGCCACCCAGTACAAGGAGTTCGGTAATGGATGGATCGTTATCCAGGACATAGGACAGTTTGCCTTTGCCGCTCTGTTCGGTAAAGAACTGTTCATATTTTAGTCCGGCCTCATAAAGTTTATTTTCAAGCGCATGCAATCGCTTTTTATAGGATGATTTGCCTGCAGCGGGATTGATTACAAGAAGGAGTTTTCTTTTTTTTTCAAAACAGGTTTCCATCACTTTATTCAAAAATAATCTTTTATCAATTACACGGGATGTGAGATGGGAAATAAATACCGGGCTTTCAAATCCTTATTCTGTTGCTGAAGCGCTATCTGACGATTTCTTCTTTGTTTGGAATAAATATGGAGGCCAGGATACCAAAAGCCAGTGAAGCTCCGATAACAGTGAGCGAAAGCCATTCAGGCAATTCTATATGATGGGAAAAAATCATCTTTAAGCCGACAAAAGCCAGAATGACCACCAGGCTATAATGGATAAACCTAAACTTGTCGAGCATTTGGGAGATCAGAAAATACATAGACCTCAAACCGAGTATTGCAAGAATATTTGAACTAAAAACAATAAAAGGATCGGCTGTAATGGCCAGAATGGCCGGTATGCTGTCGAGTGCAAAAAGTATATCAGTGAGTTCCATCATCACCAAGGCCATAAATAATGGGGGCAATGAGTATTCCCATACGCCTGATAAAAAAATTCTCCCCGTGAATAAAGGCTGTAAAAGGAAGTACCTTTCGCAACTTTCTAAAAATAAACGATTTTTTCGGGTTGAAGTCCGCCTGATCAGTTTTCAGCATTTTATAAGCTGTATAAATCAGGAATGCACCAAAAACATAAATAATCCAGTCGAACTTATTTATTAGAGCTACCCCAAAAACAATGCATAATTGCGCGAAAAACAATGGCTCCTATAAGTGCCCCAAAATAAAACACGGTGTTGAAACTTGCTTCGGTATTTGGAAAGTACTGAAAGATTACAGCGATAACAAAAACATTATCAATGCTTAAGGAAAGCTCTATGAGATACCCGGTTATATATTTAAGTACCGCTTTGTCAGGACTTAAATTGGTAGGGTTATTTACCAGCCCCTCAGAAAAAAGCCACCAAATTACCAATGAAAACAACATGGCTATAGATACCCAAATGCTTGTCCAGATGGCTGCTTCTTTGGCTTCTATAACATGAGACTTTCGGTTAAAAACACCGAGATCAAGGGCCAGAAATACCAGGATAGCCAATATAAAAAGTGTCCAGACCAGTGTCATAGTACTATTGAAGTTTTAATTATCAAAAATAGCAAATTAATTCCATACGTATTTGGTCATCTGGGAATTTAAGTACAAATAGAATTCTCGCCATTTCCCAACTTAATTAAATCAGATATGATATGTCAAGAGCAGATAAACTTCCCACCCAAAAATATCCAAACTAGAAAAAGAGCCTCACATATTCAGTGAAACGCTTTTATAATTGGCCAGCGCTAAAACCCGCCCCCTGCTAAAAATGTCCACCGGACATTTTCTTAACGCAAGGGCGCCTCCCACCTACGGCCGGTAAACTTGGGCTTCCCGCATCAAGTGCGGGATAAACTTCTCGCCCAAAAATATTCAAACTAAAAAAGAGCCTCACTGTCATGAACCTTATAATTGGCCAGCGCTACAACCCGCCTCTGGGCTCCGACTCGGACTTTTTCTCTTACGCTCAGACTCCTCTTGGGCTTCCCGGCATCGAGTGCGGGATGAACTTCTGCGCCCAAATTAAAATCAAACCTAAAAAAGCAGCCTTGCTGACTGCTTTTGCTCCTGCCCTCCTCTTGGGCTTCCCGCATCAAGTGAGGATAAAGTTGCGCCAAAACATGGGGGAACGGAGAGCCTCACTGTCATGAAACTCTTTATAATTCGCCGGTGGCGCGACCCGCCTCTGGGCTAAATCTCCACCGGACATTTTCTTAACGCCAGAACGCCTCCCACCTACGGCCGGTAAACTTGGGCTTCCCGCATCAAGTGCGGGATAAACTTCTCGCCCAATAATATTCAAACTAAAAAAGAGCCTCACTGTCATGAAACTCTTTATAATTGGCCAGCGCTACAACCCGCCTCTGGGCTAAAAATATTAGCGGACATTTTCTTAACGCCGAACGCCTCTTGGGCTTCCCGCATCAAGTGCGGGATAAACTTCTCGCCCAAATTAAAATTAAACTAAAAAAGCAGTTTTGCTGACTGCTTTTTTCTTTGCTCCCTCACTTGAGCTTACCACATCAAGTACAGATCTGATCTACTCACCAAAATTAAATATCCAAACTAAAAAAGCAGTCTTCTGACTGCTTTTTCTCTTGCTCCTCCTCTTGGGCTCGAACCAAGGACCCTCTGATTAACAGTCAGATGCTCTAACCGACTGAGCTAAGGAGGAATTTAAATAAGTGGGCGATACTGGGTTCGAACCAGTGACCCCCTGCTTGTAAGGCAGGTGCTCTGAACCAGCTGAGCTAATCGCCCTGAGCGGCTGCAAATATAAATGAGTTTTTTGATTTGGCAAATGTTTTTATGTAAAAAAAACAGGTGAAGCCGGAAATCAATTTTCCGCGATTTATAAGTGTTTTATTCTTAATTAATTAACCAATTTGGACATAGAAGGAACATTCGTGTAGAAAAATGCGCTGGCACTTTCCACGCTACGTCCGTAGATCTCAATAAAGTCCTCCTTGGATTTTTGATCAGGAAATAATTTTGTCAATAGTTCCTTATCATAATCAAAAGAATTTATTACTTCATCATAAGATTCTGCAATATACATTTCTATAAAATCCCTGCTGTCAGATCCAATGTAGTGTCTGCGGGAGTAATAGGCTTTGATATGTGGGTTTTTAAAAGTCACTTCATTTACATAATCCTCATAGGCATCTCTGGCATCCTCATTGTCATAATCTGCCAGTTTATTGATCACGATATAAAAGTACATGGGTTCCTTTCTTTCTTTTGCATAAGCGGGATCTATCTTTTTTTCGTTATTGGTAGAAACATAAATATCGTTGCTGTAAGAAAGTTCATAACCACTGTTTAACGCTTCAAAAAATGCCTTTCTGGCTGTCTCATCCGGCCAGGCTTTCGCAATCAACTCTTCGTTAAGATTTCTGGATTTTTCTATATCAGCCCAATTACTGTAAGTATCGATAATTACAACATCATTCACCCCTCCCCCATTTTGATTGGTTAAGGAATTCATGACCGGCAATAAAATTGTTCTTATTGGTTACCTTATCAAAAAATTCCTGCTCCAGCTTTCTGCGTTCTTCCAGATTTACTGAATCTGTATCTTTCATTCTATATACCACAGAATAATATGGTTTGTAAGTTTCACTCTTATCTTCTGAACAAGAATAAAAAGCAAATACAATAAATGTCAAGTGTGAAAATCCTATGAATAAATCCTTTGTACATGTCGGTTTGATTTTTGTTATTTCACTAAAAATAAAATATCAATACAAATATATTAATATATTCTTATAAATCCATTTCAGCCACAACAAAAGTGCTGCCACCAACAAAGATCAGGTCATTATTTTCAGAAGTGCATCAAGGGCTGCGTAATAAGCCGCAGCAACCGATTGATGAGTGATCTCCTGTCAGGCCCGCTGCTATTGCTTTCTCCTGCAATATTAATTCGTTAAGCCCCCTTGGTATGTCTCGGTTTACAGAAATAATAGCGTGCATCTTTTGGGAAAAGTGGCAAAATCTTACTGAGTTCCTTATCGTTAACGAAACCCAGAACGATATGTAAGCGGCTGTAATTTTCCATAGCCAATTGTGATAGTACTACTTCAAGTCCGTCCCTATTATGAGCAGTATCACAAATAACCTTTGGAGATTGCCGCAATACCTGCCAGCGCCCTTTGAGCCCCGTATTTTTTACAACCTGCCTCAATCCATCCTGAATATTTTTATCGTCAATTTGGAAATCCATTTTCCTTTCATCACTTTCAGGCTCTTTAGAACTCCTCTTAATATTTTTTTGCTGGTAGATCCCCTTCAGATCCAACTCATAAACCGGATACTCCGAATCCTCTGCAAAATAAAGGGGCGCATTGTTTTCCCTGGCTTTTTTTAAAAAAACAGGGCTTGTTTCAACCTGCTTCTGACTGATTACCACAGGAATACCATCTTTTATGATCCCTGCCTTTTCAAAGGCAATTTCGGGTAGGGTCTCCCCTAAAAACTGGGTGTGGTCAAGGCCTATATTTGTAATTACGGAGAGAATTGGTCTGATGATATTTGTTGAATCCAGTCTGCCACCAAGGCCTACTTCTATTACCGCCACACCTACTTTTTCTTTGGCAAAATGTTCAAATGCCATACCAACCGTCATCTCAAAAAAGACAAGTTTCTGCTTTTCCAAAAAATTCCTGTTCTCATTGATGAAGCGTACCACTTCTTTTTTCGGGATGGGTACTCCATTCACACGTATTCTCTCCCTGAAATCTTTCAGGTGCGGTGAAGTATACAGGCCTGTCTTATATCCGGCCTCCTGCAATACAGAGGCCAGCATATGGCTGGTAGAACCTTTGCCGTTGGTTCCGGCAATATGTATGCTCCTGAATTTTTCCTGTGGATTTTGCAATAAATCGGAAAACAGAATGATATTGGTAAGATCCTTTTTGAAAGCAGAAGCACCCTGTCTTTGATACATTGGAAGCTGCGCGAACATCCAATTGAGGGTTTCCTTATAATTCATCTTATTCCGATAAAGAAAAATTGTAAATGATCGTGCCGATCTGTTTGGCCGGCGCAGTATCATCCGGGCTGAATTTTGTTTTTAGGGCTGCTGCCTTTGCGCTTTCAAGCAAACAGGGTGCAGTATTGGTTGTTCCTTTCACCCCGGCTTGGGCACTGACCACATTGCCGCCTTTGTCTACAGCGATACTAACATATACATTCCCTTCTTCATTGCACTCATAAAGTGGTTTGGGCTTGCTCACCGCCTGCCTGTTCCCCAGACGGTAGTTGCCACCGCCATCTCCACCACTTCCGTAATACCCTTTTGCATTGGGATCTCCAGTGGTTTTGCCTTTATCTCCGGCAACTTTACCATCGCCTTCGCCTCCTGTAGCCTTGCCCTTGCTGTTCAGACCTCCCATAAGGGCATCCAGCTGCTGTTTTTTAGCTTCCTGTTCCTTCCTGGTCTTATCAGCTGCATCTTTTTTGGCTTTATCTGCCCTTTCTTTTTCCAGCTTGATCTTGTTGTCGGCATCCTGTTTTAACTTGGCTTCCTTTTGTTTTTTTATTGCTATCGCATCCTCGTTGTCCTGCGTTACAACTTCTTCTGCAACAGATTCTATTTCAGCTGTTTCCGGCTGTGTTTCCGGTATATTTTCCTCTGTACTTGTAACTTGTTCCTGCATAGGCATAAGCTCTTCTGCAGGTTGTACATCTCCACTTCCATCATCCGAAGTACCAAAATTAACCGCAATCCCGAACTCTAGCGGAGGATCATAATACTTTAATCCGAACAAAAACAGGAATAATACCATTAATGCTGCAATAATGGCAGTGAGCACTGCTGATTTTCTTTTGTACGTAGTATCTAAAAACGCCATGGTAAAAAAATAAGTAATTTTTACTTGGGTCTGACAGCTAAAATCACCTTTATCTTATTTCTGTTTGCAATATCCAGCACCTTAACTGCCTTTTCAATAGGTACCCCTTCCTCTGCCCTTAAAATAATGGTAGGATTCTCTTCATTGCTGAGTTGACTCAGCAAGAAACTTTCCAGTTCTTCTTCACCTACCTTATCTTTATCTACATAAATATCAAGATTCTTTGTAATACTTACCGCGGTAGATTGCTTGTTTTCAGTTTTTCCCTGTGCTTTGGGCAATAAGATATCCAAAGCGTTCACGGTGACCAGTGAAGAGGTTAACATAAAAAACAAAAGCAATAAAAATACAATGTCGGTCATTGACGACATGTTAAAACTTGGATCAATTTTATTTCTATTTCCTAAATTCACTCACATTCATTTAAACAGGTTCATTTAACAGATCCAGGAATTCAAGGGACTTGGCTTCCATCTGGTACACGATCTTATTGGTACGAACTACCAGGTGGTTGTATCCCATATAGGCCAGAATACCTACAATGAGTCCGGCTACAGTTGTCGTCATTGCTGCATACAATCCGCCACTGAGCAGTTTTATATCAATCTGGCCTCCGGCGTTGGCAATTTGGTGAATAGCGACAATCATACCCAATACGGTACCCAGAAAACCAATCATGGGTGCAGCACCCTGCAATGGTAGCCAAAACAGCTACATTTTTTTCGAGTTTATAGATTTCCAGTTTTCCGGCATTTTCGATGGCCGTATTTATATCTGCCAAAGGTCTTCCAATTCGTGATATCCCTTTTTCGATCATTCGGGCCACTGGTTTATCATTTTTAGCACTCAATACTTTTGCTGCCTCAATATTACCATGCAATATGTTATCTCTAATCTGGTTCATGAAGTTTTTATCCATCTGTGCGGCCGCCTTTATTGCAAAGAAGCGCTCGAAATAGATATATAAGGCTATGATTAATAATACGAAAAGGATGCCAATGATAATTTGACCAGACAATCCACTTTCCAATATCAGGTTGTAAATCGATAAAGTTTTTTCTTCCGGTATGGCTTCCGCCAGAATCTCTTGAGCACCTTCAGCTCCGGTTTGAATTGATATCATATAAAAAAAAAAAAGTATATAGATTAAACCTATTTAAATGAATGCAAAATTGCCGGTTTAACTGATTGATTGCTGAATCCTATTGTTAAACTTTTCCTAATCTTTAGAGCTCCCGGATAAAAAAGAAAGCGATGATCCCGGCCAGATAACCTAACATGGCAATCCATGAAATATTTTTTAAAATACCAGAAAAAATTGATTTTTTCCATTCCCATGGCTACCAACCCAGCGGCAGAACCAATGATGAGCATACTGCCTCCTGTACCTGCTGCAAAAGCGATAAAATGCCAGATTTCGTGGTCCAAAGGTTCCGAGAACATCCCGATGGATGCGGCTACAAGAGGTACATTATCAATCACTGCTGAGGCAAATCCTAAAATTATGACGACAAGATCAGAAATCACATGACCTGAAACAATTTTCATTTCTGTACCCAAAAGAGGTACATTTTTTGCCAATCCTTCGGCAAAATGAAACAAAACACCAATGGATTCAAGGGCTGCAACAGCCATTAAAATTCCCAGAAAGAACAAAATACTCGGCATTTCTATCCTGCCGAGTGAATTGTGGACCGGATTGAATTCATGGTGTGGATTCTCATTAATGGTTGTCATTGTGTATTTATATTTGGAGAGAATTTCCGCAAAAATTGCGACAATTGCCAAAGAAAGCATCATTCCTATATAAGGAGGTAAATGGGTGACTGTCTTAAAAATGGGTACGAAAATAATCGCTGCAAGTCCGAGGTACAACATAAAACTGCTATTCGGATTTTTTTTCTCAACTTTTTGCTCAAAAGTTTCAATATTGCCTTTAAAAGCCTTTGATCGCGAAGCCAGCAGCAATGGGACTATCAATGCCAGTACGGACGGTATAAAAAGGTTCTTGACCAGCTCACCGGTGGACACCTTATCTGCAATCCATAACATGGTCGTGGTTACATCACCAATCGGAGACCAGGCTCCTCCTGCGTTGGCAGCAATAACAATCAAACTGGCATACCAGATCCTGTCTTCATTGGTATTCACGATCTTTCGGAGAATAGATATTAATACGATGGTGGCGGTCAGGTTATCAATAATAGCCGATAAAAAGAAAGCAAGAATTCCAAATATCCATAATAGTCTAATCTTACTTTTTGTGCGGACAAATTGGTTGATCGTACTAAAGCCATCAAAGCAATCAATAATCTCGACAATGGTCATAGCGCCTATCAAAAAAACCAGGATCTCAGCTGTTTTCCCCAGATGGTGAAGTAATATTTCTTCCAGGTGTGTTGGGACGAGTTTATGCATTGCTGCATCGACTTCGAATACCTCGAGGTGGGCAAGGGCAACGATAGCCCAACATACCGCCATCATGACCAAAGCCGGTATTAGCTTATCTACATGAAATTGATGTTCAAGGGTTATGGCCAAATAGCCCAAAATAAATATTGCAATAACGAGTGTTTCCATACTTGATTAATTGGCAATAAATATAATAATTTAAATTAATTCCAAGAGGGCAATTTCAAAAGCCGTTTTAGAAATATTTGTTTTGGCCGGATTTTCCTGATGTACTTTCTTTAGCGCTTTTCTGATCGTTCGTGAAATATCATTAAAAATCATCTCATCTTTCATGGGTAGGGGTATTTTTTTATCCATCAGATAGGCAAAAACCCGGGCAATACCGCAATTCGATATAAAATCGGGTAAAAGACTAACCTGCTGATCTGTATATTCCATGATGGGGCCAAAAAAGATTTCCTTATCTGCAAAAGGCACATTGGCTCCCGGCGATATCACCTCAAGACCTGTATTAATCATGGCTGTTATTTGTTCCTTGGTCACCAGCCTGGATGCAGCTGCAGGGATAAATATTTCTGCCGGAACAGACCATATCTTCTCGTTTATTTCTGAAAAGGGAATCAGATTTTCCGCAAAAAGTTTATTGCCTTTTTTATTTATATACAAACTTCGGATTTCTTCCAGGGTAAAGCCCTTTTCATGAATTAATCCACCAACACTATCAATAATTCCGACAACCCTGGCACCCAGCAAGGTCAGGTAATACGCGGCTGCTGCACCAACATTTCCAAAACCCTGCACAATAACCCGTTTGTTTTTGATGGTTCCACCATAAATCGTATAATAATGCTTAACAGCTTCAGAAACACCATAACCCGTCAGCATGTCAGCAACAGTATATTTCCTTAACAAGCTCGGTGAAAATTTTTCATCTTCAATTACTTTGATCACACCGTGCCTTAGCTGCCCTATCCTGTTGATCTTTTCTGCTTCTGTCGGTTTAAAATGCCCGTTAAAAACACCCTCCTGAGGATGCCATACCCCGCAATTCTCGGTGAGCGGAATCACATCATTGATCTCATCGACATTGAGATCTCCTCCTGTACCATAATAATATTTTAAAAGGGGAGAAACCGCTTTATACCACCTTTGTAAAACACCCCTTTTCCTGGGGTCATTGGGGTCAAAATTAATTCCGGATTTTGCTCCGCCAATAGGTGGACCACTCACTGTGAATTTGACTTCCATTGTTTTTGCTAAAGACAGCACCTCATTCATATCCAGTCCCTGACGCATTCTCGTTCCGCCGCCAGCCGCACCTCCGCGAAGGGAATTAATAACAGTCCAACCTTCTGCTTCTGTTTCAGGGTCTCTCCAGTGAAAAACAATTTCCGGCGCCTTGTTGACGTATTTTTCTAATAATTTTTTCATTTTTTAATGATTTTAATGTATGGTATAAATAACACCGCTGCTGTGGTTGATCCTTGCACCGGTTACGCTTTTTAAACAGTTGACCTCATTTTGATCTTTTAAGACCCCCAGAAGTGCAAAGATGATTGCTTCCTTATAATCTATGATCTCTTTATCCGGAATGATGAGCGCACATTTTGTATGGGACTGCAATCTTTCAATAAGATAGGTATTCAAAGCACCACCGCCTGTAATCAATACTGACGAAGTTGTGTTTTTGTCTGATTTATTATCCAGGACACCGGCAATTTGCATGGCTGTATGTTCAGTAAAAGTAGCCAGCACATCAATTATAGATACATGGTATCTGTCAATAAGTGGAAAAACGGTTTGCACCACAAACTCATAACCCAAAGATTTTGGCTTATCTGATTTGTAAAAGTCCAGGCCATTAAGTGCAGTTAAAAGATGCCGAATGGATTTGACCAGATCTCGACAGACTCACCGCCTTTGTCATAGGCCAAGCCCAGTTTTTCAGCATAGTGATTGATGCACTATATTGACCGGCGATATGTCAAAAGCGAGCCTTTCTCCCGATTTTTCAAAGGATACATTTGAAAATCCGCCCAAATTCAGGCAAAATGTATGGTAATTGAACAGATACCTGTCGCCGATAGGCACGAGTGGTGCTCCCTGACCTCCCAGAGCCACATCCTGTTTTCGGAAATCGCAGATCACTTTTATACCCGGTATGTGCACAAATTTCTGGTCCGTTTCCTATCTGAAGGGTGAAATTCTGGTCTGGTTGATGAAAAATTGTATGCCCGTGTGAAGCGATAAAATCAATGTTTTTCAGGTCATTTTTTTTGATGAATTCATTGATAAGTCCGGCAAGAAATTTTCCGTAATCAGCATCGAGTTTTATCAGTTTTTCGCCTGTGAGCAAGAAGGCTTCCTGTAGGTTTTTTTTCCATTTTTCTGAATATGGAATCGTTTCTGCTTTTAATAATTCAAAAGAGTATCCCAAATCCTTGCTTATTTTAACAAAAATTAAATCTACCCCATCAAGAGAAGTCCCGCTCATCAAGCCGATGATGTGCCAAATTTTCTGTTTCATATGGTAGTAAAAGTACAAATAGATTTGATAAAAAATGTATCTTTGGTACAAATAAAATATCTAAAAAATACCTTATGGATTTTAATTTGACCGAAGAACAAATCATGATCAGGGATGCGGCAAGAGATTTTGCAAAAAGTGTACTTTTACCCGGCGTGATTGAAAGAGACGAGAAGCAGATCTTTCCCAAAGAGGCCGTAAAACAAATGGGTGAACTGGGTTTTCTGGGCATGATGGTAGACCCGAAATACGGAGGTGGCGGTATGGATAACAGTGTCTTATGTGCTGGCTATGGAGGAGATCTCAAAAATAGATGCCTCGGCCTCTGTGGTGATGTCGGTTAATAATTCACTGGTATGCTGGGGATTAGAAAAATTTGGTACAGAAGAACAAAAGCAAAAATACCTGGTGCCACTTGCCCAGGGCGAAATAATCGGTGCCTTTTGTTTGAGTGAACCTGAAGCAGGCAGCGATGCCACCTCACAAAGAACAACAGCCTGCAGATAAGGAGACCATTACCTCCTGAACGGAACTAAAAACTGGATAACCAACGGATCAAGTGCCAGTGTTTATCTGGTAATGGCTCAAACACACCCTGAAAAAGGACATAAAGGCATCAATGCCCTGATCGTGGAAAAGGGACAGAAGGGATTTGATATTGGTCCCAAAGAAAACAAAATGGGCATCAGGGGTTCTGATACGCATTCACTCATGTTCAATAATGTGGTCGTCCCCAAAGAAAACAGGATTGGAGAAGATGGTTTTGGGTTTAAGTTCGCAATGAAGACCCTTGCCGGACGGCACGAATCGGTATAGCCGCACGGCACTTGGCATAGCCTCGGGTGCTTATGAACTTGCTTTAACTTATTCAAAACAAAGAAAAGCCTTCGGCAAGGAGATCAGCAAACATCAGGCAATCGCCTTTAAATTGGCAGATATGGCCACCAAATTGAGGTGGGCAGATTTCTTTGCCTTAAAGCGGCTGCCGACAAGGACGAACATAAGGACTATGACCTGTCCGGTGCTATGGCAAAATTGTACTGTGCTGAGATGGCCATGCGGCCACCGTGGAAGCCGTTCAAATTCATGGTGGTTATGGTTACGTGAAGGAATACCATGTGGAAAGGCTGATGCGCGATGCCAAGATCACGCAGATTTACGAGGGAACCTCTGAGATCCAGAAAATTGTGATCTCAAGGGCAGTGATTGGAGATTAAGACTCTATAATGACACGTTTTTACTATTGCTGAATTTTATTTTTATGGATTATATTGATTATTACAAGGTGCTGGGTGTGGCAAAAAATGCTGAGGATGCAGAGATCAAGAAAGCTTACCGCAAATTGGCCCGCAAGTACCACCCTGATGTCAACCCCAATGACGCAGGTGCAAAAAAGAAATTTCAGGAGATCAATGAGGCCAATGAAGTTTTAAGCGATCCGGAAAAACGAAAAAAATACGATCAGTACGGAAAAGACTGGCAGCACGCAGAACAGTTCGAGCAGGCCAGACAAAACCAGCGAACGCAAAGACCACAATACAGTTCTCAGGGCCATGACCGCTTTGAAGAAGGTGATTTTTCCGATTTTTTCTCGAGTATGTTCGGAGGGGCTCGGCAGGATTCGGGACGGGCACAAACCAAATTCAAAGGCCAGGATTATAATGCCGAACTTCAACTCGGACTTCAGGATGTGTATACTACAGACAAACGGACCCTTACTGTAAACGGAAAGAACATTCGACTGACAATTCCGGCCGGCGTTGAAAACGGACAAACAATCAAAATAATAGGGCATGGCGCACCAGGCATCAACGGAGGGCCAAACGGTGACCTCTACATCACATTTAATATCAGCAACCAGTCAAAATTCAAGAGGGATGGCGATAACCTGCACACCAGCATTAACCTCCCTCTTTACACAGCATTACTGGGCGGCGAACTTACCATTGATACCTTGGGTGGCAAATTGAAGCTGAAAGTACCTCCCGAAACGCAGAACAATACCAAAGTCAAATTAAAGGGGAAAGGATTTCCGGTTTACAAAAAGGAAGGTCATTACGGTGATCTTTTTGTAACCTATCACATAGAGATACCCGCGCAGCTAACTGAAAAAGAAAAGGAACTTTTCAACGAATTGTCAAAATTAAGATAGAATGAAACGAGATAACCTTATTCCCATCGATCAGTTTTGTGTGAATTATGAAGTTGAATTCACATTTTTATACGAGTTATACGAATATGGTTTGGTCGAAATTAAGACGATTAATCCGCGGATTATATTCAGGAAGAAGCAATATCAAACCTCGAAAAGCTGATTCGCCTGCACGCAGATCTCGGGGTCAATATGGAAGGGCTTGATGTGATTCACCATTTGCTGCACAAAGTCAGTAACCTGCAACATGAAATCAACCAAATGAGGAACAAACTTCGTTTTTATGAGGACTAGTCACTTTTAAGAAGCCCCTTAGTAAATTTAAACATCCTTTTTTTAATTCTTTGCGCAAAATATCCTTGTCTTAACGGATAATAATTGAAAATTCCAGGGCTTTATCTTTACAAAAATCCGTTGTTTATTAATGATATTAAATTTTTATCACGATTATATTCATAATATTACAATAAAATTATTAAACTATTGTATAATTTGATTTCTATTCATGTTTTAAAGTTTTTCTTTGCGATTTTTACAACTAAATATGTATTTTTGTGCATATTTAGATGATATGACATACCTTAAGCAGGGTTTATACTTGCCCGAATTTGAACATGACAACTGTGGAGCCGGATTTATTTGCAGCCTAAAGGGCGAGAAGACAAATAAGATCATTCATGATGCATTAGAGATACTCATAAAACTTGAGCACCGCGGTGCTGTTAGCGCCGATGGCAAGACAGGTGATGGTGCCGGCATACTGATCGATATTCCGCACGAATTCTTCCGAAAAGTTTGTCCTTTTGAATTGCCTGAAGAAAATGAATATGCAGTTGGTATGGTATTTTTACCTCCAAGTCTCAATCAGTATAAGTACTGCATGGATGTTCTTGATGCTGAGATCAAAAATCAGGGTCTAAATTTGTTGGGCTGGCGTGAAGTACCTGTAGATTCTTCACATTTGGGCAAAATTGCAAAAAAATCAGAACCCAGGATTATGCAGGTTTTTGTTGGAAAATCTGATGCTGGCATGAAGGAGAAAAATTTTATCGCCAAAGTGTACACCGCGAGAAAAATAGCAGAGAACAAGATCATCCAATCAAAATTAAAAGACAGCAAACAGTTTTATTTGCCCAGTTTTTCTACAACAACGCTCATTTATAAGGGCTTGCTAATACCTGAAGATATACGCAATTATTACACCGATCTTTCAGACCCAAGTCTGGTGACCAGGCTGGCACTTGTGCACCAGCGGTTCTCAACAAATACTGCCCCGTCCTGGGATCTGGCACAACCTTTCGGTTTATGTGCCACAATGGCGAGATCAATACCCTGCGTGGCAATGTGAGCAGGATGAGGGCGCGGGAAGAATTGATGAAAAGCGATATTTTTGGTGATCAGATAGAAGCAATATTCCCTATTATCCAACCCGGAAAGTCAGATTCAGCATCGATGGATATGGTGGTAGAACTGTTGATGATGACCGGCAGAACACTCCCCGAAGTAATGATGATGCTTGTGCCTGAAGCCTGGGAAAAGGACTTCAAAATGCCCGATATAAAAAGAGCCTTTTACGAATACAATGCCTGCATCATGGAACCATGGGATGGACCTGCTTCTGTTCCCTTTACGGATGGCAAATACATAGGTGCCCTGCTTGACCGAAATGGCCTGAGACCCTCACGATATACCGTAACAAAAAGCGGATATGTGATCATGTCCTCAGAAATAGGTGTGCTCGATATTAAGCCTGAAGACGTAGCAAAACACGGCAGGCTGGAGCCGGGAAAAATATTTTTGGTGGATATGGAGGCAGGAAAGATTATCGAAGATGAAGAAGTAAAAAATACCGTTGCTTCAAAACACCCTTACCGCCAATGGGTTAACGACAACGTTTTGCCCCTTGCGAAAGTTCCGATCACGGGAAATCAGTGCCCTGTAGACATGACCCCCTTTAAAACAAGGCTTCAGATGTTTGGTTATACACAGGAAGACCTCGACACCATTATTGCTCCCATGGCCATGAAAGGCTATGAGGCTATTGGCTCGATGGGTATAGACACACCTCTGGCCGTACTTTCAAAAAAACCCCAGCTCCTGTACAATTATTTCAAACAGCTGTTCGCACAAGTTACCAATCCGCCATTGGACGGTATCAGAGAAAAGATCATCACAGACATCAGCCTTGCAGTTGGGGAGGACCGAAATATATTCGAGATCAAACCAGAAAATGCAAAAAAACTGAGGATCCAAAATCCGGTGATTTCCAATGACGATATAGACAAGATCAAGAATATTCAGGTTCCCGGATTCAAAGCCCAGGTCATTCCCATATTGTACGATATTAAAAGAGGTCTCAATTCCCTTGAAAGGGCATTGGATCAGATCGTCAGAAAAGCAAAGGATGCGGTGGAGGAGGGTTGCAATATCATTATTTTGTCAGACCGAGGTGCCGACAAGGCAAACGGCCCAATCCCGGCATTGCTGGCCTGCTCCTACCTGCACCATAACTTGAATAAGAATAAAAGAAGGTCAAAATTCGGGATCATCATAGAATCTGCTGAACCCAGAGAACCACATCATTTCGCTACCCTATTTGGATATGGCGCCAGTGCCATTAATCCTTATATGGTAAATGAGATCATCCGTAAAAAAGTTAAAGCCGGAGAATATGGTTCTATTGACGAACAAGTAGCTGTTGACAACTACAACAAGGCCATCGGCAACGGGGTTCTTAAGATCATGAACAAGATCGGGATATCTACTTTACATTCTTACAGGGCTTCACAGATCTTCGAGATTGTGGGTCTGAAAAATTCTTTCATTGAAAAATATTTCCCCTTTACACCTTCCAGAATTGAAGGTATCGGTTTGTATGAGATTGAAAGAGAGATCTCTAAAATTCATAAAAAAGCCTTTTTTGGCAGCGATATTGCTGACAATCTGGAAATAGAAACCGGGGGTGATTACCGCTGGAGAAGAAACGGAGAAATACATTTATTCAATCCCACGACTGTTGCTAAATTGCAGCAGGCTGTAAGAACAAACAGCTATCCCAGCTACCAGGTCTATGCAGAAGCCATCAATGATCAGAGCAAAAATCTGATGACAATACGGGGTTTGTTTGAGTTTCAAAACCTCGACCCCATCCCGCTGGAGGAAGTAGAACCCTGGACCAGCATAGTAAAACGGTTCAAAACAGGGGCAATGTCCTATGGTTCCATTTCAAAGGAAGCCCATGAAAACCTCGCCATCGCCATGAACAGAATCGGAGGAAAAAGCAATTCAGGTGAAGGTGGTGAAGATGCAAACAGGTTTATCAAAGAAATTAACGGCGACAGTAAAAATAGTGCCATCAAGCAGGTTGCCTCAGGCAGGTTTGGTGTGACCAGCAATTACCTGACCAATGCCCGTGAGATACAGATAAAAATGGCTCAGGGTGCCAAACCCGGTGAAGGGGGACAGTTGCCTGGTGAAAAAGTGTATCCATGGATTGCCGAAGTGCGCAATTCCACACCTTATGTGGGTTTGATCTCTCCTCCACCGCACCATGATATTTATTCCATAGAAGACCTGTCACAGCTTATATTCGACTTAAAGAATGCCAACCGCGAGGCAAGAATCAATGTAAAGTTGGTTTCGGAGGTCGGTGTGGGTACCATAGCTGCAGGAGTTGCAAAAGCAAAGGCGGATGTGATTCTTATTTCGGGCTATGATGGCGGTACAGGAGCGTCACCGCTCACTTCGCTTCGCCATGCAGGACTTCCCTGGGAGTTGGGAATTGCAGAAGCCCAGCAAACACTGGTTTTGAACCACCTTAGAAGCCGGGTTGTACTCGAATGTGACGGCCAACTGAAAACAGGTCGGGATGTAGCCATAGCCTGTTTATTAGGTGCCGAGGAATTTGGATTCGCAACGGCTCCGCTGGTAGCCTCAGGCTGTATTATGATGAGAAAATGCCATCTGAATACCTGCCCGGTGGGTATTGCCACTCAGGATCCTGAATTGCGGAAGAATTTTAAAGGAACCCCGGAACATGTCATCAACTTCATGTATTTCGTTGCCAAGGAATTGCGTGTCATTATGGCCCAACTCGGTTTCCGAACCATTGAAGAAATGGTTGGCCAATCGCAGAAACTCAATGTAAATAAGGCCATTGAGCACGGCAAAGCCGAGGGCATTGATCTTTCAAAGATACTCTATCAACCCGAAGGTTATGTCAATAGAACCAAGAGAAACACGGAGTCACAGAAACATGATTTGGATCAGGCACTGGATTTCAAGATTATAAAAAATGGACATCCCGCTATTTACCGGAAAGAAAAAATGTACCTGTCTTATAATATTAACAACACGAATAGAACGGTAGGTGCCATTGTGAGTAATGAGATCTCCAAAATATACGGTGGATTCGGTTTGCCTGAAGATACTGTAAACGTTGATTTCAATGGTTCTGCAGGCCAAAGTTTTGGCGCTTTCGCTACTTCGGGGCTCACATTTAAACTGGAAGGTAACACCAATGATTATTTGGGTAAAGGGCTGTCAGGAGCCAAGATTATTATCAAAAAACCGGCAACTGCCGATTTCAAAGCGGAAGAAAATGTAATCGTAGGCAACGTGTGTTTTTACGGGGCGATCAAAGGTGAAGCCTATATCAACGGTATGGCCGGAGAGCGTTTCTGTGTGCGAAATTCAGGGGTTACCGCCGTAGTAGAAGGTGTAGGTGATCACGGCTGCGAATATATGACCGGAGGCAGGGTTGTGGTTCTTGGCAAAACAGGCAGAAATTTTGCTGCCGGAATGAGCGGTGGTGTTGCCTATGTTTTTGATCCTGCTAAAAAATTTCGGGATGGGCTTTGCAATTTAGAAATGGTTGGTCTGGAAGAATTGACAGAGCAAGATTTTACTGATCTGCAATTCCTGATCAGAAAACATTACGATTATACTGATAGCGACAGGGCTGAAGAGATACTCAGTGATTGGGAAAACTCAAAAATGGACTTTATTAAAGTGATGCCTACAGATTACAAAAAAGCATTGGAGCGCATTGAACGCGAAAAATTACAGAAAGAACAAATCACAACAGGTTAGAAAATGGGAAAAGTTACAGGTTTTATGGACTATCCTCGTCAGGATGAAGGGAACTTAACCGTACAGGAAAGGGTTAAAAATTACAGGGAATTTACAGTGACTTTGCCCGATAAAGATTTGCGGCATCAGGGCTCCAGGTGCATGGATTGCGGCATCCCATTTTGTCATAGCGGTTGTCCGCTCGGCAATTTAATTCCCGATTTCAATGAAATGGTGAATAAAAATGACTGGAAAAAGGCCCTGCAGATTTTGCATTCGACGAATAACTTTCCTGAATTCACTGGCAGGGTTTGTCCGGCGCCCTGTGAAAAATCATGTGTGCTTGGTATTATTTCAGACCCTGTCTCCATTGAAAATATAGAAAAAAATATTGTCGAACGAGGTTTTAATGAAGGTTGGATCGTGCCGCAGCCTCCCAAAAGCCGCACCGATAAAACGGTCGCAATTGTTGGTTCGGGTCCGGCAGGTCTTGCGGCTGCACAGCAATTGAACAGGGCCGGTCATCTGGTCACCGTATTTGAAAGAGACGATGCAATTGGGGGTTTGCTTCGCTATGGAATTCCAAATTTTAAATTGGAGAAAGAGATCATCGAAAGAAGGATAGCCATTCTGGAAGCAGAAGGTATTAACTTTAAGACAAATGCGAATATTGGTGTTAACATCCCTGTTACGGAGCTGAAGGCCTTTGATGCAATAGTTCTGTGCGGTGGTGCTACCCAAAGAAGGAGCTTGCCTATCATTAAAACCGGGACGACCGGCGTGGAACAGGCTATGGATTTTCTTACCCAGCAAACGAAGGTGCTTTTTGGCAGGCCACTGGACAAAGAACAAATCACCGCCAAAGGAAAACACGTGATTGTGATTGGTGGCGGAGATACGGGTTCCGATTGTGTAGGAACATCAAACAGACAGGGAGCACTTTCAGTTACAAATTTCGAGATCATGGATAAGCCTCCTTTAGATAGGAGTCCATCCACCCCATGGCCTTATTGGCCGATGCAATTAAAAACATCCTCCTCTCACGAAGAAGGTTGCGACAGAAACTGGCTGATCAATGCCAAAGAATTTGTCACCGATGAAAATAACAGGTTGAGGGCAGTTAAAACGGTGCAGGTTGAATGGAAGTTCATTCCTGGTCAAAGACCCCAATTGCTGGAAGTTGAAGGATCAGAAAAGACCTGGCCCTGCGATCTGGCCTTGCTAGCCCTGGGATTTACAGGCCCTGAGAACATACTAAGCGAACAACTGGGCATAGAACTCGATGAGAGAACCAATTATAAAGCAATAAAATACCATACAAACAAATCGAATATCTTTACGGCAGGCGACATGAGACGCGGACAATCTTTGGTGGTATGGGCTATTAACGAAGGCAGGGAGGCCGCACGGGAGGTAGATCTGTATTTAATGGCTGAAAGCAATTTGCCTTTCAAAGGAAGCGGAGACCTGCCTGGCGTGTAACTTTTTAAAGCCCTGTTTTTTTGATGAAATCGGGCAGAACTGTGCACTACCATTTATGAGATGCAGTTCTGTTGTAAGTTAAATGGCCACTGAATTATTATTCTTTTACCTCTTCACAGGTGCATTTTATTTTGGAAACCTGAGGAAGCTTTCCTATTTCGTTATATTTTTTGAGAGTTTCCATTTTTAGCCAAACCTCCAATAGGGCTTATGTGCGGTTGATCAATATTTTTTAAGTTATTTAATATCCCTTCAAAAATAGAGTGGAAAAACCAGATGGCCTGCGACAAACTATGTCAGGAATAGAAATTGATTATTTGGCCAGTTCAATAAATGTAATTTCCGGCCTCATGCCCAGCCTTCCGGGAAAGCCGTGCCAACCAAGACCCCGGGTTACATACAGGTATTGTTCTTTATTTTTATGAATGCCTGCCCAGTGCTCATACTTGTACTGGATTGGACTCCACTTTTTGTTTTTAAGCTTAATGCCTGCCTGCATTCCATGGGTATGACCGGATAAGGTAAGCATGATATCTGTTCTTCCGATCACTTCATTCGGCCAATGGGTAGGATCATGAGACAGCAAAATCTTGACAGGAATCCCACTAACTGTTTTCATCGCCTTGCCAAGATCACCATACTGCTTAAAGGGGGGATTGCCAAGGTTTTCAACACCGATAATACCAAGCGATTCATTGTTAATCAAATGGGAAACGGATTCATTCAGCATCAATTGAAAATCAATTTTTTTAAAGAAATATTTAATCGATTCAAAATTTTGTTCCTTTCGCTTCTCTGTCTTCCATTCACTGTAATCTCCATAATCGTGATTCCCCAAAACAGCGTATTTACCATATTTTGCTTTTAAGGGCCTCATTACTTTGTCCCAACCTTTTAGTTCCCAGGCAAAATTATTTACAATATCACCGGTAAAAAAAATGAAATCCGGTTTCAGGTTATTGATCATTTCAACCGCTCTTTCCAAAATATGATAGCGGAAATTAAAACTTCCCAAATGGAGGTCTGATATATGGACTATCCGAAGTCCGTTCAATCCATTTGGTAAAAGTGGATTATGTACTTTCTCCCGATGAATTTTAAACCGGTACAAGGCAAGAAAAACACCATAAAGGATCACAAAAAAAGGAAGAAAACCGGAAAACAATCCTATAATGGGGATCACGATCAGCGATTCCTTTGCCAAAAAGACATAGTTCGTAAAAAAAAGGAACGAAATAACGATTACAAAAATGATTTTAGGAATAAAGGATGAAATCGTCAACCCGTACAATGAAGTAACTAAAACCTGCTTACGGATCGGGTGAATTGTATCCAGCCTCACCTTTAAAATGATGATAGCTAAAATCAATCCCACAGTAAAAAACCAAAACAAAAAATGAATCGTATTTCTTAGGGCATTTGAAGTAAGAAGTTCTGTTATGGATTGCAGCCAATAGAATGCTAAAATATCTATGATCAAAATAGCTAAACACAAAAGAAGAATCTGAAGCATTGAATAGGAACGCATAGACAAAATATTAATTAGCTATAATACGTCAGGCCCTCCGTCTTTTGTCATTAATTGCCCAATAGATACCTTTTACCCCGGCCACCCAGTCATCATACAGAAATATCAGCGCTATTTCTTCGATTGTTTCGATGACCCCAAAAAAGATCATAATATAAAACAACCAAAACACAGGGTCGGAAGCATCACCAAAAAAAAGAATCCATATGATAAATGCCCCCTGTAATATGGCTGAAAGTTTCGCCAGATAGGTATGAAATGAGGTTGTTTTTCCGTATTTCAGAAAGGCGATGACCATTTGCAATACATAAAGTGACAAGCCCAAAAGTATCCAGAATGAATTTTCTATGACAAAATCCCTTTCGAATACCCAAACCCCTATAAGCCCGACACCAAAAGTTAGTTGGTCGCCTACAGAATCAAGCTGAGAACCCCTTATGCTGCTTATTTTAAATTTTCTTGCAAGATACCCGTCTATCATGTCAGTGCAGTAACTGATGAGCAGGAACCAGGTAAACAACAAACGGTGATCCAGCCAGATCAAAATCAATAAGAAAGGCGCTGCAATTATGCGGTAGAAAGAGAACCAATCCGCAATATTGAAATTTTTAAAAGTCAGTCCCATTTTTGATTCCATGATCACTTGAATTTCATGCACATATAACAAATACCTTAAGTAAAGTTACTATTTATCTGTGAATTTTGAAATAATGGAAAATAATTTTTTACTAAAAAACAATCCTTTCCGATAGTAATCTCATTAACCTGCAACTGGGTTTGCTGACCTGGTGTTCAATTTATCTGAGATAAAAAAAGGCTAGGTTGTAGAATTTAAAAAATAATCCGATCCTTTGCAACCTGACAAAAGCCAATCGGTCTAGGTTCATGACCTTTTTTTAGCGACATTTTGCACCGGATTCTCTTTATTTTTCACGTAGATCAGTTTATGTCTGCTCTTGGGATTTTCTCTTTGCTCAAGGTCAAACCTGCCTATTGACTTGATTAGTGGAGTAAGTTTTTCAAAACCGTAATTTCTGGAATCAAAATTAGGCTGTTTCTTTTGCAATAAACTGCCTACATCACCCAGAAATGCCCAGCCGTCTTCTTCTGAAAGATCATTAATGGTAGTTTCAATCAGTTTGATCTCTTTATTTGTGATTTTATCCACCACAACTTTCGTGGCTTCCTTTTCATTTTCAGAAACCCTTTCTTTCGTTTGGTTATTTAAAATTTCAATATAAATGAACTTATCACAGGCAACAATAAATGGATTGGGTGTTCTTTTTCTCCTATACCGATAACCTGCAAACCAGATTCACGCAAACGGGTGGCCAGTCTGGTAAAATCACTATCGCTTGAAACCAGGCAGAAACCATTGACTTTTCCGGAATATAAAATATCCATGGCATCGATGATCATGGCTGAATCTGTTGCGTTCTTTCCGGAAGTATACCCGTATTGCTGAATGGGTGTGATGGCGTTTTCCAGCAAAAGATTTTTCCATTTCGCCAGATTGGGTTTTGTCCAATCTCCATAAATTCTTTTGATTGTTGGGTTTCCGTATTTTGCGATCTCTTCCATCATCTCCTTGATCGATGCCGATGGAATATTATCCCCATCTATTAATACCGCTAAGTTTGCATTCATAATTTCACTCTTTTTAAATTTCAATAAACACTCATTCTTTCTTTTCTTAATGCTGATTTGAACTATGCTATTTATCAAAAAAATAAACTTCTTATTCGGATTATAATTCCTTCTTTTTTGAAGAAAAAATAAATATAAATAGATATAAAAGATAATTTCTGACTTTATCGCATGGTCACATGCTCTGGCAGTAAGAGCCATATAGGTCAATGATGGGTTCTGTGTTGCTGTTGAGGTCATGCATGCCCCATCGGTAACATACACATTTTTGCAGCTGTGCAATTGATTCCATGCGTTAAGCAAGGAAGTTTTCGGATCTCTACCCATGCGCACCCCTCCCATTTCATGAATATCAAGTCCGGGTGCCTGTTTTGTATCAACCGAACGTATGTTCTTATAACCCGAAACCGTGAACATTTCCGTAAATTGTTCAATGAAATCTGCGGTCATCTTTTCGTCATTCTCATCATAATCCACATCAATCTTTAACAAAGGCATGCCCCAGGCATCTTTCTTTTCGAGGTCAAGGGTCACCTTATTCTCTTCTTTCGGAATGGTCTCTCCCATGAACTGGGCCCCAATCTCCCAGGGTCCAAAACTGGGATTCAACAGTCCTTTTTTCAGTGTTTCCCCAATACCACCTGTTTCCTGAACAATTTTTCGCTGTCCGGAAAAATAAGCAGCATAGCCTCTCAAAAAATCTGTTTCCTGGCTCATTACATTCCTGAACCTGGGCACATAACCTGCAGTAGGTCTTCTTCCGGTGGTATAATTATTTTCAAGGCCGTCAAATTCTGCATAAATATTTACGCGGTAATTGTGAAATGCTATGTATTTTCCAAGCAGACCGTTATCATTTCCTAATCCTTGAGGAAATCTGGATGAAACAGAATTCAACAAGATCAGATTGGTATTTAATGCCCCTGCGTTCACAAAGATTATTTCGCCAAAATACTCCCTGGTCTCTTTCGTTTCTGAGTTGATCACCAGCACCCCAATGGCCTTTTCTTTTTTTTCATCATACAAAATAGAATGAACGATCGCATGATTGACCAGGGTGAGATTTCCTGTTTTCATTGCCCAGGGAATGGTACTGGAATTGCTGCTGAAATAACCGCCAAAGGGACAGCCCCGCTGGCATAAATTTCTGAACTGGCACTTTGTCCTTCCCTGCAGGTTAAAGATTTCTTTTTGTTCTGTGATATGTGCACATCTTCCGCTGATCACATGTCTGTTCTTATAGTGACCGGCTACCTTTTCACTAAAGTGCTGTTCAATACAGTTCAAACCCATGCTCGGCAAGAATTCACCATCGGGCAATTCTGGAAGGCCATTAAGGTCTCCGGCAATGCCTACAAATTTTTCGACATGGCTGTACCAGGGTGCAATATCTTTGTACCTGATCGGCCAGTCTACTGCAAAATTATCTCTGGCCGGACCTTCAAAATCAAAGTCGCTCCAGCGCTGGGTCTGGCGTGCCCATAACAATGATTTTCCGCCTGTCTGGTAGCCTCTTATCCAGTCAAAAGGTTTGTCCTGAATGTATGGGTGTTCAGCATCTTTCACAAAAAAATGTGCAGCATCCTCTTTAAAGGCATAGCACCTGCTGGCAATGGGGTTTTCTTCAACAATTTTAAGCGGCATATTTCCGCGGTGAGGAAATTCCCAGGGAAATTTATTCGTGGTCGGATAATCAACATTGTGTTTTACATCGGGTCCGCGCTCTAACACGAGCGTCTTTAATCCTTTTTCACAAAATTCTTTGGCTGCCCAGCCCCCGCTCATCCCTGACCCAATGACAATGGCATCGAATGTTCTCTCTTTTTTTGTGTCTCTAATTTCAGGCATTGATATTGATTTGTTTTGATACATCAATTGTTTCACAAAGCCCAAACCTTCCCGGAACTAAAGTATAAGGCATTTCTTTTGTCATTATGTATTCAGAATTCATAAATCCCAGTACAGAATAATTTTTGGTCATATTCAGGAATTCATGAAGGTCTCTTTGCTGATCTCCAGCGCTATACAACCTATTCAACATCTCCTCCTGCCCGGCAAAAGTCAATTCCGTGAAGGGCTTTTTGAATTGCTTTTCTGCTTCAAGTTCAAGTGCTTCCAGACCATTGATAAAAACTGCCTGTTCCTTCTCAGAATGAAAATCCTTAACCATAAGCCACACAAATTCGTCAATTTTCAAAGTCTTGCCGCCGGGTAATTCACCCTCCGGCAAAATGGCTGCTACCACAGCGTGCAGGCTTTGTGCCTGTCCGTCATCAAGGTTGGGCCCCGGCAGGGCATCTGCCACCTTCTCCTCTTTAAAATCACAGGCCGGAAAAAGAACCATTCCCCAGGTAAGCACTCCCAAATTTCTTAAAGCCAGTCTCCTGTTCATAATAAAAATCAAGTTTTAAAGGTATTTCAATTATTCAATTTAAAAAAATTGTCCTTTTTTTGGTGCCAGGAAAAGAATCCATAGGAGGACAACTCGCATCTGACAAACCTAAATATAAAAACACTATCTGCAAAATTTCTGATAATTGAATGAATCATTAAAAAATAAATAAATCGGATTATTCAGAATTTCCATAAACTGTTACAATATAGTTTCCATTTAAAAACAAATCCGGGTCTATATCACTTTGCAGTATGACTCCGGTTTTTGTGCCTTCAAGCAATAGTTGGGCAGCCTGCAGTAGGGGTGCAGCTGTAGTTGTCTGGATAGCCCTCAGAAAATATTTTCCAATTTTAATGGGATAGATGCGTTTGGCAATTTCACGTCTTTTCAACACACCAGCCTGATCTTGTCCCTCAACAGAGGCATAAAGAACTATCAGGTCTTCTTCTATATGGGGTATGGCAGCTTCCATCTTCCTTTGTAAAACAAGGATGGGATCAGACCCCTGTTCTATACTGATAATCTGTTCTTGTACCCATTGGTAATGCCCCGTATGCCGAAGTGTTTTGTAATCCAGGCTTTTTATTTTATCTGCCATGGCTTCAGGAAGGTCCGCTGCTCCGCCTGAAGTAAGGGCTTCATCATAGGTGATGCCATCTATCACAATGGCTTTCCTTTCAGTTAATGCGGAAAGGACTGTCTTTTGAAACTCGCGTATACCAATGGCATCCTTTATATATTCGGTAGCGACACCAACCGGACTCCAGGTAAAACCGTAATAATGTGGTGCGACGGCATGTCGGGTCAAGGCCCCAACTTTCATTTCCAGCTTGTCTGCTTTGGCAACACCGAAATCCTTGCAAAACTGCTTAAAAAGTTGGTGACCGAGGACATTGATATAGCCTGGTGCCAGTCCCGTTTGTAATAAAAATCCGGTTTTTGCATCTTTGGCAATCGTTATGATTTCTTCTGTTTCGGAAACATACTCGGTTAAATTGGCATAGTGCATTTGAAATTCTATGGCCAAAGAAGCCATTTTTGGTGCCAAATTACCCGGAAGACAATCGAGAAGTATATCTGCTTTGCCAAAGATTTCCTTCATGACCGGATTCAAATCCATCGTTAATGGAAAAGCCTGGATATCACAGGGTCGTGTTGTGCCGGTCCTGACCCACTGTGCAACTTTTTCTGCTTTTTCCAGTGTTCTGTTCCCAATATAAATGCTTGGTGAAACCGGACTTAATTCAGCGAGCATTAGGGCAGCAGCCTCTGCAATCCCTCCTGCTCCGGCGATGATGATATGGTAATGGGTTTTCATTTTTTAAAAATAAGAAATAATTTGCTTAAGGTGGGAACCTTATTTGGTTCAAAAAACTGTTATTACCGGGTCCTTAATGTTCATTGAGAGCGCACCATCAATTCTCTGTTACCATGCTTACCAGGATTTACCTATTCCAGTTTTATATTGCTGATTTCCAACCTGAAATTCTCCGCTTTTCTATTCCCGATCAGAAATGCAATCTCTTGTATCCTTTCTCCGTTAAAATTTGGCAATTCAAGTTTCCTTCCTCTGAAGGAAGGATACATAGCCGATAAACGGATCTCAATGGTCTCCTGTTTGCCGCTGGTATTGAATGAATAAATGTAAGAATATGGCTCATTCTGATTTGCTTTGAGCCTGAACTGATAGGCTTTACCGTCACCCTTCAGCCTCAGTACGATTTTTTCGTATTCGTTAATGTTTTTGGGATTAAAACGGTAGCGCACCGAGGAAAAACCTCCGTTGTTCTCAAGTGAGATTGCTCCCTCAAAAACGCCAAAGCCTTCTTTGTTCAGATAAAACCTGCCATTGGAACGGCCTCCCATCACGTCATCGTCCACGACCTGCCAATTGCGGATATCGCTATCGGCTTGAAAATCAAAAATTACCATAGGAATTTGAATTATAAAAAAAAAACACTGTCATTAATTTCATATCCGCTGCCTTTGCCATAAATATAAATACTCAAAAATAGAATTATGATCAAAAAATACGCTTTACCATCCGGAATGAAAACCCTGTTCGAGAGCCGCATGGTATTTACTCCTATCAAACTCATACAGATGCGAGCCCTTGTTGAGCTTTCCGACACTTTTGAGAACTGCAGGCTTTATAATATCGTAATTTTTAATCCTGCGCGCAAAATTTCTGCGGTCGAGTTTCTTTTCTAAAATCGTTTCGTATAATCCCTGCAGCTCAGGCATGGTAAAACGGACGGGCAATAAATTAATGCCGATGGGTTCATTATTGAGCGCCCTTTTTAGTGTGCTATGGGCCTTTGAAATGATCTTTTTGTGATCTAAAATAAGTGTTGGGAGCTCACTCACCGGATAGAAGCTGCAGGATTCAGAAATATGGTCGGGTGTCATCTGCTGAATTCGGGAAAAATCGATCAGGGCATAATATCCTATTGTAAGAAATCTCTGTTTAAACCAGAATTCATGTTCTTTTTTTATTATCCCTTTTTCTAATAAGTTTTTTATATGATCTGTTGAACTTCTTCCTACATCACCAAACAGGTGAAACTGTTGCAAAAATATTTTATCCAAACCGGTTCGTTCTCTCAAAATCTGAACAGCTTCTTCATCCACACCCCTGCCTTTTTCCAAAAAACCTCCGGGCAATGCCCAGGCCTCAGTCGATTTGAGTTTTAGCAGCAAGACCTGAAGTGATTTTTGATGGTAACCAAATACGACGCAATCAATGGAAAATCCGGGATGAAGAGAATCAATTTGAACAAAAGACATGCCTTTTTTATTACAAATGTAGTACAAATAATATTTAAATTCGGCATTTGTGTCATAAAGACACTCATAAAAAATAATATAAGAAAAATTATCTGCTATCCAGCATTTATATTTGTCATCCCTTGCCTCACAGGGATACAATCACAGGAGGCTGGGATGCCGGGGCCCACGGCTTTGCCCTGGAGTCGGGCTGGGGCGGTCTGGGTGTGCTCCGGGATGCTGCTGGGGCGGGCGGCGGCCTTTTCCAGCTTTGGGTTCCTTGTTTTCGTGGCCGCGGGTGCGCTCCCACGGGTTCCCTTAGCGCTCTTCTGCCTCCTTTCCTGTACCCGTTGCTGGCTCTCCTGGGACAAGGAGGGGGGGGTGGGTGCCATGGGAGGGGGGTCGGGTCGTATCTTTTTGGCCCCTTTATTCCATCGATCCGCTGGCGGGGGTTGTTTCGGTCCTTTTCCGGCTATGGCGGCGGCGTGTATGGGTGTCTATGGGTGTGGCGCGTCGGTGCGCTTGTGTGCCCCCGCATGCAGGTCACCGTTGTTAGCGGGGCGTGGGGATTTGCGCGCTTTGAGATTGTGGTCGTCCACCATGGCGTCATGCTCTATCAATTATGGCTATTCCTCTGATGCGGATTTATTAGACACCTTCGCGAGGATGGGGTTTTGGATTGGTATGCCGATTGGTGGGCGGCTCTCCTGTGAGCGATGGGCGGCATGCCTCCTTATGCCCCGGTCTTCCCGGGCAGACTGGCGGCCGATTAAAAAAGGTCTGGATAATGGTTTAGATTTGCAAGCTTTATGAAAACGTAAAAAGGATACTTACAATTACCTTGCAATCACCTTCATTCCAAAATTATTCCTACAGCAATAAACCCGATCTGGAAAAAAATGATCCTTGCCGGAGTGCGCGGGGGATGTATTGTGCAACGATGTGTCCGGTTATACAAAAAACATGAAAGTTGCCGTATTTGGTACGGGTCCTATGAGTTTGTTGCAGGGGCACAGGGAGTGGTGATGTAACGGGCCTACACGATTTCTTTGGTCCAGGGCATGGAAAGCAGGATTTACTCTTGACAGTTCTTTAAAAAGTGCCTATGAGCAGTACCGGTCAACTGAAATTTTAAAATTGCCAAAAAAGAAATTCTTTTTTGAGCTGTTACCTCCGATCAATGAAATGGTGTTGGATGTAATCGCACTTGCCGCCAACAAAATGAACTGGCTTTTGTTCCTAGGCAGACTGCGAGGAGATTTCAGGGACCGCAAAAAGGAAGGGATTATTCCTGCTCCTGCAGAAAAGGACATGATCAAATTGGTTGCAGAAAATTTTCATAGGCAGAACAAAAAAGTTGTTGTGATCCTCAATATTGGCAATGTTATTGAAACAGCCAGTTGGAGTAATCAGGTTGATGGGATCATCCTGGCATGGCAAGGCGGTCAGGAGGGAGGAAATGCCGTGGCGGATGTGATCACGGGTAAGGTAAATCCTTCCGGCAAATTGCCTACAACATTCCCGATAGATTATCACGACATCCCCAGTTCAAAAAATTTCCCGGTAGAGACATTCCGGGGGCGAAGGAAATTGGAATGGGTGGGTCTCTCTGGGACACCTTCAGAAGTAATTTATGAGGAAGATATTTATATCGGATACCGGTTTTTTGACACCTTTAAAGTAAAAGACAGCCTATCCTTTCGGTTATGGGCTAGCTCTACCTCCTTTCAAATCGACCAGTTGAGCGCAGACACTAAACAATTGAATGATAAATTGCTGGTTAGGGTAAGGGTAACCGATACGGGAAAATCGAGCGGAAAGGAAGTTGTACAGCTTTATTTAACGGCTCCAAAAGGCTCGATAAATAAACCTGCACAAGAATTAAAAGGATTTGCTAGAGCCCACCTATCTGAACCAAAGCCGGGGAAAGTGATGCTGGAGATGACGGTGCCTGTCAAAACCTAGCCTCATACCATGAGGACTCATCCTCCTGGATCGCTGAGGCCGGTTGAATATGAAGTGAAAATCGGAACAGCCTCGGATAATATCAAACAAACAGATAAATTTACTTTATCAAAAGAGATTCTAGTTGAAAAAGTCCATAAGGTCTTAGGTCCGGTAACAAAGATAAGTGTTACTATCAAGCGAATAGGCCCTCACACTATTAAAAAATCACGCATATCGCTGAAAAAACATACTAAAACTTATACTGTTATCATGGAGATATGGAAGAAATATTTATCCTGCCTAAACCCACAGGCAGATTCTCTAAGCGCTTCCTTCTATAAATTTACGGCTTTAGTCGATTTATTCCTTGTTTGTTGATGCCATTCCGATAAAATAGCAAGTGCCATTATATTTGGCTGATCACATTTTGCTGACTTCCTGCGCAAATGCATTTACCTGATCCCAGTCGGTATATTCGATTTCTACATTGGGGTCGGTGGGTCCTTTGGTCATCCACATAATAAACTGGATCATGATCCGGTCAAAGAATTTGTATTTTTTATAATCCAGCTTACCGGCAAAAACTTCTAATTTCTTTGGTCTCCAGTCGGTCGTTTTAAGGTATTTGAGCATATATGGATTTGTTTCCGGGCTATTTTTTTCAGGTTTTCTCGCCACGAGGTTTACCGAAAAGAACGCTGTTCTTATTGCATCCAGCTTTGCCTTGTTCCTCTCAATAAAATCGATGATCTTTTCGTTGTGCACCCCATATCGGATACTGGAACCTATGATAAGACGGTCATAGTCCTCTACTTTACCCTTAAAATCATCAATAGAAAACAGCTCAGCCGCTTGATTGTTTTTAAGGAAAACCTCTTGAATCTTATCGCATATTCTTCGTGTCTGGCCGTCGACGGAAGAATAGATGATTGCTGTTCTTGTATTCATTCTTTATCGCTTTAGTTTTTATTTGGTATTCAATCCATACAAAATTAAGTCAATTCAGTGCCATTTAACATGACCAATATCACGGTTCTTATTACTTATCAAAAATAGTTTGCCTGAAGCTACAAAATTTAGCCTGATCATCGCCTGAAAATAAGTAAGTTTCGGGTTTGTGCCGGGAAGTTCTTAAAAACAAAAAACCCGATTCAAAAAGAATCGGGTTTTCAAAGAAAGGCAACGACCTACTCTCCCACCATTGGCAGTACCATCGGCGCTGACAGGTTTAACTTCTCTGTTCGGAATGGGAAGAGGTGAGACCTGTCGCAATAATCACCTTAAGCTTTTTAGGTGGCTTAACACCTATGTGTTGACATATCAATATAATGGTATCGTGTAGATTTTTTACTTCAATTAAAGAGGTTCTCCCCCGTCTGATCACTCAAACGGGAGATAGCGTACATAAGCCTATGGGTTATTAGTACTACTCGGCTATGACATTACTGCCTTTACACCTGTAGCCTATCAACGTGGTAGTCTCCCACGACCCTTAAAAGAAATCTCATCTTGTGGTGGGTTTCGCGCTTATATGCTTTCAGCGCTTATCCCTTCCCAACGTAGCTACCCAGCAATGCCCCTGGCGAGACAACTGGTACACTAGAGGTTGGTCCAATTCGGTCCTCTCGTACTAGAATCAGATCCACTCAAATTTCTAACGCCCACTACAGATAGAGACCGAACTGTCTCACGACGTTCTGAACCCAGCTCGCGTGCCACTTTAATGGGCGAACAGCCCAACCCTTGGGACCTTCTCCAGCCCCAGGATGTGACGAGCCGACATCGAGGTGCCAAACCCCCCCGTCGATATGAGCTCTTGGGGGGGATCAGCCTGTTATCCCCGGCGTACCTTTTATCCTTTGAGCGATGGCCCTTCCACGCGGAACCACCGGATCACTATGCTCTTGTTTCCAACCTGATCGACGTGTATGTCTCTCAGTCAAGCACCCTTATGCCATTGCACTCTACGCACGGTTACCAAGCGTGCTGAGGGTACCTTTAGAAGCCTCCGTTACTCTTTTGGAGGCGACCACCCCAGTCAAACTACCCACCAAGCACTGTCCTCCTTACGGAGTTAGGCTTCAAATAAGCAAAGGGTGGTATTTCAAGGACGACTCCACAACACCTGGCGATGCTGCTTCAAAGTCTCCCACCTATCCTACACATTACTTATCCAAAGTCAATACTAAGCTATAGTAAAGGTGCACGGGGTCTTTTCGTCCCGTAGCGGGTAATCGGCATCTTCACCGATACTACAATTTCACCGAGCTCATGGCTGAGACAGTATCCAGATCGTTGCACCATTCGTGCAGGTCGGAACTTACCCGACAAGGAATTTCGCTACCTTAGGACCGTTATAGTTACGGCCGCCGTTTACTGGGGCTTCATTTGAGACCTTCGACTTGCGTCTAAGCCCTCCACTTAACCTTCCAGCACCGGGCAGGTGTCAGACCCTATACATCATCTTTCGATTTAGCAGAGTCCTGTGTTTTTGATAAACAGTCGCCTGGATCTTTTCACTGCGGCCCCGCCGAAGCGGGGCGACTCTTCTCCCGAAGTTACGAGTCAATTTTGCCTAGTTCCTTAGCCATGAATCTCTCGAGCACCTTAGAATTCTCATCCCAACTACCTGTGTCGGTTTACGGTACGGGTACTTATTATCTGAAGTTTAGAGGTTTTTCTTGGAAGCCTTTAGGCACACTATCCACGCCACCGAAGCTTTGTGGTACTATCAGGTTTCAGCTAAATCTGCGGATTTACCTGCAAATCTATTACCTAAACCCTTCAACGAACTATTCCGTCAGTCCGCGGTGCTTTCATTTCTCCGTCACCCCATCACAATAATAAGTAGTACAGGAATATTAACCTGTTGTCCATCGACTTCCCCTTCGGGTACGCCTTAGGCCCCGACTAACCCTCAGCTGATTAGCATCGCTGAGGAAACCTTAGTCTTTCGGTGTGCAGGTTTCTCACCCGCATTATCGTTACTTATGCCTACATTTTCTTTTGTAAACACTCCAGAATACCTTACGATACCCCTTCTGCGCAGTTTACAATGCTCCCCTACCAATCACGTCTATGACGTGAGTCCATAGCTTCGGTAATATACTTATGCCCGATTATTATCCATGCTCGATCGCTCGACTAGTGAGCTGTTACGCACTCTTTAAATGAATGGCTGCTTCCAAGCCAACATCCTAGCTGTCTGTGCAATCAAACCTCGTTAAAACAACTTAGTATATATTTGGGGACCTTAGCTGATGGTCTGGGTTCTTTCCCTCTCGGACATGGACCTTAGCACCCATGCCCTCACTGCTGATCATCATTTTATAGCATTCGGAGTTTGTCAGGAATTGGTAGGCGGTGAAGCCCCCGCATCCAATCAGTAGCTCTACCTCTATAAAACTATATATCAACGCTGCACCTAAATGCATTTCGGGGAGTACGAGCTATTTCCGAGTTTGATTGGCCTTTCACCCCTACCCACAGGTCATCCAAAGACTTTTCAACGTCAACTGGTTCGGTCCTCCACTGTGTGTTACCACAGCTTCAACCTGCCCATGGGTAGATCACTCGGTTTCGCGTCTACTACTTCTAACTATGCGCCCTATTCAGACTCGCTTTCGCTACGGCTCCATGTCTTAAACACTTAACCTCGCTAGAAAAAGTAACTCGTAGGCTCATTATGCAAAAGGCACGCCGTCACCCCAATAAATCAGGGCTCCGACCGCTTGTAGGCGTACGGTTTCAGGATCTCTTTCACTCCCTTACTTAGGGTTCTTTTCACCTTTCCCTCACGGTACTAGTTCACTATCGGTCTCTCAGGAGTATTTAGCCTTAGCGGATGGTCCCGCCAAATTCACACAGGGTTTCACGTGCCCCGCACTACTCAGGATACCACTATCAATAACCGCTCTTACCTATACGGGACTATCACCCTCTTTGGTCTGTCTTTCCAAACAGTTCTAATTCAAGCAAGCATCAAATGTCGTGGTCCTACAACCCCAAGACGGCCGTAACCGCCCTGGTTTGGGCTAATCCGCGTTCGCTCGCCACTACTTGCGGAATCACTTTTGTTTTCTTCTCCTCCGGTTACTTAGATGTTTCAGTTCACCGGGTTTGCTTCTCGATTGCTCGAGATGACTATGCTTCACATAGCCGGGTTTCCCCATTCGGATATTTGCGGATCAACTCGTATGTGCCAATCCCCGCAACTTTTCGCAGCTTATCACGTCCTTCTTCGCCTCTGAGAGCCTAGGCATCCTCCATACGCCCTTACTTAGCTTATTGTACTTTTTGCTCTTTATTAATGTATTTTTTTTCTACTTTAAAAATTTTTTATGATTCTTTACGATATCATTATGTCAATATGTCAATGAACGTTTCTAAGTTCTTAATGTTGCAATGTTCTTAAAGTTCTTAAAGTTTAAATGTTCTCACTTTCAAACTTTCAAACTTTCAAACTTTCCAACTTCTTAACTTAGTTGTGGAGAATAAGGGAGTCGAACCCTTGACCTCCTGCGTGCAAGGCAGGCGCTCTAGCCAGCTGAGCTAATCCCCCATATACTAGTAGTTAGTACACAGTAGTTAGTAGTTAATATCAACTACTACCCAACTTCTAGAATTTCCTATAAAATATACCCAAACCCTAAAAGTGTAGTCCCGGGCAGACTCGAACTGCCGACCTCTACATTATCAGTGTAGCGCTCTAACCAGCTGAGCTACGAGACTGCTTTAAGTCTTTATAGTACATTCTATTTATTATTAAAAAAAAAATTGACAGCTAAATCAAGTAAAATCTATCTTTCGTAACCCCTATCTTTAATTATGCCCTAAAGCATATCTCTAGAAAGGAGGTGTTCCAGCCGCACCTTCCGGTACGGCTACCTTGTTACGACTTAGCCCCAGTTACTAGTTTTACCCTAGGCAGCTCCTTGCGGTCACCGACTTCAGGCACCCCCAGCTTCCATGGCTTGACGGGCGGTGTGTACAAGGCCCGGGAACGTATTCACCGGATCATGGCTGATATCCGATTACTAGCGATTCCAGCTTCACGGAGTCGAGTTGCAGACTCCGATCCGAACTGAGATCGGTTTTAAGGATTCGCTCCTGCTCACGCAGTGGCTGCCCTCTGTACCGACCATTGTAGCACGTGTGTAGCCCAGGACGTAAGGGCCGTGATGATTTGACGTCATCCCCACCTTCCTCACAGTTTGCACTGGCAGTCCCGCTAGAGTCCCCATCTTTACATGCTGGCAACTAACGGTAGGGGTTGCGCTCGTTATAGGACTTAACCTGACACCTCACGGCACGAGCTGACGACAACCATGCAGCACCTTGTAAGTAGTCCGAAGAAAAGACCATCTCTGATCTATGCAACTTACATTTAAGCCCTGGTAAGGTTCCTCGCGTATCATCGAATTAAACCACATGCTCCACCGCTTGTGCGGGCCCCCGTCAATTCCTTTGAGTTTCAATCTTGCGATCGTACTCCCCAGGTGGGTCACTTATCACTTTCGCTTAGTCACCGAGTATAAATACCCAACAACTAGTGACCATCGTTTACGGCGTGGACTACCAGGGTATCTAATCCTGTTCGCTCCCCACGCTTTCGTCCATTAGCGTCAATATATAGTTAGTAAACTGCCTTCGCAATCGGTATTCTGTGTAATATCTAAGCATTTCACCGCTACACTACACATTCTATCTACTTCACTATAATTCAAGACAACCAGTATCAAAGGCAGTTCCACAGTTAAGCTGTGGGATTTCACCTCTGACTTAATTACCCGCCTACGGACCCTTTAAACCCAATGATTCCGGATAACGCTTGCACCCTCCGTATTACCGCGGCTGCTGGCACGGAGTTAGCCGGTGCTTATTCCTACAGTACCGTCAATCTACCACGCATGGTAGGGTTTCTTCCTGTAAAAAAGCAGTTTACAACCCATAGGGCAGTCATCCTGCACGCGGCATGGCTGGTTCAGGCTTGCGCCCATTGACCAATATTCCTCACTGCTGCCTCCCGTAGGAGTCTGGTCCGTGTCTCAGTACCAGTGTGGGGGATCTCCCTCTCAGGACCCCTACCTATCATAGCCATGGTAAGCCGTTACCTTACCATCTAGCTAATAGGACGCATACTCATCTCTTACCACCGAAACTTTAATTACCAAACCATGCGATCCGATAATACTATAGGGTATTAATCCAAATTTCTCTGGGCTATCCCCTAGTAAAAGGTAAATTGTATACGCGTTACGCACCCGTGCGCCGGTCGCCACCCAGTATTGCTACCTGTGCTGCCCCTCGACTTGCATGTGTTAAGCCTGCCGCTAGCGTTCATCCTGAGCCAGGATCAAACTCTTCATCGTGAATGTTGTTCTCAATAAAGGTCTCAAAAAAAATCTCAAGAAAGGATATTATCCTCTCATGCGACTCTACTCAATTTTACGCTGTCAATCTTTTCAATCTTTCAATGAACTTATCAATAACACTCCCCCCCTAATTATCATAAACCTATCCCCAGGAAAGCGGGTGCAAATGTAATAATTCTTTTCTTTCCATACAATACCCTCTTTAAAATATTTTTTGAAATATTTCTGGCGGCATTATATCAATATCGTGATGAAGAACTTCCTGCTTTTTAAACAGTATTTCAATCTGTTTTTTAGCGGGTGCAAATGTACAATTAAATATGTCTTATAAAAAAACATATTTCATTATTTTTTTTCACATTTCAATAATATGCTGATATTGTGTGTTTTCGATATCTCAGAATTCAATTTTTTAATCTCATTTATCCATATTAAAAGTTCAGTGATTTTCTGTCCTATAATATGGTGTCACTATTTTTTATCCTGATCCTGATTTATTTTTAAAATTCAATATCTTTGCACCCTTAAAATAGATAAATGATCCATATTACTTTACCTGATGGCAGCATAAAACAATTTGAGGACAATGTTACTGCTATGGATGTCGCCAAAAGTATCAGCGAAGGATTCGCAAGAAATGTAATTTCTGCCAAATTTAATGAGGTGGTGATTGAAACCAAAACCCCGCTGACAAGTGATGGCAACCTGGTACTCTATACCTGGGAGGATAAAGAAGGCAAGAAAGCTTTTTGGCATTCATCAGCACATATTCTGGCGCAGGCGATTCTTTTTTATTACCCAAATGCCAAACTCACCATCGGTCCGGCAATAGACAATGGTTTCTATTATGATATCGATTTTGAAGACGAAAGCATTTCTGAAAATGATTTTAAAAAAATTGAAGATAAAATGCTCGATTTCTCTCGCCAGAAATTCGAATTTGAAATGCGCTCTGTTTCAAAAGCAGAGGCTCTGGCCTATTATAAGAAATCGAACAATGTATATAAAGTTGAATTGATTGAAAATCTTCAGGACGGCGATATTACTTTTTGTGACCACAGTGACTTCACAGACTTATGCCGGGGCGGACATATACCCAATACCGGTATTATAAAAGCAGTGAAAATATTGAGTGCAGCCGGTGCTTACTGGAGGGGTAATGAAAAAAACAAACAACTTACGAGGGTATACGGAATCTCTTTCCCTAAACAAAAAGACCTGACAGATTATCTGGAATTGCTGGAAGAGGCGAAAAAAAGAGACCATCGCAAGCTTGGAAAAGAAATGGAACTGTTTGCTTTTTCAGCAAAAGTTGGTCAGGGACTTCCCTTATGGCTTCCAAAAGGAGCTGCCCTGCGGGAACGTTTGGAAAATTTTTTAAAGAAAGCACAGAAAAAAGGCAGGATATGAAATGGTGGTTACACCCCATATCGGACAAAAAGAACTTTATGTTACTTCGGGTCATTACGCAAAATACGGAGCAGATAGCTTTCAGCCAATCCATACCCCCAGAGAAGATGAAGAGTTTTTGTTAAAACCGATGAATTGTCCGCATCATTGCGAAATATACAACAACAAGCCATACTCATACAAGGAACTTCCCAAACGTTTTGCAGAATTCGGAACTGTTTACCGCTATGAACAAACCGGCGAACTGCATGGCTTAACAAGGGTAAGGGGATTTACCCAGGACGATGCCCATATTTTTTGCACGCCTGAGCAGCTGGTTGATGAGTTTAAGGCGGTAATTGATCTGGTACTTTATGTTTTCAATGCGCTCGGTTTTGAAAATTTCACAACACAGATTTCCCTTACGCGATCAAAACAACAGAGAAAAATATATAGGTAGCGATGAGAACTGGGAAAAAGCAGAACGCGCCATCATTGAAGCGAGCAAAGAAAAGAACCTGGTTACAAAAATCGAATACGGGGAAGCAGCCTTCTATGGCCCCAAACTGGATTTTATGGTAAAGGATGTTCTCGGCAGGTCATGGCAATTAGGTACTATTCAGGTAGATTATAATTTACCCGAACGATTTGACCTTACCTATAAGGGTGCAGACAACCAATTGCACCGGCCGGTTATGATTCACCGGGCGCCTTTTGGTTCTATGGAGCGGTTTATTGCCATTCTGATCGAACATACAGGGGGTAACTTTCCGCTTTGGTTGGCTCCTGAACAGGCTATTATACTGCCAATAAGCGATAAATATCAAAATTATGGCGAAAATGTTTTAAATTTGCTGGAAAATTCCGAAATTCGCGCCCTCGTTGATAATAGAAATGAAAAGATCGGCAGAAAGATCAGAGATGCCGAATTGAGTAAGATCCCATTCATGTTAATCATCGGAGAAAATGAGGCGAATGACCTCACGGTTTCTGTGAGAAAACATGGAAAAGGAGATTTGGGAACCTTTACGATTGAGCAATTTGCAAAGCTTGTTCAGACGGAAATTAATCAGACTGTAAAAGAATTTTAATCTAACCATTCCGGCTAAGTACGGATAAAAAATTTAACGATATCGCAATATATAGAGGCAAGGGTACGAGAACCTTGAGAGTGATAAAAGAGGATAAACACAGAATTAACGAGAAGATTCGTGTACCTGAAGTTCGACTGGTTGGAGACAACGTCGAAATCGGCGTTTATCCGATTGCCAAAGCACTGGAACTGGCTCAGGAGCAGGTGATGGATTTGGTAGAGATCTCTCCAAATGCAGACCCGCCTGTTTGTAAAATAATTGATTACAAAAAATTTCTTTACGAACAGAAGAAAAGAGAGAAGGTATTAAAGGCCAAAACTACCAAAGTGGTAGTGAAAGAAATCAGATTTGGTCCGAATACCGATGACCACGATTACGATTTTAAGAAAAAACATGCGATCAAATTTCTTGAAAGCGGTGCCAAATTAAAGGCTTTTGTGTTTTTTAAAGGCCGATCAATTGTTTACCAGGATCAGGGTCAGATTCTCCTGTTAAAATTAGCCCAGGATGTGGAAGACTACGGAATCGTTGAGCAAATGCCAAAGCTTGAAGGGAAAAAGGATGATCATGCTGATGGCTCCCAAAAAGAAAAAATAGATAGAAAATATAAGCAAGTAAATTTTAAATAAGGAAGAAGATGCCTAAATTGAAGACAAAGTCCAGTGCCAAAAAACGTTTTAAGTTGACTGGTACCGGTAAAATTAAGAGAAAACACGCTTTCAAAAGTCATATTTTGACCAAGAAAAGCAAAAAACGCAAATTGAAACTTACACATTCTACCTTGGTTCATCCAACAGACCTCACCAGTGTAAGAGAACAATTAGCTTTAAGATAAATTAAGTTTATCAGGTAATTAATTATTAACCATGTCTCAGAGCCTAATCCAAATGATATAAAAATCTGCCTGATACAAAAAATTAAAATGTATGCCAAGATCAGTAAATTCGGTAGCTAAAAAAGCCCGTAAAAAGAAAATTTTAAAGCTCGCCAAGGGGTACTTTGGCCGACGTAAGAATGTTTATACAGTAGCAAAAAATGCTGTTGAGAAAGCATTGTCCTATGCATACCGCGATAGAAAAAACAACAAAAGAAATTTCCGCGGTTTATGGATACAACGTATCAATGCAGGTGCCAGGTTGAATGGAATTTCTTATTCTCAACTTATGGGTAAGTTAAAATCCAATCACATTGATTTGAACAGAAAAGTTCTCGCAGATTTGGCGATGAACAACCCGGAGGCTTTTAAAGCTGTTGTTGAAAAAATAAAATAAATAATATAATTTCTTGCTTATATAAAAAATCCCTGGCCATCGCCCGGGATTTTTTATATCAACTCATTTGATTCCTTTAGTTTCTCAGAATTTTCAGCCAGTTTTAATTCTCCGATGATTCTGTTCAAATCTCCATTAATCACACTGCTCAGATCATAGATCGTCAAACCGATCCTGTGCTCGGTTACCCTGCCTTGTGGGTAATTGTAAGTTCTGATTTTTGCTGACCTGTCGCCGCTGGCAACCAAGGTTTTTCTTTGTGCGGCATCCTCATCCAGTTTTTTTTGCAGTTCCTGTTCGTACAAACGCGATCTTAAAACCTTCAATGCCTTGTCCTTATTTTTGTGCTGCGATTTCTGATCCTGGCACTGGGTAACAATACCTGAAGGGATATGGGTTAACCTTACCGCAGAATAAGTAGTGTTTACCGATTGTCCCCCGGGTCCGGAGGCGCAAAAATAATCTATCCGGATATCACTCATTTTCAAATCGACGTCAAATTCTTCGGCTTCAGGCAATACCATTACGGTTGCTGCAGAGGTATGCACCCTGCCCTGGGTTTCTGTTTGCGGAACTCTTTGAACACGGTGTACTCCAGATTCAAATTTCATGGTCCCATAAACCTCTTCCCCGGTTAAACTGAAGATAATTTCTTTAAACCCACCTGCCGTGCCCTCATTCATGTCATCCACCTCCAGCTTCCAGCCCTTTTCAGCTGCAAATTTCTGATACATCCTAAAAATATCACCGGCAAAAATACTCGCTTCATCTCCACCCGTTCCTGCCCTGATCTCTACGATAACATTTTTAACATCCTGGGGATCTTTCGGAATGAACAAGAATTTCAGCTCCTCTTCCAGCACAGGAAATCGTTCGAGAGCTGTTTCCAGTTCCATTCTTGCCATTTCAAGCATCTCTGCATCTCCGCCCTCAGCAATAATCGCCCTGGCTTCCTCCATATTCTGCATCACGTTTGTGTATTCTTTTCCTTTTGCCAGTATGGTACCAAGATCCTTGTACTCTTTGTTCAGCTTGACATACCGTTCCTGGTCAGCCAAAATATCGGGCTGAATGATCAGGTCTGCGATCTCGTCATAACGCTGCTTTACTAATTTCAATTTCTCTACCATTTTCTTCAAATTGGAGTGCAAATTTACATTATTTTTATGAGTTGGAAAACTCTCGTGTTGCTTGTAAAATTCCCCGCTAAAAACTTTAATTCTTTTTGTAAAATTCAATATCTTTGCATCAAAACTAAATTTAAATCATTTATTATGAAAAAATTATATTTCTCAATTGCCCTGGCTTCCCTTTTATTTACAAGTTGTGGTGATAAAAAAGAAACTGAGGTTCAGAAAGAAGTAGTTGCACCTGTAGAAACTGTTCAGGAAGTAAAGACTGATGTTCAGATTGCCGGTGACCAGCTTGCCCTTGGTGAAAGATTATTCACTGAAAAAACCTGTGTTTCCTGCCATGCACTGGATACCAAGGTAATCGGACCTTCAATAAAAGATATTGTAAAAATCTACGATGAGAAAAATGGTAATCTCGTTCAATTCCTGAAAGGAAATTCTCCTGCGATTGTCGATACAGATCCTGGTCAGGTTGCTATTATGAAAGCGAACCTGGATGGTTTTGTGAAAGATATGACTCCTGAGGAACTACAAGCAGTAGCTGCTTATATGAGAAGTAAAAAAATAATTGATCATATCAAAATATAATAAAAAAAGGGCTTGTTAAGAATTACAGGCCCTTTTTCTTTTGCAGAAATCTGATTAAAGTACCCCCAGATCCATCATAGAATCAGCAACTTTAATAAATCCTGCAATATTAGCTCCCTTTACATAATTGATATATCCGTCTTCCTGAGTACCGTATTTCAAACAGGCTGTATGTATGGAAAGCATGATCTGATGTAATTTTGCATCTACCTCATCTTTGGTCCAATTCAATTTCATGGCATTCTGAGACATCTCCAGCCCTGAAACAGCAACACCACCCGCATTTACAGCTTTGCCCGGTGCATAAAGGACCTTGTTCTTTTGGAATACATGAATCGCTTCAGGTGTACAACCCATATTGGAAACCTCAGCGACATATTTCGCGCCGTTAGCAACCAATTTCTTTGCGTCTTCTTCATTCAGTTCATTCTGTGTTGCAGAAGGCATGGCAATATCGCATGGAACTCCCCATGGTTTTTCGCCGGGATAGAACTTGGCATCGGGAAACTCTTCTGCATAGGGAGCAACGATATCATTATTTGAAGCCCTTAGGGCAAGTAAATAATCGATCTTATCTGCATCCAGTCCTTTTTGGTCATGTATATAGCCATCAGGACCTGAAATCGTTACCACACTTCCCCCAAGTTCAGTTACCTTGAGAGCCACGCCCCAGGTTACATTACCAAAGCCAGACAGCGTTACCGTTTTTCCTTTAAAAGTATCTTTTTTTGTGGCCAGCATCTGTTGGGTAAAATACGTTCCCCCAAAACCTGTAGCTTCAGGTCTTATCAAACTTCCTCCCCAATTCAAACCTTTTCCGGTAAGCACTCCTGTATTTTCACTTTTTAGTTTTTTGTACATGCCATATAAATAGCCAATCTCTCTGCCACCAACACCAATATCTCCTGCAGGCACATCCGTATCCGGGCCAATAACACGCCATAACTCCAGCATAAAGGCCTGGCAAAAGCGCATAATCTCTGCATCTGACTTTCCTTTTGGATTAAAATCGGACCCTCCCTTGCCACCACCCATAGGCAAGGTGGTTAGTGCATTCTTAAATATCTGCTCAAATCCTAAGAACTTGAGTATGCTTAAATTAACACTTGGGTGAAACCGCAGCCCTCCCTTGTAAGGCCCAATGGCATTATTGTATTGCACCCTGTGTCCCAAATTCACATGAACCTGCCCCTGGTCATCAACCCATGAAACCCTGAAAGTTAAAATTCGATCCGGTTCAACCAAGCGCTCAATGATCTTGGCAGCTTCATATTGCGGATTTTCATTATAAACACCCTCAATAGATTCTAAAACCTCATGAACCGCCTGTAAATATTCTTTTTCTCCAGGATGCTTGGTCTCTAAATTTGTCAATATATTCTTTACATTCATAACATTGTATTTAAAAAGTGATAAAAAAAATCATACACAAAATTACAGATATTAATTTCAATTTTTATCAAAAATGATTTCTAAATTTTTTAATTTTTCATCATTTATTTAATGATATTTTATCAATTTAAAATAATAGACTGATATAATCTGATATTTCTTGCTTTTTATGCAAATTATTACACTTGTCCTTCAGGTGGAAGTTCTTCCAGAAATTTTTGGTTCGTTACCGTATCTGCAATGGTGTATCCTTCCTTGAAGATTGCCGCCTTATTCTCTTTGCCTTCGATGATGATCGTGAGCGGTTCGTCAAAACAAATATGGCGTAAATACGTATCCTCATAAACAGCTTCCTGGCTATTGAGATAGTCAACATCAAAATATCCATCGCTTAAAAAAGGATTTATCGTAAGATAACCCACCTGAAAAGAAGTGAGATTCTGAAAGAAGTGGGTGCCCTGGCTCGGATCAATTCTGTAATCCTTCAATCCGGATTCAACGATAATCTTTGCAGAGGATATCTGCGGCCAGATCACCGGTATACCCAACCAGCTATCACTGGAGCCCCATCGACCCGGACCTACCAGGATATAGGGCTTTTCCCTTTCCATAAATTTTTTGTTCAGCTGTTCCACGGCTGCTGCGATCTGCCGGGTGTTTGCAGAATTGAATGTATCGGGCTTCACATAAACAAAATCCCTGATATTGTTATAGTTGCCGTTACCCAAGGCAGATTCAGAATATATAATCGTGTCTTCCAGCTTAAAATTCTCGGGAAGTTTGGTCAGGGATTCATTGCTCTCTACGATGGGTCTGATCTGCAAAAAACTAAATTCTTTCGGTTCACCTGCCCGATACATCAAGATTTACGGCAAATTCCATTTCTATCGGACTTCGCATTTCGCGCTGCCCTATGCGCAAAAGATCCTGCAAAATTTCGGCAAGGGAAAGGTATTGTATTTTAAAATATTATCAAAGGTAATCACCCTTATACCATCCTGCATTACCCCAGGCCTGATGGTATTGTTCTGCAGGTCATAGGTTGAAGCGACAAACTTCAGAGATCCATGTTTTTCTGCATTTCTAATGGTCAGTTTCTTTTTGTTGATATCTTCACTTAAAGACACCTTATAGCTTTCTGGATCCATATCAATGGCAAAAAAATGTTTTTGCGTGTCTCTCTGGGCAGATCCTGGCGTTGATAGCTGGAGCACTTTTTTGGGATGGTAAGGACAAAACCGCAATGATTGCCCGCCACCAACAATAATTTCACCCAGCCCCATGGCAATGTTTGCTATGCCTTCAATGGGCTGTTCACTGCCAATCGGATAGAAATTGATGGACCTGGCTACCCCTGAAACATTCGGGTAATAAACATCATTGTATTGTTTCCCGGTTACTTCCTGCAGTATTACAGCCATTCTGCTTTCTTCTATCGTATGGTTGGTTACATTCAGATATGCTTTACTGCCCTCAAAAAAAGCAGAAGCCATCACAGATTTGACGGCCTGTGTAACCATTTCCACCATTCGTTCTTTGTTTGTATTTGGCACCATATAGGTGGAAAAAATACCTGCAAAAGGCTGGTAATAGGTATCCTCCAGAATACTGGAAGACCTGATTGCAATGGGCTTGTCAGTGACGTTCAAAAATGCCTTTATATCTTCAAAAGCCCATTTGGGCAATGGTTTTGAAACAAATTTTTCAAGTATTTCCTGATCGTTATAGCTCTTTGCAACAAATCCGATCAAGCCTATTCGCTTCCATAAACTCATCAAATACATCCATACCAAGGACGACGGTCCGGGGTATGGAGATCTGAATACCTTCGTATTTATTAAAGAGCTTATTTCGTTTTAAAAAGGAGTCAATAAATGCCAGACCCCTTCCTTTTCCTCCAAGAGAGCCATCCCCTATCCTCGAAATTCCTGAGTATTCATCATAGGTATTCTTATCAAATTTAGAGATCACACCCCGCGAACGGAAAATCCGGTACATCTTGATCGCCTCGATCAGAAATTCTCTTACCTGCTCGGCATCTTCAAAATCATCGTATTCCACATTGCTGAACAGATTCGCCAAAGGAAACAATGCCCTTGACCTTAACCATTTGGAATACTCGCTTCTCTTTGAATGGTAGATAATACATTCCGTAGGCACCTCATAAAGTGCCTTTTGCAGGCCAGTAAGGTCTTTGGCCACCGCAAGAACTTTGCCCTGTACAGGGTCCCAGAACTCAAAATCCCCGAAAGAAAAATACTGATTTATATAATTTTTTAACTCTTCCTCCAGTGTTTCAGAATACTTGTATAAAAATTTTCCTTTTAGCTCCTAGGGTTTTCTTTTCATTATTGATATCTGAAGATTGAATCAGAAACGGGAAATAGCGTTCATATCCGCGAACATATCTCAACAAATGAAATCCTGCCTCAGGATCCCTTTTGCCTTCTCTGAAATAATTGACATCCGAAATAACGCCGAGCAGGTTCTCTTTATATTTTTCGAACAATTCTTTGCCATCTTCGAAATTAATTGCCAGTAAAATTTTTGGCCGCCCCCTCATCAGCATCATTTTGCGGTAATCATTCAGGCCTTCTGACATAAAAGACCTGGTTTGGTTAAAAATGATTTTGTATATAATGGGTAGGTATCGCGAATAAAATTTCATGGAATCCTCTACCAGCAAAATGGCCTTGACCCCAATTTCATTGATATCCTTTTCAGCATTCATTCTGTCCTCGGTGAGTTTGATGATGGCAAGAAAAATATCGACATTGCCATTCCAGTGAAATACCAGGTCAATAATACCAGTTTTCTCCTTTTCCAGTTTTTTCCGAAGCAGAGAAGAATAATGGCTTAAGGCCATAATCGGGATTTTAGGAAAGGCTTCCTTGATTTGTTTGGAGGCCTCAAAAGTCTGGTTATTGCCAATATCCAACCAGGTAATAATCAGGTCTATTTTATCGTTTTCCAAAATCTTTAATGCCCTTTTCGCTGAATTGGCATGGAAAAAACTAGGTGGGTACCTCAGGTTCAAAGCCGTGTATTCATCAAAGATACGCTCGTCTATCCTACCGTCTTCTTCAAGCATATAATAATCATAATTCGAGCAAATAATCAAAATTTTATTGATCCTCTTCTGCATCAGATTACCAAAAGCTACTTCTTCAAAATCGTATCTCTTGATATCAGGTAAAGGTCTTTTCATATTATTTCAAATTTTAATTAACAAGCAATATATAGTTTTTCACTATAAAATCTTCTGTTTTGCAGCAATTATTTACTCCAACGATCCAATATTTATAAATTATTAGGAACTAAACCCAAATACCGCTTTTTTGACAATAAAAATACTAAATTTGGCCTTTAAAATTTCATGTAAAATGAAGGATAAATTATTGCGTTTACTTGATGAAGTTGAAGCATTTAATGGAAATACGCAGGAAGAAGTTGAAGCGTACAGAATTAAACTACTTGGAAGTAAGGGTATTTTAAAAGACCTGTTTGCAGATTTCAAGCAGGTTGACGGGCAGGAAAAAAAAGAAATCGGACAAATGCTGAATGACCTAGGCAGGCGGCTACCGAAAAAATAAATTGCCTGAAACAAAACCTGGGCAAGCAGCTGACAGAGCAGCAAAGCAAAGAAGACCTTACCAGACCTTCGGAACCTGCGCCACTGGGAGCCCGCCACCCCATATCTATAGTTAAAAATCAGATTCTGGAAGTGTTTTCCAGAATCGGGTTCACAGTTTCGGAGGGTCCGGAAATAGAAGATGACTGGCATAATTTTACCGCCTTGAATTTATCGGAACACCATCCGGCAAGAGATATGCAGGATACCTTTTTTATTCAGAGAAACCCCGATATGCTCCTGAGAACCCATACCTCTTCTGTGCAAGTTCGTTATATGGAATCCCATCAACCACCCATTCAGAACTGTTTCACCGGGAAGGGTATTCAGAAATGAAGATATTTCTGCCAGAGCACATTGCATTTTTCATCAGGTGGAAGGACTTTATATAGACACTGACGTGTCTTTCTCAGACCTTAAACAAACACTTCTTTATTTTACAAAAGAAATGTTCGGAAAATCAAAAATTCGCCTGAGGCCTTCTTACTTTCCTTTTACAGAACCCAGCGCAGAAGTAGATATCTATTGGGGTTTACAAACAGAAACCGATTACAGGATTACCAAGGGCACGGGCTGGCTCGAAATTATGGGCTGTGGCATGGTGGATCCCAATGTGCTTAAAAACGTGGGAATCGATTCTTATAAATACAGTGGTTTTGCATTTGGCATGGGGATTGAAAGAATCGCAATGCTTCTGTATCAGATACCTGATATAAGAATGTTCTACGAGAACGATTTGCGTTTTATTGACCAGTTTAAATCCGTGATTTAAAACGATGGATAGTCTTGGGGATTTTTTGTTTGAAAACGGATATCACAGAATAAAACTCAAAAAGAATCCTACCAACCACTTTGAAATAAAGGTTACCATTAATAAAGTGAAAGGCAATTTTATTCTGGACACAGGCGCTTCAAATTCCTGTATGGGTTTTGACGGGCAGGAATCCTTCCATCTCAATGCAGAGGATTCTTCCCACAAGGCGAGTGGCGCGGGGACCAACACAACTTGAAACGATGATCGCCAAGAAGAATTTACTGAAGATCGGTAAGTGCCAGCACAAAAAAATTTCCCTTGTACTAATAGACCTCAGCCATATCAATACAGCCCTGCAAAGCCAAAACGCCAAACCGATACATGGCATTATAGGGGCTGATATATTACACAACTGGAAAGCAATTATAGACTACGACAAAAAATATTTATATTTAAAAGACAAATAATTAAAACAAGGTGTATGGCGTCGGACAACCGGTATAATTTAAGAGGTGTATCTGCACAGAAAGAGGATGTTCACAATGCGATCAAAAATATTGACAAAGGACTTTTTCCCAGGGCTTTTTGTAAGATCATTCCTGATTATCTTACCGGTGACGAGAACTATTGCCTCGTGATGCATGCCGATGGCGCAGGGACCAAATCGTCCCTGGCCTATATGTACTGGAAAGAAACAGGGGACCTGTCTGTCTGGAAGGGAATAGCACAGGATGCCCTGATCATGAACATTGACGATCTTATATGTGTGGGCGCAACAGAGAATATTCTGCTCTCGTCAACCATTGGCCGCAACAAAAATTTGATTCCTGCCGGTGTACTTGCTGCCATTATCAATGGCACCGAAGAATTACTCAAAGACCTTAAAAGCTATGGAATTACCATCCATAGTACCGGTGGTGAAACAGCTGATGTGGGGGACCTGGTAAGAACCATCATTGTGGATTCTACTGTTACGGCCAGAATGAAACGAAGTGAGGTGATTGACAATGCCCACATTCAGGCCGGTGATGTAATTGTTGGACTGGCTTCTTCCGGTAAGGCCATTTATGAAACGGAATACAACGGGGGTATGGGTAGTAACGGACTCACCAGCGCCAGGCACGATGTGTTTCACCATGACCTCGCCAAAAAATACCCTGAAAGTTTTGATCATCAGGTACCTGAAGAATTGGTATACAGCTGGATCAAAATGCAATTGACAAGATCCTGTTTCAGGGACTAATTTTGATGCTGGAAAACTGGTTCTTTCGCCAACGCGAACCTATGCACCCATCATAAAAAAAATCCTTGAAAAACACAGAAAAAATATTCACGGGATGGTGCATTGCAGCGGAGGGGCACAAACCAAAATATTACATTTTATTGAAAATTTGCACGTCATCAAAGACAATTTGTTTGAAGTGCCTGCTTTATTCAAGATGATTCAGAGGCAATCAAATACCCAATGGAAAGAAATGTACCAGGTCTTTAATTGCGGACACCGGATGGAATTGTATGTACCCCGGGAAATTGCAGATGATTTGATCGCCATCTCACAGTCATTTGGCGTCGAAGCGCAAATCATTGGTCGGGTGGAAAAAATGGATCAAAGAAAAACTGACCATTCAAAGTGAATACGGAAAATTTGAGTATTTTCAATAGATTTTGTAATTTTTTGTATTTTTCATCGTGATACTTATTCCTGAAAACCAACCCGATGGTATCCGAATTTATTAGAACTCGAATGGAAGCAATTTTTCCGTTCTTCCTATTGGCAAAAAATAGTATTTCATAAATGTTTGTATTTCTGCATTTATTTTTTTCTCATTTTTTACCCTAGGATAGTTTCTTCCTGTTTAAAAAAGTATTTTCCGATCAGGCCCCTTTGTAATGGTCAATCATTTTTTATTTTACTGGTTTATCGCAGATCTTTTGATGCGGTTTTTCTTTCAAAAATTACCGTAATGAGTAAACCCCTATTGGCTTTACCCATAAAAAAAGATAAAATTTTCATTTTTTTTAGGAATCTTATTTCGTTCTTCAATTTTTTACCGCTTTCACCATTATTCCTTTTGGTTTAATGTTGATTCGTGAAGGTTACGAATTGGAAAATTATCTAACTTGGATGATCCTTATCCTTTTAGGAACCTTAATCATCAATTTTTTAATTTTATCATTGAATAAATCGCCGATCAACTGTCCTTTCTTCCAATTTTATTGATTTCGGCACCTTATTTGGGTTGAATTATTTCAATTTATTAAACCTTGAATATCTGCTCGCCTCTCTTTTTATCATTCAAATCCTTTCTGGTTATCCCGTTTCTAATTTTGATTTTTCTCTATTTTTAATTAGAAATTTAAAAATCAATTGTATTAATTCCTTGAACCACAATTCACATTTCTGTATCCAATCTTCTCTTGGCACATATTTAAATACCTCCATTCTTATTCATTTAATTAAAATAAAGAACCGATCTCTATTTATTCTGTCATAGTTTACTTTACGTTTTTTTTCTACCCAAATCCAACTTCCAAACATGGTTTCCATTATTATTTTAGTATTTTTTACCGGTTTTTATATCAATTTTGGACATTTATTCCGCATGGACACGTATTATAAATCTCATCCAAAACATTCAATACAAGATTTTTTACAATCAAATATATTTATCACCAGTCGTTTTGATTTTTTCTTCATATTCCTTATGTTTATTTTGGATGAATACTCTCTGATCCATTTTTATTACAACATTGTAAACACACATTATTCTATACGCAGTCTTTAAAAAAAATCATTTACCCGCCTTTAATTATCAGAACAGGACTGTCATGGCTGATCCCACTTTTACTTTCCCGATGGGATTTTTTACCTTTTCTATAACTCATCAATTTTGAAGATTTCCTCTTTGATTATTTAGGGCTCTTGGGACTTTTATTTCACACCAATTAATGGACATCATCACCAAAAAATACATCGAATTTAAATATACCATGATCAACCTTTTGGTCAGGACAATTAGTAAACATATTTTACCAAAACTTTCAAAATACGAGATACCGTTTTAAACATTCCAACTCTCGAAATTCCAAAAGGCAATCCTTTGGTTTGGTAGGTAACAACGGGGCAGGAAACAACTTTCTTAATTTACTTTGGATTTAATTCACCTACCACAGGAAAGGTAGTCAACAACGAAATCCAGGTCAATAAAACAAATGACCTTTTACCGCACCTTTATAGATAACTTTTTAATTGCTATTTAACCGCCGAAGAATATTTTAGCTTTATCCCATTTACGAGGTAAATGAAACAGATTTAAAAATTTCCTGTCTTTTTTCAGAATATTCAACAAGAAATTCTCGGACAAAAAAATATTTGCAGACCTCTCCAAAGGAAATCAGAAAAAGCCGGGATTGTACTTTAATCGGTCAACCGGAAGTTGTTATATTAGATGACCTTTTGCAAACCTAATCCAACTACGCAAAATGATTAAAGAAAACCTTAAAAAAATTAACGAAGAAACTGATTCTACCCTATTAATTTCGAGTCATGATTTGGGCCATATTACTGATTTGCCAGCGTATAGTGATATTTGAACAAGGTAATTTGGTAAAACATCAAAACTTCACCGGAAACGCTTAAAGAATTAGAAGCCTTTTTTGCAGTCTAAAATTTAATACCCAAGTTTATTATCATAAGTTTTTTATGTATATTTATCCATGGCAAATCAAAAACTATACAAAGGATCTTTACAAACCATCATCTTAAAACTTTTGGAAAACCAAAATAAAATGTACGGTTATGAGATTACTCAAAGGGTTAAGGAAATTACTGGAGGAAAACTAAAAAACAGAGGTCTCATCCCACCCTGCACAAATTAGAGACCGACGGTTTGCTGGAAGTTAATAAAAAGCATTGGAAATCTGTACGTAATATTACAGGCTTACCGAATCCGGAACCGAAGAAACTCGATCAAAATTGGCTGATCTTGAGGATTTCTTCAAACAATGCAAAACATTGTGAATCCAGAAGTTTTGAATGATGGAATTGAACGAGAAACAATTGAAAAGCTATATCATTTTACCAAGCGCATTATGTTGAATGGTATGACTTACAAACCGAATTGGTAGATCATTTAGCAAATGATATTGAACATATTTTGAGAAAACCCACAATTTCTTTGATGAAGCCCTCAATATTTCATTTAAAAGTTCGGTATTTTTGGTTTTAGCGATATTGTAGAAAAAACCAAAACGCACTCTCACAAATACTATTGGCGTTTGGTGGGCAAATACTTTATTCACATATTCTTACCCCACCCTAAAATATTTTTAACTTTATGTTTATTGGGCATTTCTTTCAGCCTTTTAAAATGGTTAAAACAACCTGGTCTACTAGTCACTTTTTTCTGTTTTTCTCTATTTATATACGTTTAAATCCATGTACAGTTTCCATAAAATCATGAAGCAACGAACCATAGAAACGGGTAAAAAATGGCTTTTTGAACACAATATTTTAAATTTAGAGGAGCTATGTCTCTTTTTAATTCCGATTAATATAATTGGATTCAGCATTGAACGAACCGTTTGGACAGACAAAATTCTTATCATCAATTCAATTTTTATCGTTTTTGGTGGTTTGATCTGCTATATCTTACTGAAGGTAATCCCTCCAAAACTAACACAGGAAATGAGTAATCAATATCCTAATTACCAACCTTTAGTTAAAATTTAAAACATTTTCCGATTAATTTGTACTTTTACCTCACCTAGATCGTTTATCATATTTAAATCGCTTTAGGCAGGAAAAAATTTTGAAAAAAAGGCTAATAGCATTATTTTCTTTTTGGTTTTAATTGGGCTAATTTTTAGTTGCTCAACTAAAAAAGACTCCTATCTCAACAGGACAGGAAACTCCGTAAGCACGAAATTCAATGTGCTATACAACGGGAATGTTGCTTTTGATGAGGCCAAGAAACAACTCGACGCTACTTATGAAGATAACTATTGGGAGACCTTGCCCATTGAACCGATAAAAATCGAAGACAATATTCCTTTACCCGGGCAGAGTCAGGCAGAATCTCCAATCAAGCAGGGCTTTGAAAAATCGGAGGAAAAATCAGTGAAAGCAATCCAAAAACATTCAATGGTGATTGATGGTTATGAACGAAATGACCAGATTGATGACGCATACCTGCTTTTGGGAAAATCGAGGTATTTCAGCCAGCGGTTTGTTCCGGCACTTGACGCTTTCACTTTTGCCCTGGAAAAATATCCAAATGCAGATTTATACCTCGAAACCAAGATCTGGAAAGCCAAGACAGATATCAGACTGCAGAATGAAACTCTGGCAATTGAAACGCTCAATAGTATTGTGCGAAGCGAAGCAATATCTGAAGAATTGCTTGAAAAGGCACATACGGCATTGGCCATGGCTTATGTGCAATTAGACAGTACCCAGCTCGCTATAGACAACCTGAAATACGCAACGTATTATTTCAAAGATAAGGAACAGGGATCGCGGAATATGTTTATCCTCGGGCAGATGTATAGGGAAGAGAACAAACTCGATTCGTCGAACATGATGTTTGAAGCACTTACCTATCTCAAAAAAGTACCCCGAAAATACATGGTGCACGCCCAGATAGAAAGAGCCAAGAACTACTCTGATAAAGACAGTACCGATGCCATGATCTTTGCCCTCAGAAAACTTGGGGAAGACCGTGAAAACAAACCTTACTTCGACGAATTGTATTACCAGGCAGGTTTAATTGCCCAGAAAAAAGGAGATACCGGGCAGGCTGATGATTTTTTTCAAAAATCCCTCAGGGAGAATACAGCAAAACCTTTTCAAAAGAGTCTCTCTTATGAAGCACTTGGTAACCTGAATTTTGACCAGTCGAAATACCTGCTAGCAGGGGCGTATTACGACAGCGTTCTTCAGATCAAAAGTGTGGATCCCAATTCCAAAAGAATAAGGAGGATTGCTGCCAAGAATAAAAGCCTGGAAGAAGTAATCTATTATGAACAGGTGCTTAAAACCAATGACAGTATCCTGTATTTGGTAAGTTTACCCGAAGCAGAACGGCAGGCCTATTTTAATTCCTATGTTGCCGAACTGAAAAAACAGGATGAACTAAACAGGACCATTGCCGAACAGCAATCCAATTTTGGTAATGAATTTTTGTCGGATGGCTCAAAACAATCAGCGGGTGAATCGTTCTATTTTTATAATCCACAAACCCTTGGATTCGGCAAGCAGGAATTTAAAAACCGTTTTGGCAACCGGACTTTAACCGATAACTGGATCTTTTCAAGGATTGCGGCAGGGAATCAGGAAATGGCCATGCAGACCAATCCTGAAGTTACCGACCTTAAGCAAAGATATGATCCTGCTTATTACCTGCAATTCATACCTTCTGAACCAAAACAGATAGACAGTATCGCAGATCTAAGGAATAACGCGCATTACAACCTAGGTCTGCTCTACAAAGAGCAATTCAAAGAGTACAGCATCGCTGCCGGTCATTTTGAAAAATACCTGGCCAATGATCCGGCTGAAAACCTAATTTTACCCGTAAAATACCAACTTTTCAGGTGTTATGAGAATTTCGATCCCGCCAAGGGCAATATTTCTGCCGATGATATCGTTAATAATTATCCAGACAGCCGTTATGCGCAAATCATTAAGAACCCTGAAAAGGTTATTAAGGAAGAAGATAACGAATCCTCCCCCGAGAATATTTATAAGAATGCATTTATTTGTTACGAAGAAGGTGAGTATAACTATGCTTTGAGTTTGATCAAAAATTCTGAAAACAGTTACAGGGAAATCCCAATTGAAGCTAAATTTGAACTTTTAAAAGCACTGATTGCCAGTAAAACAATAGGGCCCGAAGCATACAAGATGCAGTTAGACTATGTCATGGCAAATTATCCCAACACAGCCGAAAGTGACTTTGCCAAGATGGCTCTGGAAAATTTAAAAAATCAGAAAAAATAAACGGTACTTATTATGTTTCAAAAAAATAAAAATCCGCAGGTAACAGTATCCGACAGAAATGTTGTTAGCAAAAACACCATATTTTCCGGAGATTTCCTTTCAGAAGGCGATTTCAGAATTGATGGCAAAATAGATGGAAATATCACAACCTCCGGCAAAGTAGTCATTGGCAAAGAGGGTATTGTGAATGGAAATATCACCTGTACAAATGCAGAAATCGAAGGGCTTTTTACAGGAATACTTGTGGTTGATGAGCTTTTGTCATTAAAAGCCACTTCGGTCATTAATGGTGAAGTTACCCTCGGAAAGCTTATGGTTGAACCCGGGGCCGAGCTCAACGCTGTCTGCACGGTTAAAGGTACCGTAAAACAAATGTACCATGACGAATCAAAAACCCAAAAAACAGCTTAACAAATATATACGTTTAACAGGTATCGGAATTCAAATGGGAGTTACGATCTATGCCGGAGCCTATTTTGGGAAGTGGCTCGATGCAAAATATTCAGGTGAACAAGATACCTATACCATCATCTTTACCCTGCTGGCCCTGGTGGTTTCTTTTTACAGCCTGATCAAACAGATCAAAGATGTGAATAGTTAATTATTGCCCATGAAACCTGTTCTTCACTTTGCGCTTATCTTATTATTATCCTTGTTTTTTGCCTTTATTGTTTACCTTATCATCCTTTATTTTCTCGAAATTCCTCTTTGGGGCAACCGGCTTATTGCCGCCTATCTCATAAATTATCTGCTGGCTGTTTCCATATATGCTTTTTTGTATCGTTCCAGAGCGAAATACAGTGATTCTCTGGGCTTTCTTTTTATGGCTGGTAGCTTCTTAAAATTCGCTGCTTTTTTTATTTTTTTCTATCCTGCCTACCATGCAGATAACAATATTGAAACGATTGAATTCGCAACTTTTTTTATTCCGTATACCATTTGTTTGATCCTGGAGACATTGGGTTTGATCAAAATTCTACAAAATTAGAATTGTTTTATTTGGCTTCATCAAAATAAAAATCTTACCTTTGCACCGATTTTTTATAGCCATAAATATTAAAAAATATGTTTCGTAAGAATTTGTTCAAGTACCTTACAATCATCTCACTTTTATACAGTCTCAATTCCTTCGCTCAGCATGAAGAACATAGTGCAAAAGCAGCACCCAAAGACCTCAAAACTGCAATCAAAGAAGATATTCAGCACCACTTGCAAGATTCTCATGATTTCATCTTTTTCTCAGACAAAGAAGCCGGTAAACATTACGGTTTTTCGCTGCCAGTGATTCTGTGGGATGAGGGACTGCATGTTTTTTTATCTTCAAAGTTCCATCATGGAGAAACCCTTGCAGAGAGCAAGGGAAATTATTATAAGCTCTATCATAACAAAATATATAAAACAGATGCTGAAGGCACCATTACTTATGATGATCAAAAGCATCCCACCAACGACAAACCGATTGATTTCTCGATTACTAAAAGTGTCCTGATGATTATTGTAACCAGCCTGCTGATGCTGTTGCTCTTTGGAGGCCTTGCGCGATCTTATGACAAGGGACCCATTGCTACAGGTGTCGGACGGTTCTTTGAACCCATCGTTCTTTTCATCAGAGATGGTATTGCCATCCCAAATATTGGTAATCCGCAGTATAAAAAGTATATGCCCTATTTGTTGACCATCTTCTTTTTCGTATGGTTCCTCAATTTATTTGGGTTGACACCGCTTGGAGTAAACGTTACCGGAAATATTTCCGAGACTCTGGCGCTTGCTTTTCTTACTTTTCTCATTACCCAGTTTTCGGGCAATAAGAATTACTGGAAACACATCTTCTGGATGCCCGGGGTACCTGTGCTGATGAAAATAATTCTAGCCCCTATAGAATTGCTGGGCGTTTTCATCAAACCCTTTGCGCTCATGATACGTCTCTATGCCAACATCATGGCGGTCACGTTGTATTGATGAGCATTATAGGTCTGATTTTTATTTTTAATAACTGGTTAGGCAGCTCCTTAAGCTTTGTACTCGCTTTTGCGCTTTCTATACTCGAATTGCTTGTAGCAGCACTGCAGGCGTATATTTTCACCATGCTATCTGCCTTGTATTTTGGTTTTGCCGTTGAGGAACACCACGGAGAACACGCAGAAAGCCATTAATTTGATTGTTTAATTTTTAAATTTTTTATATATGCAAATTCCAGAAATCGTTGGTGCAGGTCTAATCGTAATTGGTGCCGGTTTAGGTATCGGTAGAATTGGTGGCTCAGCAATGGATGCTATCGCTCGTCAGCCAGAAGCATCAGGTAAAATTCAAACAGCTATGTTGATTGCAGCAGCGCTTATTGAAGGTATTGGTTTTGCTGCATTATTTGCAGTGTAACATCAAAAAAACAACAGCTGTTGCGGTTGGCTGCAGCTGTTGTTCAAACATGAAAAAAATTATCATTACATAAATTATTATGGAGAAATTAATTAACGATTTTTCATTCGGACTGTTTTTCTGGCAGATACTCATACTTATCCTCCTGGTTTGGCTGCTCAATAAATTTGCCTGGAAACCGATTTTAAACGCTGTAAACGAGCGTGAAGAGGGTATTAAGAAAGCGCTCGAGGAAGCAGATAAAGCACGTCAGGAAATGGCAGATCTAAATGCCAGCAATGAGAAGATCCTGAAAGAAGCCAGGGCTGAAAGAGAAAAAATGTTGAAAGAAGCCAGGGAAATCAAGGAATCTCTCATAACAGAGGCTAAAGATGAAGCCAAAATGCAAGCCGATAAAATTATTACCCAGGCGAAAACAACCATAGAAAATGAGAAACAAGCTGCTATTGTTGAGCTCAAGAAGCAGGTTGCAGAATTATCTGTTGGTATTGCAGAGAAAGTAATAAAAGATGAATTATCCAATAAAGAGAAGCAGATCAGGCTTATCGATAAAATGTTGGATGAAGCGGCAATAAACTGAGGTTATGAAAGGAACTAGATCTGCATTGCGCTATGCCAGAGCAGTACTCGATTTGGCAAAAGACAGAAAAATTGCCGATGAGGTAAATAACGACATGATTCTGATCGATCAGACCATTTCCGAAAATCCTGATTTACAGCATTTGATCGCCAGTCCGGTTGTTAAATCAGGCATAAAGTCAACTGTTTTATCGAAGATCTTCGGCACTAAAACAAATGTGCTTACCATGGACCTGGTGCAACTTATGATCAGAAATAACAGAATCAATCTGTTGCAACTGGTAGCCAAAGAGTATCAGATCATTTATGATTTTTTGTTGGGCAATGAAGTTGCGCGCGTAACTACTGCTGTTCCTTTAACTAAGGAGCTGGAAGCCAAAATTTTGGAAAAGATTAAAACAATCACAAAGAATACTGTTACAATCGAGAACATTATAGACCCTGCCATCATTGGCGGTTTTGTGCTCAGAATTGGTGACAAGCAATACGATTCAAGCGTTACGGGAATGTTGAATTCCGTTCTGGATGAATTTGAAGAAAATCATTATATAGCTAAATTATAATATTAAAGATTTCAATTAAAATGGCAACAATAAAACCAGCTGAAGTATCAGCAATCTTAAAAGAACAATTGATTGGGTTTAATACAAAGGTTTCTTTAGATGAAGTAGGCACTGTTTTACAGATAGGAGATGGTATCGCAAGGATCTTTGGCCTGGCGAATGTGCAATTCGGAGAACTGGTGCTCTTTGAAGGGGGCCTTGAAGGGATTGTACTCAACCTTGAGGAAGATAATGTGGGGGTGGTACTTTTAGGAGATCCAACTGAAATTAAAGAGGGTGCAATCGTAAAAAGAACCAATAGAATTGCCTCTATCAAAGTGGGTGAAGGCATTCTTGGCCGTGTTGTAAATACCCTTGGACAACCCATTGATGGAAAAGGACCTATTCAGGGCGAAACTTTTGAAATGCCACTGGAGCGAAAAGCCCCGGGGTAATATTCCGTCAGCCGGTTAATGAGCCCCTGCAAACAGGAATCAAGGCTATCGATGCCATGATCCCTATTGGAAGAGGGCAGCGCGAGCTGATCATCGGTGACCGCCAGACAGGAAAAACAACTGTGGCCATCGATACCATCATTAACCAGAAAGAGTTTTATGACGCCGGTAAACCGGTGTATTGTATTTATGTTGCCATTGGACAAAAAGGTTCAACCATTGCAAATATTGCCAGTGTATTAGAAGAAAAAGGCGCTTTGGCCTATACCACCATCGTTGCTGCGAATGCTTCAGATGCTGCACCAATGCAATTCTATGCACCCTTTGCAGGAGCCTCTATTGGTGAATATTTCAGAGATACCGGAAGGCCGGCCCTGATCATTTATGATGACCTGTCAAAACAGGCTGTGGCTTACCGTGAGGTTTCTCTTTTACTTCGTCGTCCGCCAGGACGTGAAGCTTATCCGGGTGACGTGTTCTACCTTCACTCAAGATTGCTGGAACGGGCAGCGAAGATCATTAACAACGATGCGATCGCACAGAAAATGAATGACGTTCCTGCCTCATTAAGAGGTAAAGTAAAAGGTGGCGGTTCATTAACCGCTTTGCCTATCATTGAAACTCAGGCAGGAGACGTTTCTGCCTATATTCCAACCAACGTAATTTCTATCACAGACGGGCAGATATTCCTTGAATCCGACTTGTTCAACGCCGGTGTGCGTCCTGCAATCAATGTGGGTATCTCTGTTTCCCGTGTAGGTGGAAATGCTCAGATCAAATCGATGAAAAAAGTGGCCGGCACCTTAAAATTAGACCAGGCGCAATTCCGCGAACTGGAAGCTTTTTCAAAATTCGGTTCAGATCTGGATGCTGCAACATTAGGTGTTATTGAAAAAGGAAGGAGAAATGTTGAAATTCTGAAACAAGCACAGAATGATCCTTTTACCGTTGAAGATCAGGTAGCGATTATCTATGTAGGTTCAAAAAACCTATTTAGGAAGGTTCCTGTTGCCAAGGTGAAAGAATTTGAAAAATTATTCCTGACCCTGTTGAGAAAATCACATCCGGATGCATTAAAAGTGCTGAAAGAAGGAAAAATAACTGATGAAGTAACCGCCATACTTGAAAAAGTAGCCTCTGAAATCGCCTCGAATTACAATTAATTTCAGGCAGAAACCGGATCGCTCCACTTATTAAATTTGAAAGATAAAAATGGCCAACTTAAAGGAAATACGCAATAGAATTTCATCGATAGGTTCTACGATGCAGATCACCAGTGCCATGAAAATGGTTTCTGCTGCAAAGTTAAAAAAAGCACAGACTGCCATCATACAGATGAGGCCTTATGCCAATAAGCTCACTGAATTGCTGCAAAATCTGAGTGCTACCCTGGAACCAGAAGATGGCGGTGCATTTACACAACAAAAAGAGGTACGAAAGGTATTGATAGTGGCAATTACCTCCAACCGAGGCTTATGCGGCGGGTTTAATTCAGCCATTACGAAACAGACCAAATCCATTATAGAAGCCAAATACTCCGGTATGGATGTGAGTATCATGAGTATAGGCAAAAAAGGGAATGATCTTTTGTCTAAGACACACAAGATCTATGCAAACCACAGCGCTGTTTACGACGACCTGACCTTCGACCATGTTGCAGTAATTGCAGAGGATCTGATGGAACAGTTTTTAAATGGTTCCTTCGACAGGATTGAGCTGGTTTACAACAAATTTAAAAACGCTGCGACTCAAATCCTGACTGAAGAACAGTTGCTTCCCATTGTACCACCGCAAAGAGATGGGAACATAGTGGTTGATTATATCTTTGAACCTACAAAAGAAGAAATCGTAAAAGGATTGATCCCAAAATCGATCAAGACACAATTGTACAAGGCCATTCGCGATTCTTTTGCTGCTGAACATGGTGCCCGTATGACGGCCATGCACAAGGCTACAGATAATGCAAAAGAAATCAGGGACGAATTGTTGTTGCAATACAACAAGGCCCGACAGGCAGCCATTACCAATGAGATCCTTGAGATTGTAGGTGGTGCTGAGGCATTGAAAGGATAATTTTCATTATATATTTGTATGAAAACCGTTTCTATAAAGAGGCGGTTTTTTTTGCATATCCAATTTTGAATGGGTATATTCATGGTCTTGATAGGGAGCTTTTCAGTCCTTACTTTCAAACACATTCTGAAAAAGTTCTTCAACAGTTCTTTAATTTTTTTCAAACTTTTTAATCTATGTTTTGATGAGAACATATACTTTATTTTGGCTTTTTTTGATTATATCATGCACCAATAATATTTCAAGGGTGAATGCCCAGAATGAGGCAACTAAAATCGAAGACTGGGAAAACCCGGCAGTTTTTAGAATCAATAAATTAGCCCCTCGCGCTTCTTTTATTCCATATCAAACAAGCCAGCAGGTTTTAAAGAATGATCCCCTCGCCTCACCCTTTTTTATCTCATTAAACGGCAACTGGAAATTCAATCTGGTAACCAAACCCGCCGACCGGCCTACTCATTTTTACAAAGAAGAATTTGACGACACAAGCTGGAAAACAATTCCCGTACCTTCCAACTGGGAGTTACAGGGTTATGACATTCCTATTTATGTAAATATCACCTACCCACATGCCAAAACTCCTCCAAAAATACAGGCGCATTACAATCCAGTTGGCTCTAACAGAACCTATTTTGATCTTGGGGACGACCTGCTTCAAAAAGAAGTGATCCTCCATTTCGGAGCGGTCAGCTCGGCGATGTATGTGTGGGTAAACGGACAAAAAGTAGGTTATTCTGAAGACAGCAAAACGCCTGCTGAATTTAATATATCAGCTTACTTAAAAAAAGGAAAAAATCTTCTGGCTGTTGAAGTCTACCGCTGGTCTGATGCCAGTTACCTCGAGGATCAGGATTTTTGGAGATTGTCTGGAATTACCAGAGACGTATACTTGCTGGCAAGAAATAAGACCTTCATCCGCGACATTGAGTCACAGGCAGGTCTGTCTCAGGATTACAAAAAAGGCCTTTTCAAACTGACCGTAGCACTTGAGGGTAAGGAAATTAACGGACATCAGATCCAGGTCGATCTTCTGAATGAAAAGAACGAGCCTGTCTTTACGAAAATTCAAACGTTTACCGATAACAAACCTCAAATGGAATTTAAGGCTGACCTTGCGACAGTGAAACCGTGGAGTGCCGAGGATCCGAACCTATATCAACTGATCATCTCTTTGAAAGATAAAAATGCCAGGGAAATTGAAAAAGTCGGTTCACAGGTTGGCTTCAGAAATATAGAGATCAAAAACGGACAATTGCTCGTCAACGGCAAAGCGATCTATGCCAAAGGGGTTAACCTACACGAACATCACGACCGCAACGGGCATTATATGGATGAAAAAACAATGGTAAAAGATATTCAGACCATGAAGCTGTTCAACATCAATGCCGTTAGAACTTCTCACTATCCGCAGCCGGAAAAGTTTTATGAGCTGTGCGATAAATACGGTATGTACGTCGTGAACGAAGCCAATATAGAGTCGCATGGCATGGGCGCCGAACACCAGGGTACTTTTGATACCGTCAATCAAATTTCCTACAGGCCTGAGTGGAATGCAGCCCATTTGGACCGCATGAAAAATATGGTAGAAAGAGATAAAAACCATCCAAGTGTAATTATCTGGTCTATGGGTAATGAATGTGGTAACGGACCTGTTTTTTATGAGGGATATGAATGGATCAAACGAAGAGATGCCACCCGGTTTGTTTTGTTCGAACAGGCCGGTCTGAACCGGAATACAGACATCGTCAGCCCCATGTATGCCGGAATAAACCAACTGGAGGAATATGCAAAAAAACACAAGGACCGTCCATATATACTCTGTGAATACGCACACGCAATGGGCAACAGTGTGGGTAACTTAAAAGAGTATTGGGACATGATCTATAAATACGATGTGCTTCAGGGTGGTTTTATTTGGGACTGGGTTGACCAGGGCCTTATAAAACGAACAGAAACCGGAGAGGAATACTGGGCATACGGGGGAGATTTCGGCCCAAAAGATGTTCCCTCCGACGGAAATTTTTGCCTGAACGGACTTGTAGATCCCGACCGAAGCCCCAAACCCGCACTTTGGGAAGTAAAAAAAGTGTATCAGAACATCAGGTTCAGTGCCATTGATCCCGTTGCAGGGAAGTTTAAGATTGAAAATCTATTCAATTTTACCGATACAGAAGAATTTGTTTTCGACTGGCAGCTTCTGGAAAATGGAATTTCTGTTGGCGAAGGTAAATTTTCTCCCCTACAGATCGCACCCGGCGAAAGTAAGGAAGTGGTCATTCCCTTGCCAAAAAACAGGGATCTTTCCAAAGAAATTATGCTAACCCTTTCGGCTAAGACAAAGGCCGATAAAAATTTAATTCCGAAAGGCCATGAAATTGCCTGGGAACAGTTTGTAATTCACTCGCCAATACCACAACTCCCATCCATTTCAGATCAAAAGACCCTCATTTCTGAAGACCCGCGCGCCATAAAGGTCAGCAGCCCGGTCTGTAAAAGCCGTTTTTGACAAATCAACCGGACTGATGAATGAATTGAGCTATGGGCAGGATAATATCCTTTACAACGGACAAGGTCCCAGCCCTAATTTCTGGCGTGCTCCAACCGACAATGATTTCGGGAATAACCTGCAGAAACGATGCCAGGTATGGCGTTATGCAACAAAGAACAGGTATTTGAGAACAATCAGTGCAAGCATGAAGGGAAACAATGCTGAGGTAACCGTACTGTATGATCTGAAAGATGAAAATCAAAAGAACATCGCCGCTTTTCAGATCGTTTATTCCTTTGCCGGAGATGGAACTATTACAGTTCAAAATGAGTATAATAAACTTTTAACGGATCTGCCTGAAACCCCAAGAATCGGATTAAATTTTCAGATCAGCAAAAGCTTTGACCAGATGACCTGGTACGGAAAAGGACCGTTATGAGAGTTATTGGGACAGGAAAACCGGGGCAAAAACCGGGATTTACAAGGGCAGTGTTTCAGAGCAGTACTGGGCATACCTGAGGCCTCAGGAGAATGGGAACAAAAGTGATGTGCGGTGGGTGAGTTTTACAAACCGGGAGGGAAAAGGAATTCAAATTACAGGCTTGCCCACAGTGGATGTGAGTGCCCATCACCAGGTCATGGAAGATTTTGAGTCGAAAGAAAGAAACTATGTCTACCAAAGAGATGATGAAAGTGTAAAAAACCGGCATACGATTGATGTACCAACAAGAGACCTGACCTCTGTTAACGTAGACTACAGACAAATGGGCCTTGGCGGTGACAACAGCTGGGGTGCCCGCACCCATCCCGAATACCTGTTAAATGATAAAAATTATTCCTTTACTTTTATTATAAAACCGATTAAATAGTACATTTAAAGCATCCTTCTCATTTTGAAAGTCAGTCGGTCAATTATTTTCGATACCTAAAAAAGACTGCAGATGCTCATATGCGAATGGCTGCTTGTTTAAAAAAAACGGACAAACATCAGAAAATATCGGTCTTAAATAATGACCGTGCCCAATAGTTAAATGTTAAACACAAAGTATTTATGAATGAAGCAGCAGGTTGGCAAGTCATTGTAGAATCACCGGGCAGGATCAATATTATCGGGGAACACACCGATTATAACCAGGGCTATGTTTTGCCAACGGCCATCGACAAGAAGATTCTTTTCAAGCTTAAAAAAAACGGAAGCGGCAAAGTTTGCACTGTTTTAAGCAAAGACCTGAACGAGCGATTTAATTTTGACCTCACTAAAGTAAAACGCAGCAAGCAACAATGGGAAAATTATCTGCTTGGGGTTGTTCATGAAATTCAGGAACTCGGCGGTGTACTCAGGGGATTTGACTGTGAGCTGGAAAGCAGTTTGCCAATAGGATCAGGAATCAGTTCCTCAGCTGCACTTGAGTGCGGCCTGGCCTCTGGTCTGAACGAATTATTTAATCTGGGTCTGACCAAAATGCAGATCGTTGCACTATCACAAAGGGCGGAACACAATTATGTGGGTACCAAATGCGGCATCATGGACCAGTTCTCGTCTGTTATGAGCAAAGCAGGTACCGTGACCCTGCTTGACTGCAGGTCCCTGGAATTTGAATATATACCATTTAAACTTGAGAACACCAAGATTGTTCTGATAAACACCAATGTGTCGCACAACCTCGCTTCAGGCGAATACAATATCCGCAAAGAACAGTGTGAAAAGGGTGTATCCGTCATAAAAAAAAGCTATCCCGAAGTAAATTCTTTAAGGGATGTAGAACCGGACATGCTTGAGAAATGCAAGGCAGCGCTGAGTCCGATAGTTTACAACCGTTGCCTGTATGTGGTCTCAGAAAAGAAAAGGGTGCTGGAGGCCGTCGAATCCCTGCGAAGATCCGATATTGACCGGCTTGGGGAGTTGATGTACGAGACCCATGAAGGATTACAACACTTGTATGAGGTTAGTTGTCCGGAACTGGATTTTCTGGTAGCTGAAGCAAAAAAATATCCCTGCGTAACCGGGGCCAGAATGATGGGCGGCGGATTTGGAGGTTGTACCATCAACCTGGTTAAAGAAGCAGGCTCTGACCAGTTTTTTGAAGAGGTAAAAATAGCCTACAAACAAAAATTCAACAGAAATTTAACTATATTCACAGTCACCCCGAGTGAGGGAACAAAAGTGCTAACCAGAGATTAAAACAGTATCCGATGAATTCAAGTTTTGGACTATTAGATTATGCCATTTTTGCAGCCTATGCCCTATTGATTCTCGGCGTTGGCTTATGGGTATCGCGGGATAAAAAAGGACATCAAAAAACAGCAGAAGATTACTTTTTGGCCAGTAAATCGCTGCCCTGGTGGGCCATTGGTGCATCGCTGATCGCTGCAAACATCTCTGCGGAGCAATTTATTGGCATGTCTGGTGCAGGTTTCGCTTCCGGCCTTGCCGTAGCTTCTTATGAATGGATGTCTGCCATAACCCTTGTCATTGTCGGAAAATATTTTCTGCCTGTATTTATTGAAAAAGGGATATATACCATACCCGAATTCGTCGAAAAAAGATATTCTACCAACTTAAAAACGATCCTGGCTGTATTTTGGATCGCCTTGTATGTTTTTGTAAACCTCACCTCAGTGATCTATCTGGGATCGATCGCTATAGAGACTATAATGGGTGTTCCCATGATCTATGCTGCCATAGCCCTGGCACTATTTGCCGCAGCCTATTCCTTATATGGCGGGCTTTCTGCCGTTGCCTGGACCGACGTAATCCAGGTGGCCTTTTTGGTGCTGGGCGGACTGGCAACCACCTATCTCGCCCTGGATAAAGTTTCCGGCGGAGAAGGCATGGTGGCAGGGCTGCAGACCGTTTACGAGGCAGTGCCGGACCGGTTTGCCATGATCCTTGACAAATCCAATCCCCAGTATAAAAACCTGCCCGGCATTGGCGTACTCGTTGGCGGTTTGTGGGTGGCGAATCTGTATTATTGGGGTTTTAACCAATATATCATTCAAAGAACACTCGCTGCCAAATCCTTAAAAGAGGCACAAAACGGAATTCTGTTTGCGGCATTTTTGAAGCTCCTGATTCCGTTTATAGTTGTAATTCCGGGAATTGCCGCTTATGTTATGCTTAATGACCCTCAAATTATGGGTAATCTTGGTGAAGCGGCAACAAAAAATGCACCTTCCCTGGACCAGGCAGACAAAGCATATCCCTGGTTATTGCAATTTTTACCAACCGGTTTAAAAGGAATCGCCTTTGCAGCTCTGGCAGCAGCCATCGTGTCATCACTGGCATCCATGCTCAATTCGACTTCTACAATCTTCACCATGGATATTTACAAACAATACATCAATCCAAAGGCCGGAGATAAAGAAACTGTTAATACCGGCAGGATTTCTGCCGCTGTTGCGCTGATCATCGCGGTCATCATGGCTCCTTTGCTGGGTGGCATTGATCAGGCCTTTCAATTTATTCAGGAATACACAGGTGTTGTGAGCCCGGGTATCCTGGCAGTTTTTCTGTGCGGTTTGTTCTTTAAAAAAACAACCAACAATGCTGCGATTATTGGTGTTCTTGCCTCAATACCTATTGCGATGTACTTTAAGGTGGCTCCCAAAGGCTGGTCTGACAACCCAATCTTTGTAGATGTGCCCTTTCTCGACCAGATGGGATATACTGCTGTGCTTACCGTGCTCATTATCATTGCGGTAAGTTTGCTGCAAAACAAAGGTGCAGAAGACAATAAAGGCATACCCTTGTCCAAAGAAATGTTCAAAACCAGTCCGGTATTCAATATTGGTGCCTTTGTGATCATGATCATTCTTGTTGTGCTGTATTCACTTTTGTGGAAATAATTGAATTAAGAGGGCCTTCTGAAAAGAGGGCTTTTTTTTGAACATGCCTTATCAATACCTCCACTCCCGCAAGAAGGGTTTGGCTTCGATGAATCTTCGATTTCATGCGGGAGCGGGGAATGAAGCTTTGCCGGATAGCAAGGAAATAAAGGCAGTTGGCAATGGAATGTCTGTAGCTGGAAGTGGAATGGTTATGGCTGCACCCTATTTTGGTCCACTTGCTCTAAAGGTAGCAACAGTTGGAGGTACAATTGCAACAACTGGAACTGTAATTTCAGCTGGGGTGGATTTGTATAATGGAGATGGTGTATCATTATCAATTATACATTAGGGTCTTCTTCACTCGGCTTAATCAGTCAAAACCAGATTATAAAGGAGAATGTAGCTAGAAGATGGACAAAAGTACCTGGGGAAATAACCAACACCGTAATAAGTATTTTACTGCACTGGAATTTTTGGAAATTTTGGTTGATAATTAAATTGTTGAAATTAACAAATTATGAATTTAGATAATATTTACTCTTGAATGTTTAGGATCTATGTGGGATGGATAACCTTCATATTTCCTATAAAAATCTAAGGAAAGAGACCACTAATTTTGATACCCGTTACTTGATTTTTGGAATTTTAGCGATATATTTAGGGGCTTCTGTTGCTTTTGAAGTTCTTTTTGCCTAAGTTGGATACCTGAGAAGACCAATCACGCGAAAGGATTTAGCTTCCTCGAATCTGGATTCTAACTTCAATTCAATATCATCCGCTTGGGAGCCGTGAAGAATGGGAGAGGTGTGGCTACAGGAGCTAACCTACTGTTACTAAGCAATACGGCTCAAATATCTAGTAAAAATAAACGAAAAACAAAATAAATAATTATTGAATCCTAACAAATAGTAAATAATACGATCTTAGATTTTCTTTCGGAGGAATAATATTATCTCTTTGGGGGATTTATTATAGTAAATCTAACTTTAATGAAGATAAAATATATAATATTAGATTTTTAATTATGAGTCTCTTACTCTTCATAACATTAATCAAGGAATTATTTCTTTAAAATTTTCCTCCGCCCCACTTGCACGATCTAAACCTAAATCCGTAAGTGTTTGTTGAAAAAGACTGTGAAACTTTCTTAAAGAGCCATTTATGTCTATAGTGTTTTCCCCTCTGCTCCCACGCGATGCTTTAATCCGTAAGGTGTTTGTTTGAAAAAGACTGTGAAAACTTTCTCTTAAAGAGCCATTTATGTTCTTCTTTTTTCCTTGCTGCCGCACGATTGTATCGTGTGGTTTCCTTTAGCAATTGGCCTTCATCTTTTGCAATTGAACGTGGAGATTGAGGGCAAATAAGGAAATAAAGTATGTTCATCAAAATTCGGTTGAAGCGGGATTGGTTTATTTTCCAGAGGATTTTGTTTACAGCAGGGCTTCAGATTATACCGGTAGAAAAGGGTACTTGGATGACATAGTAATTTTCGAGTATTTTGGCTAGAATGAGCAATTATTGAATTAGATTTGAGTTAGCCACGCGATACAATCGCGCGGGAGCGGGGGGTGGTGACTAAAGGAAATACTGAAACCAGAGTTTTTAATGTTAAGTCAAAAACTTACACATACTACACGAAAGACAAAATTTATGGTACAAAATAAGAAAATACTCCTAATTCTAGCTTTTTGATGCCCATTTGCCTCTCATGTCAAAAAAGAATTCCAGGGTGACTTCCCAATATAACGAAGCGATATTATGTGAAAGTTCTACAGCTTTGTTGGATAATTATATTGAAGAGTATGCTTTAAATCCGAACGAAGTTGAGATCGATATAGTTAATCTTACCAGGACTACTAATTTAGTTTACTTTAACAATGAATTGCAATTATGGCTGAGCCACAAGCAGTGATGCTGGTAGAATTGATACAATTAATTCCAATTATTTTACAAGATATAAATGGTTTTTCAATAAACATGTACTTCCCGGTAGTTGATACAAGATTCTTTAAATTCAAGAGAGTTAAAAAGGAATTTATTGATTTAAAAGAAGAAGCCAAATACAAGCGTTACCCATATGGTGAATTTCCTAAAATATGGTATCTGTACATGACTGAATCAAAAAATTGATAGCTTTAATATAAGGGATGAAGGATGGAGGAGGAGAGAGGATGGATGAAAATAAAAAAGACAGTAAAAAATATTATTTTTGATAAAAAGTACTAATATTCGTGGTAACCTAAAAATTATCAAAGCCAATAAGTTAAAGAAACCGTTCAAGAAAGGATTGGCTTCGCTGATTCTTCGATATCGTACGGAGAGAGATTACGGTAAGGAGCAAATCCAATTTTAATAGTAACTTTACAAGCCATAAATACCTGCGCTTATGAAGGTCTTGTTACTCAATACGAGATCGCGAAAGAATTAAAGAGGGGCTCACAGCCTTAAAGATCTCTTATGAAGAAGATATACCTCTTTCAAAGCAAGCTATTGAGGAAAAAATCCATATGTTTGATGGCATTGTAATCAGAAGCAGGTTTAGTATCGACAGAACCTTTCTCGAAAAAGCGACTGCACTGAAATTTATTGCACGCGTTGGTGCTGGCCTTGAGAATATTGACACTGAATTTGCCTGTTCGAAAAACATCCTCCTGATTGCAGCTCCTGAAGGAAACCGAAATGCCGTGGGTGAACATGCGCTGGGTATGATCCTGGCCCTTTTTAACCGGCTGAAAATTGCCGATAATGAAGTTAGAAATGGCATTTGGTTAAGGGCGAAAAACCGCGGTGTGGAACTGAACGGGAAAACTGTTGGCATTATTGGTTACGGCAATATGGGAAAAGCTTTTGCCAAAAAGTTAAGGGCTTGGCTGTGAAGTGCTGTGCTATGATATATTGCCTGATGTGGGTGATGAAAATGCCAGACAGGTAAGCCTGGAGGAATTAATGGCAAAAACATAATATGCTCAGTTTACACACACCACAGACTGCCCTTACAAAAAAAATGGTCAATAAAGATTTCATCAACAAATTTGCAAAATCCTTTTATCTCATCAATACAGCCAGGGGTTCAGCGGTAGTTACCAATGATCTTGTTGAGGCACTGAAATCGGGGAAAATTTCCGGCGCCTGTCTTGATGTTCTCGAATACGAAAAAAGCTCTTTTGAGCAGATGTTTTCTGGTAAAAATGCACTTCCGGAGGCATTTTCTTATCTTATACATTCCGATAAGGTTCTGTTAAGTCCGCATATCGCGGGCTGGACACACGAGTCCAACTTTAAGATGGCTGACACCATCATTAAAAAATTAGAAATATTTGTTCAGCAAGAAGCAATAAAATAATTCAACAGATCTGTGGTTGTAATGATACCAACGAGTATCCCTTTATCCACTACGGGAAGGGAATGGAATTTCTTGTGAGCCAAAAGCTCAGCAACCTCATAAATTGAAGTGTCAGAGTTCACCGTAACTGGATTTTTGATCATCACGTCTTCAATGCTCAGCATATTATAGGTGGCCGTATCTTCAGTACCCTCAATGCTGTAGGCATAGAGAAAACTGTGATCGCTTTAAATCAGACAGACTGACCAGGCCAATCAGCTTATGCCCATCCACTACCGGCATGTGCCTGACATTGTTTGTTTTAAATCTTTTTTCGGCAGTATATAAGGAATTAGACAAATTAATTGTAATCAGGTCTTTTGTCATAATCGATTTGATAGGCGCATCTTTTCTCATGGTTCAACAACTTTTATTACTGTTAAAGTTCATGAAAAAAAATGAAAAATCCAATGATTTAAGTCAGTAAATCAGGACTTTTATGAACAATTGAAGTAGAAAATTAGGGATTTAATAGATTCCTTCAGGTTCCAGCCTTATGGTTTCCTGCTTTAATATGAGATTACCCACTGCCTTTTTAAAAGCTTTATTGTGATCCCGAAATTGCGGTCAGTATCCTCAGGATCACTCCTGTCGTGAAAAGGCAGGCCCTCCTCATCTGCCAGTTTTTTTAAAATAATCTCCGCATGTGGTTCAATGGCCAGCTTGTAGCCCTGGGGTTGCAGTGCGATATCCAGCTTATTCCCTTCGCGGATCTTTTTCACATAGCCCTTCATCTGATCTCCAATGCGTACCTCCCCAAAGATCTCATTTTGAAAAACAAGCCCTTTGTGCTTATGGTTCACGATTACCGAGTAACCGAGGTCTGTTTTATGCATCACCAGCAGGTCTACTTCCTCTCCTTCCTCAACAGTAAGGGGCATTTTAGACTCAGGAATTTTTCTATTTTATTGCTGGCATAAAGCCGGTCTGTCTTTTCATCAAGGGCAAGATAGACAATATACCAACGGTCTACCTCCATTTTTAGTCTTTGCTCCTTGAAAGGGACGAGCAGGTTTTTGACCATGCCCCAGTCCACAAATGCCCCGAAACTGGAAACTGCAGTAACCTTTAAAAAAGCAAACTGATGTAAAAGGATTTTGGGTTCAAGATTGGTGGCTATCTTTTTTTCATCATGATCACGGTACACAAACACACGCAGCACGTCATCAATCGTATATCTTTCAGGGCAATATTTAGATGGTAGTAGCACATCTTCCCCTTCTTCATCTCCTAAGAACAAACCCACGGTGGTCATGCGTAATATTCTAAGGTCATTGTATTGCCCTATCCTGATCATATGCTGATAATTAATAAATCAAAGGTACTCATTTTTATTCACGAAGTGACTTTAGGTCGCACCGCTAATGCCGGTATTTTTCAGGATTACCCTAATTTCAGTTCGGACCGGTTAAACTCCAGTCCGAGGCCAAAGAAAAGTCGTATTTTATCTACATCATTGATATAAGAAATATCAAAATCGATTGGGCCTAAAAAGGTATTTATGGATGTTGTAATCCCTGCCGAAAATACCGCACTGGGTTCTATGGTTTCATCCCAGCTTCCATCGGGTGTAATAGCGTCATCAACATAGTTACTAAAGTCCTGAAAGCCAACCGAAGCGATGTTAACATGGGGGATAAGGTAAATTTTCCTGTAGTATGCAGGCTAAGGTAAAGCATCATAAACTGGGTTACCGGTAATTCTGCCTCATTCAAACCCGGCAAGGTAGCGTTATCTTTTCTGGGTCTCGTAAGCACACCTCCCAGGTAATACTTAGAGCCATAGCCATAGATGGTATAAGAAAGATCATCTTCCCCGGCGCGTGCATCGTCATAAAAGGTAAAACCTGTTGTAGCTCCAACAACTGCTGTCATTTTTTTCCTTAGGGGATACCTTTTTTCAAAATCCAGACTTAATTCAGTAAGGCTGCCGAAAGAACCAGACAAGTCTTCAACTGCCTCATCCGATAATACAATTTCTCCGTCGTTATGGACAGACTGGCTGAGTTTCGCTTTAAAATAAAGGCCCTCGTGGATAAAACACCGATTCATTGTATTGAAAACATAATGAGCATATACATTATAATTTTTCATTTGATATCTTTCCAGACCTAGGATATTATCCGCTATATCAGGATCAACTTCCGGCTTGAGCACGGGTGCTTTCGTAATTCAAGCCAATCCCTAACATAGCTGTGGAAGGATTTAAAATTTTTATTGATCTCATTATCGAATAAAGAATAATGGTATGCGAGATCTTCTGCCAGTTCTCCATCCACCGTGAACGCCTGGTCTAAGTTCTCTGAAAACCATTCAGATCTGAACCACCAATCCTTCTTTTCTCCGAATATCTTTTGGTACTGTGCACGGAATCGCTGTTCTGTGGCAACATCAGCGGTGATCAGTATTCTGGAGGAGTTACCGATCACATTCCTGCCAGTATAATTCAGGATAAGGCCAACCCCGCGTTCACTATCATAATGAATTGAGCCTTTAACCTGGTGTTTGGATTTCTCTACTGCATTTAAATTCAGATTCAGATGCCCCTTCTCATCCCTTTCCACATTGTAACTGATCCGGTCAAAAATATTGGTTCCTATCATTTTATCAATGCCTTCATTGATTTCTTTTGTAGTGTATTCTGTATTTGGTGTGAATTTTGTCCTGTCCTTAACCAGATTGAGAATTTTTTCGTCGCTTACACCTTTATAATCGATGTCCTCAATCAGGAACTTCATCTTTTACTGCAGGTAAGGCATGTTCACGTTGTTTATACCCTTTTAATTTTTCAGCCAGCTCAACAAAGGCCGGTCTGTTGATATTTGCCGCGATTTTGCCTTGTTCATAAATCTCATTGGCTTTGTCAAAATCTCCTGTCCCATAGGTCAGGTTCTCTACGTGGTCTATAAGGATAGCACATAATTCCCTGTTTCCCGGATTCTTCAGGTTACTGCTCAGCATGCCTGTTTGAAAAAGTAAGTTTACAATGCTGTTTAATTCCTCTTTCGGTTGCATACCGCCACCTACATCACTTCCAATAATGATATCAGCCCCCATGCTTTTCGCCACATCGGTCGGAAAATTATTCAGCACGCCACCATCCACCAGAAGTACATCACCATATTCAACAGGTAAGAAAACCGCGGGTATTGACATACTCGCCCGCATGGCAAAATTTAGTGATCCTTTATCCAATACCACTTCTTTTCCATTAACAATATCAGTTGCCAGCGCCCTGTAGGGTATGGCCAAATCATCAAAATTGGTGATGTTATACACAGGATAGGTAACGGAATGCAAGTATTCACGCAGGTTCTGGTCACTGATGATCCCACTGCCTACTTTTGGCTTTCCTTTCTCAAAATCAAAATCTACCAGGTATTTTTCGAATTCACTCTTTTCTTCATTACTAATATCCAGTAAGGAAAGGCTACCCCCAAACAATTCATCCCAGGCCATCGCTTTGGTCAGCTTCTCAATTTCATCGCCTGAGTAGCCCATCGCATACAAGCCCCCAACTATACTTCCCATACTGGTACCCAAAACCATATCGGGAACGATACCCAATGAATCCAGCATTTGTAAAGTAGGAATATGTGCCACGCCCTTCGCCCCACCACCACTCAGAACCAATGCTACTTTCGGTTTTTTCTGCTGTGAAAATGATTGTTGAAAAACAAAACTGACAAGAAAAAATATAAAAAAGTATTTTGAAGGTCTCATAATATTGCCTAAAGTTTTAGCATGAAATTAATAAATTAACTTTGACTTAGTTATCTGTTAGGGAATTTATTTCTGATTTAGACCTTTGTCATTTCAATGCAATTTTCGGTGCAAAATACAGGCTTTTTTTGAAGATAAAAGAACAAGGCTCCAGTAATTTAATCCCCCAAGGAGCCTTGTCTAAAAAAAAATTATTGAAGGTCCAGCTCCCCTATAAAAGGAATTTCATCCATAACTGCCACGCGAACGGCACTCTGAATATAGGCTTCTAACTGAAAAAATTGGGCAGCAACCTTTGAGCCTGATGCCTTTTTTATTTTTTTGTAATAGGTATCCAGCAGCTTGTCATTGCCATCTCTTAACTTTCTCATTTTTTCGATGGTGCTGTCTGAATTCGTGGCGTCCATTTTCTCATAATTATCCACATAAAAAGACAAGGCCTGCAGGCGATCTTTACCCAGTTCCTTTCTTTTGGTTTCATATTCGTCATACAATGCCCAAAACGGATTATTACTATCCAATTGAAGAAAATCGGTAACCATTTCTTTTTTTTCCTTTCCAAATATTGACTGAATCATCTCAATATCTTCCTTGTTTGTTTGGGCCATTATTGTTTGACCAAAAAACATAGCTGTTAACAAGGTTACTACAAAATAAAAATTGTTTTTTTTCATGGTTGTATAATTAAATTTGTGAATGAATAAATTGCATTTGTTTCTTAGGATTGCTCATCTGGTTGTAAATACCGTGGTCTAAATTCAAAGATTGTTATTTACACACTATTTAATGGTATATCCTTTGCCTTCCATACAGGCAGTATAGGCATTTTTATACTGCTCGAGTAATTGTGTTTGCTGTTGTGACGCAGCCGCTGTATTTTGTTGTTGTTGCTTCGCATCGCCTTCCTTTTTAGCCTTTCTGCCACCGGCAGCACCGGCAACAGCACCAATGGCTGCCCCTTGACCTGTTCCGCCCGCAATGGCTCCTATAGCTGTACCCACTGCCGCACCCTTTGCAGCACCTTTCACAGCAGTGCCATCAGGCGCCGTGTCTACGGGAGCAGCCGCAACTTTAGTAGGATTCATGGGATCGTATCCGGTTTGTTCTTTTGCCCAATTGAAGCAGGCTGTTTCATCAACTCCCTGGGTATTTGCATCCTGGTTTTTTGCAGGAAATGCATAGAGCCCCAAACTTTTAGATATGCTTGAGCTCTGGGCCATTGTTTGTTGAAGGCCAACAAAAATAATTGTACTCAGAAATAAATAATTTATACTTTTCATTTTGCACTATTTAAATTTATATTCATTCAAGTTTCACAGTGCCTCCGCATATATCCGGAAACCATCAATACCCTTATTTTACTTCTAACAGAAGTTTTGGAATGTTCCCATTAAATTTAGATTTATGCTCAGAGCCTATAGTCTCTACAACTGGCGTGGCAAGGTCGATTCCTATATCGGCAGTTTCATCAGCAGAGAAGATACCGGATTGGGTACGTTCTATTCTGCCTTGGCCAACCTGCTTACCATCAATGTATAATACACCCATCCCTCCTTTGCCTACACCTCCGCCATCATAGGCAAAATCAAATTTAATGGTGTGTTTGCCGGGTTTTACCTTTTCTGAAGATAACACCGTGAAGCGTTCCATACCAATAAAATTGTAGTCGTAGGCAGGTATGCCGTTCTTCACATAAAGTGCCCAGCCACCAAATCGGCCGCCCTGTGCAATAATGATCCCATTAGCGGCTTTTCCTTCCGGCACGATTACTTCAGCCGTGATTGTTTTTGATTTGTTCTTTATATTCAAAAATACATTCTCTGTCATGCCTGTCATGCCTTCGGCAAGGGTGAGTGAGGTGCGGCTTCCCAAAAGGGTGGGTCTTCCTACATTTTCCGCAATCATTCGCTCAAATACACGGTCATCTATAGGCAGTACGTGATTTTTTTCAGCTTCTTTCATAAAAAGTGCCTGTAACTCTTTCAGTTTTTCAGGATGTTCTTTCGACAAATCATTCACCAGACTAAAGTCTTTGCCCACCTCATACAGCTCCCAAATGTCTTCAGCGAGCGGCCTTCTGGGTGTTGGTTCCCATGGCGCTCTGTGTATGGTTCGTGCATACCAGCCATCCTGATAAATAGCCCTATTGCCAAACATTTCAAAATATTGGGTAGTGTGTTTCTCTTTTGCTTTTCCGTCATTAAACGAATATAACATGCTGGTTCCATCCATTGGGCGTTGCTCAATACCATTCACTATTTTTGGCTCTGGAAGGCCGGCCGCTTCAAGGATGGTTGGTGCCACATCAATAACATGAGAGAACTGGGTACGGAGCTCTCCTTTAGATTTAATTCCCTTAGGCCATCGGATACTCATCCCAACTTTGGTGCCTCCATGGTCTGAACCCATTTGTTTGGTCCATTTGTTGTCAGGTGTATGGGACATCACTGCCCAACCCGCAGCCATATGGGGATAGGCGGGTCCGCCCCACTTTATCAATTTTTTTAAGCATATCGGGCACTGTTTCCTGCACGCCGTTAAAATAGGTCATTTCACTAAACATGCCGTTGAGACCACCTTCAGCGCTGGTGCCGTTATCACCATATATAAAGATTACCATCGTATTATCTGCCTGTCCGGTAGCTTCAATAGCATCAAGAAGACGTCCCACTTCATAATCGGTCATATCCAAAAATCCGGCAAATACCTCTGCCTGTTTTTCGAAAAGGCGTTTTTCATCTGCAGATAGTTTTTCCCAATCTTGTATCGCTTTAGGTTTTGGAGCAAGTTTGGTCCCTTCAGGAACAATCCCTGATTTGATTTGTCTGGCAAGAATTTCCTGGCGCATCGCATCCCATCCGGCACTGAATTTTCCCTTCCACTTCGCTATATAACTTTCCGGTACATGGTGTGGTGCATGGGTAGCTCCGGGTGCAAAGTACATGAAAAAAGGTTTGTCAGGCGTCAGCGCTTTCTGAAATTGCATCCAGGCCACTGCCTGGTTGGTCATGTCGTTCATAAAATGGTAATTCGGATCATCCGGCAACTCAACCTGATGCGTGCCATCATAAATAAAGGGTGCCCACTGATTTGTTTCACCACCTAGGAAACCATAAAATTTTTCAAAACCCTGTCTGGTCGGCCAACGATCGAAAGGTCCTGAGATACCTGCCTCCCAGCGGCCGTTTCATGCCACTTGCCAAAAGCTCCGGTATTATAACCGTTAAGTCTGAGCATTTCTGCCAACGGGGCGACATTCTGAGGAATCTGACCGGTGTTTCCGGGAAATCCCGTGCCCGTTTCAATGATCGCTCCCATATTATTGACATGGTGGTTTCGACCGCTTTTCAGCGCTGCCCGTGTTGGTGAGCAAACTGCTGTGGTATGAAAATTATTGTAATACAAACCTTCACTTGCCAATCTGTCAAAAGTAGGTGTGCTTACCGGACCACCAAACGTACTGGTACCGGCAAAACCGAGGTCATCGATGAGCACTAAGATTATATTGGGTGCTCCTTGCAGGGGCCTTGACTTCAAAACGAGGTGGCAGCTTTGCATTGCGCACATCCAGTTCGGTGTATGTTTGTGCCAGCGGCTCTTTGATTGGCAGGATGGTACGGTCGATTTCTCCGCTTGCCTGAGTATTAACTGGTTCTTTTTCAGTCGATTTTGGCTTTTCACAAGCAACCAGAAAGAATAAAACCAGAAGGAATAAAATACTATTTTTCATAATTTATATTTTAAATATTTAAACGGAACTAAATATAGTACTAAAAATTGATTCCAAGCCTGGCTACAAATCCAAAGGTGTCCATATCATATAGAAACCTGTCTGCTCCTTCCCCATCATCGTAATCAATGCCTATGTAACGATAACCGAGAGAAGTCTGAAATCGCTCTGAAAACCGGTAGCCCACATTGGCCTGCAGCTGCCAGGTAAAATCAGAGCCAATGCCAAAACCTCCGGCATCCAAACGCAACTGGGTGAGCCATTTCTCATTAAAAATATGGTTAGAACGCACAACGATCACGGGGTCAATCCATGTTTCGCTGTCTGAACCTGATCTTGAATTCAGTACTGTATCAAGATCCAGGGCAACTTCAAGTTTGTTCAACCTGCCTGCCAAGCCGGCATCCAGCCAGGGCGTTACCCGCTTAAGGGCGGCCATTTCCCATGCATACTGTTTCATTGTCAGATCACCGGAAGTAACAACCGCACCGGGTTCAATATCCTGACCGAGTTTCATATAGATAAAATCTGAACTAATTGCCCAATCATCATTCCCGGCTTCCAGATAGAACATTGCGCCCATTTCCAAACTGCCAAAAATGTCGCTGACTTCCGCATCAACTTCTACAGCAGGCAGGTTGCCTAAAGCGGTTTCTCCGGACATATTGGGAAACATCAGGTACAGCTCTGCCAAATAGTGCCAGTTTTTTGAGGAAGATTCCTGGGCAAGAGATTTCTCCAATGATCCCAGACAAACAGAAAGTAGGAGAATTAAAGCAAATTTATTGGCTTTCATAAAATTGTCATTTAGTAAAAAGGAGGTTCAATTTATTGTTCCTTACTAAAATAAAAAAAATAAGGATAGTTATTGCAATAGATTCTGTGAATTTCAATCAACGATCAAAATTAAAAAAAACAGAATAGTTCCACACGTTAATTAACTTTTAACGGTTAAATGAAAGATTTTCCGTCGCAGTAATAGCCCACACAGGTTATGGGGCTTAAATCTTTTTGAGAATGATCGTTCTGAGATTCTGCCTAACAAATTCAAAAAATCACCTGCAAGACCAAAGCATATAAGTGATTGTTTAGGAAACCACACCGGACATTTTAAGGCCTTTAAGCAGCAGGGCACTGTGCTTTTCCATCCAAAATAAAGGTATTGACAATCTGTTTGGACCTTAGGGAAAATTCCGGATTCAGAGCCAATAATTCTTTTTTACTTTCTTCAGCCCGTTGAACGTCTTTAAGCAATCCATATATTGCTGTTCTGAAAAGGGGATCCCAGTATAAAAAAGGCCTGTTTATTTTATTTGCCCAAAACACAGCTTCTTGAAAATCTTTTTTGACCAGATAGTATAAGATAAACCCGACATTCAGATTCCAGGGATAAAAGGGATTGCGTTCTAAAGATTGAAGCAGAAGATCCATACCTCTTTCATATTCACCGGCGCAGATATAAGCAAATCCCATCTGACCAATATACATGGCATTGTTCGGATTAATGGAGAGGCATTTTTCAGCAGATTTTATAAATCCTGGCTTATCGTGTCTTAACAAATCAGACCAGGCCAGTACCTGATAGGCATGCTGGTTAAGCGGATCCAGTTCTATAGACCTCATCGCCAGCTGAGTTCCCTTTTTAAGGTTGCTCTCTGCCTCGCCTTTCACGTCCATTACCAATAAGTTTAAATACAATTCTCCATAAAATGCAGTCAGAAGTCCATTTTTCGGATTTTCTCTCAAACCCGTTTCCACAGCTGTCAAGACCTCATGAAATGCCTGTTGCGAGAAGTTGAGGTGGTAATTGTTAAACCAATATACGGCGTATAACTGGCTGTAATCAACCGGAGCGGGAATATTTTCAAGTTTATTTCTATACACTGCCCCAAAAAAACCACCTACCTGTCCGAGCACCTTTTGAATAATTGCCTGATAGAATTTCATTTCTCTCTGGTCATGATCGCTTATGAAAAATACTTCTTCCCAGACAATTTGATTCCTTTTAATATCAATGAGTTTCATCGTTAATTTAAGTACCTCCCCTTGCAAATCGCAAGTTCCGGTAAGCAAAAAATCAAGCCCAAGTTCAGCGGCGAGCTCATTCATATTGTCAGACTTCAAAAATGCCACTTCCACAGAGTAATTAGTGATCACAGCCAATTCCTGAAAACGGGAAAGTTCTGCACTCAGATCCATTCTTAGGATGGAGCAGATCACTTCCAATCTGATATCGCTCTGAATCTTATTAAAGGGCATGATCGCAATGACCGGGAGCAAGTCCATCTCCGATTGTGGCTTCGTGGGCTTGTTCTGAATCAACTGAATGGCTGAATTCCGCTCCTCAAAAACAGGAACATAACGCCCAAGAGGTATGGTAATAAAAATTGGATCCTCCAATCCATCGGTACGGTAGTAAAAATCTAAAGCCTGCCGCAGACGTCTGGCATGAATTCGCACCACTGCATCAAGTTGCGGATTAAATTACCTGACTTTTCCCCAGACCATGGGTGCCAATAATATTATTCTTTAAGCGAATCTTCCCGGTGCTAGAGTGTTTCTTAACGATGAATTGTAAAAATTTAGTTAAGATCACAGATTTCCTAAATGGCGAAGAAGACAGGATTCTATCCATTTGGGTTAAAATATCTTTATGATCGGTTTTTGCCATCTGTTATTTAATGTGTTTAAACAAAAAGAATAATCAAATATATGTAAATCGGGCTAATAACCAAATTCATGCAGATTCTGCAGTACTCCTGTAAATAAAAAGTCTTGTATTGCACAAAGTCCTTTAGGAACAAAATACTTGTTTTTCCTTCGAACCGTGAGACGGATTGCCTTGTCAAATTAGCTGTTATCAGAACATTCCATATCAGGAAAATGACATTGGTTAAACGCTTTATTCAACTTAATTTAACTCATCGGAATTGATCCATCCTTCAAGAAGTTTATAGCCAATAGACAATACGATTGCTCCTGTGAACAGTCCTATGAATCCGGAAAAAATAAATCCTCCCACAACTCCTAAAAAAATCACCAACATGGGAACAGGAGCCCCCTTGCCGAGAGAAGCAGGGGTTTTAGTACATTGTCAGAGAGTCCGGCAAGCAAAAATAAGACCGTCCAAATGACCGCAGCAGTGGTATCTTTTACAGAAAAGATATAGATGATCACCGGCAAGGATACTATCAAGGCCGGTATTTGGAGAACAGCCAAAACAAATATGAGCAATGTCAAAATTCCCGGAAACGGAATGCCTGCCAGTACAAACAATATACCGTGTAAAAATGCAAGAATCAGGGCCACTCCGATCACACCTTTTACCACATTATTGACAGTTTTCACTGTCATATCGGCAAATTCATCTCCCCTTGTGCCTGCCAGTTTCCTGAAAAATTTACGAACCCTTTCTCCTGCACCGCCAATCGCCAGCAATATCCCGGCAATAATCAGTGAAACCATGATCTGAATGACAGCACTGGCAGTACTTAATAAACCCTTCACCAGTTTTTTGCCGCTTTCTTCCAATTGGTCCTTGTGTTTGATAAGCGTTTGCTTCAGATTCTCGGAGGCTCCCTGCCAGAAGTCAAATAAATTTTCTCCTATGACCGGCCATTCCTTTACTTTTTCGGTGGGTGGAGGGATAGTCAGGGTGCCCTTACTAAAATTTTCTTTCATTAGCTTCACCTCATCAGCCATCTGATCGATCAACAACCAGGAAGGAACGAAGATGACGAGCAGGAAAATAAATACGATGAGAAAAGAGGCCAGTTTGGGTTTCTTTCCCATTTTTTTGGAAATACTTGTATGAAGCGGATTAATCGCCAGGGCGAGTATGACACTCCAAAGCAAGATGCTCACAAAGGGTTGCAAAATCAGCAGACACCATGCGATGATTAAAAACAGGATTACCAAACGTATTATCGTATCATATAAGGAATTGTTTGTCTTTTTTGTGTCCATCATTTATTTTTTTATTGTTAATCATCACATGAAATTACATTAAATCCTTCAAACTTTACAGGGAAGTTGCAAAAACTTCCTACATGTTAATAATGCCTGCCCGTAAGCCATGTTTAGTTCACTTTACAATCCAGTGTAGCTTGGTCTTCCAAGAAAAATATACACTTATTTTGACAGTGAACAGGCTAAAAAAGCTGTAATTTTAAATATAATTTTTTTAAAATGAATGTTCAGAAGATTCAAGTCTTAGACCAGGCCGTGGTGAAGGCTTCAAAGAAAATAAAAGTATTGAATACCCTGACCTGGCCGGCCGAAGCAGAAGAAAAATTCCTGGAGGGCTGGCACAAAGGCAAACCAAAACTGCCACAAATTAGAATACATCCACCCGATGTGAGGGAGAACATAGCCACATTGGATGCTATCGTAAAAAAATGCGATCAGGCTGATCCGGTTGAAAAATTCCTGTCAGAGACAGCCCTTAGCTATGCCAATGCCGGCAGGATGCTGATGCATGTGGGAACACCCGATTTCACCAAATATTCTTCAATTATTTATGGCCGTCCTGACAGGGTGTATAAGTTGCAGAATCTTACTGCCGTTGATGGGGCAAAATTTTTTCTGGATGTTACAGATCAATTGCTTGGGCATCCAAATTTACAAACAAAAGAAGCCACGATTTCTGCTTCGGTTTTTGCCGCCTCGATCAAAACAGCAGTAGATGAATTCTTTGTCCATGATACCGTGAAAATTGTGCTCGATCCTGAAATGTCTTCCAAAGCCCTGGCAGGTGCTACCCGAATTCGGGTGCGGGAAGGGGCCTTGTTTTCGCAACTCGACAGAGATCAGCTAATCAATCATGAAGCCTTTGTTCATTCGGCAACCCAGTTAAATGGCAGAAAACAGATCCATTTGAATTCCCTGGGCCTAGGTGCACCCCGCACTACCAAAACCCAGGAAGGGATTGCCGTTATGGCTGAGCTCATCACCAATGCTATCGATATCAGCCGGCTGAGAAGAATCGCCCTGCGTGTTATTGCGGTGCAGATGGCTTTGGATGGCGCAGACTTTATTGACCTCTTCAAATATTTTCCTGAATGAGGGTCAGACAGAAGTAGAATCCGTACGTTCAGCACAGCGTATTTTCAGGGGTGGAGCCGTAAAAGACAAGATCGTTTTTACAAAAGATGCGGTTTACCTGCAGGGTCTGGTAGAGGTTCATACCTTTTTGCGCGTGGCTATCAGAGACAACAGACCCGAACTTGTTGAGCAACCTTTTTGCCGGCAGACTCAGTATGGCCGACGCCCTGCGTTTGGATCCCTTATTTCAATCCGGCTGGTTAAGTCCGCCAACCTATATGCCTGTATGGGCTTCTGACCTGAGAAGGCTGGCTGCCACTGCTTGCATACTCCGCATTTATGACCTATATCAACCTCGACAAGGTTTATTTGGAGCGGGTTATTGAAATGGAGGAAGAATTTAAAGCCTTGCAGGATTGGGGGGTATTGATTCAAAATTCAACATTTAAAATTTAACATTCAACATTTTCCTGTTTCCTGTTTCCTGTTTCCTGTCTCTTGTTTCTCTCATTAACGCTTTCACGATTTTCTCGCTCTATCTCTCCTTCTCTCTTTCGCTCTTTCGCTCTTTCGCAACCGTATAACCGTATAACTGCATAACTGTGTCACTCCTATCTCCTGGCTCCTTTTTCCGGGTTCCTTGTTCCATGCCCGCGGCAAATTTAAGCCTACATGAAATGATTTGCTTCTGTATCCCACACGATAGAATCGTGGGGTAGCGGCGTAAAACCTGCACGGAATCAGTCAAAAACTTCCAACAGATAAATTGAACACCAAAAAGCACCTATTTTAAGTACTTTTTATTATCTTTGCAATATGGAAACAGTAAATTATACAGACTTTCGTTCAAATCTAAAGTATTGGTTCGATATTGTTATCAATGATGCAAGCGATGTCATTATTAAGCGAAAAAGCGGTAAAGATCTCGTTTTAATATCATTGGATGAATTCAATTCACTGAAGGAAACCACTTATTTGTTAACAGGAAAAAACAGAGATGTATTATTAAACTCTATTAAAGAACTGGAAGCAGGAGAAGGTATAGAAAAAGGCTTAATCGAATAAATGAAATTAACCTGGTCTGCTTCTTCTTGGGAAGATTATTTGTATTGGCAGAAAGTCGATAAGAAAATAGCAAAACGAATCAATGACCTTATTAAGAATTGTATGCGAACACCTTTTGAAGGTATAGGGAAACCCGAATCCCTAAAAGGTGATTTACAAGGTTATTGGTCAAGACGAATCACGTCAGAACATCGATTGGTCTACAAATATATCGATGAACAAATCTTGATAGCATCGTGTCGTTATCACTATGGAAAATAATCCAAAAAAAATCCTCCGCTACCGTACGATTTTATCGCGTGGTAACAAGCAAATACGTTATAGAATCCTCACTGCCCATTTAACCCTTCCCACTCTGTAGATCTGGTTCCGGAAATTTTAGGATTGCTTGTTGAAATTAAGGAAGAATTTAAAACCTTGCGGGATTGGGGGTATTGACTCAACATTTAAAATTTAACATTCAACATTTTCCTGGTTCCTGTCTCTGATAAAGATAAAAGATAAAAGGATAAAGTATTGAGTACTACTCAAAATTCAACATTCAAAAATATCCTGTCTCCTTGCGATTGCCATGATCCCCGAAGTTTTCAACTTCGGTTCTTTCTTGTTCTTTTCGCATCGCTAAAAAGAACCCAAAGAAGCGTAGGCTGCAAATAAAAATGATCACGATCTTTACCCATGCTAAGTGCGGCGGGTTGATCTCCTCGCCCCACTTCGGAGCTTACCCGTCTTACTAAGCATGGCTTTTGATCTTAGCTCATTTTTCTTTGAGGCCGGGCTAAAAAAATTCGTTTCTTCGCTCATTCTCGCTCTATCTCTCCTTCTCTCTTTCGCTCTTTCGCAACCGTATAACCGTATAACTGCATAACTGTGTCACTCCTGTCTCCTGTTTCCTGGTTCCTGGTTCCCTGTCTGCGTCAAATTATACCCCGCGAAGCATCGCGGGGCTACTTCTGCCTTTGTCCCTTATCCTTTTGCCTTTATCCATTTGCCTTTATCCTTTGTCCTTTGTCCTTTGTCCTTTATCCTTTGTCCTTGCCTGCGCAGCAGGCCCTTACCACCCTCCGCCGAGCGCGCGATACAGATAAATATACGAAGATAGCTGCTGCGCTTTGGTTGCAGAGGCTTGGAGTTCAGAATCGAGCATGGCGTTTTCTGCGATTAACACTTCCAGATAATCTGTATACCCGCTGGTATAGCGTTCCTGTGAAAGCATGAGCCATCTGGAGGCGGATTCTGCCTGTTTTCTTCTCGCCTCATACTCATCGGCGTAAGTCTGAATAGATACCAGTGCACTTTCAACTTCACCCAAAGCCCTGATATAGGTATTTAAGTAATTGTTAGCCGCAATCCCCGCTTCCTGTTGTTGTATTTCTACCCTGCGTTTGTTAGCGCCAAAGGCAAAGATCGGCCCAACAATACCGGCGGCTGCACTGCTCAAAAAGGAATCACTGGTGAGCAGCGAAGAAAGATCTGCACTCGCAAAACCCATAAAGCCGGTCAGGCTGATGCTGGGCAAACGCATGGCCTGGGTTACACCTATACGATCTGTCTCAGCCATGAGATAATATTCGGCCTGTTTTACATCGGGTCTTTGTTCCAGCAAGCTGGAGGGCAAGCCCGCAGGAATGGCATCAACCACCTGCTGTTCGTTGTTCGGGATGCCGCGAAGAACGGTTGAGGGTGATTGTCCAAGCAGTAAATTCAAACTTCGTTCTGTGGTATTCAATTGCCTTTTTATACTATTAGATGTTGCTATTGCTATCTGCAATTGCTGGTTTGCCTGCAGCATATCCAGCTCAGAAACATCCCCTCCAAGGAATCTGGCATTGACCAGATCGAAATATTTGTTACGGGCTTCGACACTGCGCTGAGCGATATCCAGCCTATTATCAAGGTCGCGCATTAAAAAATAATAATTGCACACATCGCTGATAAGGGTCACGGTAACTGTCTTCAGACCTTCTTCACTGGCAAGAATTTCTGAATAGGCTGCTCTTTTGGCATGTCGAAGTTTACCCCAAAAGTCGATCTCCCAGGAGGCAGTCGCCAAAAGGTTAAATTCATCTGCAGATTCGCTGTTAATCCTGGCCAAACCACTGTAACCAACCGTTGGCAGCAGATCTGCTTTGGCAATACCGTAAGTGGCACGCGCCTGATTAATGCGGAGGGCCGCATTAGCGAGATCATAATTGTGTTGCAACGCAGTATCAATAAGGCTGTTTAAGACCGGGTCGTTGAAGATTTCAAACCATTTTAAACGGCTAACCGAATCAGGTGTTTTGATATAGGCATTTTGTTCCATCCAGGCCCCGGGTGTTTTAACATCGGGCCGGGTATATTCCTTGCCAACCATGCACGAAGAAAGGATGGCGAGTAAAATTACTGAGGTGAAAATTATTCTTTTCATATTATTTATCCTCCTCTTTTTTAGTTTCAACCGGCACTGCTGCCTTTTTCTTTCCGGATTTTTCAATCATCACAAACAAACCGGGCACCAGCAATACGCCAAGAATGGTAGCGATCAACATCCCGCTAAACACGGTCATTCCCATTACAATACGGGCCTGTGATCCGGCTCCTGTGGCAGTGAGCAACGGAGTTACACCCAATATAAAAGCAAATGCTGTCATTAAAATCGGACGAAAACGCAGTTTTGCAGCTGTCATGGCCGATTCGAACAGGGGCGTTCCTCTTTCATATTCTTCTTTTGCAAATTCTACTATGAGGATTGCATTTTTCGCTGCCAGTCCGATAAGCATCACCAAACCAATTTGGGCAAAAACATTATTTACATAGGCATCATTGCCAAACCTGGCCAGAAATAATCCCAGGAAGGCTCCAAACACGGCAAATGGTGTACCGAGCAACACACTAAACGGCAATTTCCAGCTTTCATATTGTGCAGCGAGTATCAAAAACACAAAGACCAGGGCCATTAAAAATACAGTTGAACCCGGTGGTGAGTTCTTTTCCTGATAGGAAAGATTGATATAATCATAACCCATATCAGCGGGTAATGTTTCTTCTGCTACCTGCTCGAGGGCTTCCAGTGCCTGTGCACTGCTATAGCCATCATTGGGTGATCCTCCTATTTCTGCAGATCTAAAAAGATTGAGTCGGTTCGTAAATTCCGGGCCCATGACTTTTGTTGCTGTAACAACAGATGATACAGGAACCATGTCTCCATTGTTGTTCTTTACATAAATCTGGTGCAGGTCTTCCGGCTTTACCCTTTCGGCGGCTTCTGCCTGAATAAATACTTTATATTGCCTGCCGAAGCGGTTAAAGTCATTGACATAACTTGAGCCCAGAAATGCACCCAAGGGCTTCAGTAACCTTGGAAACAGATACACCCAGTTTCATGGCTTTTTCATTATCTATTTCCAATCTGACCTGGGGTGACCCTGCGTTGAAAGTGGTATAAATATTTTTGATCTCAGGTCGCTTTTTTGCAGCTTCCAGAAAGGCTTTTGTCTGCTGTTCCAAATATTGCGGCGAATTTCCGGCCCTGTCCTGCAGCATCATACTAAACCCCGCTGAAGCACCCAAACCTTGAATGGCAGGTGGTCCGATAGCCATGGCAGTGGCATTGGTGATTTGGGAAGACAATATTTTATTGAGCTTATTGACCAGTTCTTTTGACGTTTCCTCTCTGTCCTCCCAAGGCTTCAGGGAAATAAAGATGAATCCGTTGTTGGGCTGATACGATCCTGTAAGCCCATTATACCCATTTACCGTAGTATAGGACAATAAGGATTCTTCCTTTGCCAAAAATGATTCGATCTTGCGGGTAACCTCATCGGTGCGCTGAATAGATGAAGCCGGAGGTAAAACCACATTGAGCATAATGTAGCCCTGGTCTTCTTCAGGTATAAAACCAGAAGGGATTTTAATTCCCAGCAAAGCGACAGCCAGAACCGTTACGCCGAGCAATGCTGCCACACGAAGGGTCTTGCGCGCAAAAAAGTTGCTCCCCAAGATATTTGGTCGTAACTTTTTCAAATATTTATTAAATCCGTTAAAAAAATTTGCCAGCCAGCCCTTTTGCTCATTCACTGGGCTTTGTTGGTTTGAGGATCATGGCACACAAAGCCGGACTTAAAGACAAGGCGCTAAATGCCGAAAATGCAACAGATACAGCGATGGTAATTGCAAATTGCTGGTAGAATCGTCCCGTAATCCCGGGAGTCATGGCCACAGGCACAAATACGGCGATCAAGATCAAAGCAATAGCGATCACGGGTCCCGACACCTCTTTCATGGCCTGAAGCGTAGCCTCTTTTGGGCTTTTCCTTTTTCCATGTGATGCATTACGGCTTCCACTACCACAATGGCATCATCCACAACAATCCCGATTGCAAGCACCAGACCCAAGAGCGATAAGGTATTGATGGAAAATCCCAGCAAAGGAAAAACCGCAATGGTTCCAATCAAAGAAACCGGCACAGTAATCAAGGGAATTAAAGTTGCACGCCAGTTTTGAAGAAAGATAAATACGACGACAATTACCAAAATTACAGCTTCAAAAAGGGTATGCACTATATCCTCAACGCCTGCAGTGATCGCCAGGGTGGTATCCAGTGATTCCTGATAAGCAATGCCTTTGGGAAATTTTTCAGACATTTCTTTTATGGTCTTTTTTGCCGCTGCTGCCACATCGAGCGCATTGCTGCCAGGCATCTGGAATACCGCAATTATCGCGCTGGCCTGGCCATTTCTTCTGCCCGTTGCACTGTAATTCTCTGTTCCCAATTCAATACGCGCAATATCGCCCAACAAAACCTGCGCACCATCATTTTTACTTCTGATGATGATATCTGAAAATTGCTTTTCGGTGATCAATCTGTCCTGCAAAGCCACACTATAAGTAAAATCAGTGCCGGGAGGGGCAGGCTCGGCTCCTAGTTTTCCACCGGGACTGATCATGTTTTGCGCATTAAGGGCGTTCTTTACATCAGCTATTTCAACACCCAATTTATTCATTACACCGGGATTCAGCCAGATACGCATGGCGTAGTCGCTACCTCCGAAGAGAGCCACATCCGCTACCCCTTTTGTCCTTGCCAGGGCATCCACCAGATTAATGTTGGCATAATTGTTCAGAAACTTGGCATCATATTCAGGATTGTCTGAAGTAACCGTAAACAAAAGCATCGGAAATGTAAGCGATTTTTTTACCACCACGCCCTGTTGCTTGACACTTGGCGGCATAAAGGGCTCAGATTGTTTTTGTCTGTTTTGGGTAAGCATATTCGCATTGTCGAGGTCCGTACCCACATCAAAGGTCACCTCAATGGTTAAAGCCCCATCTGAGGTATTGATGGATTTCATGTAAATCATGTTCTCTACCCCATTCACCTTCTGCTCAATAGGGGTTGCCACAGCCTGCTCCACATTAATTGCATTGGCGCCGGTATAACTCGTGGAGATTTTTACCACTGGCGGATTGATATCGGGGTATTGAGACACCGGTGTTTTTTGCAGAGCCAGCAATCCCAGTATCACTATAATGATACTGATTACCATGGCTACAATTGGTCTTCGGACAAAAAATTCTCCCATTGGATATTTATGTAAAGATGTTTAAATCGTTTTGTACTTATTCAGCCTTCAGTCCCGGCTTCCATTCTGTCATCTTCGGTGTGATTACACTGCCATTTCTTAGTAACTGAGTGCCTCCGAAGGCAATCTTATCACCCGCCTTTAATCCGGTCTCTACTACATACGCATCCTGAAACGATGGTCCGGGTTTGATGATCTGAAGTTGTACCTTGCTGCTGTCGCCCAACACATATACCTGGTAAATTCCCTGCACTTCAATGACTGAACGTTGCGGAATCACGATCGCCTGATCGCGCACATCTGTTACCATCTGCACTTTCACATACTGACCCGGCCTCAATAATTTATCCGGATTCGGGAAGGCAGCCTCAAAGGTAAGGGCACCTGTATTTGGATCGATCTGTCTGTCGGCAAAACTCAATTTTCCTGTATATTGATATAAGGTCCCGTCCGATAATTTCAAGGAAATCGACTGGCCGGCACCCTTTAGTTTGGAATTTTCTGAACTTACTTCTCTGTAAATACGCAAAAATTCCTGCTCGCTGATTGTAAACCGCACCCTCATATCGCTGAGATCGGAAATGGTATTCAGCACCGCTGTGGGTCCGGGCTGCACATAATCACCCACCCGAACTTTCGAAATGCCGATCAGACCTGAGATAGGCGCTGTAATTCTGCAATAGCCCAATCTGATGGTCGCGTTTTCAAGAGAAGCCTGAGAGGCTTTTATACCGGCTTTGGCCGCTTCGAAGGTGGCTCTGGCTGCAACGAGTTCCCTCTGGCTTACCGCATTGATTTTTGCCAAGGGCTCGATCATTTCCAGATCCGATTTGGCCTTTGCCATAGTAGCCTGAGCTCCCGCCAATCCTGCCGCGGCTTCGTTTACCTTAGCCTGAAATGGCACGGGATCAATGGTATATAGCAATTGCCCTTTGGTAACGAGGTTGCCTTCATTAAAATTAAGGCTTTCAACAACGCCATCCACTCTGGGATTAATTTGAATGTCCGACTGCCCATAGGTCTGACCCGCATATTCAGATTCAAGCCTTACATCCTGTTGCAAAACCTGGGTTACGGGCACCTCAAGTGCTGCACCCACGACAGCTGTTTCCTTTTACAGGATTCCGAAAGAAAAAGAGCAGATACTGCCATCAAATAATAGATCTTCTTCATATATTGATTTGAATTAATATTTTTTTATTTGAACCATAAAATCATTGCGCATTACGCTTCATTGCTACTGAAAATAAAATAATTCATGGATTACACCAACCGATTATCCGCTCTTCTTGGCTTAAGTGCATACAATTTTTATGTTGACCCAAATGTAAATAAAAATAATTTATTACGATAAATATTTATCGAGAATTTATTTTTTGTTATGTTTTATTTTATGAACGTCCTTTGAATCTAAACAGATTGTGACATGTTTTTATTTATGGGTTATTTCTTTTTTCATGTTTTTTATTTTTGCATGATCTTATGGGTCTTTTAGTGCTACATTATTTGAATGATATTGGATATGACATATATGTGTTCCGTGTTCGCGCTTGCTAATTAGAAGCAGACCAAATCTATATATCTATGATTGATTTGACCGGGGGTTTTGTGAGAAGTTTTGTATTTAGTAAAGTTTTCTGAATCTGCGATGTTTCTATCAGTTCCCCGGTATTATCCGTGCAGTCTTTTTTATGGTGATATCTTTTTGTGTAGTTCGGTGCTCTCTAGGGAATCCTTTCCTTTATCCTCCTTTATCCCTCCTTGACCTCCCCTGGTCTCCAGCATTGGGCTCTAGATACTCATATCCGGATTTCTTTCTCTCTACCTTCTCCTCTAAGTAATATCTCTATTGCCCATTCTATATTCCTTTATCGACATACCCTGCGACTTTTTTATATACCTCTTTCATCATCTCTCGGATGCAGGCTGGATCTCTGCCCGAGAGCCGTTCCTCTCTGGCGATTTCGTGTGTCTTTCGCTCTCTTATCCCCTTGTGCTCTCTTCCCCGCTTTACAGCTTCCTGAGGTTTATGATTGTATATCTGGGTTTTAAGTCTTTGGGCGTTCGGGTCTGTCTCCGCTGGACCATACTGCGTTATGTAGCTAATGCTGAATAGCACACTGCTTCTACTCTTCTCTCTCGCCAGCTCTTCTCCCGGGGTCTTTTGCCCCGATGCTTATCCTCCCCCCCCCGCCGGCTATGCTGGATCTCCGACGCGACTACGCCACCTGACAATCATATCACCTACCCATACAGTCTTGTTTGGTTTCTATCGTTTTGGCTCCATATCTTCTGGTAGAGATATTTTTTACCCCTTTGATATCTCCCCCTAAATTTACTGTTCATATCTCTGGAGAAACAAGATATATAAGCGGGGACATCAGGAACCCCCCAAAACCGACCCCAAAAAATAAAAACCCATTGCGCACTCTTATATAAATTGAATGTGAAATCTTCAATCGATTTCACTGGCCCATATACCCGAGAAAAAAATATCTCCTGAGCAATCCAGTAATTTTTTATTACCTGCAATTTCAAATTCGTAAATTATTTTATACTTTTACTTTCACAAAATAATAAAAGGTTTAACTACAAAAAATAGTGTTATGGCTAAAGGAATGGATGCTAAGAAAAACGTAAAGAAAGAACCAGCAAAAACTCTCAAAGAGAAAAAAGCGGAGAAAAGGGAAAAAAAACTGAAGAAATAAGCAGATTCTTTCAAGGCATATTTCTTTAAATATTAAACCAAATCCTTTTGGTTTATATTACTTCATTCTTATATCTTTCTTTCAGTTACGTTGCCCACCAGGTGAAATTCTTATATATGGAATAATGGATTCAAATGAATTTTTAAAGAATAATTCAGGACTGATATACCATGCAAACCGGCCTGAAATCATGCCATTAAATTATTTCATTGAGCGAAATTTATTGTTTACAATGTAAACGATGACAGACAAGCCAATTACCCTTCATTAGACAATGGTGTATTCCATTGGTCTTTAGGTACCACTTTTGGGATTTCAGTATCTGCGACATAAGAAGGTGTCATGATCTGAACATTATTCTCATTAAAAACATCCAAAATATTCTGGTGCAATAAATTATAAATGCTTTTAATTTCGGTTAATCTCTTTGCAATACGCATTTATTTCATAATTCACTGCAAAATCAGCCAATGCCAATTTGAGAACAAAAGGTGGCGGGTCTTTTAACAAACCTTCTGTTCTACCGGCCGCCAGTTTTAACATGGCGTCCACCTGCCGCCAGGGGGTTTCATATCCAATTCCTACAACCGTATGCAGTATTAACCCCTGTTCTTTGTGCTTTTTTAGTGTAATTAATGATCTTACTATTTAAAAGGATGGAATTAGGTAATAATAATTTCTTCATTTTTTATTGAACGCAAACGTGTTACCAATAATTCCTGTACTTCAACAAAACCGCTTTGACCTTCAACTTCAATATAATCTCCTATTCTAAAAGCACCCCTGTAAATCATGGAATATCCTGCAATCAGATTTTCCGATAAAGCCTGATGAACCCACAGAAAACAAAATACCCACAAATACAGAAACCCCTTTAAATGCAATTGAATCTGAACCGGGAATATAAGGATAGGCAACAATTACCGCGAAGGCAATAATTAAAGTTCTAACAATTTTAAAGGTTGAAACAGCCCACTCCTGATGAAAATTCTTAATTATAATAGCACCCGATTCAAGACCTGAAAAAAATAGTTTTATTAATTTGAGTATGTATTTGGTGATAAAATAAATAATAACCAAAAAACATAAATTTTTGGAAGATAATGGATAAAGCTATTTCCCAAATGAAAAATTGGATCTACAACCAAATTTAACAGATCCACTGAAAAGGCGTTTGTCCATGGGAATAGGCTAAGTACATATTCTAAAAAAATGATTACAATCAAAATCATTAAAATATTTCTAATTGTATTAAAAAGTACATGGAAGGCCTTCCATAGCTGGTTTGACTTAATTAAATTAAAAGAAATATTTTCAACTAGAATCTATTTTTGCTTTAATACGTTTTTGCAAAGCTGTATTAGATCCTTCTGCTGATTGCAACCAAGACAAACAAAACAATTGCCAAAACCACCGTTGATAAAAATGCGTAAAGCAAATGTTTTAGGACTACAGAATGGCTTCTGCTTACACGGTATGAGGTGATCGCAGAACCAATTTTTTTGCTGATGGTTAGGGTAGCAATATTGCGGGGAACATCCTCTATTTCAGCATCTTCATCAAAAATACTAACGATATTGCGCCCATTGATATATATGGTAGCATATTCTGCAGTTTACAATTTAATACTGCTTACTAAAATAGTATCGTTCTGCGCTATATTTTTAATGCGTTCACTAATTTCAGCAGCGCGTTGTTCAGCCGGATATGAAGAAGAAACACCCGTACCTTAAAAAGTGTATGGCCATCAAGTTTTACAGGGGCTACCTGGTCTGAATTTTCGGTAATTGCAGGATATGAACTATTTTCCTGGCTGTAGGTACACGCCTGTAAAAAACAGAAATACAAGAAATGAAGTTATAAAAACTGAATAACTTAATTTTATCTTTTTGGGCAAATCAATTATTCCAGGATTCATTTTTATTAAAAGTCTATAATCAAAATTAGACTATTCATTCAAATCTAAAATAAAAATTTTAAAGGATTTTAGCAGATCTTAGCTCTTACAAAAAATCGTTACCTTTTATTTTTTAACGGCATAGGTGAAGTTAATATTTTCAAAAAGCCTCCAACCCCCAGATGGTCTTTAATTACTGACCCTAAATTAAAAAAGAACAATGCGCCAAAAACACAAATGGTATTTACCAACAGGTGATTTCCGTCTTCACTGCCAATCAGGTTTTTCATTGCATTCATAAAACCTCCATACTCATGTCTTGTCTCTATTGATTTTTCCAAAACCATCAGGATGAAGATACCTGCCATATACAATAGTGTCCGAAGTAAAATTTCTACAATCGCAGGTTGCGTTTTGCTTTTGAATAATGGAATATTCTCAAGAATAAGAACAGCCTTTGCAGCGACCAAAGCACCTACCAAAACAGTAGTTAGCCGTAAAAATCAACCTTGTATTCCCGGAGCAGGATTATCTTCAATATCATGAATGTACCAAACCAAATAAGAAAGTACAAAGTAGTCCAAAAAATCGCTTTCAGTTCTTTTATAAATTTTTCTTTTGTGCTCATCTGCTCTCGCCGGTTTTTTTTAAGTTTTTGGTCACACCTTCTTGGGTAGTGGTTTTTTGTTTGGTTGGTTGGGGGGTGGTGTTTGGCTTTTGTTTTTTTTTTTTTGTTTTCTTTTTCGTCGGGTGTTCGTTTTGTGTGGCGAAATTGATACATTATTATTTGAATTGGATTTAAAATATGACGATGGAACAATATCATGTTAATAATATTATTGGCAACCGCTCTTTTGTGGGTCTTGCACACTTTGAAAGCTTATCCACTATTCGGGCGACCAACGAACCGAAAAGACAGAGTTGCGGAGCACCTGATTACATCTTGACAAAAAAGGACATTCCAGTTGGATTTATCGAAGCAAAAGACATTGGCGATAAAGACCTTGAAGGAGCAAAGAAAAACAGGAAATAAAGAGCAATTTAGACCGATACAAACTTCTTTTAACAACCTGATTTTTACCGACTATCTCGATTTTCATTTATATCGTGAGGGACAATTTGTAACAATTTCAATTGCCCATCTTGAGTGCTCTCGGAGGAGTACTGAAGGAAGGGGTGGTCAACCATTCCTATCCAGAAAACTTTGACGCGATTTTGAAAAACGTGATTAAAGATTTTTGCGTCTCACATTGGGCAAACAATCATAAAGCAGTAAAAAAACTTGCAGAAATGATGGCAGGCAAAGCCCGCCTTCTTTCTGAGGTTATTGAAAAAGCGTTGACAAGCGATGAAAACAACAGGAAAACAGCACACTAAAAACCAAATGCTCGCTTAAAGAAATTCTTATTCACGATATAACCCAAGATTTCCATTTTGCCCAAACATCTCGGAATTGAGCACGTCGATCAACTTTGCCCACTTTGCAGACAAGAAGCACCGAACTGATTCCAAAAAATCCATTCGAAAATGGATATGATAGCGCAATAATGGATGTGAAGAAAAGAAAAAAAGGAACAATGAGACCCAATATCTAAATTTGTACGCCCAAATATGGTCACACCTCACCTGTAAATATTGTCATGCCTGAGTAAAACCGAATGATCCGCAGGGAGCCGCACAAAAAAACCAAAAAAATAAACTTCAAGAAAAAGGAAAAAAATAAAATATGACCCGCCACAGAACAGCAATGGAGTAAGCTGCATCAAAATGAAGGACAACAAGGCATGAGCAATAGTGGAAGACCAATCTTTATTACCACGCCTATGGTGAATGTATGGCAAGTTACTGCCATGGCACATTAAACTTGATTTTTTGTTTCCCCCGTTGGCGGTTTCTTTGTACTTTTTGTTTGTTTTTTTTTTTTTTTTTTTGGATAGATTTTTTTTTTTTATATTTTTTATTTTTTTTTGGGAAGGTTTGGGGGGGTTCCAAGGGTGGTGCTGGCGCCTAGGAGGCGGGGTAGGATAGAAACCGGGATTTGGGGTTAATTGGAGGGATGAATATTTGGAGGTGGACACGTGGTCAGAGAACCTTGAAGTGTGGAAAGGATGGAAAGTGGAATTTGGGGAGCGTTTATATTTATATGTTTAATTCCACCTAAGGAAAATCAAAATTTCTAAAAATTTTTTCAGAGGTTTTAAAGAAAACACTTTGAAATTTATCGGTAAATAGACAAATACATTTTAGAACCAACTTAAATTATTACCCCATATCCAATTGCGGAGATAATTTATTGTAAACTAATATAGGAGGTAATGTTTATATAAAACAACAATATTTTAATTCCACAGGCATATTTATATAGGTGGTTACAACCGCCAAAAATGGCAAAGACCCAAGGAAAGAAAAATTTGAGGATATTTTACATTATAAAATTATATTCTTATAACCAATTGATAAGATATAAATTAATTAATAAAAACGCCATTAATAGCGCAATATCAAGGTGATATAAACCCATTATAAAAATTTATAAAATTTTTTTATAATTCATATAGATAATAGTAGCAGGGTTTAATTATGCGGTTAAATTATACAATCTCATTAGCATCATCATTCAATATTATATTAATGATAAAAGATTAGATTTTATTATAAAGATCTAGATGTTTTATCATAAAGATCTTCTTTAATTATTTACAAAGATTAGATGTTTTACCAAAAGATCGGATGTTTTTATTAAAAGATCTTGATCTTTTAATGACTCATTAGATTCATTAAAACATCGCTACGACTGCATTTAGTCCTTATAAATATTTATTCCACAAGAAAAGACCCTTTTTACGCTAAAAAAAACACTTTAAGATAAGTCCTTTTTTTGAGCCAATTACCTTTAAATAAGGCATATACACATTTGCCTTTTTTGCAAAGCGCTTCATAAAAATGTTATCATAATTTATCAAAAACCCATATCATGAATTTTTCTGGATGAAAACCGGAAAACATAAGAGAAACCGAATTTTATTGGCATTTCAAATGAATAATAGAGCCAAAAAACCAATTGACATTTCTTTGCAAAATGTTTTTAATCGTACAATTATTTTTTGAAAACAGATTTTCCTTCCTTAATGGTCTCCATCACTTTGATATCTTTAATGGTCATTGGGTCCACTTTTAAGGGGATTCTTGTCCAATATAACCATGTCTCGCCAGTTTACCTGGCTTGAAGGAACCCTTGATGTCTTGTTCCTTGTGTTGATCCGCGCCCCATATGGTGATGCTTTGCAGTGCCTGGTAAGGAGTTAACCGTTCAGAAGCACCCATGACCGTGCCGCTTCGGCTCACCCTGTTTACTCGCAGTCCACATGATCATCATCAGGTTGGGAAGTGCAACAGGTGCGTCCGTATGGCTGGTTACACGTACACCTTTCTTTAAAGCACTATTGATGGGGCTTATCTGCATGGCCTGTTCAGGTCCAACGATCTTTTTGTACCAGTCTCCCCAGTAGTAAGTGTGCATGGGAAACAGTGATGCATATACATGGTATTTCTTCAGGCTGTCCAATTGGTCCATCCGGAATGAACTGACCATGGATTAGTACTGTCTTTTCTGTCTTTATCCCCATACTGAGCCGTTCCATAACTAAGGCCGCTGATAAATTGGTCGATGGCGGCATCTCCATTGGCATGAACAAGTAGTTGGCGGTCGTTCATGAAAGCGCTATCTACAGCGTCGAAATAATCTTTATCGTTAGGTACTGCGGGATACGCTTTGTAGCCTTTTTTTTGTCCGTCCGGAGGCAGAAGATAAGGGATAGTGCGCCATGCTGTTCTTCCCTGTGGTGATCCGTCCAGGGTGACCTTCACGCCGGCTATCCGGTAAGTGATTTTTATAATTCGGACTGTTCCATTCTGTCGCAAAGAGTTTGAGGAAATGTATAGTCAACATAAGTGGTAACATCTATTTTCAACTTTCCTTTTTGGGCATAGGCAACAAGACCGAGGTGCTGGCCTTCCATCGCCCTTCCTTCCTGAGCCGTAGTGTATCCGAAACTGGTCGCCAGCTCCTGCCCTTTATCCATGAGTATAATCCGCATTTTCGGGCGTAGAAGGTGTAAGCACTTTTGAGATGAACGGAACGGCAGCCAATTCCTCGAGCACTCCATTTGGTGTTTTGCCATCTTTCTCCTCTTCTGATCACACCTCCTGTAGGGTTAGGAGAGGCTGCGGTGATGCCTGACAATTCAAGGCCCTTTGTATTCATTGCTACAAAGTGAAGGGAGATGTGCATGGCAATAACAGGTGTATCCTTTGAAACAAGGTCTAGATCCTGCCTGGTAGGAAAGCGGCCTTCTTTCAAAACAGCGTCATCAAAGCCCATTCCGACGATCCATCCATTGGTATAACCCGTGCCGGTCTTGTTGGTCCATTCCTTTAAAGTATTTATAATGCCCGGTATGTCTTCACAGATCCCATCAGGTGGAGCCAAGAGATTTGCTGTCACTGCTTGTGGTCCGAATGCGAAGAAATGAGCATGCCCATCTACGAACCCTGGTCACCAGGGTTTTGCCTTGCAGGTCGTTGATGGCATGTGTTTTCGCCTTCATTTTTTCAACATGTCTTTACCCTATAACACGATTTTCCCATCTTTTACAGCTATGCTTCAGCATGGCTGGCACTGTCACTTTTGCGGCTTCCTCCCTCGGCGCCGGGCACTGCGGTCGCCCTCTTCCGCCTCCCTCCCTCATTTTCCATCTTTCAGCAATTGCCTCAGCATAATCAGCACTATCGCCTTCCATGGTGATGATATCGCCGCCAAAGTAAATGGCGTCTGCAGCGCTCGCTGCCAACACAGTTTTTTTATCTTGATTGCTACAAGACGACATTGCTATAATTGCAAGAGCAAAAAAATAATTGATTTTTGAATTTCATACTTATTTATTTTATTGTGGCTTTTTGTTAGTATGTGGTTGATGGTTTAATATTTTACAATAACTCAATATGCAATTTATTTGAACTCTTTGCCTTCCAAATATGGTACTGTAAATGGTGATGTCCTTTATTTTTAAAGGATCAATTTTAAAGGGATTCTCTCCAGTAAAACAAAGTATGCTTTTTTCCCAACTGCAATGGTTCCAATTTCATTTTCTCTTTGCAGGCTTTTGGCAGCTTCAATGGTTATGGCCTTCATTGCGGTGAAAAGACTCACTTTTTCTTCAGGAGCAAGCACATCGCCATTGCTGTTGATGCGGTTTACTGCGGACCAAACCAATAGCAACGGTTCCGCCGGTGCCATAAAATAATCGCTGTGAAAGGAAAGTGGCACTTTCAATTTTTCCAAAGAACCAACCGAAGAAATTTTGGATGCCCTCTCTATTCCCAATCCCTCTTTACTTGTAAGGGGCACTTAGCTCGTAATAATAATAAGGATTGTTAGAAACCCATATGCCTGCAGCCGCAACTTTTTCGTGTTGTGCCTGCCTTGCATAACCGTAATGCTCCATTATTATGCGGGATTTGGATTGAGGCGTTTTCATTTTAACACGGTCCATAATGGAAAACAAAGTATCGAGACCGGCATCACCATTTACATGAATATGTATATCCCAACCCGCTTTCCAGAACACATTAAAGACATCTTCCTGTTCGGCCGGTTGCATCATCCATGCACCCTTATGATTGTCTTCGTAGGGTTCACTCATCTGCATCATTTGGCTAAAGATGGCTCCGTCTACATAAAATTTAATGGCCTTTACCCAACCCTGTTTGGGGCCGGTTGGTGTTTTTATCAACGAATCGCAGAAAGCCAAAACCTTTTCACCACTCTTTAAACGTGGATAAAGGTACATGGCATTTGGCACCATCAGATAACGGAAAGGTGTGCTGTTCTTATTAAATTCATTGCTATAAAGTTTTTCTTCAAGGGCCAGATCGATCTGCGGGTATCCCTGTTCACCAATAGTAGTCAGACCTCCTTTATGAATTACCTCCGTTGTTAGTTCCAGTCCTCTTTTAAAAGTTTCAGGATTGCCGATATAGTCCAACACATTTTTAGTGATAATGAACATGCCTGCTTCAAACGCATGTCCTCTTTTATAATCGCCGTAAGCAGGTGCCTTTTTAAAATCAGCCTCAGCGATCTTAAAAAAATATTCAAGCGCGGCATCATTTAAAAAAGAATTCGTGCACTGATCGCTGCCAAATAACAATGGGCCTTGTTTTGGAGACAGTATTCAATTCATTTCGGGACATTTCTTCCATGATAAGGCTTAAAATAACCCCATGCCAATAAAGGTTTTGCAGGGTCAGCATAACTTTTGTCCAATTCCTTCAGTCGATTCATGAATGAATCATGGTCTTTCACCACCACCGATTTTCCTAGTGGGGTATTCCATTCCATGGCCGAAAGTATTTCCATGGGTAGGATAGAGGCCGCAATAGATGGATGAACATGCGGATCAATAAAACCAGGCATGAATGGTCTTGCCTTGAAGATCGTTCATGGCGGTGCTGTCTCCCTGCATTTTATCAGCATCTTTTTTACTGCCTACAAATACGATTTTTCCATCTTTTACAGCTACAGCATCGGCATAGCCGGCACTGTCACCTTCCATAGTAATGATATCCCCACCAAAGTAAATGGCGTCTGCACTTAGCGTATCATTTTCTTTACTGTTTTTGCAACTTGCCACGGCCAGGGAAAACAGCACTATGTATAAGAGATTTTTTAGTTCCATAATTTGGTTTGGTATTGATTTGTATGGTGCTTATTACTTGGGAAAAACCAATGTAATGGCTGCTCTTAGTCCGTACTCTGGCCTGACATCAGGAGCAAAATGAAAGCGGGGACCAATGCCAAAGCTGGTGGTTTGCTTACCTAATTTGGCTACTGCACTCAAAGTGGGCATGATCACAAAAATATTTGTATCGCTTTTCCATTCGTGGGTGTATTCTGCAATGAGGTTTACACCGGCACCACCCTTCCAATTGTAGGTTAAAAAAGGATTGATGAATGTAGAGCTGTAATCACTTCTGTCTTCATCTCCGGCTACAGACCATACATGGTTTGCGAGGGCACCGTAGGTCCATGGACCTACTTGTTTCAGCGCAACAATAGAGGGTCCGGTGGCCCATTTTTTTCCACCCAACTTAGCGTCAGTTGCGGTTGGCACTACAAAAGCAGCACCTACACCCCAGGTAATTTCTGTGTTGGCGGGACTCAAAAATCCACTAATTATCGCATCTCCAAGTCCACTTTCGCTGCTTGGTTGATTGCCCATATCATATTGTGATACTATGGGGATAATCCATCTCGTAATCAGGTTTAAATTTTCATTTAATTTGAAAGGAATTACGGGTTGGAAATTCATGACAAATTTTGAGCCATTTGTGTCACCGATTCCAACGTCAAGGTTTCCCTGGAAAGGAACACTGATGAGACTGGCAATTGGGTTTGCTAATTTTTTAGCAAGTTCATCCGCACTCATGGCTTCCTTTTCCTGTGCAAATAATGATATAGGAAATAATAATCCCAAGTAAAGGAAACAGATGACAATTTTCTTCATAATTCGCGTGTTTTGAGATGGTTAATTTGTTTAAAAATTAGATTGGCTTGATTTTTTGAAATCTGGAAATGGGCCCTTAAACGATATTAAAAACAATTATAAATCATATTTATTAAATTTCCAAATATTTAAATTCCCAGAAGGAACCCGCGGCTCTGTTTTTCGTCTTGGAATTGAGTTTTTGGAAACTGTTTCTCCGAATCTTATCGGAATTCAAAACACGAAAAATTACCAAAAAAAACTATTGCGGGAAACAGCTATTGTTTGTTCTGCTTTCTGATTTCGTATAAATATCTCGCATATTTGTCATCACCCCAATTAGCGTAGCGGTAGGTCTCCCTGAAGCGAAATTCCCATAGTGCCTGATTCCCTTCATCAAAAAAGTCTTTCTTCATATCCATTAAGACTTCCAGTTTTCTTTTCCAATGTTTTTTACCAGATTCTGACAAACTGATGGCCGAATATTCAAGGTTGAGCTCATTGAGCACATTGCCTAGATTTGTCTTATCATACTTTAAATTGTCACTGAAAGATTCGTCCATGATCCATTGAGAAAAGTAAGCGAAAATACGCCCTCCTTTAGCTAATATTTCTATTCCTTGAATTATCGTCTCTTTTAAACTATCTGCATAGTATAAGGTATCCAAAAATAAAATGGAATCAAACGTACCGGAAAGCTGTAAATTATTCAGATTCCCTACTGCAAATTCCAACTGCTTGTTAGCGACGGTTCTTTCTTTTGCATTCTGTATGCCTTCACTTGAAATGTCTATTCCCAGGCAGTTCGTTTGTGTTTGTTCAGAAATATATTCTGTTATTTTTCCATTACCGCAACCGATGTCAGCAATTTTTTTGGATTTCGATTTTTTTATCATTTCAATTAAGATTGAAAGCTCGCCCTGGTCGATTAAACCATGTTGCGACAAATCCAGTCCGTACACTTTTTCACAAAATATGGAATGTGCTTTACTCTGTTTTACCAAATAGAAAAAATTATCATATTCAAACTTATAAAACGGAACTTTGGCGTTCATCTCGTTTTTTACTGTATTTCCATAATCTGTGAAAGTATATTCTTCAGATATATGTTTCAATACATTTTTCTGAACCAGGGTGCTGAAGGTATTTGTCCAATCTTCCTTAAAATTACCAATCCAAATTTCCCCGAAATCTTCAATACTTTTTCTGTCTGCTTTCCTTTCGGGGTCGAGACCTAAAAATAATGCATACCTGCTTTTAAACCAGGCCAGGCTTGTAATGAGTTGTTCTTCAGCTATTGTAAACATGTTTTGAAAGTGATTCATTCTATAAAAGTACTTCTTTTATCGGACTGATTGCGAAACCTGTATAAACTGCTTTTGTGATATGATACAGGGATTAACGGCTCACCAAAGGTATCGGTTTTCAACCAATATTCTGCTGTTGCCTTTTGTATTTATAGATACGGAAAACTTGATCAGATGGCCGACAGGTTAAATCTTTCTACTGCCATTTTTTGGGTTACTGTTTTTTTGTACTGTTATTTATTGATCTAAATCTTGGAGCCATTTTTTCGCAATTGATTTATGCTGATCTTTTTTTGCTTCATCCATTTTGTCAAACATGTTCAGCAACATTCCAAGGCGGGGATTTGAGGAAAAGAAATTCCGCTGCTTATCCATAAAATGCCAAAACAGGGCATCCCAGATCGGGCACCAATCACCCTTTTTGAAATTGCTCATTTTCAATACATAACTGCTTCCGCTGATGTATGGCTTGGTTGCCATGATGCCTCCATCGGCAAACTGACTCATGCCATAAACATTGGGTACCATCACCCAGTCATAAGCGTCGATGAACAGTTCCATAAACCATTGGTAAACTTCGTCGGGATCAAATTCACAAAGCAACATAAAATTGCCTAACAGCATTAATCGTTCAATATGATGGCAATAGCCCGTTTCCAATACTTTTTTAATGGTATTGTCAATCGGATCAATACCTGTAGTTCCATCATAAAAAGAAGCGGGTATTTTTTTGTTAAACTTCCAAAAGTTACAGGTTCTTTCATCAGTTCCTTTATACAGATATACACCCCGTATAAATTCGCGCCAACCTGTGATTTGACGGATAAAACCTTCCAGCGAATTTAGCGGTACTTCATTCTTTAAACTGTAATGAATGGCTTCATCAACTATTTGCATTGGCGTTAACAGTCCAACATTTAACATGGGAGTGAGCAGTCCATGATGCAATATGTTTTCATTAGTCAACAATGGCATCTTCATATTCTCCGAATTCATTAAATCTGTGTTGCAGAAACTGCTTCAGCCATTCCTCGCTTTCGTGATGTGTTGTGGCATAAATAAATTTTTCAGAAATACTGCCATAATTATTTGTGTAGTTTTTTTTCACATATGTAATGGCCTCTTGGTAGCATTCATTGATGGCCGGAAACTGAATACCGGGGGCTATTCTATCTTTTGGATATTTGTGTCTGTTATCCGCATCAAAACTCCATTTACCACCAACTGGTTTTCCATTTTCGTCAATCAGGATTTTTAATTTCTTTCGTTGTTGTATATAAAAATCGGTTTGAAAAAATTTTGACCTGCCACCAAAATAAGATTCTAAATCGGCTGAAGTATTAATGAATAATGGGCTTTCAAGTTTCTTAATCGAAAGATTAAATGCTTTGCAGGTTTGGTTAATTCTTTTTTCCAGCCAGTTGTCGCAAACATCGTAATACTCAATTTGGGATATTTCACGCTGACTTAGGTAGGCAATCAACTCGCGAATATCCTGTTTTGAATCTGTGGCTTCAATGTAATGAACAGCAATGTTGTTTTCCTTCAGATAGCTTTCGTAATACTTCATACTGGCCCGGTGAAAAACCAGTTTTTGTTTATGAAATTTGTATTGATTAAAGTACAAATATTCTTCAACCAAATACACTTCAGATGCATTTTTCAGGGGTTCAATATCCCGAAAAAGATGGTGGGGGAATAGTATAAATACTGATTTTTTGGACATTTATTATGCGCTCTGTTTTGATTTATTCATTCTGCATTTGTCACTGCAATATTTTACTTCGTCCCATACCTTTTCCCATTTTTTTCGCCACGAAAATGGTCTGTTGCAAGTACTGCAAATCTTGGAGGGCAGGTTTTCTTTTTTAATTCCTTTCATATTTTCCTTTATCATTTTATCTGGTTTGGGTATTGATTATTCTTCTTGAAATGCCTTTCACATTTTTTCCAATAAGCAAAAAAAGACGGAAAATAGCCTTGTACTTCCTCAAACATCCAATCTCTATTATGTTTTTTTCCTGTATAATGATTTGTTGTAGGATGCTCTTTATAATTGATTTGTGAAGTGCCTAATTCAGACAATAAATCTGCAAATTCGCCCACATAAACCTGAATGTTTTTAATATTATTGGCCAAGGCCAAAACAAAAGAAATGGTTTTTACAGAAACAGGGTATTTTTGGAAGAAGCCGGGCTCTAATAATAAAATTCTGTTGGCAGGAACAGTCTCATCCCATTTGCAGTCTATATTGTAGAAATTGTACAAATAGGTTGGCAGCTGATTGTTCAATACCAAATCCTGCGTTTCTGGAAGAACTGTTTCAAGTTTCAAATCAGTTAAATCCTTTAAAACTTCAGGTGTGTCAATATTTTCAAAACCTTCGTACGGAATATCCAAAAAAGTACCGGATTGATTTGTGTGGCAATATTTGTTGATGTTTTCCTGGTTGGCAACATATTTTTTATTGCTAAAACTACCCGCTACCCATTGCCAACTCAGTGCATTACTTCCCCAATCTGCATCGAGCAGATAATAATACATCCATTTGGCAGGCATATACCAATGACTTTTACCTACATTACAAGCAATACTGGCTACATACATTCGTATATGATTGTGCATATATCCTGTTTTTTTTAGGTTATTTATGCCATTGTCTATGGCTTCTATTCCGTAGAGCTGCATTGGCAATAGATTGAGATAAACCTTTATTGGTGCTATCAGGTTGTGGTTGTTTAATATCATTGTTGATGCTTTCACCCAAAGCCATCCATACTTGTTGAAAATAATCCCGCCAGGCCAATTCTTTCAAAAAACATTCTATTTCACCGGGTTTGTAGCCTTTTGACAAAACCAATTGCGCTACTTGCCTGGTGCTGATTACACCTCTGGAAATATAGGGCAGAAAGATGTGAAACTGCCCCATCTGTGATAGTTCTTGTTTTTCCGTATTCTATTGGATCAATAGCATTTATTTTTGCTATTATTTCTTGGTAAGTGGTAGGAAAAAACATTTATCTTTTTGAAATTTTGTTGCGTGTTATTTGCCTTTGGCGCGTGCTTTTGAACCTTGAAATCCCGGCAATTCTTTTTGCCAGATGTTTTTGACTTATACCCTGGTTTACTCTTTTACGCCATAGGTTAAAGCTGCCTCTTTTCAACTGATTGCGCATTAAAACAATCACGTCCTTTTCGGACAGGCCAAACTGATAAAGTATGGCTTCAAAAGGAGTTCTGTCTTCCCAAGGCCATTTCTATGATTCTATCAATTTCTGCAGATGTAAATTGCAATTTCATGCCGTAATAGTATGTTATTAGGCAGCAATACCAATATCATTTTGCATGATCTGCCATGTTATCAAACTTACTTTAGTTTAAGGTAAAATCCAAGCCTAATCAATAATTTTATCAGCCGTTTCGATTCTTTTAAAATGCATGAAGCTGTTCAAGTGCTCACTGAGGACGTTAAGACAAAGTAATCCAATACTTTATTTTCAACAGAAATAAATTTTATGGTCATGTCCCGCGGAGAAGCCTCGATGAGCATGGCACCGTATTGATCATCAAAACAAAAATGGTCAAACCGGCTTTTGTCTATTGAATTTTCATTGCAATTTCTTTTTTTCTGACCACCCAATCCGTTGACGATATACACAGGGAAACTGCGGTTGCGTTCTGTGAATCTCTCATAAATATGGTCATGACCGCTGATGACCAGATCAGCATTTTCAAAAGCCCATTGCATTTTTTTTGTGTTGCCATGCGTACCACTGGAAAAAGGGAGGATGGTGGAAATAAACAATATTAAAGGCTTGTGCTGAAGTTCTTAATTTATCTTCCAGCCAAATCTGTTGTGCACCAGTATCCTTATTGCTATCCAAAACAAAAAAATGTACAGGGCCCCATACAAAATCATAATAAATTTCATTGCCGGGTAAGGTGAAATAATTCAAATAAGGAACATTGCCCTTGCTGCTGTCGTAATCATGATTTCCCAAACTTGGGAAAAACCGGTTCAGTTGTTCTGCATTCCCATTGCATTGTTGTTCAACCGGAGCATCCCAATTAAAGATATAATCACAATAATAAGTACCAATATTTTTTATGATTGTTTTTTCCCTCCCTTCAGGGTAATTGTTATCCCCGGTAGTGATAATAAAGTCAGGCTCAAAAGATTTAACAAGTTCGGCTACTGCTGCCGCATTCTGATCTCCGGTGCCGTAATCTCCGATAACCGCAAAGCGAATAAACGCTGCTTCAACATCAACTGTTACTCCGGAAGGGTCAATAATTTCAGCAGGATCAACGAGCTGATCAGAAGAGCAAGCGAGAAAACCTGCGAAGAAAAAAAACTTTAAATAAACAAGCACAACTTTCATTTTTGATGTTTATTGGTCAGCACCCTAAATTTAAGGAATATTTTAAACGATGCGCAGTATAAAATTATCAAAAAACCGGCCCTTGGCAGATCATTATAAATTAATCAGAGTCACCTCTTAAAAAGTCTGCCGGAGCTCCATTTCCATTACAAAATCATCCATAACAAAACCTTCCCCAATCTCAGTGACTATGGAACCCTTGTTCACAAAGCCCATTTTTTCATAGGCATGTATAGAGCCGGTATTGTTTTTGTTCACGGTAAGCGTGATCAAACCAAGCCCTGCCCTTGTAGTTTCGGAAATCACAAAATTCATGGCAGCCCGGGCGATTCCTCTTCCTCTTTGCTCTTTTAAGACATAGATCTTGCTCAGAAATACGGCATGGGCATTCAGGCGCAGGGAAAGGTATCCAACCGGTATTTCCTGAACTACCATGAGGTAGTAACTGTAACCGCTGTTGATCTGTTCCTGCATGGCTGCAACGGATTGGTATTTTGCGAGCATGTATTCCACCTGATCTGGTCCAATGATGGGCGTATAATGTTCACGCCAGATGATTTGGGCGAGCGCTTCTATCACCAATAAATCTGAGGGCTTTGCAGTTCTGATCTCAATGTTTTTCATAGGAAATAAAGTAGCGCGATACAAAATTACAAACTTCACAATTCTGGAAATGTGATGTTCAATCTATTCTCATCAGCAGCATTAAAATTTTTGATTTATATCACTTGCGCTGATAAAGTTCGATATGCAACCAAAATTAATGCAAATAGATCATATTAATCGCGTCATGTACAAAAAACCACCTTAAGAAAGGTGGCATTTGATAAGCAATTTTTTGAGGGGGATTTGAAACAGAATGAAACTATGAAAACATGACAAATCTATGCATCGTACATGATTATAATATGAAGCCTGTATTATCAAATTATGAAGAAACATCAGGCCTTCATTTTTGTAGGTAACTCATTTTCAAAAAAGCCATGATGTGCCTCTTATTTCTTTTTTGGCACAAAAAAATCTCCGGGCTTAAGGCCACAAACAGCAATCATTTCTATGGCATAATCCAGGGTGCCCAGCTCCCGTTCTGCATTATTGGTACCCATACTGAATTTTACCCCTGCCGATTTCGCTCTTTTTATAAATGTTGCTGAAGGAATCTTATACCGCGCATTGATCTCAATGGCAATGTTATTTTCAACAGCGGCTTGAATCACCTTATCCATGCGTTCTTCTGTCCACAGGGTGTCGTATTCAGTTTGCAGAACATCCGGCAGATAGGTGGAATTTACATAAATATCAATAGGTTCATTTTCCATCACTTCTACAATTTTTGCCACCAGCTGTTCCATGAAGTCATCTTTATCATCCACAAAAACTTCCTTCAGGCATCCAAAGGCGCATCCTCCTTCCTTTGCGGTCTGTCCAGGTCATGGCATCTGTGAAGACATAATCAAAGGTGCTGATACTTTCTTTGGAAAACATATTCACCCATTCCCTGCCTTCTGCCTGCATGGCCATATACACCGGATAGTCTTTGTATTTTTTATAATTTTCGATCAGGTTGGCATCATCCGTAATAGGAAATCCAATTCCGGCATTAAAAGCTACGCCATACCTTATTCCCGTTTTTTTGGAATGGTCCAATAGTTCCTCCATGGTGAGCCCTCCTTTCAGATGGGCATGATAATCGACAATATCATATCCGGCTGCTTTGAGTTGGGCAATTCTTTGAATTGCCTGGCTTTGGTCAGTGGATTCCTTCTCATTGATTTCAGTGATGTTTTGTCCGGAACTGCATTCGGAAAGGAAAAAGAAAAAAAGTATGGGGATAAAAATCAGGCATTTTCTCATGGTTAAATAATTTATCCCCTAAAATTTCAACTTTTCATCTTTATCCCATAGACCCCAATAGGCACCTACATCACCTTCAGCACCTACTTTCCACGATTCATCAAAAGACGAAAAATAGAATATTTCTATAGCTTCTTCCTGAGACCATTTTTGGGTATTGATAAAATATTTAATGGCATTTTCCATGGATGGATATGCGCCATACAGGTTTGACCCTTGACTGGGCCAGCCGGTTTCTGAAATAATTACTTTTTTACCGTTCGCCACGCGAAGTACCCGGTTATACATATCTTTCATGTAGAGCAAGGAATAATCCTGATCACAACCTTCCCAATACGGATAACAATTTGCCAGGATCACATCACAGGCCTCCGTAATTCTTGGATGATCGCCAAACTCATAATAGGCATCAACATAGCCCACAGGAATATTATTAGGCACCGCTTTTTTTACCTGGGCTATAAAATCCAGCAACTCGTCTTCGGTTAAATCTCCGCGATACATCACTTCATTCCCCACAGCGGCAATATCTACATATCCCTCATTAGCCAACTTAATGAGGTTTTCGACTTCCCGTTTGTTAATTTCAGGATCGTCACCTAACCATGCCCCTACCATTGTTTTAATGCCATATTCCCGCGCAATGCGCGGAATGGCTTCATTTCCGTCTGTACATGAAAAAGAACGTATCCATTTGGTGTAGGGCCTTATAATTTGCATGCGCCTGTGGATTTGCTCCTCTGAAATTTGATCTCCGGGTTTTTGTCCTTCCTCATAGGGGCTAAACCCGATTCCATGCATACCATTTTTCAACACCTTTCTGCACAGGTTCGCCAATTCTTTGTTTGTTTTGTTCTCAAAATCAAGAGAAGCCAAGGCTAAAAATTTTTCTGCTCTAACTGACATCTTTAACTATATTTTAATTTTTCATTTTTATCCCATATTCCCCATCGCTGACCTACATTGCCTTCATAATGTTCTTTCCATGATTCGTCAAATGATGAGAAATAAAACATTTTTACACCTTCACTCTGAACCCAATTATTAACATTGATAAAATATTTCATTGCGTTTTCCGCAGAGGGTACTGCCTCTTTGATATGATCTCCCTGGCTGGGCCATCCTGTTTCCGTTATGATCACCGGTTTCCCTTTTGCAGCATTTTTTGCCAAGGTATACATTTGTTTTAAATAAACGGATGCATGGTCATTATTACACCCTTCCCAGAATGGATAACAGTTGATCAAAATAAGATCACAGGCATCCACAAGACGCGGATATTCACTGAATTGATAGTAAGCATCTACATAAGCCACAGGCATATCCGGCAATGCTTTTTTAACTTTGCGAATATAGGCGAGTAATTCTTCCTCTGTTAATTCACCCCGCAGCAATACTTCGTTACCTACTACAGCTATATCAACATATCCCGCTTTTGCAAGTTCAATTAATCCATTAATTTCCTTTTCATTTTGTGATTTATCATTCCCAATCCAGGCACCAGCCATTGTTTTTAAACCTTGTTCATGTGCTACCTTTGGAATATACTCATTTCCTTCGGTACACGAAAAAGAACGTACCCAGTGGGTATAGGGTTTAATTACCATCATTCGTCGTCTGATTTGCTCGAGAGATAATTGATCTCCAATATTCTGACCTTCCAAATAGGGACTAAAGGATAATCCGTGAAGGCCTTTACTCAAAGATTTTGAAAAAAGTTTTTTTAGTTCAACATTGGATTTTTCAGTAAAATCGGTATCCGTATTTAAAACCCACTTTAAGATTGATCGATCCCAACGAAAGTAATTTATCGGTTTGATAATGAGCTGTTGATTTTTGAGTTGTTTGGTTTTTACGTTTATCCAATTCGGCGCGTATTTCATTGGCGCGTTCTTCTGTAACATCATAATTCCGCATCACATAGATAGCTATCAGCGTTCCTAAAATGGGAAGACCGGAGAAGAATGCCCTCAATCCTTCAATAGCGCCTTCAGGTTGGGTTTCAGCGCCTGAATTAAAGCCGACAAAGCTCATAATTGCACCGCTCAATCCACCCGCAATTGCAAACCCAAATTTTACCATCCACCAGTAAATTGCTCCAAATGTTCCTTCTCTTCTCAATCCAGTGTTGAGTTCGTCCAAATCAATTACATCTGCAGTCATGGACATCATTAAAACAAATAAGCTTCCAATACCAAAAGAAAAAAATGGCAATGCAAACAGGAACATATAAGGTTTCCCCGGAATAAAAAGAAACCATAACATGATGTATCCAATAATTGATATTCCCTGTGAAATAAGAAAGGCATTCTTTTTACCTATTTTCTTTGACATTTTGGTTACAATGGGAATGACTAAAAAGGTAGTTCCCAAGGCGCCTACTGATCCAAACAGCGTAGGCCAAATACCAGCAGCGCCGGCATTACCATCAAAAAGATGGTATACAATAATAAAAAACGAAAAAGCTGCAATGGTATTAAAGGCATTAAAGACCAGAAATGTTGCAATACACAATTTTCTGAATGGTTCTGAGGCAAATGCCTCTTTAAACCCTTTTAAAATTTCTTTTAGACTATTTCCTATGCTTTTTAAATTCAGGGGGGCATAATCCTTATTAATAGTGGATTCACTTTTTATGAATATGGCAGGAACAATAGCAAAGAGCATTAAAATGATACCTACCCAAACGGCTAATGTTCTTGTGGCTACATCTGCCGACTCAAACATTTCCTGATCATACATAATTACCCAAAACCAGGGTGCTATCACCCATGCCCATTGACCAATCCATTGCGCAATAGCCATGATGTCTGTACGTTCATGAAAATCATTGCTCATTTCGTATCCCATGGCCACATAAGGCACACTAAAAATGGTAAGTCCTAAATAAAAGACAAAAGACCAGAGCATGAAATAAATAAAATTATAATTAACCCCATCTCCCCTGTGCAATTGCCACATGGTTATAAAAGCGATACCCATAATGATAGAACCAATAAATACATAGTGTCGTCGTCGTCCCCAGCGCGATTTCGTATTGTCTGATATATATCCCATAATCGGATCTGTAAGAGAATCAAATATTCTTGGAAAGAAGTAAATCACTCCCCACATCCAGCCCGGAAAACCGAGGTCCTGGGACCAAAACTACCATAAAGATACCCAGCACGGCAGGAAACATTTGATTGGCAAGCATACCTACTCCGAAGGCAAGTTTTTGGCCGAATGGCACTTTTTTGGTAGTTGTTGACATATTCTTAAGTTTTTAATTGGTTCTATTTTTGGTGTTGCTGCTTATAATTAAAAAGAAACGTTGACAGGTTTCATAGAATGGAATTAAGATTAATGATGGGTATCACCTTCATCTGCCATTGGTGGAGGCAATACGCCTTTCATCATTGCATTTTTATCTCCATTAAATGTTTTTTTAATGGGTTGACCATTTCTGGTTAGCCCCTTAAAAACTCCCTGATCAACCAAATGCCAAATGGCATATTTTGCTTGCCCATCAAGTGTAAACAAGCCAAAGTGATTTTCGGAACCAAGTTCATTTTGGGCATCTTTCCATTGCTCATTGAAAGCCTCAAAATAAAAGCATGATATTCCTGCTCTTTTTGTCCAGTCCCGCATCAGGGCATGGTATAGTCCTTGTTTGTATTCGTCCGTTGCTTTCGATCCCGTTGGACCATAAAAACCATTTGAAACGGTTGCCCAACCTGTTTCGCCAATATGAATGGGCTTTTTAATACCCAAACTTTTCATATAATTTGAAACACTGTCATATTGAAATTGTGCAAATTCAATTGCACGAAGCATCGCTGCATCGATTTTTTCGATATCTGATAAACTTTTTTCTTTTTTGGGTGTTCTCCAAAATTGAGGATTATAATGTGAATTATGAAAAGGATAGGTATGCATAGAAACATAATCAACTGCCTTTATTAGTTTTTCGAGATCCTTTGTGTGATAACTCTTATCAGCCCCACCCCAGGAAGCAAAATCATCAGAACTAGTAATCCATAGCTCTTTTGGCAGCTTGCCGGCTTTTTTTAAACCTTGTAAATGAACAACCCATTTTAAAATAACACCGGGTTGCACATAATAGCTCTCTGCCCATTTCACCATGGCTTCATTACCAACAGCAATTATTTTTACAATATCAGGATATTGGTTTGCCAAAGCTACAGCACGGGCAATCTCACCTGCATTCTGCTCACTCTCAATGAGATGATCAGGAGCTTCACCCGTCCAGGCATTTTTACAATCTATCCAGGCACCTAACATCACATACATTTCAAAATCCGGATCTTCCTGTTTCAATTGAGAAATGGCTTTCAATAAATTTGGTACTTCCTGTAATTGTACATTATACAGTACGCAAAATTTTTACACCCAGTGCCGCCAGGATTTTCATATCCTCTTTTAACTCTTCAACAGTAGGTTCAATATCTCTTGTTTTTTCTCTGTAACCCCCATAAGAAATGGCAATATAATCAGGATTTCCAAGTATTTCTTTGGCAGTCATTTCTTTTTTCATTTGGGTTTGATCTTCTTTTTGTTCTTTATTACTATACGAAACGATTAGCATTAAAACCAGTCCGGCAAGAAGAAGATTTGGTATTGATTTCATACGATTTTAATGTTAAGTTCATATTTCTAAATACTATTTTTTACATTTTCCGCACTATGATTCATAGCTCAGACCATACCCAAATGGAAACAAGGGCACTGCGGTTTCATCCCAAAAATTTGGTCCGTATTTGCCATTAAAATCACCTTCCGATTTCGGCCATGAGTGAGGTAACTTTCCTTTAAAATTATGCTTTCCAAATAAAACTTCAGCAATACCATCCCCTTCTGATCCCGGCAACCAGGCAGCTATAAAAGCATCCGATTGTTCTATCTCATCCGTGACCACCAGAGGTCTACCCGAAATAAGCACAACAACAATCTGTGCACCGGTATTGGCATAGGCATCAATATATTTTTGATGCGCTTTAGTCAAGGTCAATTGATGCGTTCCTTCTCCGTCGCCGATATCACCAAAGAATTCTGCATAGGGAGTTTCCCCAACCACGATTATTACCACATCAGCATCTTTGTGCATGCCTGTGGCATCTTCATCATACACTACACTGTCTTTTCCAAATTTTTTAATCCCCTCCAATATGGTTGTTGCCCCGGCATAATTTTCTGTGGTTCCTTGCCAGTTTATCGTCCATCCTCCGGACTGTAATCCAGCACTATTCGCATGTTCACCAACAACCACAATTTTTTTGGTTTCCTTTTTTATTGGCAATACATTCTTTTGATGCTTTAGAAGCACTAATGACTCCCGCACTGCTTGTTTTGCCTTTTCCCTATGATCAGGTTTTCCTATTTCAGAAATTAAGGCAGCATTTGGAAATGGATTTTCAAATAAATCCAACCGGAATTTTTGGCGTAAAATCCGGCGGGTGGCATCATCAATTCTTTCTCGCGATACTAAACCACTACAAACTGCTTGCTTCAGATCTTGCTGAAAATTCTCTAAATCACCATCAACGGCCATCACCATATCAATTCCGGCATTTATTATATCTTTTCCACCAAATCTCGAATAAGCCTTCCAATCTGAAACTACAATACCATCAAAGCCCATCCCGATTTTTAATGTACCCGTTATTAATTCTTTGTGGGCGTGCATGGCCTGATCATCCATCTTATTAAACGACGCCATAACACTTCCAACACCTTCCTTAACCGCTGCACTATAAGGTGGTAACAAGCGCTCATTCATTTCCAATTGGCTGAGAGAAGTATTTCCTCCTTCAATCCCGAAATCTGTAGCGCCATCGCCAACAAAATGTTTTGCCGTAGCCATCACGGTATTTCTGTCAGAGAGATTACCCTGATGCCCTTTTACAGATGCCCGTGCCAATTCTTCTGTCAGCTCAGTACTTTCAGAATATGCTTCATAAACCCTTCCCCATTTTTCATTATATGGAATGGCAATGCAAGGAGAAAAAACCCAATTAAAGCCTGTGGCTTGCGCTTCTATTGCAGTAATCGCAGCAGCTTCTTCTGCCAGCTTGCTGTTTCCGGCTGCTCCGAATCCAATATTATGTGGAAAAATAGTTGCTCCTTCATAGGTATTTTGTCCATGAATGGCATCAACACCAAATAATAAAGGGATGCCTAACCTTGTTGACAGGGCCTTTTTTTGAAGCCTGATGAACTTGGCCTGCCATTCTACCGCGTTTTTGCCTGGCAATGGGCCTTGTGTATGGATCACCGAACCAATAAATTTAGATGCAATCTCATCTTCAGTGACATCGTCAAAATGCCGTACCTGAGACATTTGACCAATTTTTTCTTCTAAGGTCATTAATGCCAGAAGTGAATCCACTTTTTTTTCGATTGCTACTTTTTGGTCCATCACAATTTTATAATTCCAGGTTTTTTAATGAGTTAATAAAACAAATACCAGAAAATAAAAGAGCACACAACAACGTGGGCACTATTATTCTTCATTTTATCTCAAATCATTCTCTTTTATTTCTATTATAATTTTTTCAACTTCACCTGTTCTCTCAAAGACTTTTTTACTTGTGGCCAAATCAAGCTTCATATCCGGATAATTTAAGACGGTGTCCTCATCAAATACAACTGTGACACTTTCTTTTTTGGCTTTTTTATAAATGATTGGAATTTGACAATAAGTAAAGCACAATGAGTTAGCTTCCAATTGGATCTTCTTCTCCTCAAAATTAACATCCACATATTCAAATACACTATCCTTTTCTGGAAATTCATTTCTTTTCAATAAACCCGGACCAAAATAAAGATTACCCGCTCTTGCAAAAACTCCCAATTCTCCGTACCTGCTCAAAATATCCTCTTTTACCTGCCCTGTCATTCCGGGTTGCTGTGCTCCTTTTCCTGCAGGGGTATGTGAATATGGATCAGTGGGAAAAGCTCCATAAAGTGAAGGTGGTTTGTGTACACCAATACCTTCGTTAATTTCATAATAATGCGCTAATAATCTACCTGTAACTTCTTCGCTCTCCTTCATTTCGATTGCCCTCTGGCAACATTCCAGAACTGCCAGTTGCAATTTAGAAACCATATGCCAGTAAATTGAACCGAGTCCCTCATAACCATAGAATGTTCCTGATCTTCCCGTAAATTCTTTATGGTTAAATACGGCTTCAAAAGTTTGAAGAATGAAATCTGAGTCTGTTTTTACAAGATCTTTATAGGATGTTTCTGACAGGATTTTGAGCGCATCTTTAAGATCGCTTGCATTCTTGAAATTTCCATTAAAATGACACAGCCCAAAAATATCTTTTTCAATAATCTGAACATTTCCATCCGATAATAACTTCTTCAACAAAGCAGAGCCGGAAACGGCTTTGTCAGGAATTTTATTTCGGTCTAAAAATCCTTTTAATTCCTTCTTTGGATAAAGCAAATAACTGTATTGATCCGGTCTAAAAAGCCTGCTTTGCTTCATAGCATCCAAAACTGATAAAACTTCTTTGGATGATAAGAGTTTTGAACTTAAAACAGCTACTTGTCCTTCTAACATTTCATCTAAATGGGATATAGAAATGGAATCCCCATAAACTGTCATTAAGTTATAGGCGTGATACAAATTATCAGCCCGTTTATTTGATTTTATTGAGTGCTCCAAATATTCAAGACTCACAGCAACAAAATCTTTAATGTCATCTAATGAGATACTTTTTTTTCGGCCAGAGAACGCATGCTTATAAATTTGATCTCTGTAAAATCGCTTCCTGCTTTTCCCAATCCATCCAAAACCTGCATGCGGTCTTTATCATTCATGCGGCCGGACAATAAATGCTGGTTATTTTTTAAGGTACCTGCAACTTTTAGGAAGAAATCAGATAATTCTTCTGATACTTCAAAAGATTCTGCACCAACCTGTGCAAAGACATTATTGAAAAAATTCAGGAAACGCCTCAAATAGGATAAAGTAACCATTGACACACCATTACCAACCAATGCATTGTTGGCGTCATTCCATTCCGGACGCTGGGTATTCATCCAAATACCACCTTCCGGAATTAAATTGGACAATTTGGCAAGGGTAGTCGCCAATATTTTTTCAATAAAATTTACTTTTACTATCAACCCGTTTTCATCGCAAAGCAATGCCCCATCTGCTCCAAGATCTAATCGTTTTTCACGAATCTTCTTGTCTAAATTTTCATCGAACTCAATGGTATCTTTAGGATGCTTTAGAATGTCCTGATACTTTTTGATTCTGTAAGGAACATTGGCATAAACAAACAAATCTTTATCAAAAAAGCTTTCCAGTTTTTTAGGTTGGTAATTTTCTATGAAATTCTAAAAATTTCAGCAGATAAATAATCTGATGGTCTCCCCAATATCCAACATAAGACCAGGGATTATCATGTTCAATTGTTTCTCAAGTCAAACCCATCTTTGGTTACACGATAGGGATTGTAGCCATCAAAAGGTAGTTGCATTTAAAAATTTGTAAATCATGTTTTCGATAAAATCGGATACGAATGTACGAAAGCTTCCCAATTTCGAAAAATATTTCTCCAGTTGCCCTGGTAATCAAGAATTTTTGAGCCATCAATTTCACTTTCCGTATTTATAGAAAATTTATTCCACGGCCTGCGGGGTCTCCATGCCTTCTGCTAAACTTAAGTGGCATATACTCTAAACTTAACCTCTTCAAATTATTATCTCCATTTTTAGAGGTCATTGCCTTAAGCGTTGAAAGCGAAAATATATCCGGTAATTCAGCCAAACGTTTCTCAACTTCCTTGAAGACTGTTCTATTAGCTTTTTCCAAATAATTGCAGTAAATCCCTTTTTTCAATTTGATAATTCCTGTCAAAAATTCCCCCTCTCATTATATTAAAAAGGTATTCAAAAAATGTCTGGCATCTCCTAATTTATCCGCAGTTTGCTGTAATCCGTCCGATGCGGCATTGATTTCTATCAGGCTTTTAGAACCTGCTTCTATACTTTGATTCTACAAAGATTCTTCTAATTGTTTTTCACTTTTTAATAGTATGCAAAATTCTTGCTATGTCTGAATGGTCTTGATTTACATCTGCAATTAGCATCCACTCTTTTTCTCCCTTGACTGGAAGTACAACATCAATATTCATAAAATAGGCCCCCTTTTCTGCCTTTACATCTGTCTCCTCATCAACAAACCCCTTGTTTCTGAATTTTTGGAGTTGCAGGGAAGATAACAGATATTCAGGGTTTTTGATGCCAAGTGACCATACAATATTTGCCTTTAATGCCTCACTTGGTTCTGCCTTATCTACGATGATAGCACTTAAAGCATAGATTGCCAAACCAATGTCTTTGACCAGTTCGCTTCTTTTATACGCATCAACAAGATTACTCGATTGATTCTGTAAATCTGAACTCACACCATATGGCATAATATTTTGAATGCCATCCAATACAGATATTTCAACCTGTAATGGCGTATTATTTATAAGAGTCGATTTTTTTACAAAACCAAAGACACTGCTTGAATTCCATTGATATCTAAATGTTAATTCCAGGTCATGATTAACTTCTTCAAAGATGATCTTGTTTCCATATAAGTTCTTAGAGATTACGGGTAATGCTGTATATTCCTTCATAACGGTCAGAAAAAGGTTCCCATAAATGAACCGCATTGTCTTTTTTGACCCGAAAGATCGTTTTGCTTCCGGTTACTTCTGCAGATTCTGTGATCTTATCATCAGTATAATAAGGGAATAAGGAGAAATCTGAATTTTTACGCCCGGCTGTTAAACCCCCATTGCTTGAGATAAACATCCAGTGATTTGAATCACTGACAATACTCATAAAAAAGGGCCGCATAGCATCACTATTGGATATCATGAAATAAAATTCACGACCGATAGTTACCTGTTTTAGTTTTACCTCTTTCTTTAGAGTCTCTTTTTCCTCCATTCCTGAAAAATGATTCTTCATATTCTCAAATTAAAAATTAAACTTTAAGTTTAAAAGGCCGAATAAAATTAATTGCCCGACCTCTCAAACTTATTTAAAATTACTGAATTCATACTTATTATTAGAGAATATCATTTACATAATATCTATCATCAGTAAATCATTTTAATTTTCTATGGGTTAAGAATAATAGAAACATTGTCAATATTGGCCGACACGCTACATCCGGCATCACCTCCGCACACCGCCTCTATAAGAAATGAAATGCCTTCTGAGACATCTGTGCCTGCAGGAATTGTATATGTTCCTGTAAAGGTTGTCCAGGAGTCACTTAAAGCCGGGGCCGGATTAAAGACATGCGTAAAGCTGGCACCTCCCGATCCTTCACCAAAGAGTAAGACATTGAACACAGCTCCTGGTTGTACAACTGACCCTATATGATCAAACTTCATCTGTACAACATCACCTGCCTTAACGGTTCCGGCACCAATACGTTCCTGTTTAAAAGCAGGATTACTTGGGCCGCCAGTGGCCAGCTTACCTGACCACACACCACCATTGCTGGTTGAATTGTCCAAAGCGGCGCTTCCGCCATTCTGAAACAACATCCATCCGGTAACGTCACCAGTTTCAAAGCCACCATTGGTTACTATGTTACCGCCCGGTGAAACACCGGCAGATTTGTAGAAATATATGTTGTCTAAGAATATGTCACCGTTTCCGTCAAACTTTAATTGGATAATATCTGCCAGATTGACCGGTGGTGAAAAATCAGCCAAAGGAATATCAATACTTCTCCAGCTTCCATTGGTGGGTACGCTAAGTGCCTTTGCTTTTTCTGATGGCCCCGAACTAATAATGCTTGCATTCAGAGCACTAGAATTTGCAGTCCAATAATCAATATGCAGAAAATTCCATTCCGGAAACATCTTGTGCATTTCCGCTGAAGTCCGTGCCCTGGTAATTTAGTCCGGCATATTTAAGGGTAGCGTTTCCTGCGACATCGATAATAGTTGTTACAGTGCCCTGACCCCAATTGGGATTATAATCTACACCTGTAATATTTGTATATGCATTACTAAAGACCGAGATCACATTAGCGGCATCGCGCGCGGGTGGTGTGGGTGCGGCCGATGAAGGTGCAGTAGGTGCAGGTCCGGTTTTATAGAAGTATATGTTGTTAAGAATATGTCACCTGTTTCCGTCAAACTTTAATTCGGATAATATCTGCCAGATTGACTGGTGGTGAAAAATCAGCCAAAGGAATATCAATACTTACCCAATTTCCATTGGTGGGTACGGTAAGTGCCTTTGCTTTTTCTGATGGCCCGGAACTAATGATGCTGGCATTCAGAGCAGTAGAATTTGCAGTCCAATAATCAATATGCAGGAATTCCATTTCGGAAACATCCTGTGCATTTCCGCTGAAGTCTGTGCCCTGATAGTTTAGTCCGGCATATTTAAGGGTGGTGTTTCCGGCAACATCGATAACAGTTGTTACAGTGCCCTGACCCCAATTGGGATTATAATCTACACCTGCAATATTTGTATATGCATTGCTAAAGACCGAGATCACATTAGCCGCATCGCGCGCGGGTGGTGTGGGCGCAGCCGATGAAGGTGCAGTAGCTCCTCCGGCTGAAAGCGTGATATCATCAATATAGTAGGTGCCACCTGCACTTATCGGGCTATCAGTTTCGGTATTATCTGGTTTAATAACCAACTGGTTGTAAGCTGTTGGACCACCTGGCAATCCGGTAAACGTTATGGAAACCTCTGTCCATTCATTGGCATTGGCGATGGTTTTGAAAACGGGAGCAGGATTTCCTGTTACTGGATCTGTTTGAGGATTTAATGCCAACTCAAACCGGAAAACAACGTTTGCCTTAGTAGAGTAAACCTTGACTTTAAAGGTGTTTGTTGTCGTTAAATCAAAGTTGCTTGCAAAGGTGTTCTGAATTCCCGCAAAGAAATCGGAACCTGTTGGTTTGTCTACTTTCAGAACATAGTTAGATGTATTAATTCCAGTTTTCGCCGGATTGGCCGACGAGCTCAGAAGTTATACCGGATCCAAAATTATCTGACGAAAGAAACGTTGCGCAACCTTCAAAATCCAATGGAAGTGAAGGAGCTGCTACAAGCGTGCCTGAACATCCTCCAAGACCTGGTGGGGTTTCAATTTGGGCGATATCATCAATATAAAAAGTACCTGCTCTTGTGCCGGGCCCATCAACAAAAAGGGTTAATCTCACATATTTGTTTGACGAACTAAAATTAAAAAGTACCGCTTCCCATCCGCTACCACCGTGACGGGTTGTCACTTCAATATCAGGTCCGGTTCCTTGTTCTAACTTCATCAAAACATCTACCGGAGCATCTGCCCAGAAATTCATCGTTATGGTTTTATCCGTAGATAAGTCTATTTGAGTTCCCAGATCAAAATTAATACCTTCATATTGCACCCCACTATTGGTTATAGCTCCTACTTTAGATGCTATATTATTAGTACCTGAAACATCCGGATTGTTGAGTATTTCAAATGAAGCCCCATTAAATGTTGCAACATTATAGGCTACATTGGGGTCATCAAATGTTAAAGGCAATTCCATTGGATTTGGAATACTGATTGTTATTGTGTCCTCAAAGGTGCCTGATGCTCCTGAAACGCTGAATGCCTTTAGGGTTACCTTAAAGGTGCCATTGGCATATGTCTTTATCGGGTTAATTTCTGTTGAAGTGCCCCCGTCTCCAAAAGTCCATAAATACGTCCTGGCATCTGTTGAGATATTGATAAATGTTACAGTGCCTGAATCTTCATTAATGGTATACGTAAATCCTGCATTCACCTCCGGTAAGGTAGCATCATCGTCATCACAGCCAGGCAGAGATATCGCCAAAATCAAAAATGAAAACTTAATAGCTTGTTTTAGTAGTTGTTTCATAATCTTTAATATTATTAGTTTATTCATTTATTTTTTATATACCCTCACATAATCCACCAACATGGTTTGGGGAAAAGAAGTTTCGCTATTGGGAGAACCGACAAAAGAACCTCCTACAGCAAGATTGATAATAATATAAAACGGTTGATCAAAAACCCATTCCCCTGGAACATCGGCAGGAGTAATTTGATTATACAATACATCATCTACATAGAAATTTATATATTTTGGAGCCCATTCAATCCCAAAGACATGAAAACCTGTATCAAAACGATCATTTACTAAATCATAACTTTTTGAAATAGCCAGTCCACCGGAATAACCAGGGCCATGCACTGTTCCATTTGTTATTGAAGGTTCTTGTCCGCGATTTTCCATAATGTCAATTTCCCCGCAGTTTGGCCATTTGACTTCATCTATATTTTCTCCCAACAGCCAAAATGCAGGCCACATTCCTTGTCCATAGGGCAATCTTATACGTGCTTCGAAACGGCCGTAAGCTTGTGCAAATTTTCCTTTAGTCAGTATTTTTGCAGAGGTGTAAGATGCACCATTATAGGATTCCTTTTTGGCTGTTATAATCAATACACCGTTTTGTACGGTTATATTCTCCTTACGATCTGTATAATACTGCAACTCATTATTACCCCAGCCAGGTCCTGCTTCGGTTCCTTCGCCATTACCTATGTCAAAACTCCACAAAGCGCTATCGAGATTTCCATCAATATCAAACTCATCCTGCATAACGAGTTCATTAAAATTGACAACCGTTTGCGTTTCGTCATTTGAACAACCCAGGATTAAAAAGATTAAAGCGATTGGCATTAAAAAACTACCAAATATCACTTTAGACTTTATCTTAAATTTATTTATCAAATTCATTTTCATATTTTTTAAATTCAATTTTTCTACTTGTGCAAGTAAATATTGTCTACATAAAAACTTGAGGGTCTTGGTGTTGTATCACCTGCAGCATCAAAAACTATTTGTCCAAGATTATTCCTGTTGGCCAAACCGGTGATATCCAATTCTATACTAATCCATTGTCCAGTAATTAATGCCGGAGTACTATTGACAGAAACAGTAGTAGAAACACTTGAGTCATCTCCACCTCCAAAAGCTGCATCGGAACCAAAATCAACAAGATTAATACGTATGGTAGATGCAGGATCAAAACTATCCGGAATAAAAATATCCAAATGCATTCTTGTCATCTCTGTAGCATTAATTGTAGGCACATTTTGGTTAAACTCTATCCCCACAAAATTGTAATTTTCATAGTTTAAAATGCGATCGCCGTTCACCTCAAAATCATTTGAAGTAGTTGTTTGAAAGGGTGCATAATAACCATTGTAAAAATCAACAGGCACATTCGCATACGCATCACTGAAGATGGAAATAACCTGACCTGGATCTAATGAAGGAATCGGGGCAGGATTAAATTGGCCTAAAACCTCAACCGTTAAAGATCCTTCAGCTTTTACCCCAGCTAAAATAGCCGTGATTTTGGCAGTACCCTTACCCACAACTGAAACTATACCAGACTCACTTACTCTTGCCACATCAACATCCGTAGAACTAAACGTAAAATAACCAGGAGCCACAATAACGGTTTCATTAATACCTGAAGCTAAATTAACGGTTTGAGAAAGTCCTGTACTTAAATCAATACTCGATCCAATAAAAGAAGTTTGAAAAACATCTGCTCCATTCAGAATAGCAGGTTTGGGTTGGGCAATTGTGCCCAACTTTTCAAATTGCAACTCATCAATCCAAAATGTATAACCATTGTTATTCTCTGGTCCGGTGGCGTAAAATAGTACTCCTTTTTCGAGTGTAAGTTTATATGGATCTGGAATGGGAATGATGTATTTTGTCCATGTGGTACTTATTCTCAAATTCTGTTTGGTAACAGAAATATTTGTCTTCTGCAAAATCGACTCCAAAACCTATCTCATTGATGGTTGCAGCTTGTGAAGCTTTTGCCCAAAAAGTAAGCGCATCGAAATCTGACAAATCCCGGCCGTTAGCATCCCGGAAAATGGCTCCTGCATAAGCACCTGTGGGATCGCCAAAGTTAGGAACATCAATTCTCATTGCTGCAGTTCCGTCATATTTTGTTTCATCATCAACAGTGAACGCATCAAGTTTTGAACCACTGAAGGGCAGATATTCCAGTCCGCCACTAAAGCCGTCGATAAAGACTTCTGCCGTTTTTGGAAAAGTGGCAAACTCAGCTTCATCTGACAAATCTCTTTCACAGCTTACAGTAAAAGTAAAAATCAATGCCAGAAGCAGGGTAATTTTTAAATAAATAAGTTTTCTGATTTTCATTTTTCTATTATTTTATTTTCCAACATTGATGTGTATATAGGTTCTGATCTCCCATTCGGTTCCATTATCAAATCCTACCGGACTTATAATTGGTGCTGGGGCAAATTCTTCGGCGGTATTTGGAAGGTAACGCGGTGAATATTGGTCAAGAGTACGCCACGTGCCCCGGATTCCTATTTGCGTATTTGGTAAAATAAACCAGTCAGGTTTTCCTAGAGAAGTTGATAAATCTAACATCAACTGCAATGGATATGTAAGGTTAAAGTCGCGGTGATAATCATAAGGACCCCAATCATCAATTTTGACAGAATTAATTAATTTTAATTTTTTATACACCACCCTGATATCTCCTCCAAATCGTTCAATGAGTCTTGGATCACTACCATTGGCCTGCGCATTTCCAAAGTAAACATTCGCAATTAATCCAAAATCCGAATTTAATTTTGAGACTATCCGGGTGTTTGATTCCCACAAATTTTGAGCCGGGGCTGCACCGGGGAAAGCAAAGGTTGTACGTCCGTCCGGAAAAATACCAATTGCTGCATCCTGAGAGGTTGGTAGATAGCGGTAGACAAAGCCTGCACTTATGGCGAATGGAGCATCTTCAGCCAAGTCATTATCCCATTCATACATCCATGAGGATGGTGTTGGATCATAGGTAAGTAGTAGTTCACCGGCTGTTGTTTCTCTGTTCCCACGAACAGCAAATGGGTCATCCTGTATATTCTCTAGTCTTCCGGGGCCTTGTACATCACCGGGCATAGGATCAACAAGGGGTTTTTGCCACAAGAAGTTAGGTGCAATCTGAAAATTTCCAATGGCATAAGTAAACCCGGTGAGAAAGTTTGATTGGTTTCCACTTCCGGTATCTTTAAGTCTCCAACCCGTAAAAGTTTTGGTATAATCAGCTCCGCCATTTGCAACCAGGCCCATAACGGCTCCTTGTGCATACCAATTAAAAGCACCGCTTGAATAAGTAATTTTTGCTTTCCCTCCCCAGTTATCTTCTGAATTAATCTTATCTTCATAAATTACATATTTTGCCTGAGATTCCGGTGAATTCGGATCATAATCCGGATTAATTTCGGCTATTTGAAATTCTCTTCCATTTAATGGCTGGCCTCCCCAAATACCTCCAAGTTCAAGTCCGAAGGATCCAAATTCTCTTTTAACATGAAGTGTCGCTCTTTTTGTTTGCGGAAGGGGGATTGCAATTGAAGAAACTGCATCGGCTGCGTCATCTATATCATTATGATACACTGCAGAAACATCAAATTTACCTATGGTACGGCTATATTTTAAAAGTATTGCCGGGTTCGCGCCCCACCATAGTTGAGGTCCGAATGCAGCTTTTAAGCCATTTAATGATTTTTTGCCATCCATTTCGAATCCAATAATTTCTCCATTATAAATATCCAGGTTAGGGCCGTAATTTGCTTCCGGATATAAGCCGAAGAAATCGCCTTCATAAGCCCAATGGTAATGACCTGTCCGATAAAAGCCCCTCAAGTCAAAATTTCTTGAATTCCATTTATAATCTGCACTATATACTTGTACTCTATTGATGTCTGAAATTTCCAGATTACCTTGTTCAGTAACTACCGATCGTGTACGGGCCCTGTTTTCATAAAAAATTTCATCAATTGGGTTTTCTGCCACATTGCCTACAATATTAATATTCACATTGGCATGCATGTTTGCGGTTGGATTTGCTTCCACACCGATGTAAAAGGACTCCATATGATCAAAACCAAGCTGGTTTGGATAGATATATTTATCCGGATCAGGATCATCGGGGGTGGTAATTAAACTACCACCAGTATTGAAGGTAGTAAATTCAGCCCTTAAATTGCTAATGCCTAACTTTTGACTGCTCGTGGCTCCTAAAGCTGCTATTATCTCCGCGAGCTCTGAAGCAGAGCATCAGTTAATTCAATATTTTCAAAATAATTACTAACAAAATCCAGTGTTATTCCGGAATCGTAAGGATTTAATTTATGCGCTTCCTTTAAGGCATAATAAGCAGCACGAGGATAAAGCTCATAGAGCCCTCTCTCATTAGTTGGTCCTTTTGCACAAATGCCAAACCATTCTTCATTCATGTTGTTTTCAGTGCCTTCCAGATCTCTTGAATAACCACCATTTGACCAGGAAGCATTGTTATCATGGACATCTGCATTTTTTCTGTCATCAAAACCGTACTTCCACCAACCATCGCTGAATTGAAATGTAAAACCACCTATTGAATTAGCAGCTTTGCCTAATCCGGCAGCATTTTCATAAATTTCTTTCCAATTTCCAACAAGGTAATATGCCTGAGATTTTTGATCCTCCATATTTTCGATGGCATTAAACGCGTCAGCCCCAAACTCGGTGAACACGATTGGTTTGTTGAGCTTTTCCTTAACAACCTGAAAAATGTCGCCAAACGAAACACCACGGTACACATTGGTACCATATATATCAACATCTTTACATTCGTCGGCAACAATATCTATAAATAATACATCCCCATTGCATATAGCTACAGGGTGAGATAAATCATTTGCCTTTATTTTTTTTAGCAGCTTCGTTCATAAGCCTGTACATTGGTCTTCCCCTGTTTTCTCCAACAAATTTCCTTTCCTCTTCGTCATCCGGAAAATCCTCAGTTTCGGCACCTGCCCAGAAGAGGCCATAGTTATTTTCATTCCCCAGGAGGTACATCAAACAGACCCGGAGTATTTTTGTACTCTTCCACCAATTTATCTATTTCAGTTAAAAGATACTCCTGAGTGCGCGCATCAGAATAATCTGTTACAGGAGTCCAGACTCCATCCAGGGTTAATCCATACCGGCCGAAAGAATCATTAAGCAGGGTATAAATTCCGTAGTTTTCATAAATATATTTAATCCATTTTGCCGGAACACCTGTATACTGGCGTATCACATTGACATTCATATTTTTTAACAAACCCATTTCTGAATCAAGTCCGGCTTTGATGACGTCATCCGATTTCTTCCAAAAGTTGGCATTTACAGTATTTGTTCCAATAGGTATGTAATCCCAATTCATACCATTAACCATGAAATCCTTTCCGTCGACTACTAATTTCATTCCTTCATCATTATTAATCACCTGGACTTGTGCGACTTGAGCAAAAGATACGATTGAAAATAAGAAGAAGATAATTCTTAGAAAATTGTTTCTCATTGTAGTAATTTTAAGTTCTTTATTATTTAGGCCAGACCTTAAAATGAGTCTATACCTGATATTGAAAGTGCTTGTGAATTAAAAGCAGATATACCTTCAAATGCTTTTTAATGTTTAAAGTTATTTTTAATAATTATAATAATCATAAAAAACACCTATACAAATATCATACGTCATTAAAAAATGAGGGATTTATTGCGATATCAACATTATGAACAAGCAGCAACATCCTGAATAAACAATAAAATAAGAGACTATAAAATATATTCAAAAAAATGAAGGCACAATTATATTTTTCGAATCATGTAGAGGTGATGTAGTGGTATGGCGCTCTATTTTGAATGCTTTATAAGCTAAGAATATAATGTGTTAGGTTTTCGTCACTTAACAAGTTCATTTTTTTTCGTAATCTATAACGTTTAATTTCGACACTTTTTGTTGAAATATTGAACATAGTGGCTATTTCCTTAGAGGATAAGTTTAACCGTAAATATGCACATAACTTGATATCATTCGGCGACAAGTCAGGGTGTAGTTTATTTAATTTTTCCAAAAAATTTCTATCAACATTATTAATCGCCTCTTTGAAAAGCTTCCAGTCATCACTTTTCCTCAAACTCTTGTCTATGATATTAACAATGGGAAGCACCATTTCTTTGGCTTTAATAGTTTCTATTATCTGACGTTTAATCTCCACCAATAATTCATTCTTTTTTACGATGCCCATAGTTGCAATCGCCAATTCTTTACTTTTGCTTTTAATATCCTTTTCAAGTTGCTCATTCTTAATTTTAATAATTTCCTTTTCACTTTGAGTCTGTGCTAATTCCAAGGCCTGTTTGCTTTCGTCTATTAGATTTTGTCTTTTCTTATTATAATATCGTTTATATAAGAAATGCATAAATAATAAGAATAATAATACTAAAGCCATATAAATAACTTTCATAAGATTTGATAGATGCCAGGGTTTTGCAATACTGAAGGAATAAGAAGCAACATTATTAGATAATGTATCTCCAATTTTTGCTCTTACTCTAAAAGTATATTCTCCATAAGGAAGATTTTCAAACAGGACATCAGCGTTTTCTGACCATTCACTCCAATTATCATAAATACCAATAAGCTGGTATTGAAATTGCGGTTTTAAAAACTTATTAAACTCAGGAGTATAATAATAAATTCTAAGATTATTTTCATTGTGTGCGAAACTACCAGCCAAATTTTTATTCTGAAAGTTCTTTGTTTCGTTATTGTTTTTATTTCTTCCAGTTGTTAAACTACCTATATGAACATTAAAATTTTTGACTTTGAATGCATCAAAATTTATGGTTATGTAACCCCTTGTTGTACCCAGTAAATATTTATTATAATCATCTTCAATTCGCAGAATATTTTCATACCCAACTATACCGCTTCTCACCTCTTTATTTAAAGGAAACCTATTAATTTTTGGAGCTCTTGACAGCTCCCCGGGAGAAATGAAACTTATATGTGTATTCGAAAAAATCCAAAGCCTATTATCATTTTCATCAACTATTAATTTGCCGGAAACATAGTCATCATCAGTATATACATTACTTAGAACGCTATCTTTAACAAATTTTTCATTGGTTTGGTCATAATTATAGACGCCATGAACATATGAATACAATAAATTATCGTTGTACTTAATAATTCCAGATTCAGAACCTTTTATTAATGTGTCAATAGAAACCTTTGTCACTTCTGAAAAAGTACTATCTACTATAATTTTAAAAACACCCTTGTATTCATGATTTACGAAGATTTTGTTTCCAAAAAGTTCAAAATATCTGGATGAATTATTAAAGCCTTTAATCTTATTTTTAAGCTGCCAGGTATTGTTCGACTTTTCCAAAACATATAATCCATCATAATTTCCCTGGAGCAGTTGATTAGGGCTATTATTTAATTTAGTTATATTCCAGGTTCCTTTAATATTTGATATTTTTTTTGCCTGATTACCTTTAATTGTATACGTTCCTGAGTCATGGCAACAAAATAATGTTTGATCTATAACTTTCAAACTCCAAACTTGACCTTGGGTGCCCTAATAAATCTGAAACCTTCATTACTTTCAAGTTTTTTATAAAACAGCCCTTGATTTGTTCCTAAATACAATTGACCACCGCTAATAGCCGAAGTATAAACACTGCCTAATATCCCATTATCATCCGTGTATTCTCTGAATGGCGACCTTGTATTGATATAAGTGATTCCATTGTCAAGTCCTAACCAGATATTGTTATCTGCATCTTCAAATAGCGATAAAACGGTATTGTTAAATATTCCTGTATTTTGATCTATCTGATAAAGTAAATCGCCTTTTTCATTAAGATAAATCAAACCGTGAGATATCGTTCCCAATGCAAAACTGCCATCTTTTAATTGAATACCGTCATAAACACTTACCTTGGACAATAACTCATTTGAATCTCCGCCCCATTTTTCCAACAAACCATTTTTTAAATTATAAAAACCATTATCCCGGGTTAATATAAGTAACTCTTTATCCTTAGAAAATATATTAATAACTTCATTGCCTTTAACTAATTCATCATCAAATATTAATACTTCCTTTCCAAATTCTAATTTAAATATTCCTTCGTTAATTCTTTGAAAATAAACACTCTGATTTACCTTAAATATGTTGGTAATTGTAGAATTCGACTTGATATTTGTCATAGATCCATCTATAACATTATAAATGTAAATTCGCTTTAAAGATTGAAAAACTATATAATCATCGATATCTATAATATTCCAAAATTCTTCATCTTCAAGGAGATCAATATCCATTTTATTGGTCAATGATGAATAATCTAAATTTCCCACATCATTCTTCTGCCAATAACCAAATTCCATGAAACTTCCTGTGTAAATGCGGTCGCCAACAACTTTCACCGATCTCAAAATAGACTCATTTGGCAGGGTGTACAATTTCCATGTGGCACCATTGTATTCTAATAGACCCTTGTTATTGGCTACATATATTAATTTTTCAGGAGATTGGGAAATTGCCCAGTTTTGATTTTCGGCATCATACTCTTTAGGAGCAAAATTTTGTATAGGAGGCAGCTCTTGCGCAAAAACAATTGCACAAAACATCATTAATAAAATAAAGATTTTTTTTCTTAAAACAGCCAAATTTATCAACGGATAAATATTACTCAATTGCAATGTTAATGATACAAAAGATTTTGTATATAAAGTTAACATTTTTATCTTCCTGTAAACAGTCCAATTCTTAAGGTATTACAAAATAATTGGAGAAATAAAAGCAGAATTCATTCTGATCTGCTCTTTTTATTTCCACAATCTTATGCAAATGAATTTGCAACGATTGTTCTAATAAAAAAACCAATGCGCCCGCATTGGTTTTTCATTTATAAGTGACCCCGGCAGGATTGGCTGCGCCCTTCCTTTATGCTCCGTAGTCAGTATGAAACCCAATCCATCTGCGATGGATCTGATTTTTTATTTCCACAATCTTATGCAAATGAATTTGGAACGATTGTTCACAATAAAAAACCAATGCGCCCGCATTGGTTTTTCATTTAATAGTGGACCCCGGCAGGACTCAAACCTGCAACCCTCAGAGCCGAAATCTGATATTCTATTCAATTGAACTACGGGGCCTCTGTTTTATTATTTATTCCTTAATTTCTAATGACAATAATGTTTCTTTGCCTTTCTGTTTAATCTGATTATTGTGTTATTATTTGTCTTTCCTTAATAAATTATCTATGAATTCTCTTCCTATCCCTGATTTTAAATATTTTTCTCTTCTCCTGGCTTCCTCTCTTGATTCAAACAACTTCAACTAAAATTAACTTCCCATGGCGTATAGTGCTTTGTTGATTTACTCTCTCCGGCATTATGTTGTCTTACCCTTTTTCAACATCTTTTGTAAGGCCCGTATATCTGCGGTTATAACCTGAACTGTATAAAACATAAACACTATACATATTTCCCTCAGAGCCGAAACCTGCCTGCCGGCAGGCAGGTCTGATATTCTATTCAATTGAACTACGGGGCCTCTGTTTTATTATTTATTCCTTAATTTCTAATGACAATAATGTTTCTTTGCCTTTCTGTTTATATCTGATTATTGTGTTATTATTTGTCTTTCCTTAATAGAGTTATCTATGAATTTCTTCCTATCCCTGATTTTAAATATTTTTTCTCTTTCTCCTGGCTTCCTCTCTTGATTCAAACAATTCAATTAAAATTAACTTCCATGGCGTATAGTGCTTTGTTGATTTATTCTCTCCGGCATTATGTTGTCTTACCCTTTTTTCAACATCTTTTGTAAGGCCCGTATATCTGCGGTTATAACCTGAACTGTATATAACATAAACACTATACATATTACCTCAGAGCCGAAACCTGCCTGCCGGCAGGCAGGTCTGATATTCTATTCAATTGAACTTACGGGGCCTCTGTTTTATTATTTATTCCTTAATTTCTAATGACAATAATGTTTCTTTGCCTACTTTTACCTTTTTGGTTATGTCTTTTATACAGACAATAATTTCTTTACAACTTCAGAGATACTTTTTCCATCCGCCTTACCAGCCAGATCTTTTGAGGCCAGACCCATCACTTTTCCCATATCCTTTATGGAATTTGCTCCTGAACTGTTTATAATTGCCTGAATGGCAATGGTCAGTTCCGCTTCACTCATTTGCATAGGCAAAAACTTTTCCAAAACTTTGGCCTGTGCTAATTCAGGATCAGCCAAATCTGCTCTTCCCTGTTCGCTGTATATTGCGGCACTGTCCTGTCTTTGTTTAACCAGTTTCTGAACTATTTTCAATTCATCTGCCTCCGAAAGGCTCACATGGGTTCCGCTCGTATTTGCCAATAAAAAAGCTGATTTAAGCGCCCTCAAAGCTTCCAATGAAACAGTATCTTTCGCTTTCATCGCTGTTTTGATCTGCTCGTTAACCTCTGTTTGTATACTCATTTTTTTCCTATTTAACAGGCTTGCAAATATAAAGTAAAAAGATCAAATTTCTCATAAAACAATTATTTTTCCGATGTCGGTAAATTTCCTATTGCACCATATACCAGATCGGTCTCATAGCCTTTTTGAACAAGATAGGTAAAGAGCTTTTTCATGTTTTCAGAGGATACCTTTCCTCCCAGTTCATTAAGCTTTTTCTCAGCCAGTTTTTCAAGATTCTGCCGATATTCTTCTTCACCTATTTCCTGAAGACCAGTCCTAATATTGTACAATGAAATTTCCTTACCGATCAATTCATTTTCAATTCTTCTTCTTCCCCATTTTTTTATTTTGTGCTTCCCGCGGGTAAAACTTTTCGCAAACCGCTCTTCATTCAGAAAATTATTTTCCAGCAAATGCAGCGTAATCTTTTGGATTGCCGCAGGAATCATATGCATGCTTTTCAGCTTTTTCTCAACTTCCACATGACATCGATCCTGATAAACACAATATCCTTCAAGCAATCTTGTCGCCTCTTCCAAAGTATATGTTAACTTTTTCTCAGTCATGCTATTAAAAGAATACAGATCCAAAAATATGCTTTAATCATAATAAACCTGCAGATATGATGAAAAATTACTTCCCTCTGTTCTTATTCCTTTTAGGCGCCATTTCCAACCAGGCACAAACAATTATTGCAAAACAAAGTTTTGAATTTTCCGGCGATACCTGGCAACCCTTGCAATTCTCAACCCAGCCCTGTACTTCAGGAGGTGATACCTGGAATTACCGCACTTCCTTAAGAACCCTCACTCCAAGCGACGGGAACCAGTTCTGGGGTTATAGAAGATTTATCCGGCGATTGTCGGCGGCAGTAATTTTGAATCTATTATCTTTCCGGAAATTGATCTGAGCCTTTTTCATGATGTGGAACTTTCGTTTGAATTCAATGTGGTTAATTTTAATTCAACAGACCGGATTAATTACTTACTCATTCTTGATGATCAGCCTCAGGAGGAAGTTGAACTTTTTGTTCCAGATGGCTATTACAATACAAACGGATGGCAAAAAGTAACCATAAAAATTCCTAATAAAACTCAAAAATTAAGACTTCAGATCAAAGTCAGACAAAATGCCAATGAACAATATGCCGGTATTGATAATGTCTTGCTCACCGGTACAGGCATAGAACCATGCAGCGAGTTGTTCATATCAGAATATGCAGAGGGAAGTTCATCAGGTAGTCACCGCAACAACTACCTTGAATTGTATAACCCGACAAACAGTGCCGTGAATCTCAGCGGCTACGATCTGGTCATTTACAGAAATGCAAATACCGAACCAGGTGCTTCATTGATCATCAGTGGTACACTTCCGGCCTATACCAGTTTTTTGATCAAGGACGAGACAGAGAACCTTCAAATACCGGCTGATGTTTCCACATCCTCTGCAGTGATGGATTTTAACGGAAATGATAAAATTGCACTGCGCCATAACCAAAAGATTATTGATCAAATCGGTTTTTTGGGAGATTCTCTCGATTTTGCCAAAGACCTTACTTTGAGAAGAAAAAGCAATATCAACCATCCCACTAACGAGTTCAATGCCCAGGAATGGGATGTGTACGGTCCTGAAGATATCAGTGACCTGAAAAAGCACCAGTCCGCCTGCCAGGGTCCAATACCTGAAATAGAACTGAGTGGAAATCAGATAAACATACAGGATGGGCCGGGACCAATTTCCGCCCTAAACAATACCTATTTTGGAAGCACACTACCCAACCAGAGTATAGAAAAGTCATTTACTATTATGAACAGCGGTAACGCAGATCTGATAATAACTGATTTCTCACTAATTCAGGGAACTACAGCCAATTTTACCGTAAGCAAAATCCCGGTAACTGTTCTGTCTCCAGCAGAAAGCACTTCTTTTACTATTGTATTTAATTCAAATGAAGTGGGGTCATATTCCGCTGAAGTTGTCATTCAAAATAATGATTCCTCTGAAAACCCCTTTAATTTTGAGATTCTGGGTGAAGTTGGGGGACAAAGCGACAGTCCTTTGCTGATCTCCCAATACTACCAGGGAACAGGAAACAACAAATGGCTGGAAATAACCAATACCAGTAATTCTGACAACCGCATGCCAATACATACTATCTCGCCCTTTTCAGGGACGAATTGGCGGAATCTCCCTATGGCAAACGACCTTATGTAAAAACAGGTATCCCAACCTTGCAGGCAGGTCAAACGATTGTGTACAGAGCGTCACTCAATGTTACTGAACCTGCCTATGCGCTTAATCAAAACGAGTTGGTCTCAAGTGTTTGCAACTTTACAGGAAATGATATTCTGGTCATTTCAACAAAAGACGATGAAACCTGCTGGCAGAACAGAATTGATGTCATTGGAACAGCAGACCAATGGTCAGGGCAAATGAGCTATGTGCGCAAATATGGCTGTGAGGCCGCAGGACCCAAAACCTATTTTGATTCTAAAGACTGGCTGAACTATGAAACTGTAAAAGTCAACCAGGCAGAAATTGGTTATAATCTGCGAATCGGGCAACATTTTACCGGCCCGGCCACCTTTGAGAATGCAGCCTGGAAAAACGGAAAACCCGACATTCACCGGGCTGCCATAATTAAAGACGATTACAACACCGCTTCCAACGGAAATGTTAGTTGCTGCTCAATGACAATCGAACCTGAAAACACAGTAAAAATTAATGAAAACGGGTATCTTACCATTCAAAAGGAACTCAAAGTGGATGGTGAATTACAAATTGAAAATAATGCTTCCCTGCTATGCATGATAATGACGGAAAGATTGATCTATTGGGAAAGTTAAAAATTCACAAAAACACACAGCCCCTGAAAATGCATGACTATACCTACTGGACATCGCCTGTTTCTGTTGCCAACCTGGAGGAAGTATTTAGAGAATCCCCGCAAAATTCCTTTTTCCGGTTTGATACAGCCGAGTTTAATGACAACAACAGGGATAATTATGATGATGACGATCCACAGGCCTGGAAAAATACCAAAGAATCCATGATTCCCGGGATCGGATATACCGCAATGGCCTCTGCGAAACCTGCCCTTTCAAACGCTACAATCAGTCGAATTTTCAGGGATGGTAAATAACGGGATCATATGAAATTCCTATAAATTTGAGCAAAAAGGATACTGTAAGTAAAAACAACTGGAATTTCATCGGCAATCCCTATCCTTCTGCCCTTGATCTTGAACTGCTGCTGCAAAATATCCCAACAATGAGGCATTACTGTCGGGTGCTTTTTACTTCTGGACTCAGCCACTCGCCCAAAGCAGGTGACAAATACAGCTCAGACGATTACGCGGCTTATGTTGTGGGAACTGGTGGAATCAAGGCAAGTCCGGATGGGAAAATACCCACAAAATTTGTCAGCTCCTGTCAGGGATTCTTTGTAAACGCCCTGCAAAATGGCACCGTTATTCTTGATAATTCAGTGCGGGCAATAGATCCCGAAAATAACTTTTTTAAAACAGATAACAAAGATAAAAACAAGGAGGAAAAGGACAGGATCTGGCTGAATCTGAGCAATGACCAAGGTGTCTTCAATCAAATATTGATTGGCTTTTTTGAGGATGCCAATCCGAAATACGACAGTAACTATGACGCTATATCGCTGCAAACAAATGCCTTTACCTCTTTCTATTCGATCGCTGATGGAATTCGATTTACCATTCAGGGCACAAATTCCTTAGCGGAGGAACATAGGATAGCCCTTGGTCTTCGATCAGCTATTGAAGAAGAAACCGGCTTTATGATTGGCATTAGATAAAATTGAAGGTGCCATTGAAGAAAATGAGGTTTTGCTTCTTGACCAACTCAACAATAAAACCCATAACCTTGAAGACTGGCGCTTTCCATTTCACTCTGGATAAAAACGGAACCTATGATGACCGGTTTATTCTTGTAATAACTGATTCAAAGAATTCTTATGAGCAGGAAGTGGATGTAAATACTCAAGGGCGGATATTGGTTAAAGAGGGTACAGATTCTTTTGAATTTATTTCAAAAACTGGCAATGATATCATTTCAGTAAAAATCTGTGATATTCTTGGAAGGACTATTTTGGAAAAAAAGTGAATGAAAAAAATTTAATAGTTAAGAAGGAAAACCTGGTAAACGGTATGTTGATCTCTCAAATACTCTTTGATGATTATGTGGTAATTAACAAGAAAATACTAGTCCTTAAATAAAAAAACCTGCCAAAAATTAGCAGGTTTTACAATTTGATTTAACCTATTACTTTACCATCCTTATCAAGGAACTGGTAATGCAAGTAAGGAAAAGCATCACGGGGAATAATCTTGATCCACTTTTTGTGTTTGAGGAACCATTTGAACCGAATAGACTGCAGGCCCGTTGTAAAATAGGCTGCAATAAATGAATGCGCATGCAGGGTTATGCCCTGATGCCCTTCCTTTATCAGTTTTTCCAGATCCTCTTCAATTTTTTCCTTTAACAGAATTGGAGCATCTACCTCTCCATCGTTTATAGGAACTAACTCTTTAGTTTCAATATTTCGTTCTTGTCTAACCCTTTGCCGGGTTATCTGCACCAATCCGAATTTACTGGGAGGTAAAATCTTGTGTTTGGTACGGTTATTTTTCATTTCATCTCTTAAATGATCAAAAATTCTTTTGTGATCATTCGAATGCATGTCAATAAAATCAACCACTATGATACCACCCATATCTCTTAATTGCAGTTGCCTTGCAATTTCGGTTGCAGCAATCATGTTTACTTCCAATGCAGTCTCAGCCTGAGAATCTGCCTTATTAGACCGGTTTCCGCTATTCACATCAATAACATGCAATGCTTCTGTGTGCTCTATCACCAGATAGGCACCTCTTTTCATAGAAACTGTTCTTCCGAAAAGCGCCTTGATCTGCTTTTCAATGCCATAATGATCAAAAATAGGCACGTTGGTTCTATGAAGTTTAGCAAGAGATTCCTTTTCAGGAGCAATACTTCTGAGGTACTCTTTTACCTCTTCATACATATTTTCATCATTGGTTACGATGCTCGTAAATGAATCGTTAAATATGTCCCTCAGAATTGAGGACGATCTGTTCATTTCGGATAGTACCTTTTGCGGCGCTCTTGCCTGTGAAATTTGTTTGCAAAGATTGACCCACCTTTGCATGGTATATTGAAGGTCCTGATCGAGATCAGCAACTGTAATATCCTGTGCCACTGTCCTTAATATTACCCCAAATCCTTTCGGAACAATACTTTTTGCCAGTTTTTTTAAGCGGTCTTTTTCTTTATTACTGACGATCTTTTGTGATACAGATATTCTGTTGGAAAATGGCATGAGTACCATATACCTTCCGGCGATTGAAAGTTCGGAACTGATTCGAGGGCCTTTCGTAGAAATTGGCTCTTTTACCACTTGAACTAACAGATCTTGGCCGGCTTTTATGGCATCATCAATCTTTCCATTTTTATCTATATCTTTCAAAACTAAAGTTTTTTAAAGTGTAATCTTTTAATTTCCCGGTATTTACCTGTTTGGTGAACTTGGATAATGACAATAATTGCGGGCCCAGGTCCTGGTAATGCAAAAATGCATCTTTTTCACTTTTCACATCTACAAATGCAGCGTTTAGGCCTGATAAGGTCTTTTTTACCCTTGCTAGAAAAATATCTCCAACCGAAAATTTATTGTCGTTTGTCTCATTATGTAATTCTACCAATTTTCCATCTTTCAATAGGGCAAAATCAATATCTGAGGAATTCGATCTAATTATTAATTCTGTTTTCACTCTGTATAATTTTATTCCCTCAGCAAAAAGTTTGTAAAACTTCCTGCCTCAGATGATTAACTAAATACTCTAGGATTATGTTTACCGTTCGAAGTTTTAACTTCTATTTCAATGAACTTACCTTAATATATCCTAAAACAAACAGATAGGGTTGCCCCTATCTGCCTATTTTTTCTTCTTATGACGGTTTTGTCTGCTTCTTTTTTTACGCTTGTGCGTGGAGATCTTACTGCGCTTTCTTTTTTTTCCGCTTGGCATATTAACAAGATTTTATAGTTATTATTTTACTGCAACATTACTCTTTACGTTTTCTACAAAAACTTTTGCAGGCTTAAACGCTGGAATATAGTGCGCAGGTATCTTAATGGTGGTATTCTTAGAAATATTCCTACCGGTTTTTTCTGCTCTTTCCTTTACGATAAAACTACCGAACCCTCTTAGATATACGTTTTCTCCTTTGCTTAGTGAATCTTTAATTTCTCCCATTAAATCCTCAACCACTCTTAATACATCTGCTTTTTCTATGCCTGAATTTTCTGAAATGCTGGCAACTATTTCTGCTTTAGTCATTATTTATAAATTATTAAATTATTATGTTCTGTAATAGGGCGGCAAAGATATAATAATTAATCAATTTTAAAAAGCTAAATCCTTAAAATTTAATGAGATATATTTGTGCTCATTTATCGGGAATTCAATAGTTATGGATTTTTCTAATCGATTAATAGCGTGGTATTTACAGAATCAAAGGGATCTACCCTGGCGAAGAACAAAAGATCCCTACCTGATCTGGTTATCAGAAGTGATTCTGCAGCAAACCCGGATAGCACAGGGTACTGAATACTTTATTAGATTTCAGAATCAATTTCCAACAATCTTTGATCTGGCAGCAGCATCGGAAGATCAGGTTCTGAAAGTTTGGCAAGGTTTGGGATATTATTCCAGAGCCCGAAATTTACATGCAACGGCACGTCTGCTGGTTAAGAATTATGAAGGAAAATTTCCGGAAAACTTTAGCGGTCTGAAACAATTAAAAGGGATTGGTGATTACACCGCAGCAGCAATTGCTTCCATTTGTTTTAACCTTCCGCATGCGGTGGTTGACGGCAACGTTTACCGTGTATTATCGAGATTTTTTAATATTGATACTCCAATCAATTCGGCACAGGGCCAAAAAGAATTCAGCGAATTGGCGAACACCCTCCTATCACATAAGCAGTCGGGTATGCATAATGAAGCAATCATGGAGCTCGGCGCCCTAATTTGTACACCAAAAAATTACCAGTGTGATAAGTGCCCTTTGCAACATTCATGCCTGGCAAAAAAAAATAAAAACATTGAAGACTTTCCTGTAAAACTAAGCAAACCAAAAGTGCGGAAGCGGTTTTTCAACTACCTTGTATTGGATATAGATGAAACGCATACCGTTCTTGAAAAACGCAGCGGATCGGATATCTGGCAAAATCTTTACCAGTTCCCACTTTTGGAATCACAAACAGAAATTGGACATGACGAGATTATGCAGTCAGGACTTTTGCAGCAATTTGGACTTAAAGATGACCTCATCCTGATACAATTTAACAATAAGGCTGTTATCCATAAACTGACCCATCAGACCATAATGACGAATTTTTGGATCATTCGCACCAAATCACCTGTAAAAAATGCAGTCAATTGGAATACTGTGACAAATTTTGCTGTTCCGGTTGTTATCAACAACTTCCTGAAAGCATTTAAACCTTCATAAAATTGTTTATCTTTGATATTTAATAAATGATGTATGGCAAATTCGTTAAATAAGGTAATGTTAATAGGCCATTTAGGTGATGACGTCAAAATGCACTATTTCGAAAAAGGGAATTGTTTGGCGCGTTTTCCTCTGGCTACAAATGAAACGTTTACAAACAAACAAACCGGCGAAAAAACAACCAATACAGAATGGCATAATATTGTTGTTCGCAACAAATTGGCCGAACTCTGTGAAAAATATTTGAGCAAGGGAGACCGGATATATGTGGAAGGCAGAATTAAGACCCGGTCTTATGACAGGAGGGTATAAAAAAATATGCCACTGAAATTCATGCCAGTGATCTGACCTTTTTAACCACTAAAAAGGAACTGTCAAATACCTCCGGAAGTATCGCTGCCCAGTCTACCTCTCAGTCCACGGATGCTTTCAGCGAGCACCAAAATCCTGAACCATTAGATGACGATTTGCCATTTTAATTGATCAGAAGTATAAACTAAAATAAATTTGTATTGGATCCTGAACCGACGCATTTGCTCTTTTTTGAAAATATTGATTGGCCAGTAATCCTCAGCATCTTTGTCCTTATCGGACTTCTTATGCTATCCGCGCTTATTTCCGGCGGAGAAGTTGCATTTTTTTCTCTGTCAAGAACTGAGTTAAATGACCCCAACCACAAAAACAAGAATCATAAGATTGTTGTTGAGCTATTGAAATATCCTGCCAAATTATTAGCTACTATATTGATTTCCAACAATTTCATAAATATTTTATTTGTTCTGATCTTTGCCTATACGGGAGATTATTTTTTTGGGGGCATCCATTCTGCGGGGCTTAAATTCTTTTTGCAGATTGTGCTGGTAACTTTTTTGCTGTTGCTATTTGGTGAAGTTTTACCGAAAATTTACGCCAACAGAAATGCCCTGACCTTGGCTTATTTTTTAGCCAAACCGTTTAAATTTTTGAATTACCTGCTTTCTTTTTTAAGCTTACCACTTATCAATCTAACCCGATACCTGGAGCGGAGGCTGAATAAAAAGAATTCTTATTTTAATGTGGGTGCACTTTCTGAGGCACTTGCACTTACCTCAAAAAATGCTACCACAAAGGAAGAAAAGAAGATCCTTAACGGCATTGTTAATTTTGGGAATACCGAAACCTCTTCGAGGTACATGTGTCCTAGAATTGGATATATTCGCTATTTCCATTGAAGACGATTTTTTCGAAATACTGACTAAAATTATCAATAACGGCCACTCAAGAGTCCCGGTTTTCGAAGAAAATCTCGACAAAATCGTTGGAATATTATATATCAAAGACCTCATTCCGCATCTCAACAAAAAATCTTTTGACTGGCAAGCCCTGATAAGAAAGCCTTTCTTCATTCCTGAAAATAAAAAACTTGACGATCTGTTAAAAGAATTTCAGGAAATGAAAAACCATTTGGCCATCGTGGTAGATGAATATGGCGGTACTTCAGGCATCATTTCACTGGAAGACGTTATTGAAGAAATCGTTGGAGATATCAGTGATGAATTTGACGAACAGGACCTTCAATATACGAAAATTGATGAATTCAATTATTTATTCGAAGGTAAAATTTCATTAAAGGACTTTCTCAAAATCACTAAAATTGCCCATTTTCACTTCGAACCTTATATGGACGAGGCAGAAACTACTGGCAGGGATGATGCTTGAGATAACTGGCAGGTATCCAAAATTACAGGAAAAAATAAGCGTAGGAAATTTTCTGTTCAGTATCGAATCTATTGATAACAAACGAATTAAACAAATTAAGTTGACCTTACCAGCAGAAAAGAACTATTAAAAGATGAAAAATAAGCTCATAAGTACTCTCATTTTCCTTCTGATAACAATATTTTTTATCTCGTGCAAAGAAGATGCGACTCCCAAACCGAAAGCCCAGCTGAGATTGGAATATCCTTGATGCAAAATACGAGAAACTTTCATCTGATTGCCCATTTACCTTTGATTATTCCTCAGAGCACAGTTACTTGATCAATGAAAATGCTGGGATAAATATCAATTACCCCGGTTTAAAGGCAAGCATCAATATAACCTACAGACCTGTTCAGAATAATTTGCAGGAACTTTTTATGGAAGCTGAAAAACTTACCTCCAACCATACCATCAAAGCAGATGGCATAAGCTCTGTACCCTTCGAAGATAAGATCAATAAATTATATGGCTCCCTGTACAAAGTGACCGGTAATGCCGCGTCACCCATACAATTTCACCTGACAGACAGCTCAAAGCACTTTATTACCGGGGCAGTATATTTTAATGTGCCTCCCAATTTTGATTCAATTTTACCCGCAGTCTCCTATCTGGAAAGGGATATCCAGCATTTGATGGAAAGTGCCAAATGGAAAAATAAATGAAAAAAGTAACCGAAAAGAATTACCTGTATAGCCGGATGGTTCGCGTCTGGTTGATGATTGGGCTGGTTATGCTGATAGGCCAGGTTTATCATAGGAGGAATAACCAGACTTACCGGTTCTGGATTATCGATCACAAAATGGGAAATAGTAACAGGCACCATACCTCCACTCAATCAAAAAGACTGGGATGAGGCCTTTGGTCTTTACAAGGAAACACCCAATTTCAACAGATTAACAGTAATTTTGACCTCGCTGACTTTAAATATATTTATTTCTGGGAATACTTTCATCGCTTGTGGGCAAGGACACTAGGATTTGTTTTCCTTCTACCATTTTCTGTATTTTCTTTTTTTCAAAAAAAATCGATCGTTTTTTGATAAAAAGACTGGCGGTTGTTATTTTATTGACCGCAATTACCGCTTCTGCCGGATGGATTATGGTACAGAGCGGGCTTGTAGACAGACCTTGGGTAAACGCATATAAACTCACGCTACATTTTTTACTCGCTATATTAACAATTACGGCCATGGTTTGGACTATTGCCGACGCAAATCTCTTTTAGGTGGCCTGAAGTGTCGTTGCAGGAATCTGGTAAAGATCCTTCTTTCATAACTTTTTTGCAATTGATTATTGCAGGATTGATGGCAGGTATGAAAGCCGGGCTATATTATTCTACTTGGCCTGATATGAAACGGTACCTTATACCCGAAATTCTGTTGGATTTTAATAATTGGACCTGGCATAACCTCACCAATTACGACAGTTACCTTTTTACACCCGCATTAGTCCAGTTTTTGCACAGAATTCTGGCCTACGTTTTGCTGATCCTTACCTATTATTTATTTTTCAGTTACCGGAAACAGACGGGAGGTACCCTTAAAAGTTGGCTAAACTGGTGTTTTGTTCTTATAAACTTTCAGGTACTTTTAGGTATAGCTACCTTATTCTTTATTAGGGATGCTTCAATTCCAGTTGTTTTGGGTGTCTCACACCAGCTTGTTGGTTTGCTTTTCTATGTAAGCCTGCTTTTCCTCTTCTTTAGTCAGAGAAAACCGACCCTTACAAAATAAAAAAAGCTACCAAATGGTAGCTTCCTGTTTTTTTGCTTTTAACGAGATTCACAATCTCTTTAATTGCGATTGTTAATTCAACAGAATTATTTTACTGCTTCTTTAACTTCAGCTTTAACTGAATCAACAACTTCAGCAGTAGCCTCAACTACTTCAGTAGTAGTTTCTACAGTTTCTTCAACTACTTCAGTAGCAGTTTCAGTAGCAGCGTCTACAGCTTCTTCTGTTTTAGTTTCTTTACAAGAAACAGCGATTAAACCAACAAATGCAATCGTTAAAATACCTTTTAATAGTTTCATAGTTTTAAATATTTATTTTTTTGTGAAATTACGCTGCAAATGTACACATTATTTTGAAAAAAAAAAATTTTCTTAAATATTTCTTAAAATCAACTAATAATTGGGCTTGTAGACCTCTTTTAAAAATGGGTTTGAGGTCAAAAATGGGAATATTCATAAAAAAACCTCAGATCGTAAGGTCTGAGGTTGTATATTTTCATGAAAACTTATAAGTTACATACCGTGGAACTTAAATTTTTGTGCTCCAACGGAAGCTTCTGCCATCACACCACCTAAAGTTTTGGTAAAAACAGATACACCGTCCTGATAAGCCACATCAACAGATGCGCCATTTTTGAGTGCTACAGCTGATGCCTCAGCAGCCAATTTAAATTTTCCATTTGTAAATTTGTCGAGTGCCGCCTTATTTTCAAAGAAAATAATTTCCTGGTATTGCTGTCCGCCTGCCTGCAAGCCAAATGTGCCCTGCATAAGGGTAGAACTTCCAATAACAGCACCTTTTTCAAAAACCAAACCTTTACCACCTGCTCCTCCAACACCTAAGCCTGCTTTGGTGATCTTTTGGAAAAAACGCATAACCATAAGCACTGCTAAAATATTTTGCCAAGGCTGGATTGTCTTTTAACATAGATTTTAATGAAGCATCCACTTCAGTAGCCATTGCGGCATCTTTAGGATAATTTACAGTAAAAGTTGTTGCAACAGCGGCAGCACCAACCTCCTTGGCAATCACTGCAACTGAGTCAACTACCTGTTCTACAGCTTCTCCTGCGACATCACCAACCTCTTCTGCCGTTTCATTCACTGTTTCAACAGCGTTATCAACATCTTTTTCCAAACCTTTTTTGGTTTCTTTACAACCAATTAATGCAGCTGACATAACAGCTACCACAAAAATCATTTTTAATAAGTTCATAGTTTTAGTTTAATTAATGTTTATAGTTATTTAATTATCCCACTTAACAAGCTCATTGAACAGACGAAATTCCGGCAACTTTATAGAGGTCACCACCACCTGCGCTCGTTATTATATTTGCCAGTTCCTTTTCATCGATGAGGTTGGCATCGTATTCTATCCTGCCAAGTTTTTTTTCAAAATCCACTTTCACAAAACTGACTCCTTCCGCCTTGGCCAACTTTGATTCAATAAGTCTGGCACAACCAATTTCACAGGTCATCCCTTCTATTTCAACATCAACCTTTTTCAAGATCTTCAGCAACTGCCAATTCATTTTAACTATTTGGTATGTTCTGATTTATCTCTTTTTTACAGGAAGCCAGTAACACAAGACAAAAAAAATATAAAAAAATTTATGCATAAACCTTTTCGTTTAATTCATAACAAAATTAATAAATTAAATTAATAAAGCGATTTTTGCACCATATAATTATGAACTTGTTATATGACTGAAAAACAACTTCGGTGGTTCTATCTGATCCTGCTCTCTTTGATATGGGGAAGTTCGTTCATCCTTATGAAAAAAGCATTGACAGGTTTAAGTCCGGTGCAGGTTGGAGCACTGCGTATAATTATCGCCGGGCTTGTTCTGATGGCTGTCTCCTATAAAAATCTAGGCACAATTACGAAAAAACAATGGCCTTATCTGGTGATATCCTCCTTTTCAGGAACTTTTTTTCCTGCATTTTTATTTGTTTATGCCATAAAGCATATTGACAGCTCCGTAGCGTCCCTGCTAAACTCCTTAACCCCGCTAAATACTTTTGTACTGGGTGTGTTGCTATTTGGTGCTCCGTTTATAAATAAGCAATTTTTCGGCATACTTCTGGGATTGATTGGCGCAGGGTTCCTGATCCTAAAAGGTGCCCAGATTAATCCTGATCAGAATTATTACTATGCGCTGTTGGTACTTCTTGCCACCATTGGCTATGGCTTTAATATAAACATAGTGAAAAGGCATTTACAGGAATTAAAGCCGATTACCATCACGTTGAGCAATTTTGTCATTTCATTTATTCCTGCCACCATTATATTATGGGCCTCAGATTTTCACCTTCTCGAATTTGACCCTGTGGTTAAAAGCTCAATGCTTTTTGTTTTGCTTTTGGCCATCATTTGCACAGCCTTTGCAAATGTGGTTTTTTATAAACTTGTTCATTTATCATCACCGATTTTTTCAAGTTCGGTCACCTACCTCATTCCTTTGGTCGCTGTGGCCTTTGGCACACTGGATGGGGAAATAATTTCCACCGCCCATGTTGTTGCCGCCGGTATTATCTTTTTGGGGATCTATCTCACCAACAAAGGGAGATAAGAATTTCTTTTTTTCTCTTTTCCTGTTGTACAAAGGCTTTGAAAAGCAGCTGATTCTAAAAAAAAGATTTTTTGTAATTAAGAAAAAGATGTATATTTGCACCCTCAAAATCCTGAATAAAAGCGGGATTAAATTATTTTAAGCGAAAAACACATAAAATATGTATGCAATTGTAGAGATAGCAGGGCAGCAATTTAAAGTGAAAAAAGACCAAAAGGTTTTTGTAAATCGTTTACAACAGGAAGAAGGTTCAAAAGTTTCGTTTGATCAGGTTTTGTTGGTAGATGACGGCAAAGTTACCATTGGCGCCCCAGCTATAGAAGGAGCAGAAGTATCTGCAAAAATCCTTAAGCACCTTAAAGGTGATAAAGTACTCGTTTTTAAGAAAAAACGAAGAAAAGGTTACAAGAAGAAAAACGGACACCGTCAGTTTTTATCTGAAATTATGATCGAAAGTATATCTGTAAGCGGAAGCCTTAAAAAAGCGGCAGTTGCAGAAGAAAAACCGGTTGAAAAGGCAGTTAAAAAAGTAGTCAAAAAAGCTGACGATCTGAAAAAAGTGGAAGGTATCGGTCCTAAAATCGAAGCTTTATTTATTGAAGCCGGTATCGATTCATTCAAAAAGCTAGCCAAATCAGACCCGGCAAAATTAAAAACCATTTTAGAAGCTGCCGGACCGGATTTTACATCCAAAGTTCCCGATTCATGGCCCTTGCAAGCGCAAATGGCCGCTGATGGAAAATGGGATGAGCTGGCCAAATGGCAAGAAGACGTAAAAGGCGGGATTGTTAAATAATCCCTTTTCATAACTTTTAAAAATTATATATCATGGCTCATAAAAAAGGTGTCGGTAGTTCAAAAAACGGTAGAGATTCAGAATCAAAACGTTTAGGTGTTAAAATTTTCGGAGGCCAGGGTGCCATTGCCGGAAACATACTTGTGCGTCAACGAGGCACAAAACACCATCCTGGAGAAAATGTTTACATGGGTAAAGATCATACACTTCACGCCCAGGTAGATGGTATTGTTAAATTTTCGAAAAGAAAGGACAACAAATCTTATGTTTCTATTGAAAAAATGGAAGCCTGATTCATTATTCCATCAAATAATTAAAACCCTTATCATTTTCTGGTAAGGGTTTTTTTTATGTCCTGATCGGTCAAAATAATTATCTACACAGACTTATCAAAATTTTATACTTTAGTAAAAACTATCCATTATTTTTGTTCCACTAAATTCGGACTTTGAGTAATCTAAAACGTTTTTTTAAAGATACCATCATATACGGATTTGCAGCCGTATTGCCCAGAGCCATAAATGTATTGCTTGTAAAATTACATACGCATTCCCTTAGTTCGGATAAATACGCAGAAAACACCCTGTTCTTTGTTTATGCTGCTTACCTGAATGCCCTGCTGACCTTTGGAATGGAAACGGCCTTTTTTCGGTTCTTTACCAAAGAAAAGGAAAAAGGCAAAGTAATTTCCACATCCTTTGTTTCAATACTGTTCGTCACTTTGATTTTTTTAGGATTGGGATTATATTACAGCCAATCCATCAGTAATTATTTCGGCTTTGCCGATGAGCTCTACCTGCAAATACTCATTTTGGTTATCGTTTTTGACACCCTGGTGGTCATCCCCTTTGCCTATTTAAGGGTGACCAACAAACCGGTAAAATTTGCTGCCATTAAAATATTGAATATCTGCATTTATGCTTTTTTAAACTATTATTTTCTGATTCTTCTGCCAAAATCACAACTTGTCGGAGGGATTGATCCAGGCTTTGTGCGAGAATTTTACGAACAACATTCTCTTGTGGTATTTATATTTATTTCCAATTTAATCGCGAGCATCGTCACTTTTCTGATCCTGATCCCAATCATCCTGAAATTCAGATTCGAATTAGATAAAGCCCTGCTTAAAAAGATGCTGGTCTACGCGCTCCCTATTCTTATCACAAGTCTGGCCTTTGTTACCAATGAAAATCTGGATAAAATATTACTGCAGAAATACCTCGGAAAAGAACAAATGGGTATCTATGCTGCCTGTTACAAACTGGGTGTTTTTATGGTGCTCTTTACCATGGCTTTCAGACTTGGTGCCGAGCCTTTTTTCTTTAATAAAGCCCATGATAGCAATGCAAAAGAAGACCTATGCCCGCATTATGACCTGGTTTACAGCGATTGGCACGGTATTCCTGCTCACCATCGTGGTATTCTATTGACCTTTTTGCTTCACTTTTACTGGGTAATGAGATCTATTTCGAAGGGCTTTCCATTGTACCGATCATCCTCTTTGCCGACCTGTTTCTTGGAATTTCCTATAACCTGGCCATTTGGTATAAGTTGACCGATAAAACCAGTTATGGCATGGTCTTTTCCCTGATAGCAGCCGCGATAACGATCCTGTTTAATATGCTGTTTATACCTGTTATCGGTTATATGGCCTCCGCATGGGCAACATTGTTAGCCTATGGCCTAATAGCAATTCTGTCTTATCTATACGGAAAAAAATACTATCCCATACCTTATGAAAATAAAAAAATGGCTATTTATATTGCTGTCTCATTTGTTCTTTCTGTCTTGTCATTTAAGCTCTTCAGAAATAATTATTTCATCTCAGCGATGTTTTTAATAGCTTATAGCCTCTTAATTTATTTCAACGAAAAAAAAGAATTACAAAATATTTTTAAAAAATGAAAGTTAATATAATAAACAGATCAAAACATATTACACCTGCCTATCAGACTTTCGGCTCGGCCGGAATGGACCTGAGGGCTGATATTGACGAACCCGTTGTACTTTTGCCTCTGGAGCGAAGTATCGTAAAAACAGGTTTGTTTATTGCCTTGCCGGTGGGATTTGAAGCTCAGGTACGGCCCAGAAGCGGGCTGGCCGCTAAGTTTGGAGTAACCGTATTAAACACCCCGGGTACTATTGATGCGGATTACAGGGGGGAGATTGGGGTGATTTTGGTTAATTTATCCAGTCAGCCCTTTACGTTGCAGGATGGCGACAGGATTGCACAACTGGTAATTGCACAACATGCAAAGGTAGAATGGAATGAGGTTACGGTATTGGAAGATACCTCCAGGGGAACCGGTGGTTTTGGAAGTACCGGCTTATGAAAGGGTTGTATTTTAAGCCCCTTTAAAATTAATTTAAAAGTATTGCTATGGGGAAATTAATTACTTTTTTTCTTTTATTCTCTTTTTTTAGCGGGCTGGGCCAAACTATGGAAAAGGAGCTTAAAATCATGTCGGATGACGCTTGTGCATGCATTGCTAAAATTGAAAAGAATGTAGAACACAAGAACAGAGTAATCAACGATTGTATACAATACAGCATTTCAAAATCGGGTATCAAAGATATCGCCTCGAGCGGCAATTCAGACAATCCTGTAATCGACACCAAGACATACAGTGCCATCGAAAATGAGCTGATCAAAAACTGTACAGCCCTTAAATCCATATCATTTACGGTGGAACAAAGTCCTGAACAGACAAGTTCTCAAAACATACTGGCACAATTGGCCTATGATGACGGAATGGATTATCTTGAAGATAAAAACTACAAAGACGCCATTTCGAAATTTAAAAAAGCAACAGAGCTCGATCCTAAATTTGCCTATGCCTGGGACAACCTTGGAATTTCTTACCGATCCAATGACCAATTGGACCTGGCCCTTCAGGCCTATGGCAAATCACTTGAAGTTAATCCTAAGGGTAAATTGGCTATGATCAATTCAGCCGTTGTTTATAACCTGCAGAACAATCCAGAAAAAGCCATTCAATCCTATAAAACCTATGCGGTTAATTATCCTGAAGACCCGGAGGGATATTATGGCCTTGGACTTATTGAATATACAAACGGACAACCAGAGGCTGGTTTGGATAATTTGGTTCATTCCTATGTCCTGTACAACAAACAGAAATCTCCATACAGGACATGATGCCGCCGGAAAGATCGGTTTCTGTTACAACGATCTGAAATCTAAAAATAAAACGGATATTTTCGACAGGGTCATAAAAGAGTATGACTTAAAGATCAATTTTAACTAAGTTACAGTTTTAAATAGTAACAAATTGTTTAAAGATCAATCCCAGACCAAAAAGAATAAAAAATACACCCAGCGTTATCTGAATTTTTTGCAGTACCGCCGGAGTAAGTCGCGACTTTAATTGCTTGGCCACAGTGATTTTTACAAGATCAACAAGAAAAATAGTCACCATGACAAGAACAAAATGCTGAATTATTTTTCTTTCGTTCAATTGAAAATTTGAACTTACTGCAATAACAACTGCAAACCAAAACGCAAGCACTCCCACATTGATAAAATTTAAAAAGAAACCCTTTAAGAAAAGCGGTAAATACTTATTGTTTTCTGAAATTTTTAACTCAGAATTTTCAATTCCGGCTACTTTCTTCTTTTTATAGATGGTATAAATACCGAATGCGATGAGTATGATCCCTCCAAACCATAAAAAACGCTTATCAGTCTGAATTTGGTTAAACAGACCTACACTGCCATAATAAGCAATCGTTATAAATAATATATCTGCAAGGAATACGCCAAGGTCAAATACAATCGCTGCCCGAACACCTTTGGTGATGCTGGTTTCGATTAGGGTAAAAAATACCGGTCCCACCATAAAGGCGAGTCCTATTCCTAATAAAACGGCATTTAAAGTTTCATTCAGCATTTAATGATCCCTATTACACATTATCGTAATTGACAGTAATTTTTTCAGACACCGGATGCGACTGGCAGGTCAAAATTAGTCCCTCTTCCAGCTCTTCTTGGCTCAAAATTCTATTGTTGTCCATTTTTACCTTTCCTGAGGTAAGTTTAGCCAGACAGCTGCTACAGATACCTCCCTGGCATGAATACGGAGCATCTAAACCGTGTTTTAGAGCAGCTGCCAAAACGGTTTCCCGCTGTTGCATTTTAAACGTGGTGGATTCATCATCCAAAATAATAGTGACCTCTGCTTCTCCTGAAAAATTCTCAACCTCGTCCTTAGGCTCCTTTGTCACTGAGAACAACTCAAAATGAATCTGTTCTGATGTAAGACCCTGTTTGATAAAGTATTCCTTTGCCATATCGATCATGGCCTCCTGCCCGCATAAAAAAACTTCATCAACATTAAAATTTGATCCATACCCAGATAAAACTGATTGAATCAGTGCTACATTAATCCGGCCGGTATAATCATTTTCCTCCCACTTTTGGCTGAAGACATAATGTAATAAAAAACGGTCAGTATAAGTTCTCTGAAGAGAATCCAGTTCAGGTTTAAACATACGACTTCCTCTAAGCTGCTGTTGCCAAAAAGAAGTATGAATTTGCTGTCGGGTTCCAATTCCAAAACCGATTGAAACGATCGATAAAACGGTGTAATTCCGCTACCTGTAGCTTTGCCAGATAATTATTTATTTTTTGTACTCTCTGAGTTTTACGCACAAAGTTTCCTTTTGGAATACTCACATCTAAATGATCTCCTGCCTTAAGCCCCGAGTTGGCATAAACTGAAAACTTACCCCCGCTCATTTTCTTTATACCAATACGCAATTCGGCGCTTTGCAATGAAGAACAAATGGAGTAAGCCCTTCTCAGGTCTTCCCCGTTCAATTCTTTTTTAAGGTCTATATATTGCCCAGGAATAAATTTGAATTCCTTCTTCAGTTCAGTCGGCACATCAAACAGCACAGGTACAGCTGAAGGGGTTACTCTGGTAACCTCTTTTACAGATAATGAAAAAAAATCAGGCATAGATTGAAAATAAATTCATTGACAGATATTTATCCTTTTGAGGATCTAAATTAAGACAACTCATCGGTATCCGAATGGTGATATGGAAAAAAACTTTGCAGCTTCTGACCTGCTTGATAATACCTTAGTACGATATCATTCTGCATAATTTCCTTCAAACTCTTTTGTCTACCTCTCAGCACTCCCGAAATGTTTTCGCAATTTCTCGATCAATTTGCAAATCTCCAACAACAGCAAACTGTTTGTTTTCGACATCCACATAAAATAGAACGCCGTTGTCTTTGGTATGCTCCATACCCAGGAAGTAAAACACATCCTCAGCCCTCTCAAGGCAGGGCTTGCTATGTGGGTGTTCTCAGATATTTGCACACGAATTTCTCCTGAAGTTTCCTTTTCAGCATCTCTAATGGCCGCTACGACCACTTCCCTCTTCTGCCTTGGTTAAAAAATTCTTCTACCTTTGCTTCATGCTTTTTATGGTTTTATTGAGAAAATTCATAGCCAAAGCGGTCGACTTTGGCTAATCTTTATTTGAAATTTGAATTTGATTAATCAAAGTTTACCATTGAGACACTCTTTTGGCTTCCAGCAGACTGCATCCTGAATAATCCATGCGGATGAAAATTTCAAATATCTGGCTACCAGACTGGCAGGAAACTTTTTTACATAGATATTGTAGTCAGTCGCGACGTCATTATATCGGTTTCTTTCTACATTGATACGGTTTTCTGTTCCTTCGAGCTGACTCTGCAATTCCAAAAAGTTTTGGTTCGCTTTTAGATCCGGGTATCTTTCAGCAACAACCATCAAACGGCTTAAAGCCCCTGATAAAGAGTTTTGCGACTCCTGAAAAGCTGCCATTTGCTCCGGGGTAACATTGGTAGGGTCAATTGTGGTTTTGGTTGCATTGGCACGGGCCTGAATTACCCCTTCCAAAGTTCTCCCTTTTCGTGACTGGCATACCCTTTAACTGTATCCAGACCAGGAATTAGCGATAAGATCGGGCTCTTCGCTGGTGCAAGCACTTTCAACATTAGATTCATTGCTTTTTGGCACCTTGTTGTTTTACAACCATGGTGTTGTTTAGTCCGACGCCCCATTAGAAAAATTGCCAAATTAAAACAACAATAATAATGATTAGAGGGAATAAATTTTTTCATAATTGATTAGTTTAAAAATAGTGTTTATAGTTGGTTTTTAATTTTTAATAATTCTTCTTTGATTGACTGCAATTTTAATATAATTTCATGATTAGAAGAAGCTATCTCAGGCTTTTCCTTTAGCTTGTTTTTTGCCCCTTCCAAAGTATATCCTTTTTCCTTTACAAGGTGAAATATAAGCTGTAAGTTTTTTATGTCCTCGGGGGTGAATAATCTGTTGCCCTTCTTATTCTTCTTTGGTTTCAGTATATCGAATTCATTTTTCCAAAGACAAATAAGGAAAGTATCACCTCAAAAGCTTCGGCTACTTCTTAAATCTTATAATATTGCGTTTGTCATCAGTGTAAGTATCATTAATCAAAAGATTGTCCTACTTGCGTAGATTTTATAAGCATTTCCTGGAAACTCCTCTGGTGACAGATCACCGTAATAGAAATTAATCGGGTTTACAGCCTCCTCTTTATACCAAACTTCATAATGCAAATGTGGCGCCTGGGATCTGCCTGTGCTTCCAACCATTCCTATAATATCACCGCGCTTTACCTTTTGGCCTACTCTGGCGGTAATCTTGGATAAGTGGGCATAAATGGTCATATATTCAAAAACCCGTGGTCTATCTCTTTACATGGTTACCAAAACGCAAAGGCTAGATTATCAGCCCGCTGCCACAACCCCATTACCTGTTCGCAAACAGGTGATGTTTGTGGGGCCGTAAAATCCATGCCTTTATGAAACTTTCGCTCTTTGGTAAAGGGATCCAAACGCCAGCCATAGCCGGATGCCATGCGCGTAAGGTCTTTATTGCTTACGGGTTGTATGGCCAGCCATCGCCACGCAGCAGCTTTTCCATTGTCTTTGGCATATACAGAAATTCTCGTACGGTAAATTCGTTTGAACGTAAATCTGCTTGCACGAATATGCCATTCGTTTGGTGGCATCCGCAATTAATCCAGATTGCTGTCTTCAAACCCTTAAGTGATTTTATCTCTTGTTAACGCCACCAAAACCCGCCTTTCTCTGTTCATCAGGAATTGGGTTTGCCTCAAAATATACCCTGTAAATATTGTTGTCCCTAACCTGCAGGTCAGCCAATATTTCTTGTGATTGTTTCATTCTTTTATTCAGCAATTCATAATTAAGGCTTCAAGTTCTCAAACATTCCCTTTTCATCACCTTCTCTTTGGGCGATTCAATATATTGCAATAAAATGGCCATAATAATAAAACCAAATAAAGCAGACGCCAATAAAAAAAGCATGGCACGGCGAAATCGATCGCGTTTCCGGGTCTCTATTTTTTTATACGATAAAGTATCTGAATCGTAATAATATTTTACCTTCGCCATAATTTATAAATGTACTATTTTTGCAGCAATGCTGAGATTAAAAATCGCCAGTTTAGCAAAATTACAAATTTTTTTATTATCGAAACAATTGGAATTATAATTACAAACTTTATGACCTCTTCAGAATTAGGGAAAATATGTAGATTCGTTTTTGCTCCAATCACATAGAATAGTTGAATCTCCCATTATTGATTCAAAGAATAAATTCTAGCTTACCTAATGTTTCCCGATGCCGGCATGAATTGGTTCAAAGATTATTTTACTGGGGTCAGGAAGAATTAGAGGTTCCCAGAATAGCTGATACACAAAAATGCCTGCGGGTGTCCGGAAAACACAATGACCTCGAAGAAGTTGGTATCGATACCTACCACCACACCATGTTTGAAATGTTGGGGAACTGGAGTTTTGGTGATTATTTTAAAAAAGGAATCTAAATCGACTACGGCTACATGAAGGTCGTTAGCTCACTGAAGTGTTCAAATCAGATAAAAATAAATTTGTATGTAACCGTTTTTGAAGGTAATGAAGAATCATCGTCTTTTGACAAGGAGGCCTGTGAGCCATTTGGGCCAGGTTGATGGCGACAAACCGATCAATAATCGTAATAGAAAAAGATAATTTTTGGGGAATGGGCTCGCAGCATTTGCAGAAGCTCCTGTAGCGAAAATGTTCCATGCGGATATAAGGTTGAAAGAAGAAAAGAAAAAGATTTCCGGCAGAGAACTCGTTAACAATGACCACCCGCAGGTTGTGGAAATAGTGGAACATGATTTTATGGGAACTCGACCGCGAAGCGGCAATCGGCCGTACACTGGAAGAAACTACCTGCCCGAAGAACATTCTGATACGGAATGGGATTTGAGCACTTGTGTATGGTTTTGCAGCACGAACGAGTCGAATTACGACACCGATGTTTTCCAGCCTCTGATCAGGGAAATTGAGACCATAACAAATTCGAGCTATGGGAAAGACGAAAAAATAGATATAGCCACCCGCGTGATTGCTGATCACGTAAGGGCAGTTGCCTTTTCTATAGCAGACGGGCAGTTGCCTTCCAATAACGGTGCCGGATATGTGATAAGAAGGATACTCAGGAGGGCCATTCGCTATGGATATACTTTCTTAAATAAGAAGGAACCTTTATCTATAAACTCACCAATGTACTGGCAGAGCAGATGGGAAAAGCATTTCAAAATCTCTCCCAAAAGCATCTCATCGAGATCGTTAATTAAAGAAGAAGAAAATGCCTTTTTAAAAACCCTTGAACAAGGCCTGAACCTGCTTGATCAAATCCATCAAAAACAATACAAATAAGATTGTTTCCGGTGAAAAATGTTTTGAACTTTATGATACCTATGGTTTCCCTATTGACCTTACCGCATTGATCCTGCGTGAAAAAGGACTTAGCTTTGACGAACAGGCCTTTGCCCGGGAAATGGAAAAACAGAAGGAACGTTCAAGATCGGCAGCAACAATAGATGCAGAGGATTGGGTGGTTTTGCTGGAGGATAATGACGAAGAATTTATTGGTTATGACTACCTAGAATCACAGGTGAAGATTACACAGTACAGGAAGGTCACCAGCGAAAAAAGATGGCGTCATGTACCAATTGGTCTTCAATCTGACTCCCTTCTATCCTGAAGGAGGAGGCCAGGTAGGTGACAGAGGCTTTCTGGAATCGGTTAATGGCAATGTTATTTATATTCTGGATACTAAGAAAGAAAACAACCTGATCTTACATTTTACGAAAAATTTACCCAAAGAGATACGTGAGTCCTTCAAAGCTGTCGTTGAAAGCGGATCCCGTTTTAACACTGCATGCAACCACACAGCCACGCATTTGCTCCATCAGGCGCTCAGAACAATTCTGGGTGAACATGTCACTCAAAAAGGTTCGGCTGTAAGCGCCAGAAACCTTCGTTTCGATTTTTCTCATTTTCTAAATTAACTGACGAAGGATTAAATGAAGTAGAAAAATTTGTAAATGCCCGTATCAATGAAAAAATTGATTTGGAAGAGAGGAGAAACATTCCCATGCAACTTGCGGCCAAAGAAGGGGCTATGATGTTGTTCGGCGAAAAATACGGTGACACTGTGCGATCGATCAGGTTTGGAAAATCACATGAGCTGTGTGGCGGAACACATGTAAAAAGCACAGGCGAACTCTGGTTTTTTAAGATCATTTCTGAAAGTGCGATCGCAGCCGGCATAAGAAGAATTGAAGCAATTACCTCTGATTTTGCAAAGGAGTATTTTGTCTCTCAGGATGAAGAACTAAAACATATTAAGGGAGCCCTTAAAAACCCGGTGAACATATTACAGTCTGTTCAAAATCTTCAGGACGAAACTCATTCCCTGAAAAAGGAGCTCGAAAGATTGTTACATGATAAAGCACAGTGGCTAAAAAAGGAATTGCTTGGCCAGGTAAGCACGATCAACGGAATTCAGTTTTTATCTACTGCCATTGACATGGATGCGGCAACGATTAAAAATCTTGCCTTTGAACTGGGAGATGCCATTGAGGACCTTTTCTATATCAACGGATCTGTTGACGAAGACAAAGCCCTGTTGACTTTGTATATCTCAAAAAATATTGTTAAAAACAAACAGCTGCGCGCCGGCACCATCGTGAAAGAACTGGGTAAATTTATTGAGGGCGGCGGCGGCGGACAAGACTTTTTTGCAACAGCGGGAGGCAAGCGTCCTGAAGGAATCAAAGATGCCCTCAAAGCTGCAAAGGAACTTATTATGCGTTAAATGGAATTCCGAACTGCAATTGATGTAAAACCCGCTGAAAAATCGATTGATTTCAATTCAGGTGTGGCATTGTTCGGGTCCTGTTTTTCTGAGAACATCGCAAAAAAAATTGCCTATTTTCAGATACCGCATTTCAAAAACTCGCATGGCATACTCTTTAACCCAATTGCCATAGAGGAAGCACTTTCTGATTGTGCTAAAAAAAGGAAATATACCGAAGGTGATCTGATCTGCCGTGATGACATCTTGGCTAAGTCTTGGGCATCATTCGTGCTTTTCAGGCACAAAAAAAGATGGCAGTTGCTCAATAAAATAAACAGATCAATTGAAGAAGGAAACGCATTTCTAAAAAGCAATACCCATTTGATCCTCACATTGGGTACTGCCTGGATTTACACCCATCATAAAAATACCATTGTTGGCAACTGCCATAAAATTCCGCAAAAAGAATTCGATAAAACCCTGTTATCCGTAGATGAAATCATCCAAAGTCTAACTAATATTGTTTTAAACATGAGGGCATTAAACCCCGGGATGGAAATCATTTTTACCCTGAGTCCGGTTAGGCATTTGAAAGATGGGTTTGTCGAAAATTCCTTGGGCAAAGCGAATTTGCTTGCGGCGATACATTCAGTCTGCCGTGCCTTACACACCCATTATTTTCCTTCGTATGAAATAATGATGGACGACCTTAGGGATTACCGCTTTTATAATGCAGACATGATCCATCCAAACCAAATAGCCATTGACTATATTTGGGAACTCTTCAGAGAAACCTGGATTGATCCTGCTGTTTACCCTGTGATGAATGAGGTTGACGCAATTCAAAAAGATCCCTGAGCCATATCCCATTCAGGGAAGATTCGAAAGACCATCTCCTTTTCTTAAAAGCCCTTTCTTTAAAAATTGACCAGCTCTTGAAGCGGTTTCCTCACCTAGAATTCAAAAAAAAGAAGCCAGCAACTGACTTCTTTAAACCATGACGAAAAGTTTTATTTTTTATTTCTTGCAGGCTGCAACATCCTGCCAGGGTCCGCCATTTATGGCATCAATTCCATTCTGTTTTAAGAAATTTGCCGCCGTACCGCTGCGCGCACCACTGCGGCAACAAGCGATTACGGGCTTACCGATTTTTTTGATTTCAGCAAGTCTGCTTTGTACGGCATCCAATGGGATATTTTTTGATCCCTCTACATGACCTTCATAAAATTCAGGGGCGGTTCTTACATCGATCACCACAGCTCCTTTTTCTAAATATTCTTCTATCAATGAGGTAGAAGTCGAATTTCCACCAAACAAGTTAAAAAAACCCATAATTTATTTTTTTTGTAAAATAAGCAAGAAAAAACATTTTATATTGTAACATCAGTAACTATCAAATATTGTGCTACATTGTATACTAAATTACAATTTTTCGCTAAAAAATACTGATTATTACGCTCCGGACACATACTATGCCAAAAAAAATCCTGTCATAATGGCTGACAGGATTTTAAAAAATTTAATAACCAATAAATTTATCTCGTAAATAACATTTCGCGGTATTTGGTCAATGGCCACAACTCATCATCTACCATTAATTCCAGTTTATCACAATTGTATCTGATGATATCAAAATAAGGCTTTACCTTATCGCAATAAGCATAGGCCATATCTTCAGCATGCTCGAGTACATTCGCTTTTTTCCTTTCTTCAACCATTTCGTGCACTCCTTTGGTAATTGCGCTTATATGCTTGGAAATATTTTTTATAAGATCAAGCTGCTCTTTACCTACAGTATTAAACTCATCTCCAAAAACATCTTTTAAACCCGTAACGTTTTTGATCAGGATGTTCTGATAATTAACAGCTGTCGGGATCACATGGTTTAATGAAATATCTCCCAGCACCCTCGATTCAATCTGAATTCTCTTGGTATATTCTTCAAGTTTGATTTCATGTCGTGCCACGATTTCGGTTCTGTTCATTACTTCCAGTTCCTCGTATAACGAAATGGTTTTATCAGAGATATCAGCTTTTAAAGCCACAGGGGTTGTTTTGTGGTTGCTAAGGCCTCTTCTCGCGGCTTCATCTGCCCATTCCTGGCTGTAACCGTTTCCACCAAATACAATGTCCTTTGATGATTTGATATACTCCCTCAACACATTAAAAATAGCTTCGTCTTTTTTCAGATCCCTGCCTTCAATCAGCGCATCAACCTCTTTTTTAAATTCACTCAATTGTTTTGCAACAATAGAATTTAAAACGGTCATCGGTATGGCACAGTTAGCCGAAGAACCAACAGCCCTGAATTCAAATTTATTTCCTGTAAATGCAAATGGGGATGTTCTGTTTCTGTCTGTGTTATCCAATAAAATCTCCGGAATCTTTCCAACGACATTCAATTTCAGTTCCGTTTTTTCCTCCGGTGACAACTTACCGTCAGTTACATCCTGCAATTCATTCAAAACTTCTGTCAGCTGCGCTCCGATAAAAACCGACATAATGGCCGGTGGAGCCTCATTTGCGCCTAAACGGTGGTCATTATTCGCCGAAGCAACACCAGCACGCATCAATTCTTCATATTCTCTGATTGCTTTAATGGTATTGATAAAAAATGTCAGGAACTGCAAATTTCGCATTGGCGTTTTGCCTGGGCTCAACAAATTTACACCCGTATCGGTACTTAAAGACCAGTTGTTATGTTTTCCGGAACCATTGATTCCGGCAAATGGTTTCTCGTGCAAAAGCACCTTGAAATTATGTTTTGATGCCACACGACCCATGATATCCATCAGCAATGAATTGTGATCAACTGCAAGGTTTGCCTCTTCATAGATTGGTGCGAGTTCAAACTGGTTTGGCGCTACTTCATTATGTCGTGTTTTCACCGGAATACCCAATTTTGTGCACTCGTATTCCAGTTCTTTCATGAAATGCAGTGCCCTGCTTGGAATACTGCCAAAATAATGGTCATCCAGCTGCTGACCTTTGGCAGGTGCATGGCCCAATAAGGTTCTGCCGGTCATGACGATGTCCGGACGCGAATTTGCCAGTGCCTTGTCGATCAGAAAATATTCCTGCTCCCAACCTAAAGATGCATTAACCTTGGTGACATTTTTGTCAAAATACTTTGCCACAGCTGTAGCGTGCTTATCAACCGCCTGTAATGCTCTTAAAAGCGGCGTTTTATTGTCCAGAGCCTCACCGGTATAGGAAACAAATATGGTAGGGATACAAAGCGTTGTACGGAAAATAAAAGCTGGAGATGTCGGATCCCATGCAGTATATCCCCTCGCTTCAAATGTATTTCGGATTCCTCCGCTCGGAAAACTCGAGGCATCGGGTTCTTGCTGCACCAGTTCGCTTCCTCCGAATTTTTCAATAGCCAGGCCGTCACCTCATCGTATCGAAAAAAGCATCATGCTTTTCTGCTGTTCCGCCGGTTAAAGGCTGAAACCAGTGCGTATAATGCGTAACTCCCTTAGCCATAGCCCATTCTTTCATAAGCGCTGCTACCTGGTCGGCTATTTTCCTATCGATCTTGGTGCCGTATTTAATTGCACTGGTTACTCCCTGATAGGCTTCCTTAGTCAGATACTGACGCATGGACTTTTCGCCAAACACATTAATACCAAAGATCTCAGAACGTTTCTCTGTTTCTGAAAACTTCACCGGAGTTCTTGTTAGAACATCTTTTAAGACATGAAATCTGAATGTAGTCATATTTTATTTTTTTCAAAAATTACGTTGCAAAAATATAAAAATATATAAACAAACAATATTATACCCCCTCTTTTTTTAGGGGTTCTCTGTCACAATTAATATTTTCATATTATTCTTCCCTTATTTTTTATAATGAAACAAAATATTAATAAATATTTTAGTGAATTGTATCAGTCTACTTTTCCGCAAACTGAATTATGAAGATGCTGTGCAGAACAATTGTCTCCCCTGACCATTTTATCTAACATTAAAAGAACATTTTGATTTCCAAAAAGTGGTATCCACTAAATGAATTGATTTAGGAAACCAAATTTAAAAGGCAGGACACAATTCCCTTGTAGGTCCAGGGGTCCACTTTATTAAAAATTTGTTAAATTCAACTATAACTATAGTTTTATAACTACTTTTTTAGTTTATATTTGTCAAAACAAAATCAGGTATGGAAAAACTAACCAACAAGGAAGAGGAAATCTTACAAGTAATCTGGCAACTGGAAAACGCTTTTGTTAAAGATGTAGTGGCTGAACTGCCGAAACCAAAACCGCATTACAATACAATCTCCACGATCATCAGGAACATGGAGGAAAAAGGCGTGGTGGGGCATAATACTTTTGGCAAGACGCACCAATATTTTGCAAAAGTTTCGAAGGAAGACTACAAAAAAGGGTTTATGCAGAAGACCATTAAAAATTATTTCGAAAATTCCTATAAAAACGTGGTCTCCTTCTTTGCACAGGAAGAAAAGATTAGTGTAAAAGAATTAAAAGAGATCATTGACATCATCGAAAACAACAAAAAGTAAATTTTATGTATTTGGAATATCTCATAAAGTCAACCGCGTTGCTAAGCATGTTTTATCTTTTTTACAAACTCTTCGTTCAGTATGAAACTTTCTTTGTTGCGATACGCACTTTCTTTTGGACGGGCATTATTTCATCCCTCATACTGCCATTGATTACTATTAAAAGATATATCAAAACAGAGGCGCTGCCTGTTCCTCATTATAGTCCTGTAGCAAATCTGACAATCTCAGAACAACCTGCCTTTTCAGTGATGGATTATCTCTTGATTATTTATTTAGCCGGCTTGTTCCTGTTTTTTATGCGTTTTCTTTTTCAGATATTTTCTGTTCTAAGATTTATTAAGAGCTATCCCAGGCAAAAAAAATCAGACCACATCCTCGTGCTGGCCAATACCAATGCATCCCCTTTTTCATTTTTCAAATACATCGTATTGGGGAAACACACTTTTGAAAAAGAGGAACTAGAGCAGATTATTGCCCATGAACAGATTCATGTAAACCAAAACCACAGCCTCGATATACTGCTCTCGAAGCTCATTGCAATTCTGTTTTGGTTTAATCCTTTGGCCTGGCTTTACCAAAAAGAAGTACAAAAAAACCTCGAGTTTATCGCCGATGAAAACACTGTAAAAAAAACAAACAAAATTGAAGCCTATCCATATTTGTTACTGAAGTCCTTAAATAGGATGCCACAGTTTGAACTCACATCTAATTTTTATCAATCACTCATTAAAACCCGAATCACTATGTTACACAAAACAAGATCTAAAAAAATGAACCAATGGAAATTTTTGGCCATGCTCCCTATTTTGGTTGCCTTTATTTTCACCTTTAATACAGAGACCGTTGCACAGGCAAAGCCACAGATACCATATTTTTCATCACAAACCGAACTTGAAGCAGAGATCATTACCAAAGATTTTCAAAAAAACGATCTGGAGTCACTAAAAACCAGATTACAGGCCAAAGGCATTGCGTTGAAATTCGGGAAATTAAAATACAATTCCGCTAAGGAAATTACCTCAATCGACATCAGTGTAAGTTCAAAATCGGGAAGTAAAGCCAATGTTTCTCAAAATAGCAAACTGCCAATAAATCCGATTGAAATTACCTATGATGATGCAGGGAAACTTGCCGTTGGCAACTTGGGAAATCTTGTGGTTGGCGATTTTGTTTTTGTTAGTAAGGATAGCGAAAATGCACAAGTAACCATAGGAAAGGATGGCACTAAAAAAGTGATCATCATGTCGACAGAAGGCATGGAGGGATTGGGCTACTTGGCTGATGAAATCACCGTTACAGGACTTGTAGATGGTCAAAAAATAGAAAATAAGACCATAAAAATCATGCAGGGAGGAGACGAAGCTATGTTCTGGATTGGTGAAAAGGGGGACTCGACCAAATTAAAAACGATCAATGTTAAAACAATTTCTGATGACCAGGGTGGCAGTTATAAAATTACCATAGAAAAGGACGGCAAGACACCTGAGGATGTCATCATTGCGACCGGTGCCAAGTCCGAAAAAAAGATGGTATTTATTTCTGACGAGGGTGAAAAACCAGTCATTTTTGTAGATGGAAAAGAAGCTTCAGAAAAATCGCTGAAGGATATAAACCCGGATACTATTGAAAAAATGGAAGTTTTTAAAGGTCAGGATGCCATTGATAAATATGGTGAAAAAGGCAAAAATGGAGTAATCATGATTACTACCAAAAAATAATTTCTCATACAACCATTCAAAGTCATTTTTTACAAGCGATCAAAAAGAAAGCTGATAAAAAATGGCTTTTTATTTTTGGTATTTTCTACATTTGAGAAATGAAAAAAGCTTTTTTTAAGGTTCTGGCAAGAATAAACAAGGCAATATTTCCGAGTTTTGGAAAAAAGCAACTTGAAATGAACAAGGCTGCAAAATGGCAAATGGCTATAATTGCCTGGAGATATTATGTAACCAGAAATAGTTTGGATTAATTTTCGTAAATTTATAATAAACTATTTTTTATGGACGATCAATCAAAGCATGTGAAACTTTTTGTTGGATCGCTGATTGAAATTCAGCGATTGCAACTGGATTTAGATGACCACCAGATACCTTCTTTGGTAAGAAACAATTTTCAATCAGGTTTGCGTTCGGGTTTTTACGGGGGATCTCCTTCTCAGGTTGGAGCTATTCATTTTGAAGAAGATATAAAAAAAGCCATGCCTATTTTGGCTGCCTTTGAAAAAGAAATGAAAGACTAAGCCAAAGATTTATTTTTTCTTTTCTTTAAAATACAATATATTTGCAGCCCTAAAATGGCCTCGTGGCGCATCCCGATAGCTATCGGGAGAAAGCGTATCTGATTTTTTGAAATCAGAATAGTAAAATAAGAAGAGAATGGCCTCGAGCACCGAAGGAGGGAGAAAGAAAGTGGCGCATCCCGATAGCTATCGGGAGAAACTGATTTTTTGAAATCAGAAGTAAAAATAGAATAGAATGGCCTCGTGGCGCATCCCGATAGCTACGAGAAAGCACATCTGATTTTTTGAAATCAGAATAGTAAAATAGAATAGAATGGCCTCATAGCACAGAAAGCATCTGATTTTTTGAATCAGAATAGTAAAATAGAATAGAATGGCCTCGTGGCGCATCCCGATAGCTATCGGGAGAAAGCACATCTGATTTTTTGAAATCAGAATAGTAAAATAGAATAGAATGGCCTCGTGGCGCATCCCGATAGCTATCGGGAGAAAGCACATCTGATTTTTTGAAATCAAATAATAAAATAGAATAGAAGGGCCTCGTGGCGAATTGAATAGCGCATCTGATTACGGCTCAGAAGGTTACTGGTTTGAATCCAGTCGAGGTCACTTATAAATGAAAACCAATGCACAGCATTGGTTTTTTTATTGGAACAATCGTTGCAAATTCATTTGCATAAGATTGAGGAAATAAAAAATCAGATCCATCGCAGATGGATTGGTTTTCATTCTGACTAAGGAGCACAAAGGAAGGGCGCAGCCGATCCTGCCAGGGGATTATTCATTTGCATAAGATTGTGGAAATAAAAAAACAGATCCATCGCAGATGGATTGGTTTTCATTTTGACTACGGAGCACAAAGGAAGGGCGCAGCCAATCCTGCCCGGGGATTATTCATTTGCATAAGATTGTGGAAATAAAAAAAACAGATCCATTGAATTAGTTGCATGTTAATATGGTGAAAGTTGCAAAGCTATTTGCTGGTAACTAATTTAGAAACAAGAGATTAGTCCTTTATCCATTTACTTCAATTCAATAAAACTGTAGATGGAGATAAATCAAAAAAAAAACTTTATTCTATTAAAAATGCATAAAAAAATATGAAATGATTTTTGTCATATTCTATAAATAAAATTATCACTTATTTCGCATTCTATTCTTCATAAGAATATAAGTTTTAGTTAGAATTATTATTGATTATTGAAGTTTAATTTCGGGGGAATATTAAACTTCAACCTAAAAATCTTGGTTTTTAAGGAGTTTTTAGGGATTTTAAATAATTGTTTGTTTTGGAAGTCCTTAAATTATAGAAGCCGTCTCAGAGTTTATATGAGGCGGTTTCTTTTTTACAATGTTATAGAAAAGCAGGAGCAGGGATAAAAGAAGATAGTAATTACAAATTATCTGAATAAAAACTGACCAGAATTTGTTTTTTTTTATTCCTTTTATTTTGAGCCCTTTGGTATTCTTTTCAAAATTTTGTGTCAAAGCCAATTTAGCCTCATAAAATCTATCATTTTACCCTCCTTCCGGAGGAGAACTCGTTCTGATAAAAAGGGTGAACAATGCGGCTATAATCAAAAAAACACCGGCCAGCCGCATCACGTTGGTTCGGATCATTTCCAAGGAGGTCATAAACAAAAAATTGCATTGTAAGAATCTGTATGATCATAGGGATCACGATAAACATATTGAAAATTCCCATATACACCCCGGTTTTATTCGCGGGCACTGCCCCCGCCAGCAACTGGTAGGGCATTGCCATCATGGATGCCCAGGTGATTCCCAATCCGAAAGCTGATAAATACAGCTGGCTTATTGCAATTCTTTCAGCACCGAAGGGATTCGGGAGGGTAAATAAAATTTCCGAGTGTTTCAGCAAAGGAATGCTGAGTATTGCGAGTCCTCCCATAAATAAACTGACAAAATGTACTCCCTTTGCCCCAATTCTTCTTGCCAGTGGCACCAAGGCAAAGGCAAGCAGCAAACAAATTATATTATACGTACCATTTACCTGTCCTGTAAGTATTTGGGCTGAGGCATATGCTGTTGAACCATTGATGATCTCTTCATTATTAATGTCTTCGAGCGGTATACTGTATTGGGTAATTGCCAGTGTGGAAGTTAAATACATCCAGTAACAGAACATGGCATACCAGCTAAAAAACTTTACAGGAATCAGCTGCTTCATGGCCAGTGGCATTTGCTTAAAGGCCTCTGCAATATCCATCCAGGAACGGAATCAAATTTCCTCTGCTTTTTTCTTCCTTCATCTTTTGCAGTTCTTTCGCATCAGGCTGAAATTCTTTGGTAGTAAAAACCGAAATAAGTACTGAACAGATTGATGCTACTGCACCTATTCCAAATGCCCAGTAGGTAGAAACCGGAATGCCGTTTTGCATTTTATCGGTGAGTGCAAAGAAACCGAGAGAGACAAGAATGGCAGGAGTAAAATTTGCCAGGGTAATTCCAAAACCCGTAAAAAAACTTTGCATCAAAAAGCCCAGAGAATGTTGTTTTTCCTCCAGTTTATCAGATACAAACGCCCTGTAAGGCTCCATGGCTATATTATTTCCTGCATCCAATATCCACAACAGGCTGGCTGCCATCCAGATAGTGCTTGAATAGGGCATAATGACCAAAGCCAGGCTGGCGATGATGGCTCCGATGAGAAAAAAGGGTTTTCTTCTTCCAAAGCGTGGCGACCAGGTGCCATCGCTGATGGCTCCAATGACAGGCTGCACCAACAAGCCTGTAACCGGCCCGGCCAGCCAGAGCAGGGGCATATCGCCCTCATTGGCACCCAGGTATTTATAGATCGCACTCATATTGCTTTGCTGCAGCCCAAAACTGAACTGTATGCCAAAAAAACCAAAATTCATATTCCAGATTTGCCAGAAGGAAAGTTTGGGTTTTTTAATATTCATGATGAAAATAATTAAGCTTCTGAAGCACGCAATAGTAAAAATATCGACTTTTTTCCCGAATCCCGAAAAGCATGTCAGCCAGCAGTTATTTCTGAATGCTGATCAGCTTCATTAAATGCTACCTAATCCTTTAATGGCAGATAGATCTCTGTGATCCATTTAATCTCGTTGGATTCTGAAAATGGGTTGTTGTGAAAAATTTCCAAAGGAGTCTGTTCGCAATCAATTTTATGCCTTTTGGCGTATTCATACAGAGCAAACCAGCCCCTGTCTGAATAGATGTAATTTCCATTGTATATGGCTTTCAATGCAGGCCGGGCTTCGGCAATATCATATTTAAGTTCCACATGTGCAGGCAGTCTAAGTGTGGGTTCTATTTGATAACAGAAGCGAAAATCGAGGATATTATTTTGTTTATCCCAGTTCTCAATAAACAAGAAGGGATACCCTTTTTTTTTGAGATTTAATTCCTGAAGTATCTGAAGCAAATAACTGTTGTTCTTCATCATATTGGCCGCCTTATCTCTGCCTGGTATTCCTTTGAGTTGGAGATAGGCATAGGACATTTCCGGAATGGTATCCAAATTAACTGAATGTACCCGAAACTTTTCCTTTAACGTAAAATCCAGTCCGGTTTTATATTCATTTGCGAAAAATAGCAGATCCTCTTTAAACTTTGTTTTTAAAAAAGGTGCAGTCAAACGATTATATACTTTTCTGCCGGGTTGGTAGTAACCCATGGTCACTTCAGTAATGCTGTCATTTAAAGATTCAAAACGCCATTCCAGTTCGTATTCTGAACCACCGTATTCTATCTTCTGGAAAATCACATCGTATGGGGTCTTAGACAACAGTTCATAGTCATGTTTCCCCTGCTGCTTCCGAATCAGATTCCATTCTTCCACCATGGTGTATAAGGTTCCCGGCGAGGTTTTCGCTTTAAATCTTACCTCGTAATCATGCTGTTTAAATACCAGATACCAAACGAAAAATAAGCCAATAAGGATGAAAATGAGCTGTTTCCAGGCATATTTCCGTCTAAAGACCATCAATTTTCAAGTTTCAAATTTTCGGCTACAAACTTTCCAACACTTCTTCCCTGTTCCAAACCATTTTCTATGGCTGCACGGTAATGAATTCCACCGTACATCCTGCTGATAGCGGCCTCTTCTGCTGCATGATTAAAGGATTTAAAAGACCGCACCGGCAGACCATAAGAGAGTTCTGTAGTATCATCAAAAGCAAAATTGTCTCCAAATATCTGAGTCAAAACTACTGAAGCTGCTCCAGATACCACCGAATGTCCACTTGGGTATTCCGGAAAGGAGGCGTCTGAAGCACAGGAAACCAGTTCTCATCCATTGTTTTATTAATAAGTGTTTCCGGGCGGATGAGGTTACTGTCATATTTCTCTTCCCAGCAACTGATAAACCCGTCAAACATTGCTGCAGAGACCTTTGCGTAGGCATAGACTGTTTTGTCAAAGTCGGCATTGGACTTTTCGCAGGCAATTTTACAAATACCAATCCAGTGACCGCCGGGAGATATTTTTTTTACCGCAAACATTAAATGACCCTTGGTAGTTGACATATACGGATTGCAATCCCAGAATTTGGCTATTTCTACTTCTTCACCCTCTCTTTCAGGTCCGCCACCACCTAATTTATAAACTTCCTGAACCTCCTTTTGAAAAACACTATTTTCTTTCATATCAAAAGCAGGGTGCGGTTTGGTCTTGAACTGAGCTGCAGAATCCAGGACAAAGGTTCTGATTTTAGACCAATGTGGCTCAATTCCATCCATATACAATGGTGGTGTTGGCTGCCAACGGGAAACCTCATCAGATTTCACCGTAAACTTTGGCATGGTGCGGGTTTGCTTGTAATTATCACCATCCATCCAATCTTTCACATGTTGTGCTACAAGCAAGCCATAGGTTTTTGATTCTTCGAAAACTTTTTTATTTTGACCCTCCCAGACTTTGTAAAGACTATCCTGATAGCTAACCATTTTGTCTTCTGAAAAGATCAATGTCCTGCCAACATCCATATAAGCGATCAAAGCAGCCAAGTCCAAATTCACCCTGTCGGAAGTTGGTGCCGGCGTTGGTGAATAATCTTTCATTTGCCCCTCAACCGATTTGTATTTATCTCCCTTCTTAGCGATTATTTCATATGCCGCAATACTGGGGTATGCATATATACGGGAAGCTACCACAGGAGAAAAGATATCATGAACTATGATCTCCGTTAATTTATCCACCGCATTGTGATAATCCTTTGGCGTAATTTCAATTTTATTTTCTTGTTGGTCACATGCCAAAAGCATGCCGGTTATTATTAAAAATAAGAATCCTCTTTTCATTTGTTTTGCTTTTTAATAAGGTATAATTCCGGTTTATTATTATTTAATGTTACTAATACATACTCTTTTTGTTGAATATTGATCACCTGCAATCCCCTTACCAGCTTAGAAGATAAATTCATTCCCAGCGCCGGTGCAGGAATAACAGTAGAATTACTTTTTATAAGGAATCCCGGATTGGCATCCAGCCTTCCGTGAAAAGGCGTAATCCCGAAAAAATTACCTGCTGCCAAAAGCTCTTCTCTTCCATCTCTGTCAAAATCAAATGTAAGAAATCTTGTAACAGGAGCCAACTGCAGAGCTTCTGGAAAAGGATGAAAAAGATAAGTTCCATTCTTGTTCTCCAGATAGCCACTCGACAATTCATGCACCTCAAAAAGGTTTGCCTTTTTCAAGGATTCCGGATCAAAGATGCCTTCGAGATCCTGCTTAGCGAAAGACCCGTAATCGGTAAACTTCTTTTTCAGCATCGGGCTGAATTGCGAGGAGAGTTCATCAAGACCCAGCAGCGGATAATACTTTCCTTTTTTCGCAATCGCCAGGATGGTTTCAGAAATCTTGTTGCCATCTACATCTCCATAATACATTTTCAATGGAAATTCCTGCGAGGCTGTCAATTTGCTGTTATTACCCCAATTACCCAGAACAATATCCTCGTCGCCATCGCCATCAATATCAAACAGATGCATTTGCTGCCAAAGTCCGGTTAGTTTTTGTTCACCGGTCATATTTACTTTTACAAAAGTATTGTTCTCATTCTTAAAAAATAGTGGCGCCATCCATTCGCCGGCAACGATCAGGTCGGTCTTCTTATCTCCGTCAAAATCTGTCCAGACGGCATCGGTTAACATCCCGGCATTTTTTAAATCCGGAATCTCCAGTTTTGGCAAATTTTCCCTTGTCGTTTTGAAGTATATAAGAATTGGGTATTTTTCCAAAATCATAGGAAACAAAACCCCCGCCAACAAAAATATCCAGATCCCCGTCCTGATCAAAGTCACAGGATTTCAATACCGCACTGTTTTCGAAATAATCAGGAATATCCGTGCTTTTACTCATAAATCCTTTGTCTGAGCCCGGGTACATCCTGTCTAACAGGTTCTTGTTTTCCCGGTAGTATTCTCCATCCACTGCTCATTACAAAGAGATCCTTATATCCATCCAAATTAAAATCCTCCAGCAAAAACTGATTATCCTCGAAAAGAGAGTCACTGGCAATAATTGGATATTCCATCTTTTCAAAACAGACCGTTCTTTTGTAGATATACCTCTGTTTTATTATAAACCGCGCTTCCAAATACAATGTCACTTAAGCCGTCACCATCCACATCCCCTACTACAACACCCGGACCTTTATCCGATATTTTATAGGGAATCAGTTTTTGGCGGTTAAAATCATTAAAATTATTTTCCTTGTGTATATAGTTTATTCCCAAAGAATCTATGTTTACCTTTTGAAAAATAGGAATGGATTTTGGAAACAAAAGGTCATAATTTACTTTTTGTCTTTTGGCTGCAGCTTTTATAGTAATCGTTTGGTTTACAGGAACCTTGCGCATGCTTTGCCTAGTATTATCCGGCCAGATAACAACCAGAGAATCAATGGTTTTTACAGTGCTGTAACCAAAATGTACCACAGGCTCTGATGAGGATTGAAAACCCCTGGCCGTAAATAGCTGCCTGAACTGCGCAAGACCCTGGTGGTAGGAGATCACCTTGGTTCCCAAAGCAAATTGATTGCCCTTTTCGAATTCGAGCCTCACCTTCAGGTAACCGGCTGAACCATTTGTTTTGTTCTCATACAGTGCCGGCGTACTGTTGAGGTTGTTGGCAACCACATCGAGGTCTCCGTCATTATCAAAATCGGCATAAGCACTGCCATTGGAGATCATAGGTTCTTTGGAAATCCATGTGCCGGAGCGGTCCTGAAACCCTATTCGGGTTTTCCTTCAAAAATATAGTTGTGTACTATACCGGGAGGCATAAGTTCAAGGGCTTCATTGTCTACCAGTTTGGTCTGGCTGATCTTTTTTTGGATCTGCTCATTGGATATATACTTTACGTAATCCAGATTGTTGGGCCTTCTTGGTATCCCGTTAAAAACAAACAGGTCTTGTTCACCATCCTGGTTGTAATCTGCAAAGAGCGCTGACCAGCTCCAATCTGTGGCCGCCACTCCACTGAATAGTGCCGTTCTCCAGAAAATGATTTCCCTGTTGGTTGATCTGGAGCATATTTCTGGTAAACTGATAATGGTAACCCAGCTGGTTTGTGCGCAGTTGCAGTATATCAATCGATTCATCGCCATCTGAGGCTTTGAGCACTTCTTCATCTTCAGGCAGCATATCCAGACTAAGCAAGTCCATATAACCGTCATTGTTAATATCGGCCACATCACTGCCCATAGAGAACCGGCTGGTATGCCCGAAATATTTTTTAACAGATTCTGTGAAAGTACCATCTCCGTTATTAAAGTAATAGTAGTCATCTTCATGGAAATCATTGCAAACATAGATATCTGTAAAGCCATCGTTATTGAAATCTGCCGTTGCTAAACCTAGGCCATAGCTGTTGTATCCACCATAAATTCCTGCCTGTTCACTTATGTCCACAAAAAGACCGTTGTCATTCCGCATTAATTTGTCGCCACTTTCATATACCCTGGTATCCCGGATACTTGCAGGGCCAAAAGAATTTACTGAATGAACCGCGTGGTTTAAAAGGTACATGTCCAAATCGCCATCATTATCAAAATCAAAAAATGCGGCAGATGAGGAATACGACTCAAAGTCCAGGCCATATTGCTTAGCTGATTCAGTAAAGGTATTATTTCCGTTGTTTATAAATAATTCATTATGTCCATCAAATCCTTTTAAGCCCACAACAGCGCAGACATAGATGTCGAGTAAGCCGTCGCCATTGACATCAGCCATGACCGTTCCGGTATTCCAATCAGCATTTCCTTCCACTCCCGCCTTTTCAGTGATGTCTTCAAACTTGAGGTTCCCTTTGTTGAGATAGAGTTTGTTTTTCCCGAGATTGGAGGTAAAATAAATATCAGGCAAGCCGTCTGCATTGATATCGCCCACCGCGACGCCGCCACCATTGTAAAAATACAGGTAATCCAGAATACTCAGTTCGTCTGTATCTTTAACCGCGTTGACAAAATCCAGCCCGGATTGTTCTGCAGGTACAAGTTCAAAGAGTTCCTTTTCTCCCTTCTGTTTGCAAGAATACATCAGGAACAATGGCAATAAAAACCATACATACTTATTCATTCACTCCATATAATTTGGGGTAATCATTATTCAACCCCATTACTATAAATTTCTTTCCGGATCCGGCATTAAACCAAACCATATCATTCACCTGACCTTTCACCATAAGTCCGGAAGCAGCATTTGGCAACCAGTTGTATCCGCCTTTGGTATCACTCAGAAGCACATCACCAAAACTGGCATCAAATCTCGAGAACTGGGGTTTGTGATGGTAATTGTTACCTGCCAGGATAATATCAAGAACACCATCTTTATTGAGATCCATTGTTAAAATACTGTTCACGCAGGAATACTGAATTCTTGCAGGCAGCGGCTTAAAAGTAAAGGTTTTGTCGCCGTTATTATAAGCAATACCACTTTCGAAAGTTTGTGCACTTTTAACCTCGGAATTCTCAATAACTTTTGCCGGAAATAATTCCTGCACCGACTTCCCGGCATAATCTGCAAATTTCAATATTTCCTTTTTCAGGGAAGGTATTTGTCCGGACAATTCCCTTCTCAAAGTGAGAGGCACATCTTTATCATTATAATTACGTGAAAAAATCTGTTCGATCGTTCCATTGTTGTCGAAGTCGTTCACAAATAATTTTGCCGGCTTTTCCTTTGATGTTTTCAGGTACCAGTTCGTTCCCTTATTTCCAAGAACAAGATCAAGATCTCCATCTCCGTCAAGATCAGCAACCGAAAGTGCATTCCACAAACCGGTCAATTCATCCAGATTTGATTTCAACAGACGCAGTCTTTTTCCCGAATTCTCATAAATTACCGGCGACATCCAGTCACCAACTACAATCAGGTCCTTTTTGCCATCGCCTGTCATATCCGCCCAGGTGGCATCGGTTACCATTCCTGTTTTCATGAGGTCAAATGCCTTTGCTTCCGTAACATTTTTGAAATTTCCGTTACCGCCGTTTTCCAATAAAAAACTTTCGGGGCTTATTCCATAAATTCCCGGTACACTTCTGGTTCCTACAAAAAGATCCTGATCTCCATCTCCGTCATAATCATAGGCTGCAACCACAGAGGTATTTAGATAAGCCACCGGAAGTGCAGTGCCCTGATAGGTAAATTTTCCTTTCCCATCATTGAAATACAATCTGTCATTTCTGTATTCCTTTCTTTCAACTGCCTCATTTCCTCCGGAACCCACATAAAGATCCATGTCTCCATCTCCATCTGCATCAAAAAATGTGGCAGCAGTATCCTCAAACATACGGTGATCGCTAAATGCCGTCTGCTGAAATTTAGTTAACCTGCCATCTTTTCCCTGCAAATAGGTCTGGCCTGCCTGCCCGTTGGCTCCGCCAATAAAAATATCCTCAAGACCATCCCCATTTATATCTCCTGTCGCCAAAGCCGGACCTTCATTTGAAAGTTGCTGAATGATCAAACCTTCATAATCAAAGTCGGTATAATTATTTTCCACATGTGCGTCCATTGTATTTGGCACTTCCTTAAAAATAGTTTTGATAGTCTGCCTGCCTTTTGCCAATTCTGAAGTTTTGGATCCCTGAAGATCGAGTGCTAATGTTTGGTTGATCTGCGGATTAGCGATGGTCGTCGATTTCCGGTTTGGCCATACTACCCTTACCGAGTCTATTTTGGTGTTGGTACCCATGCCAAAAACCAATTGATAATCCGTAGAAGACTGGAACCCTCGGGAAGGGATTAATTCCTGACGCATTACCTGATTGTTCACAAATACATCTACTATACTTCCAATAGCGCGTTTATTAATACTATCCCCTTTTAGTGCTACTTTCAGGATAATTGTTCTTTAAGATTTCTCTCGATTTGTTTTTATACACAAAGGCCTTGGCGTTCACGTTGTTCACGATCAGGTCGAGGTCTCCGTCATTATCCAGATCTCCATATGCGGCCCCGTTTGAAAAGCTTGGAATATCCATACCCCATTCTTTGGATACGTTTGTAAACGTAAGGTCATGGTTGTTGTGAAAAACAGCATTCACCTGTGGATTACTCGGCATTTTATCGATTACTTTTTCCTTGTCCTGCTTGATCTCAGTAAGGGTCATATCCCTGATTATTTCATTGGCGAAGAAATCCATAAAATCCTGATCAGTCAGATCGTGGAAGATGCCGTTTGAAACATAAATATCTTTGTATCCGTCGTTGTCCATATCAAAGATCAGGGCTCCCCGAGCTCCAGTCTGTGGCCGCTACACCTGCGCCAAAAGCTATTTCAGAAAAAGTATTGTTGCCGTTATTCAGCTGCAGCGCGTTGTGCATAAACTGATGGTGAAAATCCCGGCTCACCAATAGCTGATAGATATCATTGCGTTGAAAATCACTGGTTCTTTTTAGGCGTTCATCGGATTCCGGTAACATATCTGTAACAAAAATCTCAGGTTTGCCATCATTATTGATATCCGCCATATCCGCCCCCATAGAGGACATGCTCATATGTTCCATCCAATTCTTTCCATCTTCCTTAAAGGTTCCATCGCCATTATTGATATACAGATAATCACGCTCATAAAAGTCATTGGACACATAAATATCCGGTAAAAAATCATTGTTCACATCACCCACAGTTACACCCAGACCAAAACCGATCAAGCTTCCGTAAATCCCCGCCTTATTGCTGACATCCACAAAAACTCCATTTTGATTTTCCAGCAATTTGTCTGCTCCGCCAATATATTGCGGATCTATATTCCAATCTTTTTCAGGCAATTCTCTTTTGTTATCATAGCCCAGAGAGGAAACGGGTATAAAACTGTTGTTGAGTATATATACATCCAGATCTCCATCCTGATCGTAATCAAAAAAGGCCGCATGGGTAGTGAAACCATTGTCGGCTAAACCATATTCCTTAGCCTTTTCAGTGAAGGTGAGGTTACCATTGTTGATAAAAAGTTCATTCAAACGATCATCACCACCCACATTTCCGGCATTACACACATAGATATCTAAAAAACCGTCGTTGTTGATATCTACCAAAACGACGCCTGTTGACCAGGCACGTTTCCCCCCTGCCCCACTTTTTTCGGTAATATCCTCAAACTTAAAACCTCCTTTGTTCAAAAACAGTTTATTCTGACCCATGTTTGCGGTAAGATAGACATCCGGTAAGCCGTCATTATTGATATCGCCAATCGCAACACCACCTCCGTTGTAAAAATTCCTGTAGGAAAATATATTAAAATCCGTTGTGTTCTTGATCATGTTGCTGAATTCAATGCCCGAACTCTCTTCCAGCACGAACAGCGCATCTGTTTTTGGAGTTTCTGCTTTTTTTTGGGTGCATGCGCTTAAACTAAGGATTATGAGCGCCGACATACCTAACCATTTCATGTGTGACATCTTTTATTTTATTTTAAATACTTTTAGTTTATCATTATTTCTGCTGATCATCAAAATATTTTGGCTATTTACCGATATTTTTACCGCATCCCTGATTGCGCCGGGAATAGCAATTTGTTCAGTAAGTACCTTATTCAGGGTCCAATCCCCTTGACCATCCCTTGTCAAAATTGAGCCCCTAAGATGCGTCAAGCTGGCCTAACTGGGTATTAACCTGATAATCATTTCCGCCAAGGAACATATCCATTTTCCCATCCCTGTCGAAATCATCGACCAGTATTGCATGTGTGGAGGAGAGTTGTGCAATAGCTGGTAAAGGCTGTATTTCGAACTGCAAATTACCATTATTTTTTACAACTACAGAAGCCAAAATATGTATTTTTTTTACGACCGATTGCTTAATCAGTTGTTCAGATACCATCTCCTGAAAAGTCGCCTTTGCAAAAGACTGGTAGGAGAGAAATTTTTTATTCAGGAAAGGCAATTGTTTGACCAATTCATCCTTATTTGCAAAAACGGTTTCTTTATTATGATAAAAATAAGTGATAATCGGGTCCTGTTTACCATTCTTGTCAAAATCATTCAGGTACAAGTGCATAGGCTGATCCCGGGTGGCTGCAAATTTTGTGTTCAAACCCCAGTTCCCCACAATAAAATCCAGATCTCCGTCATTATCAAGATCCGATACCTGTAGTGAATTCCATAGTCCGCCCGTATGCTGAAGTGTCATATTTTTGTCCTGTTGGAGGGTCCCATTCCGGTTCATAAAAATGGTGATTGGCATCCAGTGGCCAACCACGACCAGATCATCAAAGCCATCCTTATTCAGATCTACCCAGACGGCATCCCGGACCAGGCCTGTCTTTTGCAATGTCTTTTGCTTTCTGAGCGGTAACATCACTAAAAAAACCCTTTGCCGTTATTTTCAAGGAGATAAGAATTGGGTATTTCCCCATACTTTTTGGGGACTGAAGCACCTCCTATAAAAAGATCAAGATCTCCGTCATTATCCATATCGCCGGCACAAACAACTGATCCATTTAAAAATATTTCCGGTAATCTGTTATTTTCTGAAACATAACTGCCATTCCTGTTCATTAAAAGAATTGGTCTCAGGGGCATTCCTGTTTTCGAATTCATTTCCTCCATTTATTAATAATCAAGTCTTGGTAGCCATCTCCATCTGCATCAAAGAAGAGGTTGTCCGTATTCTCGGTCAACTGTATTTCCTCCATCAGTTTTTCCTGACTTGAAATAAATACACCTGATTTCTGCTGAACGAATAACGAAGCCTTTTGCTTTTTACCATTTCCGATAAATACATCCTGCAATCCGTCTATGTTTATATCGGCCACCGCAATTTTTGGTCCCAGATGCGAACTCATAAAGGGTGCGAGAGGATCCTGACCGAATTCATAGGAATCGTATTCAAGATGTTCAAAGCTGATCAGGTCATTTGTTTCCTCAAAAGATCCTTTCAGAGGAACAGCTTTTTTGGCTGGACGGGGGTTGCCGCCTCAGATTCTCTTATAACAATTTTTTTGATTGGAAGCAATATCCCTTTAATACCTGATATTTATTTCCCGGCCAGATAACCTTCATGGAATCGATCATTTTCTGAGGACCCAGTCCGGCTGTCAGGACAGGAGAAACAGAAGACATATAGCCCCGGCTCAAAAAATTTTCGAAGTACAGTTCCTTGTCTTTCGTGTAGATGGTTACTTTGGCGCCAATACCAAACCTGTTGCTCCCGGAACCCTCAAAGCCAATTTTGAGAAAATTATTTCTGTTTCCGTTCTCATAGCTTAGGTTCTGATAAATAAAAGCCGTCTGATTTAAATTATTGGTGACCAGATCCATATCGCCATCATTGTCCAGATCCGCATATACTGAACCGTTGCTAAAGGAAGCTATTTCACTTCTTATTTTTGAAAATGTAAGATCTCCATTGTTCTTAAAAAAATAATTGGGAATTTTCTTTTGGGGGATCTCGCTGATCATGGCCATATCTTCGGCTGTCATGCCTGCACTCAGCCTTCTCTGAATATTCTCAGAGGAAATAAAACTGATGTAATCCATATCGTTGGTGGCGCCAAAAATACCATTCGAAATAAAAACATCTTTAAACCCATCATTGTCAAAATCAGTAAATAAACCTGACCAGCTCCATTCTGAAGCAGCAATCCCTGATAAATAGGCTATTTCACTGAAGTAACCGTTTTTTCTGTTGAGGTGCAGGGTATTTTGCATATACTGAGGAGCATAGCCATTCTTCAAATAGGACTGGTAAATATTCGTAAGTTGAATTCATTTCCTGATGCCTTATAAGTTACGAGGTCTTCCGGCAGCATATCCATAGATAAAATATCAATGGCTCCGTCATTATTAAAATCGGCAAGATCATTGCCCATAGAAAAATGGGTGGTATGCCCAAGAACATCTTTATCTTCGTTGATAAGCTCTTTAAACCGTCCGTTTTTCTGGTTGATATAGAGGTAGTCATTTTCAAAAAAATCATTGCCCACGTAGATATCCGGGTAAACCATTATCATTGATATCCCATATGCCGCAACCATACCCAGTCCGTAACCTATTTCTCCGCTGAATATTCCGAGATTTATCGGTTACATCAACAAAAATATTTCCATCATTTCTCCTAAAGATAAATCATCTCTGAATAGGGATCCGGAACCTTCCTTCATTTTCCGTGGCGCGTTTCGGTTTGGGGTGAACCTAATGGTTGAAGCAAAAAGACATTGAGGTCGCCGTCAAGATCAGTAATCAAAAAACGCCGATTGCGTGGAATAACCAGCAAAATCGAGCCCGTAGACTGCCGCATTTTCAATAAATGTGGGAATGCCTTCTTTCGTTGATGACTCCTGATCGATATACAAGAGATTTTTGCCTTTAACTCCTTTAAGCAAAGCCACCTGACAAACATAAATATCGAGCCAGCCATCAGCATTGATATCTACCATGGTGCACACCGGTAGACCAGCTACTGGGTACGATTTTCGATTCTCCTTAGTAGATTCCGCGAACTGAAGACTTTCCTTTATTGAGATACCAGGCGGTTCGACTGCATGTTTGAGGCGAAGAAGAGATCGTCTTTGCCATCGTTATTTAGATCGCCGGCGGCGAGCCCTGCACCATTGTAATAATACAAATAAGACAATATATTTAGAGTCGGGGAGTATCTGTGAGCTTGTCGATAAACTCTACACCAGTATGATCGCTTGGAAGTATTTTGAACGAGCCTTTTTCTCTTCAATTCTATCTCGATCTTTGTGCAGGAAATCAGAAAATTAAAAAGGATGAATAAAATAAGGAAATACCTGCCTGCAAAAAACATTTTTACTTGTCTAAACTTGAAATATGAATTTCCAATTACAAAAGCACAAAAAAAGCCTTTTAAATCAATAAAAGGCTTTTTTTATTATTAATATCTGAATAATTAATACCCTAGGATTTTGCGTGATATTTGGGTTTGCCAAGGCATCTGCAGGAATAGGCATCAGCACATACTTAGGATCTGATTCATACTCCTTTAATTGCATAGGTGAAAGGAATTTTCCAAATCTCACCCTGTCATCGTGCTCTCCAGTCTTCCCACCACAGTTCTCTGGCGCGCACATCAAGCAGTTGCATCAACAGAACCAATGGTTGTGGTGCTTTCATTTTTGAAACTTTGTACGATCGTCTGAGCACTGGCCAAATTTCCTGTTCTTGCCTGGGCTTCTGCCTTCATCAACAAAGCTTCACCGTAACGGGCAATCACCATATCGTTATTTGGATTATCGAAATCTCGGCAGGATCTGGCTTGTATTCTACATCTGAGATACCGGCTGTTTCTAAAGAAGTGCCGCTTGTAATCAAGCTTATATTCCTTTGTAAAGACCAGTGGACTTCCTGGTCTGTCTTTTAACGCTACCCCAACGCCAGGGCCACCAGGTCCGTATTGCTGACCGATATGAAAACCTAAATTATAGCCATTTTTCTCAGTAGTTGTAGGTATCCATTTCAATATACGCTCATCATTTGGTTCGAATTTGTCATAGTATTCTGCCAAAGTGGTAAAACCATTCCATCCTCCAGGAGTTTGGTTATAGTGCTGGCCCATATACCATCGTGAACGCACAGCCCCATTACCAGCCCCACCAATATTCTCCACCGCAAAAATAATTTCAGGGGAAGATTGTGAGTTTTGTGGCAAGAAATTATCCCAATAATCCGCTGCCATACTTCTACCGGTAATTGCATCTACATTTGAAATAACTTTTGCCATATCAGCAGGATCAAAGGTATAGGGTCCTGCCGGATTCGCTGCAGTAAAAACGCCTTTGTTCAGATAGATCTTTGCTAACAACCAATGTGCCGCGTTCTTGTTGGCTCTTGTTGGATCATTGGATGACGGCAATGAAGCCACTATCGCCTTAAGCTCTGAAATAACCCATTCAGTTGCTTCCGCTCTGGAATAAACCGGAGCGGCAGCATTAGGATCTCAGTTCCAATTTCCCTATATGGGGCTGAACCCCACAAGTCAATAACACATGGTAATAATGTAGCGCTCTTAAAAATCTGGCTCCAGCTGCCTGTTGTGCATTGGGGTTTGTACCCAGAACAAAATTTGTTTGATTGATGGCAGAGAACATATCATTCCAGGTATCATCTGTTCTAACCGGTGTAATTGTCGGTAATAGTTTCGCGTACTGCAATTGCCTCCAAACCCCATTATCATCCCAGTCACCGCCTCGGGTTGGGCCTACTACAGCATCCGTAGTATGCTCATCCAAACTGAAAAGACGTGCCTGATCCTGGTAAGGGGTACGCATTGCATTGTATGCAGATTGTAGTAAATCTTCTGGATTTTTATTTGAAACCGCATACTCTGTACTTGCTGTTTCAAATTCAACACCATCCTGAACTGTTTCCTCCAAGTCTGTACAGCCCGTAAAGACATAGCATATTCCTAAAAGCAATCCCCAACATTCTCAAAATTAGATTCATTACTTAATTTCATTTTTATAAATATTCTTCATTAATTTTTAGTTAAATATCCATATCCGTAACACCAAATAACCACCCTTTTTGTGCCGGATATGAAAAGTAATCCATACCTGCAGAATTAACGCCATTGATTTGCTTGTTTGTATCCACCTCAGGATCAAAACCTGAATAATCAGTGATTACAAATAAATTGTTCGCACTCACATACAATCGCATTCTATCGATATAATTTCCAAAAGGCTATTTCCGGTGAAATTATATCCCAAAGTCATGTTAGCCAACCTTAGGAAATCCCCTGACTCTAGATACCTTGTTGAAGGAGAGTTTGGATCGCCCTGGGCCTGATTTGATGTAGCATATTCAAGTGGCACGTTTCTGTCTCCAAGGAATGACCCTTTAAAGAACAATGCATTCGCAGTATTGTTATAAATATAGCCTCCGGCAACACCATAAAAAGAAGCATTAAAATGTAAATTTTCTATAACTGTGTCTATATTAAATCCATAATTTACATTAGGAAGGCCGGCTTTATCCAACACTCGTCAGGCTCTTACCTAGCCCCGTATCGCTGCCATCCGGTGCTGCTATAAATTGAATTGCCATTGGCACTCAAAAACCCCTCCACTCATTTAAATAAAATGTATATATAGGAAGGTCATTGGCAATGATCTGTGCACTTGCACCTGATAACCCTTGTCCGTTAATTGCTCCTGTCTGTATAAACAATGGAAAATCTTTCATCTTGTTATCAAGGAAGGCCGCATTACCTGAAACCGACAATGACCAGTCATCATTTCTGATAATATCCCAGGTTAAAGATAATCGTATACCTGTATTCTCCAATTCACCCGGCAAGTTAATAAAGTTGTAGCTCCTGCATCATTCGGAACGTTTGACGCTCCGGGTTGAGGGAAGATGCAGGTCTTCGGTTGATCTGAAGAAATAGTCAACAGAACCGCTTACATTTTCGAAAACCCTGAAATCAAGTCCTACACCATAACTGGTGGTAGTCTCCCATTTTAAGTCAGCATTAGGGTTTCCTGATTGACTAAGCGCTCCGTCATTATATTGCCCACGGGCTCTGGATGCATACACAGGAGCCTCCTGGTTACCTACGATACCCCAGTTACCTCTTAACTTTAAAAAGTTAAGCATCCCATCATTATTCTCAAAAAACTTATAGGCCACCCCAACTGCCGGAAAAGTACCATAGGTATTTTCTTCTCCAATCTTGCTCGAACCATCGTAACGTATTGACGCATTGACCAATAAATTTTCAAAAAGCGTCATTTCGGCACGGGCAAAGAAGGATTGCAGCTCAGATGTATTTTTACTGGATCCTGAACGAAAATCGTTATTCTTACCGCCTTCCATATTATCTATCAAATTGGTCTGATTCAAATTAAAATAGGCAGCACTTGTAAAATTATCCTTAAACTCATAACTGTAATAAGAATAACCCAGCAACGCATTCAATGAAAAATCATCACTAAAAGTTTTTTTGTAAGTTAGAATATTCTCAAAAGTCTTATTGAATCTTTCAATATCGTTCAAAAAAGCACGGCCCCCCGCAGGTTCTCCACCGGCAGTTGTTCCTCGTACCTTGTATATTCATACTAGGCAGTATTTGAGACGCCCTGTCGGAAGCAGAATAATCAACCCCGAAGGTAAATTTATATTCCAAATTTTCAATAATTTTTACTGTTGGTGAGATACTCGCCAATATTCTGGTAGTATTTGTCTTGTCCTCATAGCTATTAAGCAGTTCAACCGGATTTAGATAGGTAATCACTTACTTCGAAAATATGAACCATCATCATTATAAATCGGGTAGGTTGGATTCCAGTACAAACCCGCACCTATAAGACTTCCGATAAATCCAACGTTATCTGTAATGGCCTGGGCCTGATCCTTTAAATGCGAAACCAAAACATTGCGTCAAAACTTACCCTGTCGTTGAATGCCTTTAAACTGTTATTCAAGGAAAAAGAGTATTTATCCATACCGGTTTCTTTAACAATACCTTCCTGTTGTACGATTCCCATAGACATCCTTGTTCTTGAGCCATCTCCCGAAAAACCTGCCGAAAAATCATAGCTCGTAGAAACCGCCGAACGCAAAATGGCATCTTCATAATTATAGCCACTTGAACCGTGGTCCAATTGAGGTGCGCCTGAAAGTCTGGCCTGCTCAGCATATTGCCCTGAAGACATCATATCAATACCATCAGACTTGGCCTGGTTACTAACACCATAAATTGTTGAAAATTCAAATGCAGGTTTGCCGGCTTTACCTTTTTTTGTGGTGATCAAAATAACACCATTTGCACCCCTCGACCCATAAATTGCTGTAGAAGATGCATCTTTTAGAATGTTTATAGATTCAATATCATTCTGATTGATAAAGTTTAAAGGATTCCTTGCTGTGGATGAACCTAAACCGGCATCTGAACCTCCCGCTGAAACATTTCCGCCGGAAAGTGGCACACCATCAACTACGATCAACGGATCGTTACCTGAACGAAGTGAACTGTTTCCGCGAACGCGAATGTTTACAGCTCCACCCGGCTCACCACTTGACTGTGTAACCTGCACACCCGCAACTTTACCTCTTAAAATCTGGGCAGGGCTATTTGCATTGGCGGTTGTAAAATCATCTGAACCTATGGCATCAACAGCTCCGGTTGCATCCGATTTTTTTACAGTTCCGTACCCAATTACAACTACTTCCTCTAGAGCCTGAGAATCTCCGAGCAATGTTACATTTATACTGCTTCTTCCATTCACCGGCACACTCTGGGTAACATACCCGAGAAAACTAAATTCAAGCACTGCATCTGAGGGAACATTCTCAATTGTGTAATTCCCGTCAAAATCAGTTGCAGCACCAGTTGTGGTTCCTTTAACAATTACATTTACTCCAGGTACCGGACCTTCATCCGTGAGAACTTGTCCCGAAACAGTTGTTTGTGAGTAAACAACAGTTCCAACAAGCATCATCATACCAGCTAAAACATTTTGTAGCAGTCTAAATTTCATATTTAATTAATTAATAGTTAGTTATTTGTTAAATCCCGTTTATTAATGTTAAAATATCTTAATTAATGGGATTTATTAATTGCGAATATAATGTAATTAATATTATATGATCATTTACCTATAAAATTCTATCACAAAATTGTCCGAAAACGTTTTCGTAATGAGTAATTTTTTTCTTATTTTAGCAAATGCGGTGGCTGAGCGGCATTTTTACACATTTACAGCCACAAATTAGTTAACAAAATTTTACGGATGAGACAAACGCAACATTAAAAATAATTGCAAAGAAATTGGGAATAAGCCCTTCAACGGTATCCAAAGCAATGAATAATTATCCGGACGTCGGCGAAAAAACCAAACAAAAAGTTCTGGAATTGGCTGCATCCTTGAAATTCATCCCCAACTCGGTTGCACAGAATTTGCGTCAGCGGGAATCAAAACTAATCGGCTTTATAACTCCAAATGCAGTGCACTATTTTTTCTCCAATGTACTAAACGGGGTTATACATACAGCGCAGGCCAGCGGTTACTCGGTTATTGTGCTCTGCTCGGAAGATAAAGTCGAGTTTGAAAAAGAACAGCTTGAGATACTTATAAATAAAAAGGTGGATGGCATACTTCTTTCATTAACTGATCACACCACTACCTACGAGCACATCAAAAAGGTCGTCGCCGGCAAAATGCCTCTGGTTCTTTACGATAAGATCTCTAAATTTGTGAACTGCTCAAAGGTCACTATAAACGACAGAAAAATAGCCCATGATGCCACCCAATATCTCATTGACCGGGGCTGTAAAAGAATAGCCCACATCAGGGGTGCTTTAAATTCGATCACAATCATTGACCGCTATCTGGGTTACAAAAAAGCTTTAAAAGAGAATCGTATTGAGGCTGATGAATCAATGGTTTATGAGTGCAGCGAACCAACCATTGAAGAAGGCAGAAGAATTGCAGAACTAATGTTAAAGGATGAAAAGAAAATAGATGGTGTACTTGCGTTTACCGATGCCCTGGCCATTGGGGTCATCCTGCGTTTAAATGAATTGGGGGTAAAAATTCCGGAGGAGGTATCAGTCATTGGTTTTAGTAACTCCATTCAGACGCGGGTTGTGAGTCCCAGCCTAACAACCATTGACCAGCATGGCTTTGACATGGGAAAGAAAGCAGTTGAAACGCTTTGTGAAAGAAATAAAGGCCATTAAAAAGAAGGAACCGATAAAATATGAAAATATTGACGTCCCAACAGAAATGATTGTCCGAAATTCCACCAGATAACTATTCTGGTAAACCCTTCGTTATTTCATAATCCCGGAAATATCAGCCCCTAAAATCTTTGGATTGGCTCCTTCCTGCGAGGCTACAAAAGCTCCAACAGCGCAAGAAATATCCAAAGCCTGTTGCGGATTATTTTTTGCCATTAACTGAGACAGCAGCGAGGCGAGAAAAGAATCTCCGGCCCCTACAGTATCCTTTACTTTTACAACATATCCCTTATTTTTATAAAAAAGGCCGTCTTTCAGCAAAACGGCTCCTTTGTCTCCACGGGTTGTGCAAACGACAGGGTTATTGAACTTCGCTGCCACAAAAAGCATGCTGTCTTCCAAAGTCAAAGCCTGGTTCTGCAGGTCATTTACGATCTGCTCCAGTTCTTCCTCATTGAACTTGATCAGATCCGCCTGCGCCATGCAATGGGTAAGGGTATCTATATTATAATATGGTGGCCTTAGATTCACATCAAAAACTTTAAATCCTGCTTTTGGAAGCAACTTGAACAAAGTTTCTCGTGATACCGGATTCCGCGCAATCAGACTGCCAAAAACAAATGCCTTCGACTTGCTTACAGCTTCCATCAATGAATCATCGCATTCAATCTCGTCCCAGGCCCGGGGCTCTTCTATGGTATAGCTCGCCACACCCTCTGCATCCAGGTGTACCATGACTTCACCTGTCCTTAAGTTTTCGCTATACTGAATAAATTCCGTTGACAAACCTTCCTTTTTAAGGTGTTTCAAGATGAGTTCCCCATCAGTATCCCGACCGATGCGGCTGACAAACTGAACAGGGAATTGAAAGGAACTCAAACGCAAGGCAACATTCAATGGGGCCCCTCCAATTTTTTTATAGTTTGGGAACTTATCCCACAATACTTCACCAAAGCAAATAATACTACTCATTCTTTCACAGTTTTATCGGTCTTGCGACCAAGGATTTCACTTTAATTTCCTCCGTGACCTTCAGGGAAAACTTTTGAACAGGAGCATTCATAAAAAATATCTCCGTCATTATATAATCTCCCTGATCAATAAATATTTCAACCGAAGCTTTGTCTATCCAGATTTTTATGTTCAAATCCCTGTAGCTTTTTTCAAAAGGGGCCACTGAAACGGTATTTGCAAACTTTTCAGAAAAACCGGTATTCCCTGAATGGCTGCGGTCAAAAGAAAAGATCCGCTTTTTATTGTCAATGACAAGGCTGACATACTCATTCTGACTGTTGTAGAAACGAAGGTCATAGCTGTCATTTTTCAATTCAGTCAAATTCAAATCAATAAAAGCAGCATTCAGATCGATTTCAGCTTCCTGCAACAAAACAGTTTCACCTTTAATTCACAGGTCTTTTTTTTCTATTGATTTGCCGTAATATTTTTCAATTTCCTGCACAGGCATGGAAAATAATTTGTAGCCATTGTCAGTCTTTTTTAAGTTTAATGTTCTCGGCAAGGTCAGTGCACTGCGCCAGGCTGTTGTTGGTACCTTATTGGCATAGTCCCAGTTTGACATCCAGCCAATGAAAATCCTTCGTCCGTCGTTCGCCGGAATGTCTGACCAGGTTACTCCGGCATAATTATTCCGGCCATGATCCAGCCACTGCGGCCCGTTTTTTAACTGAACCTCAAATTTCGGATCGAGCACAAATTTTTTGCCGTCAAAATCACCCACAAAGTATTGCGTTCCTGAACCGCCATTCGCTCCGCCGGGATTTAAACTCTGAATAAGCACCCACTTTTCTTCTTCAGCACCTGCAATCTTTATTGGAAAAAGGTCCGGACACTCCCAAACACCTCCATGCGCCCCGTATTTTTGACCGAAATCAGATAAGAAAGTCCATGCCTTCAAATCCTTTGATCCGTAGAACATGGTTTTCTCATAGGTGGCCAAAGCCATTACCCATTGTTCCCGCTTTTCATCCCATATTACTTTGGGATCTCTGAAATCTTTTAAACCCGGACTTTTCAAAACCGGATTGCCATCATATTTCGTCCATTTGGTTCCCCCATCCAGTGAATAGGCCAGCCCCTGACTTTGATATGCAAGAGCTCCTTCCTTTTCGGCATCCATGTCATGATAAGTAAATATCGCTACAACAGGAGTTTGTCCATCCTTGCCAAAGCCTGAAGTATTTTTTGTGTCGACCACCGCACTGCCCGAAAAAATATAGCCCAGGCTGTCAGGGATATGCCACGGTGCTATATCGCAGTTCCTCCCCATTTTGATAAGGTCTTTCGCTCACAGCATGTCCCCAGTGCATTGGGCCCCAAATTGTAGAATCAGGATAATACTGGAAGAACAAATGATAATTCCCATTGAGATAAAACATTCCGTTCGGGTCATTCATCCAGTTCTCTTTGGGTGTAAAATGAAATGCAGGCCGGTAGACCTCTTCTCCAACAATCCTTTTGGTTTCTTCGGATAAAGCTTTTTTCATCTCATTTTCTTTACATGAAAAGGTGAAAATAAAAAGTACAAACACGATAAAATACGTTACAAGATTTCTCATCTTTTTTTTAGCAATTGTTTACTTAATTCTTCTAATGGAACCCCTTTTGTTTCGGGCATGATGAATGCGACAAACAGCAACTGGAGCACCATCATAAAGGTAAATATCAGAAAAACTGCACCTGCCCCAATGGTTGAAGAGAAGAAATGGAATAAGCGATGGAATGATTGCCGCAAGCCACCCAGTGCGTTGAGTTGCCAAAAGCCTCGGCCTGAAGCCCTCGAGGTGGTTAGGAAATAATCAAGAGATAAAAACCCAGATGACAGCACCTTGTCCGATGGCATGGGAGGCGATGAAAAAAAGAGAAATACGGGTAGCAGCCATGCCTTGCCAGCCAAAAGAGAAGGCTGCCGATACCGAGGCCCAGAGAGATTATATAACCAACAGAGCCTATGTACATCAATACTTTTCTCCCCAGACGGTCTATGAGGAATATTCCAATAAGTGTAAAAACCAAATTGGTGACACCAATCCCAATACTACTCAATAGCGCAGTACTTTCACCAAGACCTGCCTCCTGAAATATTCTGGAGCATAATACAGAAAAGCGTTAATACCGGAAAACTGATTGAAAAAGGCTATCAGAAAGGCAAGTATAAGAGGAAATCTATATTTTTTTGTATAGATATGTTCATCTTTATCTACAATGCTGTTTTCTGTCTTTATTTCTGACATTAATTTTTCAATATCCTCGCCAGGATTTATGATGCCCATCACTTTTTTAGCCTCTTCGATCCTTAATTTTGAGATCAGCCACCTCGGACTTTCCGGAACGCCCAGCACAAAAACAGTATATATAAAAGCCGGAATCGCCTCTACACCCATCATCCACCGCCATGAGTTTTCACCCACGTTCCGCAATAAGTAATTGGAAAGGAAAGCAATCAGGATACCTAAAACAATATTGAACTGGTATAAACCTACCAGCCTGCCCCTGTCTTTTGCCGGAGCAATTTCAGAAACATAGGCCGGGGCCGCTATCGTGGAAGCTCCAACACCCAGACCTCCCAGAAATCTGAAAAACGCAAAAGTATATGGGTCATTAGAGAGTGCAGATCCTATCGCTGAAACAAAATAAAAAACACCTATCCATATTAATGTTTTTTTTCGTCCTATTTTGTTGGTTGGAATGCCTCCAAATAGGGCTCCAACAACAGTACCCCATAAGGCCATTGCCATAACTACAGCACCATGAAATGCATCAGAGGATGCCCAAATTTCCTGTAACTTTTTGTCAGCTCCAGATATTACTACTGTATCAAAGCCAAAAAGAAATCCGGCCAATGCAGCAGTAATTGACCAGATAAGGATTTTGTTATTTTTCATAGGAAGGTTATTTTCTTTATATTGTCCACTTTCACATGACGCACTTGCACAAGACGCCTCCAAAAAAAAGGAAATCGATCAATTTTGGGGATTGATCAATTTCCAACTCAAAAATAATATTTTATGAAATACTTTGGGTACAAATTTTCATGGCAAAAGCTAATGAAAAACAGCTGAAGAAATCCCTAACACACTCATAATCTTCGCAATAAAGGTATCTTTTACATCTTAACTTTTTACTTTTTTCAGCAAAAAACAAGCAAAACCATATCGAAAACGTTTTCGGAAACATGGGTTCCCGGATTTAACTGTATTCATAAACCATTAAATTACGCTATTTCATCACCTTCGGTTTCTCTGGTTATAAAGTAAAAAAGTTCTAGATATATGCTCTCTTTGCAATAATTCGCCTGCTTATCCGTTCATGAATAAAATTGTATTTGAATAAATAATGGTATCTGTCTTCCCTCCCCCCGAACCATTATGAAAAAAGAATATACTATTAATTATTTACTAATTAATTATGGAGTTACAAACAACTTATCAGGAAGCCATACTGTTTGCCGGTGAAAAACATTTTCTTCAGAATGTTCCCGGCATAAAGGCAAATTACCTCCTGCATTTGTCCAATGTGGCGATGGAGGTACTTATGGCAGCCAATAATTCTGTCAATTTCAATGTGGATTTTGCCGTACAGGTTGCCTTATTGCATGATACCCTTGAAGATACAAATACGAGCTATGCAGAATTATCTGAATATTTCGGAACAGAAATTGCCCAGGCTGTTCTGGCCCTGACAAAAGATGACCAGCTACCCTTTGAGGAGCAAATGGGGATAGCATAGACCGGATAAAAAAACTACCGCAGGAGGTATGGGCTGTGAAGATGGCCGACAGAATAAGCAATTTACAGCCTCCGCCAGAGCACTGGAACGCGGAACTCATCAAAAACTACAAACAGCAGTGCCATTCGAGATCCTGGAATTGCTTTGGGAAGGAAGAATCGGAGTATCCTGGCCAACAGATTGGAAATGGCGATCAAAAATTATTCGTAAAAGAAGAAGCCATGACAAGGTTACCATTGGATTAAACTTTAGACAGGACTTTTGTTTTTTTTAATTCTTCCAACCGCTTCATTTTTTCAGGTCCCAGAAATTTTCGGGCATAGCCAGTATGGAACTGATGGTTCTCGAGGAAATTTATCTGCGCTTTGTGCCATTCTTCATCATTATGGATATGTACCGCTTAACTTCAATTCTTTAAACAGGCCGGTAGCGGCTTTTTAAATAATAATCAGACCTTCCCAGATAATCCAGATCGGAGTCACAAATAATCTTTTCCAAAATATTTTTTGGGTTTTGCGGAATTTTTGTAGCCATAATCATGCCTTCCGCCCTGCCGCCTATATCGCTTTCCGGCAACCCCATGGTCCAGCATCATCTGTTCGGCAATCCTGGCTGCCATTCATTTCATGGTTCTCAACAGGAATACTAAAGCCGGCATCGTGCATCAATACAGCCAGCCGAAGCAGTTTTGACTGATGTGAATCTACCTTTTCCCTTTTTATATGTTGATTGCATACCCGTAAAGCGTCTAAAGTATGGTCGATCTTATGATAGTATATGCCTTCAGGTAACTGTGATTCCAATATATCTAATCATACTTTCTCGCAGCTTGTTTGTATCCTTTCATTGGTTATTTGATGCGCGTTGGAATTAATCCAAAAGTACAATTAATAACAAAAAAAATGAATAATTATTATATTATTCATAATCTGATATCCTTTTTTTACTAAAAAACTTTAATAACCCTGCCTGTATTAATTTAAAGACGGAGAAAGTCCTTTGGTTTTTCTTTCTTCTATATGTGCACTTGATATAATCTTTGGAGAACCAACATAATACATTTTATGCATGCCATTATTCTTTACTTCTATTTCGCCTATTAAAATCACAGTTGTAGCTGTCTTCGATCAGTTCATTAGGTATATTCAGAAACATTGATTTTACCTGCATGGCGCACTATTTTTCCATTCTGGAGGCTACATTTCATCCTACTCCCCAAATATCATAAGCAAATTTTTTTGAGTCCGACTCACTCCGGCTACAACCGGACCGGTATTTATCCCTATGCGGATATCAAAGCAGGTAATGCCTTCAGGCTTATGTTTTTTCGTTTCTTCAACAAATGCCGCTATTTCAAAAGCTGCGAGGAACCATTTTTGGGATGGTCTGTTGAAGGAAATGGCAATCCTGCGCACACATATTAGGCATCTACCAATGGTTTTGATCTTTTCTATACCATGCTTTTCTATGATCTGATCGAACTTCAGAAAAGCAATAATCCACGCTTTTTACCAGCACATCCGGTGAGAGGCTCTGAGAATAAAAAGTAAAGCCTTTAAAATCACTAAATAAAACAGTTACAGAGTCGAAACTCTTGGCAGCTACTTTGCCATTTAGTTTGAGTTCATCAGCGGTTTCTGCCGGTAAAATATTGCGCAATAAATTGTCTGATTTCTCTCCCTCCCCTTCAATGATGCCATTGGTCATTTTAACATATTTATACCTATTTAAAACACCCTAGTGCAATCAAAAGTATGAGAAAGGTTGAAAAAATACTTCCGTAGATAATATTTTTCTGCCGCTTCACCCTTAACTCCTTAATTTCTGCTTCCTTTTCCAACAAACCAATCTGGTCCTGTTTTTTATTCAGGTCAAAATCAAACTGAAGTCCCCTGATCTTGTCATTGGTTTCAAGATTAAAGATGAGATCATTTAGTGCCAGGTATTTGTTGTTGTACAAATACGCATTTTTAAATCTCCTTTACCTTCATAGGCCAAGGACATTCCCTTGTAAATATCCCGCAATTCCTCATTCAATTCCATTTCTACAGCCAGAACCTCCCCTTTCTGATAGGCCTCAAGTGCTTTTTTGCCATCAGTTTTCTGATAAAGGTTACCCATCGCCAATAGTGTTTGCACTTCATCCAATGTCAAACCGCCCTCCTTTGCACTTTATACGCCTCGTTAAAATACCCTATGGCTTTGGCTGTATTGCCCAGAGCAAATTCTTCTTTCCCGAGCATGGTGAGTTATGTGCATAAGACTGGGTGTTTTTGTTGATCAACAGGGCTTCTTCAAAATATTTTTTTGCATTTACATGGTCATTTCTAAGGCTATGGGCCTCGCCTACGCCCACTCCCATCAAATAGCTCGAAGATATTTGTGGATCTTTTAGATTAAAGAAATAGGGTTCTATTTTTTTGTAGTAAGACAAAGCCTTGTCATACTCTTTCATCTGAGCATAAACACCAATATTTACCAGATTGGAAGTAATTTGTACAGGATCATTGATTTTCTCAGATATCTTAAGAGATTTGAAATAATACTCCAGTGCCTTGTCCTGGCTGCCCTGATCGTAATACAGCACCCCTAAATTGCGCATCATGTTAGCAACTCCGGACTGGTCTTTGGCCTCTTCAAAAGCCTGCAGCGACCTGGTCCAAAAATCAAAAACCTCGAGATATTCCCCCTGATAATAGGCTGCCATACCCAGAGATTTTAATGCTTTGGCCCTTCCTTATGAACTTTAATTCAGTTGAAAGGTCCAGTGACTGATTGGCATAGGCGATTCCTTCAGCATAATTTTCATTCTGAATAAGCTCCAGGGCCAGGGTATTTAAGCCCGCAACCAAAGTGGTATCCTTATTATTTAAAGAAAGGCTGCCTTTTAAACTATCAATAGTGCTCTGCTGACCAAATACCGGCATCAATCCACACGATAACAGAATCATGCATATCAAACCAATTATTTTGAAAAATGTTGATATCCTTTTAATCAAGTACTTAAATTTTAATTATGGTAAAAGAATGGACACCATACCAGGTATAAACCCGAATATAGTAAATCCCATTTGACCGACTGGTTAAATCCAGAATCACGGAATTCATATTGTACTTACTTATAGTTTTTATCTCCAATAAAAAACCATATGAGTTATACAGTTTTACAAATCCATCCTCTGCAACATTTCTCTTTGCACACCGTTACTTTTCCGGTTGTTGGACTGGGATAAACCAAATATTTGACAGGATTAACATAAACTTTAGCAGCTCTGGTGTAATTTATTGTATAATTCTCCGGTTCATCGATCGTAATATTGAAAACACCTGTCACTCTGTCGTTTGGGTTATATGTTGTACCCTGGTCATTGATAAAGTTGTATTGAATGCCTCCGGGGAAGACCGTTTCCGTCGATTCGCCGGGGACAATTCCCGTTATTTCAGGAGTGATGAGAGATGTGTTGATCGCTTCCCCCTGTTTGATTGTAAGATCATTTAAAGTAACAGCCAAGACAGATTGTTTAATTGTCAGTTTTCCTTCAGAAATAACCTTGTAAAGGTCTGCGCTAATCCTGATTAAAATCAGGTACTCTCCGGCAGGCATCATTTCGCTACCGTCAAAGGCTTTCCCATTCTTATCGACAAACTGATAAGGTATGCCATCAGGAAAAACCGATTGCTGTGTGTCATCAATAGTCAATTCGCTAAAGTTCGTAACAATCCCTTCTCTTGGATCTTCACCGTAATTTATTTTCTTATTCGTAGTTGCAGTAAGAACTTTTGGAGAAACCAGCCAGCCTTCCCGACTCATATTTAATATTGAAATTCGAAGCCATGGTTGACAAGAAGGCTCCCGGAAAAATATAGTGGCGGTCTTCCGGAGTAGAAGTAGCTTCTAAGCCGGAGATTAATAAACTCACGAACAATTTATTTCTTCACTCGTGTGTCAACATGGCATCATCGATAACTGCGAAAATAGAACCGTAATCGTTGGTATCATCCTCTCCTCCCAGACCGGTTCCATTAACTACCGCTCTAAGTTTATTCGTCCAGTATAACTCTCCCAGCCCTCCGATCAATGTTGTCATTTAAACTGCCTGAACTAGTTGCAGCGTTTACAACGGCCTGAATTTATTCAGTTCAGATCCCTGCAAATTGTCGGCGTCAATATAATCCTGAAAATGTTTTACATCCAGATCGATCACATTCATTCCGTAACCACAGCCCTGAGTTTGTTTTTGCAGGTAAGCTCACTCGACATCCAGCTCCCGTTCTCCAATAGACCAAGTATATCATCTCATTTACAACTGCCCTGAATTTATTGATCAGCACCAGTATTTCCGAATAAAAAAATTCCACCAGTGGGAATTTTTAATGTTAACAGAAAATCTCCGTTATTCTCAATCCGCTGTGCGTATAAGTATAATCCAGGTTAACTTCAACAGGCTCACCATAAGTCAGCGCGAGATCAAGTGGTTTTATGATTAATTCCTTTTTCGTAACTGTGAGTATGCTCTTAATAAAATTAATCTGATAGGCAGCTTTTTGTTCTGCTGTTAATTCTGCTTGGGAGGTATTACCGAATAGTTATTTACATCAGGATAAGGAAGGACTGCCGGAGAAGTCAGTTTTACCGCCGGTAAACCTGTATCTTCATAACTTACTCCCGGTGCAAGACCTTCAACTCTGTAGGCAAAGTTCACTGCCTGGCCGTATATTGATCGTCGACATCTTCTGCAATAATATTCAGGGCAAGTTTTCCGTCGCTGAAAAAAGAAATAGGATCCGAAAGGCCTCCATTGTTTATTGAACCCGGCAGGCTATTCGTCTGTACCTGTAACGCGGGATTTCCAGAAAATGTTCCCACCTTAGCGACAATTTCTGTTGCACTCTTGGAGGTTATTTCCAATTCTTTCCCATCAAAAATTATTTTGGGATCTGTCGGGAAAAATTCCCCGATGATTGTAACCGAAAATGGCTCAGCACTTGGAGTTTTCCCGTCTTCCACAATAAGTTTTGTGACCTTGGCGGTTTTGGCTGCAATTGTAGTGAATGCCGCTTCGAGATTGATCAGGCCTACACCTGACCGCTCCTGGGTTCCTGCCGGTGTTGCTGTTTGTTTAACCAATTTTAGCGCTTCATCAGCTGCTGCATTTGTCTTCACAACAATATCCCCCGGCAAACCATTGGGGTACCAGTTGGGTATGGCCGACATCAGCAAAGCAAAGGCACCCGCCGCATGAGGGGCTGCGGCTGAAGTACCAAAGAAATTCGGAAATGTGTCATCATCTGCAGCAATATCCTGCCCTATGGAGGCAACATTGGTATTGCCACCATCCGGTGCTGCAAGATCAATCTCCAGTATCGTATTATCCGCTAAATTACCTGCGTAAGAGGAAAAGTACTGTGGCACAGGACTCAATGCTGCACGGTAATCTATCGCCGCGATTGTATTTGCTTCAGGGGTCATGGCATGACCGCTCACGGTTGGTGCCCCGGCATACTCCAATACTTTCAATCCCTGTGACCTGAAGGCTACATACCTAAAAGCCAGGCCTGCCGGAGGTGCACCATTGGCACTGGAGATCAGAATATTGGCAGTTCCGCTGGCTTTTGCCTCAAAAACAATCACTTCGGTGGGGTCGCCTGCCTGGTTCACCCTGTTATTGCCAACTATCAGATTTCTGTTGTCATCCACAAGAAAAATATCAAGATCTGTGATGGCTCCACTGGCATTTTCCTGGGAAGCCAAAGATTCATCCCATTGCAAAACGATCATATAAACGCCAGGTTCTACGCTGATCTTTTGTATTACATCCTGCACACCAGAAGTTGTTCCAAAGACATGTGCCCGGCTTCCGGCTGGAAGAAAATTGCTGGTTGGGGTAGCGGCAGAACTGCTAAAGGCTGCCTGATAACCGTCGTTTGCAAAGTTTCCTGCTGAGGTAAAATACAGATTACCCGGTTCACTTGTAAAGCTCTTTATGGCATCAGCTATTCTGCCTGTTCCAAAAAAAGGTTCCAGCGGAAAAGTAATGTCATCTACAATTATATCACAGTTGGCTGCCTGTAAACTTTGTATGGCCAGTTCGAAATTTCTTGGAGACAAAACACCGGTATGGAAAGCCAGTTTGGCCCCCGGGGCAACATCATGCACAATCTGCAACATGGCCCGCCCTTCATCTGAGGCAACACCGTTAAGGGTAGTCCAATAAAACCTCCACCGGACTGGTATTTCCCTCAGGATTTCCTGTACCAGGCAGATCGCCCTGCTCCACATCCACAGCCGCTTTTGATTTATCAGTAAAAGGCTGTTTGTCGTAACTATCAGAAATTACGCCCACTTTTATACCACTGCCATTTACTTTGACCAGGGCACCGCCGGCATCCTTTATCCTGAACGCATCTCTTGCTGCCTCACTTCTTTGGGCCTTATCTCCCTGGGTAGTTACAATACCCGAATTGGTATAAGAGGGATATAGCGGCCTGACGAAATTAATTTCCGTCAGGTTTATTAACTCGAGTAACCTGATTTTTGGAAAATAAACATCTATGGTGCTCAATTGATTGGAGATTAAGATGGCAGGGTCTATCAGATAATCTGAAAGTGCTAAATTTGGGTTGTACTGTCGTCCAAAGGTTAGCGGATTTGACAAGAGGCTCAGGACGTTTGAAAGCTGACCAGCTTTTGAATGATTTCTACCAAAACCTCGGTTGGGTCATTTGGATTGAAAGAGTAGATTACATCCGAAGGATTGTCACCTGCATTGCCACCAGCCAGTGCAGTAAGTTCAGGACCCAGTTTGGTTTCATCCTTGCCATCTCCCTGGCCATATACCGGAATAATCACTGAAGTTTGTGAAGACTGGCATTTCGCTGAGTTTGCACTTGCAACGACTATATGAATCTTTCCATTCGGATTCACCACCACCATTCAACAGCTTCTGTTTTATAGAATTGGGTAGTAAATGCTTTAATAATGTAACCTCTTTTAAAGTTGGTTACACCATTCCCGCACTTTTTCCGTTTTTCTTGAGATAACTTTTATCGGTTAATGCCTTGATTTCTGTGCTATTCGGGTTGTCATAACTAAAGGTTACCTGGTACATTCCATTGCCAATGGGTTGCACGCATGCCTTAATAATAATATCCTTTGTTTTATTCTTTTGCGCATGAAGGCTGATGGGTATAAAAAATAATAATGCGATAAGATCTTAGCAAGAGCAGATCGATTAAATTCAAAAAAATTTCGTAAAGCAATTGACGAAAATGTTAGGTAGTGTTTTTTCATAGACAAGGGGATTTAAAAACGGCAACAGCACAAAAGAATTACAATTAATCTTCTGAAGTTCTATTGCTATACATTTACTAATTTGATTTTCACGCAATTATTAAAAGCGAATATAATAATTCTTACATTACAAAGTAACAAAAGTCACATTTCAAAAATTTGCACTTTTCTTGCAAAAACATGGACTTTTCTTGCATCATACCCTTTTCCGAGCCAAGAAAGGTTCTTTTTGGCCTTCACAGAAAATATTTACAAAAATAAAAAGCCGAGTATAAAATTGATAGCGCATCATTTTAAAAAAAGTATGAGTGATCTCATTCGATTCTATTGTCATGAAGAATCGTCGGTTTCTAATCTCAACAAATCAGATTATTTGAAATATTTTCATGCAGTAAAAAAGCTCCTATTAATCTCGGAAGATGAAGAATATTAAATTTATTGGCTTTTTTTTTGCATTAGTACTATAAAATTCGTTTCAAATCCCTTATAATTAAAATAATCGCATTTTTATACGCTTTAATAGGCCGTTTTTTTGTATTTTTAACTTGCTTTTCAAACATGTACTTTATGGAAAAAAAATACCGATTAACTGTCAATAATTCCATTAAACAGAAAATTGATCCCTCTCTCTCCCAGGAATTAAGTTTAACCCAAAATAAAGAAAACCGTTTTCACCTTCTTCACGGGAACAAGACTTACCATGCCGAATTACTTAAAAGGGATTTTCATAAAAAAGAATACGATATTTTGCTGAACGGCAATACCTATATTGTGAAGATAGAAACCCCATTGGATCTTGTAATTGAAAAAATGGGGTTCAGCCACGGTTCTTCAAAGAAAATTAATTTTATTACTGCGCCGATGCCAGGTATTATCATTGACATGAAGGTGAAAGTTGGTGACGAAGTCAAAGAAGGAGAAACCTTATTCATCCTCGAAGCCATGAAAATGGAAAATGCCATAACTGCTCCAAAAAGCGGAACCGTCAAGGTGATTGAGGCAGTTAAAGGAGATACCGTAGAAAAAGGCAAACTTATTATCGAACTTAATTAAACTGATCCATGCAAAAAATACTTGTAGCCAACCGAGGTGAAATTGCCCTGCGTGTGATGAAAACTGCCAAAAAAATGGGGATTAAAACAGTGGCCGTTTACACAGAAGCAGACAGAAATTCTCCCCATGTAAAGTTTGCCGATGAGGCAGTTTTGATTGGCGAAAACCCTTCGAATAAATCCTATTTGCTGGCAGATAAAATTATTGCGGTCGCTAAAGAATTGGGTGTTGATGCCATTCACCCCGGATATGGATTTCTCAGTGAGAATGCGGAATTTGCTTTAAAAGCTGAGAAAAACAAACTCATTTTTATTGGACCAGGTCGAAAGCCATTCAGATGATGGGCGATAAACTCGCTGCAAAAGATGCGGTTAAAGGGTACAATATACCCATGGTTCCCGGCATAGACAAGGCAATATCAGATATAGCCCAGGCAAAAGAAATAGCCTATAAAATTGGTTACCCTATATTGATCAAGGCAGCAGCAGGCGGAGGCGGAAAGGGCATGCGCATCGTAGAAAATGAAAAAGAATTCGAATCTCAGATGGAAAGAGCTATCAGTGAAGCGACCTCTGCCTTTGGAGACGGATCTGTTTTTATTGAAAAATATGTCAGTTCTCCCCGGCATATAGAAATTCAGGTGATGGCAGACAGCCACGGAAATATTTTGTATTTGTTTGAAAGAGAATGCAGCATTCAGCGCCGCCATCAAAAAGTGGTTGAAGAGGCTCCCTCTTCTGTTTTAACACCGGAAATAAGAAAAAAAATGGGAGAAGCCGCCGTAAATGTGGCGAGATCCTGTGATTATCTGGGTGCGGGCACGGTTGAATTTCTTGTAGATGACCAACTGAATTTTTACTTTCTTGAGATGAATACCCGATTGCAGGTGGAACACCCGGTTACCGAACTGATTACCGGGCTGGATCTTGTCGAACTTCAGATCCTTATCGCCAGAGGAGAGAAAATACCTTTTAAACAAGAAGACCTTGAAATACATGGCCATGCAGTTGAATTAAGGGTTTATGCCGAAGACAGCCTCAATAATTTTATGCCCAATGTTGGCCGGCTAAACCGTTACAGGGCACCCGTTGGGGAAAACATCCGGGTCGATGACGGTTATGAAGAAGGCATGGATATTCCTATCTATTACGACCCCCTGATCTCAAAATTAATTACCTATGGCAAAGACAGGATGCAGGCCATTGAATTGATGATAGAAGCTATAGACCAATACAAGGTCGATGGGGTTCAGACCACCCTGCCCTTTGGGAAATTTGTAATGCAGCACGAAGCTTTCCGTTCAGGAAAATTCAATACCCATTTCGTCAAAGATCATTATAGCCCTGAAATGTTGGAAGAAACCAGAAAACAGGAAGCGAGCATCGCTTCACTTCTGGCTTTCCAGCTTTACCAGGAAGATCAAAAAAAATTAAGAACTCCCGCCAATTAAACATATAAGCTATGGATCAGCAAGAATCTAAAATTGAAAAACTGGCTAACCGCGTTGCACTGGCACATTTAGGTGGTGGTGAAGACCGCATTGCAAAACAGCATGCCAAGAAAAAGTTAACCGCAAGAGAAAGGGTAAACTACCTTTTGGATGAGGGTTCTTTTGAAGAAATGGGGGTACTTGTCACACACCGCTGCACCGATTTTGGCATGGAAAATGAACTCTATTTCGGCGATGGCGTGGTGACTGGTTATGGCACCATTGAAGGCAGGCTGGTGTATGTTTTTGCACAGGATTTCACCGTTTTTGGAGGGGCTTTATCAGAAACCCATGCAGAAAAAATATGCAAGGTCATGGATCAGGCCATGAAGGTTGGTGCGCCAGTCATTGGATTAAACGATTCCGGAGGAGCCAGGATACAGGAAGGCGTAAGGTCTCTGGGCGGATATGCCGACATTTTCTACAGAAATGTTGTGTCTTCGGGAGTAATTCCTCAAATCTCAGCCATTATGGGGCCCTGTGCCGGCGGAGCAGTTTATTCTCCGGCCATGACCGATTTTACAATTATGGTGGAAGAAACCAGTTATATGTTCGTTACCGGACCCAACGTGGTCAAAACAGTGACCAATGAAGTGGTGACCGCTGAAGAACTTGGCGGGGCAAGCACACATGCCACAAAATCAGGGGTTACCCATTTGACCTCCGCGAATGACATTGCCTGTTTGGAAGATATCAAAAAACTGATCAGTTATTTCCCCCAGAACAACCGTGAGACAACAAAAAAGATTCCGTATGAACTTGGCGATGAAGTGCGGGAAGTACTGGAAAATATAGTTCCGGACAGCACCAACAAGCCTTACGATATGCACGCGGTGATTGAAGGCATTATTGACCAGGATTCATTTTTTGAAATTCATAAAGATTTTGCCCAGAATATTCTGGTCGGTTTTGCGAGGCTCGGCGGCAGGAGCATAGGCATTGTTGCCAACCAGCCCATGTGTCTGGCCGGCTGTCTGGACGTGAACAGTTCTGTAAAAGGCGCCAGATTTACACGTTTTTGCGATTGTTTTAATATTCCGCTGCTCGTACTGGTTGATGTTCCAGGGTTTTTACCGGGCACTGACCAGGAATGGAACGGAATTATCACCAATGGTTCGAAGCTGTTGTATGCACTCTGTGAAGCGACGGTGCCTAGAATAACGGTGATTACCAGAAAAGCGTATGGAGGTGCCTATGATGTAATGAACAGCAAGCACATAGGTGCTGACCTGAATTACGCCTGGCCATCGGCAGAGATTGCTGTAATGGGGGCCAAGGGTGCTGCAGAGATCATCTTTAAAAAAGAGATCAAAAATGCAGAAGACCCTGAAGCCAAATGGAAAGAAAAAAGAGGCAGAATACGCTTATAAATTTGCTGATCCCTACCGGGCTGCCAGAAGGGGCTTTGTAGATGAAGTGATTTACCCTAAAAATACCAGACGAAAACTGATCAAAGGTTTTCAGATGCTCGAAGGAAAAAAAGTTAATTTGCCAAATCGAAAACACGGTAATATTCCATTATAAGAAAAGGCCCGGTAAAATCGGGCTTTTTTAAGTTTAGATGAGTTCAGCAGATAATCCCAGCTCCAGCAATTTAGAGCAACGGGGTTTCAATTCTTGCAGTATCTCCGGTTTTTACGGTACATTTTCCTTTAAAATGAACCAGATAAGTGCATTGTTCTGCCTGTTCTATAGTATGTTCGCAAACATCGATGAGGGAATCAATCACATAATCAAATGAGTGAATGTCATCATTAAAAAGTACGATCTCATGCTCATGCGTCCTTTGTTCAAGAACTTCAACTTTTTCCTGTATTTTTTCTTTTGTACTCATTTTCAGAACCTTTGCAAATGAAATTCGCTGCTAATTTACAAATTTCATAGAAATCCAATTATTTTTTTCCAAAATATCACTTTCCTGCATGCCCAATCCGGTAGCCCTTTCTTTAATAAAAGGTATATCTTCCCTATAAAAACCACTCAACAACAAAACTCCACCTTTGTTCAGACATTTGTGGTAAAAAGGAAGGTCATTTAGCAGCACATTTCTGTTGATATTTGCGATGATCACATCGTAGTGTTTATCGGCCAGCAAAGCGGCATCCCCTTTAAAAACATGTACCTTCGTACAGTTATTTCGCGCTGTATTTTCGAGGGCATTCTCATAGCACCAGTCGTCAATATCTATGGCATCCACACTTTTTGCCCCTCTCATTTCAGCCATGATCGCCAGAATACCTGTACCTGAGCCCATATCCAATACTGTTTTGTCTTTAAGTTCCAAAGTCAGAATCTGCTGTATCATCATGTGTGTAGTTTCGTGATGCCCGGTGCCAAAACTCATTTTCGGTTCAATGACTATCTCATAGGGCAGGTCCGTTTTTTCATGAAAAGGTGCCCGCACACTCACCATATTATTCACCATGATCGGTTCGAAATTCTTTTCCCATTCGGTATTCCAGTTCACCTGTGCGATCTCTTCGGAAGTATACGCAATCCGAAATTCCCCGGAACTCAAGAGCCGGATATTCTTTAAAATGTCTTTATGCCAGTCCTTCTTTTGGATAAAGGCAGAGATTCCCTTTTCGGTTTCAACAAAACTCTCAAAGCCTTCCTCACCAAGTTCGGCAACTAATATATCAGATCCCGGCTGAAGAGGTTCGATCTCAAAATGATAGCCAATGTAAATCATAATAAAAAGTACGGCTTTAATAAAAAAGCAGCCTTTTTGGAACAAGACTGCCTTAATTTATGTGAAAAACAAATTAGATCGATTTGACAAGGCTTATAAAATCTGCGCTCACCAATGACGCTCCGCCTATCAGTCCGCCGTCAACATCTTCTTTTGAAAATATCTCTTTGGCATTATCAGGTTTAACACTGCCCCCGTACAAGATAGAAACTTCTTCCGCCACATCGCTGGTATACCGTTCAGCGATCAGTTCTCTGATAAAGGCATGCATTTCCTGTGCCTGATCCGGACTTGCAGTTTCTCCTGTTCCTATAGCCCAAACAGGTTCATAGGCAAGGATGACCTTGTGCCACTCCTCTGAATTTAAGTGAAACAAGGCATTTTTGAGTTGAGATTTTACCACCTCAAAATGCCTGCCTTTTTTCCTCTCTTCGAGCACTTCACCAAAACAGAAAATTACTTCCAGATCATTTTTTAAGGCGGTATTTACTTTGGCTGCCAGTAATGCATCGGTTTCGCCAAAATATTGCCTTCTTTCTGAATGCCCAAGGATCACGGTTTTTACATAAATACCTTTCAACATGGGTGCTGACACCTCTCCGGTAAAGGCCCCGCTCTCATTCTGGTGCATGTTTTGTGCCGCCACTTCAATGGGAGATTTCTTTAAAGCCTTTGTTGCCTTCTGCAGATTCACAAACGGGGGTGCCACAATCACCCGCACATTTTTCAACTTCACGTCTTTTAAACCCTTTTTCAATTCCTTGATCAGGGCTTTTGATTCTTTCAGGGTTTTGTTCATTTTCCAGTTCCCGGCAACTATATTTTTTCTCATGGCTCAGATTTAATTTTGTTGTGCAAAGATAACAAAAGACAAAGGTTTTAAAAAGGATAAAATGGTTACTTTTGCAGAAAGATTTTGCTCAAATGGACAAACAAAGGCTAATCGAACAGATCAAAATTAAAAAATCCTTTTTGTGCATTGGACTCGATGTTGACCTCGAAAAAATTCCTCCGCATCTGCTGCAAGAGGAAGACCCTATCTTCAGTTTTAACAAACAGATTATCGATGCAACCCACCATCTGGCTGTAGCTTACAAGCCCAATACAGCATTTTTTGAGGCTTACGGAATCAAGGGCTGGAGGTCTCTGGAAAAAACGATCGCTTACCTGAATGAAAAATATCCTGATATCTTCACAATCGCTGATGCAAAAAGAGGGGATATCGGAAATACTTCTACCCGTTATGCCAAAGCCTTTTTTGAAGACCTGAACTTTGATTCTATAACCGTTGCTCCTTATATGGGAAGCGATTCCGTAGAACCTTTTCTGGCCTTTGAAAATAAGTTTACCATACTTCTGACGCTCACATCCAATGAAGGTGGTATGGATTTTCAGACATTTACTGATGCGCATGGAATCTCTCTTTATGAAAAGGTGCTGCAAACCTCGCTTAACTGGAAAAACAGCCAACAGTTAATGTACGTCGTTGGAGCAACCAGACCGGAATATTTTAAAAAAATAAGAAAAATTGTTCCTGATCATTTCTTGCTGGTTCCCGGAATCGGGGCGCAGGGAGGCAATCTGGAAGAAGTCTGCCGTTACGGTTTGAACGCTGACATCGGTTTGCTGGTCAATGCTTCAAGGTCGGTCATTTACGCTTCAAATGCTTATCGATTTTGCCAAAAAAGCCGGGCTTGCTGCCCTGGAAATACAAAATGAAATGGAAAAGATGCTCGCTGCTCACCTTCCGGCAAAGCCTGATTTCAGGCCATTAATAATATCAGTTAACAGATTGTGCAAATCCTGCATCTGGCTATAGCCTTTCTTTTTCCCCAATTGCCCGCCAAAATAAAAAATAATCCATACAACAGGCATCAACAGGCACATGTACATGGCGAAAGTATAGTCTTTTCCCAGCGACCACTTGGAATAGAATATGACAAAAAAAATGAGAAAAGTAAAGGCGACAACGAAATGCAGAAACATAAAAAAGGACCACACGATGGGTTTCGGACCAAGAATACCTTTTGCGTAGGTAACTCCATCTTCTGTGACAATTTCTGTGTGCAGTTGAGGTGACCAGAACGTCTCTTTCAATTTGGGTACATCAACCACAATATGATTGCCGATGACCTTACTTCTGTATTCCGGATAAGCTTTTTTTAGATTAACCGAAAATTTTTCAATAAGTTCATCAACCCCTTCCCTTGCCTGGATTTTAAATCTGGGTTTCAGCCTTACCACGTTCAGCTGGTCATCGAAAATTGGTGTTGCCATTGGCTTGAATTAATCATTCTAAAATAGAATAAATATTTCAAACCACAACAAATACGCTTTATAAACTTATCTTTGCAAAAAATTTCAAATACCCCATGGGAAATATCGTTGCAATTGTCGGGAGACCAAATGTTGGAAAATCTACCCTCTTTAACCGCTTGGTACAGAGAAGAGAAGCAATTGTTGATGCTGTTAGCGGTGTGACCAGAGACCGGAATTACGGTAAATCCGAATGGAACGGCAGGACTTTTTCTGTGATCGACACAGGAGGTTATGTATTGGGCAGCGATGATGTTTTTGAAGCCGAAATTGACAAACAGGTTGAACTGGCCATTGATGAAGCTGACGTGATCATTTTTATGGTAGATGTAGAAAGTGGTGTCACCGGTATGGATAATGATGTGGCCGAATTGCTCAGAAAAGCAAAAAAACCAGTCTTTTTGGCAGTGAATAAGGTAGATTCTTCCATGCGTGAAAGTGATGCTGCAGAATTTTATGCCCTTGGCCTTGGAAACTATTATACCATCGCAAGTATCAGCGGCAGCGGAACTGGTGACCTTCTGGATGCCGTTGTGGCTGCACTACCCCAGAAAGATGAGCCCGATGAGGATGAACTACCCCGTTTTGCGGTGGTTGGAAGGCCCAATGCCGGAAAATCTTCTTTTATCAATGCCCTGATCGGCGAAGAAAGGTATATTGTTACTGACATTGCAGGTACCACCAGAGATGCCCTTGATACCCGCTACAAAGGTTTTGGATTTGAATTCAATCTGGTAGATACAGCAGGCATCAGAAAAAAATCAAAAGTTTCGGAAGATCTGGAATTCTATTCCGTGATGCGCTCAGTGCGCGCCATAGAGCACAGCGATGTGTGTATTTTAATTGTGGATGCAACACGTGGCTTTGAGGGTCAGGACCAGAGCATTTTCTGGCTTGCAGAAAAGAACAAAAAAGGGATTGTTATACTTGTGAACAAATGGGACCTGGTTGAAAAAGAGACCAACAGCACCAAATTTTTCGAAGAAAAAATCAGGCAGGAAATTGCTCCTTTTACTGATGTGCCCATCATCTTTGTTTCCGCCCTTACCAAGCAACGCATCTTTAAGGCCATTGAAACCGCTGTGGAGGTTTTTGAGAACAGAAAACAGAAAATCTCTACCAGCAAATTAAATGATACGATGCTTGAAATTGTGAAGCAAAATCCGCCACCCGCAAACAAGGGAAAATACATCAAGATCAAATACTGTATGCAATTGCCATCACCCACCCCGCAATTTGTATTTTTCGCCAATTTGCCGCAGTATGTGAAAGATCCCTACAAAAGATATGTAGAGAACAAAATGAGGGAAATTTACAAGTTTTCAGGAGTTCCGATTGTAATTCACTTCAGAAGCAAGTAATTTCAACCGTTTATTCTTAAAGATACCAGTAAGCCCAATAAATTAAGCCAAACTGTAAGGGAATCCTCAGGATTAAAATCCAGAATGGCAGGCCTGCCGCAGTACTTTTATCGATAAGCATATTAAAATGAACCACCAGAAAAACCAGTAATAGCAGGATTATACCAAATAGGGCGATGTGCTGCAGATTGCCAATGCACAAACCAATCCCCAGTACAACTTCTGCAATACCACTCAGATAAACCAACTTTTTAGGTGCCGGCAGAAATTTCGGCATGATCCGGACGTATGGTTCCGGATACACAAAATGCATAATTCCTGCGAATACATACATTGCCGCCATCACATAAAAATGCCAGGGTGCTTCACTCATTGATTTTAAAATTGAAAAGGATTCATATAATTACCGGTTACCAGCCCCCGCTGGCACCGCCTCCACCGAAGCCTCCACCACCGAAGCCTCCACCGAATCCGCCGCCGCCAAAGCCGCCACCGCTGCTACCGCCGCCGAAGCCACCGCCACCAAAGCCTCCGCCCCGGTAAGTGCCTCTTCCGGCATTGCTAAGAATGATCGCCTCAAGCAAGGAATCAGCGGCCGATTTATTGCCCCTGTTATTGCCTCCGTTACCCTTATTCTTTCGGGAAAGGATCATCAGCAAAATTATGAACAGAAAAATAATCAGTAAAACAGGTATACCACCAGATTCTTCACTTTCCTGGGGACTGCCCTCATATTCACCGTTCATCACCTGAAAAATACTGTTGGTTCCTTTATCAAGGCCTCCATAAAAATTCCCCTGTTTGAATTCAGGACTAATATCTCTTTCAATAATTCTTCTGGACAGGGCATCAGTAAGTTTGTGCTCTATGCCATAACCGGTTCTGATTGTAATTTTCTTATCTTCCTTGGCAACTAAAATCAGGATGCCATTGTCTTTATCGGCCTGCCCAATACCCCATTTATGAGCCAATTCAGTAGCATATATCGCCACATCATTGCCTTCAAGCGAATTCACTGTTACAACCACAACCTGTGTGGAAGTTGTATCATTGTATTTCAATAATTTTTGCTCCAGGGACTTCGCTTCAAAACCACTCATCATTTTGGCATTGTCATACACACTGGTCTCTAAAGCGGGTTTGGGAGGGAGATAATCCTGTGAAAAAAGCAAGGAAGGACAACAAAAAAGAAGGATAAACAGACCCAAATACCTACTCAATTTTTGTTGCATGATTTAGTTTATTTGTTTTTTGTAATAACATGCAAGATATCAAAAATTGATTATATTTTTTCAAAAAAAGTTTTATATACATTGAAAATAATTATTCCGGCAGTCTATTCATCAGACTTTACCAAACATTTTGATGTTTCCCATTTTCCATGTATTTTTTCGGGAGGTATTCTATTGCCTGAACAATCCAAAAAATTACCTTCCCGGTCCTTTTTTATGATTGTCATTTTTCCGGCTCTAATTTCCATTTGCGATGGCTTGAATGAGTTCCTGATCTGTTTCAAAAAGCGCGGAAGAAGCCAGCCTGGCGCCGGCCATGTTATTTTGAAGGTCCATTTCTGATGCCATTTTATCGGGTACAGTCCCGTCTTCTTTTTTGCTGTTCTTAAAATCCCGGTAATTTCCCTTCTCATGTGCCTCTCCAAGCCTGAGCGCCGCTTTTTTTCCGATGCCTGTTGTCAAATGGGCAATCCAGTAACTGTGTTTAAAAGCATCCAGCTGCCCCCCGTTCATGTCAGCATCTAACAGGTCCGTTTTACCCACTGAATCCGTTTTTCTCAGCACCTCTTCCGTAATTTTAAATGCCTTTTTCGCCTTGATAAAATGGGTAATGACCCAGTATTTTTCAGGTCCGCTCAATTCAAAAAACGAAGCTGCAGCAGATTGTGACAATGCAGCGTTACAATGAAATAAAATGAAAATCAGCCAGACTCTTGACATATTTATGCTGTTATTTTTTTAGTCATCTCTATTGAATTGGAGAAAATTTATACGACCCTAGTCCTCCTTTAGAAAAGGAAACCAAAGGTACAGCAAAAATTGACTTAGTAAAAAATTGCATCTGTGGTCCAACTAAATTAAAGGCTTGGTAATGCCTGTGCTCAATATTTTTCGCAACCATCTTAAATTAAAAACCACTGGTTAATTCAACAGATTATGATTAAATTTGTGGGTATCTAATTCTTAAAATCATGAAATACCTACCCATCGACAAGCAATTATTTATTAAAAACAGGGCCAAGTTCATTAAAAAGATGGTGCCTAAAAGCATGGCCATTTTCAATTCAAATGATATCTATCCAATTAGCGCAGACAGCACCCTGCCTTTTGCACAGCACAGGGATATTTTTTACTTGTCGGGTGTTGATCAGGAAGAAAGTGTGTTGGTCCTGTTTCCCGATTGCCCTAAGAAAGACCACAGGGAGATCTTGTTTTTAAAAGAGACCAATGACCATATTGCTATTTGGGAAGGCGAGAAACTGACCAAGGAAAAAGCTTTTGAGACCTCGGGTATTAAAAAAGTTTACTGGCTTAAGGACTTCGATAAAGTGCTGTTTGAATTGATGACACAGGCCGAAGCGGTGTATGTGAATACAAATGAGCACTACCGGGCCAGTGTGGAAACAGAAACGAGGGAGGCCAGATTTGTAAAATCACTGAAAGACAAATATCCCGGACATACTTATTTAAGGTCACAACCCATATTGCAGCGCCTGCGATCTGTGAAGGAACCACGAAGAGATTGCCCTGATAAAACAGGCCTGTGATATCACTGAAAAAGGATTTAGAAGGATCTTAAAGTTTGTCAAACCGGGCGTTACAGAGTACGAGATCGAAGCAGAGTTTATTCATGACTTCATAAAAAACAGGGCAGACGGATTTGCCTATACGCCAATCATTGGCTCAGGTTACAATGCCTGCGTGTTGCATTATATTGAAAACAATCAGGTTTGTAAAAACGGTGATGTGATCTTAATAGATGTGGGAGCAAGCTATGCGAGGTATTCCAGTGACCTGACAAGGTGTGTACCCGTTTCGGGTAAATTTACTTCGCGTCAGAAAGATGTGTACAATGCCGTTTTGCGGGTAAAAAATGCTGCCGCCAAAATGCTCAAACCCGGAGTGCTCTGGGCTGAATATCACGTAGAGGTCGGTAAAATTATGACAGAAGAGTTGATAGGATTAAAACTTATCAGCAAAGAGGATGTAAAAAAACAGGATCCCGACTGGCCGGCCTACAAAAAATATTTTATGCACGGAACTTCTCACCATATGGGACTTGACACCCATGATTACGGTATTCTGACCGAACCGATGACAGCCGGAATGGTATTTACCGTTGAACCCGGTATTTATATTCCGGCAGAAAATCTTGGCATCCGGCTAGAAGATGATTATGTGATTCAGGAAAAAGGGGATGCCTTAAATCTGATGGCAAATATTCCCATTAGTGCAGAAGACATTGAAAGCTTAATGAAATCATAATCAGCATACTTTATGCCTGTAATAACCTATAAAAATACTCCTGTCTATTTTGAAGTAAAAGGAGAAGGCAGGGCTGTAGTTCTGTTACACGGATTTCTTGAAAACAGGAGCATGTGGAAGGACATTGCTGCGGAATTGTGCAAAAGATACAAAGTGGTGAGCATTGATCTTTTCGGACATGGAGGCACCGGAAATCTGGGTTATATTCATACCATGGAAGCTCAGGCTCACATGGTAAAACAGGTTCTGGATACCCTTAATCTGAGACGGTATGTATTGGTCGGACATAGTATGGGAGGGTATATATCACTGGCACTGGCGGAGGAATACCCGGATAATATAAAAGGGTTATGTCTGCTAAATTCAACCGCGATGGAAGATACTGATGAAAAGAAGATGAACCGCGACCGGGCTATAGTACGCAGTAAAAAGCCATTGCCAAAGACTTTCGTAAAAATTTGCCATCCCAAATTTGTTTTCTGAAGAAAACCGAACGAATTTTTGCATGAGAATTAAGCTCATTAGTCAACGAGGCATTACGATACTTCGCAACAAGGCATTATCGCAGCACTGGAAGGTATGAAAATTCGAAAAAACCGGGTTCGCTTGTTAAAGTCCGCATTGTACCCGATATTGTTGGTGATGAGCAGAAAAGATCCTGCCCTGGCTTTTGATAGTTTGACGGAACAGACGAAAAATACAGCGGTGATTACCGCCATATTACCCGATGGACATATGAGCCATATTGAGAACAAGGAGGAAGTGACAGAAATTTTAGTTCGGTTTATTAAAAAATGTTTTTGATCACTAGCCTCCGGCATCTTAGAGGTTATTATATTGTTTGTCAATATTTTATGATTTGAAAACAAGCAGGTAAAAAGGAAATAAATATGAAAAATCTGAACATAATTCTATTGGCTTTATTGTTGTGTAACACACTTTTAGGGCAAAACAAAAAGGATAAAAAAACTGCAGATGCGCAGGCTTATCTGAATTTGAAAGAACTGATAACTGAAGGAACATTTGTCTTTTCTGCTGATTGGGCAACCACCCAACAAGGCGACAGGATCAACCTTATATGAAATCCTAATTCGGTGAAGATCAGTAAAGAAAAGATCATTGCTGACCTGCCTTTTTTCGGAGTTGTACAGGTTCCCAGTACAGATGGAAAGGGCGGAATCTATTTTGAGGAAGAAAATCCGGAGATCAAAACGACTTATAACGATAAAAAACAAAGGGTTGAATTGAAATTTAATGGGAAAAACCGAATAGAATCTTTGAGTTGCACCCTTACCGTTTTTAAAAACAAGAACGCCAGGCTTCAAATCTTTAGCAGCAACAGAAACGCCATTACCTACGACGGACGGATACTAGAAACAGAGCAGGGTACTGAAAAATAATCTACAGATCTATTCATGCTTTAGCGCATTCCAACCCTGCGCTTCAATAGGAATCCTTTGTTCTGACCTGGTGTTTAAAGTACAGCCCTCCCCTTCTTCAGTGATATAGCCTATCACTGTAAGGTTCGGATTTCCTTTGATCTTGTCGAAATCTTTCTGGTCTATGGTAAATAACAACTCATAATCCTCGCCGCCGTTCATGGCAACCGTTGTTCCCACAAGATTAAATTCTTCACAGGTGGCAATAACCTGAGGATCAGAGCGGGATCTTGTTCTCATAGATCACACAACCCACCTTGGATTGTTTGCAGATATGAAGCAACTCTGAGGACAAACCATCTGAAATATCCATCATCGCAGTAGGTTTTACCTCCAATTTTTTAAGGAGATCGATGACATCCTTTCTGGCTTCCGGTTTTAACTGCCTTTCTACCAGATAGCTGTAGTTTTCCAGATCCGGCTGGGAATTTGGATTGACCTGAAAGACCTGTTTTTCCCTTTCTAAAACCTGCAGGCCCAGATAAGCGGCACCAAGATCTCCGGTCACAACTACCAGGTCATTTTTTTTAGCTCCGCTCCGGTATACTATCGATTCGCCTTTTGCTTCTCCAATTGCGGTGATGCTGATGAGCAAGCCTTTGGTGGAGGAGGTAGTATCGCCTCCCACCAGGTCTACCCCATAAGCCTCGCAGGCCAAATGTATTCCGGCATACAATTCTTCCAGGGCCTCCAGAGAAAAGCGGTTGGAAACCGCTATCGAAACTGTTATTTGCTTTGGCTCACCATTCATGGCGTACACATCCGACAGATTGACCACAACGGCTTTGTATCCCAGATGTTTTAAGGGTGTATAGCTCATATCAAAGTGAACTCCCTCTATCAAAAGATCGGTAGTCACCAATACCTGATCCCGGGGCTTCAGCACTGCACAATCATCACCTACTCCCTTTACGGAACTTTTGTGCTTTAACTTGATCTGTTTGGTCAAATGCTCAATTAATCCGAATTCTCCTAATTCGGATAAAGAAGTTCTGGATTGTTCCTTATTTTCTAACATACTGCAAATTTAGTGAGAATTTTGCTTTTTTCCTTTTGTTGGCTGATCCGTTAATTTTTATATTTTTATTAAAAAAAAAACGATTGAATTTTGTTGGGCATATCATAAACAGGGCATTTAAAAATGCAGAAAAAGTTGTACTTCACAAAGATTCCAAAATAATTTTTTTTTAGCGACCTGCATAAAGGAGACAACAGCTATGCCGATGATTTTGCCAAAAACATGCTTATTTACAACCATGCGCTGCATCACTATTACGAAAAAGATTTTGTCTATATTGAAGCAGGAGATGGTATTGAGCTATGGGAAAACAAGTCTTTTGAGCCCATATACAAATCACACAGGCAGAGTTTTGATCTAATCAAAAAGTTTGGCCAGAATGGCAGACTGTTTATGTTGTGGGGTAACCATGATATGGAATTCAGGGATCCGATTTTGGTGGAAAGAATCATGAACAGTTTTATCAAGCCAAAAAACATCAGTGCAAAAGATGCCTTATTTGATCTGAAATACTATGAGAGCCTATTGCTGGAATTTCCTGAAATCAACAAAAGTATTTTTGTACTGCATGGACACCAGGCTGATTACATGAACTACACACACTGGAAATTCAATCGTTTTTTTGTCCGGCATTTTTGGAAATACCTTCAAAGATGGTTCGGAATAAACGATCCGACCAGCCCGGCAAAAAACTATAAAAACCTAATCCGTGTCGAAAAAAAATTAAACGAATGGATTGTAAAAAACAAGAACCAAATGATCATTACCGGCCATACACACCGCCCAAGGTTTCCGGATCCCGGAGAGCTGCCGCATTTCAATGACGGTTCCTGTGTGCATCCTGACTGCATAATCGGACTGGAAATTGTCGGTTTAAAGATTGCTTTGGTCAAATGGCAACAAAACTCAAATAGCGCTGGAATAAATACATTTGAAAAAGTCGTATTGGCAGGCCCGAAAAATATCTCTGATTTCATTTAGGGCTCAATCATGTTGGCTAAACGCTGATCAAATCAATCAAAAAAAACTAATCCAATCTATTATCATTTATATTGGATTCTTTTAAGAAGTGTTTTCTGAAAGTTTTTATCCCATCAATAACTGTTGTAAAACTGTCTGAGTGTTGAACTTAGTTGTCCGTAAATGGGTTTTGTGAATTCAACAAACATCTGCTGAGGGGGTATGGGGTTTATATAGGCCCTGCTGCACAATTCCAGCTGGGCAGGTGTAAGCGCCCTCCTGTCTCCATTGTATTTTCCCCATTCATGGAACCAGACGTACTCTCCCGGAAAATCCCTGTTCATCAGGTTTTTACTTTGTGGGTTTTGGGCTTCAATATTGAGATTAATGTAGCCTTTTGAGATCACTTCCATCCTGTAGGAAGTCAATTCAGCCTTTACTATTCCGTAAATATCCTTATAGGTTCCATCGCGCATTTTAGTCTCTCCGATTTTGACACTGTCCGAAACTATGTTTTCCACCCTTTCGTTGGTATGGGTTTGGCCCACCACAAAATCTTCAAATTTTATGATCAGCCGCTGGTCAAAATCACTCGCTTTGTATTGACCGGCATCTTTTTCAAAAATAAACCTGATCAATTTTTCATTTTCAATTTCATTTAAAGTATTGATGACCTCTTTATAAAAAACATCACCACTCAGTTTGTACAATTGCGAATTAACCGGCATCAATTCTGTATATACTTTTAAAAGCGCCATCTCATAGGATTGGTCCAGCTTTTCCTCAACGTCTTTGTAGTTGGGAACAAAATTACTGGCTTTTAAAAAATATTCATAGGCAGCCTTGCTGTTTTCTCTTCCGGGGCGCGACAGGAGGCCTAATCCGGCGCTGTACTGCTCCTCAGCCGCCAAAGGAATCAGGGCGTTCACTTCTGCGTAATATTTTTTAGGATTATCTATATTTTTTATTGCTGCCGGACTTTCCTGAATCTTTTTATAAAGGTCATTCAATTTATTATAGAGAAGGATCTTATTGGTATTTTGGAATTGGGGGTTTACCAGACCTTCATTTTCCAACTTGTCCAGCAGGTCGTTTACTGCAAGCGGATATGCCTGTTTGAGTGTTTCCTTTGCGCCCTCATTGTTTGGATTGCTTTTCAGTTTCTCTACGGAAGACATTACCGCATTGTAATAATTTCCCTGATCCATCATTTTTTGGGGTGAGGTACAAGAAATAATTAAAAGCAGAAAAAAAGAGTCAGTTGTAAAAGACGGTGAGTATTAGCAGATCTCATGTTTTTTGAAGATTTTAGCAGATTGATTTTTGATTTATAGCCATATCAAAGTAAATGATTTTGAACTAAATACCATTTAATTAGATACATAACAAAAAACAAAGCAATTTAGTATAATTGGCACCTTACGAATAACCAAAATATCTGTTTGCAATCACCCAACTTAGTCTTGATTTATTTCATTATGATTGCTTGCTGCCCTTTTTATCAATCAAAACCCTGTATCAGATTTTATACACTATGGCATTGATATTCATTCCTGCCCCAACCGATGCAAAAATGACTACATCGCCCTTGTTTATGCTTTGGTCTTTGATTTTACCGTTCAATAACAGGTCATAAAGCGTAGGAACCGTTGCCACACTTGAGTTACCGAGGTAATGAATGCTCATGGGCATAATGCCCGCAGGGGGTTTTTGGTTGTATAGTTTATAAAACCGTTGTATGATGGCTTCATCCATTTTTTCATTTGCCTGATGGATCAGAATCTTTTTTACATCATGAATATCGATACCGCTTTTGTCCAGGCACTCCTTCATGGCGTTTGACACATTTGAAAGTGCAAATTCATAGATCTTTCTGCCATACATTTTAATATAGCGCACAGAAGGATCGTGTTTGGTGTTATTCGAGCAGCCAAAAAACAGATAATCCACTTCATCATAGGTAAATGTAGCAGAATTAATTGCCAGAATACCACCTTCCTGATCAGTCTGCTCAACTACTGTAGCGCCTGCCCCGTCAGAATAGATCATGCCATCGCGGTCATGCGGATCAACCACTCTTGAAAGTGTTTCCCCTCCTATCACCAGACATTTTTTTGCCATTCCTGCCTTAATAAAAGACATGGCCTGAATCATGCCTTCAATCCAGCCCGGGCAACCAAACAAAATATCATACGCCACACATTTTGGATTTTTTATTCTTAGCTTGTTTTTAACCCTGGAGGCAAGACTTGGTAAAATATCTGATTGGATCTCATTTTTTCTGACATCGCCAAAATTGTGGGCGAAAATGATATAATCGAGCGTCTCCGGATCAATACCGGCATCTGCTATGGCCCTTTCTGCCGCGAAATACGCCAGGTCTGAGGCTACCAGACTATCATCAGCATACCTTCTCTCTTCAATTCCTGTAATATTTCTAAATTTTTCTATGACCTGCGCTCCGTCATAAGGGAAGTTTGTTCCGTCTTCATTCAAAAATTCGTGATCAATAAAGTCACTATTTTTTACTACCTTATTGGGAATATAACTCCCCGAACCTGTGATCTTGATATTCATCTTTGCCGTTTCTATATTATTGTTTCTGTATATTTTTCACTAAAAATTCGCCTAAGAGCGATCTTCATTCTCCTATGCAAATTGCGGTGCAAAGGTAATATTTTCTTATTAATGTGCTATAAACCTGTGATAAAGCTTTTTGATCATATGCAATATTCAGCGCATCCTATTTTCGGCAAAGGTTTTCAACCAATCTTACCCTTCGGAAATCTATATACACGATTTATTCAATTGCTTTCTTTTCGGTTTCAAAAGGTAAAAATCTGAAATGAAAGCCGCAAAAATTCCAGGCGAGGTTGAGGCCCCAGGAAATTGCGATCGACAACATAAATAGCTGTATCTTTGCACAATAAAAAAATGACAAGAATATTGGAAAGTCATTTTGTAAACCATTTTTATGTCATTTAACACATTAGGATTATCTGCCGAACTTCTGAAGGCAGTCAAACAACAGGGCTATGAGACGCCTTCACCCATTCAAAGAAAAGTAATTCCTGTAATTCTGGAAGGTAAAGACGTATTGGCCTCGGCGCAGACCGGGACAGGAAAAACGGCCGGATTTACCCTTCCCATGCTACAGATATTGGCACAGGGTCAGTTGATGAGGCAAAGACCCATACGCGCATTGGTATTAACCCCTACACGGGAACTTGCCGCACAGGTATTTGACAATGTAAAATCATACGGCAGGTTTTTAGATATTAAGTCGGCGGTAGTTTTTGGCGGTGTCAAGCAAAATCCACAGGCGGTAACCCTCAGGCAGGGGGTTGATGTTCTGGTAGCTACGCCGGGAAGGCTGCTCGATCTACACAACCAAAAAATATTGTCGCTGGCGAAAGTAGAGATTCTTGTTCTGGATGAAGCGGACCGCATGCTGGATATGGGATTTTTGAGAGATATCAAAAAGATACTCGGTTTTTTACCGGCGAAACGTCAGAACCTTTTATTCTCTGCCACTTTCTCAAAGGAGATCAGGCAACTTGCAGGCAGCATCCTAAACAACCCTATACCGATTGAAGCAACTCCTGAAAATTCAACTGTTGAAAAAATAAATCAAAAGGCTTATCGTGTAGAAAAGGACCAAAAATCTGCCTTTCTGATTCAACTGATCAAAGAAGGTAACTGGAAACAGGTGCTTGTTTTTACAAGAACAAAACACGGGGCAAATAAACTATGTAAAAGTCTGTTGAGCAAAGATATTTCCTCCCTCGCGATTCATGGCAACAAAAGCCAGCAGGCGCGCACCAAGGCACTTGAGGGTTTTAAAAATGGTTCGATAAGAATCCTGGTTGCTACAGACATCGCAGCGAGGGGTCTGGATATTCCGCTTTTGCCTCATGTGATCAATTTTGAATTGCCGAATGTACCCGAAGACTATGTGCACAGAATTGGCAGGACAGGCAGGGCCGGAGCGAGCGGTGAGGCAATCTCATTGGTGAGCGGTGAAGAAATGGCTTATCTCAGGGACATTGAAAAACTGACAGATCAAAAGATTGTCTTTGATAAATTCGAGGGTTTTCAGGCTGTTGCTCCAATTAAGGAAGAAGCACCTAAACACGAGCCCCGTACTGAAAGATCCCAGAATAGCCAACCGAGGCTTGTACCCCGTACTCAAGCGGGTCGGAAGGAAGATCCAAAACGTGAGGGGAATCAGGAGAGCCAAAAAAGGTTTCGTCCAAAGTGGCCAAAAAACAGATGATAACAGATGGCTGATTTACCTGCATCTCAGGCCAATAACCCCTTACACGGCATCACTCTGGAACAGATCCTGAAGGAGCTGGTGGCACATTACGGCTGGGAATACCTGGCTTATATGGTTAAGATCCGTTGTTTTACCTATGATCCATCAATAAAATCAAGTTTACAGTTTTTGAGGAGAACTCCCTGGGCAAGAAACAAGGTAGAGGCTCTTTATCTCCAAATGCTCAGCCAAAAATGAGGACATGGTTTGCTGAATACCAGGTTATAACGCTATGGTAAACCAAATTCTTTGTGCTCTTTTCAAACGTGAATTCGGAAAATTCCATGAGTATAGAGATTCCAACGTAACAAGTTACATTTAAATCCCGCTATTCCGGCACAACCAATTAAAGGAAACGTTTTCGTTAAAACATACCATAAATAGTATGCACCGATCGAATATTGCGTAAATTCGTGCAAAAATTTACCGATTATGTTAGAATGGTTTTACAGGTTGTTATTACCTACTGAAAACCCGGATGTAACCCAATCCCTGGTAACGATTATGTTAGCCATTGGGGGTGGTGTTTTGCTTGGAAGGATTAAAATTTTTAAGGTCTCGCTGGGAGTATCTGCTGTGATGTTCGTGGGATTGATCCTCGGTCATTACGGATATAGAATTAATCCGGAAATTTTGCATTTTATCCGTGATTTGGGTCTGATCTTTTTTGTGTACGGAATTGGAATTCAGGTGGGCCCCTCCTTTTTTTTCATCCTTTAGAAAAGAAGGATTAAAATTAAATCTTCTGGCTGTTAGTACGGTATTGCTGGGAGGTCTTATTACCTACATACTTTTTAGAACAACAAGTCTGAGCATGGAGAATTTGGTGGGTGTGATGTCTGGTTCGGTTACCAACACCCCCGGACTTGGAGCCGCAAAAAGCACCTTGCAGGAAATTCAGAATAAATTTCCTGACAGACAATTTGCAGACCCTGCCATTGCTTATGCCATTACCTATCCGCTGGGAGTTTTTGGTATCATCTTCGTCATAATTATGCAGCAAATTGGTATTTAAAATTGATACGGAAAAAGAAATGCGGCTGTTCAGGATGGCAAAAATTGAACCGCGAAGTGCCTTTGGTTTCAAAAAAATGCAGGGTTACTAATCCTGAATTCTTCGGCAAGACGCTACACCAGACCATAAAAGAAATCGGACATGAAATTGTGATCTCCAGATTGAAACACAGTAAAACTGAAGGTGTTTTTTCACCTACCCTTGATACGCATTTGCTGGAAAAAGATGTGCTTATGGTGGTAGGTCTTGAGGAAGATGTGAATGATTTTATCAACCGGGTTGGACGCGAGTCAAGTGATTTGATCATTGAAAGTGCAAGTGATATACAGGTGAAGAATATTTTTGTTACAAATCCGAAGGCAACCCATAAAAAATTAAATGAATTAGACCTCTACAATAAATATGAACTGAAGGTTACCCGTGTTTTCAGAGCCGGAAGAGAGATTCTCGCAAGACCTTCCCTGGAATTATTTTACGGCGATAAACTAAGAATTGTAGGAACGAAAGAAGCCATAGATGAAATAGAAAAAGGTTATCGGAAACTCAGAAAAAAAACTGTTGGAACCCGATTTTCTCTCCATCTTTGGTGGTTTGTTGGCCGGAATAATACTTGGCTCCATCCCTTTTTTAATTCCTTCTCTTCCTGTTCCCCTCAAGCTCGGTTTTGCAGCCGGGCCGCTGATTGCTGCATTGCTGATCAGCCGCTATGGCGGTATTGGTGTGATTCATTCCTATATTAACAGCGGGGCAATTCACTTTATGAAAGACCTTGGGATCTGTTTGTTCTTTGCAGCTGTGGGAGTTTATGCCGGAGAAGGTTTTTCTGCAAATTTTGCACAGTACAATGGCTGGCTGATGATCTATTACGGAATGTTCATCACTTTCATTCCATTGATCGTGATGGTGCTGGTAGCAAAAATATTTATGAAGCTCAATTTTTTACAGTTGGCAGGTGTGATGAGCGGTTCATATACAGACCCTGCAGCCCTGGCATTCAGTACGACCTACCTCAATTCGGATGTGCCGATCCAGTCATATGCTACCGTGTATCCGCTGGTAACGATTTTCAGGATTTTTGTGGCCCAGCTGTTGATCCTGCTTTTCGCCAGCTGACAGGCCAATCAAATATTTTTCCAATTCTGGCAAAAACGGCCTGAAATTAAAAATTCAGCCCATTTTTAGACTGTACCTAAAAGCAGTAGAATCTTGTTTTTATAATTACTGTTTATTTACCTCGTTTTTATCAAAAATACAATGTAACCAATATAAATGGCAATCATCAAATAGCCTTGCCATCTTTCTATCGTATGCCGCTTCCCTATAAATAATAGGACAAATAGAACAGCACTCGCAAAAATATTCATTCAGGATGTCCGGATTAGAATCAGCTGAGGAAAGGCAGGGGCTTAAATCACGGCACTTGCTCCCAGGATCCAGAAAGTATTAAATATATTTGACCCGATTACATTTCCTATAGCGATATCAGATTGTTTTTTGAATGCAGCTATGGCGGAAGTGGCCAGCTCAGGCAAAGAGGTTCCAACAGCAACAACTGTCAAACCGATCAAGGATTGGCTAAGCCCGAACATTTCCGCTATATTAACGGCACCGTCAACGATCCATTTTCCTCCAACTATCAGTCCGGCTAAACCTAAAAGGATAAACAGTGCCGCTTTGGCATTGCTTAATAATTTTATATCGATATTTTCTTCATCTCCGGTTACTTCAGATATTCCAAAAGTATAATGCATAAAAATAATAAAGAAGGCAAATAAAACAATACCATCAATTCTTGTCAATCCTGAAAAAGTGCCGCCATCAATAAACGCGTCATTTGCCAGTACTCCCAGTATTATTGCGGCAAGCAAGCTTAAGGGAATCTCTTTCCAGGCAGTATTCTCTTTGGCAACGATAGGAGTTATCACTGCCGCAACACCAAGGATAAGAAAAATATTGGCAAGATTACTGCCCAATATATTTCCGATAGCAATTTCACTGTTGCCTTTGGCACTTGCAAAAATATTCACGACAAATTCCGGCGCAGAGGTTCCGAAGGCCACTATGGTCAATCCGATAACAATACTGGAAATGTTGAACTTTTTAGCCACTGATGCTGCCCCATCTACTAATAGATCAGCACCTTTTATCAAAATAACAAAACCAACTACAAATAAAATATACGTGAGCATAAGGAATTATTTTACTTAAATTTTTGATGCCTGAAAACCCTTTTCAGACTTGACCAAAAATATTCATTCTTTTTGAATAAATTCTGCTAAAGATGATTAAGGCTCAAAAGCCATCGTTGTATTCATTTTAGAGGTTTCATTTATCGCTATGAATTATTGCTGATATTATAACGTTTAGTTGATCATAAAATAACAGGTTTGTAACGATAACTTAATCTCTTACATCTACTTTTGAATAAAACTTGTATCATGCTAAATCTGAAGTCTTTAATCAGTTCCCATGTCTAAGTCAAAAAAAGGGAATTGGAATTAGTTGTAATTTCTGATGTTCATCTTGGAACTTATGGCTGTCATGCGAAAGAATTGTTGGTTTATTTAAAGTCCATCAATCCAAAAAAAATCATTCTGAATGGTGATATTATTGATATCTGGCAATTCAGCAAAAACTATTTTCCGGAGTCACACCTTCGCATTATCACCTATTTGATAAAATTGTTGTCAAAAGAAACTGAGATCTACTATATTACGGGCAATCATGATGAACTTATGGAGAAAAATTTGCCGGCTGCACGGTTGGCAATTTGCGCATAGCCAACAAGGTTATACTTAACTTGAATGGCAAGAAAGCGTGGTTCTTTCACGGAGATGTTTTTGATATTTCAATGAAACATTCGAAATGGCTGGCAAAACTGGGCGGAAAAGGTTATGATTTTCTTATTCTATTAAACACTGTGGTAAATTATATGCTTGAAAAAGTGGGTATCGGCAAGTTTTCCTTTTCAAAAAAGATAAAAAACCATGTCAAAAGTGCGGTAAAGTTTATCAGTAATTTTGAGGAGACCGTTGCCGAGATAGCCATGGAAAATAAATTCGACTATGTGGTATGCGGTCATATCCATCAACCAACCATAAAAAACATTTCAGGCAAGAAAGAAGGAAATGAAGTAACCTATTTAAATTCAGGTGACTGGGTGGAAAATATGACAGCCCTGGAATACAACAACAAAAAATGGAAATTATATGAGTTCGAAAAAGATCTGAAGAATATACTTAAATCCGGAGAAATAAAAACGGAGAAAAAAAGTGTACAACAAAAAGTAATCCTCGAACAACTTATGAAAGAATTTCAAATAAGTCTTTAAAAAACCTTTGATCACCATGAAAATACTTTATGCCATTCAGGGAACCGGAAACGGACACATTAGCGTTGCAATGGAATTAATTCCTCTTTTAAAAAGGAGGGCAGATTTAGACATCCTCATCAGTGGAAGACAAGTTGAGTTAGACCTTCCATTTGAAATTAATCACAGAAAACAAGGCTTTGGATTTATTTTTGGAAAAAACGGGGGTATTGATTTCATTCGTACCCTAAAGACCTTTAACCTTAAAGTCTTTTTTAAGGAGATTATGACCCTGCCAATTAGAAATTATGATCTGGTAATCTCTGATTTTGAGCCAGTTTCTGCCTGGGCAGCCAGACTGAAGAACATACCATGCATAGCCTTAAGCCACCAGGCTGCCGTGTTACATTCTTCCAGCCCTAAACCTGGCAAAGCTGATCCGATTTCCAAATTTTTATTAGGGCATTATGCACCCTCAGATAAAAAAATAGGCTTTCATTATAAAAATTATAGTTCAGACATTTTGACACCAGTAATCAGAAAAGAGATAAGGGAACGCGAAAATTTAAATTTAGGCTATTATACGGTTTATTTACCTGCGTTCAGCGATAAAAAAATTATTGCTGTTCTCAGCATGATCAGGAACATAAGATGGGAAGTTTTCTCCAAAAATAGCCTGACTCCCTATCAGCAAGGCAATGTCTTTATCTCCCCTGTAAATAATGAAGCATTTGTTCAGAGCCTTACCGCCTGTGAAGGTGTTCTATGCAATGCCGGTTTTGAAACCACAGCAGAAGCACTTTTTCTGGGGAAAAAATTGTTGGTGGTTCCAATGAAATTTCAACTCGAACAGCAATGCAATGTGGTTGCTTTAAAGGAAATGGGCGTAAGCATCCTGAAAAAATTCAAAAAATCAAATTTATCAAAGATTAAAAACTGGGTCAAGGATGATAAAAGAGTTTATATAAATTATCCGAATCATTCGGAAGAAATAATCGATAGGATTTTAAATATGGAATTTGACAAAAACTGGAAATTAACAGAGGAAGATTTATATGCAGATCTGATCTAAAGGCCTCTTTCCTTTTGAATCTGTTCATAAGCCCGCTGCACCTGCCTGAACTTTTCTTCCGCACCTTTGATATGTGCTTCACCTAAACCCCGTAACTTATCTGGATGGTATTTTTTTACCATTTTTCTATACGCCAATTTTACATCCTCATTGCTGGCAGTTTTTTCAATTTCCAGAATCTTATAGGCACTGTCTGCTTCCTTATAGAACATAGCCCTTATAGAATTATAATCAAAAGTATTGATATTCAAATAGCCCGAGATTGTATTGATCTTCTGCATCTCTGATTCACTTACAGCACCATCAGATTTGGCTACATTAAACAAAAAATGAAGCAGCTGAAGCCGGGAGGCATGGTTCATGTGCTGGTTTATCTGCATGCAAACCTGCTGGGTATTAATCTTGTCACTTTGTATGATCCCTTTAAAAATTTTAAAGGCGCGGCCTGCCCTTTCCATTCCGTAAATACCAATAAAGGTGTTTCTTACATAATGTAGCTCTTTTTGGTTGACATTCCCGTCCGCTTTGATCACGATGGCGGCCAGGACGAGCAAACTGATCTCGAAATCGCCGGAATTTGTCTCAATTTTTGCCTTTTTGTCATCAACCTCATCCGGTTCTTTCAGCGCAAATTCATCGATAAAACTTCCAAGCACAAAGCCCAGAATACCCCCAATAGGGCCTGCAAAGGTCCATCCCAAAGTCGCTCCCAGAAATTTTGAAATACTCGCCATATTAAAATGTCTGTTGCAAAGATAAGATTATCCGGTTGAAAATGATTTACTCCTTGCTTTTGGCTCAAAATTTGATTCTTTTGAAAAACCTGAACGATCACATATTAAATCAGGAATTGTATATTTGTAAATTATTAAAATATATATATATGTATCCAGAAGAATTAGTAAGGCCTATGCGCCAACAATTGGTTAATGCCGGTTTTGAAGAATTAAAAACTGCCGGGGATGTAGAGCAGATACTTAACAAGAAAGGAACAACCCTGATCATGGTCAATTCGGTTTGTGGCTGCGCTGCAGGTACTGCCAGACCCGGTACCATTGCCTCTTTGCAATACGAAAAAGTTCCTGATCATTTGGCTACCGTTTTTGCGGGTGTCGATGTTGAATCAACGGCAAAAGCAAGAGATAAAATGATGCCTTTCCCCCCGTCATCTCCTTCCATTGCTCTGTTTAAAGATGGTGAATTGGTGCATGTGCTTGAGCGCCATCATATCGAAGGCAGGTCGGCTGAAATGATTGCCGCCAATCTGGCTGGCGCTTATGAAGAGTATTGTTCCTAAGGCAATTAAAAAATAAAATTATTTATATTTAACCTCTGTTTGACGGAGGTTTTTTATTTTATGGAAAAAGCGGAAATTATTGCCAAAACCATGGCTTATGTAAGAGAGGTTTTGTCCGGTGCGGAATCCGGACACGACTGGTTTCATATACAAAGGGTTTACAACAATGCCCTAAGGATCTCAGAGACCGAAAAAGTGAATTCATTTGTTGTGGCGCTTGGCGCACTCCTACATGATATAGCTGATTCAAAATTCTATCATGGAGATGAGACTATAGGGCCTGAAATGGCAAGAATATTCTTAAAAAAGCTGGAGGTCGAAGGCACAATTATAGAACAAATAGAAGGTATTATAAGGAATATTTCCTTTAAAAACACGCTAGCTACCGACAATCCGGCTTCGTTCGATTCCCCTGAACTCAGGGTGATCAGGGATGCGGACAGACTGGATGCCATCGGGGCCATAGGGATTGCACGTGCCTTTAATTACGGTGGCTTTAAGAACAGAAAAATGTATGATCCTGATATACCTCCTACCCTAAATCAATCAAAAGAAGCCTATAAAAATGCTGCTTCTCCAACGATTAATCATTTTTATGAAAAACTATTGCTGCTGAAAGACCAGATGCACACAAGCACCGGCAAAAAAATGGCAGAACAACGACATCATTTTATGGAAAAATTCCTCGAAGAATTTTATTGGGAATGGAATACAAATGTATAAATTGCGCAAGTTTCAATTTTAATTAAACCCTCATGAAAAACCTATTTAAGCCACTTCTTTTTCTCTTTTTATTGTCTGGCCTGCTAAGCAGGGCGCAGGAAAATGATATTGTAATCCAGGAGATTATCCGCGAAGTAAATGAAAATTCTCAGGTAGAAGTGCTCGCTCATGAACTGATGGACGGTATTGGACCCAGGCTTGTGGGTACTACCTGAAATGAAACAGGCACATGACTGGGCTGTGGCAAAATACCAAAACTGGGGAATCCCGGCAAAAAATGAGTCCTGGGGTGAATGGAGGGGATGGCAAAGGGGTATCACACATATTGATATGATTTCACCAAGGATTAAAACCCTGAACGGGACCCAACTTGCCTGGAGTGCCGCCACGCCAAAAAAAGGGTTAACTGCTGAAGTAATTATTCTGCCTGAAGTAAAGGATTCCGTTTCTTTTCAGCAATGGTTGCCTTCCGTAAAAGGAAAATTGGTAATGATCGCGATGAAGCAACCCACAGGTAGACCAGATTATAACTGGGAAGAATTTGCTACAAAAACATCGCTTGAAAAGATGAAAGCTGACCGGGATTCACAAAGAAAAGCCTGGAATGAAAATCTCAAACGAATGGGTTATACTTCCAGAACCATAAGCGCTGCCCTTGAAAATGCAGGTGCTGCCGGCATCATTGATTCCTATTGGTCCAATGGTTTTGGTGTTAATAAAATATTTGCCTCTCAGGCAAAAAAAATACCTTCCGTCGATCTGGAACTTGAGGATTACACCATGCTCTACCGCCTGATTGAACATGGAAAAAAACCAAGCCTAAGGATATATGCCGAATCCAAAGAACTGGGTATGCAGCCAACCTTTAATACCATTGCAGAGATCAAAGGGACGGAAAAACCTGAGGAATACGTGATCCTGTCTGCACATTTCGACTCCTGGGATGGCGGTACCGGCGCTACAGACAACGGCACCGGAACAGTGGTCATGATGGAAGTCATGCGCATACTAAAAAAGTACTATCCGAACCCAAAAAGAACCATTCTTGTTGGGCATTGGGGAAGCGAGGAACAGGGCTTAAACGGCTCAAGGGCTTTTGTTGAAGACCATTCCGATATCACAAAAAATATACAGGCTGTTTTCAACCAGGATAACGGAACTGGCAGGGTTGTAAGTATTTCAGGTTCAGGTTTTTTAAATTCCTATGATTACCTCAGCCGCTGGTTAAGGGCTGTCCCACAGGAGGTGAAAAAAGATATAAAAACAGAATTTCCCGGGATGCCACCCACCGGAGGCTCTGACCATGCTTCCTTTGCGGCAGCAGGAGTTCCTGCTTTCGGACTTTCCTCGCTTGGTTGGTCTTATGGCAACTATACCTGGCATACTAACAGAGACACCTATGACAAAATTGTTTTTGACGATCTGAAAAATAATGTGATCTTAACAGCAATTATGGCCTATATGGCTAGTGAAGATCTCCAAAAATCATCAACAGACCAAAGGGTTCTTCCGCTTGATAAGGATGGAAAACCTACGGAATGGCCAAAACAGAAATCTCCAAACAGAAAAGGAGGTTCAAACTGATGCTCAGAAATTGGGTTTTCTTTTCTCCATAAATGCTTTGGTGCCTTCCACAAAATCATCGGTTCCAAAGCATTTTCCAAACGCTTCAATTTCCACATCGAAACCGTTTTTGTCATGTTGATAATTTGCATTGATCGCCTTGATGGCAGCTGCGATTGCTGTGTAGGAATTATTTGAGATCCTGTCTGCCAGCTTTTCACAAAAAGCCAATAACTCTTCCTGTTCAACTACATAATTTACAAGATTGTACTGGTATGCCTGGTCAGCTGTTACCATACCTGCAGACATAATCATTTCCATCGCCTTGCCTTTCCCTACAAGTTGGGGGAGTCTTTGTGTGCCGCCATATCCGGGAATTAATCCCAAAGAAACTTCCGGCAATCCCATTTTGGCATTTTTACCGGCCACCCTTATATGGCATGCCATGGCGAGTTCCAGCCCTCCGCCCAGGGCGAAACCATTGACCGCAGCGATAACCGGGGTAGATAAATTTTCGATAAAATCAAAAAGCAACTTTTGTCCATCACGGGCCAATGATGCACCCTGCTTAACACCAAAATCCGAGAACTCGGAAATATCGGCTCCGGCAACGAATGATTTGTTTCCGCTTCCGGTCAAAATAATTACCCTGATATCATCATCTGCATGAACAGCTTCCAAGGCGTTATGAAGTTCCTGTATTGTTTCTCTGTTCAAGGCGTTTAACTTTTCAGGACGATTGATTGTGATTAGGGCACGGAAGTCCTTTTTTTCTATTAATATGTTCTTGTAAGCCATCTTAAATTATTTTAGTGTTTAGGAAATAATACCGAGAATGTGGCTCCTTCATTTATAGTTGAATTTACGGTGATACTGCCATTATTGGCCTCGACTATTTTTTAACCATCGCCAAACCCAGGCCCATGCCGCTATTTTTTGTCGTAAATTTTGGCTCAAATATTTTAGCCGTATCCGATTCGGCGATTCCTTCGCCGTTATCCAAAACGCTGATGGTCAAATCATTTTCTGTTTCCAGGATGTGTACAGAAATATTCGGATCATCCTGGTTTCTAACGGCTTGTATGGCATTGGTCATCAGATTTGTGATGATCCTGTTAAGCTGTATCTTATCCAGAACTGCATAAATGGAATTCTTTTCAGGATAAAAATGAATATATGGCTCCTGAAAGATATCCAGAACCAGTTTAACTTCTTGAACAATATTCAGGCGTTCCTTATTTTGTTCCGGCATTTGAGCGAAACTGGAAAAAGCAGAAGCAATGGTGCTCATTGTATCTATTTGCTGAATGAGTATTTCGCTAAACTCGGCTACTTTATTCCTGATATCAGGATCCTTTGGATCAAAATTGCGCTCAAAACTCTGTATTGTAAGACGCATGGGGGTTAGTGGATTTTTGATCTCGTGTGCTACCTGCTTTGCCATTTCCTGCCATGCCTGTTTTCGCTCTGATTCGGCCAGGTTTAAAGCACTTTCTTCGAGCTGGTCAATCATATTATTATAGGAATTTACCAAAGCATAAATGCTATCGTTGGTATTTTTTAAAATAATCTTTTCGTTTTTTGCCCCTAAACTTGTGCTTTTTAATTTTTCGCTCACATATTCCATTGTTTTGGTTATGTATTTTGACAAAAAATAAGCCGTAAGTATAGCCAATAAAAGAATAAAAATATATACGAGCATCAGCCTTATTAAAAATTCCCGTAGTTCGTAGTCCTGCAGGGTATTATCCTGTAAATAGGGTACACCAACAATAGCTACCGGTTTGGAATTCATGTTGTTGATATAGGAATACGCCGACAGATAATGCTTTGCTTTATTATCCTCATCATAGATTAACACGCGATGGCTTGGATCAAAAGCAATTTTCCTGACAATTTTGTTGCTAAGCTTTTTCTGTGTGTTGCCATCTTTGACATGATTTGGACTTCCGATCAAATCACCGGTTAGGCTGTAGATATGGACATCCAGGTTGTGAATGTCTGCGATCTCATTAATTTTCTGACTGAGAAAGCTACTGGCTGCGATGGTATCAGGCTGAATATTTTTGTTGCGAAACAATTCATAAGTAATCGCTGATTTTATTGCTGTTTCCTTCCTTTCCAGTCTTTTTTCATGGTATTCACGCGCCTGTTCATTGTACTGAATGATTGTGATGACAGCTATAAGAACCGAAGATATCAAAACCAAAAAGATCATGGCGATAAAAATGCGGGTACGCAATGAAACAGAATTAAAAACCATACGCTTTTTTTGTAAAGATATGAAATATGTCTGTTTACGCTTACAAAGGAAAAAACAGATTTCTATCGAAACCTGTCAATGAATTTATCAATTTCTTCCACCGGATGTTCCGATAAAAAGTTTACAAAGGCAGATCCTATGATCCCTCCTTTGGCATACTTTGTCACTTGCAGGTAGGTCTCTTTATTCGAGATTCCAAAACCGACTATCTGTTCAGAGCTGAGCCTCATGGATGCAATTCGCTTAAAATAGTCCTCCTGCTGGTCTCCGAAACTTTTTTTTGCCCCTGTTGTACTGGCAGAACTCACCATATAAATAAATCCCTTAGAAATGGTGTCAATATACCTTATCCTTTCATCTGTGGTTTGCGGCGTGATTAAAAAAACATTGATGAGATTCTGTTTTTCAAAAATCGACCGATACTTTTCATGAAATACATCCACAGGCAGGTCCGGAATGATGAGTCCGTCTATGCCTATCTCACTGCATTTTTTACAAAACGCTTCCACGCCATATTGCAGTATGGGATTAAAATACCCCATGATGATCAAAGGTATTTTAACTTCTGACCTGATTCCATTGAGCTGTTCAAAAAGTTTGGCAGAGGTCATCCCGTTCTTTAAGGCCTGGGTGCTGCTTTGTTGTATGACCGGCCCGTCAGCCAGAGGATCAGAAAAAGGCAAACCGATCTCAATCATATCCACACCGCATTTTTCTAATTTTTTAATGATTGGTACCGTGTCCTCCAGCGCCGGAAATCCGGCGGTAAAGTAGATGGATAGCAATTTTTTGTCTTCTGTTAATTTTTGATTTATTCTGTTCATCCTTAAAAAGTACTTTGGCAACAGCAGCAAAACATTTGCTTAGGCCAGTTTAAAATAGTTAATATAGGTATTCAGGTCTTTGTCTCCTCTGCCTGACAAATTGATCACAAGTATATCCGTTTTTTTTAATTTCATTTTAGGTAAGACTGCCAGCGCATGGGCTGTTTCTATGGCAGGAATAATTCCTTCCAGCTTGCTGAGCTCTAATCCTGCCTGCATGGCTTCATCATCAGTGGCATTCAAAAAAATTGCCCGCTTTGTTTTAAAAAGGTGGGCATGTTGCGGGCCCACACCGGGATAATCGAGGCCGGCGGAAATAGAGTATGGTTCAATGATCTGTCCATCTGTAGTTTGCATCAATAAAGTCTTGCTGCCGTGGATGATTCCTTCTTTGCCTAACACACTGGTTGCCGCGGACTCTCCTGAATGAACGCCTTTTCCTGCTGCTTCAACAGCCACAAGTTTTACCGACTCATTTTCCAGAAAATGGTAAAATGCACCTGCCGCATTACTTCCTCCTCCGACACAGGCGATCACATAATCCGGATTTTCAGTACCTTCATGTTCTTTTAACTGCCATCTGATCTCTTCAGAAATCACGGACTGAAACCGGGCTACCATATCAGGATAGGGATGAAAGCCAACCACAGAGCCAATGATATAATGGGTGTCTACCGGATCATTGATCCATGCCCTGATCGCTTCATTGGTTGCATCCTTGAGCGTCTTGCTGCCGGAAGTTGCCGGCACAACCGTGGCACCCAGCATCTTCATCCGGGCAACATTCGGTGCCTGCCGGGCTATATCGATCTCACCCATATAAACCGTGCATTCAAGTCCGGCCAGGGCACATACCGTTGCAGTAGCAACGCCATGCTGACCCGCACCGGTCTCGGCAATGATCTTTTTTTTACCCAAACGCCGTGCTACGAGAATCTGACCTATGGTGTTGTTTATTTTATGCGCCCCTGTATGGTTCAGGTCTTCCCTTTTCAGATAGATTTTTGCCTGATATTTTTCTGACAATCTTTGCGCCAGATACAAGGGAGAAGGCCTGCCAACATAATCCTTTAAGAGGTGGTGAAATTCCCTTTGGAAGGACTCCTCATAGATGATCTTCAGATAATTCTGCTGAAGCTCCTCCATATTCGGATAGAGCATCTCGGGAACATAACTGCCTCCGAAATCCCCGTAATAACCATTTTCGTCTGCGTGAAATTTTGTATTCATCTGCCTTTTTTTTCTGTTCTACTCATTATTAAAAAAACTGTTCCGGCCAAACACCTTTAATTTTTCTAAGTCCTTCCTACCGGGTTCTATTTCGAACCTGCTGTTAATATCAAGCGCATAGCACTTTTTTCCGCTCTCAGATGCGAGAAAAAACTGCAGGCTTTCCGATGCCTCCAACCCGATTCCGCCACTGAGAAAATAAGGTTTTTTTTGGGTATAGTTCCGGAGTATTTCCCAATTAAATACCATACCGTTGCCTCCCCTGGCCTTTCCTTTGGAATCGAAGAGAAAAAAATCACAGGCCTCTTTATAGGGCTCTAAAGTATCAAAATCAAAATTTTCTTCAATAGCAAAGGCCTTGATCACTTCTAATTTTTTGTCACCTTTTTTAAGCGGTTCCAATTCAATTAACAATTCGGTGCAATAGAGAACAGTCTCATCCCCATGCAATTGCACTGCATCAAGTTTGAACTCCTTTATTCTTTGAATTACCTCATCGATCGGCTGGTTCACAAAAACACCTGTTTTTTTGATCTTTTCACTTATATCTGGTATTTTTCCACTTAAAAATCTTTTCGATCCCGGGTAAAAAATAAAGCCCATATATTCCGGTTGCAAGCTGGCTGCCTCCAGAATATTATCGTGGTATTTCATCCCGCATATCTTTAATTTCACCATTTTACCTGAGATTTTTAATAAATAACTCCGCTGCTTTTCCGGGAAATTCAGTTTTCATAAAATTCTCGCCCATTAAAAAGCCTTTGTATCCATAAGTTTTTAATTCACTAACCGTTCCAATTTCACTGATCCCGCTTTCTGATACCTTTACCTTTTCATCCGGAATAAATTTTGCCAGGCGCTTGCTGGTATCAATCTCAACTGCAAAGGTTTTCAGGTTCCTGTTGTTCACTCCCACCAGATCGACATGGCTCAGGTCTGATTTTTCCAACTCTTCCTCATCGTGGATTTCCAGAAGTACCTCAAGTTTCAATTCTTTTGCCAGTTTTGAAAAATCCTTAATCTGACCGGGAGATAATATGGCAGCAATCAACAGGATTACATCCGCGCCATAGGCTTTTGATTCAAAGATCTGGAAACTGTCTACAATAAACTCCTTGCGAAGAACCGGTATGCCAACTGCGCTTCGCGCCTGAATCAGGTCATCAAGTGCACCTCCAAAATATTTTGTGTCCGTAAGTACCGAAATTCCTGAAACTCCGGCCAACTCGTACCCTTTAGCGACTTCCAGCACACTGCTATTTTGATTGATTACCTGCCTGGAAGGTGAACGCCTCTTAAACTCAGCGATAATGCCGCTTTTCTTTTTGATACTGTTTGCTAATGACAGGGTATTGCGGTCAAATAATGGTGAACGTTCAAAAAAATCAATGCCAAACAAGCTTTTCTTCGCACTTATTTCTTCCTTTTTATCAAGAACTATTTTATCTAAAATATTCATTATCATTTTTTTATTTGCTAAGACAAACCCTGTAAAGTCGTAAATGCCCTGAGTGCTTTTTTATTTTTTAATGACGCTTCCGCCAAAAAATATGCTTGCTGGTGACTTATCCTCTCTGTAATGGCGATCGCCAGACCTGCATTGGCGCAAACCACATTATTTTGTTCAACGGTACCTTCCCCATTCAAAACCCTCATAAATATTGCAGCACTTTCTTCAACAGTACTCCCTCCCCTGATATCTGTTTCAAAAATTGGCTCCAAGCCCAGATCAGCAGGAGAAAACATTTTATCCTCGCTGTTGGAAATAATCTTGACCTGACCGGTTAAAGAGATCTCATCATGACCAGCCAGGTCGTGCAAAATAGCATAATTTTTATCTGTGTTCTGGTACAAATAGCTGTACATTCTGGCCAGCTCCAAATTAAAAACACCGACTATCTGGTTTGCAGGTCGTGACGGATTTACCATGGGTCCGAGCATATTGAAAAAAGTTTTCACACCAAGCTCCCTCCGAATGGGGGCCACATTTTTCATGGCGGGGTGAAAAAGGGGCGCATGTAAAAAACAGATCCCTGCCTTGTCCAGCGCATTTCTAAGCTTGTCGGTATCATTGGTGAACCTGATTCCCAGGAATTCCAGCACATTTGAGGACCCGCAATTCGAAGAAACACCGTAATTGCCGTGCTTGGCTACTTTAGCACCGGCTCCGGCGGTAATAAAGGAAGCAAGGGTGGAAATATTAAATGTATCCTTTCCGTCTCCTCCGGTACCGCAAAGATCAACGGTATTGAAATCCGACAGGTCTACCGGTACACAAAGTTCCAACAGGGCTTCCCTGAATCCATCGAGTTCTTCCACAGAAATGCTGCGCATCATATAAACTGTAAGAAAAGAGGCGATCTGGCTGTCGTTATATTTGCCCTGCGAAATATTCACCAGTACTCCTTTTGCCTCCTCCTTCGAAATTTTCTCGTGCTGAATCAGTCTGTTTATAATTTCTTTCATCCAATCACCAATTTATGATTCTATCCAATTCTTTAGTATTTCCCTGCCGTGCTCTGTAAGGATTGATTCGGGATGGTATTGAACAGCCCTCAGGTCATAGTCCCTGTGTTTAAGCGACATAATTTCGCCATTTTCGTCTATTGCCGTTGGAATAAGTACTTCCGGCAAATTCCTTGAAACAACCCAGGAATGATAGCGACCCACTTCAAATTGTTTCGGTATATTCCTGTAAAGCACATCATCGCTGTTTGTGAGATTGATTTTTGTGGAAACCCCGTGATACACCTTGCTCAGATTTTCCAGACTTCCTCCAAAAACCTCACCTATGGCCTGCTGCCCCAGACATACACCTAAAATACTTTTATTTGCGGCATACCTGGCAATTATGGGTTTTAATAATCCTGCTTCATCTGGTATACCGGGACCGGGAGAAAGCAATATTTTTTGGAATTGATCAACTTCTTCCAGAGAGATCCTGTCATTTCTTCTCACGATTACCTCACAATCCAAATCCTGTAAAATATGTACCAGATTATAGGTGAAGGAATCGTAATTATCGATCACCAAAATTTGTTTCATTTCTGATTTCTTCATAGCATTTAAATTTTTTCGGCCAATTCAAGCGCGTGTTTTAAAGCGCCTAATTTGTTGTATACTTCCTGCAATTCGCTCTCCGGATTTGATTTTGCCACAATTCCTGCCCCTGCCTGGTAATACAGACGGTGGTCTTTGGTAAGAAAGGACCGTATTATGATGGCGTGGTTAAAGTTGCCGTGAAAATCCATAAAACCTATAGCCCCTCCATAAAAAGTGCGGCTATCTTTTTCGTAGCGGTCTATCAGCTGCATGGCTTTATGTTTGGGAGCACCCGTTAGTGTGCCTGCCGGAAAAGTGTCTGCCACGATCTGATAGGTAATTGCATTGCTATATTTTTTAGCGACTACCTTGGAAACGAGGTGTATCACATGCGAAAAGAACTGGATTTCTTTATAGTTCTCTACCTTTACTTCCCTGCCATTTCTGCTCAGGTCATTCCTTGCCAGATCAACGAGCATTACATGTTCCGCATTTTCCTTTTCATCAGCGGCAAGGGCTTTGGCAACTTCAAGATCTTTCTCGTCGTTTCCTGTACGTCTGAAAGTACCGGCTATTGGGTGAATTTCCGCTTTGCCATCCTTTACTACAAGTTGCGCTTCCGGTGAAGATCCAAATATTTTAAAACTTCCATAGTCGAAATAAAACAGATATGGCGAGGGGTTGATTGAGCGCAAAGCCCTGTAAACATTAAATTCATCTCCCTTAAAACCCTGAGAAAATCTGCGTGATAGCACCAGTTGAAAAACATCTCCCCTGTAACAGTGCTTCTTAGCCAGTTCAACGAGATCCAAAAATTCTGCGTCAGTAAAATTAGAGCGCTCATCCTGTATATTCCTAAAATCGAAGGAAGCAAAATTCTTATTCTCTATAAGCTGGTGGATCTCATCTGTATTGTTTTCATCGCTGATACTATGCGAAAAAATATAGGCCTCGTTTTTGAAATGGTTGATGGCAATAATATTCTGATAAACAGCGTAATAGATTTCTGGAATGTCCAGTTTATCTGCCTTTTCTGTCAAACTTATGTCTTCAAAGAATTGTACGGCATCGTAACTTATATAGCCAAAAAGTCCGTTGTTTATAAACTTGAATTTCTGGTCTTCTACAGAGAACTCCCTGCTGAAGTTGTGTATGATCAGGGGAACATCAATTGTTTCATCTATCTCAATCTCTTCTGTCTTCAGATCCGGAAAAACCTGAATGATCTTGATTGCCCTTTACAGAGATGGAAGCGATGGGTTTGCAGCAGATATAAGAAAAACTGTTCTCATTGCCATGGTAATCAGAAGATTCCAGCAAGATGCTATGGGGAAACCTATCCCTTATCTTCAGATAAATACTTACCGGGGTAATGGTATCTGCAAGGATTTTTTTGTACTGCGTTTTTAATTGGTATGGCATAATTTCAAAAAAAAAGGCCCGTCGTGAAGACAAGCCTATTAGATATATTTCATATACAAGGTATTAGTTCACGATAACTGAGTTATGCGAATTCCACCACCAGGTATGTACAAATTGATTTTTCATTGTTATGACCACAAATGTAAAAACTTTTTTCAATAATTAAAGATAAAATAGAAAATAGTTAATCATTTTGATTTTTTATACATTATTCGCAATACGATTAATATGAAAACCAATAGTCCGGAAGCGAGATTCGCAGCAATAATAGACAGAGAATTGATCAGAATCCCATAAAAAAACCAACATACAATACCGGTAAATAAAACAAAATACATGGTGAGAGAGACCCCTTCAACGGATTTTGTCTTTATTGTTTTGTACACCTGCGGCACAAACCCGGAGGTAGTTAAAATAGCAGCGATGAAACCAATCAATTCAATCTTGTTCATCATCCGACGATATTAACGATCTTACCCGGAACAATAATTATTTTTTTTGGAGACCTTCCCTCCAGTATTTGCTGCGTTTTTGGATGCGCCAGTACTTCCTTCTCAATCTCCTGAACACTCAGATCCAGCGGCAATTCGAGGGTAAATCTCAATTTTCCGTTAAAAGAGACGGGATAATTTTTTACAAGTTCCACCAGGTACTGCTCATTGTAAACCGGAAAAGCGGCCGTTGCTATGGATTCTCTATGTCCAAGCAAGTGCCACAATTCCTCTGCAATATGCGGGGCATAGGGAGAAATCAGAACAGTCAGGGGTTCCAAAATAGCCCTTTTATTGCATTGCAGGGCTATAAGTTCATTTACAGCGATCATAAAAGAGCTCACGGAAGTATTAAACGAAAAATCAGCGATGTCTTGATCCACTTTTTTTATGGTCTTGTGCAGGGTCTTCAACTCATCTTTGTCGGGAGATTCATCCGATACAAAAAATTCATGCTCCTCGTTAAAAAAGAGTCTCCACAATTTTTTTATAAACGAAGAAACACCTGTAATTCCTGCCGTATTCCATGGTTTGGCCTGTTCAAGCGGTCCCAAAAACATTTCGTACAAGCGCAAAGTATCAGCACCATAAGCATCGCAAATATCATCAGGACTTACTACGTTGTACTTGGATTTGCTCATTTTTTCAACCTCTCTGCCCACATAATATTTACCTCCTTCCAGCAGAAAACCGGCATTTTTGTATTCAACCCTGGAATTTTTAAATTGCTCCAGATCCAGCTCATTGGATGCGTTTACAAGCGAGACATTCACGTGAAGTGCCTGTACTTTTTTATCTGAAATTAAACCGTGCGAAACAAATTCATTGCTGCCTTCAATTCGGTAAACAAAGGCACTGGTACCCAGGATCATCCCCTGGTTGATCAGTTTTTTTGCGTATTCATCAACAGGAACTAGGCCCTTGTCGAACAAAAATTTCTGCCAGAAACGGGAATACAGCAAATGACCGGTGGCATGCTCGCTCCCTCCTATGTAAAGATCTACATCCTTCCAGTAATTCAGGGCCTCATTTCCAGCAAAATCAGCGACATTTGTGGCATCCATATAACGGTTAAAATACCAGGAACTCCCAGCCCATCCCGGCATGGTATTCAATTCAAGGGGAAAAACTGTTTCCTGATCGATCCGGTTGTTTTGTACAACTGAATTACTCATGGTGTCCCATGCCCAATGTGTGGCATTGCCTAAAGGTGGTTTGCCGTCCTCTGTAGGCAAATACTTTTCTACTTCGGGTAAGGTAATTGGTAAATAGGCTGAATCAATGATTTGCGGCAGGTCTCCTTTATAATAAACAGGAAACGGTTCTCCCCAGTATCTCTGGCGCGAGAACACCGCATCTCTTAACCGGTAATTGATTTTTCCCTTGCCTATCTTTCTTTTCTCCAGCTCCTCAATGACCAACTGAACCGCTTTTTTTGCAGGATAACCACTGATAAAATCCGAATTGGCAATGCTTACATTTTTATCTTCACAGGCATGTTCAGAAATATCAATACCCGCAAAAATATTGGGTATTTCTATCCCAAAATGTTTTGCAAAATCGTAATCGCGCTGGTCCCCGCAGGGCACAGCCATTACGGCGCCTGTGCCATAACCCGCAAGAACATAATCTCCTATCCAGATCGGCACGGGTTTTCCTGTAAACGGATGTTCTGCATAAGCCCCGGTAAATTGGCCCGTAATCGTTTTTACATCAGACATTCTGTCTCTTTCACTTCTTTTAGAGGTTGCATTTATATACGCATTAACCTCGTCCAAATACTCGGCCGCTGTAATTTTTTGCACAAGGGGATGCTCGGGTGCCAGTGTCATAAAGCTAACTCCGAATATGGTATCAGGCCGTGTAGTAAATACCTCGATCCATTCATTTTCTCCTGCCTTTCCCAAAACCTTAAATTTGATGGAAGCTCCTTCCGAACGCCCAATCCAGTTGGTTTGCGCATCCTTCAACGGTTGCGGCCAGTCGAGTTTTTCCAGACCGTCCAATAAGCGCTGGGCATAAGCAGAGATCCGCATACTCCATTGCTTCATTTTTTTCCGCACCACCGGATGACCTCCTCTTTCTGAAAGTCCGTTGACTATTTCATCATTCGCTAAAACTGTTCCCAAAGCCGGGCACCAGTTTACCTCGGTATCCGACAAAAAGGTCAGCCTGTAAAAGGCAAGGACTTTTTGCTTTTCTGCCTCAGAATATTGATTCCATTCATTGGCTGAAAATTGAAACACTTCATCATCACAGGCAGCGTTTATTTTTGCATTGCCCTCTTTTTCAAATACCCTGACAAGTTCCTGAACAGGCCTTGCCGCATCGGCATCCTTGCAGTAATAAGATTCGTATAGCTGGATAAATATCCATTGTGTCCACTTATAATAACCGGGATCTGAAGTGCGCACTTCCCTGCTCCAGTCAAATGAAAAACCGATCTGGTCGAGTTGTCTTCTGTATGTTTTTATGTTTTCTTCCGTGGTTTTTGCCGGATGCTGCCCCGTTTGAATCGCGTACTGTTCGGCCGGCAAGCCGAAAGAATCATAGCCCATGGGATGTAAAACATTGTATCCTTTATGACGCATATAACGCGCATAAATATCACTGGCGATATAACCCAGGGGATGTCCTACGTGCAGGCCTGCCCCACTGGGATAGGGAAACATATCCAAAACATAAAATTTTGGCCGTTCACTGTTGTTGTCTGCCCGAAATGTTTGATTATCTTTCCAGAACTTTTGCCATTTGGCCTCAATTTCATTAAAATTGTACTTCATTTAAGATCTATTTGATGGTATTTAAGGGCAATTGATTATTATAATCCAATTAGATTTGCATAAATATTTAAGAGCAGCAAATTTACTGTTATTGTAGTAAAGCACAAAACAATTTGTATTGCGATTCCTTTATGGAAACCGCTGGTATAAAACAAGGTGGCAATTAATCGAACTGAATTATGGAGCGAAAAATCGGAGTGGTTCTTTCAGGAGGCGGCGTGAGGGCCATGGCGCACATAGGCCTGCTTCAGTGCTTTCAGGAGGAAGGTATAAAAATTGATGCTATTGCAGGAACCAGTGGAGGAGCCACAATAGCCGCCATGTTTGCTTATGGCTATACCACAAAGGAAATGCTCACTTTTTTTAAGAACACACCCCTGTTTAAATATTCCCAGTACACCTTTAACAAACCGGGAATAGTGGATAGTGAAAAGTTTATCAGTGCATTTAAAACAATCTTCCCGAACGACTCTTTCAATGATCTGAAGGTGCCTACCTATATTACGGCAACGAACCTGATGACAGGAAATCTGGAGTATTTTACCGAAGGAGAACTGATCAGACCCCTGATTGCCTCTTCTTCAGTTCCTCCATTCTTTTCACCAATGGAAATCGACGGAAATCTTTTTGCTGATGGAGGAATCATCAACGATTTTCCTGTGGAACCCCTTCAGGAAAATTGCAGCAAAATAATCGGTAGTTTCATAAATCCCATTGAGTTGATCACTAAAAACGAGGTAAATACTACCCTAAAACTAATCAGCCGTGTGTATCAGATTGGCTTAAAAAACAAAGATATCGCCAAATTCTCCAGCTGCCATTATGTTTTCAAGCCATTAAATCTCAAAAAAATTGGCCTTCTTGATACAAAATTCATAGATGAGGCCTATAATTATGGCTATGAGCAGGCTAAAAACGAAATAGATACGATAAAAGTCATTATACAATCTTAATCCTTATTTTTGAACAAAAACAAGTTATGAGAATCCTTTTTACTTTTTTGATGGCTCTTTTGCTGCAATCCTGTTCCTTTTCAGATAAAGAACAGGCAGAAATGATTGTGTTCAATGGAAACATTTATACAGTTAACGGAAACTTTGATAAGGCTCAGGCCTTCGCGGTGAAGAATGGCAGGTTTATAGCTGTGGGAACCAACGACGCTATATTAAAACATTACGAGAGTAAAAATTTGATCGATGCCGAGAACAGGACCATCTTACCTGGCCTGATCGATGCGCACTGCCATTTTTTTGGGCTTGGACTAGCCATGCAAAACCTGGATCTGGCGGGCACAAGTAGTTTTTCAGAAAATAGTTGAAAAGGTCATTGCTTACCAGAAAGAAAAAAATACAGAGGTCATCGTGGGAAGAGGCTGGGATCAGAACGACTGGGAACAGAAAGTTTTCCCAACAAAAGACACGCTGGATCTGCTGTTCCCGAACACAGCGGTTATTTTAAAAAGAATTGACGGACATGCATTTTTGGTTAATCAAAAAACACTCGATCTGGCCGGAATTGACGGGAACACAAAAATAGCAGGCGGTGAAATCATTAAAAAAGAGGGCAAAATAACCGGCGTACTCATAGACAATGCCATGGATTTGGTGTATAGGGTATTCCCTGAAGAAGATAAAAAGAAATCCATTCAGGCCTTGCTTGACGCTCAGAAAACCTGTTTTTCGCTCGGCTTAACTACAGTGGATGATGCGGGTTTAGACAAAAGAGCCATTGATTTAATTGACAGTTTGCAGCAGATAAATCTGCTCAAAATCCGCATTTATGCGATGGTTTCAGCTACCGAAGCCAATCTGGATTTTTATTTAAAGAACGGAATTCTCAAGACTGAAAAGTTACATGTGCGGTCATTTAAAGTATTTGCTGACGGTGCCCTGGGTTCGAGGGGAGCCGCATTGAAAGAACCGTATTCAGACAGACACGGGCATTACGGTGCCATGGTAACAGACCCGATCGTTCTAAAAAACATAGCAAAACGAATTGCTGAATCCGACTTTCAAATGAATACACATGCCATTGGAGATTCTGCCAACGCTTATTTATTGAAAACATATACCGAGGTACTTTCAGGCAAAACAGACAGAAGGTGGCGAATGGAACATGCCCAGGTAATTTCTCCTCTTGACTTTGAAATGTACAAACTGGTAATCCCTTCCGTTCAGCCCACACATGCAACGAGCGATATGTATTGGGCTGAGGACAGGTTGGGACCTGACAGGATCAAAGGAGCTTATGCCTATAAAAAACTTTTGGAGACAAATGGAATAGTCGCATTGGGAACAGATTTTCCGGTTGAACAGGTAAACCCAATGTTAACTTTTTATGCTGCCGTCAGCAGACAAGATCTGAAAGGATACCCAAAAAGTGGTTTTCATATGGAGAATGCCTTGTCCAGAGAAGAAACACTCAAAGGAATGACGATTTGGGCAGCCTATGCCAATTTTGAAGAATTGGAAAAAGGAAGCATCGAAAAAGGGAAAATGTCGGATTTTATTATTTTGGACCGTGATATTATGCAGGTCGATATTAGTAGCATCCCGGAATGCAAGGTGCTTTCCACCTATGTGAATGGGGAGAAAGTATTTTAGTTTGTTGTGATTGGAACAAAAACACGGGTAGTGTCCCAGCCCAGTGACCATTTGAACCACTTGTCCTTTTTCTTTAAAACCAATGGAAAAAGATTCCAGTTCCTCTGCTTTTTTAACCTTGGATTTTACCCTGGCCACATCTTGCTTTGGATCGTAGTTATATGTACCCCAGGTATCGAGATTCGAACTCAATATGATAGTCCATTCTTCGGCCTCAGGTATTGCATAAAGTGTATAAATTCCTTTTTTTACTTTTTCGTTGCCAAACAAAACATCTTCATAAAAAGTTACTTCGGTTGATTCATTTGCACCAACCCGCCATACTTTGCCAAAAGGCACTAAGATTACCGAATATTTCACGACCGCTCTTTTGGGGCCTGCCATACAAAACCTTCACCAGCGGTGGCATTAAGTTTGTCTTTCTGTAATATACAATATCATGTGGACTTTTATCCAGGGGTTGAAAATCCTGTGCCTTAGCCCGGTAGACAAAAGCCGTCAACATGAACCCCAACAATAATAAAAGGTGTATGTTTTTCATTCGATTCTTATTTGTTTTTAGACGCTCAGGCAATAAAACCTTATAATTCAGCCAAAACCTGTGAATATGTGTCTATTGAAATATTCACTCGGGTCGTATCCCAGCCCAAAACCATATAGGTATTATTGAAGTTTTTATCAAAAGCAATGGAGAAAAAATCAAGTCGCTCTCCGTTTCTTACAGGAGCTTTGACACGGGCAACATCTTTTGATTCATCATAAAAGAAAGCTCCCAAAGTATCAGTATTTCTGTTTAAAATGATGGTCCATTCCTTTTCACCAGGTATGGAATGCATCACATAAGTTCCCGCTTTTACCAATTGATCTCCAAACCTGACATCGGAATAAAACCTTACTTCAGTGGCCTCATTATCGCCTGTCCGCCATAGTTTACCAAAAGGTATTTGGGTCCCAAAGACCTGACCTTCATTTTTTAGAGGCCTGCTGTAAATCACTTTTACGACTGGTTTCTTGCCGTCATCGTTTCTTAAATATGCAATATCCGTTGGACTTTTATCGAGTGGAGAAAAATGTTGTGCATTCAAATTGTGACTAAACAATACAACAAAAAACACAACACCAAAATAAATCTTTTTCATAGCAACTGAAAATTTTACTTGTTCGGTGAGAATATTAAACGCAAATAATAAATTCATATTGCGCATGAAGTTCACCAAATTAAAAACAAATGATCATTTATTAACCATTAAAAAAAAATAGAATACTTTTGCGCCTCCATAAAATATCTATTAATTGACATGTACTGTGATGCATTGTAAATTTATCTTTTCGGGATCATTCAGTTTACAGGTCGCATTATTACTAACCTTTGCAACTGCATCCAATTCCTATTGCCAGTTAATCACACCTGATTCAACAGCTACACATGTCAAAGGAGATAGCGTATCCTCGCGCAGTTACAACCATGAAATTCAGTTAAAATTCGATTATGGAGGTGTTTTAGATGCGGTGGAAGAAGAAGGAATCACAAAATATTATGGAGTTGATATCAGGTTTGGATGGCAGCAAACACATAGCAATCTTTACAATACATTGTACAGGGCACCGACCTTTGGTGTAGGTTTCTACGGTGGCTCCTTTGATAACAATGACTTTGGTGAACCCAATGCGCTTTATGGTTTTATCGATATTCCTTTATACAATTCCAAGAATAATTGGACCTGGATCTATGGCTTTGGTCTTGGCTTAGCCTTCAATTTCAATCATTATGACCCTGATAAAAATCCAGACAATGGACTTATAGGTTCTGATAAAAATGTGTACATCGGTCTCACTGTTGAAGGCCGCTATCAGATCACCCCGCACTGGGAGGCTGGTTTGGGTGCTGGATTCAAGCATTTTTCCAATGGCAGAATCCAAATGCCTAATTCGGGTATAAATGTAGTACCTGTTACTTTTTTCACGGCCTATAATTTTGAGGATTCCAAACCCGTGATTGATAAAACAAAGATTACAGAATTTATACCTTTTAATATGATCAGTGTTTTTGGGGCTGCGGGTGTCAAGAATTTTGAATACGAAAAAAGTTCTCTATCTTGGAAAACCTCCCTGAGTATAAGTGCACTCCGGCAATTTAATTACAAATATCGTTATGGGTTGGGCTTTGAAATGTTTTATACTGGCGGAGGGTCAACAAGGGTAACTGAAGATAAAAGTGATTTTAAAAAAGAATTCAGCTACGGCTTTATAGGTAACTGGGAATGGGTGGTAACCGACAGGCTTTATGTGCCTTTGGGCATTGGTATCTATTTAAATTACAATGAGGAAAACAAGGAAAGCCTTCTATTCAAAAGAATAGGAGCCCGTTATCTGGTAGGCAAACCAAAAAAACTTTTTCTCGGCTGCAGTTTAAAAATAACGGAGACCCATGCAGATTATGTTGAATGGACCCTTGGCTATGTCTTCAAAAAAGATCCGAATAAATATGAACTGCTCTTTTGAGATTTTTTGGCATAATTTCCATTAAACAATCTCTAAATATATTCAGTTTCTAACACATAAATTTTAACACTACCTTTGCAAAGGCTTATACAAGAAAGAGATATCTTGCAGTATGCGATCCAAATATTATAATTAAACTGACAAAAATGAAAATCTTAGTTGTCGAAGATGAAAAAGATTTGGTAAATGTAATAGCCAATTACCTTAAGAACGCAGATTATGTTTGTGAATACGCCATGGATTTCTTTAGCGCGGAAGATAAGTTAATAAGTTACGATTACGATGTCGTGGTACTGGATATAAATTTGCCGGATGGTAACGGACTTGATCTTTTAAAAATCATAAAAACGTCGAAACCAAAAACCGGTGTACTTATTATTTCTGCCAAAAACTCCCTTGATGACAAACTGAAAGGACTTGATCTTGGAGCAGATGACTATATTACAAAGCCATTCCACCTTGCTGAACTCAATTCAAGAATCAACTCTCTGATCAGAAGAAAGCATATATGACGGGAATAACAAGATAAGTTTTAATGAAATTGAGATAGATCCGGTCGCCAAAGTGGCCAGGGTTAGCGGTGAAGCCCTCGACCTAACAAAGAAAGAGTACTATTTATTGCTCTATTTCATTACCAACAAGAACCGTGTGCTCACCAAGGAAAGCATAGCAGAACATCTTTGGGGCGATAATGCAGATATGCTGGATAACTTTGATTTCATCTATACCCATATGAGAAATCTGAGAAAAAAAATGAACAGCCTGGGAGCAACTGATTACCTGCAAACTGTTTATGGCCTGGGATATAAATTCGGCGAGTAAATGAAAGGGGAAGGTTTGGCAAATACACTCAAATCGGACTTCCGTCCTCTAAAGAATCAAGCGGGATGAAACTGATAAATAAAACCCGAAGAACTTACTTTCTGTATTCTTTGATCATATTCCTCGTTTCAAGTACCCTGATATACTATGTGCTCTACAATATTATTACCAAAAGGCAGGATGAAAAATTGCTTTCGGGATAAGGAGATCATCGCAAAAAAAATCAAATATGACTATCCCCTGCCTATTTTTGATGTAGAAGATTACGAAGCAAAATATCCGTAAAAGATACCCTATACTTCAAAGATACCCTCATCTATCAAATCATTGGTGGCGTAGAGAATTATGAACTCTACAGACAGTTGACTTCTATCGAAACCCTGCAGGGAAAAACCTACAAGATTATCACACGAAATTCACGTGTAAAGCAAAATGAATTTGTTCTGGCGGTTACTCTATCTGTTGCGGCTGTAGTATTTTTATTGATCATGACTGTATATTTGGTGAATACCTATGTCGCAAAAAAAGTGTGGCAACCGTTTTATAAGAATTTAGAAGCGCTGAAGAATTATTCTTTTGAAGAATCTAAACCCATTGAGTTGAAAGATTCAAAAATACAGGAATTTAAGGAACTCAATGATTCACTAACAAAACTAACTGACAAACTTCGCACAGATTTTAATAATTTAAAGGAGTTTACAGAAAATGCTTCGCATGAAATGCAAACCCCTTTAGCCATTATGCAATCAAAACTGGAATTTCTAATGCAATCAGAGCATCTGGAAATAGAGGACAAGCAAACCATAAGTACTGTGTACAAGGCAACGCAAAGGCTTTCCAAATTGAACAAGACATTGCTGATCCTTTCCAAAATTGAAAATCAACAATACAGTCAAAAAGAAGAGATACTTATCAATGATGTAGTAAACAACCAGCTTGAAATTTTTGAGGAATTTATCTCCAGTAAAAATCTAACAGTCAGCAAAAATTTAAGCCTCGATGTAAAAGTGACCGCAAATCCCCTTTTGTTTGATATGGTAGTCTCTAATTTAATCAGCAATGCCATCAGACACAATTATGAAAACGGCAGTATCGAGATACAAACCAATGAACTGTATATTTCCGTGGCCAACACAGGAAGACCAATAAGCATCTCCTCTGAAGCTCTGTTTGAACGTTTCAAAAAAAAGAGAGTACTTCCACCGAATCTTTCGGCCTTGGACTTGCCATTGTGAAAAAAGTTTGTGATGTTTCAGGTTGGAATATAAAACACTCATTTTCAGAGAACAAACATTACTTTACCCTGTATTTTTAATTTTCTTTTAAAATCATTTTTAACTTCAGATTATCTTCAGATTTCGCACATACATTTGCCATGTAAATAATCGATACTGTTTCTGGTTATTACATATTTCAGAACGTTCAAAGTTCATTTTTTAATGAAAACTGAAATAATCACTTAGTTAATTTCTATGCTTTAAATCAGTTTTATCTGAGGGGAATAAATTGATTTAAATCATCGAAGAAAAAATACATTGAAATATTAAGCTATTTTAATTTGCGCAAATCCTGACCCAATCAAAAGGTCAGGATTTTTTTTAAAACTTCAGAATTTCTTCAGAATTGAAAATTACATTCGTTCATCAATTTTTTTTGATTTTCTATAGTTATTGAAATGCAATGATTTAAAATCCGATTTATGAGGGGAAAAAATTAAAACGGATTTTACATTAAGCAAAGAAAGAATTTTACATTTCTTTAAAGTACGTTAAAAAGATGCCCAAGCAATTGGGCATTTTTTATTTACCTCCTCTTGTGCGTCCTGTATTCTCATACTTAATTTTTACCAACATAATGTTAATAACTTAAGGCTTTAGGCATCGATTTCTGCCCAATAAAACTTGATGTTTTATTATATTTGTACTTTCGTAAAAAACCCGAAAAAATATCTGAAAAAATGAGTGACGAAGTAAAAAAAGATCAGTATTCCGCGGATAGTATTCAGGCGTTGGAAGGGATGGAGCACGTGCGCAAACGTCCTTCCATGTATATTGGAGATGTGAGTTCCAGAGGCTTGCACCATTTGGTTTATGAAGTAGTTGATAACTCTATCGACGAAGCCATGGCAGGCCATTGCACAAAGATAGATGTGTTTATCAATGAAGACAACTCCGTAACCGTTATCGACAACGGAAGGGGTATTCCTGTGGATATCCACAAAAAGGAAGGAGTTTCCGCTCTCGAGGTAGTTATGACAAAAATTGGTGCCGGCGGAAAATTTGATAAGGATTCCTATAAAGTTTCAGGCGGATTACATGGTGTAGGCGTATCCTGTGTGAACGCTCTGTCAAAACATTTAACCGCTATCGTTTACCGGGAAAAAAAGATATGGCAGCAGGAATATGAAAAAGGAAAAGCCCTGTATCCCGTAAAGGTGGTTGGTGAATGCGATAAAACAGGCACCGAAGTTACCTTTTGGGCAGATGACACTATTTTCCAGACAGAAATTATTTACAGTTATGATATCCTGGCTGCCCGTTTGAGGGAGTTGTCCTTTTTGAACAAAGGATTGAATATCACCCTTACCGACAAAAGAGAAAAAGATAAAGACGGGAATTTTATTCATGAAGTTTTTTATAGTGATGAAGGGCTGAAAGAATTTGTCCGTTATCTGGATGCAACCCGGGAACAGCTAACCTCTGATGTGATTAGTATGGAAAGTGAAAAACACGGAATTCCGGTGGAAGTAGCGATGGTTTACAACACCTCTTTCAACGAAAACCTGCATTCCTATGTAAATAATATCAATACCCATGAAGGAGGCACACACCTGGCCGGTTTCAGACGCGGACTTACCAATACCTTAAAAAAGTATGCCGAAACTTCCGGCAATGCTCAGCAAGCTTAAATTTGAAATATCAGGGGATGATTTCAGGGAAGGATTAACAGCGATCATTTCAGTAAAAGTTGCCGATCCGCAATTCGAAGGGCAGACCAAAACCAAGCTGGGAAACAGGGATGTGACCGCTGCCGTAAGTCAGGCCGTTACAGAAATGCTATCCGACTTTTTAGAAGAAAATCCGGGCGATGCAAGAATCATCGTCCAAAAAGTGATTCTTGCCGCTCAGGCAAGACATGCTGCTCAAAAAGCAAGGGAACTTGTTCAGAGAAAGACCGTCATGCACGGTGGTGGTTTACCTGGAAAACTTTCAGATTGTGCCTGGAGTGATCCGGAAAAATGCGAGGTCTTTCTGGTGGAGGGCGATTCCGCCGGCGGAACAGCAAAACAGGGTAGAGACAGGAATTTCCAGGCAATTCTGCCACTGAGAGGTAAAATCCTGAATGTGGAAAAAGCCATGCAACACAAGGTCTTTGAAAACGAAGAAATCAAGAACATGTATACGGCGCTCGGGGTTTCAATTGGTACGAAGAAGAGCCCAAGAGCTCTGAATCTTACTAAACTGCGCTACCATAAAGTAGTGATTATGTGCGACGCTGACGTGGATGGCAGCCATATTGCCACCCTGATTCTGACATTTTTCTTCCGTTATATGAGAGAACTGGTTGAGAATGGAAATATTTATATCGCAGCTCCGCCACTGTATCTGGTAAAAAAAGGCGCGAAAAAAGAATACGCCTGGAATGATAAACAAAGAGATGCCATCGCAGAAAGTTTCGGAGGTGGCGTGGCTATACAGAGATATAAAGGTCTTGGAGAAATGAATGCAGAACAGCTATGGGAAACCACCATGAATCCTGAATTTAGGACCATGCGTCAGGTCTCAATTGAAAATGGGACAGAAGCAGACCGCGTTTTCTCTATGCTGATGGGTGATGATGTGCCACCCCGCAGAGAGTTTATTGAAAAAAATGCCGTCTATGCAAATATTGACATATAATAAAACTAAACAAATAAACTAAAAAAGATGAAAGTAACAGTTGTAGGTGCCGGAGCGGTAGGCGCCAGTTGTGCAGAGTATATTGCAATTAAGAATTTTGCCTCTGAAATAGTACTCATTGATATTAAAGAGGATTTTGCTGAAGGTAAAGCCATGGATTTGATGCAATGCGCTTCTTTGAACGGATTTGACACAAAAATAACAGGCGTAACAAATGATTACAGCAAAACTGCGCATAGCCAAATTGCAGTAATAACCAGCGGTATTCCAAGAAAACCCGGTATGACCAGAGAGGAACTAATCGGTATCAATGCAGGTATTGTAAAATCTGTTGCAGAAAGTCTGCTTAAGCATTCTCCTGACGCGATCATTATTGTTGTGAGCAACCCGATGGATACCATGACCTATTTAACCCATAAGGTAACAGGAATTCCAAGAAACAGGATTATAGGGATGGGCGGCGCTTTAGACAGCGCCCGGTTTAAATACCGCCTGGCAGAAGCATTGGGCTGCCCTGCTTCCGATGTTGACGGAATGGTAATTGGTGGCCACAGTGACACGGGCATGATCCCCTTGTCGAGGTTAGCCGTCAGAAACAGTATTCCTGTTACTAAATTCTTATCTGCTGAAAAATTATCTGAGGTTGCTGAAGCTACCAAAGTTGGTGGGGCTACTCTTACAAAAATGCTGGGTACAAGTGCCTGGTATGCTCCGGGAGCAGCCGTTTCTGCAATGGTTCAGGCCATTGCCTGCGACCAGAAGAAAATGGTCCCCTGTTCAGTGATGCTGAACGGAGAATATGAACTGAAAGACATTTGTATCGGGGTACCCTGTATTATTGGTAAAAATGGAATTGAAGCAATTGTTCCTCTTGATCTGACAGAAGCAGAAAAGAAAAACATGAAAGAAAGTGCAGATGCGGTTAGAGATGTAAACAATCTTTTGAATTTGTAATCTGCGCAATATTTATTTATACAAAAATAGCTTTCAGTACCGAAAGCTATTTTTTTTTGTCCCAACACAAGAATTTAACTAATTCTGACATTTGAATCACCTTATGACAAGCCCGAAATTTTACCATCTTTGTCAATAATCATGCCTTCTGAGGCCGGAACAGGCGGTAACCCCGGCATGCGCATCATATCTCCCAAAATAGGAATAATAAACCCTGCACCTACCGAATATTCAAATTCCCGCACGGTTATTCTGAAATCCTTGGGTCTGCCCACCGCTTTTTCATTGTCGGAAAGTGATTTTTGCGTTTTTGCCATACACACAGGCAAATGATCCAAGCCAAGTTTGGTTACTGTTTTCAGATCACTCACCGCCTTGTGAGAAAAATCCACGCCATCAGCGCCATAGATCTCACGCGCAATTTTTTCAATTTTTTCTATGATCGGAATTTTCCACTCGTATAGCGGCTTGAAATTGTTTTCACCCTTTTCAATTTGGTTAACTACAACCTGAGCTATTTCCTTCATACCGTCACCTCCTTTTGCCCATTCTTCGGCTACCACAGCTTCCACACCCAATTCTTTACATTTTCTTATCACATAATTCGTTTCATTTTCTGTATCTGAAGGAAATCTGTTGATGGCAATAACCGGTGTGATTCCGAATTTTTTAATATTTTCAATATGTTTGATGAGGTTGTCGATCCCCTTTTTCACCTTGTCCAGATCCGGCGTATTGTACTCCTCTGCCCTGGCACCGCCATGGTGGCGTAAAGCGCGAATGGTGGCAACGATCACCACTATACTGGGTTTTAATTTGCCGGAAACACATTTGATATCCATAAATTTTTCTGCGCCCAGGTCTGCTCCAAAACCGGCTTCAGTAACCACATAATCTGCCAGTGAAAGTCCGATTTTAGTAGCTATTATGGTATTCGTTCCCTGTGCAATATTGGCAAAGGGCCCGCCGTGAATAATGGCCGGATTGTTCTCGAGCGTTTGAACCAGATTGGGTTTAATGGCATCTTTTAACAGAATAGCCATGGCATTTTCTGCTTTAAGATCACGTGCATACACAGGTTTTCTGTCAAAAGTAAATCCGACGAAAATATTGCCCAAACGTTTTTTGAGATCCTTAAAATCTTCAGACATACATAAAATAGCCATCACTTCTGAGGCCGGAGTGATGTTAAATCCATCCTGGCGCGGAACGCCATTGGCTGTGCCGCCTAAACCGATCACTATATTTCGCAGAGCCCGGTCATTCATATCCATCACCCGCTTCCACGCCACCGTTCTGGCATCAATCCCCAGGTTCTGTGCTTTGCTCTGCAGGTTGTTGTCTATTAAGGCGGCGAGTAAATTATTGGCCTTTTCTACCGCAGAAAAATCCCCTGTAAAATGCAAATTGATATCTTCCATAGGTACCACCTGGGCATAACCTCCTCCCGCAGCGCCACCCTTTATTCCAAAAACAGGACCCAAAGACGGTTCGCGCAATACCACAATCGCCTTTTTGCCAATTTTGTTCAATCCTTCATTCAAACCTATGGAAACCGTAGTTTTACCTTCACCTGCCGGTGTGGGTGTAATGGCAGTGACCAATATCAGGTGTGATTTTTCAATTTTCTTTTCATCTCTTAATGTAAGTGGCAATTTGGCCTTGTATTTTCCATACATCTCGATTTCTTCGGGGTCAATTCCCAGCCTTTCAGCAATTTTTACGATGGGAAGCATCTTGGCTTGCTGGGCAATTTCTATGTCTGATAAATGTTTCATTGTGGGTTTGGGTATTTAGGAGTGTTCCAGTTTTAATTATTGAAAATCAGGTCGTGCCTGACTGTCCGGTCAATGGTTTTACCACAGGGGCTCATCCTGGCTTTCGTATAACAAATTTACATTTTTTTATCCCAATAACAGCTTTTTTGAATACATAAAGTGTATCTATCAGACAATTCATATACTCTTCACAACAGGCTGTTTTCTTCAAATCTGGTGAATTCTCCGCAAACTTTACAACCTAGGTTTTTAAATAATGACTAACTTCTTCGCCGGGTTAAACCTAAAATTTCATATTCAGTTTTACCCAGCTGTGTAATCAAAGGAAAGCGATAATACGTTCCGATTTTAAGTGACAATAATCTGTCTCATTTTTCTTTTAAACCTAAATTAAATCTGTATATTTGCGCGTTTAAAAAAATAACGATTAAAATTTAATTATAATGCAAAATAAAGGTCTTATAAGAACTTTTGCAATCTTGTTTAGTTTAGTTTGTCTCTACCAGCTTTCCTTTACATATTTTGCAAAAAATGTTGAGAAAGATGGTGTTGCCTATGCTCAAAGTAACTCCTCAAAAGAGAATGATCATGAAGAATTAGCCGCTTTACAAAAAAAATATCTGGATTCCGTTTCCAATACGCCGGTATTAAATTTAGGCTTTGCTGATTATACTTATAATGATCTCAAGGAAAAAGAACTTAATTTGGGTCTGGACCTCAAAGGGGGTATCAATGCCATTTTAGAGGTATCTGTACGTGATATCCTGGTCGGACTATCAAACAAATCAACCAATCCTGTTTTCAACGAAGCGCTAAATGCAGCTACCCTGCAACAAAAAAATAGCGATAAAGATTACCTTAACCTGTTTTATGAAGCTTTTGAACAGGCCAGCAAAGGCACTGTAAAATTAAGTGATCCAGGCATTTTCGGAAATAAATCCCTCAAAGACAAGATCAACTTTAAAATGAGTGACGAAGAAGTAAAGCCTATCCTGAAAGGGGAAGTGGAAGGTTCTATCAATACTGCTTTTGAAGTTTTAAGGAGCCGTATAGACAGGTTTGGAGTTACTTCACCAAGTATACAAAGGGTTGGCGAATCAGGAAGGATCCTTATCGAATTACCTGGTGCAAAAGATATTGACCGTGTAAGAAAACTACTTCAAAGCACTGCAGAATTGCAATTCTGGGAAGTGTATACCAATCAGGAAATCGCACAATTCCTGATCAGTGCCAATACTACTTTGGCCAATAGTCAGGAACAGAAATCAGAAACAGTCGCTGTTGATTCTGTAAAACGGGCCGATGAGGTTGATGCACTTTTAGGAGAAATCAAAGATTCTGTTGATGCCAAGGCCCTAAATCCGCTATTTGCTGTTTTGATGCCTAATATTCCACAATCACCAAATGAGCTTAGCTCTGTTGTAGGAACTGCCTCTGTTGCAGATACCGCGAAGGTAAATGAATATCTTGCCAGAACTGAAGTCAGGAGTTTATTGCCTGTAGAAATGAAATTCGCCAAATTTCTTTGGGATGCAAAACCGATAGAAAATACAGAAGCAATCAACTTATACGCAATCAGATCTAACCGCGACGATGTGGCTCCAATACAGGGAGATGTCATCATTGATGCAGCACAGGTATTTGATCAACTGGGTGCCAACCCGGAAGTTACGATGGCCATGAATTCCAAAGGAACAAAAGACTGGGCTAAAATGACCACTGACAATGTCGGTAAATTTGTTGCCGTTGTTCTCGATGATTATGTTTATTCAGCACCCAGGGTGAATGATGCCATTACCCAGGGAAGAACCTCTATTACGGGGCAGTTTTCAATACAAGAAGCGCAAGACCTTGCAAATGCCTTAAAATCAGGTAAATTGCCTGCCGCTGCCCGAATTATTCAATCCGATGTGGTGGGTCCGTCTTTGGGTCAGGAAGCCATCGATTCAGGAACCATTTCTTTTTTCATTGCGTTTTTATTGGTTGTTTTATGGATGATCTTCTATTATGGTAAGGCCGGTTTATTTGCCGATATCGCTTTAATTGCCAACATTCTTTTTATTTTCGGTACCCTCGCCTCCTTTGGTGCCGTGCTGACCTTACCCGGTATAGCGGGTATTGTTCTTACCCTCGGTATGGCAGTCGATGCCAACGTCCTTATTTTCGAAAGAATTAAAGAAGAGCTGGGAACAGGCAAACATTTGAAAGAAGCTATTAGTGACGGATTCAGCGGGGCGCTATCTGCCATTTTAGATGCCAATATTACTACCATGATAACAGGTGTTATTCTGTATATTTTTGGTACCGGTCCTGTAAAAGGTTTTGCAACCACCCTGATGATTGGTATCGTCACCTCTTTGTTTTCAGCCATTTTTATTACCCGCCTGATTATTGAATGGTATGTAAGAAAAGGGAATAAATTAACTTTTGATACAAAAATTACAAGAAACTGGTTTAAAAATGCAAACTTTGATTTCCTTGGACTAAGAAAAAAAGCCTATATCTTTTCCGGAATTCTCCTGACCATAAGTATTATTTCTTTGTTTGTGAACGGCCTGAATTATGGTGTGGACTTTAAAGGCGGCAGGACTTATACAGTGCGGTTTGAAAATGAAGTTAACAGTCAGAAAATTGCAGGTGTTCTAAAAGGTGCTTTTGGCAGCTCACCCGAAGTAAAAACCTTTGGTGCGGCAAACCAGTTAAAAATTACAACGAAATATAAAATTGAGGATAATGAGGTAGCCGTTGATGATGAGATCCAGAACTTATTATATACCAACCTGAAACCTTTTATGCCTCAAAATCTCACCTATGAACAATTTATGGGTGCAGATAACGACCAGAATGTTGGGGTAATGCAATTCATTAAAGTAGGTCCAACCATTGCCGATGATATCAAGCAGGCAGCTATTTTTGCTGTGATTGGGGCATTGATAGGTATATTCCTCTATATTTTAATGAGATTCAGAAAATGGCAATTCAGTCTTGGTGCCGTAGCAGCACTTTTTCATGATGTAATTATCGTATTGGGTGTTTTCTCGCTGTTCTACAAGTGGCTGCCTTTCGATATGGAAGTGGACCAGTCTTTCATCGCAGCAATTCTTACAGTGGTTGGTTATTCCATCAATGATACCGTGATTGTGTTTGACCGGGTTCGTGAATACACAAAAAAACACGCTGCCTGGCCTTTTGCCAAAACAATTAACGCAGCTTTAAACAGTACCTTGGGAAGGACATTAAGTACATCAGGTACCACCTTGGTCGTATTGATTGCCATCTTTTTGTTTGGTGGAGATTCCATGAAAGGGTTTATGTTTGCCATGATTATCGGAATCGGAATTGGTACGTATTCCTCCTTGTTTATTGCCACTCCAGTTATGTATGATACTATTGGAAAGACCGAGATAAAAAAAGAAAAAAAATAAGTTGATTTTTATGAAAATTGCAGAACCTTTCCGGCCAAATTGCCCGGAAAGGTTTTTTGTTTAGACCAAATTTATGCTACCTTTACAGCCTTTTACTTTAAGTTAATTCTGCAGGATGGACCTGATTAAAATTCATAATTTAACTTTTAAACCCTTTATTTCTAAAGAGAAAATTGACAAGGCCGTGAATTTTATGGCAGAGGTGATCGCGAGAGATTTGGGGGAAGAAGAAAAACCAATTTTTGTAGGTATTCTGAATGGCTCTTTTATTTTTGCAGCCGACCTGATCAGAAAATATCCCTATGCCTGCCATATTTCTTTTGTGAAACTTGCCTCTTACGAAGGCGTCAATTCTTCCGGCAATATAAAACAGTTGATTGGCATGAGTGAAGAACTTGAAGATAAAACAGTAATTATTCTCGAAGATATTATTGATACCGGCAGCACACTGGAAGAAATCTACAGGATATTCACAGAAAAAAAATTAAAACAATTAAAGATTGCCACCCTTTTCTTTAAACCAGATGCCTATAAAAAGGAACTGCCAATTGACTATGTGGGAATATCTATTGAAGATAAATTTATTGTTGGATACGGCCTTGATTTTGATGGTTTGGGAAGAAATTTACCCGATGTGTATCAAATCGCAACCTAACATTTTCTATCAGGATTTATCTACAATTTAAAAACAATATTGTAGTTTTATTGCAGCGCATTAAATAGCCCGAACAGTGCTAATCAAATCTAATTAAGAATGAAAAACATCGTTTTATTTGGCCCTCCCGGAGCAGGTAAAGGCACTCAGGCAGTTTTTCTGCGTGATTATTATAAACTAATACACATCTCTACGGGTGAAATATTTAGAGAAAATATTAAGCAGGATACTGATTTGGGCAAATTAGCAAAAAAATATATAGACCATGGAAATTTGGTTCCGGATAAAGTAACCATCGATATGTTGAAGGAAGAAGTTGAAAAATTTCCTGATGCCAATGGTTTTATTTTTGATGGCTTTCCACGAACACCCCTGCAGGCCAAAGCCCTTGATATTTATTTAGCCGGTAAAAAAACCAGTGTTAGGGGTATGATTGCTTTGGAAGTACCTGAGAAATTGCTTGTGGAAAGGGTTCTTCTAAGGGGAAAAACAAGTGAAAGACCGGATGACTATAATGAAGAACTGATACGCCGCAGGTTTGAAGAATACTATAAAAAGACAGAAATAGTAAAAGATTATTATCAAAAACAATATAAATACTTTGGCATTGATGGGGTTGGATCCATTGAAGAGATCTCAGCAAGAATCCTTGCAGCCTTAGAATAATTTTGAGCTTTCCTTTCCAAAAAATTTTAATTGATTTATGACTGAGGGCAATTTTGTAGATTATGTCAAGATTTATGGCGCTTCCGGAAACGGAGGCAGCGGATCTACGCACTTACACCGTGAAAAATCTGTGGCCAAAGGAGGGCCTGACGGAGGAGATGGTGGCAGGGGTGGGCACATTATTCTGCGCGGTAATAAAAATTTATGGACGCTCATCCATCTTAAGTTTCAAACCCATTTCCGAGGAGAACATGGAGGCGCGGGAAGCAAAAACCGCAGTACAGGCAAATCAGGTACAGATACATTTATTGATGTGCCTCTCGGTACTATTGTCATCAATGCTGATACAGAAGATGTTCTTTTTGAGATTACGACAGAAGGCGAGGAAAGAATTTTGTTGGAAGGGGGTATGGGTGGCCTGGGCAACTGGCATTTCAGAAGCTCGACCAACCAGACACCTCGTTATTCACAACCGGGTATTCCTGGAAAGGAAGGCTGGTTTAGAATGGAACTCAAACTGCTTGCCGATGTAGGTCTGGTCGGTTTTCCAAATGCAGGAAAATCAACCTTGCTCTCCGTACTCACCTCGGCAAAACCAAAAATTGCAGATTATGCCTTTACAACACTAAAACCAAATTTGGGAATTGTAAAATACCACGATTACCAGAGCTTTGTCATGGCGGATATTCCTGGAATAATAGAAGGTGCTGCCGAAGGCAAGGGCCTTGGTCACAGATTTTTAAGGCATATTGAGCGAAATTCAGTGTTGCTTTTTATGATTGCTGCAGATAGCCCGGACATAAAAAATGAATACCGCATTCTGCGCAATGAGCTCAAAAAACACAATCCTGAACTCCTCGATAAAAAAAGGGTACTGGCGATCTCCAAATCAGACCTCCTGGATGATGAATTGATAAAAGAAATAAAGAAAACGCTGCCAAAAGACCTGCCCCATCTTTTTATATCATCGGTATCAAATTCCGGATTGGATCAATTGAAAGACCTCCTGTGGAAGAGCCTGAACAATTAGCCTAATTTCTTTAAGAACATTCTGTCAGAAATACAAGCCTTCTTTTAAAACAGTCTTGCCCATATTTCCAGAAAGATCAAATTCTGTTATCCCCAATAAGAGCCCTTCTAATTTTTCGACCAGAAACTTTCCAGCAGGGAATCCAGGTTGAAAAACAAGTACAATACAAGCAGCAACAAGGCGAGGAGTATCAATACCCTTTTGTTGTTAGGCATTTTTCTTCTGACAAATTTTGTGTTCAAAACAGTTTTTGTATTTAAATTCTTTTTATATCTTTTTTGCTCTTAACATTTCCCTTTTCCCCGGGGGACCTGGCAGCTTTTCCACCTGAAAACCTACAGCCAGCATTGCCCTTCTGACACTTCCCTTAGCGGCATAGGTTACCAGAACGCCGCCAGTAACCAAGGCTTCGTACATTTTTTTAAAGATCCCTTCTGTCCATAACTCGGGTTGTACCCTTGCTCCGAAAGCATCAAAATAGATCAGGTCATATGCGTCCTTATCGGTCAGATCCTGAAAAAGCTGCTTTCTCTTTGTCAGAAAAAATAGTCCATCATACCTGTTTTTAATCTCCCATGGATTTTGGTGCATGGACAAAAAAACATGCTGCTCAGAGGGAACCTCCAGCTGTTCAACAAAATTTAATCCCTGAACCTCCTCCGGGATCACAGGAAAAGCTTCAATTCCGACATAATCCACTGCAATACCCCATTGCTTGCTTTCAAGAAAAGTTATAAATGCATTTAATCCGGTACCGAATCCGATTTCCAGAATATTTATTTTAGAGCGTCCCTTAAAAAGGTCCAGACCATTTCGGATGAATACGTGGTATGCCTCCTGTATGGCCCCGTGCGAAGAATGATAATGTTCATTCCATTCAGGCAAAAATATGCTGGACGACCCATCTTTTGTGAGCACTAACTTTCTTTCCATGCTTTAAAAAAACAAATATAAACTGAAAAATACAGTACTTTCACATAAAAATAAAAGTAGAATTGCTCTTTATTGAGTAATTTTGCTCTAAAATACGATGTTATGCATACAGAACTGAAATCCCGCATCATGATTGAGAAAACAAAGCAGTCAAAATTACCGCAGGTTGATATGGGCAACCTTCCCTTTGGAAAAGTGAGTACTGACCATATGTTTATTTGCACTTATAGGAACAATGCCTGGCAGGAACCCAAAATAGTTCCTTACCAGAATATCAGCCTCGACCCCTCTGCCAAGATCTTTCATTATGGACAGTCTGTATTCGAAGGAATGAAAGCCTATAAGGATGATAAAGGAAAAATATGGTTGTTCAGGCCTTTAGAAAACCAGAAAAGGATCAATATATCCTCAAAAAGATTGGCGATACCAGAGATTCCTGAAGAGATCTTCATGGATGGGCTCACAGAACTGCTGAAACTCGACAGTGCATGGATACCGACTGCAGAAGGCAGTTCTATGTATATAAGGCCTTTCGTATTTGCCTCAGGAAACGGTTTTCATGCCTCTCCTTCGGATGAATACACGTTTATTATTGCCTGTTCCCCATCCGGCGGATATTTTTCAGGCACTGTAAAGGTATTGATTGAACAAACCTATTCACGTGCAGCAAACGGTGGTGTGGGATATGCAAAAGCAGGTGGAAATTATGCCGGACAATTCTACCCTACCCAGCTGGCCATGGAAAAAGGTTACCAACAGGTAATCTGGACAGATGATACGAACCATGAATTTATTGAAGAAGCAGGTGCCATGAATATTTTTGTCAGAATTAATGACACACTGATCACAGCCCCAACCAGTGAAAGAATCTTGGATGGGGTTACCCGAAAAAGCATTATCGACCTGGCTAAGAATGATGGCATTCAGGTTGAAGTAAGAAAACTGTCTGTAAAAGAATTGGTTGAAGCTGCCAAAAATGGGGCTTTAAAGGAAATGTTTGGTGCCGGAACTGCTGCCGTTATCTCACCAATTTCAGGGTTCGGATTTAAAGATCAGGATTATGAATTGCCGGTGATGGCTGATTCCTATGCCTCACGATTTAAAAAAGAACTTACCGATATACAGTACAACCGCGCTGAAGACAAATTTGGCTGGAGGTTTCCGGTTGAATAAAAAAAGGCTCTGACGAGCCTTTTTTTATTTTTCGAGTATCCCGGCAATATCGGGTCTGAAATAATCAGGTCCTTTCAGAACTTTGCCATCCTCCCTGTAAATTGGTTTTCCATCCGTACCAAGTTTACTCATATTACTTCTTTGTATTTCTTCAAAAACTTCTTCCATTTTGTACTGTAATCCATGCTCCAGGATCGTTCCACACAAAATATAAAGCATGTCCCCCAAAGCATCTGCCACTTCAGGCAAGTCATCATTTTTAGCTGCTTCCAGGTATTCGCGGTTTTCTTCATCCATGAGGTTAAATCTAAGTTCCAGAAGCTGCTGATCCAGTTTGGCCACCGGGCTATGTCGCACTCCCAAACCAAAAGATTCGTGAAAGAGCTGTACTGCAGTTAACTTGTTTTTCATTGCCAAAATAATTTTTGCAACGATAGTCATTAACTTTTACTTTTACAAATTTCTTAAATAAGTTATGTAATTTTTGTTACATTTGCGAAAGCTATGAATTTTAATCCCCTCTTTATGAAACATTTAGAACTTATATTAAGCTGCTTTGTCACGTTATTTTTAATGTCATGTTCTGATAGTGATCCTGTCGGGTCTGATGATACAGGAAATAATCCAACTCCTGTTACACCGGAATATACAACTACCGCAATACCTCCTTTCACCCAGCGAAGCGGGGATGCAAATAAGGGTTATACCTATCTCATCACCGGAGATTATATGAGCTCCGGAATTCCTTACAATGCCTTTTTGATCGGGAATGGACAAAATACGGAAAATTTGCTTCAGCGTGGCGGTGACAACGCCTTAATCCCGCATGACTTTAACGCGGTATCTGCACCAAATGGTGTGAAAATCGTAGCGCCCAACTGTCTGCAATGCCATGCCACAAAGATCAATAACGAACTTATTATTGGTTTAGGAAACCAGACCATTGATTTTACCATAGACAGATCAAAAGACCTGAGCCGGCTTTCAAATGGGATCATTTTGCTCTATGGCCAAAACAGCAAGGAATGGGAAGCCTTCCAGACCTTTAAGAAAAATCTGGAGGCCGTAGGCCCTAAAACCATTACCAAATCAAGAGGGGTGAATGTAGCAGATAAAACCACCATGATCCTGACTTCGATTAGAGATAAGAATACACTGGAAATGCTCGCTCAGCCCGCCATTACCATTTCCGATGAGGTAATTCCATCGGATGTTCCGGCCTGGTGGTTACTTAAAAAGAAAAATGCACTATTCTACCATGCCATAGGCCGGGAAGACTATTGCAGGTCTATGATCACCATGATCCTGTCAACCATTGATAATGTTGAAAAGGCCAAGGAAGTGGATGTAAAATTTCAGGATGTACTGGCCTATCTCAAATCATTAACGCCACCAAAATATCCGTTCAGCATTAATTCCGGGCTGGCTGATCAGGGAAAAGCGATTTTTACTCAAAAATGTTCATTTTGTCATGGAACGTATGGCAGTAGCACAAGCTATCCAAATTTACTCGTCTCGCTTAACACAATTGGCACCGACCCTGCCTTGTCCGATTTATATACAAATACATCAGCAGAAATGACTTATTTCAAAGATTGGTTCAATACCGGTTGGTTTGGAAATAGTGCCAATGGTCTTAAAGTTGAAGCGCAGGGAGGTTATATTGCCCCTCCTTTGGATGGTGTTTGGGCAACAGCACCTTATTTTCACAACGCATCAGTACCTACAATTGAAGATGTCCTCAACAGCAAAAACAGGCCTGATTATTGGACCAGATCATTCAGAAGCGATGATTACGATGCGGAGAAAGTAGGTTGGAAATATGTGAAGGAAACAGGCAGGGCAAGTGCTGATACTTATGACACTACCCTAAAAGGCTATGGGAATATGGGACATACTTTTGGAGATGGCCTATCGGAAACTGACCGCAAAGCAGTGCTGGAATATCTGAAAACTTTATAAAACTAAAGCGCTTTAGAAGGTAAAAGGGAAAAGTACTTGGAATTTTTTTGAGATTTTATCCTCTTACATTTTTGCGATCCAGCTAGCGCGGAAGAAACTGAAGAACACCTGCGAAAAGCCGCCACCTTTTGGTGATATAAGCCTTTTTCTTTTTTTGTTTAATCGCTGAATAGATCTGTCTGCTGGCTTTTTCCACGGAAGCCATACCAAAAGTGTCCCCCAAAGCCATTTTTGTATCCACAAACCCGGGGACGATATCTGTAATAGAAATAGAAGACTTGCTCCTTTTGGCTTTCATCCACAGAGATTCAAGATAATTGGTCTGAAAGGCTTTTGAGGCAAAATAAGCCGGGGCATGTCTGTTACCACGAATACCGGCCACCGAAGAGATGCCTACAAGATGGCCATGTCCCTGCTTTTTAAAAAAATTATAGGCCAGGCCATATATTTTTGCAGCACCCAAAACATTCGTTTCCAGTGTAGGAATTTCTTTATTCCAGTCAAGTTCATAGTTAGGTTCCCCAACTCCTGAGCTGTAAACAATGAGATCAATTATTTGGAGTTCCTGCGCCAATTCCTTAAATACTTTTTCTGATTCCGCAATTTTCGTGACATCTTGCTGACGGATTAAATATTTTTCCGGATTTGACTGCCTTATTGTTTCAAGTTCCTCCAGCCTTCTGCCTGTTATGGCAACATAATACCCGTCATTCACCAGTAATTTCGCAAGTTCCTTACCAATTCCTGAACTTGCCCCAATAACAATTGCCTTTTTCATCCCTGAATTTTTTGTTTTACCTTTGTGGCTTTAAATTTAGAATAAATGTTCAGTAAAGGTCAGGTAATTTTTGCAATTTGTTTTGCCATTGTTTTTATTGTAGTAATGGCCTGGAGCTACCGAAAGGACACAAAATTACATCAATTCTATTACAAGAATGTTTGGGTAGTGGGTTTGGGTGTAATTTTGGCTATTTTCCTTTTTACTGTGATTACCTTTTGGTTGCACAATTAGAAAACGTAAAGTCTGTTATTTGTTTGGTTAAAGAGAAAAAAAAATCAAATCAAGCATTTTCCACCAGCTTATCCGCCAAAACGATTTTGTACAACTTATCATTCGGTCTGATCCTGAAATCCGTTTTAAAAGTAATCGAATCCCCCCGAACGGCTTTTTCCTTTTGCTCATCGTTCACATACATCGCAGTAATTTCCATTTCTCTGGCTCCTGTGGTTGGACCTGTAATCAGTATTTGATCTCCCAGAGACAGGTCAAAGGCCTCCAGTTTGAATTCAGCTATGTTTGTTTTTGGAAAGAAATGCATTCCTTTTCCAATATACACTTTCTTTTGTGTAGCGCTTGATCCCGGCCCGTCACTCCATTCCCCCATTTTTTGACCCAGGTAATAGCCATTCCAAAAACCGCGGTTGTAGACTTTTTCAAGTTCTTCAAGCCAGCCCGGAACTTTATCTTTTGAATAAGTACCTTCGCTCACGGCATCAATCGCTTCCCGGTATATTTTGGTCACCTTGGCAACGTATTCAGGAGCCCTTCCCCTGCCTTCAATCTTCAGCACACTGATACCCGCATCGGCTACCTGGTCCAGAATATCAATGGTACAAAGGTCTTTGGGCGACATGATGTATTCATTGTCTATTTCAAGTTCCACTCCTGTTTCCTGATCGATCACCGTATATTTCTTGCGGCAGTTTTGCTTGCAGGCTCCCCTGTTTGCACTGGAATTATAGGTATGCAGACTCATATAACACTTGCCGGATACAGCCATACAAAGCGCGCCGTGCCCGAAGATCTCGACCTCCACCAACCTGCCGGAGGGCCCTTTTACCTGCTCCTTTTCAATTTGTTCTGTTATTTTCTTTACCTGCCTCAAACTTAATTCCCTGCTCAATACTATGGTATCCGCGAACATGGCGTAAAATTTAAGCGTTTCTATATTGGTTATGTTGATCTGGGTAGAAATATGCACTTCCAAACCAACCTGCCTGGCAATGGCAATTACTGCCTGATCCATGGCAATTACGGCCGAGATATCCGCCTTTTTGGCAGCGGTAATGAGCGTCTTCACAATACTCAGGTCATGGTCGTAAATAATGGTATTGAGCGTTAGGTAGGTCCGGACACCATTTTTTTTACATCTTTTTGAGATCTCGGGTAAGTCCTTCAGGGTAAAGTTTATTGTTGCCCTTGCCCGCATATTTAGTTGCTCAACGCCGAAATAAACCGAATCTGCACCGTTATCAATCGCAGCCTGAAGTGAGTCGAAATCTCCGGCAGGCGACATTAATTCAATCTTATTTCTATTGTTCTTGACCATTATTCAGCATTTAATAGCATCATTTTTAAGCAGCTGCGAAATTACAACTAAAAAACTAAACCTTAATCCTCCTGTTAAATTTTAACATGTAAATACCTTTTTTGAATTATTCTAAACATTTTGTAGTAAAATCATTTTTTTTCAAAATACACTTAAAAATATTTTAGGATATTTGCGCTCATAAATTTAAATCTCTGCATAAAATGAAATTAGCTGTTGTTGGTGCTACCGGGATGGTAGGAAACGTAATGTTAGAAGTACTTAGAGGAAAGAAATTTTCCCTTTACAGAATTGTTATTGGTGGCTTCAGAAAAGTCAATCGGGAAAAAGATCTCCTTTAAAGGCAAGGAATATACAATCATTGGATTACAAGATGCCGTGGACCAAAAACCTGACATTGCTGTATTTTCTGCAGGCGGGAGTACTTCTTTGGAATGGGCTCCGAAATTTGCTGCTGTGGGAACGACCGTAGTGGATAATTCCTCTGCCTGGAGGATGGATTCAACAAAAAAGCTGATCGTACCGGAGATCAATGCAGATCAACTGACAAAAGATGACAAGATCATTGCAAATCCGAACTGCTCAACCATACAGATGGTGGTTGCTTTGGCTCCCTTGCACAAAAGATATAAAATGAAGAGACTTGTTGTTTCTACCTATCAGTCTGTTACCGGTACCGGGGTGAAAGCGGTGCAACAGCTTGAAAATGAATACAAAGGAGAAAAAGGGCTGATGGCATACCCCCATCCCATTCACCGCAATGCCATTCCGCAATGCGATGTTTTCGAAGATAACGGCTATACCAAGGAAGAGATGAAGCTGGTAAGGGAGACCAAAAAGATCCTAAGTGACAACACGATTGCAATTACCGCTACTGCAGTGAGGATTCCTGTTGTTGGCGGGCATTCAGAGAGCATTAACGTAGAATTTGAAAAAGAGATTGATTTGGCTGAAATAAGAAATATTTTGAGTAAAGCCCCCGGAGTGATTCTTAAAGACGACCCAAAAAACTCTGATTACCCAATGCCGCTGCATTCCCATGGAAAGGATGAAGTTTTTGTTGGCCGGATCCGGTTGGATGAGTCACAGCCTAATACCATCAATATGTGGGTCGTTAGTGATAATTTGAGGAAAGGCGCTGCAACAAACACCATTCAGATCGCAGAATACTTATTAAAAAACAAACTGATCTAATAATAAAAAAAGCTGCGCTCCTCAAAGTGCAGCTTTTTTTAACAAGAACCTAAAAACACTATTTACTAACTTTCAAAACATCCCTGATCACTTCTTCCAGACTGTGTTTGGGCAATGCGCCCTGAGCCATCTGGGGTTGTTCGTCTGCGGAACAAAAAAGCATGGAAGGAATACTTCGTATCCCAAAGGCTCCAGCAAGTTCCTGTTCAACTTCTGTATCCACTTTATAAATATTGATTTTCCCTTCGTACTCCTCTGAAAGCACTTCCAGTATGGGTGCTACCATTTTGCATGGGCCACACCAGTCCGCATAAAAATCTATAATACAGGGTTTATCTCCTTCAAATTTCCATTCCTTATTTTTTTCATAATCAAAAACCTTTTCTAAAAAAGTTTCTTTAGTTAACATTTCAGTCATGCTTATTCAATTTAATATTTATTGTTCTGCTTACAATACAAAAAATGTACCATCTTATCACAGGGCAAATTGACAAAAAAATGAACAATATAACTGTCATCAATGTTACAGTTAACATGAACAATATTTGCGATAAAAAAACCCGCACATGGCGGGAATTATAAATAATTTAATCGGATATCAGATCTTTTCTTTCTTCATAGTCAGGTCAAATTCCTGATAGAGCTCTAACAAACTCATCACTGCCTTAATAAGATCTTTGGTTTCAAGAAGGTTGCCAAAGAACAGGGTTGTATTTTTTGGGCTCGAATCTTCTGTTCTGATCCGGTTGATCTGGCTTTCTATCTTATCCGTAACCTCATTTAACAAATCACGCTTCTCATCCATCAGATTACCTATATCCTCATAAACCCTGTCTTTAAATATCTCGCTTACTTTGGTGAGCAGTTCAGAAAGCTGTTGATCGATGGGTTTAAGTTCTTTGATCTGTGATTTTTTTAAGTTTTTGTGGTTGTTATTGACATGCCTGTAGCTCGCTTTCGTAATATAACTGATTGACTGCGAAATATCCTCAAAAGACTTCGTGGATAAAACGACTTTCTATGAGATAGAATCAAAAAATGATCAGCAGAATCCCTTTTCTTCAAAACCCAAACTTTTTTATCTCAGAATAAATGGGCACCAGAAGTATTGAAAATTTTTGTATATTTATGTTTTTCACTAAATCTAAAAAATTATGTCTGTACTTAAAGTAATCGAAATCATGGCAAATTCGCCCGTAAGCTGGGAGGACGCCACCAAAAACGCTGTCAAACATGCCGGAAAAAGTCTGAAAGGAATCAAGTCTGCCCATGTACAATCACAAAGTGTTGTTGTAGATAAAAATAACATTACCGAGTTCCGAGTAAACTTAAAAATTTCCTTTGAAGTGCTGGATTAAGCATTTTCTGAATTTTAATAAACCCGGGAAATCCGGGTTTTTTTTTGCTATCTTTGGTAAAATAAAACGGATTTTGAATCATGACCGCCATAAGGATCTACCCAAATTTTACGCAATGATGCTCAAAAAATCATGAACAGAAATCTACTATTTATTGTATTTATTTCGATCATTTTTTAGCGGCTGTCAAAACAAAATTAAAGAGAATATGGAGCAAAATTTTCGATATACTAACCACCTTATTGACGAAACCAGCCCCTACCTGCTGCAACATGCACACAATCCTGTAGACTGGCATCCGTGGAATCAGGAAACTCTTGATCTTGCCAAAAAAGAAAACAAGTTATTGCTGATCTCTATTGGTTACGCTGCCTGTCACTGGTGCCATGTCATGGAACACGAAAGCTTTGAGGATTCCACTGTTGCCGCCGTCATGAACAAGCATTTTATAAACGTAAAAGTTGACCGCGAAGAAAGGCCAGATGTAGATCAGGTCTACATGAATGCTGTTCAGCTGTTAACCGGCCGAGGCGGATGGCCCCTGAACTGTATTGCTTTACCCGATGGCCGCCCTGTGTGGGGAGGTACTTATTTTCCCAAAGAGAATTGGGTAAAAGCCATTGGCCAGGTCGCTGAGCTTTACAAAAAAGATCCAGAGAAATTAGAAGATTACGCCAGTAATTTAACCGAAGGAATAAAGCAATCCGGACTAATAAGCCTCAATGAAAATACACCTGATTTTCGATTATCAGAATTTAATAGCTGTGTTGAGCGATGGAAACAAACGCTGGACTACAGAAAAGGAGGAAGCAGAGGAGCCCCTAAATTTCCAATGCCAGTGAATCTTGAATTTTTATTGCGTTACGGGTTTCAGACAAACAATGACAGCATTGTTGATTATGTAAATACTACCCTTACCCAAATGGCCTATGGAGGTATTTATGACCAGATTGGAGGAGGGTTTGCCAGGTATTCCGTTGACGACCGATGGCATATACCGCATTTTGAAAAAATGCTTTATGACAATGCCCAACTGGTGAGCTTATACGCACATGCCTATTCTGTTAAGCCGAATGAGCACTACAAAAAAATTGTCTACGAAACCCTTGAGTTTACAGAAAGAGAATTATACAATTCAGCAGGTGCCTTCTATTCTTCATTGGACGCAGACAGCAACAACGAAGCTGGAAAACTCGAAGAAGGTGTCTTTTATGTGTGGGAAAAGGAAGCCCTTGAAAAACTATTAGACAAGGATTTTGCTCTTTTTGCAGATTACTACAATGTAAATATAAACGGAAAGTGGGAAAATGATACCTACCATTTTATTAGAACACAATCTGATGCTGATTTCGTAAAAAGCATGGAATCACAGAAGATCAACTGAATCAAAAACTTACCGTATGGAAAAAACTGCTGCTAAAGAAACGAAATGAAAGGCCGAAGCCCAGGCTTGACGACAAGACACTGACCTCCTGGAATGCGCTGATGCTCAAAGGCTATGTGGACGCTTATATGGCCTTTAATGAAGAAGCCTTTTTAACAATGGCTTTAAAAAATGCCCATTTTCTGCTTAACAAACAATTAAAAGAGGATGGTGGACTGTACCGGAATTACAAGAACGGCAAAAGCTCTATCAATGCGTATCTGGAAGATTATGCAACGCTGATTGATGCCTTTTTATCGTTGTACCAGGTCACACTTGACGAAAATTGGTTGCATACTTCCAAACAACTCACTGACTACTGCTTTGATCATTTTTATGACGACAAGACAAAAATGTTCTTTTTCACATCGAACAGCAGCCGGGATTTGATTTTAAGAAAAATTGAGACCGAAGACAATGTAATTCCTTTTTCCAATGCCATCATGGCAAACAACCTGTTTCTTCTGGGGCATTACTTTTACAATGACAGATACAAAATGACGGCCATAACAATGCTGAACAATGTAAAAGATGAAGCATTAAGTTACGGGGGAAGCTCTGCCAAATGGTTGTCTTTGTATGCCAATTATCTCGGAGAATTTTACGAAATAGCCGTTTCAGGCTCCCAAGCCAGACAAGTGGTTAAAGAGATTAACAAACCCTATATACCCAATAAACTGGTAGTTGGAAGCATTAAGGAAAGCCAGCTTCCCCTGCTGCAACTAAAATATAGTCCTGGTAAAACGATTATTTATACATGCATTGACGGAGCCTGTAAACTTCCGGTGGAAAGTTCAGGTGAGGCACTAAAACAGATAGATACCAAACTCAAAAAGCCTTGAATACCCTTGTTATTTTTCTCGATCTCAGTCGTAGCTTTCGGGCATATCTATTTTATGATCCTGGAAATGTTTTTCTGGAACAAGCCCAAAGGGTTAAAGGCCTTTGGCCTGGATAAAGCATTTGCAGACCAATCAAAAGTTCTGGCTGCCAATCAGGGCTTGTACAATGGTTTTCTCGCTGCAGGGCTGATTTGGTCTTTAGTTGATAAAAACTACAGCCAACAGACAGCACTTTTTTTTCTGACCTGTGTTATACTTGCAGGCATCTATGGTGCGATCTCAACTAAAAAGATAAAACTATTTTATATTCAGGCGGTTCCCGCCATTGTTGCACTCGTCTCTTTACTTTTTAGCTAAAAGGTCCCTGGGCTTAATGGCAATAAAATCCTTTAAATAATAAGGTTCAAAGTAAGCAACATCTTCAAATTTAGATTCCTGGAACCGTGCCTCTGACAAAGGAACCATTTCTTTCGCTGAGGGAAAATGATCCCTTAAAAATATTGCATTCTCATGTTGAAGTATGTCTGCGCATTTGCCGGCGCCATCACCAAGAAATAAAACCTTCCCTTTTGACAAGTACTCCCTGTAAGAATCCGGGTGAATGATTTCGGCCTCTGTTTCCCGAATCTTGTGGTATTGCTCATCGAAAACCGCGCTGTATACTTCCATCCGCCTTGCGTCCAGCATGGGAACGATAAGGCCTCTTTCTACCTTAGCTGCATGGGCCAGAATCTCAAGTGTATCTATGGCAATCAGCGGTTTATCAAGGGCAAAACACAAACCCTTCGCTGCTGAGACCCCTATTCTTAATCCGGTATAGGAACCGGGGCCTTTGCTTATAGCAATAGCATCCAAACTGTTCATAGATACCTTTGACTTCTTAAAGACATTTTCGATAAAGACATGCAATTTTTCTGCATGGGTGAACTGACCTTCGTTAATTTCTTCCAATGCAATTACCCTTTCCTTATCTGAAAGGCAAACAGAACATTTTTTAGTAGAAGTTTCGAGGTTTAAGATCAGGGCCACAGTGAACTTTTTTATTTGTCAAAGGTAAGAACAAAATTCTCAAGGTGCGTCATTATACCTTTTGTAAAATAAACAGTCCGGAATTTTCTGAAAACAAAAAATTCCGGACTGTAAAACTTTTGGTATTTAAAACCAGGTCTTTTGATTTACCTGATAAGTTTCATAAAACTCTTCATCCGATTTTGTGAGGTAAATGATCCCTTCTATCAAACCGATAATTGCCATAAAACCCGCTCCGATACCACAGGTCAATACAGATACAAGCAGCATGATGATTCCTTCCTTCTGATAACCCAGTACAAACTTATGAACGCCCAGACAACCTAAAATAATTGCAAAAACACCGGCAATTATTTTTTTGTTTTCCTGCCTTCTTACAGCCTCTCCCTTTTCATCAACTATTTGCATATCTCCAAGTTAAAACCAGGGTTTTTTATTTTCCTGGTAAATTTTATAGAAATCGGCATCGCTTTTGGTCAGGTAGATAACGCCTTCAATCAGGCCAACTACAGCCATCAGCCAGGCACCAACACCCAAGGTAAAAATTGATGTGATTACGGTAATAGCAAGCATAATTAAGCCTTCCTTATTGTATCCAAGCACAAATTTATGTGCGCCCAGCGATCCAAAAATAATTGCCAGCACACCTGCAATTACTTTTTTGTTGCTTTTCTGTTCTGACAATTCATTATATGCATCCTTAGCCCCTTTGGTGAATTCATTCACTGTGGACTTTGCTTCTTCTTGTATGCCTTTGGTTCCTTCATCAAGATCTTTCAGTATATCTTTGGTACCGGCCTTTACCTTATCAGCAGCTTTATTTAAATTTTCCTTGATATCATCTGTGTCCAGGCCCAGATCATCAGCCAACTCCTTTGCACCTGACTTAATTTTTTCAGCAGCTTTTTTTAATCCATCAGCAATATCATCACCTACTTCTTTGGTGTCCTCAATTGTTTCATCCATTACTTTTTCAGCTTTTTTAGCTGTGTCTTTGGTCGCCTTTTCAGCACCCTCCAATAGATCATCCTTCACTTTTTTAACATCCTCTTTCAGGTTCTCTGTGGGGGTCTTTTCAGGATTTTTACCGGTTGCGTCTTTTTTTGCCATCGTAGTATTTTTTTTGATTTTAGTTAATTGAATTACAAATCTATAAAAATTAGATATAAATTCCTATATTTCTGTCTTCTATTAAAATGAGTACATTTGTTTAAATTAGAGATATAAAAATGGATTCTGACATAAAAATTGCTGTTTTCGGAGGTGGAAGCTGGGCCACCGCAATAGTAAAAATACTTTCTGAAAACGTGAATAAGATTGGCTGGTATATGCGAAGTGTTTATATTACTGAGCATATTAAACGAAACAGACACAATCCATCCTATTTGAGCTCAGCTTCTTTCAATCCTGATCAGCTCTTTTTATCGAATGATATCAATGAAATGATTGCCTATGCAGATTACCTCATTTTTGCTATCCCATCGGCATTTTTGAAAAGCGAATTGGACAAGATCAACGTTTCACTGGATGGTAAGGTCATTTTTTCTGCCATCAAAGGTATCGTACCCGAAACCGGACTTGTGATTGGTGAATACTTTCATCAATACTATCAGATTCCCTATGAGAATATTGGTGTGATCACAGGACCCTGCCACGCAGAAGAAGTTGCCATGGAAAAACTTTCCTTTCTCACCCTGGCCTGCCAGGATAAAGATAAGGCCAAACTGATGGGAAAAAAAATGGCAAGCCGGTACATGAAGATCAAAATTACCGACGACATTATTGGTACGGAATACGCCGCTGTGCTCAAGAATATCTATGCTATTGCGGCAGGTATTGCGAACGGCCTGGGTTATGGTGATAATTTTCAGGCTGTACTGATGTCTAATTCCATACGGGAATTAAAACGGTTCATCAAAAAAGTCCATAAAATGAAACGCAATATAAATAATTCAGCCTATTTGGGAGACCTTTTGGTAACCGGATATTCCGTTTTCAGCAGGAACAGAATGCTGGGAAATATGATCGGAAAAGGGTATACGGTTAAGTCCGCTGTTCTGGAAATGAATATGGTGGCTGAAGGTTATTATGCAAGTAAAAGTGCTTACAATATTGCAAAGGAAAATGAATCTAATACACCCATTATCGATACAATTTACAGAATTTTATACGAAAATAAAGATCCTAAAACAGAATTTCAGAAACTGACAGAATTATTGGATTAATAAAACTTTTTTTGTCTGATACAGCCGGCCAAAATGACCGGAGCAAAAATGACCTGATAGCAGGATCATGTTCATTTTAATAATACTCCCTTTTTATTGAGTTGTTTGATTATTCTAAGGTCACCCGATTTAAGGCCCGGTTCAAGGATATATTTTTTTTCGTACAACCGATCTCCGATAAAAAAAGTCAGTCTGAATTCATTTCGCAATTTTAGGACATCCTCCTGAATCAATTCAATTTTTGATGCTGAATAGGGGGCTAATTTTTCCAATTTATGGCGCATGGCTGAGGTCTCCTTATCCTCACCATAGCCTTTCGATAAAATAAGGACCATTTCAAGGCTTACTTCCTTATCATTGATCAAATAAGCATACCAGTCCTGACAATTGTATACCTCGTTATGTTCAGAAACTATAGCCAGATACACGCCTTCAACTTCAGGTATTTCAATATCTTTTTTCATTGTTTATATCTCTTTGATCACAGGGTTAACAGCCAAAAATAGTTCAGTTGGTGCCACCAAGGCCCATGTGATATAAAATTATTCCTGTTTATCTTTAAATTTTCTTTTTGCAAAATAATAAAATAACCAGGCCAGTCCTGCCAGAAAAACAAAAGGCAAATAGGTGCCAATAACCACTCCGATTTCATAACTGCCATCGGGAGCACTTTTTATTTTTTCTTCAATTTGGAAGCGTTTGCCTGTAAAAAGACCAATAGAAATATCATACTTGTTTTTTAAAAGATAGTAAAGCCTTTTTTGTTTCTTCACTTAGAACCAGTTTGCCATTGATGGCCGCATATGCCGGCAGCAATGTCTCCCAGTCGCCGGTATTGTTCCAAAGTACTTTTTTTAATTCTTTTTTTGCCTGAATACCATAGCCTGCTAATTTTTCTGAGAACATCTCCACCTCTTCGTCCATTTCACGGCTGTTTTCGAAAACCCTTGAAAACAAGCCCTTCTCTTTAGCCCAGTAGGCGTTTTTCCATGTTCCCGTATCAAGTGCCAACTCACTGAGTCCTGAGACACCGATTTTTCTTTCAATGGCTGGAGCGATCACAAAAGGTCCCAGGCCAACACTTAGTTCTGATAATTTTACATCAGCCGCCTCAGTAGCAAAACAATAATCAGAGGCGGCAATTATTCCTACACCACCTCCTACAGCCTTGCCCTGAACCCTTGCTACAATAATTTTTGAGCAATTTTTCATGGCGAGCATAAGCTGAGCAAAACCGGTAAAAACTTTGTCCCTTCTGCCTCATTCCTTACCGCCATCAATTCATCAAAAAAGGCCCCTGCACAAAAACTTTTATCTCCTTCACTTTTAATTACGATTACTCCGATCTCTTCATTTTCCGAGAGGCGGTTTAGGGTATCAATGAATCGCTGCTAAAAAGTTCTCCCGGAAAGGAATTGCTTGCCGGATGCCCGAAAGTAACGGTAGCAACCCCATTTGTGATGTTGGTAAAAAGTGTACCCTGTGCTCATGTTTTCTATTTTAAACGCTTTCTGCGGTTACTGAGCTGTCAATTTTCTTGACCAGACCCTGTAAAACCTTTCCAGGCCCGATCTCATAAAACGATGTCGCACCATCGGCCACCATCTGCCTTACAGTCTGTGTCCATTTTACAGGAGCAGTTAACTGCGCAATCAGGTTCTTTTTGATTGCCTGCGGATCAGTTACGGCATTCGCTGTTACGTTCTGATATACCGGACAAAAAGGCTGGTGAAAATTTGTTTGTTCAATAGCCGCTGCCAATTCCTCACGGGCCGGCTCCATAAGGGGTGAATGGAAAGCCCCTCCTACTGGTAAGAGCAAGGCTCTTTTTGCCCCTTTCGTTTTTAAGGTCTCGCAGGCCAGGGTTACTGCTTCCAGCTCTCCGGAAATAACCAGCTGGCCCGGACAATTATAATTCGCAGCAACAACAATGCCCGGGGTTTCTGAGCATATACTTTCCACAATACTGTCCTCCAGTCCAAGGACAGCAGCCATGGTGGATACCTGAAGCTCACAAGCCTTTTGCATGGCCAGGGCACGTTTAAATACCAGGGATAAAGCAGTAGTGAATTCGAGAGCGCCATTGGCCACAAGTGCGGAAAATTCACCCAGTGAATGCCCTGCGACCATATCAGGCTTAAAGGAATCTCCCAGCGTTTTTGCCAGTATGACCGAATGCAAAAAAATGGCCGGTTGCGTTACTCTGGTTTGTTTTAGATCTTCTTCGGTGCCACCGAACATAAGCTCGGTGATCTTAAAACCAAGAATCCTGTTTGCTTCCTCAAAATATTCTTTCGCCAAAGCTGAATTCTCATAACAGGCTGAGGCCCATACCCGGGAACTGGGCTCCCTGACCCGGGAATATATATGCTTTCATATGGTAATCTTTATTTGGATTTTATTGTTCAATGCAAAGCTTTAAAAGGCAAAGGTATAAAATTTATGCTCTTAACAATTGTGGTGTAACATGAAAACAATGGTTTTGAGGATAGTGGTGTATGACTTTATTATTTTTTTTTAATTTAGCTTTAAACGCTTACCATGACCGAAGGAAAAAAATCTGGCCTTTAATCTTTACCTTACTTTGGCTGCTGTCTTTATTTCTGCGATGGTAGTTTCCAATATGATCTTTCAAAAATTCTTTACCTGGAATTTACTTGGTTTGTACAATTTTGAATTGTCTGTAGGCATCCTGCCCTATCCGGTCACTTTTTTAGTTACCGACCTAATCTCAGAAATTTATGGCAAAAAAAGGGCAAATCAGGTAGTTACTGCAGGTATTTTTGCTTCTCTTTTTTCTCTATTTATTATTATCGTTTCCGATGCTGCACCAGCGACGGATTGATTATATAAAAAAAGATGAATAATCTATTTTTTGTAGATGGAACAGCTGGTCAGCGGCTTTTTATTCAAATTAATGATTGCTCTTTCTGACACTCCTTTTTTATATTTCTTTGTTTACCTTTTCCGCAAAAAATTTAATCTGAAACCTGGTGAGGAGATTAAGATTTCAGTATTTAGTATTGGGTATTGGGTATTGGGTATTGATTGTAGCCCCGCGATGCTTCGCGGGGTATAGTTACAACGGATCTAACCAAGTAAAAAATATAATAGAATCAGGAGACAGGAAACAGGATAATTTTAAATGTTGAAAAAAAAAAATAAAATATAAAAGAGACCAAGGGGTTTTTTTTTGCCCGGGCTCCTCGGGGTGTGTTACCGCTTATATCAATATAAAGAAGAAAGAGGAAGGAGGAAAGAGAAAGATAATTTTGAATTTTGAATGTTGAATGTTGAATGTTGAATGTTTATCCCTTATCCTTTTTACCTGAAACCTCTATTTCTACAACAAATCCCTCAAAATTCCGCACATTAAAAACGGTGCCGTCTTCAAAGATCAGGTATTGCCCTTTGATCCCTTTTAAAATTCCCTGGTAGTTTTGTGTTTTATCCAGATTTAAACTATTGATCTTTACCGGATATTGCAGGACAGGAAATTCAATTTCTATTTCTTTGCTTTTGAATTCTGAATAATACGGTTTTATTTCTTCCGGGAGGAATTGGGATAATCTTTCCTTTTCTGTATTCAGATCGAGGTCAACGATATCATTGGTAAGCATTTTGCGCCAGTTGGTCTTGTCAGAAACATGGTCTTTTAAGGCAACTTCCGCAATACCGGCCAGATAGCGGTTGGGCACTTCTACTATTGCTATCGCCTCATGGGCACCCTGGTCGATCCAGCGCGTGGGTATCTGTGTTTTTCTGGTCACCCCTACTTTAACATCGCTCGAATTGGCAAGATATACCACATGTGGCTGCAATTGCAATTCTTTTTCGAAATCCAGATCCCGGTCTTCAATATCCAAATGGGCTTTGCTCAATTCAGGTTTCATAACCCAATCTCCGACCTGGGGCATTTTGTAGAAACAGTCATAGCAGAATCCCTGACGAAAGATCTTTTTGTCTTCTCCGCAGTTAAGACACTGGTATTTTTCAAAACGGATGGTGAGGCTTTTATTCAGAAGTTGGTTTACAATCAGAAAATCTGCTCCCATGTCAAGGTAATACTGCACCGGTGAACCTAATTCTGTGATCATTTTTTTTAGTACGCCTGTGTATTTCATGAAAATATATTTATGCTTCAAATAAAAGCTTTCTTTGCCCTGTCTTTATCAAGTGCCTTTAAATTTATTTAATTTTTTCGTAAGGCTGTTTCAGAACCAGACAGCCAGCTTATCAGGTAAATATAAAAAAATAAAGCCAGTGCAGGGTAGGTTCATTTATTGGTTTTTTTTGAGATCCACATAAAAAGAGATGGCAACTGACCCTGCAAGGCGAAAATAATCCGAATAAAGAAAGTTTGCATGCTGGCTACCAAAAATAAATATCAGTCAATGCTTATTTGTAATAATTCTAAATTATTTATTTACATTTGTGAGCATTAAAATCTAAAATCAATAATTTATAGTTCAATGGAAAGCGATAAGCCGGCTTTAAAAAATCCTTATCTTTTTGATTATAATTCAATAAATGATAGCTGGTATAAAGAGAAAAAGTGTTGCAAAAAATACCGTAAAAAGGGAAAGTCATGTTGCACGAAATGTCCAAATTTTTGAATTGACTTAACCCTGCACTAATCATGATTTCCCCTCTTGAGAGGGGTTAGGGGTGTGTTTCACCAATTCAACTATATAAAGTTCAATTCCCCTTAAAACGTTTTCAAGATCTCCGTGAACATCCTCATCCAAAAAACGCAATACGGTAATACCCCATTTTTTCAATTCAGCTTCCTTTTTCTTATCCCTGATCTGTGTTTCTTCAAATTCGTGTGAATATCCATCAATCTCTATAACCAAATTTAACTCGGCACAATAGAAATCAGCAATATAATTTAACAAAGGTTTTTGCCGATGAAAATCAAAACCAAGCATCTGTTTTCCTTTTAATTGAATCCATAATTTTATCTCAGCTTTTGTACTTGAATTGCGCAGTTGTCTTGCGAGTTCCCTTAATTCCGGTTTGTATGGAATTATTTTGCGTTCGGTCCGGTTCATATTTAAACCTCTTTGCTCAAGATTGAAAACTTTTATAAAGTAGAATAAAGGAAACGAGTTCGATTTGAATAAGAAAATCTCTTTTACACACCCCTAACCCCTCTCGAGAGGGGAACTATAGAACCGCATAACCGCATAACTGCATAAACTCCTTCACTATTCACCGCAAAATCCGTTTTAACACACCCCTAACCCCTCTCGAGAGGGGAACTATAGAATCGTATAACTTCATAACTCCCTCACTATTTACCAATACTCTTCACATTAATCATTTCCTTCACCATTCCGGCAATCCTCCTCGCTTCTTCCATGTCATTGTTCACGATGGTTACATGTCCCATTTTCCGAAAAGGTCTGGTTTCTTTTTTGCCATAAATATGGGGTGTTACGCCTTCCATTTTAAGGATCATATCCATATTTTCATAAACCACAGGGCCTGAATAGCCAACTTCGCCAACAAGATTCACCATAACACTGGCGACCTTGCTGTCGGTTTTGCCCAAAGGAAGATCCAGTATGGCGCGCAGGTGCTGTTCAAACTGGCTGGTATAGGAAGCCTCAATACTGTAATGGCCGCTATTATGTGTTCTGGGTGCAACCTCATTAATTAAAATTTCATCGTCCTGGGTCTGGAACATTTCCACTGCAAGCAAACCTGTAAGCCCAAAAGCTTCTGAGGTTCTCAAAGCAACCTCCTGTGCCTTATCCGCTATTTTTTTTGAAATTCGCGCCGGACAGATAACATATTCCACCTGATTGGCCGATGGATGAAACTCCATTTCCACTACCGGATAGGTTCTTATTTCTCCACGGGCACTGCGTGCTACTATCACGGCAAGTTCATTTTTAAAGGGAATCAGTTTTTCTGCTATGCAAGGCAGATCAGGCAAATCATTGAGATCTTCTTTTTTTCGGATCACTTTTACCCCGTTCCCGTCATAGCCGAATTGCGCTGACTTCCATACAAAAGGCAGATTCAGTGCCAACAATTCAGTTTTACTTTTATGGTGGGTGAAAGCGGCAGTTGGTAATCCGTTTTTCAGATAAAAATCCTTCTGCCTGCCTTTATGCTGAATGAGCTCCAGAACTTCAGGTTCCGGATAAATGGTAAGTCCCTCTGCTTTTAATTGCTTTAGTGCGTCTATATTCACATGCTCAATCTCGATGGTAAGCAGGTCTGCTTTTTTTCCAAACTGGTAAACAGTTTCATAATCCATCAGGTTTCCCTGGTGAAATTCATTGCAGATCTTTGCACACGGTGCATCTGCTGCCCCATCCAGGATGAGGGTATAAATATCAAATTTCTGGGTTTCAACCAACAGCATCCTGCCCAATTGCCCGCCTCCTAAAATGCCTAACCTGAAATCAGAAGAAAAGTAATTTTTCACCGGGGTTTGTGTATGTTAATAGTTCCTGATATTTAAAACATTCGGGCCTGTCAGCTCGGCTCTGTACTCTCGTGCAGCGTACTTTACACCCTCAGTAAGTGGTGCGCCGTTCAACAAATTGAATTCGCTCTTATCACAACTGCAGTACATTACAATGCTGTTCTTTACAGTCATTACGGAACAGTTTTGCGGACTTAGGTGCGGGGCACTCCTTTCAAAGGCCATAAAACTCTGTGATCCTGTTCTGTACACAATGATCCCGGAAATGCCTCCTTTAGTATAGGCCCAACCACCCGGAACCTGCAAATTGATGTACTCTGGATTGTTTAGAAAGACAGTTTCATTTACCGGTACATTGGGCAAAATGGTATTGTTCTCATCGTTGTCATCTGAGCAGGCCACCATCAAGCCAAACAGAATAAAAAATAAGCGCAAACGATTCATGGAAAATTCAAATTTTTAATGTTGGAACTACCCCAACAATTAATTTTTCAAAAGTATTTCAAAAAATGGAACTTTCAATTTTTTTTGCAAGGTACAAATATTTTATTTTTAAAATTATTGCTATATTTGTTTAAGAAATCTCATTCCAACATACTGGATTTGGGATTTTTTGTATTTATATAACCCTATTTAACCGTTGATTTATGAATGAGATTTCTTATTACACCGCTGCCGGATTAAAAAAGCTGAGGAATGAGCTTGAGCATTTGGAACATGTTGAGAGACCCAGAGTGACCAGTAATATTGCTGAAGCCCGTGATAAAGGGGATCTTAGTGAGAATGCGGAATACCATGCTGCAAAGGAAGAACAATCCATGCTTGAATATAAAATTGCGCAATTAAAAGACACCCTATCCAAAGCACGCCTCATCGATGAATCCCAAATGGATTCTTCCAAAGTACTTGCCCTTTCAAAAGTGAAGATCAAGAATCTGGATACAAAAGGTGAGCTTCAATACACCCTGGTAGCAGATGCGATTGCAAATCTGGCAGAGGGAAAAATATCTGTGAACTCACCCATAGGAAAAGGCCTGTTGGGAAAGAAAGTTGGAGATATTGCAGAAATTCAGGTGCCTAAAGGTGTTATGCGATTTGAAATACTGGAGGTTTCAAGATAAATTAATGTAAAAACAAGCCGCAAATGAGCTCAATCTTTACAAAAATAATCAATGGAGAGATCCCCTGTTACAAAGTAGCAGAAAATGAAAATTTTCTTGCATTTCTGGATGTAAACCCTAACGCAGAAGGCCATACCCTTGTGGTTCCTAAAAAAGAGGTAAATAAACTTTTTGAGCTGGACAGAGAGACTTATCTGGGATTGATGGATTTCTCCTATACCGTTGCCAGGGCACTGGAAAAAGCGGTTCCCTGCAAGCGCGTAGGAATGGCTGTGATTGGTCTGGAAGTACCCCATGTACACGTGCATCTCATCCCTTTAAATCAAATGTCAGATGCTACCTTTGGAAAAAAAGTTTCCTTGGCCAAAGAGGATTTTGTAGCCATTGCGGAAAAAATAGCCGGCAATTTATAGATTATCCTCCACGAGTTTTAGTTCAATAGCAAAAGTGGTACCTTTTCCTATTTCAGAGCTTTTAACAAAGATCCTGCCTTTGTGGTAATCCTCTATGATTCTTTTTGTAAGAGAAAGTCCCAATCCCCAGCCTCTCTTTTTGGTAGTGTAACCCGGATCAAAGATTTTCTGGTGTAACCGCTTTAAAATACCTTTACCGGAATCCGATACCAGAACCACTGCCTTATTGCCCTCGCGGGAGGTGGTAATGCGCAAAGTTCCCTTGCCCTGCATGGCATCAATTGCATTTTTTACAAGATTTTCAATGACCCAGCTGTAGAGTTGCTGGTTGAGATTAACCATAAGCTCCTTGCCGTAAAGGTTCTCAAATTCAAATTCTATCTGTTTAAAACTTCTGGATTTTATATAATCAAAAGCATTTCTGGTCTCTTCCACAAGATCAACAGGCTGTAGTTTTGGTATGGAACCGATCTTCGAAAATCTGTCGGCGATAGTATTCAGCCTTGATACATCCTTTTCTATTTCCTGTACGATGTCCTCACTGGTGTTTTCCAGACGAAGGAGCTCAACCCAGCCCAGCATGGAAGACAGCGGTGTTCCTATCTGATGCGCAGTTTCTTTCGCCATACCTGCCCATAATTTGTTCTGTTCCGCTATTTTATTCTGCTGAAAGACAAGATAGATAATGGTTCCGAACAAAACGAGTATCAAAAGCAGGCCCAAAGGATAAAATTGCAACCTGTTCAGCAGATCTGAGTTTCCTGTAATAAATGCGTTGGGTAACATCAACATTATCAACCTTGTAATTTACAATCAGGGGATCATTATCGGCCTGCATTTTACGCAATTGTTTGTGTAGATAAAGCCGGTCCTTTTCGGGCAGGGAAGTAAATTTATTTGTATTGGGTACACCCAGATTTGCCCAGCGGTAAATATCTCCGTTCTCATAAGTCACAATCATGGGTATGCTGCTGTTGCTGGCGATGATCTTTTCCTCCAGGGAAACATCTATATCCAGGTCTACATTATTAAAGTTTTGATAGGCAACGGCCAGAACTTCCATTTTCAGCCTTTCTTCATTCTTGAATTTTTGAAAGAACTGGTTGGTATTCCATAAAATAAGAGCTACTATTAAAAAGGATGCAAGGGTAAGCACCCATTTAAATACGTTCTTAGACTCAGGGAAGTTCATTAAGTATTTAATATTTAACTTGTATAACTTAAAAAGAGTATAGTTATTATCTCTATTGCAAATATTAGTTACTTTTGTTAAAAAGTCAAATGATTTGTTAACAATTATTCCAAAAAATAAAAGTGTAGAACAATTGCAGAACTTTTTGCAGAGTGCAATTGCTCCGCGACCCATAGCACTGGCAAGTACTTTAGATCTGAACGGCAATCCAAATTTATCTCCTTTTAGTTTTTTTAACATTTTCAGTACAAATCCTCCGATTCTGATCTTTTCGCCTGCCAGAAGGATACGTGATAACTCCACCAAGCATACCCTGGAAAATATTCTTATTACCAAGGAAGTGGTCATCAATGTGGTGAATTTTGATATTGTGCAGCAGGCCTCCCTGGCAAGTACTGAATATCCTGAGGGAGTCAATGAATTCGTGAAGGCCGGTTTTACCATGCTGAAGTCAACTCTGGTGAAACCATTCCGGGTTGCGGAATCACCTGTTCAGTTCGAATGCCGGGTCAATCAGGTCATCCCTCTAGGCAAAGAAGGGGGTGCAGGTAATCTGGTTATCTCTGAGGTGCTTTGTATGCATATTGATGAAGCCTGTCTTGATGAAAACGGAAATATCGACCAGCAAAAACTCGATCTGGTGGCAAGAGCCGGAGGCAGTTATTACAGCAGGGCGAAAGAAGGATTTTTTTCCATCCCTAAACCGATACAAACCATGGGAATCGGGGTCGATCAATTACCCGAAAATGTTCGGAAAAGTACAATTCTAACCGGTAATGACCTTGCCATGCTTGGAAATACAGCACAACTACCCGACATAGCAGCTGTTAATAAGTTTTTGAAAGAGAATCCGGAGTTCATTGGTTTAAATTTAATAGAAAAGCATATTTTTGCTAAAGAATTAATAAAAAAAAATGATGTAGAAAGTGCTTTAAAAGCACTTTTGGTTAAAGTGTAGATAACTATGGAAGTAAGTGGAAAAGTAAAAAAAATTGAAGCTGTAAAAACATTTGGAAGCAGTGGGTTCAGAAAGCGCGAGCTGATCATTGTAACTGAGGAGCAATATCCACAGTTTCTGTCGATAGAATTTGTGCAGGATAAATGTGATCTTTTAGATAGTTTGAAAGAAGGTGATCTTGTAAAAATCGGAATAAATTTACGAGGCAGGGAATGGGTTAATCCGGAAGGAGAAACAAAATATTTCAACTCGATACAAGGCTGGAAGGTAGAAAAAGGACAGAACCAGACAGCAAGTACAAATCCTCCTGTAGAATCAGTCGGTAAATTTGAGACCACCGGTTCATACAGTGATGAAGACCCCGACGATTTACCATTTTAATAAATTTCTGTTTATAATCGCTTAAAACTGCAAAATTGAATCTTTTTCGTTTTGCAGTTTTTTGTTTCTGACCATGCATATCCTAAACAAAAATATAGGCTTCCCTCCGGTGGAAACAGCCGATGAAAATGGCCTTTTGGCCATTGGGGGAGACCTTTCTCCTGAGAGGCTGATGTGCGCCTACCGCAGCGGTATCTTTCCCTGGTATAATGAAGGAGAACCCATCATCTGGTATAGTCCTCCCGAAAGGATGGTGCTTTTTCCCAATGACCTGAAGGTCTCAAAAAGTATGGAAAAAGTGCTTAAAGATTCCAATTTCAGGATCAGTTTCAATGAGTATTTCCCCGAGGTCATACACCTCTGTAAAACCATGAACAGACCCGGACAGAATGGGACATGGATCACAGAGGAAATGCAAAAAGCCTACACCGCACTTCATGAACTTGGCTTTGCCAAATCAGTGGAGGTTTGGATGGAAGACCGTCTGGTGGGCGGACTTTATGGTATTGACCTGGGGCATATCTTTACAGGTGAGAGCATGTTCAGTCTGGTGAGCAACGCTTCCAAAGTAGCATTTATATATTTGAATAATTTTTTAAAAGAACGGAATTATCTTTTGCTTGACTGCCAGGTGTACAATGAACACTTAGCCAGTCTGGGTGCCGTGGAGATTCCAAGGGAAGAATTTATGCGGTACCTGAATCTCCAAAAATAAGGCCCGTTTCGTCTGTAAATATTTATCTTTGACTTAAATTCTTACATATGTCTATCAAAAAAGCACAACTGGAAGTAGATGAATGGATAAAAAGTCATGGCGTCAGGTACTTTAATGAGCTCACAAACATGGCCCAGTTAACCGAAGAAGTGGGTGAAGTAGCAAGGATCATTGCAAGGCGCTACGGAGAACAAAGTGAAAAGGAAAGCGATAAGAACAAAGACCTGGGCGAAGAACTGGCCGACGTGCTGTTCGTATTGCTCTGCCTCGCAAACCAGACGGGCACCGATCTGCAAAGTGCCTTCGACAAAAAAATGACACTCAAGACTGAGAGGGACCATAACAGACATCACAACAACGAAAAACTGAAATAATGACTTTTTTTGAAAAATTACAATTGCCGGTATTCTGGATGAATACACTTAAAATTGCCCTGATCTTTTTTATTGTGCTCACCATCCTTTCACTTTTATTCAATAGTTTTTCGGATCTGGTCAGCATGAATTTGACAGCCGTGATGGAAAATAATTTTTATGATGGTAAATGGATCAGCTTTTTTGGAATTAAAATTATTTTTTCTCTCGTCTATGGCATGTGGATGACTGCGAGAAATATGAAGTAATGGAGAAATTTCTTGACCATACCCATAGCCCTATAAAAAGTTCAGAAGTAAAAATATCCGGTTCCAAGAGTGAATCGAACAGGCTGCTGATTCTTCAGAAACTTTATCCCCGGCTGCAGTTGGAGAACCTCTCGGATTCTGATGATACCCATCATTTAAAAGAGGCTTTGTCTGCTGATAAAGACATCATAGACATAGGCCATGCCGGAACTGCCATGCGCTTTTTAACCGCTTTTTTTGCTGCTCAGACAGACAGGGAAATAATTCTGACCGGTTCTTCCAGAATGCAGAACAGGCCCGTTCAAATCCTGGTGGAAGCCTTGCAAAGTCTGGGTGCAGACATCACTTACACGGATAAAAAAGGATATCCGCCATTACATATAAAAGGAAAGAAATTCAGAGAAAACAAAGTGTCAGTGCAAGGAAATGTGAGCAGCCAGTATATCTCTGCCCTGATGCTCATAGCTCCGGCACTGGAAAATGGATTGATTATTAAATTAACCGGAGAAATCACTTCTGCACCCTACCTCAAAATGACGCTAAGTCTGTTGCAGGATTTGAGTATAGATGCGACATGGAAGGACAATCTGATTACCATAGCGCCTTGTAATTCAATTGGTCACAAAACCGTGGTCGTAGAATCCGACTGGAGTTCCGCCTCTTATTTTTACAGCCTGATGGCACTTTCTGAAGGAGGTGAAATCGAACTGAGCTCCTACAAACAAAACAGCCTGCAGGGCGATAGCAGACTCAATAAAATCTATTCCGCATTGGGTGTGCATACCCGCTTTAATGACAATAAGATTGTTCTGAAAAAGGAATCCGCTTTTAAGCCAAAGGCGATCTCGCTGAACCTCATCGAGCAGCCAGACATAGCCCAGACCATTGTCGTAACTTGTTTCGGACTCGGCATTGCCTGTGACCTAACCGGACTTCATACACTTAAAATCAAAGAAACCGACCGGCTGCTGGCCTTAAAGAATGAACTGACTAAACTCGGCGCAGAAATACATGTCACTGAAAATAGCCTGCATCTGAAAAGTTCCGGGAAAATCCAGAAGGATATTTCAATCGATACCTATGACGACCACCGAATGGCCATGGCCTTTGCACCATTGTCTGTAAAGGTGCCAATACGGATTTTAAATGCCGAAGTAGTGACCAAATCCTATAAAAACTTCTGGCAGGATTTTGAAAGTGTTTTTTAAATAGTTTAAATCTAAAATGAATTTTGTTATTTTTGTTTGATCAAAATTAATACCCAGTGAAAACACTTCTTGCAATTTTTGTAATGACCTTCTATCTTTTCATTGGTCAGTGCTCAGGCAGCGATGATGAGCCTGAGGTTGAAGTGACTTTAAATGAATTGAGTCAAAAAGAAAAGGAGATCGATGCTTTCATTGCGGCCGGTAAGTGCAGTCCGGACGGCTGCGGATTTATCGCTTTTGGTTCCAAACCCTGCGGCGGGCCCTGGAAATATATTGTTTACCCTAAAAGTATTGACATAGAAAAACTCACCCAAATGGTGAATGCCTATAATGAAATGCAACACCAGTACAACCTGCAGACCAATGCTGTTTCGGATTGCATGGCTGTGATGCCACCGGAAGAAGTCGCCTGTGTGAATGGGGTGTGCACGATCGTGAAGTAAAAATATTTGTCGATCCAAATTTTTAGCAGTCACTACCACCTGGCAGGGTGAAGATGGGTTTCAACAAACTAGTCTCTTCACTATTTCACTATTCACTATTCATAAAACTGCATAACCGCTTCACTGTATAACCGTATAACTCCTTCACTCGTCACTATTTCACTATTCACTGATCCCTGAAATCCGTTCACAAAATTTAAACAATAACATTTTGTATTTAATCGTGAATACGCGTCCTTTACACTTCAATTCCCATGGATGGGCGCTTAAAATTTTTTTTATTGATCAAACACTACTTTTTTCTTTTAATTAGTTGCCTGTCCGCTTTTTCTCTTTATGCACAGGCCGAACCACCAACGATCATCGCAACGGGTGACCAGTTGTATTGTCCGCTGTCTAAGATCAACATCGTTACAGATTTCAATATCCTCAACCCCGCCAACTCCCCTATCAATGCCTTTTTTGTGCAAATTTCATCGGGTTATGCCAACGGACAAGACCGCCTGGAACTCAATACGCCTGCCAACCACCCAGCCCTTAGCGCCACCTGGGACAGCCAGCAGGGCAAGCTGACCATCAAAAGTATCAACAACTCCGCACTCACCCAAACAGACCTTATCGCTGCCGTAAAAGATATCGTCTTCAGCAGTAACTCAGCCAATGTTTCCGGTGAGAAATATTTTTCCTTTACCCTGGGCGAAGCGAATTATCTGCCCACAACCGGACATTATTACGAATACATCCCCTCCATTGGCATCACCTGGCAGAACGCAAAAACTGCTGCTGAAAGCCGCAACTATTATGGCCGGCAGGGTTATCTGGCCACCATTACCACCCCGGATGAAGCAAAACTCTCCGGAGAACAGGCTGCCGGAGCGGGCTGGATTGGCGGGAGCGATGCCGAAACTGAAGGCGTCTGGAAATGGGTTACCGGCCCGGAAGCGGGTACCATTTTCTGGAACGGAAACTATACAGGTTCTGCTCCTGCCGGACAATTTTCCTTCTGGAATAACAGCGAACCCAATAACCTGAATGATGAAGATTACGCCCACGTTACGGCGCCCGGTGTTGGAATATTGGGATCATGGAATGACCTTCCTCTGGCGGGAAATCCTTCCGGAGATTACCAACCCAAAGGCTATATCGTGGAATACGGTGTCAATGAGCCTCCGCTAAATTTGTCTGCAAGCACAAAGATCACTGTTCCGGCCATTACCTCTGCTGCCAATGTTAGTACTTGCGGACCCGCAGCCCTCACCTTGAGCGCCACTGCGAGTGCCGGACAGGTCCTTTGGTTTGCCTCGGCAACAGACAATGTGCCTCTTTATACCGGGCCGAACTTTACCACGCCCCTGCTCACCCAAACCACCACATACTATGTGCTCGCAGCTGCTCCGGGCTGCACTTCAGGCATCCGCAAGGAAGTTATTGCAAGTGTGTATGAGATCCCCGTGATCAACAAACTGGTGGAGCTGAAAAATTGCGATGAGGATGGTGTTTCTGATGGCTTTACGGATTTCAACCTCCGCGAGGCAGATGCCCTTATCTATTCCGGCCCTTCGGTCCTTCAGATCAGCTATTACCTCTCAGCAGCGGATGCAGCGGCTGAAACGAATGCCATAAATCCTGCACCTTTCAACAATGCCACCGCCGGCCTGGTCTATGCCAGGGCAGAAAATGCGGATGGATGCTTTGATATCGCCAGCCTGTCGCTACGGGTATCAACCACCTCTTTTTCACCAAACTATTTATACGACTTAACAGCCTGCGATTCAGACCAGGGCAACGATGGTGTTTTTTCCTTTGATCTTACAGAAGCATCACAAGCACTCATCGGACAATTTCCGACCGGGCAAAACCTGAGGGTGCAGTATTACCACAATTTCAGTGACGCCCAGCTGGAAGTCAACGAGATCCTGCCACAGAACAATTACAGAAACCTGACACCCTACAATGAAACCTTGTTTGTGAGGGTGGAAAGCGAGGACAATGGTGCCTGCTTTGGAATTGGCCCGCACCTGCGCCTGCTTGTAAACGCAAGGCCTGAATTTGCGCTGCAACCCGACGCCATCCTCTGCACCAATCTGGGTCCCATCCCTTTATCCGTACAAAATCCTGACGGCGATTACAGCTATGAATGGCGCAATGAACAAAACATGGTTGTGGGTACCGGCACCACCATTGAAGTATCACAAGGAGGTACGTACTCGGTAATTGCTACTTCACTTACGGGCTGCGCTTCTTTTCCCAGAACAGTTACCGTTACAGAATCTTCTGTGGCAGACATAGACATTGATGACATCCTGGTTGAAGACAATTCAGAAAACAATACCATCACCATCCTCAATGACAACAACCAGCTGGGCATAGGGAATTACGAATACGCACTCGATCAGGCAAATGGACCTTTTCAGCAGGAAAATGTATTCGAAAATGTGAAACCGGGCATGCATGTAGTTTATCGTGCGCGACCGGAATCAGTGTGGCATCAGCGCTGTGCAGGTACCTGTCATCGGATTTCCAAAATTTTTCACCCCCAACAATGATGGCTACTATGATACCTGGCAGGTAGAAGGAATTACTTCCCAGCCAGCTTCCCGTATCTATATTTTTGACAGGTATGGTAAAGTTCTGGCAGAACTGAGCCCGCTGGATTTGGGTTGGGATGGCAGTTACAACGGCAAACAGATGCCTTCTTCCGATTACTGGTTTATGGTGAGCCTGCAAGACGGACGTACGGTAAAAGGGCATTTTAGTCTGATCAGAAACGAGAACCAATGATGAAGAAACTGCTCCTCCTGTTTTTCTTTTCTGTCATTACGGGTATCACAGCCCAGGAAACCTTCCCTGTGAATTTTGATTACCTGTCGGACAACATCTACCTCATCCACCCTGCCGCTGCCGGCATAGGCAACTGCAGCAAAATACGACTCACCTACGGACAGCAATGGTTGGGCATGGAGGATGGGCCATCGCTGCAAACACTCAGTTACCATGACCGGATTACAGAGCGGGCGGCCATTGGGGGAATTGTATTTAATGACAAGAACGGATACCATTCCAAGTGGGGTTTTACCGGCACCTATGCCTACCATATCAATTTTGACCGTGAAGATATGATGAACCAGCTGTCATTCGGGACTCTCACTGATGTACCTCCAAAACAGCCTCGACCAGACAGATTTTGTCACAGACGATCCTTCCCTTAGCGGGGAACTGGAAACGGGCAATTATTATAATGCCGATTTCGGTCTGGGCTACCATTATCTTGATGCGCACAGTTATTTCACCGTAAAGAACATTCTGAACACGCCGCGCGAATTAAATACCGGTTCTCTTGAATCCGATAACCTCCGCAGGTATATGCTCACTTTCGGTTACTACTTTGGCAGGGAAAAGAGCTTCCAGCTTGAGCCCTCTGTCATGGGGCAGTTTGTAGAAGAAACAGGCGAGATCCTGATGGATTTTAATATCAAAGCCTATAAGTCCATCAACGAGAAAAACCAGATCTGGGCTGCTTTGTCATACCGGCAGAGTTTCGAGGGCAATCCTGTGGAATCTTTAAAGATGGTCACGCCCATTATTGGTTTTACTTTCAATAAGTGGATGGTCTCTTACACTTACACCCACCAGGTTGGTGACATCGTTATCAACACCCAGGGCAGCCACCAGTTTACCCTTGGCTTCAATCTGTTTTGCCAGAAACCCCGTGCCACAGCTTGTCCGAATCTCAATTCAGTTTATTGATTTTCCGCAAGAAAGTATGCCCGCGATTTGCGATTCCCACCACCCCGGTCAGCATCAAAATTCACTATTCATTATTGTGAATAAATCCTAAAAACAATCAGTAAAGTATGCGCAATATTTTTAGATAAGTCTTTAAATTTGCAGCATGGAATCTGTTTATTTTAAATAAATCAAGATGATAAAAAAATTGCTTTTATTTTTCCTTCTTTCATTTAGCCTTGGTACCAACGGACAATCAAGGGAAAGGGCTTTTTTATTCAATGAGCAATTGGGAAATGGCATCAACTATGGGAATATGTTTGAAGCTCCTTCGGAGGCGGAATGGGGAAATCCATGGCAGGCCAATTATCCAAAAATCATCGCAGACCTGGGCTTTGACCACGTCAGAATTCCTATTCGCTGGGAGCCTGCCGCGCGCAGTGCCAATACCTCTCCTTATACAATAAATCCCGACTTTTTGGCCCGCATCAAAACTGTTGTTGATGCCAACCTCCAGCAAGGTTTGAAAGTGATTATCAATATGCACCACCATGAGGCTCTTTTTGATAATCCTGAGGGCAAAAGGCCCGTTTTTTGGCTCAATGGAAGCAGATTTCTGTTTATTTCAAAGGCTACCCTGAAAATCTTGTTTTTGAGATTCTAAACGAACCCCATGGAAACCTTAGCGCTGCCAAATGGAATCAGTTTATTGTTTCAGCTTTGGCTGAGATCAGAACAGACAACCCTGATCGCATTGTGATGATTGGAACTGCAGATTGGGGCGGATTGGGAGGTTTGTCACAGCTTAACATCCCCAATGATCAAAATCTTATTCTTACCATTCACTACTACAACCCCTTTCGTTTTACCCATCAGGGCGCAGAGTGGGTCAATGATTCCCAGGCCTGGTTAGGCACCGAATGGCTTGACAGCCAGGATGAAAGGACAACAGTAGAAAGGGAATTTGCACCCCTGCTCAAATTAAGTGAAGAAAAAAAGATACCCATTCACATTGGTGAATTCGGGGCATATGCAAAAGCTGACCTCGTATCCCGATCCAAATGGACCACGTTTTTATCGCGTTATTTTGAACAGAAAAAAATGGAGTTCGGCCTATTGGGAATTCAGTGCGGGTTTTGGTATTTATGACCCAAAAACCGGAGCCACAAACCAAACGCTGGTCAACGCACTTTTGTACAATCCTATGCCCGATCCTCAGCAATTTAACAGCACTGCTCTTTATACATCAAATTTTTCGCAAAATAAAGACGGATGGGAACTTTATGTACAAAGCTCTGGAAATGCGAGTACTGCTAATGCCGGCAATGCTTTGCAGGTCAATATTAACAACGGCGGCTCAGAAACCTGGCATGTGCAGCTGGTGAGGGGCTAACATAAATCTGGTAAAAGGAAAACGGTATCGCTTTTCATTTAAAATAAGTTCTGAGGCCAACCGTCAGTTTACTGCTTATGTAGGCAAAAGCGTTTCGCCCTGGTCATCTTATTGTGACGTAATTTCTACAGAGGCTACCTCTGCTTTCACCACACAGGCCACCACTTTTGTAATGACTGAAAATGACAATGCTGCCCGCATGGTTTTTGATCTAGGCAAAAATGCATCTGATATTTCTGTTTCGGACATACTTTTGGAAGAATTAAGCCCGCTGGCGCTGGGAACATCAACAGATCACAAAACACAAGGAATGCCTTACCCCAACCCAGCCAAAGATCTTTTGAATTATAACAATTTGTCATTGCACAAACAGGTGCTTTTCTATGACATTCAGGGCAAACTGATCCGTTTTCAGGACTTAGCAGGAGGGCAAAACCAAATCGAAATTTCAAGTTTGCCAAAAGGACTTTATTTGCTCCGTTTTACTGGTGAAAATGCAACCGGAAGCCTGAAGTTTATCAAACAATAAGTTAAGAATTAATGGAGTATTGGGCTTGCCAGAGGCGGAGGTTATAAAATTTGTTTCTTCGCTCTTTCTCTCTTTCGTAAAACCTGTCTCTGGTCTCCTTGTTCTTTTTCCTTGGTTAGATTCTCCTTAACTGTACCCCGCGAGCATCGCGGGGCTATAAATATAAACCCATCGAGGTCGTTTGTATATTGCTCCCTGTTTCTATTATCGTTTTTTTCTTTGGTTAGATCCGTTGTAACTATACCCCGCGAAAGCATCGCGGGGCTACAAATATAAACCCATCGTGGTCGTTGTATCTATTCCTGTCTCCTGTCCCTTTCTGTCTTTTTTCCCATTCTATTCCTTTAAACTTTTGCCTTTAAACTTTATCCTTGCCTGCGGTAAGCAGGCTTTGTCCGTTTTCTCTGTCTCCTGTCTCTTCTGTTTTTAGAATTCTATTCCTTTAAACTTCTTGCCTTTATACCTGTATCCTTGCCTGCTAGGCAGCTTTGTCCTGTTTCCTGTTTCTATTACGTTTTTTCTTTGGTTAGATCCGTTGTAACTATACTCCGCCAAGCATCGCGGGGCTACAAATACTAATTCCAACTTCACTTCTTCTCAAACTCCAAAATACCACCGGCTTTCATCACTTCATCCAGGTTGTTTACATTAACAAGTCCAACGTTATCAGCAGGTATCACCACCACCCGGAAAACCTGATTTTGGGTCCATTCGCTGCCTAGGATACCAGGATCTATGGTTCCGTCGAGAAAGATGCTCACGTCATTTTGAGTAAAATCAAAATTGTATTGCAGTTGGCCTTCCTGAAACTCGACGATTTGTGGCAGGAGTCTCCAGATATCCGTTCCATTCTCCTGATCCCATAAAATATACACGAGAGTGACATCAAAAGGAAATACATCAAACCCATAGTCTTCAATAATGCGATAGCCATTGCCTGAATTGAAATCTACTTCAATCTCAAAAGCATTTGCAACAAGAACAGCCCCGTCATCACCAGGAGGGCCGGGAGGGCCTGAAGGACCTTCACAAGCTGAAAATAAAAGGACTAATACTAACAAGGAAAAGATCTTTTTGAACATGGCAACGGATTTAGAATTACATGCTTTAAAAATACAAATTAAAATATAAAAATTAAGATTAAGATTAAAATTTAAACCCATCCGTTGGCGCCGGAAAGCCAATGACATTTAACCGAAGTTTTCAACTTCGGTCTTTATTCTCTACTTTTTGCTTTTAAGTAACTACCCAACAACTATTTGTAATAACCAAGGCTTTGCGCTTGACGTTTTAACCTCTTAATCTGTTCCTCTTTGAACCCTTCTTTATATTTATCTATAGGAATTGGATTAAATTTAATCCTTTCACTAACAAGTTTATAAAATATAGCCGCTATTTTTCTGGCAGTTGCCACAATTGCTTTTGGAGTACCCTTTTTTGCCTTTATTCTATGATAAAACATCGCCAACCAATTTTTACTCCTCTGAACTGCAAAAGCAGCCATTTTAAATATTTGACCTGCCTGATTTTTCTTTTTTGGAATACGACTGCTTAATATTTTGCCACCTGATATTTTATTATTCGGAGCTAAATTTAACCATGACGTGAAATGTTTTACTGTTGGCCACTTGCGCATATCTAAGCCAACTTCACTAATTATTTCAATCGCATTACTTTCTGTTATCCCAAATATTTCTGACAAATCAGTTCCTGTTAGTTCTTGCAATATTTCTTTGGCATTGAAGTTCAAATTATTTTTATTGCTTTTAGCTTTTGGCTTAACCTTTTCAAAAGTATCCACACCAGACTTTTCTCGTAAATGTCTTTCAATATTGGCGTCACATTCTTTAATCTTTTCATGATAAAAGTTAAATATCGAATAACTTTGTTCTAACTCAAAAATGTGCTCCTCCTTCCAAACGCCATTTAGCGATTTGATTATTGCATCCTTTTTTTCTGGCTTAATTCTACCCTGACAATAAAGATATAATTCTTCCGGGTTTCGCTCGCCTCTTATAATGGCTTTAATAATCTCTTGCCCTGATTTGCCTGTAATATCAGCTATAACATGTTGTAACTTTATGTTCATTTGCTCAAGCGCCTTTTGCATCATGTTGATATGGGTGGCAGACATTTGAATTAAATTTTTTCGATGCCGCATGTACGTGCGTAATTTTCTCGTAAAAGTATCAGGTTGAAAACTGGCAGATAATAAACCGCAGCTGTGCAATTGCCTTATCCAATCAGCATCACTTACATCTGTTTTTTTCCCTCGCACATTTTTGACGTGCTTAGCTGTAACTAATACCACATCAAATCCAGCTTCTTCTAAAACCAAAAATAAGCTAACCCAGTAAATACCGGTAGCCTCCATCGCTACTGTATCTACCTTACATTCTTTTAACCAATCTGCAATTGCGTGTAAATCTTCAGTAAAACTCCCGAAGGCCCTAATTGGGATATCAGCACTATCAGGATTAACCGCAACGTAATGTTCTTTACTTGATATATCTATTCCTGCTGCATTTGGATAAATAATCGGAAATGCTTTTGACTTTTTTCCCTTCATTTTTTTAAGTTTTAAAGGTTAATTAAAAGCAGTATTCAGGCTCTTTGGATTAATAAAATAGGCTCTTAGACAGGGTTGGGATAGAGCGCCACCAAAACGGATTGTCATTCAAAAGGCACTGCCAAACTTGAACAGGGGCTACTTCAAGGCACCATTAACAAAAACCGGCTTTTTTAAAAACTGCTTTCATCACACAAGTTACTTCACCGGATAGAGAGTTGCAACTGTTATAAACTTGGGCACAAAAGTAGACAACAAAATCAAGGCTACAAATAAAAACAGCTGAACACGACCTTTAGCAATGCCAAGTGCGGCGGGTTGATCTCCTTGTATCCACATTCAGAGCTTACCCGTCTTACTAAGCATTGATTTTGATCTTAATTCATTTTTATTTGAGGCCGTGGTTAAAAATACGTTTCTTTGCTCAATCTCTCAGATCGCTACTTCATATAACTGTATAACCGCATAACCGTGTCACCCTTCACTATTTTACTAGTCACTATTCACTCTTTCTCTCCATCTCTCTTTCGCGCTTTCGTAAATCCTGTCTCTTGTCTCCTGGTTCCTGTCTCCCGTCTCCCGTCTCCTGTCAGTCTTTTATCTCTGCCTCCGGTTTAGCCGCCTTAGGGATGGCAGATAAATTTTATCCTTTGTCTTTTCTCTTTTAACTGTTTTTAATTCTCTTCTTAACTTTTATCTTTTTAACTTAATTATACCCTCAAAGGGTATTTTTTAAATGAATCCAATCCAATAAATTTGACGTGAAATTATTAGGCTATAAAGCCAAAAAACGAAAAGACCCCCCTTCAAGGCATTCTTTTTAGAGTTAAATTTATTTTATGATTCCATCCATTCTTCTGTACTATTTCATGCCTTGAAGCTTTTTGTTTATTTAGCAATGTTCCTAAATTATGGAGTACTTTTTTTTGTAAAACTACTTCAGGACTAAATTTCTCTATTTCACTGAGAACATTCGCAATTTTTGGCTGCGTGTTTTTTCGCCTTAAACCTTTTCAAAAAACGTCTCAGATGATTTAGTATAACAAAACATCTAGATGAAATTGCACAAAACGTCTAGATGATTTATACAAAACATTCTAGATGAATTTAATATGAATCTTTAGTGATTTTATTTTGTCTCTATTTACCAGGGATATAAAAACCTACTTTTTAAATATTTCTCCACTTTTAGGGAAGCAAGATTCATTTGTTGAGAATAACGATTATTTTTTAAAAATAGAAAAAAGCCAAACAACACCAGAAGTTCTGGTAAAAGGAAGCATTAGTATTTGGTAAATTTGGATCATTTTATTCTCTTCTATTATTTTTCAATTGGTTATTTTGTTGGTTTAACTTCTGTTTATGCTTTAAAACATTAACGTTTGCGACTATCGTAAGTTTTTGAAGAGATCAGTTCATTTAATTAGGCTAAATTTGTCAAAAATATTATTATTCATAGCCAATCAGTCAGGATAAACCTCTCATATATGACAATGAAACATCAGTAATATAGGTGCGATGGCAGAGAAGTGGCTCTTTGGAGTTGGCCTAAGCGGTCTCGACCAGAAAGCCAAAATGCCGTTTGTGCGTATACATAAAATTGAATTGTCGAGACCTTCAGTATAAAGAATACAAACGGTTTGCAAAAAAGATAAAGCTAAGTATATGTTAAATTTAAACACTTCTAAATTACTTGCTTCTTTATTATTGCTATTACTCCTAAATTTTGTATCGAATTCCATTATTAAATCAGATATATGAATTTCGGTATACATTATTGCTTGCTGTGTGTTCAAGAAAGTGGAGGTGATGCCCAGATAGGATATTAATGAAAAAAATCATGTTATTATTATCAAAAGTTTATTATATTCAATGCCTTAAATATTTGTTCTGATGTGAAATCCATCTTATTGATACGTTTTCTTGTTATTAGCGCAGTTGTCAGAAAAATTAAAAATAAAATGATTTTTCCAAAACAAATATCCAAAACCATATTCAGTCAACCTGCTTAAGTCGTTAATCGATATATTTAAGAATTGATATAAGCAGAAAAACTGAAATTATACTTGAAAAATAAAATAATTTTCTTCATATTTTGATTAAAAAAGCGGAAGTCTAAAGTAAACAACTTCCGCTTTAATTTTCAGACTATTTAGTAACTGTAGTTGTTGTAGGTGAATATAATCCAAAAGTCAATACGTAAACTAATCCATTAACGAATGATTGTACCATTTTTTAACGGTATAATTTTCTGCTCCCTCAGCCATTTGTTTTGCGTCAGATACCCCCAACCGGTGCTAACCCATAAACAACATAATATGAATTCCATTTTTGAAATTTCAGTATTTCCTTTAGCGCCTTCTCCAACAACGGTTGTATAAGAATAACAAGAAGTTAAAAGCATTGAAGAAGCAAAAAGAATCGCGATCATTTTAATTGAATTTTTAATCATTTTTTAAGATTTTTTTCAGATTAAACATTTATTTATAATACTCATTTTGAGTCGGCTCTATCTTGTTTTATAACTGGTAAATAAAACAATAATATTTTTTAACGATTTAATGACAGACTTTCCCTATTCAATCAACTATTTTCTATCAAATTTACCAAAAGGACAAACTTAAATGATGATTTAAATCATAAATTCTCAATTTTTCCAATTATGACCTTAAAAATACCCTCGCAGGGTATGGGATTCAGAAGCTACTAAATAAATTTCTATTTGTTGAAAATTCAAAAAAAATCACAATACATTATAAATCAATATATTTAAATACGTTTTTTCGTGCTCGAGGTGGGAAATGAGCATTTAGAAATTGGAAACAAGAGACAAGATAATTTTGAATGTTAAATGATGAATTTTGAATTTTAACCTTTATCCCTTAATATTATTTTTGATATTTATGAAGATTCATGGTATATCTCTTACTCTTCATTCGTTTAATATGGCTTTCAATTTTCTGGCCTGTTCATATTCCGAATTTGGCGGCGCCAAATACAAATACCAATCTTCTGTTCTTGAAGTAAAAGCAGTTTCAAAATATTTATTTTATGTTGATCAAGACGCAATGTCAGATCTTTACAGCTTCCTATATAATATTTGTCGAGACCTTCAGAATAAAGAATATAAACCGTTGCCATAAAGATAAAGATATGGATTTTCCAAAAAATAGAAAACGTACCTTACGGCTTTAATAATTTTTACACTTTTAAGGCGTCCCGATAGCTATCGGGACCCGTTTGAGTCATTTTGAAAACAGAAAGCCCAACCTGATACTCAGGTTGACTTTAGTTTTTCCTCTGCCAAATCAAGCGAGCTTGACGCGCATCGTCAAAACTAAAAAACCGAAACTTGCGTTTCGGCTTTCTGTTTATCTGTACTCGGGGCGGGACTTGAACCCGCACGGGCATTTCTGCCCATTGGATTTTAAGTCCAACGTGTCTACCTTTCCACCACCCGAGCCTATTTGCCTGAGCAAATAATTTGTGGTTTCTGAGCGAAAAACGGGATTCGAACCCGCGACCCTCACCTTGGCAAGGTGATGCTCTACCCCTGAGCTACTTTCGCAAAATTTTATAAGAACTTGTCCGATAATTGGAGGGCAAATTTAATATATTTTCACATATCACAAAGTCATTTTTTAGTTTTTTTGAAATATTTTTTTACAATTAAACTTTTAATAATTCTTATCTTCGCAGCGTTTTTAAGAATCACCCTGTGCAGGACACATTGAACACAAGAGCCAAACAATTTTCTATCACATTGCTATTTGGCGATCTAAAGCAACTGACCAAATTCGGACTCTCGGTGAGTGTGGTTGTTTCTTCCCTCGCGGGTTACTTCCTCGCTGCAAGTGAGATTGATCTGAAGACCGTGCTGCTACTGGTAGTGGGCGGCTATTGCATGGTTGGCGCTTCAAATGCCTTTAACCAGATCATCGAAAGAGTACCTGACGCCGTCATGAAACGCACCATGAACAGGCCAATCCCCGCAGGCAGGATGTCCGTGACCACAGCCATGGCCATTGCGGTAAGCCTTACCCTTTTAGGAATTACAATCCTGTATTTCATCAATCCGAAAACTGCCCTCTTTGCTTCCATTTCCATCTTTCTGTACACAAGTGTTTACACCCCGCTAAAACCCATAACCCCGGTTTCTGTTTTTGTTGGTGCCATACCCGGGGCCATACCGTTTATGCTTGGCTGGGTGGCTGCTACAGGTAAATTTGGCATTGAGGCCGGAGTGCTGTTTCTCATTCAGTTTTTTTGGCAATTCCCTCATTTCTGGGCTATCGGGTGGCTGCAGTTCGAGGAATACAAAAAAGCAGGATTTAACCTGATGCCAACAGGAGAAAAAAATAAAAAAGCCTCTAAGCTCATTATCCTGTATACAATATTTATGATCCTGGTCTCTGTTTTTCCCGTTCTTAGAATTACAGGTGACTTGTATCTGCTGCCTTTTTCAGCAGTCCTGGTTCTTTTACTCGGCCTGGTAATCTTGTATTACGGCTACCTGCTCCATATAAAACAATCCAATGCTGAAGCAAAAAAATTAATGCTTTCGAGTGTATTATACATAACTTTGATCCAGATCATCTTCGTGATCGATAAATTTTTACATTGATGGAATTAGAAAAAAAAGTAAAAGAACGTACTTACAAACAAATGCTGCTGGTCTCGATGATCAGTATGACGATGATGTTCGCCGGACTCACAAGTGCTTATGTGATAAGCACCAAAAGAGAGGACTGGGTCAATTTTGAAATCCCACAGGCTTTCTATATCAGTACAATTTTAATTTTGCTGGGTAGCCTTACTTTTTATTTGAGCAAAAGAGCCATCAGCAATGACAAACATTCCCAAACCACGGTCTGGCTTTCGGTTACCCTGGCCCTCGGACTTGGATTTGTCTTTTTTCAACTGGAAGGCTTCTCCTCAACTGATCGATTCAGGCCTTTACTTTACCGGAGAAAAAAGCAATATCGCCACCTCATTCCTTTACGTGATCACAATGGCGCATATGGTACACATGTTCGCCGGACTTATCGTATTGATCGTAATCCTCTGGCAACACCTTCGTCAAAAGTACAGCAGCAGCAACAAACTGGGGCTTGAACTCGGACTCATTTTTTGGCATTTTCTGGATGTATTGTGGATCTATTTGTTTTTGTTCTTTGTCTTCATAAATTAGAACCAATAAAAAGGCAATAATTTAAAAAACAAATGGAAGTTTGGTTTATTTTCATATTTTTGCGTTTAAACAGAATTTAAATCACTTATTTATAACGGATTCAATAAAGAATCACATTTAAATCAATTATTTTTTATGGAGGCAACTGTTGCTGAAAATCATAAGGGAAAAGCATGGGGCGGCGGCGGCGCAGAACCGTTTAGCGCCAGTTATGGCAAAATGATGATGTGGTTTTTTATCGTGTCTGATGCGCTGACTTTTTCCGGTTTTCTTGGAGCTTATGGCTTAATGCGTTTCAAATTCAATGATACCTGGCCCATTGCAGATGAGGTTTTTACTCACTTTCCATTTGTTCATGGCCATTATCCCATGTATTATGTCGCTTTCATGACCTTTGTCCTGATCTTCTCTTCTGTAACTATGGTATTGGCCGTTGATGCCGGTAAACAGATGAAACAGGGAAAAGTTGCTTTTTATATGGGCCTTACCATCATTGGTGGTCTTGATCTTCCTTGGCTCTCAGGCCTGGGAATGGAAACATTTTATAAACGGTAGCTATGGTGCTGTTGTTCTGAATGATGGAAAAATTGTACAATTCGTCGATGAAGCAGGCCATCAGGTAACTCTGGAAAGTTTTAGTGCAAAAACCCCATCAGAAAGAGTAAGACATACCCGAAGCAATGGTATTTGGTTTAAGGAAGAAGGAGCACTGCCTCCGGTAACACTCGATCAGGTTATGAAAGGCTTTGATGCCAATCCAAATATCAACCTGCGCCTTGAAAAAATTGATCAGACTACCAAACATAAAGTAATTGTCTCCAGAGAAGAAGCAAAAAAATACCTGGCCAATGCCAAAAATGTTGTGAAAGGTGCCAATCTGAGAGTGAATGAATATGGAAAGACCCTCTTTGCCGATTTCTTCTTCTTCATAACAGGTTTTCACGGGTTTCACGTTTTTTCAGGAATACTCATCAATATCATCATTTTCATCAATGTCATCTTGGGTACCTACCAACAAAGAGGCCATTATGAAATGGTTGAAAAAGTGGGACTTTACTGGCACTTTGTTGATTTGGTATGGGTTTTTGTATTTACGTTCTTCTATCTAATCTAATCCTGATAAATTAAATATGTCACATTCAGATACACACTCAAATTCAAACTCAAATAACCATCACCATGCGCATTCGCATTCAGCGCTTATCTGGAGGGTATTCGCATTTCTTTCTCTGGTAACCGTCGTGGAAGTAATTTTGGGCATATTAAAACCACATGCCCTGCACCTGACCAACTTTTTAGGAACCAGTCTCCTTAACTGGATCTTCCTTATTTTAACACTGGTTAAAGCCTATGGAATTGCCTGGTACTTTATGCATTTAAAAGATGAAAAGACATGGCTTAGACGTGCTATAGTCTGGACAACAGTATTCCTTATCTTGTACCTGTCCTTTTTCCTGTTGTACGAGGGAGGCGCTCTGGGCGAAATTGCCCACAGTCTTACCAAATGGCAATAAATGAAACCCAATAATGGACAAGCGTTTTGAGATTTCAGAACGCTTTTTTTATTTTTATACTGCCCTTAGCGGGATAAACAAAACGACAATGAACAAGATCAATAAAAAGAGTAAAATAATCCTGGCCATCCTGTTTTTCGGTCCCCTGCTGTTTTATCTTACCCTCCTGACAGGAACGCATCAATACACAAAATTACCCATACTAACACCTCAGGTTGAAAATATAAGTGCCTTTAAGCAGGCAGGTGGGTTTTCTTTTACAGACCATGTTACCGTTGTTGCTTTTTTTGGCAAGGACTTGCTGTTGCACAAAACCAACGCGCTGAATTTGAATGAAAAGATCTACAAGAATTTTTACGGTTACCGGATTTTCAGATGGTTATTGTATTGCCCCAAGGTTCAGAGATGGAGGCAGCCCAGTTGAAAAAAGAAATCGGCACCTTTGCAAATATCGAAAAATGGTATTTCGTTTTTCTGCAGGATGCTGAGATCAAGACCTTGTTCAGTAGTTTTGGCACTCCGTATACACTTGATACCAAATTATACTCCCCCTATGCTTTTATAATTGATAAACAGTTAAATTTGCGTGGCAGAAACGATGAAAAAGAAGCGGAAAACGGACTCCTTTTCGGCTACAATGCAGAAACAGTGGCCGTAATCCACCAGAAAATGGTTGATGACCTTAAAGTACTCATGTCAGAATACCGACTGGCCTTGAAAGGGAAAAGGAAAAGGATAAAGTGGGAGGCAGGAAAAGGAAAAGGATAACAGGATAAAGGACACAGAGATTAAGCCTGCCGCAGGCAAGGATAAGTTTAAAGGCAATAGTTTAAAGTAATAGAATCTGGAACAACAAAGGAGAAAAGAAATGAACAAGCCTCGGACTCAAAGAAAAAACAGAAACAGGAGATACAAGGAGTAAAACGACCACGATGGGTAAAGATCTTCATTTGTATGCCCCGCGATGCTTCGCGGGAGTACACGAAGTCTAACCAAGTAAAAAGAATCAGAACAAGATAATGAATGATAAATAAGGAAACAAGATAAAAGATAAAAACACCACGAATGATTTTTATTGAGCCCCGCCACGCTTCGCGGGTATAGTTACAACGAATCTAACCAAGTAAAAGGAACAAAACAAAGATCGAAGTTGTAAACTTGGGGTAACATTTCCTGAAAAGAATCAGGAGACAGGACAATGTTGAATGGTGAATGAAACAGGAAAATTTTTACTTATAAATTTTACTTTTTCCTTGCCTTCTGAAATATAAATTGGTAGTTTGACACATAATCGATGAAAAAAAACAGTTACATAGTAGTCGCCTCAATTATTCTGATTTTTGGTATTTACGCCATTCCAAAGATCATAAAAAAATTTACTTCCGAAGAACTGGTAAAGTTTGAGCAGGTGCCGGAATTTTCCTTCACCAATCAGGATGGGGAATTGATCAGCAACAAATATTATGAAAATAAGGTTTATGTGGTGGAATTCTTCTTCACCTCCTGCCCAACCATTTGTCCGAAAATGCATGCGAACCTGCTCAAAATACAAAAAGAATACTTTGGCAACCCCGACTTTGGAATTGCGTCATTTACAATAGATCCCGGAAGAGATACTCCTGAAGTGCTTAAAGCTTACATGCAGAAAAAAGGTGTAAGCCTGAAAAACTGGCAGTTCATGACAGGGGATAAAGATGCCATCTACAGTTTCTCCAACGAAGGATTTAAACTCTATGCCGGAGAAAATGAACTGGCTGAAGGGGGATTTGAACATTCCGGACTCTTTGCCCTAATTGATAAAAATGGCAATATCAGATCGCGTATTGTAAAATCAGGGGATGAACAAAATCCCATTAAATTCTATGACGGACTCGATGAAACCCAGGTTCAGTGGCTAAAAGAAGATATAGCAAAACTGTTAAAGGAATAAGCAGATGAAAACAAGCCCTAACGAAAAAAATTACCGGATATTAATCATTGCGCTGTCCGTGCTTATACCCCTGGTGGTTGCTGCACTTTTCAGGGTGAAGATCGATATGCATGTACCGGTTTTCCTGCCGCCTGTATATGCGGGTATCAATGCGCTTACGAGCCTGGTGCTCATCACAGCCCTGTGGGCAATAAAAAATAAAAAAATTAAATTGCATGAATCGCTCATGAAAGTTGCTCTTTCATTATCGGCCTTGTTTTTGGTGCTTTATGTATTATACCACATGACCTCAGCTTCAACACCCTATGGAGGTGAAGGATTGATGAAATATATCTATTATTTTATCCTCATCAGCCATATTCTGTTGTCATTGGCCGTTGTTCCCTTTGTGTTGATTGCCTTTTTAAGAGGCATTACTGCAGATTTTGAAAAACACAAAAAAATTGCCCGCATCGCTTTTCCTTTGTGGCTTTATGTAGCTGTAACCGGTGTTTTGGTTTATTTGATGATTGCGCCCTATTATGTAAAATAAAAAAGTATATGCCATTGATCGCGAAGCATAAAATTTTGAATTTAGTGGGTCTGTTGTTTTTTTTCCTGCCCGGCACAACCGCTGCCCAGTGCGCCATGTGCCGCGCTGTGGTAGAATCCGGTGGCGAGGAGGTTGCCGAAGGAATAAATTCAGGAATCATCTATCTGATGGCTTTTCCGTACCTGATTGTCGCCGTGGCTTTTTACTTTCTTTTCAGATACTACAGGAAATCCGGAAGTAAATAAATCTTTAAAACTGTAACATTTATTCTTTTTGCTCGTCAAATAGCAAAATCAATCGTTACATGAAAACCAAAATTTCCTTATTCCTCCTTTTCTCTATTGTATTTTCAGTTTTTTCACAAGATATAGACCCAAACAAAAAATGGTCACTGCAGGAGTGTGTCGATTATGCCATAGAAAACAACATTTCTGTCAAACAGAATGAATACAATGTTAATCTGGCCGAGATAACCAAAAAAGATGCTATCGGTAACTTTCTACCTACTTTAAATGCCCAGGGTAACCATGCCTGGAACTCAGGTCTGAACGTGGATGTGACTACAGGTATCCTCCGAAATCTGACAACCCAGACCACTTCTGCCGGAATTGGTTCAGGGATCACCATATTTAATGGCCTCAGAAATGTGAACGAACTGCGAAGGGCAGACCTTTCCATTTTGGCAAACCGCTATCAGGTAGATAAGATAAAAGACGATATTTCTCTGAATGTGATCAATGCCTACCTCCAGGTCCTTTTTAATAAAGAAGCCGTAAAAGTGGCCGAGCCTCAGCTTGAAGTAACGAGAGAACAACTCAGCAGAACAAGCAAGCTGGTGGAAGCAGGTACTTTACCAAAGGGAGATCTTTTTGATATACAAGCCACCATTGCCAGTGATGAACAAAATCTATTGGTCACTCAGAACAATGTGAAATTAGCCCTTATCAGCCTGGCACAGTTGCTTCAGTTGCGGGATTATGATACCTTTGACATTGCAGATGAAGAGATCACTACCCTGCCTCTGGTAAATCTTGGCAGCTATACTGTTGAACAGATCTATCAAAAAGCCCTTGAGAACAGAAATGAAATCAAGGTAGCACAGACCAATATAGACATTGCTGAAAAAGATATCAGCATCGCTAAAGGTAACCTTTATCCGACCCTCTCAGGATTCTTTAACTGGAACTCCAGATATTCTGCCCTAGACCGGGTGGTGGGCAGTGAGATTGATCCGAATAATCCAACCGTTGTCATCGGACAGGTGGAAGGCACGGGTCAGAACGTAATCTCGCCAAATTTCAGGCCGATCACCGGAGATGCAGCAGATTTCTCCGACCAGTTCAAAGACAATGCCGGTACCAATTACGGCCTTGGATTGCAAATACCGATTTTTAATGGTTTCAGGGCCTCAAACAATGTGAAGCGAGCCAAGATCAATTACGAACAAACAAAATACCAGCTTACCCAGGAAGAACTGAATCTGGAAAGAACCATCAATACGGTATATGCAGATGCACAGGGTTCTTTGAAGATTTATGAGGCCGCACAAAAATCAGTATTGGCACAGGAAGAATCCTTCAGGTACGCTCAGGAAAAATACAATGTCGGGATTATGAATTCCTTTGAATACAGCCAGATCAAGAACCGGCTTGTCATAGCACAGTCAGACTTTTTACGCGCCAAATACGAGTATATCTTCAGGGTAAAATTATTGGAGTTCTACTATGGCGTTCCTGTTAGCCTGGGTTAAGAATCTTTTTGAGAATTTTGTTTGATTTCAAGTTGCTCTTGTAGCTCCTGGAGTACAGGTTTCATTGTATCAGAAGGTATATCGGCAATCTTTATATAGATCAGCCCGTCAACACAATTATTGAAATTTGGATCTACATTGAAGGCGAGTAATTTCGCATTCTGTTTGATGTATTTTTTTAACAGCACCGGCAACCGCAGCTCTCCGGGCTCCAGTTCATCAATGATCTTGTCAAACTGATTCATATCGGCTTTGGCGGCATCAAAAACAAAATCTTTATCGGCATTTCTCAGTCTTACACGATAGGGCTTTCTGGGATGCACAAACTGGGCGTAATACGGATCGTAATAATTGGATTTCATAAATTCCACCATCAGCGATTTGGAAAAATTGGAGAACTTGTTGCTTATGCTCACACCGCCTATCAGGTAATTATACTGGGGGTTGATTAAGGCCACATGAAGGATCCCCTTCCAGAGCAGAAACAATGGCAGTGGTTTCTGTTGGTACTCTCTGATGATGAAGGCCCGGCCCATCTCAATAGACTCGCTCAGCATCCCATTCATTTCAGGATCGATATAGAACAGTTCGCTTATATAAAACCCCTTTTTGCCATAGCGTCCAAATATTTCCTTTCCCATGCCCATACGGTATGCCCCAACGATCTTTTCTGCAGCCCGGTCGAACAAAAAAAGATGCCGGAAATACTTGTCATACCGGTCCAGGTCAATCGCCTGATTGGTGCCCTCACCAACCTCCCTGAAGGTGATCTCTCGCAGCCTTCCAATTTCCTGCAAGATATTTTTTATCGCTGATGCTTCAGCAAAATAGACCTCATAGGTACTGATGCAAAACAATTGTTTTTCGTTTGCCTTTAGGGCAGCTATCTCTGATAATATAGCCTCTAATGGTACTTCTGCCGCTATATTTTTTGGTTGTCGCGGAATTTTCAGATTTGCACTGTCGAGAAGGGAGTACTCCTTTTCAAAGGGTTTTGAAAGTATGAAGGTCTTTTTTCGGAGGTAATCGTGAAACTGATCAAAGGACTTAAGTTCCTCCTGTTTTTTTACAGAGATCGGTTTGCCTATGCGCACCTTGATCACCCTGTCTTTCTGAGTCAACAGCTCTGAGGGTAGCTTTGCAGTTCTAAGCGTATCGCTGATGTCTGATAACCTGTAAAACAATTTGCTGTTCTTGGCATGAAAATAGATCGGGATAACCGGAACTTTTGCCTTTTGTATCAATTTAATGGCACCAGGCTCCCAAGGTTTATCCACAACCAGTTTCCCATCCCTAAAGGTAGATACTTCTCCTGCCGGGAAAATACCAAGGGCATGTCCATTCTGCAAATGCAGCAATGATTGCTTAATACCTGCCATACTCGATTTGGCATCTTTGTGGTCTTCAAAGGGGTTTACAGGCATCACATAGGCCCGTAAGGGAATGATTCTGTGCAATAAAAAATTTGCGATAATCTTATAATCCGGTCTTTGCTCTAAAAGTAATTTTAACAATAAAATTCCGTCAACACCACCTAAGGGATGGTTGGAAATCGTAATAAATGCTCCTTCTTTGGGTATGCGATGAAGATCCTCTTCAGGGACCTCAAACCGGATCTGAATTTCATCAAGGATCGCATTTAAAAAATCAAGGTCGCTTTTGTCTTTGTGTTTGTTGTAAATTTCGTTCAGTTTGGAAATTCTTAAAACCTTGAGTAAGGTATACCCCAAAATAGTGCCCAAAAAACCAAATCGGTCCGCATGGATTACCTTGGCAATTTCTTTGGCGGTCACTAAACTCATAATCTATTTCGTTAAAATTTGAATCGTTTCTCTGCTCGCTTGTTTAAGCATCACTACCTTATCCTTTAAAAGATCATTTACGCTTTCGTCAGTAAAATGTCTAATCGTATAAAGTGTAAGTTTCTTGTTGTACAATACTTTATATTTTTTATGCAAATCATCAATCAGGAGCGGAAAGGTATTAAAAATATCTTCAAAACAAACCGAAAAACTGATGGCCGAGAGTTGCATCAAATTGATGCTGATCTTATACCTATGAAACAGATCATAAATTTCACTTAAATTTTCTTCGGCAATAAAATCAAAATCTTTGTCGGAAATTGAAACCAGAATCTGATTTGCTTTTCTTATAAAAATAGGTATTTTAGGCTCTAACATTAAGGATTTACTGATAATCGTACCCGGTAAAAGTGGCCTAATAAATGATTTAACCCTGAGTGGGATATTCTTCTTCTGAAGGGGCTGGATGGTTTTTGGGTGAATAACCGAGGCACCGTAAAATGACATTTCAATGGCCTCTGTAAAGGAAATTTCATTTAAAAGAACCGGATTCTCAAAAAACCTCGGATCCGCATTCATGACACCGGGCACATCTTTAAAAATATTTACCTCTTCTGAGTCCAGGCAATACGCAAAAATAGCGGCTGAATAATCCGAGCCTTCTCTTCCCAGGGTTGTTGTATTGTCGTTGGCATCGCTTCCAATAAAACCTTGGGTTATGGTTACTTCTGACACATTTACTTCCTTTCTGATTGCTGCCTGGGTAAGCTCCCAATCCACTTTGGCTTTTCTATGGTTGTTGTCAGTTCTGATCACTTTTCGTGCATCTAACCAATGATGATCTATCCCTGAATGTTCAAGCCATAAACAGCAAATTTTGGTGGAGATAATTTCCGCCTGAGAAACAATCGCGTCATACAGTTTATCATATGAATTGGATTTATTCAGTCTAATGAGTTGCCAAAGTTTTTCGTATGAATCAGTTATTTCGGAATTATATCCGCTTTGTATTCCAAAAAGACCGTTGATAATTTCCTGATGATAGGCTTTGGTGATATTTACTTTTTCTTCCACCATTTGGGGCTCATGAACGACCGCTCTGACAATTTCCTCAAAAGCATTCGTCATTTTACCCATAGCCGATATAACGATAAGCCCTTCTTTAAAATTAATTTGTCTGATGACATTGGCAAAATTTCTAACGCCATCAGCATCTTTAACCGACGCACCCCCAAATTTTAATACTTTCATATCGAATTTAAATAATTCTTTAAGCCCTGTTCATCCATTTGCACTACACGCCAACCCTCCAGAAGCCTTGCCCCTGTTGATTCATAAAACTCAATGGCCACTGCGTTCCAGTCCAGCACATTCCATTCCACTCTTTTCAAGTCCTTCGCATGGGCAAACTGCATCACTTCCGCATATAATTTTGCCCCTATGCCTTTATTTCTGTAGGCTTCATTTACAATAAGATCTTCCAGGTGGATTGTTTTTCCCTTCCAGGTAGAATATCTGTAATAAAACAAGGCCATGCCAACCACTTTTCCCTGAATTTCAGCCACTATGGCCTGAAACGAAGGTGTTTTGACCAAAGCCGTCTTCTCTTAGCTGTTTTTCACTTATTTCAACTGCTTCCGGTTCATTTTCGAAAGCTGCCAGCTCCTTTATCAAAGACAGTACTGCAGTCATATCCGAAGGTTCAGCTTTTCTCAAATTTACATCCATGAATAGAAATTTTTTGCTAATTTAATCCTTTTTTATATCTAAGTTTACAAGCTGAAATTCCTAATCTAAATGCAATGAACAATCATATCACCATCGGTGAGTTTATCATTGAGAACCAGAACCAATTCGCTTATTCTTCCGGAGAGCTCACCAAACTTTTAAGTTCGATCCGTTTGGCATCGAAGATCGTCAATCACGAAGTGAATAAAGCCGGCTTAGTCGATATTTTAGGAGATGCCGGAAACACCAATATCCAGGGAGAAAATCAGCAAAAACTGGATGTGTATGCCAATGAGGTTTTTATGAAGACCCTGGTTAACCGGCAAATAGTGTGTGGGATTGCCAGCGAAGAAGAGGATAATTTTGTGACTATTGTGGGAAAGGACAATTCCCATGACAACAAATATGTGATCCTCATGGATCCCCTGGACGGATCCTCCAATATTGATGTGAACGTTTCTGTTGGTACTATTTTTTCTATTTACCGAAGAATTACGCCCATCGGAACCCCTGTGACTATTGAAGATTTTTTGCAACCCGGTGATGCCCAGGTAGCAGCAGGTTATGTGGTTTATGGCACCTCCACGATGCTGGTGTACACAACAGGCCATGGGGTGAATGGATTTACCTTAAATCCGGCCCTTGGCGTTTATTACCTGTCTCATCCCGACATGACCTTTCCCTTTGGCAACATATATTCCATCAATGAAGGGTATTATGTCCACTTTCCGCAGGGAGTGAAAGATTATATCAAGTATTGTCAGGAAGAAAAGGAAGACCGGCCTTATTCCGCGCGGTATATTGGTTCCTTTGTCGCAGACTTCCACAGGAACATGATCAAAGGAGGTATTTACATTTACCCTACCAGTTCTAAAGGTCCGAAAGGTAAGTTGCGCTTGCTCTATGAATGCAATCCCATGGCGTTTTTGGCAGAACAGGCAGGTGGCGAAGCCACCGACGGCTACCGAAGGATCATGGAAATAAAACCGACCGAGCTGCACCAAAGAGCCCCTATTTTTGTTGGAAGTAAAAATATGGTTCAAAAAGCAAAAGAATTTATGGCCCGTTATCCGGAAGATGCCAAATATTAATCAGAAAAAAATGGGTGCTATTTTACTAAAAAATATTAAGATCTACGCTTATCATGGGTGTTTGATGGAAGAAGGTAAGATTGGTTCGGACTACCGCGTTGATCTTAAAATTTTCGCAGATCTGGAAAAATCTGCCCAAACTGATGACCTATCATGATACCGTAAATTATGTTCATCTGAACAAAATTGTGTCAGAGGAAATGGCTGTAAGGGCAAAATTACTGGAAACCGTAGCAAAAAGAATTATCGACCGGATACTGAATGAACTGCCATTGGCAAATAAGGTTCACGTATTGGTCTCAAAAATAAATCCGCCCATTGGAGGTGATGTGGCCATGGTCACCATTGAAATGGAGCGAAACAGATAGAAGTCTTATGAAAAAAAGTTTTACCATCATTGTACCTGTTTACAATGAAGAAGACAACCTCGAAAGGGTAGAAAAAGAACTCTCAGAATATTTAAATACCTGTCCCCTGAAAGCGGGTGTTCTTTTTGTTAACGACGGATCTAAAGATAAGAGTCAGGAGCGAATCGAAAAGATCACGAAAAAAGATCCCAGATTTTCTTTTATCGAATTCGAAAAGAACAGGGGCCTTAGTGCGGCCATAAAAGCCGGGTTTGATTATGCCCAGAGTGATTATGTAGGTTATATCGACTCCGACCTGCAAACAACACCGAAAGATTTTGACCTCTTATTGCAGCAGATCGAGAAATACGATCTTGTTACCGGGGTGCGTTCAAACCGACAGGATTCCTTTGTCAAGAACATGTCCTCCACCATAGCCAACGGTATTCGAAGGGCCTTTACGAGGGATGGCATGGATGATACGGGATGCCCACTTAAAGTGATCAAAACGGATATGGCTAAAAAGATACCGATGTTCAAAGGCTTGCACCGCTTCTTGCCGGCCATGATCCTATTGCAGAAGGGCAAAATTACACAAATACCCGTACAACATTTTCCCCGGGTAGCCGGTGAAGCAAAATACCATTTGTGGAACCGCCTCTTTGGTCCACTCATTGATTGTTTCGCTTATTTGTGGATGAAAAAGAAGTATATAAATTATTCTGTAAAGAAAAGTTCAGGCAGTTTAAAATAAGTACATGAGCAACTGGATGGTATACGGTATCGGTTTTATGTCGCAGATCCTTTTTTCTTCCAGGCTGCTGGTCCAGTGGCTTCAAAGCGAAAAGGCGAAAAAGGTAGTAACCCCTTTGTTGTTCTGGCAGTTAAGTCTGGTAGCCTCATTTTTGATGTTTATTTATGGTTACCTGCGGCATGACTTTGCTATCGTTCTTGGCCAGGTACTGACCTACTTTATTTATATCCGGAATCTTCAGATCGATGGCTACTGGAAAAAATTACCAAAACTTTTCAGCATTTTCATCTTTATCTTTCCCGTACTGGTGATTATCTATTCCTACAATGACAACCAGATTAGCTCAGAAATTTTTTTTAAAAATGAAAATATTCCTCTTTGGCTTCTTAGCTTAGGAATCGTTGCCCAGATCATCTTTATGCTCCGGTTCGTTGTCCAGTGGGGCTATTCAGAAAAACAAAAAACGGCTTACCTGCCTCGTGGCTTCTGGTGGTTTAGTATTGCTGGTTCTCTCCTGATCTTTATCTATGCAATTTTCAGAAAAGACCCTGTACTTCTGATAGGAAATTCTTTCGGCTCGGTAGTTTACGTTCGCAATTTGATTTTATTAAAAAAAACCAATAATGAAACAAAATAAAAAACACCTGTTTTTTTTGTTTTTGGCCTCTGTAGTCATATTTACAAGCCATCTCGATATCACTTTTGTCGATATCATGGAATCCAGAAATTTTATAACCGCAAGGGAAATGCTCCAAAACGGCAACTGGATCCACACCACCATGAACCTCGAACCACGCTATGAAAAACCACCACTGCCCACCTGGATGACCGCGGCTTCGGCTTCTGTATTTGGTCTTGACAGCATTGCAGGCTTGAGGCTGCCTGCGGCTTTAATGGCCATCTTTCTGGTTTTTACCTCGTATTTCTTTGGAAAAAAACTGCTAAAAGACCAAAATCAGGCCTTTTATGGCGCCCTGATTCTTGCCACTTCCTTCTACATCGTCTTCGCAGGAAGAAATGGACAGTGGGATATCTTTGCACATTCTTTTATGTTCTTTTCCATTTACCAGTATTTTCTGGCCTTCGAAAGCGAAAAGATCGTCTGGAAACACTGGATACTCGCCGGTTTTTTTTCAGGTTTGACCATCATGAGCAAAGGGCCTATACCGCATTACGCGCTGCTCCTGCCCTTCCTGATCGCCTATGGCTTTGTTTTTCGTTACAAGGGTTTCAGGAACAAATGGAAAGCCCTTTTTGTTTCTATCCTGGTCATGGCTATTGTTGGTTTAAGCTGGGCCTTGTACATCTACATTACCGATGGTCCAACAGCTTTTGCCACGGCAGAAAAAGAGACCGGCTCCTGGTCAAAGCACAATGTGCGTCCATTTTATTATTACTGGAATTTCTTTATACAGTCCGGGCTCTGGACCTTCTTTGCCTTTATGGCGATTTTATACCCGTACATGATACGCAGGGTCCAAAATGAAAAAATATATAAATTCTACTTTCTCTGGACTGTATTTGCTGTGATCGTACTTTCCTTTGTTCCTATTAAAAAAGCCAGGTATCTTATGCCTGTGCTTATTCCCCTGGCTTTTACAACTTCCTTTTATATTGAATTCCTGGTCACCAAAGCAAAAAAATTATCACGCACAGATACCTGGCTGGCTAGCTTTGGTTTTGGCCTGATTGGAATCATAGGCCTTGCCTTTCCCTTGGGTGCATGGTTTTATTTTGCAGACAAACTGGAAGGATTCTATCTCTGGTATGCGCTAACCTCCATCGCTTTGTTTACGACAGCAGTTTTCCTGTTCAGATTTCTGGCAGGAAAAAAGTTTGAAAAAGCATTTTATGCCTTGGTGATTTTTTTGTCGGCTGTGATCCTTTTCGGATACCCGATGGCGAATATACTTTACGATAATCCCGATCATAAAGATATCGGGGAGGTGAGAAATGTGCCGCTTGCCAAAGACCTCCCGCTATACCACCTGGGTTATTTCGCCCCTGAATTTATGTGGAGGATAGGCGAACCTGTTAAAGAAATAGAAAAACCGGAAGAAATCAGGGATCTTGAAAGAATCGGTATTTTCGTCAATGACAGTGTTGCAGCTATCATCAGAAAACAATACCCTGTTGAGTTTGAAACGACTTATGATGCCAATGTGGTGAAACCCGGAAAAAAGAATTACAAAGACAGGCGGGCAATTAATTTTTTGATCGTCAGTAATAATTCAGCTGATAATTAATTGCACACTGTATTTTTTTGGTTAAATTTGCAATCCTATTTTGGCGTCGTGGCCGAGTGGCTAGGCAGGGCTCTGCAAAAGCTCGTACAGCGGTTCGAATCCGCTCGTCGCCTCATAAAAAGACCTCATTTCTATTATTTCAGAATGGGGTTTTTTGTTTTCTTTAACATAGTATTCTATTTTATTTCAGATATTTGCAGCACTTATTTTTTTGCATGCGAATTTACCCTGTCAATACCGGATTTTTCAAGTTGGATGGTGGTGCTATGTTTGGGGTTGTCCCAAAGGTTATCTGGCAAAAAACAAATCCTGCAGATGATAGTAACCTAATAAATATGGCTTTGCGATGTTTGCTGATAGAAGATGGCAAGCGTCTTGTTCTGATCGATAACGGTACCGGGAACAAACAAAATGAAAAGTTCTTTAGTTATTATTTCCCTTACGGGGATGACAGCCTGGATACTTCACTTGCAAAATACGGTTTTCACAGAGATGATATTACAGATGTTTTTTTAACGCATTTGCATTTCGATCATTGCGGAGGCAGTATACAATGGAATAAGAACCGCGATGGTTATGAACCTGCCTTTAAAAATGCAAAATTCTGGAGCAACCGGGATCACTGGCAATGGGCCATACAACCAAATCCACGTGAAAAAGCTTCTTTTTTGAAAGAAAATATTCATCCCATTCAGGAAAGCGGGCAACTGGAATTCCTGCCTGTACCGGATAATCATTTTATAAAGAACTCTCCGCTTGGTTTCGATATTTTATTTGTTGACGGGCACACTGATAAACAGATGATTCCTCATATAAAATACCAGGGAAAGACCCTGATCTTTGCGGCAGATTTATTGCCAACCGTTGGTCATATCCCCTTGCCTTATGTGATGGGTTATGACACCAGGCCACTGATTACCATGTCAGAAAAAGAACATTTTTTGAACAAAGCAGTGAAAGAAGAATACTATTTATTCTTTGAACACGATGCCGTTAATGAACTTTGTACGCTGAAAGATACAGAAAGAGGGGTGAGATTGGACAGGACCTTTTCTTTCAGTGAAATTTTTAATGTATAGACAAGATTTTTTTAGTAATATTAACCCAAAATCCAAATAACAATAAATTAAATAAATCTTTTAAAAATGAGAATAACCAAAATTTTATTCGGTATTGGAACCTTAGTTTCTCTTATCGGATGTAGTTCTGCAAATGTAGCAGAATCATCATCGGCTGCAAAAGCTATACAAAGCAAAGCTGTTCCTGCCGGAGATATGAACGCTGTAGTCATGGCAGCAAAAAATGGAAAGATGTCTGAATCAGAAATTGAAGCCTGGCCACATGCGGATATACTTACTGATACTGTTCCGGGAATGAGTCTCGCACAGGCATACAAATTTCTGGAAGGAAAAAAAGTAAATACCATCGTTGTTGGTGTTATTGATTCAGGCATTGATATCAACCACGAAGACCTTAAAGATCAGGTTTGGACCAACCCAAAAGACATTGCCGGAAACAATGTAGATGAAGACAAGAACGGGCATACAGATGATGCGCACGGCTGGAATTTTCTTGGCGGCGAAAAAGGAAAAGCCACACCTGAGCAACTGGAAGTAACCAGGTTGTACAAAAAATACAGCGCAAAATACGCAGGTGTTGATCCGGCTGCTGTTCCTGAAAAGGATAAAAAAGAATACGAAAGCTATCTAAAGATCAAAGCGGATTTTGAAAAAAGACTTGCCGAGGCCACTAAAAATTACGAATATTTTCAGGGGCTAAGCGTTACATTAAAAGACGCAGATGCTGCTGTGAAAACAAAATTAGGAAAGAGCGACTATACCCTCGCCGACCTGAACGCCTTACCTGAAGCAGAAAAGAATCCTATGCTTTTAAGAATTTATTCTTCCGGCGGAACCGTTGCCGATGCAGAGGAGCAATTAAAAGGGGGAATTGATTATTACGGATCTCAGGTTAAAACAATGTACAACCTTGATTTTAATGGAAGAGCCGCTACAGGAGATAATCCTGATGATATAAAAGACTTGAAGTATGGAAACCCATGGGTTATTGGTTCTGTAGAAGATGAAAGCCACGGCTCACATGTGGCGGGTATCGTATTGGCATCTAGAAACAATGGAAAAGGAATGAATGGTGTTACTAATAATGTAAAACTGATCACAGCCAGAGCCGTTCCGGATGGTGATGAATACGACAAGGATGTAGCTCTTGCCATCCGATATATGGCGGATATGGGTGCAAAAGTTGTGAATATGAGCTTTGGGAAAAGCTATTCCCCAAATGCTGAATGGGTATACGAAGCAATAAAATATGCCGAAAGTAAAGATGTCTTGCTGGTACATGCCGCAGGAAATGATGGTAAAGACATTGATAAAAGCGATAATTTCCCAACCGACACTCCTGATAAACTAAAGGAAATCGTTGGCAACTACATCACTGTTGGTGCAAGCACCAGAAATTATAATGAGAAACTGGTTGCCGGTTTTTCAAATTATGGAAAAAGATTGGTGGATATATTTGCTCCCGGACTGGAAATTTATTCTACAGTTCCAAACAACAAATATGAATCGCTCCAGGGTACATCGATGGCCGCTCCTCAGGTAGCAGGCGTTGCTGCCCTGATCAGATCATATTATCCTGAACTTTCTGCCAAACAGGTAAAGCAGATCATTATGAATTCTGGAACTAAAGTTGATTTAGAAGTAATCCTGCCCAAAGGAGAAGGGAAAAAAGTTCCTTTTAGTGAACTTTCCGTTTCCGGCAGGGTATTAAATGCTCATAATGCCGTTAAAATGGCAGACAGCATGGTGAATGGAAAATAATATTTATTAAAATTATACTTAAAAACTACAATTTTCTGGATAAGATCTTTGTAGTTTTTCTTTTTAATACCAGATAGTATGGCAAAGAAAACGATCCTGTTCCTTCATATTTTAGCATGTAGCGCACTTTTTGCGCAAAGTCATAACTATTGGCAACAACATGTAGATTATACAATGGACATAGATATGGATGTTGAAAATTACAGGTTTAAAGGAAGGCAAAAGCTTGTATACACGAATAATTCTCCTGATATTTTAAAAGAAGTATATTACCATTTACAGTCCAATGCCTTTCAACCGGGAAGTGAAATGGATATACGTCTTCAAAATATACCCGATCCTGATGACCGTATGGTAAATAATATCGGTACCAAAGAAAAACCCGTTTATGAAAGCAGAATTGCAAAATTAAAACCGGAAGAGATTGGGTATCAGAAAGTATTGTCATTGACACAAAACAATAAAAAAAGTAAAGTATGCGGTAACCGGAACTATACTGAAAGTACAACTGAATGAAGAGATTAAACCGGGTCAAAAAACCACTTTTGAGATGGAATTTGAGGCACAGGTCCCTGTAATGATCAGACGGTCGGGTAGAAACAATTTTGAAGGTGTGGCCTTGTCCATGGCACAATGGTATCCTAAATTGGCAGAATACGATTTTGAGGGCTGGCATATCAGTCAGTATATCGCCCGGGAATTTTACGGGGTATGGGGAGATTTTGATGTGACCATTCATATAGATAAAAATTATGTAGTAGGTGGCACCGGATACTTGCAGAACCCCCAGGAAGTAGGTCATGGTTATGAGGACAAGAAACAAAATATAAACTTACCCGCAGGGAGCAAGCTGAAATGGCATTTTAATGCCCCTAATGTACATGATTTTAGCTGGGCCGCTGATCCTGAATACATCCACGATCAAATCACGGCAGAAAACGGTGTTGTGTTGCATTTCCTGTATAAAAACAATCCTGAAACCAGGGAGAACTGGAAAAAATTGCAACCAAAAACTGCAGAACTCCTGTCGTATTTTAACCGTAATATTGGGCAATACCCTTACAAACAATATTCTGTGATTCAGGCTGGTGATGGCGGCATGGAATATGGTATGTCCACGTTTATTACTGGCGGTAAAAATTTCAAGGGATTTTTTGGCCTTACTGCACATGAATTCGTCCATAGCTGGTTCCAGTTTGTTTTGGCCACGAACGAATTAAACCATGCCTGGATGGATGAAGGTTTTAGCGATTATTTCACGAGCAAAGCGGAAAATGAGATTTTGCAAGAAAACAAGCCCAATCCGCATGAGGGTTCATATAATGCCTATTACTATCTGGTAAAAAGCGGAAAAGAGCAACCCCAGACATTGCATGCTGATAAATTTGATTACAACTTTGCCTACACTAATGCTGCCTATTCCAAAGGAACGGTATTTCTTGCGCAGCTGGCCTATGTCATTGGTGAAGAAAATTTAAGCAAAACCATTAAAAAGTATTTTGAGGATTTCAAATTTAAACATCCCAATCCGAATGATTTTAAAAGAACGGCAGAAAAAGTATCCGGACTTCAGCTGGACTGGTATATGAATTACTGGACAGAAACTACGGCTACCATAGACTATGCCGTTGAAAGCATCAGTAAAAACAATATTGTGCTGACAAAAAAAAGCGCCATGCCTATGCCTCTTGACCTAACCGTTACCTATACCGATGGGTCAATGGAAAATTTTAATATCCCATTGCGGGAAATGATGGGAAACAAACCAACAAATAGCAGGATACTCGAAAGTTGGACATGGGTGCAGCCCAGTTATCACATAAGCACAAAAAAGGCTGTGAAATCCGTTCAGATAGACCCGGATTTAAGGATGGCAGATATAGAAAAAACGAACAACTTTAAAGAAGTGAACTAAACAAAAAAAATCCCGGTACCGGGATTTTTTTGTCTTATTTTAATTTCTTCTTCACGGAAACTTCATGATATGCTTCGATGATATCATTTTCTAAAATATCATTAAAATTTCTTATCTGAATTCCGCAATCGTAACCTTTAGATACTTCCTTAACATCGTCCTTAAATCGCTTTAATGAGGTCAAATCACCTGTAAAGATCACCACATGGTCTCTGATTACACGTATTTTAGAAGATCTGAGTACTTTTCCGTCCAACACCATGCAACCGGCTACAGTGCCTATCTTGGAGATTTTGTAGATTTCGCGAACCTCTGCATTTCCGGTGATCTCTTCAATTATTTCAGGCGAAAGCATGCCTTCCATGGCATCTTTTACATCATTGATCACATTGTATATAATTGAATAATGTCTGATATCGATTTCTTCCCTTTCCGCCAATTGTCTTGCTCCTAAAGCCGGACGCACATTAAATCCGATAATGATTGCCTCTGAGGCAGAAGCCAGAAGTACGTCTGATTCCGTTATGGCACCAACACCTTTGTGAATAATATTCACCTGTATCTCTTCTGTTGATAATTTTTGAAGAGAATCAGTTAGCGCTTCTACAGATCCATCCACATCCCCTTTCAAAATAATATTCAACTCCTTAAATCCTCCTAGCGCGATTCGTCTTCCAATCTCGTCAAGCGTAATGTGCCTTTGTGTTCTAATTGATTGTTCACGATGCAGCTGAGATCTTTTTGCAGCAATCTGCTTTGCTTCCCTTTCATCAGCATATACCCTGAATTTATCACCGGCCTGTGGCGCACCGTCCAGACCTAAAACAGAAATAGGTGTCGAAGGTCCTGCACTCATTACATTTTTTCCTCTTTCATCCTGCATGGCCTTAACCTTGCCATAATGCTTACCTGCCAGCAAAAAATCCCCTACATTGAGGGTTCCCGTCTGAACCAGGATGGTAGTCAGATACCCTTTACCCCTGTCTAATTGTGCTTCAACGACAGTGCCGGATGCCGGCCGGTTCGGATTGGCTTTAAGTTCGAGCAGTTCGGCTTCAAGAAGAATCTTTTCCAGTAATTCCTTTATTCCGATACCTTTTAAGGCAGAGATATCCTGTGATTGTATTTTACCTCCCCAGTCTTCAACCAGTAAATTCATACCGGCAAGTTCTTCTTTTACTTTTTCCGGATTGGCGGATGGTTTATCTATTTTGTTGATCGCAAAGATAATTGGCACAGATGCCGCCTGGGCATGACTGATCGCCTCTTTTGTTTGTGGCATGATCGAATCATCTGCAGAGATCACAATAACCGCAATATCTGTAAGCTGGGCACCTCTGGCACGCATTGCTGTAAATGCTTCGTGACCGGGTGTGTCAAGGAATGTGATTTTCTGTCCGTTTCCTACATCTACCGAATATGCTCCGATATGCTGTGTAATACCACCCGATTCACCTGCGATTACATTTTCCTTTCGGATATAATCGAGTAAGGATGTTTTACCGTGGTCAACGTGTCCCATTACCGTAACAATCGGTGACCGTGACTTGAGATCTTCCTCTGTGTCTTCTATTATTTCAGTTGCCTCCTCTACCTCTGCATCAACAAAAATCACTTCATAGCCAAACTCATCAGCAACAATTGTAAGTGTTTCCGCATCCAATCGCTGGTTCATGGTTACCATAATTCCCAATGATAAACAGGCGGAAATAATTTGCGTAGGAGGAATATTCATCATGGTAGACACCTCATTAACGGTAACAAATTCTGTTACTTTTAATATTTTGCTGTCGGCTTCCTGTTGTTCAAGATCTTTCTCACTTTGTTGCCTGTGAAGGTCTCTTTTTTCTTTTCTGTACCTCGCACCTTTTCCTTTTGAAGCTTTACCCTGTAATTTTTCCAGTGTTTCACGTACTTGTTTTTGCACATCTTCCACACTAGGTTCTTCTTTTACCAAGGACTTTCTCACCGGGCCTCCGCCTTTCTTGAAATCCTTTTGACCTCCTGCTGATCGGTTTACATCTGGTTTTACATTTACCGGGCTTGGTTTAGAAATACGCTTTCTTTTCCCTTTATTATCAGTATTGCTCTCGAATTTCTTCTTTTCTTCAGGTTTTGCCTTTTTGTCTTCCGGTTTTACTTTTTTGTTAAATTGCGAAAGGTCAATTTTATCAGTGATGACCGGTCCGGTCAATTTTTCATATTTGGTTACCAGGGTTTCATATTCAGGTGGCAATTGCACTTCCGTTATTTCTTCCTTGGTTATTTCAGTTTTGATAACCTGCTTTTCGGGTTGTACCTCAACTTTTTCTTTTGGTGTAAGATCGATCTTGCCAACCAATTTAGGTCCCTCAACTGTAGCCTTAGACCTGATAACTTCAATTTCTTTTGCTTGCTCCTTCTCTACTTTTTGTACAGGAATTTCTTTAATTTCCGGTATCGCCGGAACGGTTTCCTTTGGTTTCGGGTTCAGATCTATTTTTCCTACGGTCCTTAGGCCTGTTAATTTTTCTGAGTCCGTTTTGTATATTTCATGGCTTTTAGCCACTTCCTCACTGCGCTTCTTTTCTATTTCTTTGCGCAATTCTTCCTTCTCCTTTCTTTTCTCTTCACCAATTTCAATGGAAGTTTCCTTTTTACTTTTATCAGTAGCAAATTCGTTGGCCAGAATATCGTGTACCTCCTGAGATATTTTTGTGGTAGGTCTTGCCTCAATATCAAAACCTTTCTTGGCAAGAAATTCCACGGCCCTGTCCAGAGAGATATTCAGTTCTCTGAGAACCATATTTAATCGTATTGTATTCTGTTCAGCCATAAATAATTTTTACTTGGACCTGTATTATAAACTGCTTAATACTTAAGCTTCAAATTCTTCTCTTAAAATTCTTTGTACATCCAAAATTGTTTCTTCCTCAAGATCTGTTCTTTTAACCAGGTCCGCCACATCTAATTCAAGTACACTTTTAGCGGTATCCAGTCCAATTCTTTTGAATTCTTCTATCACCCAGCCCTCAATCTCGTCAGAGAACTCTGCCAGATATACATCTTCAATATCATCTCTCTGAACATCAATTTCATAGCCTGTGAGCATACTGGCCAAACGGATATTCACCCCGCCCTTGCCAATTGCCTTGGAAACTTCCTCAGGTTTTAAAAATACATCCACGCGTGGCTTTTCATTGCCAACCGCAGCATGAATTTCAACAGACGATACCTTAGCAGGGCTAAGTGCCCTGGCAATAAAAACCGAATCATTCTTAGTAAAATTGATCACATCAATATTTTCATTTCCAAGCTCACGCACAATACCGTGTATCCTGGATCCTTTCATACCCACACAGGCACCCACCGGATCAATCCTGTCATCATAGGAGTCAACTGCAACCTTGGCTTTTTCTCCAGGTATACGGGCAACCCGTTCAATAGTGATAAGGCCATCAAAAACTTCAGGTATTTCCTGTTCAAATAACTTCTCAAGAAATTGTGGTGCCGTTCTTGACAGCAATATGGTAGGTTTATTTCCCCTTAGTTCAACACTTTTAATAATCCCTTTTACAGACTCCCCTTTTCTGAAATAATCTGATCTGATCTGTTCGCTCTTTGGCAATACAAGTTCTACCCCGTTATCATCTAGCAGAATAATTGCATTGTGCCTCACATGGTGTACTTCTGCACTGTACAATTCCCCTTCAAGGTCCTTGTATTGCTTGTAAGTATTCGTATTGTCATACTCTTGAATCTTGGCAATCAAATTCTGTTTCAAAGACAGAATCGACCTTCTTCCAAGATCAACCAGCTTAACTTCTTCTGATACTTCTTCCCCAACCTCAAAATCAGGTTCTATCTTGCGCGCGTCAGCCAAAGAAATCTGCTCATTGTCATCTTCCACTTCTCCGTCTTCTACCACTGTGCGGTTTCTCCAGATTTCCAAATCTCCTTTGTCAGGATTTATAATAATATCAAAATTATCATCAGAGCCATATTTTCTTTTCAGTGAAGCCCTTAATACTTCCTCTAAAATGGCCATCAGCGTAACCCTGTCTATGCTTTTATCATCTTTAAACTCAGAAAATGACTCAATTAATGCAATGTTTTCCATATTCTAATTTTACTTAAATAACAATTTTCACTTTTGCTTCTTTGATCTCTTTTACAGGAATTAAAATTTCCTTTTCTACAGTTACCTTGCCCTTTCCCACCGCTTTGGGCTCGCGGAGAGTCAGCACCAAGCTTATTTTCTCATCGTCAGCACCCTGAAGCAAACCTTCATATTTTTGCTCAGCAGTAATTATTTTCATGGTTCTGCCTATGTTTTTTTTGTATTGTCTGTGATTAACAAGCGATTCCCCAATATCAAAAGAGGCAACCTCCAAATCGTAATCTTCTATTTCCCTGTCTACATTATTCTCAATATGCCTGCTAACCCGAATACACTCACTCAACGGAACGCCACTATCTCCGTCTATTACCACGCTTATTTTATTTGTATCAGAAATATCAAGGTCAATCAAAAATAAAGAAACATTTTCTGCCAGGGCCTCATTAACAAGTTGTGTAATTTTATCTTTATTCATATTACCTTAAAAAAAGAGGGGACTTTGTGTCCCCTCCAATGATCAAAACATCTTAAATTACGGTGCAAATATACTAAATGATTTGATATTGACAAAAATCCTATGAAATTGTCTGTATTTTTCCTAACTTTAACATACTAATTTTAAAAAAAATATCCATGAAAAGAATATTGGTACCCATAGATTTTTCGAAAGAGGCCGAATATGCTGCGAAGGTAGCTGCAAGTATTGCAAGAAAAACCAAGAGTGAACTCTACTTGCTGCATATGTTGGAGTTGCCCGTGAATCTAATTGATCCTGCTGAGATCAGCAGTATCAACACCGGACCACAAGCCTTGTTTTACATGAAGCAGGCTCATGAAAAGTTTGATCAATTTATTAGACTTCCATTCTTTAAAGGTATTAAAGTAATTGAGTCTGTTCAATTTTCCATGGCCTTTGCAGGAATTATAGATGAAAGCAAAAACCACAAAATTGACCTGATTGTTATGGGCTCGCAGGGTGCCACCGGACTTCAGGAGATGTTCATCGGATCTAATACCGAAAAAGTAGTGAGAAGGTCCCATGTTCCGGTTTTGGTTGTAAAAACCGAAATGGAGGAATTTAAAGTAAAGGACATGGTTTATGCCACAGATTTCAGTGATGACAGCAAGAAAGAATTTCAAAAAATTATTGATTTTGTAGATATTTTTAACGCTAAAATTCACTTTTTGTATGTAAACACCATTCATAACTTCAATACGACAAAGGTTATTACTGAAAAAATGAACGATTTTATCAGTGATTTTAAAATCAAGGATTTCACCACAAAAATTTACAATGACATCTCAGTTGAAAATGGAATTCTGAATTATACAGAAGATATCAATGCTGATCTGATCGCACTGAACACCCACGGCCGAAGCGGTCTCGCGAGATTGTTCAGCGGAAGTGTCGGTGCCGAACTGACCAACCATGCCATTAAACCGGTGATCACTTTTAAAGTTTAAATTGATTCTTGCCCGCTTGAGGCATAAGTTAGTATCTGAAGATAAAAAAACCATCGTAATTGATCTTTACAATGGTTTTTTTGATTTAGCAAACAATCTATTTTCTTATTGAATGCTCCTGCAAAATACTCGGGTAGCTCTGATTTATTTTGGATAGGCTAATCTGCACATTATTAAGACCCCGGCGCTTATCAAAAATACCCTGGCCTTAAAATATCGAAAAACTGAAATCCCAGCTATTTCAAAATGTATTTGAAGTCAGCTGACAGGGTAGATATGGAGCTGCCTCCAACGAATACCCTAAAATCCCCTGGTTCAGTTTCCCACTTATTATTTCCGGTAAAAAATTCCAGTGTTTTAGTGTCTAGCGTAAAAGTAACTGTTTTGGTTTCATCTTTTTTAATAAATACCTTTTCAAATCCCTTAAGCTCAAGAACCGGACGTGTAATGCTTCCAACCATGTCCCTGATGTATAGTTGTACAACCTCTTCACCATCACGGCTACCGGTATTTTTAATATCAATGGTTATTGTGATAAGTAATTCGGGACTTAACACAGCGGTGCTCAGTTTGAGGTTGCTATATTCAAACCGGGTGTAGCTGAGTCCGAAGCCAAAAGGATACAATGCTATTTTGGGTGAATCGTTATAATGAGAGTAAGTTACTTCTGTGGGATTGGATGGCCTACCGGTATTTTTCTGGTTGTAATACAAAGGCTCCTGACCTACTGTATGAGGAAAAGATACAGGCAGTTTTCCTGATGGATTATAATCCCCAAAAACCACATCAGCTATGGCATTCCCTGCTTCAGAGCCCAGATGCCAGGTAATGAGTATCGCAGGAATTCTTTCAGCATACCAGCTAAGATCCAAGGGCCTGCCATTCATGACTACAAGTACAATATTTTTATTGACATTGTACACTGCCTCTATCAATTCGTGCTGCAAACCGGCAAATCCAATGTTGGTCTGACTTCTTCCTTCCCCTGATTGAAAGGCATCTTCACCCACAACCATCAGCACTACCTCAGCACTTTTGGCCAGTGCCACAGCTGCCGGAATGCCACTTCTGTCTGTTGTGTTAAAAGTCATTGGTACCATAAAGCTGCGCTTTCCTGTACTCAATTCTACACCTTTTTCAAATTGCACTTTGGAACCGATTGCCTTTTCAATTCCTTCCAGAAATGAAACGGCCGAATTTTCCGTGCCCTGTGCCCTCCAATTCCCAATTGGTGTATCCTTATCGTCCGCCAAAGGTCCAATGATCGCTATTCCGGCACCTACTTTTTTTAAGGGAAGTAAATTTTTTTCATTTTTAAGCAACACGATCGACTTTTTGGCTGCATCTCTTGCGATAGCCAAATGTTCAGGAGTATAGATTTCTGTTTTCTCCCTGTTTTCATCGCAATACTTATATGGGTCATCAAACAGGCCCAATCTGAATTTGATTCTTAGAATCCTTCTTACCGAATCATCAATAAGAGAAGGATCAATTTTGCCTTCAGAAACCAGGGATTCCAGGTTTTTCTCATAGGCATTTCCCTCCATATCCATGTCACTGCCGGCCTTCATTGCAAGTTCAGCTGCATGTTTTAAATCTGTGGCATTTCCATGAGTAACCAATTCTGCAATAGATGCCCAATCTGATACAATAAAGCCATCCCACTTCCATTCGCCTTTTAACAATTCCCGCTGAAGAAAGACACTGCCTGTTGCAGGAACGCCGTCAATTTCATTAAAGGCGTTCATAAATGTTGCAGCACCGGCTTCTACAGCTGCCCTGAATGGTGGTAAGACCACATTTTGCAATTCATGCAGACCTATATTCACTGTGTTATATTCTCTGCCGGCCTCTGCAAAGCCATAGCCTGCAAAGTGTTTTGCACATGCGGCTATGGTATGTGGATCTGAAAGATCAGTTCCCTGATAACCGGTTATTTTTGCAATTGCTATCTGTGAAATAAGGTACGGATCCTCTCCCGATCCCTCCATAATTCTACCCCATCTGGCGTCTCTGGATACATCCAGCATTGGCGAAAATGTCCAGTGAATTCCGGAAGCTGAGGATTCCCTGGCTGCAATTTCAGCGGTCTTTTTCATCATCTGTAAATCCCAACTGGCTGTTTCTCCTAATGGTATAGGGAAAATAGTCTTGTATCCATGAATTACATCATAACCAAAAATCAGTGGTATTTTCATTCTGGAATGCTCCATGACTGCCTTTTGCGCTTCGCGGGTGGCAGCAACCGTTAAAACATTGAGCATTGAGCCCACACCGCCATTTTTTATTTTTTCCAATTTATCCTTGCTGCTCACATCAGAGGGCGGACCGGTAAGATCCCAACTGCCATTGTATTGAACGAGCTGACCAATTTTTTCCTGTAAGGTCATCATTGCAAGTACAGAATCAACTTTTTGCTCTATGAGTTCATTTTGGGATTCAAGGGAACTTTCCTTGTTATCTGATATCTTGCAACTAAAAAGAAATAAGCTGCATACCAGGAGACTAAAAGTGATGAAATTTTTCATTACTAAAAATTTATTTTTGTGCCAAAGCTCTTTATTGATAAACCCTAACGTAATCAATTTCCATAGCAGACTCCGAAAAATTTGGATCAATGCTGTACCAGGATCCGCCCATGGCTACATTCAAAATAATGAACTGATCAGCTGTAAAAGGCCAGGTGTTATCATTTTTGACTGCAGGTTTATAAGCGTATTTAAAAACCCCGTCTATTAAAAACCGGAGGCTTTCCGATGTCCATTCTAAAGAATAGACATGAAACTCTGTATGGTAATCATTTAACCGGGTAGCGCCAACACGAACGTTGCCGCATCCACCTGAACAGGCAGGAGTGTGTGTTGCGCTGGAAACTTCACCGGGAATATGGCCCCAGTGTTCCATAATATCTATCTCTCCGCAAGCCGGCCAGCCAACCTTGGAAATATTTGATCCCAGCATCCATATTGCCGGCCAGGTACCTGAACCCTCAGGCAGCTTTGCCCTCACGTCCACACGGCCATAAGTAAAATTAAATTTGGAGGTCATTCTGGCAGAAGTATACTCTTTCGTAGTACCATAGGCAGTGAACGTTTCCTTTTTTGCTACTATTTTCAGGGTTCCCTCAGAGACATACGAATTATCCGTTCTGCTTGTATAATGCTGTTTTTCTTCATTCCACCAGCTTCCATTGTTAGGGGGTACCGTTTCATGAAGCCAGTTGGAAGCCGAAACAGGCCCGTCTGTGCTGAATTCATCTGACCAGATCAGCTTCAGCTCAGGCGGTTTTACATATACCGTTACAGACTTCGTTGTATTTACTGAATTATTCGTGCTGGAATAAGCGTATACCGTCACCGGATAAGCAGTAGTACCTGTAGTTGTGAATGTGTGCTCAATAACACCGGTAACATTTTGTTCTTCAGAGCCAGTGCCAAATTTGAAACCATATCTCACTGCGTCATTGGCAGTAGCTGTACATTTAATCATGCCTGAACCATCCCCATTAGGGTTTGTTCCATCTGTTCCAACCACCAAAATATCCAGTTTAAGTTCTGAAGGAAAAACAGGATCAGATCCTCCGGGTTCATCATCTCCTCCGCCACAAGCAAGCACCAAAACCAATATAAATTTGAGAAGTACCATTTTTATAAGGAAAGTTCGTGTCGGTGGTAATGTATTCATGTCAGCGCTTTTTTAGAGTCAGTTTCCTAAAATGCAGTAATTTGATGAAGGATTTCTCTTACAGCAAAAAATCAACAAGCAATTACACAATTAGCAAAGAACGATTTCTGTTAGTAAAATCCAATTGCTAAAGATGAACAAATTTTTGGAAGAATTTTTGACAAGAAACAATTTTAATTTCCGGACTATGGGTCTAAGACTAGCAGATTGCCAACTTTCATAACCGATTATCGCATTTTAAAAATCTTTACCAGCCCGGAAGGGCCGGTAAAGATCTGCAACAATACTAACTATTTATGAATCTAAACAAATTTAATGACGTATTATAAATCTTCCTGGGCTTTAAAAATCCAGGTCCATCCGGTATAACATCCTCCAGGTCCTGTTGCCAATGGAACATACAATATCATTTCATCTTCAGTAAGTGAAATAATTGTGTAAAAATTGTCTGTGTTTGCGCCGCAACCTTCATTCCCTAATAGATTGGCGCCACTAATCTTCAGGGTTTTATCTGCAGTATTAAGTATAAAGCTACCTTTCACTTCAGTGGCACCAGGTCCTGATTTATAGGTAAAATTGGCAGCTCCATTAAGATCGAACTTCATTGAACCGGCTGCATCAGAAGGAGGGCAACAATCACCTGCTGCGTTCCACCATGCTGTACCCCAGCTGGCTTGGTCATTGGGTGGACTCATATACCACCACTTTTTACCATCAGGAGCAGGGCCACCTGCAAATACCCAGGTCTTTCCCGCTGCCGTATTTTCACTAACAAGATCGTACCAATCCTGTTCCAGTCTGGTGTCCAGCACATCTATCTGAACATCAATTGTTTTTGTGAAGAATTCGGCACCCAGGGTTCCTATATAAGTAAAAGTAGCTTTTCCCGGGATCGGATATACAATTTCAACTCTGTCTGTTAAAGCAGTGCCCAAATTGTAGTTCCAATATCCTGTAATGCCAGGAGTGGCCATAAGTAATTCAATTTTATTACCCCCTGGTGTACTTTGGGTAGCGATCAGTTCAACACCGGCTACATCCGTTGTATTTTTAAGGGATTGCTCGTCGACAATTGGATCACAGGCAGATACCATCAGTATCATCAATCCAATGAAAAGACTAAATATTTTATTTATTTTCATGTCAAAAATTTTATTTAGTTATTAATTTTACCAACCCGGGTTTTGTTCGTAAATTCCATTTCCTAACCTTACTTCAGTTTCCGGAATTGGAAGCAATCCTTTTGTTTCAGGTCTGTATTGTGGGCTATAAACCGCATCTACTCCTCCGGCATTTTTCACATTGATTGAATAATTAAATGCTGTATTCACATCTCCCCAACGCACGAGGTCAAACCAACGCAACCCTTCAAAAGCCAATTCGTGCATGCGCTCTTTTTTGAGATTTTCCAAGGTATAACCAACCGCAGACAGGCCAACTCTTGCACGAACGGCATTCATTCCTTCTGCAGTTTCAGTGATCTCAGAATGCATTAACAGCACATCGGCAAATCTCATATAAATAAAATCCTGGGCGTGCATTAATTGCATATCAGCATTTCCCCAATTATACAATTGTACAAACATACCTTTATTAGCTCCTCCTGCATCAGGATGTTGTATTGCGGTATATTTCTTATTGAAGAAGCCTGTTTCATGATCTCCAAATCCCCATTTATAACTTGAGGTTCCCTGATCTTCCTGACCGACCTGAAGAATAGACCCCAATTTTCTTGGATCTGCGTCATCCCAACTTGACCAAATTGTCGGGTTTAACAGTACACCAGCCCCAGCCTTGTGCAAACGGAACCATAGAGTTATCGCGGATAGCAGTAAATAAACAAAGTCTGTTGGTATAAATATTACCATTGCTCCATTGCCAGTCTCCGAATGAAAACCGTTGAACAAACATGCTTTCATAATTTCCTGTACCAAAAGTGGGTGAATGTCCATCCTGGCCAACCCATGCCAAACCTTCAGCTTCCGCCCAAGGCAATACAATGCTTCCGGCTGACTGATTTACATAAGAATAAGGCCATAGGTTTCTGAAATCTGTAGCCAGCCTGTGTCCGCTATTGCTGATACAATCCTGTAGGTAGGCAGCAACATCAGTTTTGCTTAAAGAACCTCCTCCTGCAACGGGTAATTCGCTTGTGCCTTCACCCGCCATATTTGTTTTATAACCAGTATAGAACAAGAAAACTCTTCCCAAATAGGCTTGAGCCACCCATTTGTTAGCATGGCCATATTGTGAAGTTGGAACATCGGTAAATTTGGTATTGGGCATGGTTTCAATGGCCAATTTCAAATCAGCGGCAATTTGCGCAAAAGTCTCATCGTAAGTTGCCCTGGCAGCATTTTTAGGATCATCAATCGCCAGAATCAGCGGCACTCCTCCAAAGAATTTTGCCAATCTGAAGTAGAAAAACGCCCTCATGAACAGCGCCTCACCAATGGCCTGATCTTTATACGCCTTAGCTTCCTCAGGACTGTCAAAGTACGTAGAGAAATCCGCATCAGCAGTTTTTTCTATGATGGCATTCGCTCTGGCAATACCGTTATAAGATTGTACCCACAAATCACGATAGGTATCTTCATCAGGGTCCTGAAAATTATCGACATTTTTTGCCGATTTGTCATCAGGTCCACCTCCACCTAACATCATGTCATCCAGCAAATTGGCAGCAAGTTGTTCTTCACTGTGAATATTGGCTGTATAAATTGCGTTGTAAACGCCTGCCATTGCCTCTTCAATATCCTGTGGGGTCTTGTAGAAGGAATCCAAACTTTTTCCATAAAGATTTTCTGTGTCCAGATAATCCTGGCAGCTGATTGCGATGAGCATCGCCGCGATGGAAGTATAAAATAATAATTTTTTCATTTTCTTCTTTATATTAAAATTAAAAATCAACACTTATTCCAAACATAACTGTTCTGGCCTGTGGATACAATCCAAGATCAATTCCTGAAGCCCAGCTGGCATCGTGTCCAAAACGTACTTCCGGATCCATTCCGTCATAATCAGTAAATGTATACGCGTTATTAATGGCAACATACACTTTTAGATTTGAAATAGCCTCAATATGAGCAAGCATTTCACCAAAATTATAACCCAGAGTTACATTATTGATTCTGAGATAATCGGCATCATGCATATAAATATCTGATATAAACTGTGAATTTCTATTGGATACAGATCCCAATCTTGGCATTTTAGTTGAAGTACCTTCTCCATGCCAACGGTTAAAAACATCAGAAGTATAGTTTTGAGCCGGATTATCAGAGAATGAACGGTATGACTGCATTACCTGCATTCCATACTTACCTGCCAGGGTTGCATTTGCATAGACTCCCTTAAATTCAAAGTACAGCTGAGCGCCCACTTCAAAATCCGGGTTAGGATCACCTAAATAAACTTTGTCTTCTTCATCAATAAGTCCATCCTGGTTTTGATCTACAAAACGAACATCACCTGGTCGCTGGTCTGAAAAATAAGGTGTACCGTTTGGTCTAACATAAGCATTTACTTCCTCCTGATTTTGTAAAATTCCATCTGTTTCGAAACCATAGAAAAAACCTATGGGCTGCCCTACTTCTACCCTTGAAACTGAAGCGGTACCTTGTGATAAAACATGACTAGGCCCTTGTATAATTCCATCTGTATTGTCTATTCTTGTAACCTCATTCTGGTTATAGGCTCCACTCAATGAGATGCCGTATTTAAAATCTCCGGCAACATCATTCCAGTTTAACATAAGCTCAACACCTGTATTTTCGATATCACCACCATTTACGAACGGAGCACCTGCACCTGAAGTTCCTAAAATAGGGGCCTGTACCAACCAGTCTTTGGTTGTTTTCTGATACCAGTCAAATGTGATTCCCAATTTTGATTGGAACATACGTGCATCAAAACCAATATTCAACTGTTCCGAGGTTTCCCAGGTAACGTCTGGATTGGTAACTGTTGCAGGATATGCTGTTGTTCCTGATACCGGTTTGGTATCTCCAAAGAAATAACCGGGGAATACATACGCAATTTGTGATGAGTAGATGAAATTAGGAATTGATTGATTTCCATTTTGACCCCAGCTTGCTCTAAATTTTAAGAAGTTTAGTGTATTGTTACTGCCATAAAAATCTTCATTGGTAATAACCCAACCCGCAGCTACTGAAGGGAAATACCCCCATCTGTTGTCTTCTGCAAAATTTGATGAACCATCCGCACGGAAAGTAGCTGAAAGAAGGTACTTTTCTTTATAATCATACTGTGCTCTGGCTATAAATGATTCTAAACCACCGCCACCGGCTGCCCAGTCAGCACCCCAGGTGTTGATATCACTGATAGATTCGGGGTTTTTTGTATTGTTGATATAGGCATATTTAGGATCTCCGGGAAACAGCAGGCCATTTCTGGAACCACCTACTTCAGTATTTATTTGGTTCTGAAGCAATTCATACCCAATCAGGGCACCTACTTTATGGTCACCAAACTGGCGATCGTAAGCGAGTGTGGTTGTCCAGGTCCAGTTATTACCAAAGTATTGATTCTGCTGTGCACCATCAACGTCATCCTGATAAAGCACGCCCAAATGATAGGTAGGGTTCATGGATCTTCCGTTACCAAACCAGGAATCAACTCCAAAAGAAGATCTGAGTCTTAAATCTTTCATTGGTTCCAGTTCTGCAAATACATTTCCAACGATATTATTCCCTTTACCATAATTATAGTTATGGCGGTAATACATTACTGCCAAAGGATTGGTCTGGCCGGTTGCAAGACCGTCCAAAGTTGGTGTGAATCCAAACTCATTGATATTTCTGTCAATGGATGGCTGCCAGTAAGCAAACTGAAACGGATTTTGAACCAAGGCATTATGTAAATCATTCCAATAAATATTGCCTGTTGCAACAGCTCTGTTTTCTGTATTCGTATAGGTAAAATTTTCACCAACTGTTAGTATGGCATGGTTTGCATTCTTTTTTAAGACCATTTGTGTGTTTAGCCTTGCAGTAAACCTTTTATATCCTGCATCGGTAATATCACCGCCAATCATACCTTTCTGATCATAAAAAGAAGCTCCCATGGAATAGATAATATCCTCGCTACCACCTGTAATGTTTATGGCATGATTTTGAACCGGTGCATCTTCATTGGTCATTTCGTCAATCCAGTTGGTTCCTTCCCAACCGTTTTGCATACTTGTCCAGATTTCTTCTCCCAATTGGGTTCCGGCGCCCGGGTAGTTGCTTTCGAGCCATGGGTTGTTTTTAATTATGGCCTGCCAATTGTTTGGAGCCAAGCCATCGTTCACCCTGCCCTCATCCATAATGTACATATATTCCTGTGCATTTAAAGGATCTAAGTTCTTGTAGATGTTTTGAAAACCATAGAAGTAATCATAACTGATTTTAGCGGCAGTATCTTTGCGCCCTTTAACTGTTGTTACGAGTACAACACCATTGGCAGCTCTGGAACCATAAATGGCAGCAGAGGCTGCATCTTTTAATACGTTGATTGATTCAATGTCTGATGCGTTCAGGTAGTCAATATTACCAACTGCAATTCCATCCACAATATAAAGGGGATCTAGAATTACCAATTGTTCCCAGACCACGAATGGTTACTCGGGTACCCGCGCCGGGTGCTCCACTGTTCTTTGTAATACTAACACCTGCTGCAACACCTTGAAGGGCTTCCATTGCAGTTCCGGTATTGAGAGCCTGAATATCCTCTCCTTTTACGTCAACACTTGCACCGGTGGTAAGTGCCTTCTTCTGAACACCATAACCAACCAATACAACCTCATCTAATTGGCTTATATCTTCTTCCATAACAACATTGATCACCTGGCGACCTGCCACATTGATCTCTTGTGTCCCGAATCCGACATAGCTAAATTCCAATACGGCATTGGCGCCAATGCTTTCGAGGGAATACCTTCCATCGAAATCTGTAGTTACACCGGTGCTTGTGCCTTTAACTGTTACATTCACACCTGGCAGAACGCCATTGATGTCTGTAACAGTACCTGTAACACTTTGCGCATATATAAATCCGCTAAGCATTACCATTCCCAGAAATAATAAATTTCTAACTAAATTTTTTTTCATATAATAGCTAAATTTGAGTTACCCAATATTACGCACAACTGTGAAGAAATTGTTAAAATGCTACCTATACAAAAAATATACAGTTATGGGGAAAGAGCCCAAATTACCATAGAAATAAGGTAATATAGCATTGTAAACGCCTTATCTTTCGGCCTTTTAATGTTAGTTATTACGATATGAAAAAATGTTATTTGTGATTGAAATATTAAAAAAATAACCTACGAAATCGGTTTCGTTTTAGAATTGTTATGGTAATGTTAAGTAATATTGGATAGATTACAATTATTAAATACTTAAAATATACGATACAAGGCTATCTTCATGATGGAGGTTCAGCTTTTTTCGCAGGCGAAATCTTTTGATTTCGATGCTCTTTGGAGAAATATTCAATAAGGCAGCGATCTCTTTAGAAGATAAATTCAGCCGAAGAAATGTGCAAATTCGGAGGTCATGTGCAGTCAATGAAGGGTGAAGTGTTTTGATTTTTTTCAGAAAATCAGAGTCAGCATTATTGAATACTTCCTGAAACCTTTCCCAATCATTTTTATTTGTAAGTTTTTTATTCAAAATTTTTATAACCGGTTTCAATTCTTTGTCATCTCTAATATGATCTAATTCTTTTTTAATATTGTTTAAGAACTCACTCTTCTCAATTAAATTGATTGTTGTTGCAGATAATTCCTTTCTTTTACTCTCTATTTCTGTTTGCAAAGCTTCATTTTTTAATTGTATAATCTCCTTTTCCGCCTCCAATTGGCTCAAAACAATTTCCTGCCTTTTTTCTTCAAGCAAATTGAGTTTTTGCCTGTTGAACTTCCTTGTATAGAAATAATGAATTAAGCCAAGCAAAAGAAAAAACAAAATAGCATACTCGGCGAGCATTTTATTTGAAAGATACCATGGCCGCTCTATTGCGAATGTATGAAATGCAATGTTGTCAGACAGTTTGGTTCCTATTCTCGCCTTTACTTTAAACGTGTATTTTCCAAAAGGTAAATTAGTGAAGGAAACTTCAGGTGATTTTGTCCATTCACTCCAGTTGTCATAAATTCCTTCTAACTTATACTGGTAATATACCTCATCGAACACGTCAAATAATGGAACACTATACCCAAAAAAAAGATTGTTCTGATCAGATTTAAATTGGCTCTCTCCGGATAAAGGTATCTCTATTTTTTTCTGGTCGAGTACACTATTCTCAATGGCGGTTATACTGATCTTAAAATTGTCAGGGCTCATGTCCTGCTTGCTTAAGTCAAGAATCAAGTACCCATTTGAAGTGCCAAATAAATATTTTTGTTTATCCAACTGGTACATATTTTCATACCCATTGACAAATGCCCTTGACTTAGCAGAAATGTGTAATCTTTCGGGCCGCATTGTGTTATTAAGGTTTCCTTTGACCAAGCGAATGACATTTTCATTTGTAAAAGCCCATAAAGTATTTTCATGTTCATTTGGTATGAGTGTACCGGAAGTATAGCCGTCATTTTTAAATAAGCTTTGACTCAATAAAGTGTCTTTAACAAATATTCCTTTATTTGAATCATACTCATAAATACCCTCATTTGTTGCATACATCAGGTTATTATCAAACTTGATCAGACCTGATTTTGACCCTTTCGGCAGGCTATTTTCAATACTATATCTTTTGATGTGTGTAAAATCTGAATTTACTGTAAGTTTATACAATCCTTCAATTTCGTGATTTACATATATCAAGGTGTCCTTATATATTTCAAATTGTTCACTTGATATGTTAAGGCCTGAGATCTTATTCCTTAATTTCCAGTCATCATTGATTTTTTCTATTACATTCATGCCATTATAATGACCCTGTAATAAAATATTATTGCTCTTTCCTATAGATTTTATATCCCAGGTACCCGGTATATCCGAGATTAATGTTGCTGTTTTATCCTTAATTGTATAAGTGCCTTTATCATGTCCGCAAAAAAGTGTATTATCAAATACTTTTAAACACCAAACCTGGCCTTCTGTTCCCTGAACAAATTGAAAACGTTCCTTAGAATTATTTTTTTTAATATAGAGGCCCTGATTTGTTCCCAAATACAAATTGTTATTGTAAATGACAGAGGCATACACTGCGCCTAGATTTTCATCAAAACCCTTATAAAATGAATATTGCGAAGTCGTATTGATCAAAGCAATACCATTGTCCATCCCCAGCCATAGGTTTTGGTCAATATCCTGGTATAAAGATAAAATGGTATTATTATTAAGCCCAGCATTTTGATCGATATGATTTAAAATACTTCCTGATCTGTCTAGTTGATAAAACCCTTTAGAAATTGTCCCTAAAATGAAACTACCGTCTTTCAGGCGCTGGCTGGCATATACAGAAAGGTTTGAAACAATATCATCTGCTGGTATCTCCCACTTGCTAAATCCTGTATCGTCTAAAAAGTAAAAACCGCTGCCTGCTGTTTGAAACAACAGTCTGTTTCCATCCATAAATATATTGACCAATCTTTTTTCACGAAGCACAGGATGGGATGAAATTTGTTTGGGCTTTCCCTTTTTCAAATTTATAGACTCCTTCTCCCAATATTTGGTAATAAATATTGTCATCTGCCTTAAACGCCTTGGTGATTTCATTTTCTGAACTTATAATTTTAAAAGTGCTATCTTTTGTGTTGAAAATATAAATCCTTTGAGAAGTCTGAAATAATACCCATTCATCAACGGTCATAATAGTCAGGAAATTATCATTTTCCAGCACAGGATCTTTTAGGCGGTCACTTAGGGACGTGTATTCAAGTTTTCCCAATATTATTTCTCGTCCAATAACCAAATTCACGGAAACATCCTGTATAAATCCTGTCTCCGTATGCGCTAACACATCTTATAATTGAATTATTTGACGAGGGATACAACTTCCAGACGGCCCCATTAAATTCCAATAAGCCATCGCTATTGGCGACATACACATATTTTTTATCAGATTGCGAAATTGACCAGTTCTGCCTTTCAGCATGATAGTCCTCAGGCTTAAAATTACGGATAGGTGGTATTTCCTGAGAGAAGAGCTCAGGCATTAAAAGAAAAATCAAAAAATAAACTATATAAACGGGCTTTATCAATACGCAATAAATTTGAGTTGGGTACTATTAAGGGACTTGAAACAAATATAAAAAGTCTTCCGGCAATATCCTTGACTTTCTTTTTTTCATTCCTGAAATTGCTCAGCATGGTCAATCTGATCCCAAAGACAGTAAATCTGGTCTAAAGTAAATATAAAAAACCATTTATTATGTCCCCGGAAGGATTTTAATGGGAAAAAGCGCCAATTGTAGCCGGAATATTTTTGCGAAGTGGCACTTCCATTTGGTGGGAACCGTATTTTACCTTTACAGTTTTGCTTGTTTCAGAGGTCAGGATGATTTGTTCCAATTTTCCCTCTTTCCATTTTATATCAACTGTTATGTTTCCTCTGGCCTTTAACCCTTTTATGCTGCCCTCTTTCCAATTATCGGGCAAGGCGGGTAAAATTCGCAGAAAGCCTTCATGTGATTGTAATAAGGCCTCTGCCACCCCTGCCGTAAATCCAAAATTTCCATCGATTTGAAAAGGTGGATGGATGTCTAACAAATTGCCATAAACAGACCGTTGCAATAAACAGGTCAATATTTTCTTCTACCGCATGCTTATCCAGCAAACGGGCAAAAAAATTGATGATCCATGCCCTGCTCCAACCCGGTCCGGCCCCGCCATGATCTATTCTGTACTGTATGGTTTTTTTAGCAGCTTCGAACAACTCGGAGTTTTCTGCGGTAATGTCATCGCCAGGGTATAAGGCATATAAATGTGATATATGGCGGTGACCTTTTTCTGCTTCTTCATATGACTTGTCCCATTCCATCAACCGACCATCGGGTCCGATTTTAATACCGGGATGCAGTTGGGCCCTTTTTGTTTTTAACTCCGCGATGAATTTATCTTCAATACCTAAAATTTGAGCAGAGGCTAAAGTATTGTCAAATACTTCAGCAATAATCTGATGCCCCATCGAATTTCCATGTGATGCTGCTGCCGGTTTTCCGTCTGCAGCGATATATGAATTTTCAGGTGATGTTTCAGGATAAGAGATCAGCGTACCATCTGCTTCATCCAGAACAAGCCAGTCAGAATAAAATTCAGCAAAGGCTTTTATGGCCGGGAAAGCCCTTTCACGCAAGAAGACTGTATCCTGTGTAAAACTATAATGTTCCCAATAATGCCGGGAAAGCCAGGCCCCTCCATGAATCCAGGATCCCCAGTACGGTTTGGCAGCCTGCATCCAGGGTGATCCCCATAGATCAGTTGCATGATGAACCACTGTCCCATTCATTCCATATTGCTCTTTGGCAAGTACTTTCCCTCTTTCAATTAACCGGTCTGTAAAATCAAACAAAGGCATGTGACACTCACTCAGATTGGTTATGTCAGCCAACCAATAATTCATTTGAAGGTTGATGTTTAAATGATAATCGGCATTCCAGGGTGCTTCAATATGCTCATTCCAGATACCCTGTAAATTAGCCGGATTGGTATTTGGCCTGGAACTAGAAATAAGCAGGTAACGCCCGTAGTCAAACAATTTGGCAGATAAATCGACATCCGATCTGCCCTCTTTTATAAGGGCCAAGCGCTCATTGGTTGGTAAGGAATCCAATTCATGATGCCCTAAATCAATAGAAGTGCGGTTAAATAAACTTTGATAATCATCAATATGCCTTTTAAAACAGTTTCATATGATAAGGCATTTAATCCTTTAAGTGTCTGTATATTTTTATCCTTATAATTCGCTGAGTAAAAAGAAGTATTACAAACGATAAAAATTGTGGCATCCCTGACTTTTTCCAGAGAAAGTCCTCCTGAAATTGCATTTACGCTGCCTGAACTGTTTTGCACCTGCAGAAGTGTTTCAAATTTCACACCATGATCAATGGCTACAGGCATAGAATTTACCACTCCACCATATTGAGTGACCATTCCTGTCATTTTAATCATGTTATTGGCAGGGGTTGAAACAACAACGGTAGGGTGGCCTTTATCATCAGGTCTGCTCAATTTCAATTTATAATTCAATCCTTCAGGATCCGTTGTGCTAATTTTGATTACCAGCACATCATCAGCGGCAGATGAAAATACTTTTTGGGTAACCTCATATCCGCCTGCCTTATAATTTGCAGAAACCACAGCTTTGCTCATATTGAGTTCTCGGGTATAGCCATCAATTGCCTTTTCCTCATAACTGATAAATAAATCCCCCATAGTCTGGTGTGACATGGTCACCCATTTATAAGAAAACCGTTCCACGAGCAAACTGTCAGCCAAATGAACATCACCATTTTTTATGAGATTTCTGATTTCCTTCAGGTCTTCAGGAGTTCCTTTTGCCATTCCCCATTCCGTACCTCCCGGCCACATTGAATCTTCGTTTAACTGTATGCGTTCGTTCAAAGGATTACCAAAAACCATAGCCCCTAACCGGCCATTACCAACGGGCAAGGCATTATCCCAGTTTTCGGCAGGCGCTCTGTACCAAAGAATCCGATCTGGAAACTCAATTTTTGGGGCTGCTATTTGTGCTTTACAGGCAAGTGTGGCAATAGCCATGAAAGCAAATAATAATATCCTAAATGTGCCCATATTGCTCATGTATCAGGTCAAATCACACAATTCTTACTTTTGATAAACCGTCACTCCTCCGGGCTTTACAATATTAGTTCCTAAAATTATTTTTGAATTTTCCGGAAGTTCCAATTTGTAATCCTCAGAAGAATAATTTACTGCAATCCAGAAACCATCTCTCCATTGCACATATACGCCGTCCGGATATGCTTCTGTCTTGATATTCGCCTGCTGATAGACTTTTTCCAGCACGTCCTTTTCCAACTGCCCGTCATCAGTATCTACGCCGATATAGGTAACCGTGCCTTTTCCCAGTTTGTTGCTCACAACAGCGCTTTTACCTGCATAAAACTGATTGGTATATGTGGCCAATACATTCTCAATCTTGTTCGCATTTAACAAATCCGCCCAGTTATTCCAGTAGTATTCCTTTCCCATTGCTTTTATTGTTCCCTTATCCCGTGGCAACAAATGGTCAAAATCATCTATTGTTGCATCAATTAAGGGATAAATTTTTTCTCCCCAGCCCGACCTGAAAATATGTCCGTTGCGATCTTTTACTCCGGTTCTTATGGTTAGCACTAAGTTACCCCCCTGTGTTACATAACGGTTCCATTTTGCTATCAAGGCATCATCAACCTGTTCAAAGGCCGGAACAATCACTACCTTATATTCGTTTAATTCATCGCTCTCATAAACGATATCTGTTGGTGCACCAAATGATTTGGCAATTTCCAGGTATTTTTGGATAAACAAACGGGTATTCCATTGGCTGGTCTGGCCCTGACGTTCCATGCTCCATATATTATCATAATTCCAAAGAATGGCCGTTTTTCTGGCGGCAAGATCTGAAGGCATTTTGGCCTGAGGATTATATGCCTTCCGCAACATTTTCATCTCTTCCATGACCTGTTGATATTCTTTTCCTCCCTGAGAAAGCGTATGGCCATCTAATTTTGTAATCCCACCGTGGTACTGTTCGGAACTGTAATTAATCTGGCGGTACCGATAGGAACAGGCAAAAGAAAGATCAGCCCCAAAACAATGATATAACCACATGCGCAATACCCCAGGTTGCAATAATGGATTAATGGCTCCCCAATTCACAAAACCAGGTTGGAGTTCCATTACTCCTGAAATACTGTGCTCAGGTTTAAAAAACTGAACGCAAATGACAGCTCTTTTAGGATCCCCCAGTCTGAATCCTTTTTCTCCCAGATAGGGCATTCCTTTATTCGGGTAGGAAGTGAATGAATTAAAATCCAGATTTTTAGTTCTTCGCGGATCTGCGACCTGGGTTGTCGCCGTATAATTTGTTGTAATAAACTGACTTTTAGATATTAGCGGGCGAAGGGTTGAAGCCTGAAAATCCAAAAACGCTGCCTGGGTATCTGAAGCATATCGTTTAAAATCAAGCAATGCATGTGGATTCGTTCCCCACCAGCCTACCAGGTTGGCATTGGGTAGCTTAACCTGGCTGAAATCGCTATAAGTCTGACTCCAGAAGGCAGCGCCCCAGGCCGTATTTAAAACATCAATGGTGCGGTATTTTTTTTTCAGCCATGCCCTAAAAGCTTCCTGAGAAGCCGGACTGTAATCTTCTTTGGCTTCGGGTTCATTATCGAGTTGCCATCCCATAACCGTTGGGTTCTTGCCATATCGCTCCCCTAATTTTTTGATGATCTTTTCGGAAAAACTTCTGTAAATTGAATTGGTTAGTGAGTATTGTGCACGGGTACCATGCTCTGCGCGAAGGTAATTTGAATTCATCAGATAGATTTCCGGATACTTGATTCCCATCCAGACCGGTGTTATCGCGGTTGGTGTTCCCAGAATAACTTTTAACCGGTACTTGGCAGCAAGACCAATGACTTCATCCAACCATTCAAAATTGTACTCTCCTTCTTTTGGTTCCATATCCACCCAAGCAAATTCTGCGATATGAATAAATTCAAAACCTATTTCTGATATATTTTTTATATCCCGTTCCCATTCACTTTTATCCCAATGTTCAGGATAATAATAGATGCCTAAAGACATCAGATTTTCTTTTGGAAAGAATTGAGAACTAATCTGCGCCTTAACAGCCGTTGTTAACAATACAAATAAAAATACCAGTGAGAATTTATTTTTCATTTTTAACTTTTACCCTGATTAAATAGATCCAACATGAATGATTTAAAGATTTATTTGCTTATAATATAAAGGAGATTATTTTAATCCTTCCAGCAGCGCATTTAAAGCCTGATTGTCAAAAACAGTATTGGTTTTGCGATCAAAAATACCGCTTGCAAAATTACCTGTACCACCATTATCCCAATAAAAAGGTAAAATTCCATTCGCCTTTGCTTGTTTTACAGTGTACTTTAAAAAATACGCCCTTGATGCCAAATGAAGCGTTAAAGCATCTCCTGTTAAAGAAGAACGCCTGGTGGCACTAAATTCTCCCAGCACAACGGGTATTCCCTTATCGACAAACTGGGTTTTCATCAAACTGAAATACCTGTTCAAATCATTTTCCTCTCCCCAGGTGGCATTGCGGGAAGTATCTGTCGCTGAGTGATAATCAGCACCCCAATAATAGAACATTTTACCCCATGTTTCATCTTTTTCCATTCCACAAAATTGCCAGGGGGTATAATAGTGCACTTCAACCATCATCCTATTGGAAGCCGGATCCTGTGGTAATACCGTCATTAAAGTATTCGTTTTTTCAATATCAGTGGCTGGTCCCTGTATGACCAAAGTACGGTAGGAATTTTTGCCGCCTGTTGACCGGACTGCATCGATAAAAGTTTGGTGGTATGATGTTAAAACAGCCATCTGCGCTGCATTTTCAACATTAGGTTCGTTGGCACTTGCAAAAAGCAAATGTTCGTCGAAGTCGCGAAAATGAGTCGCTATTTGCTCCCAAAAGGCTTTCTGTTTGGCATTGTTTTCATCCTTCTTCGCTTCTGTCACATTATTTTCAAGCCATCCGCCATCCCAATGAATGTTAATAATAACATACATATTATTATCAATACAATATTGAATCACTTCTTTTACTCTGTTTAGCCATTCAGTATTTATTTCTGCCTTAGTACTGTTCGATAGATATTGGTTCCAGGAACAAGGAATTCGAACTGCGTTAAAACCACTTTGCTTAACAAAATCAATTAATGCTTTGCTTACTTTTGGGTTTCCCCAGGCTATTTCACTTCCTGTAGCCTCCAGGCTATTTCCAATATTCCATCCCAGGCTTATTTTTGCCGCAAGCTCTGAGGCTGTGCTGCTCATCCCGGTTGCATCGGCAGGAAGGGGGTTTGTATTATAACTCGGGTACAGCCCTCCCCCCGGGGCAATATACCCTGCTTGCACAACAGCTATTTTTACCGGTGTAGCTTTGTTAGCATTTATTGTAAGTGTTGCCGACCTTTCTGACCTGCTCGGATTTTCTGTAGCACTTACTTTTACTATAGAATTGCCTGCAATACCGTTCGCCGGACTCAAGGTGATCCAGCTTGTACCGGCACTGCTTATTGACCAGGCATCCGCATTGGTAGTAATAGTAAAATCGGAACTGCTTTCATCGCTTTGGAATTCTATTTTAGAAGTACTTGCTGTAAGTGTTCTGGCCTCTATTGTTTCTTCCTCATCAGGCGAGTCGCTGCTGCAGGCCCAAAGTCCCATTTGAACAAAAAAAGTTAAAGTACAAATAATAATTTTACTGTTTATTTTTTTCATGTATTTTGGATTCATAATATTACTGAATGTCTATTTTAATTTCTTTGAAGGTATCTCTTGATGAGTTGCCAATTTTTATTAAATAGGTTCCCGGTTCAACAATCCATCCTTTTGTTTCCTCACTATAATATGCCAGTTCTTCCACTGGCAAAAGAATGCTTGCCTTTTCCGAGGTACCTCTCTTTATAAATACTTTTTGATATCCCTTTAATTCCTGTGCAGCTCTTTCTACCCTTGATTCTGGTCTGGACACATAGAGTTGTGCAACTTCCTTACCATCTGCAGTTCCGGTATTTTTAAGTAAAAATGATACTTCAATGGTCTCACCCTTCCTGTAACTTTTTTTATTAGTTTTCAAATCCGAAAATTCAAATTGCGTATAAGATAATCCATGACCAAATGGATATAGCGGTTCTATATTTTTGGAATCAAACCATCGATATCCTACCAAAATCCCTTCCTTATAGGTAACTGTTTGCTCTCCGGGAAAACTGTTGGTAGCATGTGCAGGTGATTCCATCAGGTTTTTTGGCAGGGTCCATGGCAGCTTTCCTGAAGGATTTGTATTTCCCAACAAAACATCAGCCAAAGCATTGCCTCCTTCATTTCCATTAAACCAGGACCAGACCAAAGCGGAGGAATTCTTCTGAACTTCTTCCAGATCAAAGGGAGCGCCAGCAATAATGACTACAATTGTATTTGGATTTACAGCTTTTATCCTGCGAATTAATTCCTCCTGACCAAAAGGGAGATCTATATTCTCTCTGTCGGCTGCTTCCGATTCAACGGTACGGTTAGAACCCGCAAAAACTATGGCTATATCAGATTTTTTAGCAGCCTCAATAGCCTCTGAAACCAAACTCAGATCCAACTCATTTGAAATTTTTCTTCCATAACCATTCTTGTTATCGGTATCTGCATATTTTTCCCGATACCCCTGCGCATAATGAATTTGAACGGATGCCGGCAATTTATTTTTTAGTCCCTGCAAGGGTGTTATTTCATTATTGGTTTTTACTCCGGCACCAAAGCCGCCGGAAGCATGTTTTCGCGTAGCATTATCACCAATTACCGCAATACTTTTTATTTTTGAAGAATTTAGAGGCAGTATATTTTCAGTGTTTTTTAATAAAATAATTGATTCTGAAGCAATTTTATATACCGTTTCAGTATGCTCTTTCGTATTTATAGAACCCTTTAATCTTTCATCCGGGTCCATACTTTTTACTGCATACATTACGCGCAGGATCCGTTTTACTTTTTCGTCAATTACCTTTTCTTCTATTTTCCCTGCTGCCAAGCGAATCTAATAATGGCTTGGCCAGATAAAAATTATCAAAAGTATTTACGGTTCCCATCTCTACATCCAAACCATTTTTCAGAGATTTCACCGATGAATGTACTGCAGCCCAATCAGAAATGACGATGCCCTTGAAGCCCCATTCGCCCTTTAGAATACCATTGAGCAAATAGTCATTTTCACACAGATAATCTCCTCTGAATTTATTATATGCCCCCATCACGGTATAGGCACCACCCTCTTCTATTGAGGCTTTGAACGCTGGAAGGTATATTTCTCTTAAGGTTCTTTCATCCAATAAAACATCAACTGTACCCCTGTTGGTTTCCTGATTGTTCACTGCAAAATGTTTTACACAAACCGCTACATCCTGACTCTGTACTCCTTTTATATAGGGTACGGCTATCGTTTTGCACAAAAAAGGGTCTTCTGAAAAATACTCAAAGGTCCTTCCGCCAACAGGCGTCCTTACTATATTTATGGCAGGCGCTAATAAAACATCTTTATTTCTGGCTCTCGCTTCCTGACCGATTCCCACACCATAAATTTTTGCCATTTCAGGATTCCAGGTGGCTGACAAACCACCCCCTGCCGGGAAGTAAGTTGCAAAATCATCATGTAAGCCTAAGGCTGCCCAGGAATCGCGTTGTAATTCCTCGCGAATTCCCAAAGGACCGTCTGCCATTTTCAGCTCCGGAATTCCCAGTCTCTCAACACCTGCTGAAGTAAACATGCTGTTTCCATGAAGCATGGCGACTTTTTCTTCAAGGGTCATCAAGGCGATTAAACTATCTATTTTCTTGTCATTTTCTGTTAAAACTGAACCGGATCCTGATTCCGGTATGAGCTTAGTTTCATTTTTAACTTTTTCATTACAACAAATCATAATGGAGGAAAGTGTGATGATGACTGATATAAAAATACTTTTCATAGCTTTAGATCTAATTTACCTTGAGGGTTTTGGTTTGTTTGATATTGTTGGAGGCACTTCCTATCTGGACTTCTATCCGATCTTTTTCAAGCTCAAACTCTTGCCTGGCAACATTCCAATAATTGAGATCAGAAGCATTTAAAGGAATTTGTACAGTGACCGTTTTACCCGCTTCAATAAAAACCCTTTGAAATCCCTTCAACTCTTTCAGGGGTCTTTGTATTTTTGAATCCAGGTGTTTTATATACAGTTGCACTACTTCATCTCCATCTGATTTACCGGTATTCTTAACATCAACACTCACCATAATACGATCGCCGGCAGACAGTGAACGCATATTTGTTTTCAGGTTGGCATATTCAAAGCTTGTATAGCTCAAGCCATAACCAAAAGCATATAAAGGTTCTTCTTTTGAATACATATAGGTTCTTCCTCTGCTAATATCATAATCTAAAAAATCGGACAAATCATGAATAGATTTCACCCAGGTTTGCGTGAGCCTTCCGGCAGGATTAAAATCTCCGAATAGTACATCTGCCAGCGCATTCCCCAATTCCTGACTGTTATGCGTCAGGTGAACAATGGCCGGCACATTTTCCTGTGTCCAGTTGATGGCATATGGAAAACTGCTGATAAGGCAAACTATCGTTTTAGGATTTGCCTGATAGACAAGCTTGATAGGTCTTCTTCCTCCAAAGTAATCGATTGCCTGTCCATACCTTCTTTGCCATTGCTGGGTTTCGGACATTTGGCCCAACCGGCATCGCAGGTAGGATGATTCCCGGCGAACAACTATGACTACGTCTGCTTTTTTTGCATAATCAACAGCAAGGCCGTCGCTGTTGTTTGGTGTATACAGTATTTTTGTGTCGGGTCCTGCCTTGCTTTTGATCCCTTCGAGTGCAGTTACCGTGTAAGGCGGTGTCCCGCTGTACCAGTCCAGAAAAACACCATTGGCATTAGGGCCAATAACAGCAATTGTTTTAAGATCTTTCTTCTTCAGCGGTAATAATTTCGATTCATTTTTTAAGAGAACGATTGATTTTTGTGACGCTAAAAGTGCAATGTCTTTGTGCTCCTTCGATAACCAGGGATCAATGGTTCCGGCGCTTGCAATTTTTTTATAGGGATTTTGATCGTCAGGATCCAACTGACCTAATTTGATCATCACCCTGTAAACACCCCTTAGCACATGATCTAAATCGGATTCACTGAGATAGCCATTGGCAAGAGCTCCATAAACACCTTCTAAATATTCATCTAAAAACTGATTAATTCCGGCTTTAATAACTGCAGCTGCTGCGAGGTATTTATCAGCATAATACTTATGGTCACTCATCAAAAGTTTATAGGCCCCGCCATCAGTGCAGATGATTCCGTTCTGACCCCACTCTTTTTCTGTGATTTCTTTTAACATGGGATGCACCATTGCCGGAATGCCATTGACTTTGTTGTAAGCCGCCATATAAGCTCTGGAACCTCCTTCAACAACACCCATTTTAAAGGGTAGCGCATAATATTCCCTCCACAGCCTTTCATCAAAATCTGAGGAGGTATAGGTACGGCCATCTTCATTGCTGTTGGCTAAAAAATGCTTCATCAAAGAGGCTGTTTGCCAGTATTTCCCATCATTGCCCTGCAATCCCTTGATAAAAGCGACAGCCATCTTTCCGGTAAAGAAAGCATCTTCGCCGAAACTTTCTTCCGTGCGTCCCCATCGCGGATCCCTGGCGAGATCTGCATTTGGAGCGCGCACCACCATTGCGCCGCGTTTGTATTTTTCAAAAATATACCTCGTTTCGTAGCCTTCTACTGCCGCAACTTTTTCCAGAAGTTCTGTGTCCCAGGTTTCTCCCAAGCCATACGCCTGAGGAAAGGTGGTTGTTGGAACAGGCTCCTTGTCTTTGCCTCCCCAATTTGCAGGACCCCCTAAAGCCAGGCCATGCAATCCTTCTACATGGTCCGTACCAATTACACCAAGCCGAGGCACAGATGGATTGGTACTTAATGCCTTAACCTTTTCGTCTAAGGTCATTAATGAAAGGAGGTTTGTAATGCGATCTTCTGTAGGCTAATATTTGAATTTTTAAATGGATACTCAATCTGTTGTGCGCCTAATCTAATCACTGAAGTGAAAAAAAAGATATAGATGAATAAGCCTTTTAGAATATTTTGTTGCATCCGCTATTTTTTTACAAATCGAATGGCCGTTCCGCCACCTTCAGTCAGGGTTAATTTTATGGAATCTTTGGAGCTTACTTCTTTAGTTGAAATGGCAACTTTGGTTGCATTTTTGTTCCATGTTGTTCCCTCAGGATCTTCATAGATTTCAGCAATATAGGTTGCATCCGGTTCCAGAAAAGTCAGCTGTATATCAAATGAGCGGCCTTTTTCATTGGTTAAACTTCCCAAATACCAGTCATTGCTGTGTCTGTCCTTGCGCACGGTAGTAATGAATTCTCCGATTTCAGCATTTAATACCTTTGTATCTTCCCAATCAACCGGCACATCCTGCAAAAATTTAAATGCGGGATTGCCTTCATAATTTTCAGGCAGATCAGCCAACATCTGAATAGGAGAATACAATACAACATAAAGGGCCAACTGCTTGGCGGCCGTTGTATGCACATCCCTGCCTTCATAGCCTTGTTTAATCTCTACATCCAAAACACCCGGAGTATAATCCATGGGGCCCGAAAGCATTCTTGTAAAAGGAATGATTGCCGTATGGTTTGGAGGATTTCCCTCACTCCAGGCATCGTATTCCATTCCACGGGCACCTTCGCGTGACATCATGTTTGGATAGGTCCTGCGCTCGCCTGTATCTTTGATGGGCTCATGAAAATTGACAGTCAAATGATATTTAGCGGCATTTTCTAAGACAAATCGGTAATAATTTACACCAAATTGTCCGTGATGCCATTCCTTCATATTTAATCTGGACCCTACCTGGCCAATTTTGACGTCGCGAATGCCTACACTTTCATACAAGGCCATTCCTTCATCAATTTGTTTCAGGTAATTGATGATGTTTGAACCGGTTTCATGGTAACCAATAATACTGACGCCATTCTCTTTTGCGTAATCAGTCACTTTTTTCAGATCAAAATTATCTGCTTCTTCAGTAAAACTGAACATATGCATGGCATTTTCATACCAGGCCGGCGTCCATCCCTTATTCCATCCTTCTATTAACAGATGATCAATGCCAAATTTTTTGCAATAATCGATATATGTATACGCATTTTTGGTGGTAGCCCCCTGAATAGGACTTTCCCAGAATGAATATTTACCAATGTGCATTCCCCACCAGATACCGAAGGTATTTATGAGGCTTTATCCAACTTGTATCCTCAATTTTATTTGGATCATTTAAGTTTAAAATCAGATAAGAAGTGATTAAATCTCCAGGAGTCTCTGCAATCTGTATGGTTCTCCAGGGGGTGGTAAAACCATTTTTCACTTTCACTTTTACCCCGTCAGACCAGGGTACCAGATCACACTTCAATTGAGTTCCAGATGTTCGGGTCTATGGTCGTGCTTGCAAAATCTTTCAAATTAGCCTCATGAAAACTGAGATACAAACCATTATTACTCTTTATTGTTAATGGTGTATGAACCGTATCTAAAACACTAACAGCTGATTTTGTAAATAAATACTCATAACGGTTATCCTGATAAGCCGGAATCCACCAGGCTTCTCCATCGGATTTCAAATTGAACTCAGTAAGTTCATCCATGATAAAAATACTGTCTTTGATGCCCTGATCAGGAAAAATATACCTGAACGCAATGCCATCGTCAAATGCCCTAAACTGTATCTCTAATTTCCTCTTTTTCTCTCCGGTTATTTCCTGCAGTGTGGCCGACAATTGCCTGTAATTATTTTTGATAAACCTTTTTTCTCCCCATACCTGTTCCCAGGTTTCATCAACCGAAGTTGTATCAATTTTTATTATTTCGAAATTATGTGATAAAGTATCCCGGTTCTTAAAAACAAAGCCCAGCAATGAGGGACTGATCACTGTGGTGTCTTTATGAAGCACAGAATAAAATGGGGCCGAATTTTTCAGCTCAAATTTTATCGTATTGACGCCGTTGGGAGATCTAAGTTCATAAATCTGGTCCTTATCAGTTCCTGTACAGGAAAAGAATAAAATAAATAGAAATGGGATTAATATTTTAGTGATCATAAGTTTGAATTAAAATGAATAACATATTTTATTTAACCAGCTGAACTTTAAATTTTGTTTTATCTGAAACCGGGTTATTGACTGGTTCAAAGGTATTTCCTGTTTTCTTTAAGCTGATCTGGTATAATTTCGGATCATTTGGCAAAAAAAGATGGCAGCTTGCCTGGCTCGCATCGGCCGCATAAATTTTCAATTCCATTTGGCTCCAGTCCATATCTTTGGTAGATTGGGCCAATTTGATATGTGGCAGTGCTGTTCCGTCTTTTACAAGCATTACGATAGGTATATCTCCTGCTTTAATCGTGTGCCATCCACCTTCATAAACCTTACTCGTTTGGTAATCAATCCATTTCCCAGGAGGTAAATACACGTTTCTTTCGGCAACATCTTCGAACAATGGCGCAACAAGAATGTCTGAGCCAAACAGGTACTGGTCATCAATAAGCCATGAGCCCGGATCATTCGGATATTCAACAAATAAGGCCCTAAGCATCGGCAATCCGTTTTCTGAGGCGTGTTTTGCCTGACCATAGATATAAGGCATTAGCTGATAGCGCAAATTATCCGCATTCCTGAAATCTTCCAAAAATTCTTTGCTGTACTCCCAGGGCTCGGTGGGTGGTTCACCATGACTGCGCACATGAGAGGTAAGCATACCAAATGGAGTCCATCGCCTGTACAAATTTTCAGGAGATTTGGTTGTAAATCCACCCACATCATGGCTCCAAAAAAGTGAAACCACTGATTCCCAGTGAAAGTCCTCCCCTTAAAGTTGCCGACATCGCCGTATTGGTTGTTGCTGCATCGCCGCCCCAGTGTAAGGGATATCTCTGGCTGCCAGCCCAGGCACTTCGGGCCCAGATGATCGTGCTACCGGTTACTTCCCTGGTAATTTCTGCTACTGCTTTATTGTACCTTAAAGGATACAAATTGTGTTCGTAAAATCCTGATCTGCCATTGCTGTAAATCCCTGAAGCAGGAGCTGCTTCCCCAAAATCAACTTTAATAACACCAACGCCCTGCTTTAAAAGGAAAGCTATTTTATCCTGATACCATTTTACTGTTTCAGGATTAGTAAAATCCAGAGTAGCGTCCTCATAAGGAATGTTGCCCTTTCCATCTTTTACAGCAAGGCCTTTTTCAATAATTTCCTGGAAAAGGGTGTTTTTTGGAGAAAAATACGGCAGCTGCCATAGACATACATTGAATCCATCTGCCTTCATATCAGCAATCATATCCACAGGATCATTGAACCTGTTTTTAGAAAATTCATAGTTATTTCTCCAATCCACTTCAAACCAACCTGTATCAAAATGAATAACATCACTTGGGATTTCATACTTTCTTAAATTTTTAGCTATCTCACGCCCTTCTTTCTCTGAAAAATAGGTGATCCGGCTCATCCAGAACCCAAAAGACCATAAGGGAGGCATTTCTGCCTTCCCTGTGAGGTCGGTATATTCATCCAAAATATCCTTTGGTTCGCCAATAAAAACAAACAGATCTGCTTCATCATCACCTACCATCATAGAGTTAGCCCCGTTAAAATATTTTCCAAAATCTATTGTTATCGGAGTCGTGTGGTGCATAAATACCCCATAACCACGGCTGCTCAAATAAAATGGTATGGGCTTGTACATGGTTTCATTCTGAACACCATTGGCATCATCAGTCCATAAAATTACCTTTTGTCCTCTTTTGTTAAATTGTGTAAAAGATTCCCCACAACCGAATATTTTTTCTTCAGGGGACATTGAAAATACCACATTCATGCTTCGTGAATAGTCATCTGCCCTTCGCACAAATGAAAATGGAGTTACCGGAGTATAAGTACTCTTAACGTCATCCAAATGTAAAGTACTGGTCAGTAATTTACCTTTTGCATCATAAATATAGACATGCCAGGGTTTTTGTGTTATGACAACTGAACCTTTGCTGCTCGTGTATTTATGACCTTCTGTTACTTTTGAATACTTCCATTGGCCAATATTATTTGGTGCTGAGCCGTTGATTAGCATCAAGGATTCTTCATTTTTTCTCATCTGAGGTCCTGACAATGCTTTAATTCTGATGGTTCTGTCCGTAATGAACTCAATAGAAAATGGCAATACCGGAGCAACCTCATATTCTGTTGTTGGAAACTCATTTGCCAGAGCAGGAGAGAGTTTTGTCAGCATATTATCAAATGCCTGTCTTGTTGCATAATTATGCCTCAGGTATTTTTATACTCCCTTTTCCTGTAACCGGATCAAAAGAAACCAGTTCGTCAGCAAGGTAATAGGTGTTTTTATAATCTTCAAAATCTTTACTTATATCAGGTGGTTCATTTAATACATTCGTATTTTGCAACTGCGCAAAAGAAAAAGTTGCAAGGAACAAAGTCTGTAAAAGCGCCAATAGTATTTGGTAGTTTTTATTTATTTTCATGGAATGAATTATTATGTTCTATTTTTATTTAATGCCCTTATTTATCGTATTGACTTTTTCAAGCCTGCTGTTGTGTTTCCATTATAGTCATTTACAAAATTATCAGATTCTATAAACCAGGGAAATCGGTAATATGAAAGTCGGGTCGGTTAAAATGATTAAGCCTGAATTCTTGATTTAATGTTCCTTTAAAATGACGGTACCGAAAGTTTCAAAAATTGATCTTTTATCATCATATAAATACCTAAAAAATGATTTTGAAGCCATTTAGGCCTAAATTTTACAGGCTTAATTTACATGCAAAAACAATCAATAAACAAGATATTAATCCCTAGTTTACACAAGCTTACGGTAAATTTTACATATATTAAAGACTATTTGTTAAAGTATAGTTCAAGTATAGCCCAATTCCGGATAATGTATGGTTATTGTATGGGTAGCATATAAAAAAATAATTCTCCTGAATATTTTTTTTGAAATACAAGGCCACGGACAGGGACTTTATTCAGTAAGGTTGAAAGGTAAATGAAATACCCGATGAGTGGAAAATAAAAAATCGCAAACAATTGTTTTTCAATTATTTGCGATTTATATCAGTTGACCCACAGGGATTCGAACCCCAACTAGCGGTACCAAAAACCGATGTGCTACCGTTACACCATGGGTCAATAGTAAACAAAATAAGAATAAATTCTTTCTTTCGCTTAAGCAGGCGCAAATTTAGTACATTTTTTTTCACTGCAAAACAGTTTATTATCTTTTTTGTTTCCAATTTTAAATTCCTGAAATTGAAAATATTTTTATTAAATGCCATTTTGAATTTATTTAGTAAATTCGCACAATTTTAAGATCATTACATGCTGGTAAATAACTACAAGAATTATAACAACATCCTTGGCTGGGTCGTATTTGCCGTTGCCCTGACCACCTATGTATTAACCCTTGAACCCACCGTTAGTTACTGGGATTGCGGTGAGTATATCGCCACCTCTGTAAAACTTCAGGTTGGCCACCCTCCCGGAGCCCCGTTGTTTCAGATGATGGGTGCCTTTTTTGCCATGTTTACTTCTGATGTGATGCAAATCGCTAAAATGGTGAATTTTATGTCTGCCCTTGCCTCGGCATTCACCATCCTGTTTTTATTCTGGACCATCACCGCCATTGCTAAAAAAATGGTCTTAAAGTACAATGATCAAATAAGCGATGGGCATTTTATTGCCATTATGGGCAGCGGACTCGTTGGCGCACTGGCTTATACTTTCTCTGACAGCTTCTGGTTCAGTGCAGTGGAAGCTGAAGTTTATGCCATGTCCTCTTTTTTAATGGCACTTTTGTTTTGGCTTGGCCTGCGTTGGGAGATAGAAATGGACCAGCCTGGCGGTACATAAATGGCTGCTGTTGATGTCGTTTGTTATAGGTCTGTCCTTTGGCGTCCATATCCTGTCGCTGCTTGTTATTCCGGCAATCGTATTTATTTATATCAATAAAAAAACCACTTCTTTTAATTTCAAGTCATTTATTATAGCAAACCTCATTTCAGTGGGTATTCTTGTACTCATATTTAAATTCCTGTTCCCTTTTACCCTGGTTTATTTCAGTGCCCTTGAATTGTTCTTTGTAAATACTATTGGCTTGCCATTTAATTCCGGAAGTATTATTGCCGGACTTATCCTGGTTATCCTTTTCTATATTGGATTGAAACAAACACAGAAAAAAAACAAACCGGTGGCCAACCTTATCCTGTTATGCGTTTTGTTTATAATGATCGGATTTTCCTCCTGGCTGATGCTACCCATCAGGGCAAATACAAACACGACCATCAATGAGAACAATCCCTCCAGTGCAAGAGAACTGCTTGCTTATTACAACCGGGAACAATATGGCGATGCCAATGTTTTTTACGGCTCTTATTTTTCAGAAACAGGCGAAAGGGACAAAGATGATCCTTATGAAGATGCAAAACCGAAATATGAAAAAGATGAGGCCAAAGGCAAGTACGTAATCGTAAATAATTATAAGGATGCATTGCCCAGATACTCCGACAAACATAAAGGTTTTATTCCCAGAATGGTCGATCCTTCGCCGGGAACAGTAGAAAATTACAAGGCCATTTTAGGTATTCCGCAAAAAAGCAACCGCCGGCCAACTTTTGCTGAAAATATCAGTTTTATGATCACCTACCAGTTTGGTTATATGTACGGCAGGTATTTTATGTGGAATTTTACAGGCCGTCAGGATGATATTCAGGGCAACCTTGATAACCACGGTAACTGGTTGAGCGGTATCGATTTTATTGATGAGTTCAGACTTGGTTCTCAAAAAAACCTGCCCAGTGATGTTGTAAATAATAAAGGCAGAAACAAATACTACTTCCTGCCCCTGATTTTGGGTATCATCGGACTGTTCTACCAGATCAAAAATGACAAACAGGATTTTTATGCGCTATTTCTGTTTTTTGCCTTTACAGGCCTGGCCGTACTCTTTTACACCAACCCGAAACCTTTTGAGCCGCGCGAAAGGGATTATGCCGTGGTGGGTTCTTTTTATGTATTTGCCATGTGGATAGGTTTTGGCGTTTTGGCGCTCTATGACCAATTTAAGGATAAATGGAGATCAAGGCATCTGGCTACCCTGGTCACCCTTATAAGCCTGCTAGCCATTCCCACACTCATGGCCAAAGAAAACTGGGATGACCATGACCGCTCAGGAAGGTATACGACCCGCCACAATGCAAAGGCATACCTCGACTCATGCGATAAAAACGCCATAATGTTCACCATTGGAGATAATGATACCTTTCCTTTATGGTACCTTCAGGAAGTGGAAAATTACAGAACTGACATCAAACTGGTGAATACGAGCCTTTTTGCAAAAGACTGGTACATAGATCAACAAAAAAGAAAGACCTATGACGCAGCTCCTATTCCTTCACAACTTGTACACGACGATTACAAGGAAGGATCACTTGATGTGGCCTACCATTACCCCTATCCTTTCCCTCAATTTAAGGATTCTGTAATGGATATCAATTTCTTTATGACATGGATTGCCAGTAAGGATAAAAGAACCTATGTAGATTTTGAAGAAAATGGCCATCCCGAAAAGGTATACCCTACAAATAAACTTCGTTTGATGGTCGACAAGGAAGCTGTGATTAAAAATGGCATTGTACCGGCTAAGGATGCAGATTTGATAGTTCCTTACATCGACATCACCATCAGCAATGTGGCACTCACTAAGAACCGCATTTTAATGCTCGATATACTGGCAAACAACAACTGGACAAGGCCTCTTTATTTTACAGGCGGCGCACAGGCGGCAGAAGAATATATCTGGCTGAAGGATTACCTTCAACTTGATGGGCTGGCTTATAAATTCGTACCCATAAAAACCCCGAATGAAGGTTCTAACTTCATGAATATGGGAAGAATCGATACAGAGATTATGTATAAGAATGTAAAAAAATGGGATTGGAAAAATTCCAAAGGAGATTTTTATGTTGATCCTGAAACCAGAAAGAATGGTATTTCCTTCCGAAACAGTTTGGGTCGCCTGGCAGATGAGTTCATCAGGGAGAAGAAATATGACAAGGCAGAAGAAATGCTCGACATGGCAATGGAAAACATGCCAATTGAGAAGTACGGATATTACCGCCTTGTAATTGGCTATATCGAATCGTATTACCAGATTGACAGGCCTGAAAAAGCAAGGGCTATAGTAGAATTTTTAGTAGGTAATTTCCAGGAAATTAACAGCTTCTACAGCGGCTTAACTTCAGAGGAGATCAGTGCTGACTTCAGGGAACTGGAAGGAAATCTTGAATTGTACAGGTATATTATTGCTACCGTTCAGGAATATGACGGCGAGGAATATACCTCAAAGTTAAAAGAGGATTTTATGGCTTCTGTATCTGTTTTAGAAAAGGTTCTGGAAGAATAACAAGAATAACATTGTGTGGTATAGCGTTAAAACACCGTGGTTAATACCTCTTTTGTTTCCAAAATTTCTTTGGAGATATCATGAGGAGAACAGGCAGATCTATCTTACTTTTGATGACGGTCCGCATCCCGTTATTACACCCTGGGTGTTAAATGAACTTGCAAAATTTGATGTAAAAGCAACTTTCTTTTGCGTAGGTGATAATATTAAAAAATATCCCGGGGTTTTTGAACAGATCCTGGCAGCCGGACATTCTGTGGGCAACCATACTTTCAACCATCTGAACAACTGGCAAACCGGCACAGCAGCTTACCTTGAAAATATCGAGACAGCTGAGCGCATGATGACCGCACAGGGTGGATCAAAATTGTTCAGGCCTCCGCACGGAAAAATAAAACCTGAAACTGCCAGAAAATTATTCAATAATGGCTATCGCATTGTGATGTGGGATGTGCTTAGCGGGGATTTTGACAAAAATATTTCCAGCGAAAAATGCTTATCCAATATCTGCAACAATTCAAGATCAGGCAGTATTGTGGTTTTACATGACAGCGAAAAGGCCTGGAGCCATTTGGAATATGTCTTGCCTAAAAGTCTCGAATTCTTTAAATCAAAGGGTTACCGTTTTAACGCGATTACCTAAGTGTATTGTTCCACCAGGCTAATAAGTGTATTGGCATCCTGAATTCCTGTTTGACGCCATTTCATTTCACCGTTCTTGTAAATAATAAAAGTAGGATTCCCCTTAATTCGCAGTGCGCTGGCAAGCGCTTCATTTTTACCAACATCAATTTTAACTACCCTTGCCTTATCTCCCAAAGCTGCTGCAACATCACGGAGTATAGAATGCGTACTATCGCTTTCATCGTTTAATTTCGCATAGAAATCAATTAAAGTTGGTACGGGGGATTCTATTAATTCACCAAACTTTGTCATATTATTTTCTTTTTTGAAAACTTAAAACAAATATAACATTTTAAACCATTAAGGCCTTTACTTGCTTACAAAAAAGCAATGTATTAACAATTTTTTAATCATAATTGAAAACCAAGCCACACAATTGCTTATTTTTACAAATACTAAAGAATCCCTATGTCTTCATCAAAAAAGCTTTTTTTACTCGATGCCTATGCTTTGATCTTCAGAGGGTATTATGCTTTTATCAAAAACCCGAGAATCAACTCGAAAGGAATGGACACCTCTGCAATTATGGGTTTTATGAATTCATTGCTCGATGTAATAAAAAGAGAAAAACCAAACCATCTGGCTGTGGCCTTCGATAAGGGGGGATCTGCTGAACGATCAGGTTTATTTCCTGAATATAAGCAAAACAGGGATGTAACGCCGGAAGCCATTAAGATCGCTGTTCCCTATATACATGAAATATTAAAGGCCATGCACATTCCGGTTATTGAAAAGGAAGGATTTGAAGCAGACGATCTGATCGGAACACTTTCTTTACAAGCAGAAAAAGCCGGTTATACCACCTATATGGTTACCCCTGACAAAGATTTTGCGCAACTTGTCACAAAGAACATTTTTGTTTATCGCCCTGCAGCCAACGGCAATGGCGTTGAGATCTGGGATGTGGAAAAAGTAAAGGAAAAATTCGATGTGGATGATCCTAAAAAAGTAACTGATTTTCTGGGCATGATGGGCGATGCCATAGACAATATCCCCGGACTTCCCGGTGTGGGTGACAAGACAGCCAGAAAATTTTTAAAAGAGTTTGGAAGCCTAGAAAATTTACTGGCAAATACAGACAAACTTCAGGGCAAGATGAAGGAAAAAATTGAAGAAAATGCAGAACTTGGGCTGCTATCCAAAAAACTTGCAACCATTATTACCGACTGCCCTGTAGAATTTCATGAAAAGGATTTTGAGTTAAACTCGCCGGATGTTGACAAAATAACAATGATCTTCCAGGATTTGGAATTCAGACGCTTACTTGAAACCGTAAACCAGATTTTTAGTCAGAACAAGACTTACATGCCCATTTCAGATCAGGAACAAAAGGTACAGTCCATTCCGAACTTTACCTCCCAGCAGCTGGATTTCTTTTCAGACCCGGTTGAGCCGCAATCAGAGACAAATTCCAATTCCGACAATAGGAGCATTGATTCACATGACCATCTTTACCAGGCTGCAGATACCCTTACAGCACACAAACTTCTGGTTAACAAACTGTTAAGGCAAAATACCGTCTGCTTTGACACAGAAACCACCAGTTTGAACAGTCTGTTGGCGCAATTGGTAGGCATCTCATTTTCTTTTGAGAAAGGCAAAGGCTACTACGCGGTTATCCCGGAGGATCAAAAAAATGCCCAACAGATCCTTGAGATCTACAGGCCGTTTTTTGAAAATGAAGGAATCGTAAAAGTCGGTCAAAATCTTAAATATGATATCAAGGTCTTGGATAAGTATTCAATCAGGGTTAATGGACCTGTTTTTGACACCATGATCGCTCATTACCTGCTTAATCCGGATATGCGCCATAATATGGATATACTTGCCGAAACCTATTTGCATTACCAGCCCATTCCCATCGAAAATTTGATCGGAAAAAAAGGCAAAAATCAGGGCTCTATGCGCGATGTGCCCCTCGATCTGCAAACTGAATACGCCGTTGAAGATGCTGATATTACCTGGCAACTCCACAATATTTTTGCCGGGCAGTTAAAAAAAGACAATCTAACCCGCTTGTATGAGGACATTGAAGCTCCCCTGATCAAGGTACTGGCCGATATGGAAATTGAAGGCATCCGCATGGATGAAAAAGTACTCTCCGGTTTGTCGGTTGTGCTTACAGAAGATATAAAATCCCTGGAAAAAAAGATTTACGGACAGGCAAAAACAGAATTTAATCTGGCTTCACCAAAGCAACTGGGTACAGTTTTGTTCGAAGAATTAAAACTGATTGAGAAACCTACAAAAACAAAGACCGGACAGTATGCCACCGGGGAAGAGATTTTGTCAAAACTGGCCTTTAAACATCCGATTGTCGCAGAGATCCTTGAATGGAGAGGCCTTGTAAAGTTAAAGAACACCTATGTGGATTCATTGCCTAATGAGGTGAATAAAAAAACCGGCAGAATTCATACCACATACAGCCAGGCAGTGGCTTCAACCGGCCGCTTGAGTTCCAATAATCCAAACCTGCAAAATATACCCATCCGAACAGAGCGCGGAAAAGAGATCAGGAAGGCCTTTGTACCGAGGGACAGCAACTACCTGCTGCTCTCTGCAGATTACTCACAGATCGAACTGCGCCTAATTGCAGAACTCAGCGGAGATGAGGAGCTTAAATCAGCCTTTTTAAGAGGAGAAGATATCCATCGTTCCACGGCCTCAAAAGTTTTTAATGTGCCTCTTGACCTTGTAACCCGCGAACAGCGCAGCTATGCAAAAACTGTAAATTTTGGGATAATTTACGGGGTTTCGGCCTTCGGCCTGAGCCAGCAGACAGACCTTAGCCAAAAGGAGTCCAAAGAATTGATCGATACCTATTTTAGAACCTATCCTACCCTGAAGAATTATATTCAGTCACAAATAGAATTTGCGCGTAAAACCGGTTATGTAGAAACCATTTTAGGAAGGAGACGCTATTTAAATAATATCAATTCCGCCAACGCAGTGGTGCGCTCAGGTGACGAAAGAAATGCCGTAAATGCGCCCATACAGGGAAGTGCGGCAGATATTATTAAAATAGCCATGATTCGTATCCATGAACAACTGGTAAAGGAAAAACTACATTCAAAAATGATCCTGCAGGTGCATGATGAACTGGTATTTGATGTGCTGAGAGAAGAACTGGACATTGTTATGCCCATGGTAAAACACGCCATGGAAAATGCTTATCCTTTATCGATCCCTTTGATAGTGGATGCGGGCGCAGGTGAAAATTGGCTGGAAGCCCACTGATGGGGATAATTCTTTGATTTTCTATCCCAATCCGGACAATTCAAAATCCAAAAGGAAATATATTGTCAAACCTGTTTGTTAAGTTCACAATTAGTTGTACTTTTGCACACCCTTTTTTTAAAGGGAAAACGAGAAGTTTAACAAAACAAAGAATTTAATTGTGAATACATTAAGTTACAAAACAGTATCAGCCAACAAGAACACCGTTAATAAAGAATGGGTTTTGGTTGATGCAGACGGTCAAACGTTGGGTCGTCTAGCCTCTAAAGTGGCAATGCTCATTAGAGGTAAATACAAGCCAAGCTTTACTCCACATGTAGATTGTGGAGATAATGTTGTGGTGATCAACGCAGACAAAATTAATTTAACGGGTAACAAGTGGCAAACGAAAACATACATTCGTCACACTGGATATCCGGGCGGACAAAGATTTCTTTCAGCCACCGAAATGTACAAGAAAGACCCTACCCGACTGGTAGAGAAAGCAGTAAAAGGAATGTTACCAAAAAACAAGTTGGGAAATGCCTTGCTCAGTAACCTTTATGTCTATACAGGCACTGAACATGATCAAAAAGCACAAAACCCAAAATCTATTAACCTAAACGATTTATTGTAATATGGAAACCATTCACAAAATAGGCAGAAGAAAAACTGCGGTTGCACGTGTGTATCTGACCAAAGGGAAAGGTACCATTACCATTAACGAAAGAGAATTCGCTAATTATTTAACCACAGAACCATTGCGATACAAAGTATTACAACCACTGACCTTAACTAAAAATGTGGAATCATTTGACATTAAAGTAAGTGTTTCAGGGGGTGGAATTACCGGACAGGCAGAGGCTATCCGATTAGGAATCTCCAGGGCACTGGTTGCTTTGGATGTGGAGAACAAGAGCATTTTAAAACCTGAAGGATTGCTTACAAGAGATCCAAGAATGGTGGAACGTAAAAAGTTCGGTCAGAAAAAAGCCCGTAAGAGATTCCAATTCTCAAAACGTTAATATTCAAATTTTATATTATTTTAATTTAAACCATTGTTGTCGTTTTTATGTCTAGCATCCAAATAATTGAGACCGAAAAATCGCTACTTAGTTATTGCTACTAAAACGGAACGTAAACTAAAGACATTATGGCAAACATAGATATCAAAGAATTAATAGACGCAGGCGTTCATTTTGGTCACTTGACCAGAAAGTGGGACCCAAACATGGCAAACTATATTTTTACTGAACGTAAAGGGATTCATATTATAGACCTTTATAAAACAGCAGCAAAAATTGAGGAAGCGCAAAAAGCACTGAAAAAGATTTCTGCTTCAGGCAGAAAGGTACTTTACGTAGCTACTAAAAAGCAAGCCAAAGATATTGTTGCTGAAAAAGCCAATAGTATAGGCATGCCTTTTATTACAGAGAGATGGCCGGGTGGAATGTTAACGAACTTCGCTACCATCAGAAAAGCTGTTAAGAAAATGGGAATGATCGATAGAATGAAGAAAGATGGTTCTTTCGAAGCTTTATCAAAAAGAGAAAAATTACAGATCAGCCGTTTGAGAGCTAAACTGGAAAAAAACCTTGGATCAATTGTTGAAATGACAAGAATTCCGGGCGCTTTACTGGTAGTAGATATTAAGCGCGAGCATATCGCAGTTGCTGAGGCGCTGAAATTGAACATTCCAATCTTTGCTATGGTGGATACCAATTCAGACCCAAGACCTATCGATTTCGTTATTCCTTCTAACGATGACGCTTCAAAATCTATTGAAAAAGTCCTTACTTACCTCACCGACGCGATAGGAGAAGGTTTGTCTGAAAGAAAGAACAACAAGGATGTAAAAGAAGAAGTTTCCTCATCGGAAGCTGAATAATCAAATTAATTTTAAATAATAAAAAGAGTACTCCAATCCTAGTGGAGTATTCTTTAACTATAAATAATCAGAATATGGCAAATATAACCGCTGCAGATGTAAACAAATTAAGGCAAATTACCGGTGCCGGTATGATGGATTGCAAACAGGCTTTGACAGAGTCCAATGGAGATTTTGATAAAGCCATTGAATTTTTAAGAAAAAAAGGTCAGAAAGTTGCTGCCAACAGGGCAGACAGGGCATCAAGTGAAGGCGCAGCCATTTCAAAAGTAAATGCCGACCATACAGCAGGTGTTTCTATAGTTTTGGCCTGTGAAACTGACTTTGTTGGAAAGAACGAAAGTTTCATTAACCTTGCAAGGAAAATTGCTGAGATCGCTTTGAACTGCGAAACAAAAGAAGAACTGTTCAATGCAAAAATCGATGGCATCACGGTAGCTGATAAATTAATTGAGCAAACAGGTGTAATTGGTGAAAAAATAGAAATTCCAAGCTTTCAGAAAGTTAAAGCCCCCTATGTGAGCAGCTATATTCATGCTGGAAATAAAATTGCTACCCTGGTAGGATTGTCTGCAAATGTCAAAGGTATCGATGAGGTTGGTAAAGACGTGGCCATGCAGGTTGCTGCTATGAACCCCCTGGCATTAAACGAATCAGGTGTGGATGCTGCTACGATTGCTAAAGAAATAGAAATTGCGAAGGAACAGCTTAGAAATGAAGGAAAAGCAGAGGCAATGCTGGATAAGATCGCAGAGGGAAAACTGAGCAGATTCTTTAAAGAAAACACCCTGGTAAATCAGGAGTTTATCAAAGACAACAAGATGAATGTTGGACAATATGTAAAACAATTGGAAAGGATGTTGAAGTAACAGACTTTAAGCGAGTTGCCCTTGGTTAATCACAATTGAAAATAAATAAGTCCCCGATAAATAGTCGGGGATTTTTTTTTATGACCCTAATAATGAAAATCGTTAAAAGTAAAATTTAGTATATTTGCAATACAATTTTTGTCCCCCTATGAAATACAAGAGAGTTCTTTTAAAATTAAGCGGTGAAGCGCTAATGGGCGATCAGCAATATGGCATTGAAGCAAAGCGCTTGTCCATGTATGCAGATGAAATAAAAAAGATAGTTGATGAAAATGTGGAAGTAGCCATTGTGATTGGCGGAGGAAATATTTTTCGCGGACTCGCCGCTTCCAATACGGGTATGGACAGGGTACAGGGCGATTATATGGGAATGCTGGCCACCGTGATCAACGGACTTGCACTCCAGAGCAGCCTGGAAGAAAAAGGCGTTCAGACCAGAATGCTCACTGCAATAAAAATGGAGCAAATTGCCGAGCCCTATATTAAAAGACGGGCGGTAAGACATCTGGAAAAGGGTAGGGTTGTCATTTTTGGTGCAGGCACAGGAAATCCTTATTTTACAACCGACACAGCGGCAGTATTGAGAGCTATTGAAGTGAATGCCGATGTAATCTTAAAAGGTACGAGGGTAGATGGCGTTTATACTTCAGACCCTGAAAAAGACAGCACCGCCGTAAAATTTGATGAAATCACCTTTAGGGAAGTGCTTGAAAGAGGCTTGAAAGTGATGGATTTAACGGCTTTCACACTGAGCGAGGAAAATAAACTTCCAATCATTATTTTCGACATGAATAAGGAAGGTAATTTGCTTAGAATCGTTTCAGGCGAAAATATAGGAACAATAGTAGATCTGTAATCAGGTATAATCTTTTTTAATTCTTTACTATGGAAGAAGATATTCAATTTATCATAGACACTGCGAAAGAGCAAATGGAAGGTGCGATCAGGCACCTTGAGCATGAATTCACCAATTTAAGAGCCGGAAAGGCCTCACCCATTATGCTCCAGAATGTGAAAGTGAATTATTACGGTGCCAGTACACCCCTTTCACAGGTAGCCAATATAAATACCATGGACGCCCATACTTTGGCCGTTCAGCCTTGGGAAAAATCTATGATCAATGAAATAGAAAAAGGGATCATGAGTGCCAATCTTGGTTTTAACCCAATGAACAACGGTGAATACGTAATTATCCATGTTCCGCCATTGACTGAAGAAAGGCGCAGAGATCTTGTAAAACAGGCAAAAAGCCTGGCAGAATATACCAAGGTCGGTATTAGAAATGACCGCAAAGAAGCAAATAGTGATCTGAAAAAGCTGGAAAGCTCTGAGGACCTTTTGAAAAATGCCGAAGACGATGTTCAGGCACTTACAGATAAGTTTATTAAACAGGTTGACAGCCACCTCAGCATAAAAGAAGAAGAGATCATGAAAGTTTGATTTGCTTTATTTTTTTCATGTTATAGCCCTATCTTTATCCGTAGGAGAACAATAAATTTAGACGATCTGTAACTAACATACATTTTAATATGAATTTTTGGGTACAGGTTTCCAGGTTTATACTGACAAAAAGAATCTTAATCTTAACGGTTATCTTTTTGTTTACACTGTTTCTTGCCAGCAAAATCCAATACCTCCAGTTTTCTCATACAGAAGCAAACCTACTCCCGGAGGACCACAAAGAAAATATCGTCTACGATAAATTTCTTGAAATTTTTGGAGAGGAAGGTAACCTCATTTTAATGGCTGTACACAATGAATCATTATTCGAAGCAGAGAAATTTAACCAGTGGATTGACCTCAGCCACCAACTTGATAGCTTTCCGGAAGTCGACTTCACCGTATCTGTTGGTGATATTAAAATTTTGACCAAAGATGAAGAAAATCAGAGGTTTAAAATTGAACCGCTTTTTGAAAAAAAACCGGAAACCAATGAAGATGTTGAAAAAATACGGTATGAACTTTTTCACAACCTGCCTTTCTTTGATCACTTGCTGTACAATAAGGAAACCGGAACCATTCAAACTGCACTTTATCTAAAAAAGGACATCGTCAATACCCCTATCAGGGAAAGATTTGTATTTGATAAGCTAAATCCTATCATTGAAAAGTTTGAGCGTGAGTCAGGTCTGGACGTACGCGTTTCGGGTATGCCCTATATCCGTACCATGAATGCACAAAACATTATTGATGAGATAGGTTTGTTTGTTGGTCTGGCTCTTGGAATTACTTCCCTGATCTTCTTTATTTTTTTCAGATCCTACCGGGCCACTTTTATAACAATGGGAGTAGTAAGCATAGGTGTTATATGGGCCTTGGGTTTTATAGGCTGGTTTAGGTATGAGATTTCTATCCTGATGGCACTTATCCCCCCACTGATCATTGTTATTGGCGTACCCAATGCGATTTTTCTGATCAATAAATACCAGCAGGAAGTTAAAAAACATGGAAATCAGGCTAAATCCTTACAGAGGGTCATCTCAAAAATAGGCAATGCCACCTTATTGACCAACCTCACAACAGCTGCGGGTTTTGCCACTTTTATTTTTACAAAGAGCCAGCTGTTAAGAGAGTTTGGTATCATTGCCTCCATCAATATCATGGCAATTTTCGTGCTGTCACTGCTGATCATTCCTATCATTTACAGCTTTATGTATAAACCGAAAGGAAAAGCATTTAAAGCACCTTAGCAGGAAAGGAACCGGCACCATTATGTCATGGCTCGAAAATGCTGTCAGACATCATCGTATTGCGATTTATATTACTTCGGTGATCATCATCATTGCCAGTATTACGGGTATTTCATTGATCCGCGTATCAGGAAGTATCATAGAGGACATGCCCAAAGGGAAGGCTTTTTTTCAAGATATTTTATTTTTTGAAAAGGAGTTCGGAGGTATTATGCCCTTAGAGATCATGGTGGATACGAAGAAAAAGAATGGCGTACTTAATTTAGCCACCCTGAAAAGAATGGAAAAATTGGAAGAGGAAATTGATGAGAATCCGGAATTATCAAAACCCATTTCAGTTCTTAACGTGATCAAATATTCAAAACAAGCTTATTATAATGGCAAACCCGCCTATTATCAGTTACCAAGCCGGCAAGAACAGAACTTTATTCTATCTTATTCTAAAAATTCAGAAGTAAAAGGCGATATGATGAACAACTTTGTTGATTCTACCGGACAATTTGCCAGAATAACGACTTTTATGAAAGACATTGGAACAGATAAAATGGATGAAATAGAAGCACGTTTAAAAGACAAGGTAAATAAGCATTTTCCGGAAAGGAACTACGAGGTAACCTTAACCGGCAAGGCTTTGGTGTTTTTGAAAGGAACCAATTACTTGATAATGAATCTGGTAATAACCCTATCTCTTGCCATATTATTAATATCCCTGATGATGGCCTGGATGTTCAGATCCTACAAAATGATCATCATTTCCTTGATTCCCAATATATTACCACAATTAATAACCGCAGGATTGATGGGCTATTTGGGTGTGCCTATTAAGCCGTCCACCTTGCTGGTTTTTAGCATCGCATTTGGAATATCGGTCGATGATACCATCCATTTTCTGGCCAAATACAGACAGGAACTTGTAGAGCATAATTGGAATGTACGAAAGTCCGTTTATGCTGCGCTACGTGAAACTGGTACCAGCATGTTCTATACTTCTGTAGTGCTGTTTTTTGGTTTTCTGGTTTTTACCGCCTCTAGTTTCGGAGGAACAATTGCGTTGGGAGGTCTTGTAGCGACCACTTTATTTTTTGCCATGATGTCCAATTTGATATTATTGCCTTCCCTATTGTTGTCTTTGGAAAATTCTATAGCCAATAAAAATACCTTAAGAGAACCCGCAATAGATATTTTAGCTGATGATGACAATGACGATGATATAAAAGATAATGAACGAAAAAAATCAAAATAAAATGAAAGGAATCATTCTGGCAGGGGGCAGCGGTACAAGATTGCACCCACTCACCATTGCTATCAGCAAACAATTAATGCCAATTTATGACAAGCCGATGATCTATTATCCCTTGTCCATTCTGATGCTGGCAGGAATCAAAGAAATATTGATTATCTCCACCCCACAGGACCTTCCCTTATTTGAAAAATTATTGGGTGATGGAAAATCCTTGGGCTGTAATTTCTCCTATGCAGTGCAAGATGTGCCAAATGGCCTGGCCCAGGCATTTGTGATCGGGAAGAAATTCATTGGGAATGATAATGTAGCACTAATCCTTGGCGATAATATTTTTTACGGCGCCGAACTCGAAAAAACACTTAAAGAGGCTTCACACCCTGATGGAGGTGTTGTTTTTGCATACCACGTTAAAGACCCTGAAAGATATGGTGTTGTTGAGTTCAATAAGGAGGGAAAAGCGATATCAATTGAAGAAAAGCCGAAACTGCCTAAGTCAAATTATGCGGTTCCAGGTATCTATTTTTATGATAATGAGGTGGTGCAAATCGCAGAAAATCTAAAACCCTCGGCAAGAGGAGAATACGAAATAACCGATGTAAACAAAGCCTATTTGGAAAAAGGAAGGTTGAAGGTAGGTGTACTTGGTCGCGGTACAGCCTGGTTAGATACCGGAACATTTGACTCATTAACTCAGGCCCAGCAATTTGTTCAGGTAATTCAGGAACGCCAGGGTCTGAAGATCGGATGCATTGAAGAAGTTGCCTATCGCAAAGGATTTATTGATGCAGATCAATTGGAAAGAGTCGCAGCGCCCCTAGTAAAGAGCGGATATGGCGAGTATCTTATGAATATAATCCACAGATAATATTTAGGAGAAATCAGCAACATCTTTTCATAATCTCTTTCTAAAGATTATCTTTGCAGATCGAAAAATTCAATAAAAAATTATAATTCAAGATGACGGTTCACAGCATAGACTCATTGTTAAAAAGCGAGAAATTATTACATGAAGTAACGGTTAAAGGTTGGGTCAAAACCTTTAGAAGCAATCGCTTTATTGCTGTTAATGATGGATCTACCATAAAAAATATACAATGTGTCATTGATTTTGAAAAGACAGAGGAAGCAATTCTGAAACGAATCACAACCAGTGCTGCAGTTTCCATTACGGGTTTGCTGACAGAAAGCATCGGTTCAGGCCAGTCAGTGGAAATAAAGGTCTCTAAAATTGAAATTCTAGGAGATTCTAACCCTGAAGAATACCCGATACAACCAAAAAAACACAGTCTGGAATTTTTGAGGGAGCAGGCACATTTGAGAATCAGAACCAATACTTTTGGTGCTGTAATGCGCGTTCGTTCCGCCCTTGCTTTTGCAATCCATGAGTACTTTGTAAAAAACGGTTTCTTCTATGTGAATACGCCAATTATAACAGGCAGCGATGCTGAAGGTGCAGGAGAAATGTTTAGGGTAAGTTCGCTTAATGCAAAAAACCCTCCTCTAAAAGAAGATGGCACTGTTGATTTTTCCAAGGATTTTTTCGGAAAAGAGACTAACTTAACCGTATCAGGCCAACTGGAAGCGGAAACCTATGCTATGGCTTTAGGAAAAGTATATACTTTTGGTCCCACATTCAGGGCAGAAAATTCAAATACCTCCCGCCATTTGGCTGAGTTTTGGATGATAGAACCTGAAGTGGCATTTAACAATCTCGATGCGAATATGGACCTGGCGGAGGATTTTATTCAGAACGTTCTAAAAACAATATTGGAGAGATGCAATGAAGACCTTGGATTTCTGGATCAAAGGTTTTTGGAAGAAGAAAAAACCAAACCTGTACATCAGAGAAGTGAATTATCATTGCTCGAAAAACTGAACTTTGTTATTGAAAATAACTTCAAGCGGGTAAGTTACACAGAGGCTATCGAAATTCTGCGAAACTGTGCGCACAATAAAAAGAAGAAATTCCAATATCTAATTGATGAATGGGGTGCAGACCTGCAAAGCGAACATGAACGATACCTGGTTGAAACACATTATAAATGTCCTGTTATTTTATTTGATTATCCCGCAAAAATCAAGGCATTTTACATGCGGCTGAATGATGATGGAAAAACAGTCCGTGCCATGGATGTGTTGTTCCCGGGAATCGGTGAAATTGTGGGAGGAAGTCAGAGAGAAGAGAGGCTTGACGTTTTGCTGGAAAAAATGCATGCACTTGATATTGATGAAAAAGAGCTTTGGTGGTACCTGGATACACGCAGATTTGGCACGGCAATTCATGCCGGTTTTGGTTTGGGTTTTGAACGATTCGTGCAATTTGTAACAGGTATGGGCAATATCAGGGATGTAATTCCTTTCCCCAGAACCCCACAAAGTGCTGAATTTTAATCCGCCAATAAGCATTTACGTCTATTTTTACCAATCTTTTAACCTTTACAAGCATTAAAGCCATAGGATTTACTGCTTTTAAGATGCTCGATTTATCACCAATTCACTTCAGGTGAAGAAAATTGAAAATCTTTATTTTTTGTGTAATTTTATCGCACAACAATTATTTATGTTAAAGCAGAGTTTACAGCTAAAATTACAACAGAAATTATCCCCGCAACAGATACAATTAATGAAATTGATCCAGTTGCCAACACTCGCATTTGAACAAAAAATTGCCCAGGAAATAGAAGAAAATCCTGCATTGGAAAGCGGTAAGGATAGTACTGAAGATCTTAGTATGGACAACACCGGCGAGTATGAGGAAAATGATTCTGAAACCATTGAAACAGACATAAATATTGATGAATATTTAAGTGATGATGAAATACCCGATTATAAGCTAAACGCCAACAATTCCAGCAGCGATGATGAAGATTACCAGATTCCGTATACTGGTGGCACCTCTTTTAATCAATTTCTCGAAAGTCAGTTAAGTACTTGTCCGCTAAATGATACTGAAGCCCAGATCGCCGAATTTATTGTAGGCAGTATCGATGAAAATGGTTACTTACGCAGACCGATACAGGACATGGTAGATGATCTGGCATTTTCAGAAAATTTATACACAAATGAAGCCGAAATTGAGAGGATACTAAAAATTGTGCAGCAATTAGAACCTCCGGGTGTTGGCGCAAGGGATTTGAAAGAATGTCTTCTAATTCAGTTAAAGCAGAAAGAAGAGAGCCAGGAAAGAAAAATTGCCATTGAGATCCTGGAAAATAACTTTGACAATTTTGTAAAAAAACATTTTGATAAACTGATCCAGAAATTAAATATCAGCAAGGATGACCTGAGGGATGCCATTTCTGAGATTGAAAAACTAAATCCAAAACCGGGAGGTTCTTTTGCTGGAAATGAGGTGAACGCAGAACACATAGTACCAGATTTCACCATCAGGCTCAATGACGGAGAGCTGGATCTTTCATTGAACTCAAGAAATGCGCCGGAACTGAAAATATCCAAGGATTATAATGATATGTTGCGGGGGTATTCTGAATCGAGAGAAAAATCCAAGTCACAGAAAGACGCTGTTATGTTTATCAAACAGAAACTGGATGCCGCCAAATGGTTGATTGATGCCATAAAACAAAGGCAGCAGACCTTGCTATTGACCATGGATGCGATTATGAATTATCAAAAAGAGTACTTTTTAACAGGCGATGAAAGAAAACTAAAACCCATGGTATTAAAAGATATTGCAGAAAAGATACACATGGATGTTTCTACAATTTCCAGGGTTGCCAGCAGTAAATATGCAGACACCCCTTACGGAACCAAACTTTTGAAAGATTTCTTTTCCGAGTCCATGAAAAATGAAAAAGGAGAAGATATTTCTACAAAGGAGATAAAAAATATTCTTGCCACAGAAATCGAAAAAGAAGACAAAAAAAATCCGATCACAGATGATAAATTATCCGCCATCTTAAAAGAGCAAGGCTATTTGATTGCGCGCAGAACTGTTGCAAAATACAGAGAACAACTGGACATACCCGTTGCCAGATTAAGAAAAAAGATCATATAAATGCTGACATTGAGTAAATTTATTTCCTACGCCCTCCATCCTATACTCTTTAGTACGATAGGAAGCCTTTTGTACTTTTTACTTTCTCCCAGCCATATATCAAAACCTCAGGAGCATGTTATTCTGGTGGTTGTCTTTGTAAGCACCTATTTACTTCCACTTCTGCTACTCTATATTCTTAAGCATTTCCAACTGATTAATTCTTTCGAGCTGGAAACCATTGAGGAGCGAAAATTTCCCATACTATTTCTGGTATTGCTTACTTATTTAATTGGCCGGATGCTGCTTTCATTGCAGGTTGTAGATCTGCTCGCCTATTCCTTTTATGGAAGTTGTCTGGCCCTGCTCATTAGTTATTTGCTTTTTTACTTAAAAATAAAAACCAGCATCCATACTATGGGTATCGGTTCTTTGATAGGGTTTATTGTGATGATGAGTATTTATTATGAAATGAACTTTAATTTGCTACTTGCTGTATTTATAATTCTGGCAGGATTTATCGGGAGTGCACGATTGGCTTTGGGCGTGCATAAACCGGTAGAAATATTTTTAGGAATAGCAATCGGTATTGGATCTCAGCTGTTGGTTTTCTTTTACAACAGATAAAATATTATTCCAAGTTTGATCTCATTTGCCTCAATTTCATTAGGGTAATCCTTTGATTCATTAAATAGGGTACTTATTCCGTAATAAGTATAAAAATTCCAATTGTTGTATCCCGCCGACAATGAAACGCCATATTGGAAGTCGTTGATCTCTATTACCTCCGAAACGGCAAAATCTTCACTTTGTTTGATATTGTTGGAACTGTAAAAAGTGTAATTAAGTTTTATGCCAGGATAAAATCGCCAAAATTTATAGGTTGTAGGACTCGAATTTCTAAACCTGAGATTCTATGGGCATTTCGATCATATTCATTGCCACCTTGTTGCTTTTAACCTCATTAATGACTTCCTCTTCACCAATGTCCTCCACATTGAAGTAATGAACATTTAAATTATAGCCCAGCCCAATTCCAAAACCCCTGTTTCGCTGAGTATTGAGGGGTATATCTTTTATTAAACCAAGACTAAGAGAATAAGAAAAGCCGGATTGCCCAATTTCATCAGGCAAATTCATCAGCTGCTGGTAACTGAGCGAGATATACAATTGATCCTCCAGATATCTCTCATCAATCAAGATATCATCTTTCTGAGCTGATAGGCTCATTGTAATCATAAAACAAAGCAGGAACAATTTTTTCATTTTTTCAGATATAGGTATATAATAAGTAAAAAAGGCAATCAAAAAAAATTATTGATTGCCTCTTCATCATTATATTACAAAGGTTATTTCTTCAAATTACCCAGAATATCTCCCTTTCTTGTAGAATAATTAATTTTTAAAGCATCCACATTTCTCAGCTCCTCTTTAATGTCTGTAATTGTTCCTACACTAGATTCTATATCCGCTTTGATTGATGTGGTCAGCAAGGGTATCTCATCTTCCGGATGTGATTCGCGCTCTGCAAACACAAAATACTTCACATCGCTTATATCTGCAATCCGATCATTCAGCTGAATCTTGTCGCCTGTTTGATCACCTACTTTTCCCACATAAATGTAGCTCACCAAACTTTTGCGCTCCAATTTCTGGACCTCGGTGGCGAAGGGCAATTTCAATTTAATTTTTAATTCCGTTTCACGCATTACTGTTGAAACCATAAAAAAGAACAAGAGCATAAACACAATATCCGGTAAGGATGCTGTGGATATACCGGGCATTTCCTTTTTTCTTTTTTTAAATTTAGACATGGCTATTTATTTAAATGGTTCTGCCTCAGAAATAATTTGAGGATACTTTTTCTTAATATCATCTACCTTAGCCTTCAAACTCTCGTTGTTAGGATCATTGTCCGAATCTTTAGAAAGCTCGTCAAATGATCTGCCATATAACTTTTTAGACAAACGATTTCTCAACACACTATAAGCCCCAACCAACTCATTTTGAACAGCAATATAGGTACCATAGGATGTTCCTCTGTCACTTTCTGAGAGAAATAATCGCCTTGTTGGGATGGTCTGAGGAATTAGGATCCTTTTCACCCTCACACCAGGTACATTCAGCAGGTGCCGCCCCATCAATGGGATTTCCCCAGACCAGAACCATTGTCGATAAATTTGATTACTTTTTCCCTCAATTCACCAACCTGAAGATAGGTTTCACCATTTACTAAAATATCATTGTTCCTGTTAACAGTAACAACAAAAACGTTTTTCTCTTTCAGTTTAGGAGGTTCGATATTTGGGTCTTGTTTTTCAGGTAGTTTCCTGGAAATCCCGGTATCTACATCCATTGTTGTTGTTACTAAAAAGAATATTAACAACAAGAATGCAATATCGGCCATCGACCCGGCATTTATCTCCGGTACATTCCTTCTTGCCATAGATTAAGCTTTAAATAATGATTTCACAACGCCGAGCAGGAATACCACAAAACCTGCCAAAAAGAGGATGGCGGTATACCATATTCCTGTACTCACCCATTTAGATGTGCTGCCGGCTTCACCGTCTTTAATTACCTTACCATACATATCGGTTACAGCACCGTCATCAGCAAGCATATAGGATATCACCAAAACCGCGACCGAAGCAACAATAGTGACAAGGGTCTTTTTCAAAAGTTTGGGATGTAAGATCAAATTCCAAACTGAAAACCCAACTGCCAAAACAGTGGCAATAATTAAAATGATTCTGGCAAAAGTTAGGTAGGGCGAAACAACGCTGGTTCTGTAAATCAGGTGAAGAAATGACTGCATCATCTCCCGCAGCAATTAGTCTAACCAGGAAATAAACGGCGATTACACCTATCACTCCTGCTACCCAAGAAATTATCTTTACGATATTATTCATAACTTATAGAATTATTTGTGTCTGATCAAAAGATCTACCAATTTGATAGAAGCATCTTCCATACTATTTACAATACTGTCAATTTTTGCAATGATATAATTGTAAAATACCTGAAGAATCATTGCAACCACAAGTCCAAATACTGTGGTTAATAATGCAACCTTAATACCACCAGCAACAACTGCAGGAGAGATATCACCAGCAGCCTCAATAGAGTCAAAAGCGCTGATCATACCAATAACTGTTCCCATGAAACCAAGCATAGGTGCTAATGCAATAAACAAAGATAACCATGAAACATTTTTTTCCAACAAGCCCATCTGAACACCTCCATAAGCAACAACGGCTTTTTCAGCAGCATCAATTCCTTCATCCATTCTGTCTAAACCTTGATAAAAAATAGATGCAACAGGGCCTTTTGTGTTTCTGCAAACTTCTTTTGCAGCCTCAATGCCTCCGCTATTCAACGCTTCTTCTACACTACCTACCAATTTGTCAGTATTAGTGGTAGACATGTTTAGATAAATAATTCTTTCTATTGCAATTGCCAATCCTAAAATTAAGGTTAACAATACAATTCCCATAAAAAATGGGCCACCTTCAATAAAGCGTTGCTTTAATACTTGGTGAAAAGTCTTGTCTTCAAGAACAGGTTCAGCTTGTGCATAGATGCTCTGCACGGAACTTAGAATCATCGTACCTGAAATTGCCAGGGTAGTAAATACTTTTTTCATTGTGTAAATCTTTGTTTAATTTAGTTAACGGGTTAAAGATATAAAATTTTTGTCAATAAAACACTTTCTGCGGAGAGAAAGGGATTCGAACCCTTGTTACAATTTCTCATAAAACACGCTTTCCAAGCGTGCGCCTTAAGCCACTCGGCCACCTCTCCAAAAGGCGCTCTCTAATGAGCTGCCAATTAACAAAAAAAAATTTATTTGAAAAAATATAATGTTAAAAAAAACTAAATTAATCTGTCATTTCTCCGCGAATGGAAATTTCGAAGAATCGCTTAAATTCTTCCGGGTCTAATTTCAATCCAAGCAGGTACTTCATTTTTGCAATGGCAGATTCTGTTGTAATATCCTTACCATTCACTACCCCAATCTCTTTGAGTTGTTCGCTGGTCTCATAATATCCCATTATAACGCTCCCACTAATACACTGGGTAACATTAATAATAGGAATACCCCGGTTTATGGTAGTCCTTAAAAATATGAATAAACCAAGGTTCTGTGGGTGCATTTCCGGTAACCCAAATGTCTCAATGGACAACACCCTGTAAACCGGGGATGTCCAAAATGTGTGTTACGATCTCTTCTTTTTATTCCCGGAAATAATTTCAGGATTACAATATTCTGATCCAAATCCTTACGCAGGAACAGCTCTTTTGAACAATCTGGCCGGATTAATGCATCGGTAGTGAAAGCAGTAAATGAAACTCGTATTTCGCAAAGCGGTGGAAAATTGGGTGATTGAAAATGATGCAACTGCTCTGCACTGATCTTCCTTGTTCCGATCCGCTCTGTACAATTTATATTCAAAATACAAACCCTACCTCGCGAATTACCGGTTCTCCATTTAACTGTGCCGCCGCTATCTGGATTGAGGTGATCAGGTTTTCCTTTGCATCGGTCCGCAAGTCACCTATTGGCAACTGAGAACCTGTAAATATGACCGGTTTACATAGATTTTCAATCATAAAACTAATGGCTGATGCTGTATAAGACATCGTGTCAGTTCCTGAAAGAATGACAAATCCGTCAACCTTATGATAATACTTCTCAATCACGTCCAATATTTGTATCCAGTATCTGGGAGACATATTAGAGGAATCTATGGGCTTTTCAAATGAGAAAGTATCTATTCTGCAATCGACAAGATTCAGTTCCGGAATTTTATTCTTTATGCCTTTAAAGTCAAATGATCGCAGAGTATCCTTCTCTGTTTTTCCTCACCATTCGCAATGGTTCCTCCTGTATATATCAATAAAATTTTCGGTACTTTTTTGTCATTGGAATTAATTTTGGAATAGTTTATGCTATATCTTTGAAATTAAAGTTCAATCAAATTTAAAACAAATCTATCGTATATGTCAGCTTACTTATTAATTTTAGTTATTGGGGGCATCGGAATGCTTGTGCAGATGCAGTTAAAGAACAAGTTCAGCAGATACTCAAAAATGCATTTGGCCAACGGTTTGTCAGGAAAGGAAATTGCTGAGAAAATGCTAGCAGACAATAATATTTCGGATGTAAAAGTCATATCTACACCAGGTGCTTTAACAGATCATTATAATCCGGCAAACAAGACGGTTAATTTAAGTGAATCTGTATATAATGAGAGGAATGCTGCCGCGGCAGCAGTAGCTGCACATGAATGCGGTCATGCCGTTCAGCATGCCAAAGCCTATCCTTGGCTTGCAGCTGGCGTTCGAGACTGGTTCCTAGAGATAAATATTTCCCTAAAACTTGCTTCCTTTTTATTAATTGCCGGAATTTTTACTGTCAATACTTTTCCAAGTCTCTTATTGATCGGAATACTTTTCTTTGCAGCAACAGTAATATTTACTTTTGTTACCCTGCCGGTTGAGTATGATGCAAGTAACCGTGCACTTGCCTGGTTAAAAGACAAGAATATGTTAACTCAACAGGAACAAGGTGGCGCAGAAGACTCATTAAAATGGGCCGCACGCACATATGTAGTGGCAGTAATCAGTTCTCTTGTTACTTTCTATTGATTATTTTTTAAATATCTACAGTAACAGAAATTAGTATTTTACACTTTAATCTGTCTGTCAATTTGTTGTTCCAGTGAAATAAATGTTTCTGTTCTGGAGACACCTTTAATATTCTGAATCCGATGATTGAGCACCTGCATAAGGTGCTCATTGTCTTTACATAATATTTTGACAAAGATTGCGTAGTTACCTGTTGTATAATGACTTTCAACAACTTCTTCAATTTCTTTCAACCTAAGAACTGCTTCCTTATATTTACTAGAGCTATCCAGAAATATTCCTACAAAAGCCAGCGTTTTATAACCCAGAACCTTGGGATTCAGTATGAATTTCGAACCTGATATCAAACCCGTTGCTTCCAGCTTTCTTAACCTCTGGTGAATAGCCGCACCCGATATACCAACTTGTCTGGCAATACTCAGGATAGGTGTCCTTGCGTCATTGATCAGACTGTTGAGAATGATCTTATCTATGCCATCGATTATGATTTCGTCCTTTTTCATATAGATCGATAAGGAATAAAAAAAGGATATGATTCAACATATCCTGCTATTTTTTATTTTATAACTATTCCTCTTCAGGTTTTATTAAAAAGGTCTCCATGAATTTGGTAGTGTAATTTCCGGCAATATAATCCGGATCATCCATCAATTGCCTGTGAAATGGTATGGTTGTTTTCACCCCTTCAATCACAAACTCATCCAGGGCCCTTTTCATTTTGCTAATGGCTTCTTCCCTGGTCTGCGGTTACAATAAGCTTCGCGATCATAGAATCATAATTGGGCGGAATTGCATATCCGGAATATACATGGGTATCCAGCCTAACTCCATGTCCGCCAGGGGCATGAAAAGTTGGTAATCTTGCCAGGAGAAGGTCTGAACCCGTTGTAGGGGTCCTCGGCATTGATCCTGCATTCGATGGAATGCTGATTTGGAAAATAATTCTTCCCCGAAATCGGAATTCCTGCTGCCACCTTGATTTGTTCCCTGATGAGATCAAAATTTCCGATGACCTGTTCTGTTATGGGGTGTTCCACCTGAATTCTCGTATTCATTTCCATAAAATAGAATTTTCTGTGTTTGTCAACCAAAAACTCTATAGTTCCTACGCCTTCGTAATTGATAAATTCTGCAGCCTTTACCGCGGCCTCGCCCATCTTTTTTCTAAGTGAATCCGTCATGAACGGAGACGGAGTCTCTTCTGTTAGTTTCTGATGACGTCTTTGAATTGAACAATCTCTTTCAGATAAATGGCAGGCCTTGCCTGTAGAGTCACCAACTATTTGAATTTCTATATGTCTGGGTTCTTCAATGAGCTTTTCCATATACATGCCATCGTTTCCAAATGCTGCTTTAGCCTCTGTTCTGGCTGATTCCCAGGCATTTTTCAAATCATCCTCTTTCCATACAGCCCTCATTCCTTTACCTCCGCCACCAGCAGTAGCCTTTAACATTATAGGATAACCTATGCTTTTTGCTGTTTTTTCTGCCTGTTCATAGGTTTCCAAGAGACCATCAGACCCGGGAATAGTGGGTATGCCTGCCTTTTTCATGGTCTCCTTCGCAGTGGCCTTATCTCCCATTTTGCTAATCATATCCGGAGAAGCGCCAATAAATTTCACCCGGTGCTCTTCACATATTTTTGAAAATCTTGCATTTTCAGACAAAAACCCATAACCGGGATGAATGGCATCGGCATTGGTTATTTCAGCAGCGGAAATGATATTGGACATTTTTAAATAGGACTCCATGCTTGATGGCGGACCTATACAAATGGCTTCATCCGCAAACCTGACATGAAGGCTTTCCCTGTCGGCAGTAGAATAAACCGCCACTGTCTTGATACCCATTTCCCTGCAGGTCCGGATAATCCGAAGCGCTATCTCTCCTCTATTGGCAATCAATATTTTCTTAAACATATTCAAAAAAAGTTAGAAGCATATTCTAAAACTATCCACAAAAATATGAGAATTCTATTGTTGTTGGGTCAACCAGATACAGTGGCTGATCAAATTCTACCGGAGAAGTGTCATCCACAAGTATTTCTAGAATTTTCCCAGAAACCTCTGATTCAACTTCATTAAATAATTTCATTGCTTCAATAATACAAACAGTATCCCCGACATTTATGTGGTCGCCCACCTGAACAAAAGGTGGGGTATCAGGAGAGGATTTTCGATAAAATGTTCCAATAATCGGCGACTTAATAATCAAAAATTTGGATTTATCTATGCCTCCTGAAACAGGTGCTTCAACCCTAGGGGCTATTACCACTTGTGGTGCTGAAACTTCAGCTGAATGCTCTCCGTGTGTTCCTGTGAAGGGCTGTTCATCAGAATAATCGCCTCTTTCAGAGCCTGTTTTAATCGTAATCTTAAAATCTTTTGTTTCAAGTTTTACTTCCGTTGCTCCCGATTTAGCAACAAATTTTATCAGATTTTGTATTTCTTTTAATTCCATAATAAATTACTTTATGTTATTATCCATTATAAGACCATTTAAAATAAATTGCTCCCCAGGAAAAACCTCCGCCAAAGGCTGAAAAAATAATTATATCTCCTTTCCTGAGTTGATTTTCATAATCTGCCAGCAATAAGGGCAGTGTAGCACAAGTAGTATTTCCGTAATATTGAATATTCAACATTACCTTCGCGGCATCTAATTTCATTCTGGAGGCCGTCGCTTCTACAATCCTTTTATTGGCCTGATGTGCTGCAAGCCAGCTGATTTTATCATTTGTGAGGTCATTCCTTTCCATAATTTTCTCACATACGTCTGCCATATTAAATACGGCATTCTTAAAGACAGACTGTCCATCCTGTCGCACAAAATGAAGCTTTTCCCTTACTGTTTCTTCTGTTGCCGGCATATATGACCCCCCCGCAAGAACTTTTAAATACTCCCTGCCGTTGCCATCCGTCCTGAGGTATTCATCCAAAAGACCAAGACCTTCTTTATTGGGCTCAAAAAGAACTGCTCCGGCACCATCTCCAAAAATAATACAGGTTGTACGGTCAGTATAATCAATCATTGAAGAGTTCTTATCTGCGCCGATCAGCAGCACTCTTTTGTATTTTCCCGATTCTATATATCGTGCAGCTACAGACATGCCATAAAGAAAGCCTGAGCAAGCAGATTCAAGGTCAAAAGAAAACGCATTTGAAGCACCTATTTTGGTAGCGACGTAGGCAGCCGTTGAGGCAGCCTGCATATCAGGTGTTGCGGTTGCAACTATAACAAGTTCAAGTTCTTTCGGATCTAATTTATTCTTGGCAAGCAAGTTTCTGGCTGCATTAATGGCCAAAAAAGATGTACCCATTCCGGGTCCCTTTAAAATCCTTCTCTCTTTAATTCCTGTACGCGAAATGATCCATTCATCATTGGTTTCCACCATTGTCTCCAGTTCTGCATTGGTAAGTACGTCATCCGGAACATATTTCCCAACGGCTGTAATGGCTGCAGTTATCTTTGTCATCGTACAGAGTTTACTTGCTTTTTAATCATTGACATCAAATTCTTTTGAAATTCACCATTTAAAACAGCTATCAAAGTAACGGAATATATTAAAGATACAATTCAAAAAATATTGAATTTTTATAGAAAATGAATGAAATACACAAAAAAACCCTCAAAATTGAGGGTTTTTACCTGTAATTTGAATAAATTAGGCTGCGTTTTCAGTTGCATCAATCAGGAGCTGGCCACGGTAATACAATTTACCTTCATGCCAGTGTGCCCTGTGGTACAAATGTGCCTCTCCTGTTGTAGGATCCTTCGCAATTTGAGGAACTGTTGCTTTATAATGTGTTCTTCCTTTATCTCTTCTCGTTTTCGAGGTCTTTCTTTTAGGATGTGCCATTTCTAAGGTTTTTTATTTGTTACTAACTTTTTTAATTCTGACCATCTCGGGTCTATCATCTGTTCCTTATGATTCTCTGGATGCAATTCTTTTAATTTTTCGACGATCTCGGATTTTAATGTCCCGTCCAGTATTCCCGGATGCACCCGCTTGTTCGGTATCGCTAAAATAATCAACTCATATATATATTGAGCAACATTTAACTTGTACTCTTCAAAGGGCAGAATCAATAATTCTTCATTGTCATCATTGTATTCGTTACCGAACTTTACAATGAGGTCAAACCTGTTCTCAACAGGCTGCCAATAGGGTTCATTGCTCACATCGCAAGCTACTTCAACCGAGCCGGTTGCACTGAATTGCAACTCGAGCATATTGGTCTTTTTATTCAGATCAACTGTCACGTCAACATCAGATCCAAATAATTCATCATATCCAAATGCATCAAAGAACTTTTTATCAATCTTGTAAAAAAAGTGATGTTTACCAGCTTTTAAACCTGTAAAAGATATATCATATTCTTTTAGCGGATCTCTCACCTCTTTTTATTTGAGCGTGCAAAGATAAAAAATATTACTATAATTAAAAATTAGTTATCTGTTTTTTTTGAAGACTTATCCCTGATTTTTTCCTTTAGTTTGTTTTCTACTAACGCGTTATATTGATTTCTGCTCTCAAAAATATCCAGTGCCATATAAACCGCTTCTAAAAATGAACTGTGATTTGCCATATTTTTTCCGGCAATCTCATAAGCGGTACCATGGTCGGGAGAAGTTCTTACCTTGCTAAGTCCTGCCGTAAAATTTACGCCCTTGCCAAATGAAAGTGTTTTAAAAGGTGCCAAACCCTGGTCGTGGTACATGGCGAGTATTCCATCAAACTGCTCATAAGTATGCGATCCAAAAAAACCATCCGCTGCATATGGCCCAAAAATCAATTTGCCTTCTTCCTGTAACGTTTTAATTGCAGGTTTTACTATTTCGTCGTCTTCCTTCCCTATAACACCATTGTCTCCGCAATGAGGGTTTAAGCCAAGCACGGCTATTTTTGGTTTACGTATATTAAAATCCGCTAACAATGAATTTAACATCAGGTTGGCTTTTTCAGCTATGAGCTCTTTTGTAATTTTTTGGGCTACTCCTGCAATGGGAATATGTCCGGTAATTAAACCTACCCGCAAATCTTCAGCAATCAGAATCATGAGACTTTTTCCTTCCAGCTTTGATTCAAAATATTCTGTATGCCCGCTGAATTTAAATTCCTCAGATTGAATATTATCCTTGTTAATAGGAGCAGTGACCAGAACGTCAATTTGTCCTTTCTTCAAAGCCTTTGTTGCACTTTCAAGGGATTTAAAAGCATATGAGCCGGATAATTTGGTCGGTTTGCCCAAATCGATTTCTACATTTTCCTTCCATACATTCAGTAAATTAAGTTTATTGGGTACCAGGCTTTCGATTTCATCGATTCCGTGTATTGGGGTATTGTTATTCAGGGCCTTTTTATGGAAACTCACCACTTTACTAGAGGCAAATATGACCGGAGTGCAAAGCTCCAGCACCCTGCTGTCCTCAAAAGTCTTAAGCACAACTTCCAGACCTATGCCGTTTAAATCTCCAGCTGATATGCCCACGACTATTTTGTCAGAATTCTTCATAAAACCTCTTAAATATTGTTATTTTTGACATTGTTAAGCAAAGAACAAAGTTAATCAATAATAAAACATGAAGTTATGTTTACCGGAATTATAGAAGCATTTGGAGAGATAATAAATATAATAAAAGAGAAAGACAATATCCATTTCACAATAAAAAGCAAAATTTCAAATGAGCTCAAAATTGATCAAAGCTTGTCACATGACGGCATTTGTCTTACAGTTGTAGCGAAAGGAAAAGACGTACATACTGTTACTGCGATCAGGGAAACCCTCACTAAAACCAATTTAGGTCAGGCAAAAATCGGAGATAAGATCAATCTTGAAAGAGCTATGCAATTGGGCGACCGGTTAGACGGGCATATCGTGCAAGGGCATGTAGATCAGGTTGGCACCTGCATAGCGGTAATGGATCAAAACGGCAGCACTTTCTATACTTTTTCCTATGAACCTATGAACGATAACATCACTATAGAAAAAGGCTCAGTTACAGTAAATGGAGTCAGCCTTACTGTGGTTAATTCGAAAGATAATAACTTTGGAGTGGCAATCATTCCCTATACCAGGGAAAACACAAACTTCTCAGAAATAAAAATCGGAGATAAAGTAAACTTAGAATTTGATGTGATAGGCAAATATGTTGCACGTTTAATGCAGAAGTAAATTATTTCTTCTATTCCAAATACTTTTTATAGCATAAGAAATACCGGCAGCCATCAACAAGAACATCCCTCCGTCAATTGGCGTATCAATTGGTGGTGGCGGAGGCGGTGGGCCCTGTGAAAAAACATTGTCAACTACCAGTAAAAAGGCGATTATAACAATAGTTTTAATGTATTTTTTATTCATAAAGGTACTTTAGTTAGCTAATAGAACGAAAAAATATCAAATATGTTGCAAATATATAAAACCTTTGACAAAATAATGTATCTTATTTTGCATTTTTTATGATTAACACAAAAATAATATTAATACCTTATCATTCAACCAAACAGTTTGAAAACAACTAAATACATAGTTGCTTTCAAACCTTTGTGGACCCACCAGGGCTCGAACCTGGGACCACCTGATTATGAGTCAGGTGCTCTAACCGACTGAGCTATGAGTCCAAAATTTTGGAGTGCAATATTACTATTTTTTTAATCGCTGCGCAATATTTATTGTAATTTAATTACATTTGGATCAAAATCTAAAAACCTTATTCTTATGACCCGATCTTTTATTATTATTGCCCTTTTACTTTTTGCTGTTACTAATTTAAGTGCACAACAAAAAGTGATCCCAAACAATCCAAATTACCAGTTTCAGTCAGGAAATGAACAAAATAACCAAACGATAATCAGGACAAGTCCATCTTTTACCCCGCACTGGAGTTTTGGCGGTAACGTTGGATTTTCTTTCTGGAATGGCGGTACTGATATTTTGCTCGCACCCAGAGCTTATTACAATTTTACACCTCAATTTATTGGTGGTATCGGATTGATCTATAACTATTCCAATTACGATTATGACTATGGTATTTATGACTATGAGTCTACTTACAATGCTTTTGGAGGAAGTATCTCGGGCCTTTACAGACCCATTCCATTTTTGCAATTTTCAGCAGAATTCCAGGAATTGTATGTCAGCCAGGATTATGATTATTTAAACACAAATTTTAGTGATGATTACTGGAATTCCGCACTCTATCTTGGTGCTTCTTTTGTCTCAGGACATTTTGCTTTTGGGTTTCAATATGACGTTCTATATGATGAAGGTAAGAGTCCTTACTCTTCTGCCTGGTCACCTGTTATAAGCTTTTATTTCTAATCCATACCTTAAGCCATTCCTTTTTTAAAATGAGCAGGGTCAGGTTTTCTGGCAGATCTTCCGGAGTCTCTTCCATCATTTTTTGGAGCAGCGATTCCGGAACATCAATTCTATAAAAAAGATTTAGAAGTCCGCTAAAATCTGTACGGAGCAGGTTTTCAATAATTTTGCGCAAATCGCTTACAAGTAGTTGGGCAGAACAATTTTGATCTATTCCATATTGATTGCCGGACAACTGCAAGTCTTTATTAATTTGCATAATGATTTTGGGGATAATTTCCTTATCCCCTGTGGTGGTTAACTGTGACAGAGAAAAGGCTGGTATTTTCATTACTTATTTCTTCCCATCAGGTAATTTCCAAAAGCGAAAAACTGTTCTTTCTTCTTCTTCGGTAAATCTGTTTTAAGGATACAGTCAAAAGCAAGGTCAATATAATTTTTAATTTCTGCACTGATTAGGTCATGAACTCCATAGTGCATAAAGAGTTTTCTTGCTTCTAAAATTCTATCCTCTTCTGTTGCCCTTTCCCTGGAGGACAAGATATCCCTCAGTGTTTTTAGGTCGCTAGCATTGGCAAGTTCCAATGTCTTTAGTACCAAAAATGTTTTTTTACCTTCAAGGATATCCCCGCCAATTCTCTTGCCGAAAGAGTCATCTCCAAAAGTATCGAGATAATCATCCTGCAACTGGAAAGCAATTCCCAGAAACAATCCGTAATCGTACACCAATTTGGCCTGTATCTGGCAGGGCATTTGCAATAATAGCCCCCATTTTCAAAGCACTGGCAACCAATACACCCGTCTTAAGGTTTATCATTTTTATATATTCAGAAATCGATACATCTGTTCTTTTCTCAAAATCCATATCCATTTGCTGACCTTCGCAAACCCTGATCGCTGTTTCATTGAATAAGGAAATAATTCCCTTAAAAACATCTCCCTCATAAGACTCAAAAAACTGATAGGCCAGGATCATCAGGGCATCTCCAGATAAAATTCCCGTATTTACATCCCATTTTTCGTGAACTGTAAGCTGCCCCCTTCTAAGCATTGCATTATCCATGATGTCATCATGGATCAGTGTAAAATTATGGAACATCTCAATGGCCAGGGCTGCATTGAGCGCTTTGCTGAAGGTATCTGAAAAAATATCACAGGAAAGTAAGGTGAGTACGGGACGCAATCGTTTTCCCCCAATTTTGAGTATATAATGAATAGGATCGTATAAATTGGCAGGATCACTGCTTATTTTTTGTTTTAGTGTATCCTTTAAATGATCATCAAATGCCTTTTGATAAGTAGCTAGGTCCAAAGATTATTTATTTTATGTAAAAATAGTTTTTAAATTTTTTTTTATAAACTTTTCTCATTAAAAATACTTTTGGAAACTTTTTTTGTTTTTATAGTTTCCTTTTTTGTATTTTTGCGCCATGAAAAGATCAATATTACAAAAAGCCGCTGAACTTTTTTTGAAATATGGTTTCAAAAGCGTGACTATGGATGATATTGCCAGCGAACTGGGCATATCGAAAAAAACGATCTATGCCAATTTTGAGACTAAGCTATTGCTTATAAAAGAGGTTACCTTTTTTGTTTTTGATGAGATAAATGATGGGATACAACAGATCTGCGCAGCCAATTTCTCCCCGATCGAAGAATCCTACGAAATAAAATCGCTGGTATCCAGGCAGTTGAATAATGAAGAATCGTATCCCATGTACCAGCTCCAAAAATACTATCCCAAGATCTATAGAGAATTACATGAAAAGCAGCTTAACATGGTTAAAACCTGTGTGTCAGAAAATTTAAAAAAGGGGATTTCAATAGGGGCTTTACCGGAAAGAAATAGACGTCAACTTTATTATCCGCATATACTTTAATGGGATTATGGGAATTAAAAAATATGGAACTTTTTCCACAGGAAGAATTTTCTTCCTCCTATTTAATGGACAGCTATCTGGATTACCATCTTAGAGGCATAACAACAGATAAGGGCCTACAACTATTAATACAAGTTCAAAAATGAAAAAATTCATTGTTATAATCACATTATTGCAGTTCAGCCAGGGGTTCGCCCAGGGAAAAGACTTATGCCTTTACATTGGAAGAAGCGATTAATTATGCGATGACCAACAGCTACGCTATCCGACTTGCGGATTTGGACATAGATGCTGCGGAAAAAAAGAAATGGGAAACAACAGCAATCGGTTTGCCTCAGGATTGATGCCAACGGAGCTTATTCCAATTTTCTGAAACAGGGCGTTACACTGATTCCAAGCGAGATTTTCGGGGGGCCTCCCGGTGAATTTCAAGAAGTAATTTTCGGTACCAAGCAAAATCTTACAGGCACGGTTACCCTGAACCAACTCATCTTTAACGGCTCCTATTTAATTGGCTTACAGGCTGCTGAAACATATCTTAAGATCTCATCCCTATCCAAAGATAAAACCAACCAGGCGGTAAGGGAGGCCGTAATAAATGCCTACGGGCAGGTTTTAATCTCTAAAGAAAACATCAAAATATTAGAGAACAACAGGGCATTATTGCAAAAAAATCTGGACGAAACCAAAATTATCTTTCAGAATGGGTTGACCGAGGAGCAGGATGTAGAACAACAGCAGATTACCCTTTCAAATATTGAGAATGAGTTGAATAAATCCATCAGACTGGAAACTATTGCTGAACAAATGTTCAACCTTACTCTTGGCATTCCTATTGAGTCAGACGTTCAATTTGCAGATACCATTGAAAACATTGGTCTGAAAAGTTCAGACCTCGCGCTTTTATCTCAGGATTTTGATCTGAAAAACCACATTGACTATAAAATCGCAGACAATGTCGTTACTAATAGTGAATTGATGGTGAAATTCGAAAAAAGTCAGGCATTGCCTACCTTGGACGCCTTTCTGAACTATTCGGTCTTTGCCAATAACGACAATAACGTATTTTATGGTAATAATGGGGAGTGGTTTGATTCATCCCTATTTGGTGTCAATTTGCGGATTCCTATTTTTAGCAGTATGGCAAGAAGTGCGAGAACACAGCAGGCAAAAATAGGACTGATGCAATCGCAGATTACTCTGGATGAAACATCACAAAAACTGAAATTACAGGTTGATACAGCCAAAAACAAATACCAGTATGCCCTTGACCATTACCAGACCACCAAAGAAAACCTCGTTTTGGCAGAAAGCATTGCAAAGAAAGAGCAGATAAAATTCTTTGAAGGATTGAGCACAAGCTTTAATCTGACCAATTCACAAAACCAATTATTTAACAGCCAACAGAATTATTTACAATCCATTCTGAATATCATTCAGTCGAAAGTAGAACTGGAAAATGCACTTAATAATTTTTCAGGTTATTAAACATAACAACAAAAAAGAAAACCAATGAAAAAAATAATAGTAGTTTGTTTAGTCCTTTTATTAAGCGCATGCGGAAGCGGAGATGAATCTAATATAGAAACCGTCATAGCCTCTAAGGATCTTAATAAGATACGCGAGAAAAGATTATCGCTTGAGAATGAATACAACGTGCTTTCCGATCAAATAAAACTATTGGATAATGCCATTCATGAACTGGATACCACAGCGAACATTCCTCTAGTAACCACCTTGACGGCTAAATCACAGGTATTCAATCATTTTGTTGAGTTACAGGGAAGCGTAAAAACAAAGGAAAACATTATTATTTACCCTGAAATGCCCGGCATCCTCAATAAAATCTACGTCAAAAAAGGCCAAAAGGTCAGTAAGGGGCAGTTATTGGCCAGCATTGATGAAGGTGGTCTGGAACAGCAGGTGGCACAACTTGAAATACAGGCCAATTTGGCCCAGACGACTTTTGAAAGACAAAAGCGTCTTTGGGATCAGAAAATAGGAAGTGAGATAGCCTTTCTGCAGGCAAAATCAAATTATGAGGCTCAAAATAAATCGGTTAAACAACTAAAAATCCAATTGGACAAAACCCGGATTAAAGCTCCCTTCTCCGGAGTAATTGATGATATCATGACCGATGAAGGAACTGTTGTTAATCCAGGGCAATCACCCATCATTCGCATAGTCAATTTAGATAATATGTATATAGAAGCAGAGGTGCCTGAAACTTATATCAAGGATATTACCAAAAACAAAAAAGTGGAAGTTGAGTTTCCAATTCTCAGCAAGACCATGGAGGCTGCCATAAGCCAGGCAGGAAATTTTATAAACCCTGCAAACAGAACCTTTAAGGTTGAAGTAGCAATCCCAAATAAAGATGAAAATATTAAGCCTAACCTGACCGCAAAAATCAGGATCAATGACTATAAAAATAATGCAGCCATCCTGATCCCGCAGGGAATCATTTCAGAAAATGCAAATGGTCAGCAATATATTTATGTTGTAAAAAACAAAACCAAAGACAATGAGGTTCAAACTGAAAAAGCAATCATCACCACCGGCAAACTTCAGGGAGATCTCATTGAAGTGCTGAGTGGTATTGACGATGGTACCGAGATAATTGAAGAAGGCGCCAGAAGTATACGAGAGGGTCAAATTGTAAAAATCCTGAATTAATATTTATGACATACGAGAAAAATACTATAGACAAAGAATTCGGATTGTCATCATGGGCAATTCACAATAGTACGACCATTTATGTCCTTATATTTTTGGTATTTGTGATGGGGATTCTTGCCTATTACAATATGCCCCGGGAAAGCTTTCCGGAGGTGAAAGAAACCAAGATTTATGTAAGTTCCGTTTACCCCGGCAATACGGCTGAAGATATAGAAAAACTGATCACAGATCCTCTTGAAGACAAATTAAAAACTGTCAGTAATGTTGTAAAGGTGACCTCAACCTCCCAGGAGGATGTTTCCATGATTATTGTTGAATTTGATGAAGACATCCCGGTTGAAAACGCCTTGCAAAAGGTTAAGGATGAAATGGATACAGAAACAAGTTCGGAAGATTGGCCAACCTTTAACGAGTGCCAAAGTAGAGCCATCAGCATTTAGCCTCAGTCTTTCAGAAGAAATGCCTATTTTAAATATCAATATTTCAGGTGATTATCCGGTTGACAAATTAAAAGAATTTGCCGAGTACCTTCAGGATGAAATAGAAAATTTACCAGAAATTAAGAAAGCAGATATTAGGGGAGCGCAGGAAAAAGAAGTTGAAGTTGCCGTCGATATATACAAAATGATGGCTGCCTCAGTAAGCTTTGACGATATTATAAGTGCCATAAACAATGGTAATGTTACCATGTCTGCCGGAAATATCATTGCGAGCGGACAAAGAAGGACGATCAGGATATTAGGTGAGATTGACGAGCCCGAAAATCTAAAAAACTTTGTTATAAAATCAGAAAATAATAATCCGGTTTACCTTAAAGACGTTGCTACTGTAACCTTTAGAGATAAGGATAAAACGACCTATGCCCGGGAATTTGGAAAGCCGGTGGTTATGCTCGATGTAAAAAAGAGGGCCGGCAAAAACATGGTAGAAGCCACTGAAAAAATTGATGCCATCATTGCTGAAGCCAAAAAAAATGTCTTTCCGGTGGATCTCAATGTGCATACCGCCAATGACCAATCATCAGTAACCATAGGTCAGGTAGATGACCTTCTCAATAATATCATTTTTGGGATCATTTTAGTAGTTACCGTATTAATGTTTTTCCTTGGATTTAAAAATGCCCTTTTCGTGGGCTTTGCCATACCCATGTCTATGTTCATGTCATTAATGATCCTAAATGCACTGGGTTATACGCTAAACACCATGATCCTTTTGGGACTGATCATCGGGTCTCGGTATGCTGGTTGATAATGGAATTGTTGTTGTCGAAAATATTTACAGACTGATGGAGGAGGAAGGTTACCCAGAGATAGAAGCGGCAAAAAAGGCAGTCGGAGAGATTGCCTATCCCATCATCATTTCTACAGCCACAACAGTGGCAGCATTCATTCCACTTGGTTTATGGCCCGGTATTATGGGTGAATTCATGGTCATCCTGCCTATCACCTTATCAGTGGTTTTAGGCTCTTCCCTTTTCGTTGCCATCTTTTTTAACACGGTACAGATCTCCCAATTCATGACCATCGAGGACTCACATATTCCTCGTAAAAAACTCATAATCCTGTCTTCTGTTATGTCTGTAATTGGTTTGCTGATCATTTTTTTGGCGGACAGTTCAGGGCACTGGGCACTATTATGATCTTTACAACAATATTGCTTTGGATCTACCCTCTGTTTATAAAAAAATTGGCCAGCAATTTTCAGAAGTACACCTTGACCAAATTTGAGAACTTCTATAAAAAACAGTTGCGCAGTGCTTTAACCGGATGGAGGCCTTATATTTTGACAGCATTTACATTTTTATTGCTTATCGCCTCCTTTATGGCCTTTGGGATCTCCTTGGGATCACAGAGAACAAAGGTGGAGTTTTTTCCGGATAACAAACCCAATCAGATCATTGTTTACATAGAGTATCCTGAAGGTACAGATATAGAAAAGACAGACAAGATTACAGAGAAATTGAAAAGAAGATTTATGCCGTATTGGATGCCGCCGATTATAAAGATGGCGATTACAATTTTATGGCTGAAAGTGCGGTTTTAGCAAGTTGGCGAAGGAGCGGGAAACCCAATGACTGATGCAGGCCTGGTAACAGAAATGCCTCATAAATCTAAAGTCACTGTATCGATTCGGGAATATAAATATCGCAGAGGCAGAGATAGTGAATTGTTGAGACAAAAAGTTCAGACAGCATTGGTTGGAATTTATCCTGGTGTGCTGATCTCTGTTGAAAAAGATGCCAACGGCCCTCCGGTTGGGCCACCAATAAATATTGAAATTGCCGGCAATGATTACCTTGAACTGATTGTTATCGCTGAAAAGATGCGTGATTTTCTCAACACAAAGAATATAAGTGCCATTGACGAACTAAAAATTGATGTGAATAAGGATAAACCCAATATGCAGGTTATTGTTGACAGGGAAAAAGCCGGAGAATTAGGCGTAAGCGCGGGAACAAGTAGGACAACAATTGAGAAATTCGGTTTTTGGCAGCAAAGCAGGCGTATATAAAGATCGCGGCGAAAGCTATGACATCTATGTAAGGTTCGATAAAAATGAAAGGTATAATCCCATTGCTATTTTTAACCAAAATATTACTTTCAGGGATATGGCCTCCGGACAAATTCGAGAGATCCCGGTATCTGCTCTGGCAAAACAAAGCAATAGTTCCGGCTTCAGTTCAATAAAACACAAAAATACAACGAGGGTCGTCACCCTTTATTCGGCCCTGTCTCCGGGATATACCGATGCAGCTGCCGCGGTAAAGCAGATCCAGAATGAAATGAAATCCTTTGACAATCTGCCAAAAAATATCAAGATAGATTATACCGGTCAAATCGAAGAACAAAACAAACAAATGACACTTTTGATGAGTGCCTTTTTCATTGGACTGGGTCTGATCTTTTTTATCCTGATTTTTCAATTTGACTCCATCTCGGAACCAGCCATCTATTATGTTCGCGGTATTTTTAAGTTTTATAGGTGTGTTTGGAGGTCTGGTAATTACCGGTAAGCCCTTTGTCATCATGATGACTATGGTGGGGATTATTTCCCTGGCTGGAATTGTTGTGAATAATGGTGTTGTTCTTTTAGATTATTCTCTCTTGCTGATTGAAAGAAAAAAAGTGAGTGAAGACCTGCCTGAAGATACCATACTCGGGGATGAGGAAATGAAAGAGCTGATTGTAAAGGCAGGAAGTGCAAGGCTAAGACCTGTTTTACTTACAGCAATAACAACGATCTTAGGTTTGATTCCTTTGGCAATAGGTCTGAATATTGATTTTTTCTCTCTTTTCTCAGATTTTGACCCAAAAATCTTTATGGGAGGTGACAATGTGGTATTTTGGGGTCCTTTGGCGTGGACCGTAATTTATGGTCTTTTTGTTGCAACTTTCTTAACCCTTATCATTGTTCCAATATTGTTTTACTTATCAAACAGATTAAAAAGAAGGTTTAGGAATTTGTCTGAGGTCAATTAAGTTGCGGAGAAGTCTATTGAAGTTTATTATCAGAACCAGAAACCCAAATTAAAGTACCAAAAATGGTTTTTTGTATCCGGGCTCCATGCATACTGTAACTGTATGGGGCCAATGAAAGAATTGTACCCATACCCAAAAGCATAACCGGATAACGTATTCTCAAATATTTTGCCACCATTCCAAAGATCATCACTTAGCCGTCCATAATTCCCATGTAAAGTTGGCAAACTGATTTTCAAACAGTTCGTACCTCACAGTAAATGCGGTTCGGAGATACCCTACATCATTCAGATCACCAACCCCGTAGCCATAAAAGGGGGCAAAAGTATTGATAAAGTTTTCATTGTTTCCTCCCAGGTAATAATTGAAAATTTCATTTGGAGAATTTCCTATGGTAATACCGGCTTCAGATATCACCTGAAAGGTGAGTCTGTCAAAAAAAGTATGTGCATAACCAATTTCACCGGATAGAAGTGAAAATTTATCAAAATTATCAAGATAATCTGATGACCATATATAAAAATTATATTCTGCGTCAAAATAAAAGCCTTTTTTAGGAAAAAACTGAGTGTCGTAGGAATCTCCTGATAATTTACCGAATAAATTCACATAATTGCTATTGTCAAAAAAGAGCCTTTGCGTATTCCCATTAACACTTTCTTCTGTAAATGCCCTTAAAAATTTATGTTCAACGCCTGCCCGAAGAGCAAAGTTATTCTTAAGGGTTTTTTCCAAATATAATCTCGTGCTAAAATCATTGTAATCAATCGGGGTCTTGACATTATTTACATTGTCATCCCTTCCGGGTATCGCATCCACAAAAAAACTCTCCTCAAAAGAATTATACCTCGAATTGATCCCAAAACTCCAGTTCTTGCCATTATCTAAAAAATAATCCAAATTGTATCTGAAATTATCACCCACTACAAAATCTATTGAAAAAAAGTCGTTTTTAAACAGAGCGTATTTTTTTGTTAAATTTAAAATGACCCCTGATTTATATAAATTGTCATAATGCAATCCAACCTTAAAAAAAGTAGAAACCAGCTCTTCTCGGAGGTCGAAAGTCAGGAGCTGACCCCCCTCAACGGGTTTAAATCGGTAATGAATACTTTCAAAATTGTCTGTTGCATTTAAAGCATCTATACCCCTACTCAGATCCGCCTGAGTGATGGTGTCGCCTACGGAAATTTTGAGCGTTTTTAAACAGTACTCCTCTGTATAATTTTTTAGCCCCCCAAATTTTATTTCTCTAATAACTTTTAGTTGGGGAGTTTTGGAAATTCTTACAGCTGATTCATCAAGATTTCTAACTTGCAAATCTGCCAGATCTTTAATTTTTTCGTAATTCTCTCTCGCAATCAGTTCACCTTCATAAATAATATCTCTGGGTTTATTAAAGCTGAAATCATTGTATTTTGAAATATTTGGCCGTAAATATACATCTGTTAACGCTATATTTTTAGGCATATCCTCGTACATCTTCAGGTGGGCTATTTGCATGAGCACTTGTGGGATCCCTTTCAAGTCCTCATACTTATTCAGCTTACCCTGTACGTCAACACCGATGATATAATCAACTCCTTTTTCTTTCATTCTCTGCACCGGATAATTATCGACTATTCCACCATCTACCAAAACAATGTCTCCCATAACAACCGGGGTTAGCAGGGAAGGGAAAGCTCCACTCGCCCTTATGGCCTCGGGAAGCAAACCGCCATCTATCACAACTTCTTTACCTGTTTCGAGGTTGGTTGCTATGCAGAAAAATGGAATAGGGAGTTTTCCGAAATCATTGATACTCCGAACGTGCTCTGTTAGTCTGGAATACATATCATATGCCCTCTGCCCTCTAGATACCGCCGACGGGAGACCAATCTTTCCCTTGCTTATTGGCAGTGTGGCAATGTACTTATCCTTATTCTGTTTTTGGTAATAATTATAAGCGGTTCTGGGTAAATCGTCTTGTATAAGCCCTGAAAGATCAGAGTTCATCAAAATTGAATCCAGTTCGGCTGCACTGTATCCGCTGGCATACAATCCGCCAACTATAGCCCCCATGCTTGTACCTCCAATATAATCGATCCTGATACCTGCTTCCTCCAAAACCTTGAGCACGCCAACATGAGCAAAACCTTTAGCGCCTCCCCCACTCAGTACCAAACCAATTTTTACGTCTTTCTTGGCAACCACATTTTCCTGTGCCGTGAGCAGCATCGTAAAAGAAAAACAAAGGATAAAATATAAAAATCTCATCATTGGATATTGATTGGCAAAATTAATCAATATTATGGTAGTAATTGTAGATTTTGTTTCCCTTGTCCTTGCCAACTGACTGAGTTATTTCTTCCAAAGTGAGCATTTTCATTCTTTTGACAGATTTGAACTCCTTTAACAATTTTATCATAGTTTTTTCTCCAATACCTGGAATACTGACCATCTCGTTCTTTAAGGCTGCTTTGCTTCTAACATTTCTGTGATGGCTTAAACCAAACCTGTGCGCTTCATTCCGAAGTTTTTGTATGACTTTTAATGATTCAGATTTTTTATCCAGATATAAGGGAATCGGGTCATTAGGATAATAAATCTCCTCCAGCCTTTTGGCTATGCCAATCACGGCAATTCTATCGGACAAACCCAATTCTTTCAGACTCTTAATCGCGGAACTTAGTTGCCCTTTTCCACCATCAATAATGATGAGTTGCGGGAGTGTATTTCCCTCTTCCAACATTCTTCTGTATCGCCTGGAAACCACCTCTTCCATTGAGGCAAAATCATTTGGTCCACTTACTGTTTTGATATTAAAATGCCTGTACTCCTTCACAAATGGCTTTCCATCCCTGAAAACCACACAGGCCGCAACGGGACTTGTTCCCTGGATATTTGAATTATCAAAGCATTCAATATGCCGGGGCTCTTCCTTTAACCGAAGGTCTGTTTGCAATTGTTTCATAATCCTTGTTGTGTGCCTTTCCGGATCAACTATTTGCAATTGCTTGAATTGTTCCTGTCGCGAATATTTCGCATTTCTTTCCGATAATTCCACAATCCGCTTTTTATCGCCCAGTTTGGGTACGGTAACTTTAATTTTCTCTCCCAGATCCAATGCAAAAGGAACATATATCTCATTGGTGTTTGAATTGAATTTTTGTCTGATCTCAATAACCGCAAGCGAAAGCAATTCTTCATCACTTTCATCCAGTTTTTTTCTTATTTCAAGGGTATGCGACTGGATAATAGCCCCATGAACAATCTTTAAAAAATTTACAAATGCAAAACTCTCATCGCTTATAATTGAGAAAACGTCAACATTGGTGATTGATGGATGCACAACCGTTGATTTGGCCTGGTAATTTTTCAATTGCTCCATTTTTTCCTTGATCATATGCGCCTCTTCATAGGCCGCCTTTTCTGAAAACTCATGCATGAGTTTCTCAAACTTTACTATAGCAGATTTGAAGTTGCCTTTTATGATGTTTTTTATTTCTTTTAAATTATGCTGATAATCCAACCTTGTTTGCAAACCCTCGCAGGGTCCCAAACAATTTTTAATATGGTATTCCAGACAGAGTTTAAATTTGCCCTCCTGTATATTCCTGTCGCTCAAATGGTATGTGCAGGTACGCAGCGGATAAAGCTCTTTGATCAGTGACAATAGTGCTTTGGCTGTTTTCATGGAAGTATAGGGGCCAAAATATTCGGAACCATCCTTTTTTAAATTCCTGGTTAAAAAGACCCGCGAAAATAACTCGTTCTTGATACAAATCCATGGGTATGATTTGTCATCCTTTAAGAGAACATTGTATCTGGGCTGGTATTTCTTAATCAGATTATTCTCCAGCAGCAAAGCATCAGATTCTGTCTCAACAACGATGTGTTTTATTTCTGCTATTTTTTTTACAAGGACCCTGGTTTTTCCGTTATCCTGGGTTTTCATAAAATAGGAGGAAACCCTTTTTTTCAAATCCTTTGCCTTACCTACATAGATAATCTTTCCGCTTTTATCATAATACTGATAAACACCGGGCATATTAGGTAAGGATTTGATTTGCAGGTCTAAACTCAAAATTTATTACTTAGGGAGCAAATTTATCCAACAGAGAAGAGTTTGTTTCATCCACAACCTCCCAACCAAGAATGGAGGATAATTTATAAATATTAGACAACTCTTCTATCAGTCTTTCTTTGGCGTCGATCTGGAGGTAAGTGACTTCTGCAGTTTCTTTGATTTTGCGGATACTGGATTTGTTAATACTGTTTAATTCTTCTTTGGAAAATGTGTTGAAAGTGCTTTGCTGAAGGTCAAAATACTTCACATCAGGTATGATAGTGATCTCCTCTTTAGGGATCTTCTTTATGATTATTTTTTTTCTTACAGAATCTACTTCTATCTCCATTTCTTTCAGATCAAAGGAAACCTGTACTTTGGCATTAACGGTAATTATTGCACTTTTTTTAAACTCGAAGGTATCGTAAAAATATTTTTTTGATTGCTCGTAATTGTATATTTCACTAAAAATACCCTCTGAAACAATTAGTTTGCTCATATTTTTAATGCTGTGTACAATTACCTGTGTTTCCTCCTTCTGAAATGTATTTTCCTTTTTTGAAAACACCCACTTTGCGATGAAAACACCCAATAAAACAAAGGCCAGATATATGCCCGCTTTTTTCATAGGTTGGTATTTATTAATTTGAAAGTCCATAGATAATGTACCGTAAAATTTTTATCCCATATTAAAATTTGGCATTGCGTCAATTTCTGATCAAAAATCCGGATTTCAACAAAATTAAGATGCAATATTCCGCCAGCTAATTTAATGTAAAAAATGAAGTGGTTTCAATGTGATAATTCACTTTTAAATTATATTTTGACAGGATTTTCGGAAAAACTCAAAAAATAATTTCTAAAAGAATCTAATTGAAGAGAATAAAAAATTGTTATTCAGTCTTTTTATTTGCAGGAAAAACCTTTTTATTAAAAATTAAAAGTAACATCACTCCCAGGCTGATTGAAGAATCGGCAATATTAAAAACCGGGTCAAAAAAAGTAAAATGTCTGTTTTCAAAAAAGGAATAATATTTACCGCCAATTACCGGGAACCATTCAGGTAATGTAAAATCAATCATCGGGATCCATTCTGGCAAGTGTTGTATCAATTATTGGGAAATAGAACATATCCACTACCTTTCCATGAAAAAGGCTGCTATATCCTCCTTCAGCCGGCATGAACTCCGCAACTCTCTGGTAGCTATCTGTAAAAACAAGCCCATAAAAAACCGAGTCAATGATATTCCCCATGGCCCCTGCAAAAATAAGAGCTATACAAATAATTAACAGGCCGGGCGCTTTTTGTCTTACGGCATCATAAAGCCAATATCCAATTCCTGTTATTGCAACCAATCTAAAAAGTGTCAAAAATAATTTACCTGATTCTCCTCCAAATTCCTTACCCCAGGCCATGCCATTGTTTTCCAGAAAATGAATCCTGAACCAGTCCATCCCCATTACCTTGATTTCTTCACTAAGAACAAAGTGTGTTTTTATATAAAATTTACTGATTTGATCTATCAATAAAATGATTATGATGATGGTGATGGCTTTTCTCAAGGGAATCAATTAAATTAAATTATTTTTCATCTTTCACATAGTTATTTGTATGTGTTGCCTTTATCAGTTATGAACTCACCGGTATACCAAAAATAGCTGGATAACTGCTCATTTCATTCTCTTTCTAAACAACAATCTCACTGACAAAGATATCTCAGAGTCGCGTCTCTGTTTCAAATTTTGCATTATTCAGGTCGCTGTTAATATTTCCACCCTGAATTTTCATCCTCCGCAAAAACATGGTTTTCCCTCCATGAATTTTTATTTTATTCTAACAAAAATCAGGCTGAATTCCGCAGGAGTTAAATTCCCTTTCATTCTGTTTTGGAGTCGGTATACCTTTTTATTTGGATATCATTTTATGTTTCTTCTGAGGAAAAACCTGAAAATCCGCCAAATTTGTTAACCGATACTACTTCAATAATCTCTTTATCAGAACTTTCAATTAAATCTCTATCTGCTTCAGAAAACGGCAAACAATTCCTGACCGCCTTTTGCTGCAAAGTTTTCCCGGTTTTGTTTTCTTTTTGCAAATTGCCAATCAAAGAAACAAAATACAAGAATACGCAGAGGCGCATAGATACTATCTTACTAGTTCTGCTTTCTTTTAGCTTCAATACTCAGGGTAGCATGTGGTACCAACTTCAGTCTTTCTTTCTGAATCAGTTTCCCGGTTTCCCTGCAAATCCCATAAGTCTTATTCTCAATACGCAACAAAGCATTCTTCAGATCGCGAATAAATTTTTCCTGACGAATTGCCAGTTGTACATTGGCCTCTTTGGACATGGTTTCTGATCCTTCTTCGAAAGCCTTAAAAGTAGGCGAAGTATCATCGGTGCCATTATTGGAATCATTTTTATATGAAGTTACAAATGACTTTAGATCCTCCTCTGCACTTTTAATTTTCTCCAAAATTATCCCCTTGAATTCTGCTAAATCCTTATCAGAATATCTTACTGTTTGTTCATGCATAATTCTACACTTTATCTATTAATAGCATTGTTTTAATCTCATCAAACTCAATATAAACTCCGTTTTTTATAACATCTTTAAAATACAGTTCTTTGGTTAGGGTCTCATTTTTAATATAAGCCTCATTACTTCTCACGGCGGTTTCAATAATTCCGTCGGCCTGAATATACAATTTTATTTTATCAGTAACCTCCAGACCACTATCCTTTCTGATGTTTTGTATTCTATTCACCAGTTCACGTGCTATCCCTTCGTTTTTGAGTTCATTTGTTATATTAACGTCAAGGGCTACCGTTAAATTGCCCTGGCTTGCAACTAACCATCCGGCAATATCCTGGGTCGTCATTTCGACCTCATTTAAACCAATCTCTTCCTTTTTCCCTTGTAACTCCAGGATCAATTTTCCTTCCCTTTCAAAAGAATTTATTTCTTCTTTTGACATTCCCTGCAACTTTGCAGTAACAAGTTGTATATCCTTCCCAAACTTGGGCCCTAGAACTTTAAAATTTGGTTTTATACTTTTTACAATGATCCCTGAGGCATCATCAATTAGTTCCACGCTTTTTACATTTACTTCAGAGGCTATCAGGTCTTTGACGGCAAATATATCATTTCTGTCCCTTTCATCTAATACAGGAATCATAATTCGTTGCAGAGGCTGTCTCACTTTGATCATCTCTCTCTTCCTCAATGACAGTACCAATGAAGAAATGGTTTGTGCCTTTTGCATTTTTCGCTCAAGGGAAGCGTCGATAAGCTCCTCATTGGCATGAGGAAAGTCCGCCAAATGTACAGATTCAAACTTGCTTTTTGTCGTATTTTTTGTCAGGTCAAGATACAGGTTATCCATATAAAACGGGGCTATTGGCGCTGCCAGTTTAGCCACGGTGATCAGACATGTATAAAGGGTCTGATAGGCCGATATCTTATCTTCCTGATAATCGCCTTTCCAGAACCTTCTTCTGCTTAAACGAACAAACCAGTTGCTTAAATTCTCTGTAACAAAATCCTGAATTTGCCTGGCTGCCTTAGTAGGCTCATACTCATCAAAGTTGCTCTCAACATTTTTTATTAAGCTGTTTAATTCTGACAAGATCCATCGGTCAATCTCAGGCCTTTTTTCAAATAGAATTTCTTCTTCGGAATAGGCAAATCCGTCGATATTGGCATAAAGTGAAAAGAAGGAATAAGTATTATAAAGTGTTCCAAAAAATTTCCTGTGAACTTCTTCAACCCCATCCAGATCAAACTTCAGGTTATCCCATGGATTCGCATTTGCAATTAAATACCATCTCGTGGCATCGGCTCCATATTTTTTCATCGTCTCAAAAGGATCAACGGCATTTCCCAGTCTCTTCGACATTTTCTTCCCGTTCTTGTCCAATACCAAGCCATTCGATACCACGTTTTTAAAGGCTACCGAGTCAAAAACTGTTGTCCCTATGGCGTGTAATGTGTAAAACCAACCCCTTGTCTGATCCACTCCTTCCGCAATAAAATCTGCCGGAAAAAATGATCGCTTGTCTATCTTTTCCTTGTTTTCAAAAGGATAATGCCATTGGGCATAAGGCATTGCCCCGGAATCAAACCAAACATCAATCAGGTCCGATTCTCTGAACATAGGTTTGCCGGTACCAGATACCAAAATGATTTCATCAACAATATTTTTATGCAGATCAATCTTCGAATAATTCTCATCGCTCATGTCTCCTGCCACAAAATCAGCAAAAATATCCTTCTTGAGAACTCCTGCTTTTAGTGATTTTTTTATCTCAGACTTCAACTCTTCAACCGAACCAATAAAGATCTCTTCTCTTCCATCTTCTGTTCTCCAGATTGGAAGTGGAGTTCCCCAAAAACGGGAACGCGACAGGTTCCAGTCATTGGCGCTTTTTAACCAATTTCCGAATCTACCCTCTCCGGTAGAAGCCGGTTTCCAGTTGATTGACTGGTTTAATTCATACATCCTGTCCCTTACCTCAGTAATTTTTACAAACCAGGAGTTTAAAGGATAATACAAAATGGGTTTGTCTGTTCTCCAGCAATTTGGATAACTATGCTTGTATTTTTCAACTTTAAAGGCCTTATTTTCTTCTTTTAAACGAATGGCTATTTCAACATCTACTGATCTTTCAGGTTTTTCGTTGTCTTCATAATATTCGTCCTTTACATATTTACCGGCAAGCTCTTTCATATGGCTTGTAAACTTTCCCTGCAGGTCAACAAGGGGAACCGGATTTTTATTCTCATCCAATACCAGCATAGGTGGTACTTCCGGTTTTGCCAGTTTGGCTACCATTGCATCATCAGCACCAAAGGTTGGCGCTGTATGAACGATACCTGTTCCGTCTTCAGTTGTAACAAAATCTCCTGCAATTACCCTGAAGGCATTCTGAGCATTTTCATAAGGCAAGGCATAGGGCAGTAATTGCTCGTATCTCGCCTCTAATAAATCAAGGCCCTTACATTCTGTTACAACAAAATAGGGAATGGTTTTATCGTCATCCGCATATTTATTCAAATCACTTTCAGAAGGTACTTCAAAATATTTCTTTCCAAACTGAGCTTCAACGAGATTCCTGGCAAGTATTACCTGAACAGGAGCAAAAGTATATTGGTTAAAAGTCTTTATGACTACGTAATCAATTTTTTTTCCTACCGTAAGCGCTGTATTGGATGGAAGTGTCCAGGGAGTCGTTGTCCAGGCTAAAAAATAAAGGTTATCTCCAAGTTTCTTAAGAAAATCCGGCAAAGAACTATTTACGGCTTTAAACTGGGCAACAACAGTTGTATCTGTTATATCCTGATAGGTTCCCGGCTGATTAAGTTCATGGGAACTCAAACCTGTACCTGCCTTTGGTGAATAGGGTTGTATGGTATAGCCTTTATATATGAGTCCCTTATTGTACATTTGCTTTAACAGCCACCACAAGGTCTCCATATATTTGGGTTCATAGGTCACATAAGGGTTTTCCATATCAACCCAATAACCCATTTTTTTTGTAAGATCCTCCCATACATCGCTATAGCGCATCACGGCCTTTTTACAGGCTTCATTATATTCAGCTATGCTAATCTTTTTACCTATGTCCTCTTTTGTAATTCCGAGTTCCTTTTCAACACCCAATTCAATAGGCAAGCCATGGGTATCCCACCCTGCTTTCCTCTCCACCTTAAAACCCTGCAGGGTTTTATACCGGCAAAATATGTCTTTAATGGTCCTGGACATCACATGGTGGATTCCAGGCAAGCCATTTGCGGAAGGAGGTCCTTCAAAGAAAATAAAAGGATTTTTTTCTGCTCGGGAGCTTATACTTTTTTCAAATATCCCGTGTGCTTCCCAATATTTCAGTATTTCAACAGAAATCTCGTTGAGCTTAAATTCTTTATATTCTCTGTAAACTTTAGACATTCTTTTTGATCCGTTCTTTTCGGAGCGCAAAATTACGTATTTTCTAAACTATTATTTTAAATTTTTCAAAAAAAAAGCATCCATTTCTGGATGCCATCTCGTTTATTTTAAACTGTTTAAATTATTTATTCACAATGACGAATTCAGTTCTTCTATTTTCCTGATGCTGCAATTCGGTACATACCACATTGTTCCTGCAATCGTTGATCAGTTGAGTTTCCCCAAATCCCTTACCTGTAATTCGTTTTGGATCTGCACCAAGCGAAATAAGGTAATTTACTGTTTCAATTGCCCTTCTTTGGGTCAAACGTAAATTGTAGGTGTCACCGCCTCTGGAATCTGTATGTGCTCCAAATTCAACAACCATACTCGGATACTTTTGAAGTAACCTGGCTAACTTTTGCCAACTCGTTCTTTGACAACTCTCTGATTTTCGAATCATTCAGTTCAAATTCAATATTGTCAATATTCAGCATTTCTTTCCCGCGAATATCTACTATATCCTTTTCATCAAGTTTTATAATGACCTCATTGTTCAACCCATTAACCTGATTCGTAGCCAGATCATTGCGTTTGTCAAAATAACCAAATTTAGTTCCTTCTATTGTATACTTCACACCGCACTCTGCCTGAAACATAAATTTCCCATCAGCCAAAGTTTCAATTCTTCTTATCTTTTCACCTTTACTGTTGTAGAGTGTAGCAAATGAATTTTGAATGGGAAGACCCGACACAGCATCAACTATTACTCCTGTAATAATCTGATCGCATAAAGGGTTTAAAGTTTCCTGTTTAAAATAATAAACATCATCATCCCCCTTGCCGCCGCTTCGGTTGGATGAAAAATATCCTTTTTGAGTTTCGCTGTTAATAATAAAGGAAATATCATCGCTCTTGCTGTTCATAGGTGCCTTTAAATTGATGGGTGCTGAAATTGACCCGTCAAGTTTAGTCATATAGATATCAAATCCACCCATACCTTTAGGCCGGTTTGAAGAAAAATACAAGACATTTCCTTCCACAAATGGTGTATATTCCTTAAATTTAGAATTAACGGTTGGCCCAAGATTTACAGGTTTGCCGTAATGCCCATTGTTGATCTCCACTACCCAAATATCTTTATCGCCTAATCCGCCGGGCATGTTTGAAACAAAATACAATTTTTTGCCATCCACACTTAACATGGGATGACCGGTATCATAATTATCATTATTAAACGGAAGACTCTGGAAATCGGTCCAGTTACCATTTTTATCTACCTTTGCTTTGAAAATTTTCAGATTGTCAGATTTCCATTCGCCATGCATATAATTATTGGAAGTAAAATAAACCTCATCCAAATTTGGTGAAAAAGCCACCAAAGCGTCATGGTATTTTGAATTCACCCCCTGGGAGAAATTCTTAACATTACTTATTTCGCCATCCGGAGACACATCTCCAACATATAGGTCTAAAAAAGGTTGGTCATTCCCTTCCCATTTTTTTCCCGAGATCCCGTTTGCCCTTGAAGAAGAGAAGACGATCTTATTTTTGCCAAAAAAAGTTGTTCCGAAATCACCATTTTTCGAATTTGCCTTTAAATTTTTGATGGAATAACTTGGTGCTGTCAATTGACCATGCAAAGGAAGCAGATGAACTATTAATAAAATAACAAGAAACTTTTTCATAATGAATTAAAACTTCAACTCTATTCAAGGATTAAACTTTACTGCAAATGAATTTTAATATAAAAGCCAACGCATAAGGTTGGCTTTTATTGTGTTTTTATCACATTTTAATGATCACGAACTCTGTTCGCCTGTTCATCGCATGTTGCGCTTCAGCACATGAAGCACCGTCAGAACATTCATTTATCAGCTGTGTTTCTCCATATCCCTTACCGGTAATGCGGGTTGGATCGATTCCTTTACTGATTATATAGTTCACTGTAGATTTTGCCCTTCTGTCAGATAACCAGATGTTGTATCCTTCAATACCTCTTGAATCGGTGTGGGATCCTGACTCTATGATCATCTCCGGATAACGGTTCATTAGTTCAACAACCTTATCCAATTCACGCTGAGCCTCTTTTGTCAAATAGGATGAGTTGAGTTCAAAATAGATGGGTTCGATATTAACGGCATAGGTACTTGGTCTGATCTTAATGATTTCCTCAGGTAAAACCTCCGGCAATCCTTCAGGTTTTATTTCTTCCTGTACAAGTATATCTCCTGTGCCCAATAATATAAGTAACTTGGTAACTTTTTCGGATTCATTATCCGTTGTAAATGATTTGGACTGTGAGGTATAACCTGCTTTACTTCCCTCCAAAATATAATTTGTCTCACAATCTACAGGAATTGAAAATGTACCATCAACATTTACGATTACATTGTGTTGCTCATTTTGAAGGGAATCGCGCAATACTATGTTGGCCCCCTGTATTATCTCTGCCGTATTCTTATCGCGGACTTCTCCTGTTATTAATTGCTTACACTTAAAGCTTATTGGTTCTTCTTCTATAAACGCATAAATATCATCATCTCCTTTTCCACCACCTCTGTTCGATGCGAAATAGCCTTTTCTTGTTTCTTCGTCAATTACATAGGAAATATCATCAGCTACAGAATTTATTGGTTCATTGAGTAATAGTGGCGGGCTTGTAAAACCTTCAATTTTTGCAGCATAAACATCCATTTTACCGTATCCTCCAATCCGGTCCGAAGAAAAATAAATCACATCCCTATCAATAAAAGGTGAAAATTCCTTGGCGGTAGAGTTTATTTGTGTGCCCAAATTTTCAGGATTGCCATAGCCACTCTCATTGACTTCTACTTTAAAAATATCTGTCTGACCAATCGAGCCAGGCATATCCGACATAAAATACAGGGTCTTTTCATCAGTACTCAAAGCGGGGTGACCTACCGAATAGCTCACATTATTGAAAGGCATTGGAATGACATTTACCCATTCTCCCTGGCCGTTGACTGTTGCTTTAAACATCGCCAGGTTGGTCATCTGTTTTTCGTCTTTGGCCAATTTCTTATTATAAAAATTATTACGGGTAAAATAGACTGTTTTTTTATCCTTTGTAAAGGTTACATCCGCTTCGTGGTATCTTGTATTTACTTCACCTCTAAGCTGCTTGACATTAATTAGTTCCTGATTTTCCGTAATATCAGCTATGTATAATTCGAGAAACCGCTGTTGGTTTCCTTCCCAGACTTCATTTACAATCGTGATACCTTTTTTTGGGGTCGCAAAAACGAGTTTGTCCTTGCCATAAAATGTGGCTCCGTAATCAGAATTCTTTGTATTTATTTCTACATTTTTGATAGAATATTTACCAGAACCTTTTTCTTGCGAAGCAAGTAATCCTATCGAAAAGATCGACAGAAATAACAATAAATTTTTCATATTTCCCCTTTTTTTATTTTTGCCTGATTCTCTTTCAGGCGGCACTCATCCTAGAAAAATCTAGGAGACTTCAAGTTTTTCTTGGAAAGGTCTATGCTGTACAAAATCATGACTTCATGAGTTCCGCCAGGACTTCCTTCAGAAAAATCAGAAATCGTATGGTCGTAAGCATATCCAATTCTAAAGTTAGGGGTTACTCCAAAATTAATCAATCCGCTTACTGAATCATCATAACGGTAACTTGCACCCAACTCCAATCTGTCGTAGAACAAAAAATTAGCATTTACGTCAATAGATACCGGTGCTCCCGCTACCCCTCTTGCCATAAATGATGGTTTAAATTTAGTTGTCCCTGAAAGATCAAATACATAACCACTGGTCAAAAAATAATGAACTTCTTCAGATGCCTCTGTAATTACGCCACCCGATTTTTCAAAATGTTCTGTTTTCAAAATATTGGGAACAGAAAAACCAACATAGAACTTTTCAGTATAATAAAAGATACCCGCACCAAAATTTGGATAAGTCTCGTTTACATTTTCATCAAACAAAGGATCATTTGGATCCTCAGGAGTAATAACAGAAAGCAAATCTATGTTTTGCAATGTTACTCCTCCTTTTAAACCGAATGCGAGTCTTCCCACTTCGGAGGTTGAAATTGTATAAGAGATATCCGCATATATATTCTGCTCTCTTACAGGACCGATTTCATCGGCAATTACAGAAAACCCTGCCCCCACCTTTTCTCCAAACGGAGCGTCAACATCAAAGGTCAAAGTTCTTGGTGCACCCTCTGTATCTGTCCATTGTGTTCTGCCTAATGCACTAAGACTCAATGTACCTCTGGAACCCGCATAGGCTGGATTTATAACGTTCATATTGTACATATATTGCGTATAATGAGGGTCTTGCTGTGCAAAAGCGTCAGAAAAACTTAAAATTATTCCCAGAATAATAAGTAAAGTAATTTTTTTCATTTGTTAATCTTATTTAATCAGGTAGCTCGATAAAGGTTTAATTGTCAAACTAAAATTGATTTCAAATATTTGCAATGTTAAATTCGGTTTTAAGCTGAAAACAACGATGCGCTGGAAGCGCACCGCTGCTTTAATTAATAATTTACATACACCCATCCTTTAGCAGGAGACTTGATACCATCGTTAAAGTCAATTAGATAGAAATAGGTGCCGGCAGGCACTCTTTGACCTTTACTAAGAGTCATCGTTCCGGTAGATTCACCATTCCACCAGTTAGGGTTTAAATTTCCATTATTTGAATATTTGTACACGCTATTACCCCATCTGTCAAATACCTCCATTTTAAAATTCGGTGATTGAACCAGTCCTGGGATAAAGAATACATCATTGACCCCATCACCATTTGGAGTGAATCCATTAGGGATAAGCTCCGTATTAAACAGCAGTATTGCCGGATCTGAAATAAGACTTGCATTTGGATCACATGCAAAATCCGGTGAAGTAAGCACCGCCCTGTACAAATAACCCTCATACCTGCCGATAGCCTGACTGATCGTCAATTTATTGGTCTTAACACCGCCATATACATTATCATTCGCAAGATCGGTCCAGGAAACACCATCATTTATGCTTACCTGCCATTGGAAAAAGGTTGCACTTCCCGATACTTCAAATGAAGTAGGAGCGCCTAAGGTTACCTCAACGTCCTGCGGCTGGTTACTGATCACAGAAGCAGATCCTGCTTCCTGGAAATCAAATTTACCATTGGTATCAAGATCATTCGGAGTGGTGTAGCCATTTGTTCCGCTGGTAACCCTTCCCTCTGCATCCACCGTTACCGGAGAATTGCCTAGTCTGCCATCGCCATCACCATCGGTAAAGCCGGCTTCTATAACATCGGTACAGCCATCATTATCTGAATCGAGGTCTAATCTGTCAGGAACGGCGTCCCCATCAGTATCTGTTAATTCCCCTTCAACAGTATCGAGAATACCATCATTGTCATCATCAAGATCTACAATATCCAACACCCCATCATTATCTGTATCAGGCAGCGTATTAAATCCTGCACTATTCGAGAATGATCCTGCATCACACCTGTATGCAATGTTTCTAACACTTACCCTGTATTTATTGTAGTAATAACTTACATTCATATCAGAGATTGTGAGTACAGCGGACATAGTCCCACTATAATTTGCATTGTCTGAAAGGTTTGACCAATTCACACCGTCCTGGCTTACCTGCCATTGGAATGTATCTGCACTGGCTGCACTGGTGAAGGTTGCTGACCCATTCAATACAAAATCGTTATTTACAGGTTGGGTAGTTATAACCGAAACTGTACCGGCTTCCTGGAAGTCAGGAATTCCATTCGTATTCAGATCCGCAGGAGCAGTATAACCATCTGTACCACTAGTAACCCTTCCCTGTAGCATCAACTGTTGGCGGAGCAATATTTCCCAATCTTCCGTCACCATCGGTATCCGTAAACCCGGCCTCTATAACATCACTACAACCATCATTATCTGAATCAAGGTCCAATCTATCAGAAACACCATCTCCGTCTGTATCTCTGTCAACAACACCATTGTCTTCTACCGTATCCAGAATACCATCGTTGTCATCATCGACGTCTACCAGATCTGGAACTCCATCGCCATCTGTATCTGTGAGTTGAATATAACCTGCGGTTCCGGAAGTTGTAGTTGGGTCACAGGCATAAGCCCTGTTATTCACAATAACCCTATACCTGTCATTTATATTTCCTATAGTGAGATTGGAAATTGTTAAACTTGAAGTAGCAACACCGTTATAATTTCCTCCATTGACCAGATCGATCCAGGCTCCACCATTCGGACTTACTTGCCATTGATAAGTATCTGCATTAGCTGCTACTGTAAAAGTTGCACTGGCATTTGGAATGAAATTCTGATTTGCAGGTTGTGTGGTTATTGTTGCTGCCAGACCGACTTCCTGAAAATCAGGAGTTCCGTTTGCATCCAGATCGGCAGGTGCAGTATAACCATCTGTTCCGCTGGTAACCTGTCCGTTCGCATCTACTGTAACCGGAGCGCTGCCCAATTTACCATCTGAATCGCCATCGGTAAAACCGGCTTCAACTACATCAAAACATCCGTCATTATCTGCATCCAATTCTAACCTGTCAGGAATGCCATCTCCGTCTGTATCTCTGTCAACAACACCATTATCTTCTACAGTATCTAAAATACCATCGTTGTCATCATCAACATCAACTATATCCGGTACACCGTCACTGTCTGTATCACCCGGTGTGATATATCCGGCAGACGCAGAGGCTGTAGTTGGGTCACAAGCATAGGTGCTGTTACTGACAATAAGTCTGTAAAGGTAATTCACTTTGCTCAAATCACTATTGGTAACTGTCAAAGTCGCTGTAGTAACACCGGCGTAGTCACCTCCGTTTGACAGATCAGCCCAGTTTGCACCGGCATCGGTACTCACCTGCCACTGATAGGTATCCGCACTGGCTGTTACAGCAAATGAAGTATTGCCTAAAGCAAAATTCTGATTTGTTGGTTGGGTCGTAATCGTTGCTGCCAGACCGACTTCCTGAAAATCAGGAGTTCCGTTTGCATCCAGATCGGCAGGTGCAGTATAACCATCTGTTCCGCTGGTAACCTGTCCGTTCGCATCTACTGTAACCGGAGCGCTGCCCAATTTACCATCTGAATCGCCATCTGTAAATCCGGCTTCAACTACATCAAAACATCCGTCATTGTCCGCATCTAATTCTATTCTGTCAGGAGTGCCATCTCCGTCTGTATCTCTGTCAACAACACCATTATCTTCTACAGTATCTAAAATACCATCGTTGTCATCATCAACATCAACTATATCCGGTACACCGTCACTGTCTGTATCACCCGGTGTGATATATCCGGCAGACGCAGAGGCTGTAGTTGGGTCACAAGCATAGGTGCTGTTACTGACAATAAGTCTGTAAAGGTAATTCACTTTGCTCAAATCACTATTGGTAACTGTCAAAGTCGCTGTAGTAACACCGGCGTAGTCACCTCCGTTTGACAGATCAGCCCAGTTTGCACCGGCATCGGTACTCACCTGCCACTGATAGGTATCCGCACTGGCTGTTACAGCAAATGAAGTATTGCCTAAAGCAAAATTCTGATTTGCTGGTTGGGTCGTAATCGTTGCTGCCAGACCGACTTCCTGAAAATCAGGAGTTCCGTTTGCATCCAGATCGGCAGGTGCAGTATAACCATCTGTTCCGCTGGTAACCTGTCCGTTCGCATCTACTGTAACCGGAGCGCTGCCCAATTTACCATCTGCATCGCCATCTGTAAATCCGGCTTCAATAACATCAAAACATCCGTCATTGTCCGCATCTAATTCTATTCTGTCAGGAGTGCCATCTCCGTCGGTATCTCTGTCAACAACACCATTATCTTCTACAGTATCTAAAATACCATCGTTGTCATCATCAACATCAACTATATCAAAAATACCATCCAAATCGGTATCTATGGGAGTAATAAAAGTAGCGGAATCCGAAGTTGTACCGGGGTCGCAGGTAAATGCGATGTTGCTGACAATAACCCTAAATTGGTAAAGTAGTTTACTGACATCGGAATTAGTTACTACCAAAGCTGCTGTAGTAGCTCCTGAATAATCTCCTCCATCGGCGATTGCAGTCCAGACAGCTCCTCCATCCATACTAAGTTCCCACTGGTAGGTATCTGCGACTGCCACTGTTGAAAAGGTCACATTTCCGATAATTAAATTCTGATCGACAGGTTGTGTGGTAATTGTTGCTGCTGCGCCTGCTTCCTGGAAATCAGGAGTTCCGTTTGCATCCAGATCGGCAGGTGCAGTATACCCGTCTGTTCCGCTGGTTACCTGACCATTTGAATCAACAGTAACCGGAGCGCTGCCTAATAAACCATCCCCGTCGCCATCTGTAAATCCGGCTTCAATAACATCAAAACATCCGTCATTGTCTGCATCCAGTTCTATTCTGTCCGGTATCCCATCTCCGTCGGTATCTCTGTCTGCCACACCATTGTCTTCAACTGTATCCAAAATACCATCGTTGTCATCATCGACATCCGCAGTATCAATAATTCCATCACCATCAGTATCGAGTGAAATAACTATACCACCGTAATCTTCCACTTCCCCGTCACTCGCAACACCGGCGGCATCTGCCCCGGTAAGTCCATCCGTGGTAATCCTCAATCTGGCAGAGGAAGTTCCTGCAACAATATTTACTCCATTTGCGATTAAATTGGACCAGGTCAGGGTAGCTGTATTGGCGCCGCCTACTGGAGCCGGTGCTGAGGTATATTCATCCGCATCGAAAGTGCCATTACCGTCAAAATCTATCCAGGCATAGATTGTACCATTTGAAAAATAATTATTGGTATAATCAACTACCATACTGAAGTTGTCAGTAGAAGTAATTATCCCATCAAAATCTGCCAGCACTGCGGCATCCTCATCAGCAAAATTGTTCAAATCATCTCCATCAGCATTTGCGCTAAAGAAAGAGGACACTTCGCTGTCAACGATCACTCCCAGTTTAATGTCTCTGACTCCAACAATGTGTTGGGCAATGCCAAATGAATTGCCTGCATCTCCATAATCATATATAACCGGAGGCACAATATTCCATCCTTTTGCCAGTAAATTATTGTAAGCGTTTATTCCTAAAACTGTTATGGTACCTGGGTTTCCCTGTAAATTCAAATTTCCGCTTGATTGGCCGGCAGCATCAAGATCTATTAAAATCTGGTTAATCGCAGCAGTGGTCAATAAATTAAAGTCGAGATCCAAAGTGGTCAAATTCGGCGCAGGTGTTCACATCTATACTTGTTAACTGATTCGATGAAAGATCCAAATATTCCAGTACTGGAGAATTGCTTAGATTGATCGCAGTCAGAATATTATTATATGCATCAACTCTTTCCAAATTGCCATTCGCGGTGATATCTAAAGTTGCCAGATCATTTTGATAAACATACAGTTCTTTTAGATTTACATTAGCAGAAAGGTCTATAGTTGTCAATTGGTTATTCAACAAATTAAGAATTTCCAAATTTGTGTTTTGAGAGACATCAATTGTAGTTAGCAAGTTATCTGGAAGACGTAATTGTGCTAAATTATTAAGATTTGAAATATCGACGGAAGTAATGTCCTGAAATGGAGCAATTATTTCCGTAGTACAATTAAAATTATCCAAACTGGTAATAGTGATCGTAATGATCCCATTACCCACATTGGGACTAAAATCAAATGCGGGTGTGTCTCCGGTACCTGTCAAGATTTATTCCAGGCCCAACTGCCTGCCACTGAAGGGAAAGACATCCTACAGTTTTTGAATAAGGCGGTCCAGTTCGGTTTATTGGAAGTAGTTGTGATTGTCGCAGTTTGCTGACCGTAAGCAACTATTGACATTAACAAAACAAACAAAATCATCAATTTTTTTTGAAGTAGTAAATTTTTGATTTTTGTATTGTTTGTGGTCTGGTAATTTTTTTTCATATCGTTATTCTTAATATTTTAATTAGGAAGCCCACCCTTCAAGGATGAGCTTCAAAATATTATACTATTCTATGGATAATCTCCTTATTTAAGATTATTATAAATGTGCATTTATCCATGAAAACCATTAGACAAATATAAATAAATTTGTTACATATGTCCTGACGTCCTTTGTTTTTTAATAATTAAATATTAACAAAGCTACACCAAAATTTATTGCTCAGGAACCAGTTCAAAACCAGACTCATTTGCGATTTTGAATTCAGTTCTTCTGTTTAACTGGTGCTCTTCATCTGAACATTTTTCACCATCCTTACAATTATTAACCAGTTGGGTCTCTCCGTAACCTTTGTAGGTTATACGTGAAGGATCAATTCCTTTTGAAATGATATAATCCACGGTAGATTTGGCGCGTCTTTCCGACAATTTCAGGTTGTATTTATCCTTACCTCTTGAATCTGTATGTGAACCTGATTCAATCAACAAGGCTGGGTACTCATTCATTACCTGAACAACTTTATCAAGTTCCTTAGCCGCATCCGGACGGATATTAGATTTATCAAAATCAAAATAGATTGTTCTAATATTCACTTTATTAGAAACAAACTGATCAGGAAGGTTGAGATCAGCAACAATAGCCTCTGTTCCAATATCATTTAAAGTAGTAACTGTCTTTTCGTCATTCAAATAGCCTTTTTGGCTTGCAACAACTACATAACTGGAATCACAAAGTGCTGTGTTTAAAAAGTATCTCGCATCAGTTGCACTCGCTGTGGTTGTTTCCAGAACTTCTCCTGTTTGGCTTCTCAATTCAACCTGAGCACCCGGTAATAATGCCTGAGTAGATTCAGACCGGACCACTCCTGTAATTTGCTGAACGCAATGGAAGTACAAACCTGGATCTGCAAGAAATGAGTAGATATCATCATCTCCTTTGCCTTCATCTCTGTTTGAGCTGAAAAATCCCCTGTCTTTTATATCGTCAATTATGAAAGAAAAATCATCCTTTTCACTGTTTACAGGTTTCCCTAAATTTAAGGGTTCTGATATAGAATTATCATAGATCTTACTCGCAAAAATATCAAGCTCACCGTAACCCGGATGGCCATTTTATGAAAAATAGAGTACATTATCTTCACTTACATAAGGAAACATTTCGCCCCCCTGCGAATTTACTTTTGGGCCCAAATTTTTGGGTTCGCTATAAGTACCATCCTCAAGAATATCAACGACAAAAATATCCGTTAAGCCATATCCACCGGGCATGTCTGAAACAAAATACAATTTTTTCTCATCATGACTTAAAGCAGGATGACCGGTTGAAAAATTATCGTTGTTAAAGGGTAGTTTCACCTTTTCAGACCATTTTCCATTCATGTCTTTTGGAGGCTTTGAATATCTGTAGCATGTTAATGCCTGCGCTATCCGTCAGAAATTCTTTTTGAAAATAATTATTTCCGGTGAAATATACTGTGTTCTGGTCCTTTGAAAAAACAACGCCTCCTTCATGAAATTTGGAATTTACATCACCTGGCAAGGGTTTTTTATCAATGACCTGTCTGTCTTCAGTTATAATACCTGTATAGAGATCCAAAAAGGCCTGTCCGTTTTCTTTCCAGGTTTTTCTTATGATCTTGACCTCGTCGGAAGGGGCAGCAAAAACGACACGGTCTTTGCCATAAAATGCGGCACCAAAATCAGATTGTTTGGTGTTAATGTCAAGGTTTTTTATTGTATACTCGCCAGGCGTGGTTTGTGCTCGAAAGCACTCCGACCGTTATCAAAAAATAAATCAGGGTAATTGTTCTTCTCATATTGGGGAATTTTTTTGGGGTTAAAAGTAATCATTTTTACGTATTTAGAAAAATCTCGGTGATTTTATATTCTTCTTATTGAAATCAATATCATATAATAAGATGATTTCATGAGATCCTCCGGTATTGGAATAACTGAAATCTGATACATTGTAATCATAGGCATATCCTATCCTGAAATCTTTGGTAACTCCAAAGTTTATCAGTGCGCTCACAGAGTCATCGTATCTGTAGCTCGCTCCTAATTCAAGGCGTTCGTAGAATAAAAAGTTTGCATTCAGGTCAATTGAAACAGGTGCTCCTGTTACTCCTTTGGCCATAAAAGATGGTTTGAATTTTGTATTCTCAGAAAGATTAAAGACATAGCCACTGGTCAGAAAATAATGCATTTCCTCTGAAGCCTCACTGATTATTCCATTTGATTTTTCAAAATGGGTGGATTTAAGTATATTAGGCACACTGAAACTCACATAAAACTTTTCTGTATAATAGAATATACCGGCTCCAAAATTTGGATATGTATTATTTACATTGTCCTGAAACAAGGGATCATTTGGATCCTGGGGAAGGATAATAGAGAGCAGGTCAATTCTTTGCAGGGTAACTCCACCTTTTAAACCAAAAGCCAATCTTCCCTCCTCCGAAGTCTTAATCGTATAGGAAAGATCTGCATAAATATTTTGTTCTTTTACGGGTCCGATCTCATCTGCAATCACAGAAAAACCGCCACCCACGTTTCTGGCCACGGGAGCATGTGCAGAAAATGTTGCTGTTTTCGGAGCACCATCAATATCTGTCCATTGCTTTCTTGCCAAAAGACCAAGATTCAAAGTACCCGTTGACCCCGCATAAGCCGGGTTTAACACATTCATGTTGTACATATACTGTGTGTATTGTGGGTCTTGTTGGCCAAATAAAGAATTCATTGCTAAGATGAAGCCAAATACAAGGATTAAATTTCTGTTTTTCATAAGGGGACTTTATTTTTGGAAGAGGGTTTAGGGCCCTCTTCCATATTATTTATTATTGTTTTACTTGTTTAAATAAACCCAGCCGGTTTCTCTCTTTCTGTTGTCTTTATTGAATTCGATCACATAGAAATAGGTTCCTGCAGGCATCAGTTCTCCTTTTTGCAGAGTCAAACTGTTTTGTGAATAACCATCCCACCACTGTGGTGTCAGACTGCCATTTCGTTTGTATTCCCAAATTTTTCCACCCCATCTGTCATAAATTTCCATCGTGAAATTCGGGTACTCTGATAAAGCTGGCACGATCAGGGTGTCATTTACACCATCTCCGTTTGGAGAGAATCCATTTGGTACTATATTACATGGTGTCTCATCCAGGTAATTAGGCCAGTAATCCTCATCACAATTGTCATTAGTAGGATCGCCGTCTCCGTTTCCATCCTCCTCTGCCGTTGGGATGCCATCATTATCGTCATCTGTATCCCGGTAATCCACCTCGTCTGTATTATCCCTGTTCGGAAGGTCTTCAGCCGGATTTATAATAGCTCCATTGGCAATATAACCGTCATTTACATCATCTCCTTCGAAGGCATCATCCAGACCGTCATTGTCCCTGTCACTATTTGCAGGCGAAACATCGGCCCTTCCGTCATGGTTGAAATCATGGCCCTCTATTGAATCAGGAACAAGATCATTATCCGCATCACTATCCAGATAATCCGGACTTCCGTCATTATCAGTGTCAACAGGTGTAATTCCTCTGTTATTACCTGATGTGGATTCGTAAGCGTCATCGAGACCATTTCTGTTTGTGTCCATGAACGATGGTAAAATATACTGTAACGTATTTTGTGCTTCAATATTATCCGGCAAACCATCTCCATCCGAATCCAGGTCAAGATAATTTGGCCTGCTGTCATTATCGAAGTCTTTTGTTCCTTCAATAGCGGTCAAAATACCATCATTATCATCGTCCATATCCAGATAGTTCATCACAAAATCACCATCAGTATCATCGTTGGTTGGGTCACCATCTCTGTTCAGGTCTTCATCACGGGTTGCGATTCCATCATTATCATCATCGGCATCACGGTAATCCACCTCATTGTCACCGTCCGTGTTCGGCAGGTCATTCAAAGGATTGTTGATCTCGTCATTCGCGACAAAGCCGTCATTCATATTTGAGCCTTCATATCCATCGTCTAAACCATCACCATCAGAATCGGTTCCTGTCGGCAATACATCCGGCATGCTATCGTGATTCTGGTCATATCCTTCTAAAGAATCTGCAACATTATCGTTGTCCGAATCTCTGTCCAGATAATCAGGTGTTCCATCTCCGTCTGTATCCACAGGTCCTATTCCCTCACCGGCACCTGGCGCAGATTCATATGCGTCATCCAAACCGTTGCCATCACTGTCTGTTCCGGATGGTTTGATGTAGCCTGCAGTTGTCTGGGCTTCCACGTTGTCAGGAATACCATCAGCATCAGCGTCAATATCCAAGACCATTTCCATAACCATCCTGATCAATATCAGATGCATTTTCCACTGTATCCAGAATACCGTCACTGTCATCATCCACATCCCTTCTGTCCGGAACCCTGTCACCATCTGTATCTACAAGCACCTCGATATTTACAACAGCGCTGGAGGTATCTCCATTCGAATCCTGAATTGTATAAGTGAATGAATCCATTCCAACATAATTCGCATTCGGTGTATATAGCACATAGTCGTCTGTCTGATTATTTGGTGTGCCATTATTATTTACCACAGCTGAACCATGTAAAGGGGCAACATTGATTACAATGGCCATTGAAGCCGGTCCGTCACCTCCAAAATCATCTGCACCAAAACCGTTATCAAGCAGCACATTGATGGCCTGATCCGCAATGTTCTCAACTACCTGCACCTCATCATTTACCGCTACCGGTAAGAAATTAACTACGATGTTGTCAAGAATAGATTCATCATCATCAGCAAGTCCATCACTTAAATCATCCGTTGCAAAACTTTGGTTAGGATCACTATCCGGGTCAAGTACATCAGAAGCTGTTATTTCAGCACTGTTGAAATACGTTCCTGTTGTTAAAACCACTGCACTGAATTGCAATTGTACACTTGATCCACCGGCTATTGTAAGACCGTTCCAGTTCAATGTGTTGCTATTTAGTGTTGAGCCGGAAGTGATTGGCGTAATATTTCCATATCCGCTTGGAACCATATTTTCCAAATTAACTCCGGTTGCTGCACTTGGGCCATTATTTTGAATGGTCAGGGTGAATATCACTGTATCTCCGGTTGTTGGATTAAGATCATTCACTGACTGGGTCACACTCAGGTCGGCAACAGGCACAGGATTTACAATTACAATTGCATAATCATCTTCTGTTGTTACCCCGTTACCCGGCGTTGAATCAGGATCGAAATTACCTGAAATCATAATTTCGGCAACATTGGTATAATTACCCGTTGGATTCACAAGCACATTGATCTGCATGCTTGCTGAACTGCCTGAGGCCAGATTAGAAATAGTCCAGATACCTGTACCTGCATTGTAGTTTCCTCCTGCATTATCACTTATATAGGTAAATCCATCTGGCAACAAATCTGCAAGAGTAACTGCATTCGCATTACTTGGACCATTATTTGTCACATTAACTGTGAAGCTGATGTTTGTTCCAACCAATGGAGTCGCGTTATTCACTGTCATACTTACTTCCAGATCTGAAACAGCCAATGGGTTTGTTGAAACGCCCGCATAATCATCCTCAGTCACTACTCCGTTACCTGGTGTTGAATCCGGGTCCGGATTAGCCGAAGCCATAACTTCTGCTGTTGCATTATAATTTCCTGTGAAGTTAACTGTAGCCCTAATATTGATGCTGGCAATACTGCCGCTATTCAATGAAGAGACTGTCCATAGTCCGGTGGTACTGTTATAATTTCCAGCTGCATCATCACTGACATAGGTGTAACCATCAGGCAATAAACTCAATATATCAATACCCGTTCCGGTACTTGGGCCTGCATTCTGCAAGTTTATTGTGAAAACAACTTCTGTTCCCATCACCGGATTAGGCTGATCTACAGTCATAGTCATGCTTAGGTCAGATACTGCTATCGGACTTACGGTCACGCTGGCCTGATCGTCTTCAGAAGGAACATTATTTCCTGGCGTTGAATCCGGGTCAGCTGTATTTGAAGCAGTGACTTCTGCACTATTCGTATAGTTTCCTGTCGGATTTACAGCTGCTACAATATTAATTGATGCTGAGCTGCCTGCTGCAATATTTCCAACATTCCATAATCCATTTGTACTGTTATAACTGCCTGAGGCATTATCACTTACAAAGGTATAACCGCTTGGCAACAGATCTGTAATGTCAACACCTGTTGCATCACTCGGACCACCATTGGCCACCGTTATTGTAAAGGTTACGTTGCTGCCCACATTAGGATTACTATTATCTACAGCCATGCTTACTGAAAGATCTGACGCTATTATTGGTGTTACTGCAGATGCAGATACCGGATCAGACAATTCGTTAGCATTTACAGTTGCGGTATTTGTAAGGGTAGTTCCTCCTGTAAAATCATTGGCTTCTACCGCATAACTGATCGCATAGATCCATGTTTCTCCAACTTCCATAGTACCCACAACTCCATTATCTCCGGTTGGCCCTGTCAATATGCCTGCAGTTCCATTAGGAAGAAGGTCAGAAACATTCAGGTTAGTCAAAGCAAGGGTGCCGTTGTTTACCAGGGTAATGGTATAATCCAGCACTTCCCCTATCGCGGTAACCGTTGCTGGTCCGCCAGTTTGTACTTTCGTAACCGATAACTGAGCTACACAATTTGGTGCAGACAGCACTATGGTTCCGCCTGATGTACTGCAAGCTGTTGTGTTATTTCTTACAACAATACTATAACTACCTGCTGTCAGTCCGTTAAATGTATTGGATGGCTGGAAGCTACTTCCTCCATTAATACTGTATTCCAAATCAGAACCAACTGCATTGATCACAATGCTGCCATCATTTAGAACAGGGCAAGATATAACTGTTGGATCAGTAGCTACCGTATTTGTAATCACCGGTGCTGAAGGTACCAAATCAACCGTAATTGCTGTACCTGTACTTGTACAAGTGTTGTCCGTGGTACTTCTAACTGTTACAGTATAATCCCCAGGTAACAGATTCGCAAAAGTTAAGCCTGACTGGAAGTTCGTGCCATCTATACTGTACTCAAGGCTTGCCCCTGTTGGTGAACTTATAACAATCGTACCCGTTGGTACCGCACACGTGGGCTGTACCGTTACACTCGCTACCGCTGCCGCTGGTGCAGATGGTATCGCATTGATCGTTACCGTTGAAGCTGCTGCCGTTGAACAGGTATTGTCTGCTATGCTCCTTACTGTCAGGGTATATGTACCCGGTGTAAGGTTCGCAAAAATCGGTGAGGCCTGGAAGCCACTGCCTACGCTGTATTCTACTCCCGCCTGAGCTGTAAAGGTAATCGTACCGCTCTGTACCGCACAGGTTGGCTGTATTGTACTCGCTACCGTTGGTACTGCAGGTGCTGTTGGCACTGCATCTATCGTGATCGATGATCCGCTTGATACACAAGTCGTATCATTGGTGTCTCTTACACTTACTGTATATCCTCCAGGAGTTAATCCTGCAAAGGTCAAGCCTGATTGCCAGGTCGTGCCATTTATGCTATACTCTAATGTCGCTCCCACAGGTGAACTTACAACTATAGTTCCTGTCGGTACCGCACACGTAGGCTGTATCGTAGCACTCGCTACAGGTGAAGCCGGTGCACCAGGTACTGCATTTACTGTCAACAATACTCCTGTACTTGTACAAGTGTTGTCCGTGGTACTTCTTACCGTTACCGTATAATCCCCAGGTAACAGATTCGCAAAAGTTAAGCCTGACTGGAAGTTCGTGCCATCTATACTGTACTCTAATGTTGCTCCTGTTGGTGAACTTACAACAATCGTACCCGTTGGTACCGCACACGTTGGCTGTACCGTGACACTCGCTACCGCTGCCGCTGGTGCAGATGGTATCGCATTGATCGTTACCGTTGAAGCTGCTGCCGTTGAACAGGTATTGTCAACTATACTCCTTACTGTCAGGGTATATGTGCCCGGTGTAAGTCCAGCAAAAATCGGTGAGGCCTGGAAGCCACTGCCTACGCTGTATTCTACTCCCGCCTGAGCTGTAAAGGTAATCGTACCGCTCTGTACCGCACAGGTTGGCTGTATTGTACTCGCTACCGTTGGTACTGCAGGTGCTGTTGGCACTGCATCTATCGTGATCGATGATCCGCTTGATACACAAGTCGTATCATTGGTGTCTCTTACACTTACTGTATATCCGCCAGGAGTTAATCCTGCAAAGGTCAAGCCTGATTGCCAGGTCGTGCCATTTATACTATACTCTAAAGTCGCTCCCGTAGGTGAACTTACAACTATAGTTCCTGTCGGTACCGCACACGTAGGCTGTATCGTAGCACTCGCTACAGGTGCAGCCGGTGCACCAGGTACTGCATTTACTGTCAACAATCCTCCTGTACTTGTACAAGTGTTGTCCGTGGTACTTCTTACCGTTACCGTATAATCCCCAGGTAACAGATTCGCAAAAGTTAAGCCTGACTGGAAGTTCGTGCCATCTATACTGTACTCCAGGGTTGCCCCTGCTGGTGAACTTATAACTATCGTACCCGTTGGTACCGCACACGTGGGCTGTACCGTCACACTCGCTACCGGTGCCGCTGGTGCAGATGGTATCGCATCTATCGTTACCGTTGAAGCTGCTGCCGTTGAACAGGTATTGTCTGCTATGCTCCTTACTGTCAGGGTATATGTGCCCGGTGTAAGGTTCGCAAAAATCGGTGAGGCCTGGAAGCCACTGCCTACGCTGTATTCTACTCCCGCCTGAGCTGTAAAGGTAATCGTACCGCTCTGTACCGCACAGGTTGGCTGTACTGTACTCGCTACCGTTGGTACTGCAGGTGCCGTTGGGGGGCCACTGCATCTATCGTGATCGATGATCCGCTTGATACACAAGTCGTATCATTGGTGTCTCTTACACTTACTGTATATCCTCCAGGAGTTAATCCTGCAAAGGTCAAGCCTGATTGCCAGGTCGTGCCATTTATACTATACTCTAATGTCGCTCCCACAGGTGAACTTACAACTATAGTTCCTGTCGGTACCGCACACGTAGGCTGTATCGTAGCACTCGCTACAGGTGAAGCCGGTGCACCAGGTACTGCATTTACTGTCAACAATACTCCTGTACTTGTACAAGTGTTGTCCGTGGTACTTCTTACCGTTACCGTATAATCCCCAGGTAACAGATTCGCAAAAGTTAAGCCTGACTGGAAGTTCGTGCCATCTATACTGTACTCCAAGGGTTGCCCCTGTAGGTGAACTTATAACAATCGTACCTGTCGGTACCGCACACGTGGGCTGTACCGTGACACTCGCTACCGCTGCCGCCGGTGCAGATGGTATCGCATTGATCGTTACCGTTGAAGCTGCTGCCGTTGAACAGGTATTGTCTGCTATGCTCCTTACTGTCAGGGTATATGTACCCGGTGTAAGGTTCGCAAAAATCGGTGAGGCCTGGAAGCCACTGCCTACGCTGTATTCTACTCCCGCCTGAGCTGTAAAGGTAATCGTACCGCTCTGTACCGCACAGGTTGGCTGTACTGTACTCGCTACCGTTGGTACTGCAGGTGCCGTTGGCACTGCATCTATCGTGATCGATGATCCGCTTGATACACAAGTCGTATCATTGGTGTCTCTTACACTTACTGTATAACCACCAGGTACTAAACCTGCAAAGGTCAAGCCTGATTGCCAGGTCGTGCCATTTATACTATACTCTAAAGTCGCTCCCATAGGTGAACTTACAACTATAGTTCCTGTCGGTACCGCACACGTAGGCTGTATCGTAGCACTCGCTACAGGTGAAGCCGGTGCACCAGGTACTGCATTTACTGTCAACAATCCTCCTGTACTTGTACAAGTGTTGTCCGTGGTACTTCTTACCGTTACCGTATAATCCCCAGGTAACAGATTCGCAAAAGTTAAGCCTGACTGGAAGTTCGTTCCATCTATACTGTACTCCAGGGTTGCCCCTGCAGGTGAACTTATAACAATAGTTCCTGTCGGTACCGCACACGTAGGCTGTACCGTGACACTCGCTACCGCTGCCGCAGGTGCAGATGGTATCGCATTGATCGTTACCGTTGAAGCTGCTGCCGTTGAACAGGTATTGTCTGCTATGCTCCTTACTGTCAGGGTATATGTGCCCGGTGTAAGGTCCGCAAAAATCGGTGAGGCCTGGAAGCCACTGCCTACGCTGTATTCTACTCCCGCCTGAGCCGTAAAGGTAATCGTACCGCTCTGTACCGCACACGTTGGCTGTATTGTACCAGCTACCGTTGGTACTGCAGGTGCTGTTGGCACTGCATCTATCGTGATCGATGATCCGCTTGATACACAAGTCGTATCATTGGTGTCTCTTACACTTACTGTATATCCACCAGGTGTAATCCTGCAAAGGTCAAGCCTGATTGCCAGGTCGTGCCATTTATACTATACTCTAAGGTCGCTCCCGTAGGATGAACTCACAACGATAGTTCCTGTCGGTACCGCACACGTTGGCTGTATCGTAGCACTCGCTACAGGTGCAGCCGGTGCACCAGGTACTGCATTTACTGTCAACAATCCTCCTGGTACTTGTACAAGTGTTGTCCGTGGTACTTCTTACCGTTACCGTATAATCCCCAGGTAACAGATTCGCAAAAGTTAAGCCTGACTGGAAGTTCGTGCCATCTATACTGTACTCCAGGGTTGCCCCTGTTGGTGAACTTATAACAATAGTTCCTGTCGGTACCGCACACGTTGGCTGTACCGTGACACTCGCTACCGCTGCCGCCGGTGCAGATGGTATCGCATCTATCGTTACCGTTGAAGCTGCTGCCGTTGAACAGGTATTGTCAACTATACTCCTTACTGTCAGGGTATATGTGCCCGGTGCTAAGTTCAGCAAAAATCGGTGAGGCCTGGAAGCCACTGCCTACGCTGTATTCTACTCCTGCCTGAGCTGTAAAGGTAATCGTACCGCTCTGTACCGCACAGGTTGGCTGTACTGTACTCGCTACCGTTGGTACTGCAGGTGCCGTTGGCACTGCATCTATCGTGATCGATGATCCGCTTGATACACAAGTCGTATCATTGGTGTCTCTTACACTTACTGTATATCCTCCAGGAGTTAATCCTGCAAAGGTCAAGCCTGATTGCCAGGTCGTGCCATCTATGCTATACTCTAATGTCGCTCCTGTAGGTGAACTTACAACTATAGTTCCTGTCGGTACCGCACACGTTGGCTGTAATGTAGCACTCGCTACAGGTGCAGCCGGTGCACCAGGTACTGCATTTACTGTCGAACAGTACTCCTGTACTTGTACAAGTGTTGTCCGTAGTACTTCTTACCGTTAACCAGTATAATCTCCAGGGTAACAGATTCGCAAAGGTTAAGCCTGACTGGAAGTTCGTGCCATCTATACTGTACTTAAGGCTTCCCCCTGTTGGTGAACTTACAACAATGGTTCCTGTCGGTACCGCACACGTTGGCTGTACCGTCACACTCGCTACCGCTGCCTGCAGGTGCAGATGGTATCGCATTGATCGTTACCGTTGAAGCTGCTGCCGTTGAACAGGTATTGTCATGCTATACTCCTTACTGTCAGAGTATAGGTTCCCGGTGTAAGGTTCGCAAAAGTCGGTGAGGCCTGGAAGCCACTGCTGCTACGCTGTATTCTACTCCCGCCTGAGCTGTAAAGGTAATCGTACCGCTCTGTACCGCACAGGTTGGCTGTGTAGTGCTCGCTACAGTTGGTACTGCAGGTGCTGTTGGCACTGCATCTATCGTGATCGATGATCCGCTTGATACACAAGTCGTATCATTGGTGTCTCTTACACTTACTGTATATCCTCCAGGTGCTAATGCCTGCAAAGGTCAAGCCTGATTGCCAGGTCGTGCCATTGATGCTATACTCTAAAGTCGCTCCCATAGGTGAACTTACAACTATAGTTCCTGTCGGTACCGCACACGTAGGCTGTAATGTAGCACTCGCTACAGGTGAAGCCGGTGCACCAGGTACTGCATTTACTGTCAACAATACTCCTGTACTTGTAGCAAGTGTTGTCCCTGTACTTCTTACCGTTACCGTATAATCCCCAGGTAACAGATTCGCAAAAGTTAAGCCTGACTGGAAGTTCGTGCCATCTATACTGTACTCCAGGGTTGCCCCTGTTGGTGAACTTATAACGATCGTTCCTGTTGGTACCGCACACGTGGGCTGTACCGTCACACTCGCTACCGCTGCCGCCGGCGCAGATGGTACCGCATTTATAGTTACCGTTGAAGCTGCTGCCGTTGAACAGGTATCGTCTGCTATGCTCCTTACTGTCAGGGAATATGCCCGGTGTAAGGTTCGCAAAAATCGGTGAGGCCTGGAAGCCACTGCCTACGCTGTATTCTACTCCTGCCTGAGCTGTAAAGGTAATCGTACCGCTCTGTACCGCACAGGTTGGCTGTATGTACTCGCTACCGTTGGTACTGCAGGTGCCTGGCACTCATTATCTTACCTTGAGGCCGCTACCTGTTGAACAGTTTCTATCTTTTCTCTTAGTGTAGGTTCCTGAGTTAAACCTGCAAAGGTTCTCCCCTAGTGTCTTTACACTTACTCTCTCTGCTGGGCGTATATATGTTCCCTTCCTTACCGCACAGGTTGGTTTTCTCGCTACAGTTGGTACTGCAGGTGCTTTGTACCATTTTCTTACCTTGAGGCCGCTACTTTAAGTTTATTACTTCTTCTCTTAATATCTCCTGAAATTCTCTTATATTCCTTTTACATTACTCTACTCCTGCTGGGCAGTAAATATATGGTTCCCTTCCTACCGCACAGGTGGCTTTATCTCTAGTTGGTATGCGTTTTTACCATTTTATGGGCGTTTGACAGGTATTGTCAGCTATACTCTACTCTTAAGCGTTATATATTTCTTAGATTTTACACTGTCTCTACTCCTGCTGGGATATACACTTCCCTTTCACCGTGGTTTTTCTTTCTTTCTTCTCTCTCTTTTTTTCTTCTTCCTTTTTCCTGGTCTTCCCCTGTTTTTTCCTTCTCTCCTCCTCCTGGCTTTCTTTTCTCCCCTTTTCCTCCTTTCGTTTTTTCTTCTTGTCTTCTTTCTCCTTCTCTTGTTTTCCTGGCTCCCTTTCCCTCCTCTCTCTCCCCCTGGCTCTCTTTCCTTCCTCCCCGTTTGTTTCTCCTACTCTCTCGTCCTGTGTCCCTTTCTTCCTTGCCCGTTTCTTTTCCTTTCTCCTTCTCTTAGTGTGTTCCTCCTACCCAAATTCTCCTCCTGATAGTCCTTCTTGCGCTGCTCTCTCTCCCGCCTCGGCGATCTGATGTCCCCTCCCCCGCACGGTTCGCTGTGCTGTGCTCGCTACAGTTGGTACTGCAGGTGCCGTTGGCACCGCATTGATCGTTACCGTTGAGGCCGCTACTGTTGAACAGGTATTGTCAGCTATACTCCTTACTCTTAAAGTGTAGGTTCAGACTAAACCAGCAAAAGTTCTTCTATAAGTCAGTGCCTTTTAACACTGTACTCTATCTCCCGCCTGGGGCAGTAAATACTATGGTTCCGCTTCCTACCGCACAGGTTGGCTGTGTAGTGCTCGCTACAGTTGGTACTGCAGGTGCCTTGGTACCGCATTGATCGTTACCGTTGAGGCCGCTACTTTGAACAGGATCTCAGCTATACTTCTTACTCTTAAAAGTGTAGGTTCCTGAGCTAAACCAGCAAAAGTTGCTCCTGCCTATAAGTAGTGCCGTGTTAACACTGTACTACACTTCCTCTGGGCAGTAAATACTAGGTTCCGCTTCTTACGCACAGGTGGCTGGTGCAGTGCTCGCTACAGTTGGTACTGCAGGTGCTGTTGGTACCGCATTGATCGTTACCGTTGAGGCCGCTACTGTTGAACAGGTATTGTCAGCTATACTTCTTACTCTTAAAGTGTAGGTTCCTGGAGCTAAACCAGCAAAAGTTGCTCCTGCCTGATAAGTAGTGCCGTTGTTAACACTGTACTCTACTCCCGCCTGGGCAGTAAATACTATGGTTCCGCTTCCTACCGCACAGGTTGGCTGTGTAGTGCTCGCTACAGTTGGTACTGCAGGTGCTGTTGGTACCGCATTGATCGTTACCGTTGAGGCCGCTACTGTTGAACAGGTATTGTCAGCTATACTTCTTACTCTTAAGTGTAGGTTGCCTGAGCTTAATCCAGCAAAGGTTGGTACTGCCTGATAAGTAGTGCCGTTGTTAACACTGTACTCTACTCCTCGCCTGGGCAGTAAATACTATGGTTCCGCTTCCTACCGCACAGGTTGGTTGGGTGTAGTGCTCGCTACCGTTGGTACTGCAGGTGCTGTTGGTACCGCATTGATCGTTACCGTCAGGCCGCTACTGTTGAACAGGATCGTCAGCTATACTTCTTACTCTTAAAGTGTAGGTTCCAGGAGCTAAACCAGCAAAGGTTGCTCCCACCTGATATGTAGTGCCGTTGTTAACACTGTACTCTACTCCTGCCTCGGGACAGTAAATACTATGGTTCCGCTTCCTACCGCACAGGTTGGTTGTGTAGTGCTCGCTACCGTTGGTACTGCAGGGGCCGTTGGTATTGCATTGATCGTTACCGTTGAGGCTGCTACTGTTGAACAGGTATTGTCAGCTATACTCCTTACTCTTAAAGTGTAGGTTCCAGGAGCTAAACCAGCAAAGGTTGCTCCTGCCTGATATGTAGTGCCGTTGTTAACACTGTACTCTACTCCTGCCTGGGCAGTAAATACTATGGTTCCGCTTCCTACCGCACAGGTTGGGTGTGTAGTGCTCGCTACCGTTGGTACTGCAGGTGCTCGTTGGTACCGCATTGATGATAACATTACCCGATGCTACTGAAGTACATCCCACTGCATTGGTTACAGTATAAGTATAGGTGCCTGCAGCTAAGCCAGATATCGTAGTGCTCGCGCCCGTGCCATTCTGTAACGACCGCACCAGGATTTCTCGTTAAGGTCCAGTTACCCGCAGGTAAACCACTCAATACAACACTTCCCGTAGCCAATGCACAGGTTGGTTGCGTAATCGTGCCTACTGTAGGTACTGCTGGTGTAGCAGGTTGTGCATTGATCACAACATTACCCGATGCTACTGAAGTACATCCCGCTGCATTGGTTACCGTATAAGTATAGGTGCCAGCAGCTAAGCCAGATATCGTTGTGCTAGCGCCTGTGCCATTTGTAACGACCGCTCCAGGATTTCTCGTTAGGGTCCAGTTACCCGCAGGTAAACCACTCAATACAACACTTCCCGTAGCCAATGCACAGGTTGGTTGTGTAATCGTGCCTACTGTAGGTGCAGCGGGTGCGCAGGGTTGTAAATTTAAAACTACTGTATTGGAATTGTCTGTGTCTATTATTGTAGCCGAATTATTAACAATTGGAAAAGAAACAGTTGCAAAATTAGAAACCGTAGCGATTGGCGGCGTATTAACCACAGTTACTCTAAAAGTAACCGTTGCATTTCCGCCAACTACAACAACACCACTTGGTTGAGCCGGAGAGTTAATCTCGGCACCACTGGCATAGGGCATGTTCCCACCGTTATCAGCGACAGGATTTCCATTTAATGTGGTCGAATTCGGAATATAGGCTGTTGACGCAGGGATAGCATCCAGCAAAGCGGCATCATTTGACATGATATTACCAGAATTTGAAACGACAATCGTAAACTCTATAATATCACCGGCTGTAGCTGTAGTTGCATTGTTTACTCCAGTGGTGATGTTATTGACTGATTTAACCGCTGAGAGATTTGGGTTAAAATTTGGTGCCGCACAAGAGCCCAAATCATAAACTGTCGGGTTTGCATTGCCTATAACTGTTCCACCCAAATTAAGAGAGGAAAAATTTATTGACACAACTGTTTGCCCTGCGTTCGAAGTAGTTATTAAATTTCCACTTGCATTAAATGCAGCTCCTGTTGATCCGTTCGGACCAATATTACCTAAATTTTTAGCAGTTAAAGTTGTGATATTAACAACATATAAATAAGAAAGTCCAGTGCCGCCAACTGAGGAATACCAATGCAAGCGCCCATTTCCATCGAAAGCCATGTCTCCATATGCCAGTGAGGGGCCAATGGCATCTCCTGCATCGAACACCAGGGCACCCAAATCGGCTGCAACACCCGGCATTCCAACATTTACCCTTCTCAAATGTTTTGCTCCGTCTATATAATAAACATTCCCTGCAGCATCAGCCGCTTCACCAATATTTAAATCATTTACGGTAGCGCCTGAATTGGTTTGGGTAAAACCGTCAAATCTATATAATGGGATGGCTCGATTTCCTGATGTACCATTGTCATAATAGGCATTACCGTTTGCACTTATCGCAAGCCCACCAACTATTTGGGGTGCAGTAAAGACTGGTATCATTGTTGCACCGCTTAATTCATAGAGTATATTTCGATTTGCACTGAAGGCACTTGCATACACTTTCCCACAACTTAATACTGAATTTGAAGTCAGGCACAAGGTAAAAGTACCTGCATAACTTGCATCAAAAGTGTCGACCGAAATGTAATAGGTACTCCCAATGGTTAAACCGGATGAGATTATTGAAACATTATCCGGATTCGCATTGTATCTGGCACTAACTATTTCTGTCAGACCATCTGCCTGCCATAAAGCCACCTGGGTTCTTCGTTGGGTTCCCTTGGTCCCGCCAACGTCAATCCTAATATAAATATCTGTACTTGTTGCCACAAAACGAAACCAACGGTTTAATCTTGGACCACTGTTATTCCAAGCAGTTCCAGCATTTCTGTCGGGAGTAGCTCCAACAGTTGTATAAATGGCATCCGGTGAGCAGCCATTAATAAAACCTGATACATCTATTGCGCCCTCATACCAATCATAGTCCAGATATTCTCTAAAATCAACTTCCGGATTTGCGTTTGCGTTTGGCAATAATGCGGGGTTATTAATCGTTCCATTCACATCTGCATAACCAACTGTGGCATCAGTGGCATTATCCAGTCCATCAAAATCGGTATCAGTACCTGATAATGTTATTCCTGCCTCAAGTGTATCATTTCTTCCGTCATTTTCAGAATCGAGATCCAAATAATCCGGATTATCAAGACTCTCTGTATTGACCGGATTTAATCCTGCGAGATAGGCTGTATCTAAACCGTTTGCATTGTAACTGGCACTTGGTGGAATATAGCCTAAAGTTGTTTGCGCCTCCACATTGTCTGGGATACCATCACCATCACTATCCAAATCGAGATAATTTTGAATTAGATCTGAATCATCACTACTTTCAGCAAGGGTATAATTAATTAGTCCGCTATTGGGTAATGTTTGCACTGTATTTGGAATTCCGTCCGTGCCAACTGCTCCATTTAATTTTCCAAGGGTTTGTGATTGACCATGACCTGCTTCAACAGCATCAAAAATACCATCGTTATCACTGTCCAAATCGAGATCATTTGCAATTCCATCTCCATCGGTATCCAGGTCTGGTGTCTCTATACGGGCCTCATCGAAATTTGTTGGGTTTGCCATTCTAACCACATACGAATAGGTTCCCGGACTTAATAATACGGTTCCCTGAACCAAAGTCCAGGGAGCAGTTTGAGAATTTCCGCCATTGCTGGGAATTGCAATTACCCCCGTATCACTAACTACCGATCCTGAATTACCAACTCCTGTATATATTAATATTCGTCCTGAGCCTGAGCCTCCGTCTCTTGGAGAAAAATAACCTGAATAGGTAACCGTTCGGCTGGATGTTATTGTAAAAGATTGGTAGAAATCTCTGTCGCCACTAATATCAAAATATTGTTGGTTTTCTCCGGCAATGGTAAATGGGTTAGCATCTAATGCCGGTCCTGCATTACCATAACCGGTACCTCCATTTACTTTTACAATATTACTTTGACCTGAACCACTGGCAAGGATCCATGGGGAAATAGCGACATTCAAATTATTTCCAATGTTGGGTTGCGTTACAAGATCAAAACCTCCATTAATTAATAAGTTACCATTCTCAACTGTATCCGGAATACCATCGTTATCGTCATCCAGGTCTATCGCATCGTAAATTCCATCTCCATCGGTATCCGCATTGTTAAACCCGCCCGCATTTATCATATCCTGAAATGAAAAATTACCACCACCACCGATTGGTCCCTGGCAGGAAGATATCACATCGCCATTCATACTGATGGTTTCACTAGCACTGCATGGGCTACTTGTATCCACTGTTCCACCAGGATTGATGACTATCGCCGCATCATTTCCTAAATTTAAGATCATAGTTATTCCGACCCATACCAAATCTCCATCAGCCGAAATTGTCAGCAGATTTAAATCGAGGACAGAATTCCCATTTATTATTAAACTTTCCCTGCCACCAGAATTATCTCCAATTGTTAATGAATTTATGCCTTGTGGAATAGTTCCTGATAGATCGACGTTATGCCCAGTTCGAATAATGACATTATTTGTCCCTGTTATTTGTCCCGGATAATTTGTAGCCGCGACCCACGTAGTCCCGTTATAACGCTCCCATGTAGTAAGCGAAGTCCAGTTACCTGTGGCTAAAGACCTGTAATCATTCAAGGGCCTGCCCAAAGGTCAGGGTGATAAAGCCAAATACAAGAATGAGAAACAGAAGTAAATTTCTGGATGAACCAGATACAATAGATTTATTTTTGGTAAGACTTCTACTTTTTGCAAGGGGACTCTTTAAATTGTACATACAATTCTTAGTTTTTTGTTATAGTTGCTATAAAATAATCTATCCTGTCAGGGCAAATTATGCCATAACAGGAGCAATGCATTCTTAAAAACTCAACCGAATGAGGGATTGCGGTTTTCATTTATTTAATTATATTTATGTTGCTGTTCTTTAACTTTTTACACATCATTCTAAATTTTACGCGGTTTTTAACCTGGCTTTACCGTGTTAAAAAGTTGTTAACAGTCTGATTAAAATTGTTAATAACCGAAACGAAGCAAACAGTTGCTTATTGTGTTTTTGTTAAAATAATTCTCCCGAAATCCCCAATTGTTCGATTTCTTTAAAAAATATTGTACAAGATTTCAAAGATATCTTTGTACATTTTTACGGATTTATGCTATATTTGCACTTATTTAGAATAATTCTATATATCATGGTACAAGTAACGGAAATAGCGAAAAAGAAAGTGATTCGACCTGATGCAGGAAGACGGCTTCAACGCTGCAAAGGATTTTGTGAGGGTAGGTGTAAAAAGCGGTGGTTGCTCGGGATTGTCTTATGAACTGAAATTTGATGACCAGCAGCAGGAAGGCGATAAAGTCTTTGAGGATAATGGGGTGAAGATCATTGTCGACAAAAAAAGTTTTTTGTATCTTGTTGGCACTGTACTGGATTATTCCGGTGGACTCAACGGCACAGGATTTGTATTCAAAAACCCGAATGCAAATAGAACCTGCGGGTGTGGAGAGAGCTTCTCGCTCTGAGGTTCAAGGTTCAAGGTTCAAGGTTCGAAGTCGGAATGTTAAAATGCGCTTTTGGGTTCAGGGTTCAAGGTTTAATATTTAAAAATGGGGACAATTAAGGAGAATTTGAAGATTTAGAAATTTGGAAAATGTCAAGGGTTCTTTGTGATGATATCTTTAAATTGGCATCAAATTCTCCATTAAATTCTGATTATAAACTATTTAATCAAATAAACGGCTCTTCCGGATCTATTATGGATAATATAGCAGAAGGATTTGAACGAAACGGAAATAAAGAATTCATTCAATTCCTTTCTATTGCCAAAGCCTCCTGCGGAGAGACCAGATCCCAATTATACCGTGTACTTGACAGGAAATATTGCAAATGAGGTGGAATTTGAGCATATTAAAAATCAAACCCTGGTTATTAGTAAAAAGTTAGGGGCATTTAATAGCCTATTTAAAAAAAAGTGATTTTAAAGGAAGTAAGTTCAACCCAGAACTTTAAACCTTGAACCTTGAATATAAAAATATGAAGTACACCGAAGACGACCTGAAGAAAGAACTCGAATCCAAAGATTACGAGTATGGGTTTTATACTGATATTGAATCAGATACCTTCCCAAAAGGATTAAATGAAGCGGTTATCAGAGCGATCTCTGCAAAAAAAAATGAACCCGAATGGATGACAGACTGGCGCCTGGAAGCATTTAAGATCTGGCAAACCATGAAGGAGCCGGAATGGGCCAATATAAGCTATGAAAAACCTGATTTTCAGGATATCAGTTATTATTCTGCACCCAAACCAAAAAAGACATTGGGAAGTCTGGATGAAGTGGATCCTGAATTGCTTAAAACCTTTAAGAAATTAGGCATTTCCATCAATGAGCAAAAAAGGATGACCGGTGTGGCCATGGACATAGTTGTTGATTCCGTTTCTGTAGCTACTACTTTTAAAGAAACCCTCGCTGAACGCGGCATAATCTTTTGCCCAATTTCAGAGGCGATAAAAACGCATCCGGAGCTGGTTAAAAAACATCTTGGCACTATTGTTCCAAAAACGGATAATTTTTACGCCGCGCTCAATTCAGCGGTCTTTACAGATGGCTCCTTTTGCTATATTCCGAAAGGTGTTAAATGTCCGATGGAGCTTTCTACCTATTTCAGGATCAATGAAGGCGGAACAGGCCAGTTTGAGCGGACACTCTTAATTGCCGATGAAGGAAGTTATGTGAGCTACCTGGAAGGATGTACTGCTCCCGCAAGGGATGAAAATCAATTACACGCGGCTGTTGTGGAGCTGATTGCATTGGACAAGGCTGAATTAAATACTCAACAGTACAAAACTGGTTTCCGGGAGATGCTCATGGCAAAGGAGGGGTATATAATTTTGTCACCAAAAGAGGCATCTGCCACGAAAGCGCAAAAATATCCTGGACACAGGTAGAAACCGGAAGTGCCATTACCTGGAAATACCCGAGTTGTATATTAAAAGGAGACAATTCAGTAGGTGAATTCTATTCTATTGCGGTTACCAATCATTTTCAACAGGCAGATACCGGTACAAAAATGGTGCATCTCGGCAAAAATACCAAGAGCACCATTATATCCAAAGGCATCTCTGCCGGAAGATCGCAAAATTCCTACAGAGGATTGGTGCAGATTGGTGCCCGTGCAGAAAATGCCCGTAATTTTTCGCAATGTGATTCTCTGTTGATGGGCAACAATTGCGGTGCACATACCTTTCCTTATATAGAAGCTAAGAATAAAACTGCCCATGTTGAACACGAGGCAACGACCAGCAAAATAGGTGAAGACCAGTTATTCTATTGCAACCAAAGGGGAATAGATACAGAAAAAGCCATTGCCCTGATTGTGAACGGTTTCAGCAAGGAAGTATTGAATAAATTACCCATGGAATTTGCGGTGGAAGCACAGAAATTGTTAGAAATCTCCTTGGAGGGATCTGTTGGTTAATGATTCAAAATTCGATATTTAAAATTTAAAATTGTGGCGACTTATACTGTTTTTGAAGATTTAGAGGTATGGCAAAATGCCAGGGTTTATGCAAAAGATATTTTTGACTCTTCTACAAAAGAAAAATTTAATAATGATTTTAAGTTGATCAATCAAATTTTAGATTCTTCTGGTTCAATAATGGATAATATTGCTGAAGGTTTTGAGCGTGAAGGTAACAAAGAATTTATTCATTTTTTAACCATATCGAAAGGTTCTTGCGGCGAATCCCGTTCTCAATTATATAGAGCTTTTGACAGAAAATATATATCGGAGGATGAGTTAAACTTTTTAAAAGAAAAAAGTATTGAATTAAGCAAATCCTTATCAGGATTTATTAAATATTTAAAAAAATCTGACTATAAAGGAAATAAATTTTGAGGCATTCTCAAATTTTAAATCTTAAATTTTAAATCTTAAATGAAGTGATGTTACAAATAAAAAATTTACACGCCGGAATCAACGGCAAGGAAATATTAAAAGGAATAGACCTGACCGTTAATGCCGGTGAGGTACACGCCATTATGGGACCGAACGGATCGGGTAAAAGTACCCTTTCAGCCGTTATTGCGGGGAATGAAAATTTTGAGGTATATAAAGGTGATATCCTTTTTAATGGTGTTAGCATCCTCGAGCTATCTGCAGATGAAAGAGCACACAAAGGAGTGTTCCTTTCTTTTCAGTATCCGGTGGAAATACCAGGGGTCACTACAACAAATTTTATTAAAACGGCCATCAACGCCAACAGGAAAGCAAAAGGATTGGAAGATTTGCCTGCCAAGGAAATGCTTCAGATGATCAGGGAAAAATCAGATCTTTTGGAAATGGACAGAAAATTTTTATCGCGTTCTTTGAATGAAGGATTTTCGGGAGGTGAAAAAAAGCGAAACGAAATTTTTCAAATGGCCATGCTGGAACCCAAACTGGCCATACTGGATGAAACTGATTCCGGATTGGATATTGATGCTTTAAAAATTGTGGCCAATGGTGTCAATAAACTTAAACGGCCTGACAATGCAACAATTATTATTACCCATTACCAAAGGCTCTTGGACTACATCATTCCTGATCATGTGCATGTGCTGCACGATGGAAAGATCGTTAAATCAGGGGCCAAGGAACTCGCTTATACCCTGGAAGAAAAGGGTTATGACTGGGTAAAATAAAAGATTAAAGATTTAATATTAAATCCTTTATGGAACTAAAAGATAAACTCGTAGCCTCTTTCATGGCCTTTGAGAACAAGGGTAACATAGACCTTGATTCAGGGGTGCATAAGTTGCGCACAAAAGCGATTGAAAAATTTGAACAATTGGGATTTCCTGCCAAAAAAGATGAAGAATGGAAATACACCTCATTAAACACTTTGCTAAAAAATGATTTCAGCGTTTTTCCGGACACCAAGAACGAATTGGAACTCAGGGATGTAAGACAGTATTTTTTGGATGAAATCGATACTTACCGCATCGTTTTTATCGATGGAATGTACAGTCCGTTTTTGTCTCACACCTCACATGAACAAGGGGATATCTGTTTGTTGTCATCTGCGCTGAAACAGCCAAAATATCAGATGGTCATCGATCATTATTTCGGAAAAATTGCCTCAGCTGATGAGAGTTTGACCTGTTTAAATACAGCATTTGCCAGGGAGGGTGCCTTTATTCGTATTCCAAAAAACACCATAGTAGAAAGGCCTATCCAAATTTTGTATTTCTCTACCGGAAATGAAAAGGAGCTGATTCTGCAACCAAGAAATCTGGTAATTGTGGATGAAAATTCACATGTACAGATCATAGAAAGACACCAGAACCTGACCGATAATAAGGTTTTAACCAATTCAGTAACTGAAATATTCGCTAACAAAAGAGCAATTGTGGATTATTACAAGCTACAGGACGACAATCTATCCGCATCGCTTATTGACAATACTTATGTACAACAAAAGGACAGCAGTATAGCAACCGTCAATACTTTTTCGTTTGGAGGCAGGATTACAAGGAATAACCTGACTTTTACCCATGAAGGTGAAAGGGTTACTTCCTATTTGAATGGCATTTCGGTAATTGGTGACAGCCAGCATGTAGATAACCACACCATGATTCATCATAAACGTGAGAACTGCGAAAGTCATGAATTGTACAAGGGAATTTATGATGACCAGTCTACCGGTGTTTTTAACGGAAAAGTATTGGTCGATAAAATTGCTCAAAAAACCAATGCCTACCAACAAAATGACAATGTACTCATCGGTGATAAGGCTTCAATAAATGCCAAACCCCAGCTCGAGATTTTTGCCGATGATGTAAAATGTTCTCACGGCTGTACTATTGGTCAACTTGATGAAAAAGCGCTTTTCTATCTGCAAACAAGGGGAATTCCCAAAAAGGAGGCCCGGGCCCTTTTGTTGTTTGCTTTTGGAAATGATGTGGTAGAAAGAATTAAAATCCCATCACTCAAGGCAAGAATTTCGAAACTTATTGCTCAAAAATTAAAAGTAGACCTGCAGATTCAGATCTGATATTTGATTCCAATCAAGCCAATCTGCTGTTGCAATCTTCAATGGCTTTTTCGTTTTTCCAGTCTATCCATTTTTGTCCTTTCATTTTGCGCATCACATTGTCGTAATTGCGCATTACAAATATATTGTAAAGTGCCCGACCCAAATTTTTAGGATTTCTCGCTATAGACCGCATACTCATTGAAAAACCTGGAGTAATGTATTTCATATAGTGCCAATACCCTTCCGGCATGTACAAAACATTGCCATGTTCAAGTTCTGCTATATACCCCTTTGCCTTTTTAAGTGCCGGCCATTTTTTGAAATCAGGGTTGGAAAAATCAATGGATTCGTGGGTAATCAGGGAATTAGGAATCTTGTAAAGGTATTTTTTTTCTTCGTAAGGAAAAAGAATGCACTCCTTTTTTCCATGAAAATGAAAGTGTAAAATGTTGGCCAGATCTATGTCGTAATGCATAAAAGTATAGGAATCCTGCCCTCCAAAAAATAGCATGGGCATAGACTTCATAATGCGCAAGCCGATATCGGGAAATTTAAAATCCTTTTGTAACGAAGGTACTTCCTTTAGAATATTATAAAGAAAAATACGGTAACGGGTAGGTTCTTTTTGCAATAGGTCTATGTAATCCTTCATTTTCATCTTAGCATGAGGCTCATTAAAACCATCGTTGTAATCCACAGGACGGTCGTCATACAAGGGAACCTCTTTTTCTCCAACTGCTTCTTTTATGTAATTGAGGTTCCATTTTGTAAAAGCAGGCCAGTCCTCAATCATATTTTCAATTACCAGGGGCTTTTGAGGTTTTACATAATTCAGTAAAAAATCCTTTTTAGAAATGGTTTTTACACGATCTACTTTTTGCAGGTTGAGTTTCATAAACCAGGAGATTAAGCTTAGTTTATTGCCTTTAGAATTTCCTTAAGCATCAAATTAAAATCAAATTCAGGATCTTCGGTTAGTCCTGTCCGAACGATCACCATTTTTTTTGAAGGAATAATGAATACCATTTGCCCCTGAAATCCGTTGGCAGAATAAAGGTCGCGGGGAGCATCGGGATAAATACCGCCGGCATTCAGCCAGAAGTGACCACCATACCTTCCGTTCGACCCATTGGTGGGGGTTGCCACGTACTTTGCCCAGGAAGGTTCAAAAATTTGTTCCCCATTCCAATTGCCCTCGTGTAAATACAAGAGGCCAAATTTTCCCCAGTCCCTGGTGTTCGCCCAGGCGTAAGAGGATCCAACAAAATTTCCCGTTAAATCTGTTTCTATCTGGGCGGAATGCATGCCTATTTTATCCAGTAGTTCATCGTACCAAAAGTTCAGATACGATTGCTGATCCGGAAAATATTTTCTCAACAAAGGTCCAGCCAATAAATTGGAAGTTCCGGAAGAATAATTCCAGCTTTCATTGATCTTGCCCACCATAGGCTTGTTCAATTGGACTTCTCCCATATTGTAAGCGATATAAAGCATGCTGGTCACATCAGAAATATCGTTGTAATCTTCGTCCCATTCGAGGCCACTGTTCATTTGCAACAGGTCATTATAGGTGATTGCAGAACGCGCATCATTTTTCCATGCCTCAATTCCTGTTTTTTGGTTAATATCAATGCGGCCTTGTTTTTGTAAAATTCCGTAAATGGTTGAGGTAATACTTTTTGTCATAGACCAGCCTAAAATCGGAGTTTGTGTATCAAAACCCGGTGCGTATTTCTCAGCGATGATCTGATCTTTGTATATCACCAGCAAGGACCTGGTCTTTTTAAGTGCTTCACCCGATTTATCGAAGGCATTTTCAACCGCATTTTTTAACAGATTGTAATCTACTGAGCTAAAGACCGTATCCATTTGGGGCAAATCACCATATGGATAAGGGAGTTTTTTTTGAGTCTTAATTCGATTTGGTTTGGAAAGTATTGGAGCTGAGTCACTTCCTTCCCCGAGTAAAACGGCCCCAAGTCCTTCAATAAATACAGCCTTCCTTTTTTTCATTCCAAAAAAGTCTGAAATAACCGATTTGGTATTTTTATCAGTTTGATTATCAGCCATGGGCAAAACTGAAAAATCATTGTCTCCGCTTTCAATGGATTCCTGTGTTCGGTTGTGCGTAAAAAACTCCGCTCGCAATATTCTTGGCAGAAAATCCGGTCGCTATTGTCAACCGTGGATAATAAGAGACAACTAAATAAATGAGGGCTGATAACAACAATAAAGTGCCAAATTTCAAAACTCTTTTCATAAATATTTCAGGTTAAATTTGAATTGGAATTTTGTAACAAAAATAAAGAATTAATTTTCGTAATCTAAAGGTACCTGATATAAGTTTTCTATCTTTGTATTTAGAATCATTCTAAAAAAAATGTTCGATATTCAAAAAATACGCAGGGATTTTCCAATTCTAAACAGAACAGTAAACGGCAAACCGCTGATCTATTTTGACAATGCGGCTACCTCACAAAAACCACAACAGGTTATTGATGCCATTGTGGATTTTTACTCAAATCACAATGCCAATATTCACAGAGGAGTGCATACCTTAAGCCAGGAAGCAACGGATCTTTTTGAAAATGCCAGAAAAAAAATACAGCTTCATTTCAACGCTGAAAAATCGCATGAGATCATTTTTACTTCGGGCACTACACACAGCATAAACCTGGTGGCAAACGGGTTTGCTGCCTTCTTAAAAAAGGGTGATGAGATTGTTGTTTCAGCCCTGGAACACCACAGCAATATTGTACCCTGGCAAATGTTGTGCGAACGCACCGGCGCAGTTCTTAGGGTTATCCCGATGACTCTGGATGGGGTGCTGAGAATGGATGTTTTTAGGGAATTGCTTTCAGATAAAACCAAAATTGTCTTTGTAAATCATGTGTCGAATGCCCTGGGAACGATTAATCCTGTTGAGGAGATCATAGCATTATCACATCTTGCCGGTGCAGCAGTTTTGATAGACGGCGCTCAGGCAACTCCCCATATAAAACCTGATCTCAAGGCAATGGATTGTGATTTTTACAGCTGTTCTGCCCACAAACTTTGCGGTCCGACCGGGGTTGGCGTTTTGTACGGAAAAGAAGCCTGGTTAAACAAACTTCCTCCTTATCAGGGTGGCGGGGAAATGATCAGTGAGGTAACTTTTGAAAAAACCAGTTATGCTGATCTACCCCATAAATTTGAAGCAGGGACACCAAATATAGCCGGATGTATTGCTTTTGGAACTGCCATTGATTACCTCAACGCCATCGGTTTTGAAAACATAGCCAACTATGAAAATGAATTGCTCAGCTATGCCACAGAAAAGCTTCTGCCTATTCAAGGTCTTAAAATTTACGGCCCTAAAAATAACAAAGCGCCGGTAATCTCCTTTAATATTGAGGGAATTCATCCTTACGATATTGGGGTCATACTGGATAAATTGGGAGTTGCCGCAAGAACCGGCCATCATTGTGCCCAACCCATAATGGATTTTTATAAAATCCCGGGAACGGTAAGAGTTTCCTTTGCATTTTACAATACGAAAGAGGAAATTAATATCTTTGTTAAAGCCCTTGAAAAAGCCAAACAAATGTTGTCCTAACCTAAATCTTAGTTATGAAATCCCTTGCTATTTTACTAATTTTATCACTCGCTGCCAAGTCTTGTGAAGAGACCAAAAATTTATATGTTGCAGATCATTTGGTAGATTGTACCGGTGTTGGTCCTCAAAAATGTATGCTTATTAAAGAAAAACTTGCCGACCAATGGCAAAATTTTTATGGAAATATTGAAGGATTTACCTATGAAGAAGGATATCAATATCTCTTGAGGGTCAAAGTGAGCAAAGTTAAAAATCCCCCTGCTGACGGATCAAGTTTAAAATACACCCTGGATCAAATCGTAGAAAAGAAAAAAATTGAAAAAGAAATCACCCTTGAAAATGATTGGAAAGTTATATCCATGGAAGGATTTAACGAGCTGACTGTTCAACCCACTATTAAGTTTAACGCGACAGACGGAAGTGTTACCGGATTCGCCGGTTGCAATAATTTCATGGGCAAATACGATCCTGCAAACAAGGCAATGAATCTTGGTCAAATGGGAATGACAAGAAAAATGTGTCCGGATATGTCAGTAGAGAATCAGTTCACAAAACTTCTGGGACAGATTTCTTATTATAAAATTGAGAGGAAAGACCTCATGTTCTATAATGGAAAGGATGAGGTACTAATGACCTGTGTCTTGAATAACTAGAAATTAAAGGGAAGACCTGCCTGAAGGAAAGTTTCTAAGCCATTTAAAAAATGGTATTTTCTTCCTTCTCGAAACCCTGATCAATTTTTAAGAAAGATGCCTGAGCGGCCTGAACAGCAAGTTCATCGCATCTTTCATTCTGTTTGTGGTTGTTATGGCCTTTCACCCAAACAAAGGAAACTTTATGTTTGCGATACACCCTCAAAAACCTTTGCCAGAGATCCGCGTTTTTTTTTCCGGAATAGCTTTTTTTCTCCCAGTTAAATACCCACTTTTTCTCAACGGCATCAACGACATATTTAGAATCTGAAAAAATAATTACTTCTGTTTCTTCTTTTTTCAGTTGTTCAAGGGAAACAATCACTGCCAAAAGTTCCATCCGGTTGTTTGTGGTCATTTGAAACCCTTCAGAAAATTCCTTATGGTAGGGTTTCCCTACCCACTCCATCACAATTCCGTATCCTCCTTTTCCCGGATTTCCACTGCAGGCACCATCTGTATATATATGTACCATATTTTAATTTGTAGCCAAGATGACCTTTTCGATAACCTTTGGAAAATACTTTTGCTCCAGTTCATGAATTTTTGCTGCAACTGCTTCAGCTGAATCATTTTCTTCAACGGGAACTTCTTTTTGAAAGATTACCGCCCCATCATCATATTTTTCATTAACAAAATGTATCGTAATTCCAGACTCTTTTTCCTGGTTTGCAACAACAGCTTCGTGCACATGTTTTCCATACATACCCTTACCACCGTATTTTGGCAACAAACTTGGGTGAATATTTATAATTCTTTCAGGAAAAGCACAAACAACAGGTTCTGGAATTTTTAATAAGAAGCCTGCCAGTATGATGAGATCACCTTCTTTCTTAAGAAAATTCAAAAATTCATTTGATACTAATTCTCCTTTCTCAAGAATTTTGACAGGGACATCGAATTTTCCTGCCCGTTTAATTACTTGCGCCTCCTTATTATTGGTAATTACATAATTGACACTAACAACATCAGAATCAGCAAAATAATGCATTATATTCTCGGCATTAGTTCCGGAGCCCGAAGCGAAAATGATAATTTTTTTCATTTTTGAAAGTATGGTATTAGTCAAAAGACGTGCAAAATTAAATATATTAAGACAGTTTTTGAAATTAAATCTTTTTGATTATATTAGATACCGGATTTTTTTCTGCACTATATGCAGAATTAAGCTGAATTTATTATTTTTGCAACCATATTAATTTAATTTAAAAATTTCAATTATGTCAGATATTGCATCAAGAGTTAAAGCTATTATCGTTGATAAATTAGGTGTTGACGAAAATGAAGTTACTAACGAAGCTAACTTTACAAATGATTTAGGAGCAGATTCATTGGATACTGTTGAGCTGATTATGGAGTTCGAAAAAGAATTTGACATCCAGATCCCGGACGATCAGGCTGAAAACATCAGCACCGTAGGTCAGGCTGTAACCTACATTGAGGGAGCAAAAAAATAAAAATTCCATAATTAAAATAACAACGAGAGATGACCATTTGGCCATTTCTCGTTGTTTTATGGTTTTCTATATACAATAAATAATTCTTATGGAGTTAAAAAGAGTTGTTGTAACTGGTTTGGGCGCTTTAACACCGATTGGTAATACCGTAAAGGATTACTGGAACGGCTTGATTAATGGCGTGAGCGGTGCCGCCCCAATCACCTATTTTGATGCAGCACTTTTTAAAACCCAGTTTGCCTGTGAGCTCAAAAATTTTGTAGCGGAAGATTTTATGGACCGCAAGGAAGCCAGAAAAATGGACAGGTTTACACAATACGCCCTGGTTGCTTCTGATGAAGCCATACTCGATGCAGGACTCGATTTCACCAAAATCGATACAAACAGGGTGGGTGTTATCTGGGGTGCAGGTATAGGTGGTTTGGAAACTTTTCAGAATGAGGTGTTATATTTTGGAAGCGGCGATGGCACTCCGAGATTTAATCCATTTTTTATACCAAAAATGATTGCCGATATTGCCCCGGGGCAGATTTCAATAAAACATGGTTTAAGAGGGCCAAATTTTGCAACTGTCAGCGCTTGCGCCTCTTCTGCAAACGCCATCATTGATTCATTAAATTATATTCGTCTTGGCTATGCTGACCTTTTTGTTACAGGTGGTTCTGAAGCGGCAGTAACTATGGCTGGAATGGGAGGTTTTAATGCGTTACACGCGCTCTCCACCAGAAATGACGATCCGAAAACAGCCTCCCGTCCCTTCGATAAAGATCGTGATGGTTTTGTGCTTGGGGAAGGAGCAGGTGCCCTGATTCTTGAAGAATACGAACACGCAAAAGCCCGTGGTGCTAAAATTTATGCTGAAATTGTTGGAGGAGGACTTTCTGCTGATGCATACCATATTACCGCTCCACATCCTGAAGGAATCGGTGCAACAAGCGTCATGATCAATTGCTTAAAAGATGCCCACATGAGTCCAAATGAAGTTGATGCCGTGAATATGCATGGCACCTCAACCCAACTTGGTGATGTTGCTGAATTAAAAGCAATTCTGTCAGTGTTTGGTGAACATGCCTATGACTTGAATATAAATTCTACAAAATCCATGACCGGCCATCTTTTAGGTGCTGCCGGCGCCATAGAGGCAATCGCTTCCATTCTTGCGATGAAATACGGTATTGTTCCTCCCACCATCAATCACTTCACCGATGATGACCAAATCGATCCAAAATTAAACCTTACTTTTAACAAAGCTCAAAAGCGCGTTGTAAATGTTGCGATGAGCAATACTTTTGGTTTTGGGGGTCATAATGCCTGCATATTATTTAAGAAATTAGGTGAATAATCTTCCTTTATGAATTTCATCAGAAAAATAACTAGTTCTTATTCTGAAAAAGATGAAGAATTTTTTATTTTAATGAAGAACATCCTTGGCTACAAGCCTAAAAATCTGTCATTTTATCAGGAGGCTTTTACCCATAGTTCTGTAAAAAAAACCAATAAGCAAGGTTTTCCCCTCAATTACGAAAGACTAGAATTTTTGGGTGACGCCATTTTAGGTTCTGTGATTGCCAATTATCTTTACAAAAAACTGCCGACAGCAGATGAGGGTACCCTGACCCAAATGCGCTCTAAAATAGTAAGCCGGGAACATTTAAATGAATTGGGACGTGACCTAGCCTTAAAAAATTTTGTAGATGGTTCTGCTTCTAATCAAAATTTTGGCGATAATATATACGGCAATCTTTTTGAGGCATTTATCGGTGCCATCCATCTCGACAAAGGCTATGGTTTTTGTGAAAAGTTTATCTACAGGAATGTGATCGAGCCATACGTAGATCTGGAAAGACTGGTAGGTAAAATTTCCAGTTATAAAAGTTTTCTCATCGAATGGTGCCAGAAGAATAAAAAGAAGATCAAGTATCAGATATATGAAGATACCGGTAATGATGTGATCAAACATTTTAGCGTCAAGCTAAGTATTGACGACCAGCTAATTTCCAAAGGACGGGCCACCTCCAAGAAAAAAGCAGAAGAAATTGCTTCAAAAAGAGCTTATTACAAGCTCCAGAAGCATATTGAGCACTAATGATTAATTGTTAATTTTCACTTGTTTTTACCGATAGTTGCATTATTTGTAAAACTATTTTTACTTTTGAGTACTCTAATTGATTCTTTTAAGAAAAACCATGTCAAAAATACATTCCTTTGAATTTGATTATGAACATGATTATACCCTGATAGGTATCCATACATCCCTCGAAGATTACAGACTGGCCTACCTGCTGAATAAAACATTGAACATTCAATTCCGAAGGTATAAGGAGGACCTGGACCTGATTGAAAAATCAGAAAAAAGTAGTTTCTCTATATTTATTTTTGATGATCCAAAAAACATGACTACCTGGACTCTCATTTCTAATAAAAATATCCCAAAAGAAAACACTTCAGAACCAACTGACAGTCTTTTTGGGAGGGTTCAAAAATCCGTATTTCTGATTCCCGAGAAAAGAATGGTTGATTACCTGATCAGAATTGATGGGATTTTTTCTGATATCTTTACTAAATCAATCATTGAAGCAATCAAAAAAATCAATAACATCATAACCCTTTATAAAATTGATCCCCTTGATCTTAAATCGAGGAACCATTTAATATTCGAAACCAAACCGGGTGAAATATACCTTTAAAAATAACAAAATTGAAATACTCTAATTTTTATGAGAATGCGTAAAAAAACAAAAATTGTGGCAACACTCGGTCCTGCTATAAATTCCAGGCAATTGATGGAAGATATGATGGTTGCCGGTGTCAATGTCTTCAGAATTAATTTTTCTCATGCCGACTATGACGCGATCACAGAACATGTAAAAAATATCCGGGAGATCAATGAGCGAAGGGGGTTTAATGTAGCTGTATTGGCAGATTTGCAAGGGCCAAAACTCAGGGTTGGTGTCATGGCGGAAAAATCCTATTTAAAAGCCGGTGATATTTTCACCTTTACCACTGATAAATGCGAGGGTAATTCTGAAAAGGCTTATATGACCTATAAAAAATTTCCAAAAGATGTAAAACCCGGGGAACATATTTTAGTCGATGATGGAAAACTTCTGTTTGAGGTAATCGAAACAGACGGTAAATCAAATGTGAAAACCAGGGTTATGCGAGATGGTGAACTGAAATCCAAAAAAGGTGTGAATTTGCCAAATACCCAAGTCTCCCTTCCGGCCCTGACAAAAAAGGATACACAGGACGCCCTTTTTGCAATCTCGCTGCAGGTGGATTGGTTTGCCTTGTCTTTTGTTAGAAATGTTGAGGACCTCGATCTGATAAATAACCTGATCAAAGAAAATTCTCCGCACAAAATTCCCGTCATTGCCAAGATTGAAAAACCCGAAGCCGTACAAAATATCAATGCCATTGTTAGCCGATGTGATGGAATTATGGTGGCCCGGGGAGATCTGGGTGTTGAGCTCCCCATGGAGAATGTCCCGATCATCCAGAAAAAATTAGTCAAAAAAGCCAAAGAGGCAAGAATACCGGTAATCATTGCCACACAGATGATGGAAACAATGATTGAAAATCCGGTACCAACCCGGGCGGAAGTGAATGATGTTGCCAATTCAATTATGGATGGTGCAGATGCGGTGATGCTCTCTGGAGAAACCTCCGTAGGAAAACACCCATTACTGGTCATCAATGCCATGAGAAAAATCATTCACAGTGTGGAACACTCTGAATTGATTGTTAGTCCGGTGCCACAGGTTCAATGTGTAAATGATCGGTTTATTACTAAATCTATTTGCCATCAGGCTGCCATTTTAGCCGATAACATTGGAGCTGCAACAATTACAACACTTACCCATAGCGGTTATACGGCCTTTCAAATCTCAGCCTGGAGACCCAAGTCAAATATTCTGGCTTTTACAGATGATAAACGGATTTTAGCGATGTTAAATTTGCTTTGGGGAGTAAAAGCTTATTACTATGACAAAAACCTAAGTACGGATAAAACCATTGAAGAACTCAATAAATTATCTGTGGAAAAAGGCTATGCCGAACCGGGTGATTTTATTGTCAACCTGAGTTCAATGCCCGTTTCTGCCAGGGGAATGGTAAATACACTGCGTGTAACACAGGTATGATTTTATAACCCATCCATCAACTGATGCCGTTCTGAATCAACTCTTTATAACCGGGGTTTTTGGCGAGATTTTGCAAACTGGTCAAGACCCGGTTTTTAATTTTTACATGTTCCGGCAAAGAAAGAAGCTCGGCAATTTCCAGCAACAGCAACCATTCTTCCGGAAAGTCGGTCATCACTTTTTCAAAAATTTTCTCTAAACGCTTAGCAAAACCATTATTGATCGGCCCCAGCTCCCTGATATCGCGAACTTCCTGATAAAACCCATGAAGGTTCCTTTGGGCAGGATCATGATGAATCTTATGCGTTTTTTCCGCTGGTGCTTCAAAAGCCAGTCCGTAACTTCCGGGATCTGCTATTCCGGCATAAGCTGAAATTACAGTTGCTCCTATAGCCATATCATAGGTACCCCAATTCGGGTGAAAAAGTACCTCATCACCCTGTTTCACACTACAATCCTTAAAAGAGATTAAAATTATTTTTCCTTGCAGGTTTCTTTTTCCCGTGATTATTTCTCCCTCTACTACGATATCTCCCTCAAATTCCAGCCTTGCCCGTTTACCTTCATAAATCCTGTATGCTTCAAGATCCTTGGGAGACATATCTTCAATAGCCAGATTGATGCCTTTTAATTTCCCCAGCGGAGAACCAAAACCATCCCGATGGTACTCTTTGTCATGGCCTATAATTTCTTTATTTTTAAATGCAAGGGCTGTTGGACCTGTGGTTTTAAAATAAACCGGATTGCCATTGTTGTCTTCCCTCACTTCTGCAAAAATTCCGCTAATTTGTATGCCTGTACTTAATTCAATAGTTCCCAGATTTTTGCTGTTGATGAGCTTCCTTATACCTTGAATACCTCCTTTGCGCAATGACATCCCGTTTGCAAATTCCTCTAATACCAAACTCAGGTAGGCAAAATCAGGGCTAACAAATAACTGGGGCTGTGGCTTTGTAATATCAAAAGACACATCAGCAGCGGCTATGGAATAGGGAAGTTTCTTGACTTGATCACTCATGCACCATTTACTCTCACCGATGGATGATAGCAGGCCGGCTCCATAGATCTTAGGTTCCTCAATTGTTCCAATCAATCCGTATTCCACCGTCCACCAATGCAGGTTTCGGATCTTTGACATTTCGCTGGGCTCTCCCATATTCTGGCTGATGTGTTCTATTTGCCTTTCAGCCTCAATAACCTCTACATCAGATGTTTGCGGATCTTCCTTGATAATTGATAAATGTCTGATTGCTTCAAAGAGTTCATGGTCTTTGCCTGAAGAGATTGCCTTTGCTCCGATCTCCCCGAACCTTCGCAAATACTCTGCATATTCCGGATTCGCAATGAAGGGGGCATGGCCCGCGGCCTCATGGATAATATCCGGTGCTGGCGTATAGACAATATGTTCTATGGTTCTGATATCTGCGGCAATGACCAGGGTGTTATATGCCTGAAATTCCATAAAGGCATTGGGGGGAATAAATCCGTCAACAGTTACAGCCGCCCACCCAATATCGGCCAGGATTTTATTCATGTCTTCCAGCCGTGGAATTCTATCAATTGAAATACCGGTCTTTCTCAGGCCTTCCAGATAAGATGGATGAGCAACACCCCCCAGATAAACAATATTATTCCGCATTACGTAGCGCCAGACAGCATGGTTCTGGGCAGTGTATTCATCAAAATTCTGCTCCACAATAAATCCTTTCAGATGTACAGGTAATTTAGATAAGATCTTATTAATCATAATCATTGAGATTTCATTGTATTAGAAAAATTCCTATTTTTAAAAAATATTTTTTGATTCTCCTTATAAGAGAATAAATAGTTTAAAAAATATATAAATTTAACCTATATTCAACGATACAAAAAAACAACATATTTATGAGAGGAGGAAATTTTAAAATTAAACTGCTGATTGGTGGAGCAATAATACTTTTTTCGTTTTTGCGTTATTGTTCTCAATCAGAGACGAATCCATATACTGGTAAAAACCAACATATTTCCCTTAGCACAGATGACGAAATTGCTATCGGTCTGAAAAGTGCTCCACAAATGGCGCAGGAATATGGTGGATTGCACCCTGATCAGGAAGCACAGGCTTTAGTAGACCAGGTTGGAAATAAATTAGTGAATAGCTCCGTCGCGAGAGAAACCCCATATCATTACGAATTTCATTTATTGCGCGACCCGCAAACGGTCAATGCCTTTGCGCTGCCAGGTGGACAGGTATTTATCACTGCCGGCTTGTTCAGCAGATTAAAAACTGAAGACCAACTGGCAGGTGTGATAGGACACGAAATAGGGCATGTGGTGGGAAGACATTCTGCTGAAAGGATAGCCAAACAGAATTTAACACAGGGAATCCTTACGGGCGTAATGGCCGGATCTGATCAGGGCGGAGCCCAGATGGCCGCCATGGTAGCAAATATAGTCAACATGAAATACGGCAGAGAAGATGAGCTTGAAAGCGACCAGTTGGGGGTAAAGTTTATGATTGATGCAGGTTATAATCCTTATGAATTCATTGAAGTAATGAAAATTCTTGAAGAAGCTTCCGGTGGACAACAGGTTCCCGAATTTTCAAGTACGCATCCCAGTTCACCCCACAGAATCCAGGAAATTATAGATGCCATAAAAAAATACGGTTATACTCCCCCACAGTAAAAATTTCCAGGGTTTATAACTTGTATGTAATATTTTCATTTTCTCCCTTAACAATCCGGAATGGTTAAGACCTTGTATTATTTAGGATCAATTATATTTCTCACTTCTTGCAGTTCGGTCAAAATTACTGATAAGCCAATCCGATTCGATCAGGAAAGAGTACAACTAACCCTTGATTACATGCTCGATCGTTATGGCATCGTCCAGACTGATGCAGGTATACGTCCTGAAATGGTTGTTGTTCACTGGACCGAAATTCCGGATTTTGAAAAGTCTTTCAATGCCTTTTACAACAACAGGCTCCCTAACTGGCGTCCTGATTTAAAAAACGCAGGACCCTTGAATGTCTCTGCCCAATTTTTAGTTGACAGAGATGGCACAATCTACCGCCTGTTGCCGGAAAATACAATGGCACGCCATGTTATAGGCCTGAATCATTGTGCCATTGGAATCGAAAATGTTGGAGGAACTGAGGAAACTCCACTTACATGGAAACAGTTAAAAGCCAATGTCAGGTTAATTAAATACCTGAAAAAGAAATATCCTGCCATTAGCTATGTGATTGGTCATTATGAATACACACTTTTTGAAGACCACCCCTTGTGGCTCGAGAAAGACGAAACATACCGGACAGAAAAAACAGATCCTGGAGTAGAATTTATGACTGACATCAGAAATAAAACAAAAAAATACCATTGGGAACCCGTTCCCAAAAAAAAATAATCTCATAAAACAGACATTATCCAATTATTCTCATCAATGAGGGAATGTTCGAACAAGTGCCCCCGGAGGCAGACCTGGTGTATATCTCCCTATAAATGAACGAAAAATATTATATGAAAAAACTAATTTCCATTTCACTATTCCTTCTCCCGCTTTTTATCCTCTCCCAGGAAAATTTCACTGCCAAAACATTTGCAGATTACTCCGGTTACCAGGAAAAATCGCTCAGCACCCGAAGGTTTAAACATGCAGATATACAGCCATTGATTGAAGGGCTTAAAAAAGAACCGGGCTTTGGTGTTAAAAAACTGGGGACATCCATCGAAGGCAGAAGTATTTCTATGATCAGTCTGGGTACAGGAAAAGTAACGGTATTGCTCTGGTCACAAATGCACGGTGATGAATCGACTGCAACCATGGCTATATTCGACCTGATGAACTATTTTAAAAGCAACAAGACCTTATTGAATAAGGTAAATCTGCACTTCATTCCCATGCTTAATCCGGATGGCGCCGAGCAGTTCAACAGAAGAAATGCGATCGGCATAGATATTAATCGAGATGCAGTAAGATTGCAATCTCCTGAATCGAGAATTTTGAAAGCCGTAACGAGATAGCCTGAAGGCAGATTTCGGATTTAACCTTCATGACCAGAGCAAATATTACAATGCTACAAATACAGAAAAACCCGCCACCATTTCTTTACTGGCTCCAGCCTATAATCAAGAAAAAAGCATCAATGAGGTTCGTGGCAATGCCATGAAGGTCATTGTAGAGATCGATAAGGTTGTTCAGCAATATGCACCTGGCCAGACAGGCAGGTATGACGATGAATTTGAGCCCAGGGCTTTCGGAGACAATATCCAGAAATGGGGAACCAGCGCTATTCTGATTGAATCGGTGGTTACCGGAACGATCCGGAAAAACAATTCATCCGCCAGCTCAATTACGTAGCCATTTTATCTGCCCTTCAATCAATAGCCACGGAAAGTTACAAAAAGATCATCGTCGAAGATTATGAAAAAATTCCTAAGAACGATAGAAAATTGTTCGATTTGAAGATTACAAACCTCACTTTTCCTTACCTGGAGAAGAATTATACGGTAGATCTTGGAATTGTACACAATGAACGCGCCAAACAACAAGCAAACTGAGTTTTATTACATGGGTCAGTTAACCGATATCGGTGATCTTTCCAATTTTTACGGATACGAGACCCTCGATGCACAAGGCCTGGTTTATAAGACCGGACAAACCTATCCAAAAATTATTAAAAGCACTTCGGAACTGGAAAAAATAGATTTTACAGCGCTTTATCAAAATGGCTATACTTCTGTGGGTATGGATTCCATTCCTGCCAACTACAAATACAGCCATTTCCCTGTCAATATTTTGGATGTGAGTAAAATGGAAATTGCAAAGATCAACGGCAAGCCTAAAAATCCTTTGGTACTGGGCAGAAACCCCTCTTTCCTGTTGTTTAAAAACAACAAAGTGATGTATGCAATCATAAACGGATTTGTGTATGATGTGGCCAATAAGAAAAATATGATAAAAAATAGCGTTGTTGAATGAGCTGACTGGTAAATGTAAAGTATGAATGGCATTGAAGCAAGCCCCCAGGATTTTTTTGTGCCATGTGGAGCAAAAATATGATAATAAGTACTTTAATACAAATAGCTCAGGCCTGATGCCACAGCAAAAAAAATAAATTACTCTCTTTTATGAGGTCCCTATTGTTTTGCCTGCTTCTGTTTCTCTTTATTTCGTTTGCACTTCAGGGCCAAAAGGGTCAGGTTAAAGTGATTTCGGCAAATGATGGATCGGGAATTGCAGATGTTACGATAATTTATGGAAATGACAGTCTTGCAGGATTTACAGATGCGGAAGGTTTTTTTACTTTAATCCATTCAGGGCAATACTATTTATCGAAAGAGGGCTATTATTCCAAAAGAACCTTCATTGACTCAGATCAGTTTACCACAATAAGTCTGGAACCAAATATAGAGAACTTAGAGGAAATTTTGATTCGTACCAGTAATTTTCAGACAAAGCTAAAAACATATGATGGCGCTATTTCAGTAATCCCTTCAAAAGCACTTAGCCTAAACAGCACGACAAGTATGGCGCCCATACTAAATGCCGAGTCAGGTATTTTTATGCAGAATGGAACCCTGAATACGAATAAGATTACCATAAGAGGTATCGGGTCGCGGACTATTTTTGGCACCAGTAAAATTCGTGCCTATTATCAGGAAATTCCGCTTACGAATGGTTCAGGTGAATCAACCGTAGAAGATATAGAAATCAAGGCACTGGGCAGCATGGAGATCACCAAAGGGCCCCTCATCCAGCAGGTATGGTGCAGGGCTGGGCGGCACCATTCATCTGATCCCGGATATGGGTAGTTTTGGAGGCAATTCCATTGTGGGAGGCCTGCTTTTTGGCTCCTTTGGTTTGCAGAAAATTTGGCTTCAAACTGCACTGGGCAATCAAAACAATTCGGCAAGCATTTTATATTCAGATACGGAAAGCGATGGGTACAGGCAAAACAATGAGCTAAAAAGAAAAGTACTTACCTATGGGAGTGAACACATACTTGGGGAAAATGATAAACTCTCTTTGATTGGAAATTATATCGATCAGAAAGCATACATCCCGAGCTCTGTTGATGAAGATACTTACCAAAATGATCCAGAAGCTGCTGCAAAAAACTGGGCTGAGGCAGCAGGTTACGAAGACTATAAAAAAGGCCTTTTCGGAATTTCATGGAGACATGAATACTCAGAAAATTCGAGTCATTTTATAAGTCTTTTCACCTCATTTCTCAATTCGTATGAACCAAGACCTTTCAATATTCTTGACGAAAAATCAAAGGCCTACGGGTTAAGGGCGAGGTTTGCTTCACAGCTAAAAATAGCAGATAAACCCCTGCAATGGACCTTGGGAGGAGAGATCTTCAGCGATCAGAACTCCTACCAGACCTACGAGAATCTATACCGGGATTTTCCTCCGGGCACTGGCAGTGTACAAGGAGCATTGCTAAGCAACCTTAAGGAAGACCGGAGTTATTTCAACCTGTTTCTTGATTCGGAATACCCGATTTTTAGCAATACAAAAATTACCTTCGGGATCAATTTTAACCAGACCTCCTATAAATTAAAAGATCGGTTTCCCGATGACAATGACCTGACAGGCGAATACCAATTTGACGCTATATTTTCCCCAAAGTTTGGTATAACACAAGAGCTGAATGATTTTCTGGCTGTTTATGGGGTGATCAGTCATGGATTTTCTCCTCCTACTCTCGAGGAAACACTCTTGCCCAATGGCGAAATAAACACAGATATAAAACCTGAGAGCGGCTGGAATTACGAGATCGGCACCAGGGGTAAAGTATTAAACAACCGGCTTTTTTTCGATGCCGCCCTTTACACAATGACTGTCAAAGACCTGCTGGTACCTCAACGCACCGGAGAAGACGAGTTTATTGGGATCAATGCCGGTGAAACCAAATACAAGGGCCTCGAGCTAAGCTTAAATTACTACCTCCTGAAGTCGGAAAAAATCACCTTATCCATGCCGAATTCCTTTACATATAATGATTTCAAATTTACCGATTTTCAGGTGCTGGAATCTGATTATTCAGGAAATGAACTGACCGGAGTGCCAAAGTTTTTGTTTTATTCCGGGATTAACACGGAAATGCGTTCCGGCCTCTATTGCTTTCTCAATTATAATTATGTTGGAGAAATGCCTATGCGCGATGACAATACAATCTATTCAGATGCCTATGGCCTGTTAAATCTGAAACTAGGCTTTAAAAATCCATACACCAAAAGGTTTCAGTACGATATCTATTTCGGTATTAACAATATCACCGATGAAAAATACGCATCAATGATTCTTATAAATGCTGTCGGATTTGGCAACATAGGACCCAGGTATTATTATCCGGGTGAACCAATTAATTATTATGCCGGATTCAACTTAAAATACCAGCTTTAAAAACAGCAGATAAAACGTTCTCGTAATTTAACTTTCTAATTTTTAATCCATCTGATAAGTTCCTTATCTTTGCAAAGTTAATTTTAGAACTACAATTATGCACAGAAAAGTCATCCTTATTATACTAGATGGATGGGGAAATACCCAGGATCCAAAAGTTTCTGCTATCTACCAGGCAAACACGCCTTTTTTTGACAGCCTTATAGAAAAGTACCCCCATGCCAACCTAAGAACAGACGGACTCAATGTAGGCCTTCCCGAAGGACAAATGGGTAACTCAGAGGTAGGCCACATGAATCTGGGTGCAGGCAAAATTGTATATCAGGATTTTGTAAAAATTAATCAGGCAGTAAGTGAAGGATCAATAGCCAATGAAAAAGTTCTGGCTGATGCTTTTGAGTATGCCAAAAAGAATGGTAAAGCTTGCATTTATTAGGTTTGATTTCTGACGGCGGTGTTCATTCACACCTTGACCATGCCAAGGGTTTGTTGAAAGCGGCTAATGCCTATGGCCTGAAAAATGTCTATTTACACGCATTTACAGATGGACGTGATTGCGATCCAAAATCCGGCAAAGGATTTATTGGAGAAATGGTAAATTATATGAAACAGACCACCGGAAAACTGGCATCCATTTGTGGCAGGTATTATGCTATGGACAGAGACCAGCGTTGGCAGAGGGTAAAATTATCCTATGATGCCATCGTGAATGGTATGGGTGAAAAATCTCATGATGCCACAGAAAGTATTGCAAAAAGTTATGCGGCAGGCATTACCGATGAGTTTATTAATCCGATTGTGATGGTTGATGAGCAAAATAAACCTGTTGGAAATTTGCAAAAAGATGATGTGGTAGTCTTTTTTAATTTCAGAACAGACCGGGGCCGACAATTAACCCGTGTGTTGAGCCAGGAAAATTTTCCGGAATTCGGCATGAATACCTTACCCCTGTATTATGTTACCATGACCAATTATGACAAAACATTTAAAAATATTCATGTAATATATCCAAAAGACAATCTTGAGAATACTTTGGGAGAAGTTCTTGAAGCCCATAACAAAAAACAGATCCGCATTGCGGAAACAGAAAAATATCCACATGTCACCTTCTTCTTTTCAGGTGGCCGGGAAAAGGAATTTATTGGAGAAAAACGACTTTTATGTCCATCTCCAAAAGTAGCAACCTACGACCTGCAGCCTGAAATGAGCGCCAATGATATCAAAGAAGCAATCCTTCCGGAATTGAAAAAAGGTGAGGCAGATTTTATCTGTCTGAATTTTGCAAACACCGATATGGTTGGACATACAGGAGTTATGTCTGCGGCCATAAAAGCTGCAGAAACTGTGGATGCCTGTTTAAAAGAGGTTGTGACCACAGCCTTAGCCAACAAATACACAAGTATCAGTATGAGCAGACCACGGCAACAGCGAAACGATGATCAATCCTGATGGCTCCCCAAATACCGCCCATACAACCAATCCTGTTCCATTGATATTGGTCGATTCCAGCTATCAGGGTGGAATCAAAGATGGTATTCTGGGAGATATTGCCCCTACAATATTGGATTTGATGCAAATTAATAAACCTGAACAAATGACACAAAAGTCTTTGCTGGTGTAAATTATAGGATTTAATTTTATAGTTTTGTGCCATGGCGCAAATCCCACAAAGAACAATTCCTAAAAATTCATTGATCATTGCAATTGATTTTGACGGGACCATCGTTGAAGATAGTTTTCCTGAAATCGGACCTGCAAAAATCTTTGCTTTTGATACCCTTTTGGCCTTGCAGAAAAAAGGGCATCGTTTGATTTTATGGACCTACCGTCATGGTGATCGGCTAGATGAAGCAGTTGAGTTTTGCAAAAAGCACGGCGTTGAGTTTTATGCAGTCAATAAAAGTTATCCTGAAGAAAAGTTTTTCGGAAAGGTGAGCAGAAAGATCAATGCCGATGTGTTTATCGATGACAGAAATCTGGGTGGATTACACGGCTGGGGCGAGATTTACCAAATGCTGCTCGAAACAGAAAAACCTCCTGAAAGAAAGGTTAAAAAAAGGCTGGTTTGATTTTCTAAAATCCTAATTGCTTTGCCCTTCCATAAATTCCTTATCTATAGCCTCTCCTGTGGTCAGGATGTGCAATCTCTATTAGTGCTCTTTTGCGCTGTTTGATTGTTTTTCCAAAATAAGTTGGCAACACCGTATTCCGTAACAACATAGTGGACATTGGCTCTTGTGGTAACAACTCCCGCACCTCTTTTCAAATAGGGTACTATTCTGGATTCCCCTTTATTGGTAACAGAAGGAAGTGCAATGATCGCTTTGCCGCCTTCGCTCAACGAAGCGCCCCTGATGAAATCTACCTGTCCGCCCACACCTGAATAAAGTCGTGTACCAATAGAATCTGCACAGTACCTGTCCGGAGACATCTACTTCGATGGCGGAGTTAATAGCGACCATCCTTGGATTCTGGCGGATAATGGAAGTATCATTCACAAAATCAGAAGTTTTTAATTCCACAAACGGATTGTCATCAACATAATCATACAATTTCTTGCTGCCGGCTATAAAGGTTGCCAGGGCCCTTCCGGGATTTACTCTCTTGTAATTGGAATTTATGACATCCGACAGGATCAATTCTATTACCCCGTCAGACAAACATTTCTGTGTGAAGACCCAGGTTTTTATGATTGGTCAAATTTTTAAGCACTGCATTGGGTATGGTTCCTATACCCATTTGCAGGGTACTTTTGTCTTCAATTAATTCGGCGATATATGTTCCAATTCTATTCTCCACCTCTGAACTGGGCGGCATGAACAATTGATGAATAGGCTCATTCACCTCAACAAAGGAATTTAGTTCCGAGATATGAATTAACCCGTCGCCATGAACCCTTGGCATCTGCGGATTGATTTGTGCGATGACATGTTTCGCATTTTCAATTGCTGCCACGGTAGCCTCAACAGAAACGCCCAGAGAGCAGTACCCATGTTTATCCGGCGTGGAAACCTGAATGAGCGCCACGTCAAGATTTATAAACCGTCTTTTGAATAAAATAGGCAATTCACTCAAAAAAACAGGGGTATACGATCCGTTGCCGGCTTTTAGCGTATGGCGAACATTTGGCCCAATAAAAAATGAATTTACGTGAAAACTATCCTTCAGTTTTGGATCGGCATGCGGTGCTTCACCTTCAATATGCAGATGGCAGATTTCAACATTTCGCAACTCCTCACTTCTTTCAACCATCGCTTTCAGCAAGGTGGTGGGTGCGGCAGCAGCGGCATGTACATATACCCTGTTATTCGATTGAATAACCTTTACAGCCTCTTGTGGGGTAACCGATCTATACATAAATATTGTTTTAAGAACCAGGTCAAATTTACGATATAACCCACAATTGAAGGGTGACAAAACTCATGTTTTCTTCCTATTTTAAATTATCTTTGCCATGAAAATGGATATGAAATGATCATTGTAAAAACCCGTGAAGAAATTGAATTCATGCGCGAAAGCGCTTTGGTTGTGTCCAAAACGCTGGGTATGCTGGCCGCTGAGGTAAAACCGGGGGTAACTACCCTGTATCTGGATAAACTGGCAGAAGAATTTATCAGGGCTCAGGGTGCAATCCCTGGCTTTCTTGGCTTATACGGCTTCCCGAACACCCTTTGTATGAGTCCGAATGAACAGATCGTACACGGAATTCCCAATAATAAACCGCTACAGGAAGGAGATATCATCTCTATCGATTGCGGCGCTTTGAAAAATACCTTTTACGGAGATCACGCCTATACTTTTGAAGTTGGTGAAGTAGCTCCTGAAATAAAAAAATTATTGCAGATAACCAAAGAGAGCCTTTATGTGGGTATCAATCAGTTGAGAATTGGCAACCGCGTCGGCGATGTGGGATTTGCCATACAAAATTACACAGAAAAACATGGCTATGGGGTGGTTAGAGAATTGGTTGGCCATGGTTTAGGGAAAAAAATGCACGAGGATCCTGAGATGCCGAATTACGGCAAAAGAGGGCATGGGAAAAAATTTGTCGAAGGAATGGTGGTTGCCATAGAGCCGATGATCAATCTGGGAACCCATAAAATAAATCAGTTAAAAGACGGATGGTCCATCCTGACAGCAGATGGAAAAGCCAGTGCCCATTTTGAGCACGATGTGGCGATTGTGGATGGAAAACCAGAATTGCTTTCTACCTTTAAATACATTTACGAGGCTTTGGGAATAGAAAGTGATGAAGAGGAGCCTTTTAGGATGAAATAGTTATTTTACTGAAAAATAATTGTTTCACAGCGATTTGGCGAGAATGAATCAATGATAAATTATTTAGACAATAACAGTTATTTCACAGAGATTCACAGAGAAAAATAGAATTCGCAGAGGAGAAGAAAAATATACAGAAAATGATATTTCACAGAGATTCACAGAGAAAAATAAGAGATGCGCAGAGTGAAAACGGAAATTAATATATTCTGGAAATTGGTTATTTCTCAGAGATTCACAGAGCAAAAAATAGAGTTGCAGCCAGAGAAGAGAGAGAATGGAAATTAATTTATTGACAGAAAAAATTATTGGAGCAGCCATTGAGGTTCATCGCACGCTGGGTCCGGGTTTGTTAGAATCAGCTTATCAGGAATGTTTGGTTTTTGAATTAAATTATCTCGGACTGCAGGTAGAAAAAGAAAAACGCTTCCCATAATTTATAAAGACATCAAATTAGATCATGGGTATAGAATTGATTTACTTGTTGAATATCAAGTAGTTATATAGATTAAAACAGTTGAATTTTTAACCGATGTACACACTGCTCAAGTGCTGACCTATTTAAAACTTGGCAATTACCCATTGGGATTATTGGTAAATTTTCATACAAAACTTTTAAAAAACGGACTAAAAAGATTTATTAACCCAACTCAGTGAATCTCTGTGTAAACTCTGCGCATCTCTGCGAAACAACTTATCACAATGTGAAACAACTTGAAAATATTTAAACACATATTAAACACCATTCCAAGACCATACTTAATCAAAGTAAGTTATTTGATACAACCCTTTTTAGCGGCTTGGCTAAAGGGAGATCGATATACCGATCCCATCGATGGAAAATCTTTTAAGAAATTTCTTCCCTATGGGTATGGAGTTCAGCGTCCCAATGTTTTATCTCCAAGCACCTTATCCCTAGAAAGACACCGTTTACTTTGGTTATATTTAAAAAATGAAACGGACTTTTTCAGCACTCCAAAAAAAGTGCTGCATATGGCCCCTGAACAGTGTTTTTTACCCTTGTTCAAAAAACTGAAGAACCTTGAGTATACCACTGCGGACCTCTATGCACCCAAAGTGGATATAAAAGCGGATATTTTGAATCTGCCCTTTGAAGATAACAGTTTTGATGTGGTCTTTTGCAACCATGTGCTGGAACATATTGCAGATGACGCCAAGGCCATGAGCGAACTTTACCGGGTTCTCAAACCGGGAGGTATGGGAATTTTTCAGGTACCACAGGAACTTAACAGAGAGCGCACTTTTGAAGATTTCAGTATCACAGGTCCGGAAGAAAGGGCAAAACATTTTGGCCAGTACGACCATGTTCGTGTCTATGGCAGGGACTATTTCGACCGCTTAAGAAATGCCGGATTTAAGGTACAGGAAGTCGATTATTCCAAAAAACTTACTGATGAACAAATTGACAAATACCGCCTGGTAAAAGGAGAAGTCTTACCGGTTTGTTTGAAATAGAAATTGTATAATAAAAAAATTCAATGAAAATTTGAAAAACGATTTTCCAGATTTTCTAGAAAATTCAATGGTTTTCAAGGTGTCTTAATAATGCACCACTTCGGAGTATTTGTCTTCAATACACTTATAATAGTTTGAAGCTTAAATACAAGTTCTCAAAAATACTGTCAGTTTCTACATACAAGTAAAGCCTTTGCAGAAGTATTCTGAATTGAAATGTGTTCGGTTTTGCCTTGAATCCGATTTACTCTTTAATCTTAAAAATTCAACTTCGAAAAAAATAGAAATTGCCTACTGATCGGATTGATTATCATCTTTCCGTTTTATCTAATGTATAAAATTAGTGATCCCTCCATTTATTGGAAATTTTCGGAATCGATTCTTCCGTTCATTCTATTTTTTCCCTTTAAAACTGATAAAACAGATTCCCGAAAAGTTTTCAACTATTTTGCTGTGTTCAGACATCCTTATCTCATTAAGCCTGCCATTTCTCATAGTGGGGCTTTATATAGAAAAAAAAATGTTGATATGGCAATATCCGCAATCGCAATGTTTAATTTTGTTTTTTTAATCTTTTTTGTTTTTAAAAATAAATTAACTGGATACTATGAAAAATACGTGCATTACCATGAAAGTTTTAAAATCACTTAATCATAATCTTACTTGAAAATGGCACTAAAAATACCGGCGGGAGAAGTTCGACTCTGAACTCTTACTGATTTTATAAAGAGCTACAAACAAAGTCTTTCGCCGGTACGGTACCCAAAAAAAGTTCCATCGCAAAGATTCTTCTCATCATTCAAGGGCCTGCACCACAAACCTTCTGAATTCTATAGGGCCATGATCGCCCTGAATTAAAAATTTTCCGGGCGCAGCTTCATTGCTGTCAATGGCACCTCCTGGTTATGCCCGGTATAATCTGGTCAGTAATAATCGAAATTCCGTTGGCCACTACCGTCACCCTGTTACCAATCAAAGTAATGTCATAAGTTTGCCATTCTCCGGCTGCTTTTGCAGCCATTTGATTGGGTGTAAGAAAGCCATACACAGCACCAAAAAAGATATCTGAAGGTTCTTTGCCGAAACCGTTCTCAATCTGCAACTCGTACCTGCCTCTTAAATAGATCCCGCTGTTGCGACCTTTTGGATAACGGAATTCCACATGAAGTTTAAAATCCATAAAAGCCATATCAGAGATCAAATTCACCCCGGACTTCGGACTTTTCAAAACGCCTGATTCAACTACCCACTGGTTCTTCTCCCCGCCTGCATGCCAGCCTTTCAGGTCCTTGCCGTTAAAAAGTTCTATGGGCTCACCCCAGACAGGTGAATTGGCATAGGGAAGCACAGGAGCCCTTACACCCTCCCAGGAATAAGTCTTGCCATCGGTATACACCATTGTGCCTTTTATTTGTTCACCCTCCAGCTGACCTTCAAATTCCATGTACCGCTCCCCGGGTTCCCATTGTGGGGGATCGCAAACCGAATTTTTCCGTCCTTTACTTTTACTTCTGCAACAGGCCGCGCACTGCCAAAAGCATATACAAACCTGCCCACCAGGGTTTTGTTCCCGGAATGGCTCACTTCAAGCCAGGATGGAAGTTTTTGACCGTTTTGATCGATCACCAGATCCCACCTGCCCTCCAGAGGATTTGCTTTCTGTGCAACTATGTTTTGGTTGGCAAGAAATTGCGCAATTGTAATCAGTAAAAATAAATATCGAAATTTCATTTTAGAAAAATTTAGTGGATTTTACAATGTAAATATAGCAATTCTAAAACTTTAGTGAAAGTTAATTTAGCTTGGATAAAACGCCATCAGTTAGCCTGTGTAAGTTGGTTAAACGGCAAAAACCGAAAAATGGGATGCTAAAGTTTGTATTTAGGATCGCAGATACCCAAAATCAGGGAGAACCGAAAAATACCTGAAAACCATTAGAAATTTATTGTTTAAAATATGACCGCTACAACTCTTTGAGATCCCGCGCATCCATCCAGCCTATTTTGCCATCCGCAATTTTGATCTTTTTCCAGTTATCCAGAGTCTCCATAATCTGCACTTTGGTGCCTTCATGAAGGGTAAAGTTGGGTTCGCTGTTCATGGTTGGTGCATTTTTTACGTTTACCTGAGCAGAAAAAACAATGGCAAACTTTGTACTTTTCAACGTGGTCTTTGTTCTGATAAGTGAATACAACCGCTATAAAAACCAGAAGGGCGCAGACCAGGCTGCCAATAAAAAAGAAACGTTTTCTGTTGGTAAAGGCAGAAAAGTGATACATTAAAAATAAAACAGCAAATAAAACAGCAAAAATAACCGCCAGGCTCGCCCAGGTATTGTAAGTGTATTTTAAGACCACATTTTCACGGTAATTGTCCCCTGATGCTCTTGGTACGGCCGAAAATATCGTTGATGGTCATTTTTTATTGGCAAAATCGAGGTTGAACAGCACATCCTCATCATTAGGTTTTAGTTGTAATGCCTTTTCATAATAATAAATAGATTCCGCTACCTGATTGGTTTTGTAGTACGTATTCGCAATATTATAATACAATTCGTAAGAGACAATATTTTGTTTTTCAATATCTGCGTAAACTTGCAAGGCTTCCTCGGGGGTATTTTCGTTTTGATACAGTTTATTTGCTTCAACGAATAAACTGTCTGCCGATTGTCCATGAACATTGACAACGGTCAAAAAAAACAAAAACATCCCAACCCTGAACAGATTCCTTTTCATTCCTTTGATATTATTTCCTTTCAACATAGCTTGCCTAAGATAAGAAACGGTCTAATTTTGATAAAACACCTTTTGCCTTGTCATATTCCTGCTGCATCATTACATTGGTTGCCGGAGTATAACGCGCGTAATTACAGTCATCAAGAACAGTGATCAATTCACCAATAACCTGTTGCTCAACATTCTTATTCCGCAACAATTCAGCTACTTTATCCATGCTAATGTCTGCTGTTTCCACCTGTAATTTTCCTTTCAGATAATTGTGCAAGGCTCTTTCGAGAGCCTCGTAAAATGATTCTTTATTGCCGAGTTTTTTCCCTGGCCTCAGACAAATATTTTCGTGCCAGCCTGTCTGCTTTTCTTCGTTTATTGCCCGCCACATCCTGATCTCTTTCTTCTTTCTTGTTGCCAAGAAAAATTCCAATCGGTATGGCCAGTAAAGGCGCCAGCAATAAGATGTAAAACGATACTGATCCATAAAAATCAGTCTTTTCCATGGCCGGTTTCAGGCTTGCTTTGGTTTTGATAAACCGGATGTTGCTTTCTTTGCTAACTACAGACTGCTTGGCGATTGCCCGGCTGTCATCCTCTGTTAACTCCTTACCCTCAGGCGCATCGATGATCAGAGGATCTGAGACAATGGTTACGTATTTTTCGGCTTTTGGATCAAAATAGGAAAATGATACTTCTGGGATCTTGAATTTCCCTTTGAACTGAGGGACAATGGCGTACTGGTCATAAACCGTGCCTTGCAATCCGCTTAAGGATACATTTATCTTTTCCCTGTTTCTCAGGTTCAAAAATTTCCAAACCTACGGGTGAAAAAATAATTTTTGGAAGTTCGATCACGTTTCAGGTTGCCGCACTCCTGTTACTTCTACTTTGATATTGGTGGACTCATTTGCTTTTAATTCTGTTTTTCCAGCCGTAACATCAAATTTAAAACTACCCACAGCCCCTTTAAAGTCAACTGGTTTATTTTCTTCAGGCAAGGCTTTTACCTCTATGGTCCTGTTGCCGGTAGTCACTGTAAAATTTGTTTCCTCAAACATCATATTGCCAAAAAAGTCACGTCTGCCCATTGGGGTTCCCGCCACTATTTCCATTTCCAGAGGATCAACCTGCAGTTTACCCGCCCTGTTCGGTATTAAAACAACCTTCTTTACTACAACAAAACGATAAGGTTCCCCCTGAAAATTGCCATCTTGTGCCTGCCATTCCTTTACTTCTATGTTCTGCTTCCAAAAACCGTCAAAACTCGGACTGGAAGTTTCTCTGGTATTCTGTACATTGACCTTTCCTGTATTGACATAGAGTTTGTATATCACAGAAAAGCTCTCTCCTACATACGGATTGACATTTGAAATCTCAGCCACCAGATGGATGTTCTGCGAAGCCAGATACCGTGGATCATTGGTGTCTTTTGGTATGTTTACCGCATCTGTGACCTGAACCCTTACAGCATTGGACTTGATAATATCGCCATCATAGGCTACGGCCTTGTCAGCAAGACCTTCATTAAGACTTCCTTTTGAAACCGGTTTGAATGATATCAGGTATCCAGGTTCGTATTAAAGGATGTTTTTCCATTTATTGAGGAAAAACTGGTCGACTGGCTTGGCCCGGCCAATACGGTAAAATTTTCGAATCTCGGTGGTGTAAAGTCATCAGCTCCCTGCTTATCAATGGTGAAATCCACCCGCAAGCGCTCATTCATGCCCAAGGTGGTTTTGCTCACGGCCGCTTTAAATGAAACCTGTGCAAAACCAAACTGTACGGCAAAAAATAAAAGGAAGATGTATTTCATTTCTCTTCTCATTAACTTTCTATTTGTTCTACCAATCTTTTTCTTTTTTCACTTTTTGTCCTTTTGCTTCTCTTGGCATTTTACTTTTTCTGGTTTATTTTCTTCTTTAGTTGTTCATGGCATCTAAGCAACTGCTTCGATTTGTTGCTGCTGACAACTGGTTTTTCAATTTAGTTCTGTTTGGGGCCTGCTTCTGGTCCTGATCTTTTGGCTGATTCTGCTGATCATTTTTGTCTTGCTCCTGTTGATCTTTGTTTTCTTCCTGGATCTTGTATTCCGTCTTTTTGCTGTGGTCCTTATCGCTGATTCTTTCTGGCTGGTCCTTATTTTGATCCTCCTTCTTGTCTTTGTCCTTATCCTTCTTCTGATCGTCTTCATTTTGCTGCTGTTCGAGCAGTTTTTTGGTCAATACGTTATGACCTGGTTTCCCCATCACGCGGATTTTGTCTTTAACGCATTTTCGCTTATGATCCAGAGCGCTAGGCATAGTTCCTATCTTCCGAAATAGGCGTTCCCAGCCTTGTGGTAACCGCCGAAGGCTTTTGAAGGTTTTTCTGTTGCCACTTTGGCAGCGATTTCATAATGCGGTATCGCTTCTTTAAACCTGTTTTGTTCCTGGATGGCATTTCCCGGCAGTCATAATTGGCCCTCACGGCGTCACTAGGATTCGGCTGCCAACACCTTTTCTAAGATGAATCCTCTGCATCTACAGAAAATCTTGATTTTCATAAGAGTTTCATTTCCATTCCTCACAAACCGTCGCTCCTCAACCGTAGTTGGCGCAGCAACAATCTCTTTGGCCTTCTTTTGTTCCTGACTAAAAACCAGGAAGGGCATAAATAATACTAAAAAAGCAGTTATCTCATTCTCTTTCTTTTCGTTAAACAGATTTAATTTCTGTATCCATTTGGTTCTTTTATCGAGTAAAAAAGAATCCAGTATGAGTAAAATAAGTGCTATTCCAACAAACCATTGAAACTGGTCCTTATAATCGGAGAATTGTTTGGTTTCAAATTCCTTTTTATCTGCTTTTATCAGAAGATCTTCAACAAAAGCAACCGTTTTATTGGTGTTATTCCCATTGAGATAGGTACCATCTCCATTTTCGGCAATGCTTTTCAGTGTTTCGGGATGCATCTGTGTGATGACCACTTCATCGTTGTTATCTTTTTTATATCCTATGAAGCAATACTAACTGAACCAAGAGCATCCCAAAAA
>JAXHKS010000008.1:0-69971 GCA_034523115.1 Flavobacteriaceae bacterium | reverse complement strand
GTATTGCTACGGAAATATTTCAACAGATGAACATGGGGTAATGAACGGTGCAGATGTGTTTAATTTTGTTTTTAGGAGGAAATCCCCAATGACCTTAAAAATATACTCAGCTTTTCCAATAGCAGCAAGAAGAAATTGATTATTTTGTTTTTCACCAGGCAAATTCCTTTATGAATGGGTATTTATCAAAGCGAAATTACCCACAGAAAAAGTTCCAACAAGCATTAAGGAATATGGAAAGACACCTTCCGTTTCAATTCCACTTACTATGGTAACCCAATTAAATGGTCAGCTATCAGGAACTAAAAAAGTACTTTTAAGTGGTTTTGGGGTAGGCATGTCCTGGGCTTCAAGCATAATGGATTTTAAGGATTGCCATGTATCAAAGCTCGTTGAGATTTAGCAATTTATTAAAGCATTTTCATTTATGACCAAAAATCCTTTTCGTTAACTGGTAAAACCATTTTGATATCCGGCGGATCTTCCGGGATCGGTCGAGCGGTCGCTATTGCCGTGCCGAACAAGGAGCAAATATTATTATTTTAGGCAGAGATAGCGCAAAATTAGGAACAATCGCCACTTTGTAATATGCAAGCTAACCATCATTATTTTAATATTGATCTGACCCTCGAGAATTTCGGAGAATTATTGAGGGATTTTTTAAAAAAAATGGTCCGATTGACGGATTTGTACATGCAGCAGGAATTTCCCCAACCATTCCATTAAAAGTGATGAAGTTGAATCAGATCGAAGAGACTTTTTCCATCAATGTATATGCTGCAATTTAAATTCTATACAAATCGCCACTGACTGGGATCAGATTGAAACAGGAATGAGCATCGTTATGATTTCTTCGGTTATGAGCGAGGTTGGGCAAAAGGTAAATCGCTTTATGCCATGACAAAGGCCGCTTTAATTGGGATGGTTAAGAGCTTAGCGCTGGAATATGCCGATAAGAAAATAAGATTTAATGCCATTTCACCCAGTGTTGTAAATACACCCTCTTTGATTGAGTCAGAATATCGAAAAAGATTCTTGATTTCAATGGAAGCCGTAAATCAGCAACATCCCTTGGGATTGGGCGAAGTTTTTCAGATGTAGCCAATGCGGCGGTTTATTTGCTATCGGATGGCTCACAATGGGTAACAGGAACAAATTTAATTGTTGACGGCGGTTATTTGGCGCGCTAGGTATTTATTCAAATTAATTTTATTCATGAAGGATGTTATTGTAATAGGCGCAGGTGGTCCATGCAGGCAGAACTTGATGACTATATTTATCATGATAACCATAATCGGAACAGCACAAATGGGATACAAGTAGTTGGTTTTATAGATGATAATGAGGAAAGTTAACAAACAGTATAGGTTCTCTGACCCGTTTTTAGGAGGTATAAAAGACCATCAAATTAATAAGGATATTTTTTATTTGATTGGTATTGCGAATTTGGAATATCGAAAAACGATTGTGCGAAAATTTATTCAAAATGGAGCCTGTTTTGTTTCCTTTATCCATCCGGATTCCGTATATATCAAGATCCTCAAAAATTGGTACAGGAACCGTAATTGCCCCAAATGTTAATTTAGGTCCGAACACAATTATAGGAGATTATACTATGGTGAACAGCCGGTGTAGTATAGGCCATGACACAAAAAGTTGGTAATTATAATTTTTTGAGTCCAAATGTTTGCTTCTCCGGTTTTACGGAAATAGGAGATGAACGAAAATTTATTTGGGATTAACAGTGCCACAATACCCGGGATTAAATATTGGAAGTAACAATAAAATAATGGCCGGAATGGTACTGGATAAAACTGTTAAGGATAATGAGGTTGTTTTCTACCGTTTTAAAGAAAAAGTAAATGATCATAATCTTCAACAAGTATAAGAATATTAATTGGTTGTAAAATTGAACCATGTATTAAATGACTGACTTTATAAAGTCTAACATAAACCTTGCCAACCTCTTTAGCCTTTGGGCTATTTTTTATTCAGAAAACTAAAATTAATTATAGCTGCTACCCATTGATAAAATCGTTAATAAAATTAGTATTTTAAATGCTTTTTAATTCTATAGATTTTGCCATATTCTTACCAATAGTATTTGTACTTTATTGGTTTGTCGCGAATAAAAGCTTAAAACTTCAGAATCTTTTGATCGTAGTTGCCAGTTATGTTTTTTATGGCTGGTGGGATTGGAGGTTTTTACCACTCATAATGTTTAGTTCATTGGTGGATTATTTTGTGGGGGTAGGATTAATGAATCAGGAAAACAAGACAAAGAGAAGGGTTTTGCTTTTTTTTGGACAAGTATCATCGTAAACCTCGGTTTTCTCGGATTCTTTAAAGTATTATAATTTCTTTTTAGACAATTTTATTACCGCCTTTTCTTTTTTTGCAATGAAATCAAAGCCAATTCCTTGAATATAATACTTCCGGTTGGCAATAAAAGCTTCTATACCTGTTCAGACCCTCAGTTATTCCATTGATGTTTACAAACGAAAATTAGAACCTACCAAAGATTTTATTGCTTTTTCAGCCTTTGTTAGTTTCTTTCCGCAATTGGTTGCAGGTCCCATCGAAAGAGCCACCAATTTACTTCCTCAATTTTATTCAAAACGCACTTTTGATTACAACAAAGCGGTTGACGGAATGCGGCAAATATTATGGGTTTGTTCAAAAAATCATCGCGATTGCCTGATAATATGTGCGGAATATGCCAATCTTATTTTTTAATAATTCTGAAGATTATTCGGGCAGTACCTTGGTGTTAGGAGCACTTTTCTTTACTTCTTCAGATCTATGGTGATTTTTCAGGCTCATTTCTGATATCGCCATTGGCGCTTCTCGTTTGTTTGGATTTAACCTGATGCGGAGCTTTGCCTTTCCTTATTTTTCAAGAGATATCGCTGAATTCTGGAGGCGCTGGCATATCTCTCTTGTCTACCTGGTTCAAGAGATTACCTTTACATTCCCATTGGGAGGCAGCAAAGGAGGTACCCTCGTTAAAAAGTGAAGAAATACATTTATTATTTTTATCGTCAGTGGTTTGCTATGGGGGCCAACTGGACCTTTATTGTTTCGGGGAGCCTTAAATGCCCTTTATCTTTTTGCCATTATTGCTCACCAATAGCAATCGAAACAATTTACATATTGTTGCTGAGGGAAAGCTATTACCCGGGTTTAGAGATGGTATTCTTTATTTAATGACTTTTGGATCGACCGTAGTTTTGCCCTTATCTTTTTAGAGCAAATGACATGAGCCATGCCGTAAGTTATATATCGGGAATATTTTCAACAAATACGTTTACCAAACCTGAAATTCTGCCTGTTGATAATTGTTCTAACCTTCATTTTTTTGATTGTTGAATGGATCTGAAATGGAAGGACAATATGCACTTGCTCACATTGACCTAAAATTAAAAAGGCCTATCTGATATGCCCTTTATTATACAATTATAATTGCTATATTTTGGTTTGGCGGAAAAGAGCAACAATTTATATACTTCCAGTTTTAAAAAATGAAATTCTTCTTAATTAAAGTTTTAATTTTTGTTTTACTTCCAATTGCCTTATATGTGAGCCTAGTGACATTTTTTAAAATCAAATCAAGTAATAAGTTGCAAATCATTCAATAATACTTTTAGGTGATAGCCAAACTGAATTTATTCAACTTTCTTATATTTATAATAATTCAATTAATGGAAGCGCTTATTTCGTTTATTTTGAATTTGCTAAAGAGTTCATTGAGCAGCTAAAAGGTAAGAAAATTTATATAGCTTGTAATTATCATCATTTTTCAAAACTTTATCAAATAGTATTGCAAATGATGATTAATATCCAGGCTGGAGAGCCTCTATGTTTAGATATCTTGATGAATATAAAATTTTTAACTATAAACATTTGGAAATTAGACCAAATCATAAAGATTATAATTTTTTTGATATTAAAAAACCATTAAGATTATTTAGAAAATTGTATTTAAATACTGAAGTGAAAAACTCATCTGAAAATATAGCTAATGATACATTATCTATATCAAATGACATTCAAGGCACTGGCAAAATCCAAATTATATTTTAGATGATTCGATACAAAATGTCTATTAAAAAAACTAATTTTTTTTATTGAAGGAAAACAACTGTGAAGTTGTGCTCTTAAAAATGCCTTATACTAACTATTATATTGAGAATGTTCCACTTCAAATCAAAAATGACCTTTGGTTATTATCAAATTACTACAGTATCCGTATGAGATTTGAATCAAGAAATTACCAATTTCATGATTATAAATATTTCAAAGACTATGGACACCTTAATAGGCATGGTGATTCCTTGGTGGGGAAATTTGAAAAAGAAACGAAATTATGGCGACAAATAACAAGAATTTAGATTAATTGTGAAAGATATTGGAAAAAGTTAGATATAAGCATGAATCTCTAAGTAAAATATTATGTGTCTTGTATTTTTATAATACGAAAAATCAGGTTTGTAAAATTCAACTAATATTAAGAATCAATCTTGACAAAATAATTGATAAAACAAATGCTTGATTTCCTAAAATCGTCTTTTAGCCTTGCAAATATCTTTAGCCTTTGGGCTTTTTTTTGTTTAATATGCTATTGGCTTGGGAAGAAAAAGTTGTTTCAATGGTCTGTTTTTTTAGGCTTGTTATTTTTGTTGGTCTGCAGTACTTCTTATGTCCCTAAAAAACTGATACGAAATCTGGAGGCTCAGTATGAAGCAATAAATACGGAAAAGCTGGATACGGCCCAAACCTATTACATTCATGTGCTGGGGGCCGGTTATGATCTGGATAAAAACTTGCAGGCCACTTCACAATTGGATCTTCAAACATTGGGTAGATTGACATAGGGAATACGTCTGTTCCGAAAATTGCCCAAGGCGTTGTTGGTTACTTCAGGGTATTCCCTCGCAAGTAGGTGTGGAGAGCCAGGCATCCGTGGCAAAAAGGGCTGCGGTTGCATTGGGAGTGCTGTGAAAAAAATACACATGCTGGAAACGCCTTCCACAACCTGGGAAGAAGTGCTGGCTTTTAAGGAAAAATTTGGTGCCGGAAAACAGGTAATTGTAGCCACAGATGCCTCCCATAGTGCCCCGGGCTATGCAGATGTACCGGGCCGCAGGCTATTTTCCCGATTGCAGCACCAACCAATTTTAAAGTGAAATTTGGATAGCAATAATTATCATGGCCTTGCTTTTCCTAATATAGCTTCGTTTCAATTGATGGATGGGTGGCTTAGGGAGGTTTTGGCTGAATTGAAATGGAGAGTTAAAGATTCAAGATTTAAGATCTGAGATTTAAGCTTTAAAATTTAAGATTCAATTTATTTCTCGGAGGTCAGGAAAAAAGAGACAGCATACAGGATAATGTTGAATGTTAAATGTTGAATTATTAATGATTAAACTTATTTTTTTGTTTCCCCCAGCCTACCGGCCTTCCCTAAAGGGAGCCAAAAAAAGGCTAAATGGTTGGACCAAGAAGATAAAGAGCGATGACAACGATTTTAACCCCGGCCTCAAATAAAAAAGAATAGGATCAAAGATCAATGCGAGGAAGTCGGGGAAGCTCCGATTGGCTATAAGGAGATCACCCCGCCGCACTTGGCATTGATAAAGATCGAAATTCAAGCTGTAGGCTGGTTTTTTATTTGCAGCCTAGTCCCGAGTTTTCGGGATTGGTTCTTTTTGCAGCAATGGGAACTGCGAAGCCTGCCGACAGCAGGCAAGCACATCACGAACACCAAAACCAATAAATATTCAGTGAGTAAAAAGAACAAGAACAACCCGAAGTCGTCAGACTTCGGGTCCGACCATTTGGAGCATGGCAATCTATAACTATAACAATTCGTTAAGCCCCATAAGATCCCCGCCCCGACCCCGAGTGCTCGGGGGGGGTCGGGGATGACCGTAATCAAATCAATGTGGTTTTGCACCCGGCCAAAATGAGCGAAAGAGAGAAGGAGCGAAAGAGAGAATGGCATCGCGTTTCCCCTCTCGAGAGGGGTTAGGGGTGTGTTTAAACGAATTTTGTTGCGATTTGTGACTCGATTATACGGTGATGCGGTTTTTAAATATTTAAGTATGTTACCAATTTTAACTATATTTGTTTTAATAAAAAACCAAATATGTATCAGGAAGTATTAAAATATGAATCAATTTTAAACCAATTAGGTTCATTTATTGAAAATGGCCCCTATAAACTGGAATATATTTTAGAGCAACTTCAGATAAGTCGTTCTGCATTTTACAATAAAAGAAAACACGCCAATTTTAGTTTGGAGGAAGTGAAAAAATTAGCCAGGCTTTATGACGATATTAACCTGTCGGAACGCCTTTATCAAAAGATTGAAGAAGGTTTGGAGGACATCAACAAGGGTAAAGTACATGATTTCGATAAGGCCGTAGCAGAAACCAGGTCAAAGTATGGTTTATAAAGTGCTGTTATCAGACAGGGCTTTGAACGACCTCAGACAAACTGTCGCTTACTTGCTGCAGGAATGGACAATCAAAGAAGCAGATTCATTTTTAAATGAACTCGAAAGAGTAAAAAAACTTCTGATTATCGGATCCATTTATTTTCCAGGAATTTGAATAAATCCAGAAGCATTCACAGTGTAATGCTCACAAAAGACACAACAGGCTTTATTATCAGATCAATATTTCTAAAAAGACTGTGTATATCCTGACAATTTTTAATGTTTTTCAAGATCCGGAAATTGTTTATACTGTGATACCGAGATTCGGTGTTGTGCCAATACAAGAAAATCCGTCTTCGATTCAGAAATTGAGATTAAAGATTTAAATTTGTAGAGATGGAAACAAAAAATTTGTACATAATCGCAGGATGTAATGGAGCTGGAAAAACAACTGCTTCATATTCAGTTTTACCTGAAATAATCGAATGTAAAGAATTTGTGAATGCTGATGAAATTGCGAAAGGTTTATCACCTTTTCAACCTGAAAAGTTGCTTTTGAATCAGGAAGAATTATGATTAATCGCATCAATGAACTTTTAAGGGAAAACCAGAGTTTTGCCTTTGAAACAACTTTATCCTCAAGAAGTTATCGAAACAAAATCATACAGGCCAAAAAACAAGGATACACAATTACATTATTATTCTTTTGGCTCAATAATATTGAACTTGCAAAAGAAAGAGTAAAAACTAGAGTAAAAGAAGGCGGACATAATATTCCAGAAAAGGTAATCGAAAGAAGATATTTGAAGGGGATTTATAATCTGTTTGATATTTATCTTCCCTTAATTGATGGAGCATTAATTTTTGATAATTCCTTTGGTAAGCACGAATTAATCGCTCACAAAATGGGAACTGAAAAGTTAGAGGTAGTTAATGCTGAAAAATTCATGCAATTAAAAAAAAAATATGACACAAAGAGAAATACAAATTGAATTAAAAGATAAGATTATTAAAGGACTTGAAAAAGTTTACGAACGACTTATTGAATTTAAGAAAATTAAGAATAGTGAACTTGTGGTAATGCAAGGAGATAAAATAGTAAAAATCAAACCCGAATAAGCACTTCGCACAAGCTTGTAATATTCATAGCTTTTGATTGTTTATTTGGAAATCCCCTTCTGCCGACAGGGAAGCCCGCTTATTTTATTTATGTTATTTTTATTTTTTAGTGAAGCCTACCGGCCCTCCCTGGGGCCTGCGCCGAGACGATTTTCAAACCCCGGCCTCAAAGAAAAAAGTGCTGAAATCAAAATCAATGATTAGTAAGACGGAGAAGCTTCGATTGGCTATGAGAAGATCACTCCGCCGCACTTAGCCTTGATGAAGAGCGAAGTGCTTTTTTATTTGCAGCCTAGTCCCGTTTTCGGTCTCTTTTACATCGATGGAAAAAGAAGAATATAAGATTCCAGAAGTTGTAAACTTCGGTCAACTATTGGAAAGCAGAGGCATTGTAACCATAACAATACTTTAAGCCCATAAATCCCCTATTCGTGGACACCTACTCAATAACATTGATCCCAAAAAGAAAATCATTTCAACCCCACCTGTAAGATATAAGAAATATAATAATATATTTTACAATACCTCAATACATCCCCTATCAATCACCTCGAATAATTTTAACTAATGTTGTCATCTATTACGATATACTACAAGATTCTCACCAATACCTAATACAACCCGACAGGCTCGGGATTCATTCGAGGTACATTTTTAAAAACTCCAATTTAGTCAATTCAGTGCCGCGTAAGCGGAGGTATCGAAACTGATAATAATAGCATTCTTCTACCAATACCTCACGATACAATCCCCGATATCTCGGGATCACTCGAGGTGACATTCATTCGTTAAACTGGTTTTTAGTTCACAAAAAGAATCTCAATATTTTGTAATTTCCTATATTTTCTTTGAAGCCGGGTTTACTCCAGAAATAGTAATTATTTTTTGTTCATTTTAGAAGCCGCTAAAACGAACCATCCCGATAGTTATCGGGACAAGGCTGCTTTTCTTTTTCTGTGGCTTTGCGTTTAAATTTTCGCAACTTCATGTTCCTTTTTTCTTCGCAGACTTGAAAAACGCACTTTCGCTGCAGCACTTCCTTATGTCTTCAGGGTTTATATGGCGCTAAAAAGCGCTACAGTTCGAATTTCTCCTCAAAGAAAAGTAACCCCTTCCTATACCATCCTATTTTTGCTAGAAACTATAGGTCTTTGGTTTGGCAAAATTTTCGTCAAACATAATTATTCTGAGCCATTGGCGCATTAAAAGGTGCTTTTGCAGCACACTTGGATTGGAGGATATTTTCCATTCTCTGTACTTTAATACCTTAAGCTCACCTCTTTGCTACCAAAATATTTTTCCATACTTTGTTTTTGCATTTTCTGCATATATTGGATTGTCCATAACCGAAAAATTGGTGATCACATTTGATTCGTGATCCAATAGTACAACCGAACAACCACCGGTACCACAAAAGTAAGAAGTCATAAAATTAACAAAGTATTCATCTTTGCCATCACCGTTTAAATCTACGCTGAAGTATTGAAATTTACGATCTTCTTCTGAAAGGATTGGTAGGTCTTTCTTTAAATAATCATTTACCAAAAAATTGCGAATATTTGCGGCTACCTATTATCACTTGATTGTGGTGCATAGTATTCTTGCATCATCTCGTCTTGTTGTGAAAGCTCTCTGACAACTTCTGTTTTCGTTACCGGTTCAAGAACCATGGTTTCATGTGATTTTGTACTTTCATTTTTACATGCAAAAGCTGCAAGTACACTCAAAATTAAAATTGTATTTTTCATTTTCTGATTGGTTTTTTTCGAAATAAATTTAAACTAAAATATCAATTATAATATTTTAAATTTAAAAATGTTATGCCACATTGGAAAAGTAAAAGTTAAACATTGAAATTCAAACATGAAAATAGACATCATCGCAGGCGCAAGGCCAAACTTTATGAAAATAGCCCCGATCATCGAGGCTTTGGAAAAAGTTAAAGGTCAAATACAATATAGATTAATCCATACCGGACAACATTACGACAAAAAGATGTCCGGGAGCTTTTTTGAGCAATTGGGAATCCCTGAACCGGATGTGAATCTGGAAGTAGGCAGCGGAACCCAGGCAGAACAGACCGCCCGTATTATGGAGCGGTATGAAGCTTTGCTTTTAAAAGAACCCTGCAGACTGGGTGCTCGTGGTAGGTGATGTCACTTCTACCATGGCCTGCAGTATTGCCGCGAAGAAACTCGGGGTCGGCGTGATTCATGTGGAAGGAGGGATTCGTTCCAATGACTTGAGCATGCCCGAAGAGATCAACAGGATGGTCACAGACAGCATTACCGATATTTTTTATACCACCAGCGAGGTGGCCAATGAAAACCTGAGAAAACTGGGTCATGCCGAAAGCAAGATCAGGTATGTGGGCAATACCATGATCGATACCTTGCTGAAGAACAAGTCACGTTTCGTAAAGCCCGAGGCCTGGGATGAGTTTAAACTAAAAGAGAAAGGATTATTTTGTGATGACCCTGCACCGGCCTGCCAATGTGGATGAAGAAGCGAAACTCAAAGAACTCATCGATGAGATCGTCAAAGGAGCCAAAGGATTTCCGATTATCTTTCCCGTTCACCCACGAACGGCCAAAAACTTACAGCATATCGGCATCCATGCAGAAAATCTGCACATGATCGAGCCACTGGGCTATTTGGAGTTCAATTACCTGGTACAACATGCTTTTGCAGTAGTCACAGACTCCGGTGGAATCACCGAAGAAACCACCGTGATGAAAGTCCCTTGTATGACCCTCCGGGACAATACCGAACGCCCTGAAACCATCACCATTGGCACCAACGAACTCGTAGGAACCAACCCAAAAAATGTTGCCCCCTTTATGGAAAAACTGCACAAAGGCGAATGGAAGGCAGGCGAGATCCCTTATTTGTGGGATGGGAAGACTGCGGAGCGGATTGTGGAGGATTTGATGAATTTATAGTGAGTGCATCAGAGTATCAACGATGATTTTAAGAATACAGGATAAGATTCCCGCTTTCGCAAGGGAATGACAATTGCGCAGAAAAATATTTTTAAACCTAATCGTCATTCCCTTGCGAAAGCGGGAATCTTTTGAACTTTAACGTAAGTATGTTCAAGGTATCTCACAATTATTACGTTTATATACTAGCAAGCAAGAAGGACGGTGTTTTGTATATTGGAGTAACCAATGATATTAAACGGAGATTTTTGGAGCATAAGAACAAATTAACAAAGGGCTTTACTAGTAGGTATAATGTCGACAAACTTGTATATTTGGAGTCCTTTGTAAATATCAAAAAAGCAATACTAAGGGAAAAACAGTTAAAGAAATGGAATCGTTCCTGGAAGATTGAGTTGATTGAGAAGGATAATCCTGAATGGATTAATCTGGCTGAGGGGTGGTATTAATAATGATTCTTAATATTATAATAAGATTCCCGCTTTCGCGGGAATGACTACTCGTATGAAACCAAAAATCTGGCTCTCTTCCCCGCACTTAACAGGTGAAGAACAAAAATATGTCAAAGAGGCCTTTGACACCAACTGGGTAGCACCGCTGGGGCCGAATGTGAATGGCCTGGAACATGATTTATGTGCCTATTCAGGCGCTCGGTCCTGCTCGGCGCTGAGTTCTGGTTCTGCGGCAATACACCTGGCACTGATCATGCTGGGAATTGAACAAGATGATGAAGTGCTTTGCTCTTCCTTCACTTTTTCCGCCACTGCCAACCCAATCCGTTACCAAAAGGCCATCCCTGTGTTTATAGATTCGGAAAAGATACCTGGAATATGAACCCGGTATTGCTTGAGAAGGCAATCACCGACAGGATCAGCAAAGGCAAAAAACCAAAAGCAATTTTGCTGGTAGATTTATACGGCATGCCGGCAAAGATGAAAGAGATCATGGCTGTATCTGAAAAGTACGGCATACCTGTTATTGAAGATGCCGCTGAAGCCTTGGGTGCAACGTATAACAAAAAAGCGATGGGCACTTTCGGACTCATGGGGGTTTATTCCTTTAACGGCAACAAGATCATTACCACTTCCGGAGGGGGAGCACTGGTTTCTGACAATCCTGAATATTGCAAAAAGGCTACTTTTTTAGCCACACAGGCACGGGATGAGGCCCCGCATTACCAACATTCGCAGATCGGCTATAATTACCGAATGAGCAATATTGTTGCCGGGATAGGCCGCGGACAAATGGAGGTGCTGCAGGACAGGGTAGAAGCACGCAGAAAGAATTTTGATTTTTATAAAACCGCTTTGGCGGGATTGCCGGTATCCTTTGTGGAAGAACCTGAAGGGTTCTATGCCAACCGCTGGCTGACAACTATTTTAACAGAAAGCTTTGAAACCAGGGAAGCCATCAGACTCGCTTTGGAACAGGAGAATATAGAATCCAGACCCCTCTGGAAACCGATGCATTTACAGCCTGTTTTTCAGGAATTTCCTGCCTATGTAGATGGCACCTCAGAAGATCTTTTTAACAGGGGCCTGTGCTTGCCCAGCGGGTCTAATCTCAGTAAAGAGGATTTGGATAGGGTAGTGGCGAGAAGAGGAAAAGGAAAAGGTAAATTTAAAAAAATAATCCTAGTGTGAAATTGAATAATCCGGGAAGCCCTTTAGGTCCCTTGTATGGTCATTCCCGCGCAAGCGGGAATCTCATGACTCGAATACAATCATGTATAATTCAACCGGTCAATACTACGTCTACATTCTGGCAAGCAAACCCAATGGCGTGCTTTACATTGGTGTGACCAATAATATTCAGCGGAGAATGATTGAGCACAAATGCAAAGTAAACAAAGGATTTTCCAGTAGATACAATGTTGATAAACTAGTCTTTTTAGAAACCCATCAATATATCAGAGAAGCCATAAAAAGGGAAAAAAGATTAAAAAAGTGGAATCGGGAGTGGAAAGTTGAATTGATCGAAAAGGAAAATCCTGAATGGCAAGATTTGGCCGCAGGTTGGATGGAAGGGTGATTCGTAAAAGTATTATAAATTCCCGCTTTCGCGGGAATGACCAATAAAGAGTCATCATACGTTTAAATAATTCCTCAAAATCCCAAGTGCATAATTACTCGCAATGCGCTTGGCAAAGGCCGGAAAATCGATATGGGCATTGTCATTGGCCTTGTCGGATATGGTTCTGAAAATAGAAAAAGGAATCTTGTATTCAAAGCAAACCTGGGCCACTGCCGCTCCTTCCATTTCAACGCAAACAGCGGAAGGCAGATGGGTGTTTATAAATTGGATCTGGGATTTGGTAGAGATAAACTGATCGCCACTGGCGATATCTCCAAGTACCACCTTTGGTTTTTGCAATGAAAACCGCTCCCTTTCTTTTTGAGGAATATAATCGTCATAGTGCATCAGAAACTCATTGCAGGCAGTCAATAATCTCTCTCTTTTGTCTGGATCGGTTGAAAAGCTGCTTCTGTGCAGCAAGGGCACCTCAAATCTTTTTACAAGCGGTGAGGCATCCATATCGTGCTGGTAGAGGTTTTGACCTACGATAATATCTCCAATTTCTACATTTTCATCTACTGAACCTGCCACACCGGTAAAAATGATCTCGTTTACCTTAAAATCGTGGATCAGGTGTGAGGCCGTGGTAGCCGCTGCCACTTTTCCCCAGCGGGAAAATACCAATACCACTTCTTTATCAAAAAGTTGTCCCTGATGGTAGGTACGCATACCCAATTCGAAACGTTTTCGTTACAGCCATGCTGTGCAGAAGTGCCTCTATTTCTTCGGGCATGGCGCTGATGATGCCGATCGCCATTTTTTTATTTTATGTATTTAATAATTCAGGTGATGTGTAAAAAAGTTCAAGGTTCAAGGTTCAAAGTTCAAAGTTCAAAGTTCGAGTTTCAAATTTCAAGGTTAGTGATTCTTTTATCTTCGGCTTCCTGGTTCTTGTCTCCTATCTTGGTTCCAACATCAACATTCATCACTCATCATTCATCACTATAAAGCTTTGTCCTTTTCTGTCAATCAATTAATTTTTCCGTCTTTCATGGTCAAGGTGCGGTCAGCCATTTTGGCAAGGTCGAGGTTATGGGAAACGATCACGAAGGTCTGGCCGAATTTTTCGCGCAAAGCGAAGATCAGTTTATAGAGGTTCTGCGCATTTTCGGTATCCAGATTTCCACTGGGTTCATCGGCAAAGATCACGTCCGGCTGGTTGATGAGGGCTCTGGCAATGGCTACCCGTTGTTGCTCTCCACCCGACAATTCATTGGGCTTGTGCTCATACCGGTGTGATAATCCCAAAAAATCCAGCAATTCTCCGGCCTTTTTTTCTACCTCTTTTCTCGGTCGGTTGGCGATAAATGCCGGTATGCATACATTTTCTATTGCCGTGAATTCAGGCAATAACTGGTGGAACTGAAATACGAATCCGATATGTCTGTTCCGAAAATTCGATATCGCCTTATCATCCAGTTTGGTAATGTCCACATTGTTTATTGAAAGTGCATCTACCCTGGTGGGCTTGTCCAGCGTGCCCAGTATTTGTAATAAAGTCGTTTTACCCGCACCACTCGGACCCACAATAGCAACAATTTCACCTTTTTGAATGTGAAGGTCTACTCCTTTGAGTACTTCTACGGTACCGTAGCTTTTATGGATATTTTTTGCTTTTATCATTGATTAATTCCAGAATTGAAAAGTACGCAAAAATAGAGAAAAAAGTATTAAGTATTTAGTATTTAGTATTGAGATGGAAATAGTATGGTGACGCGGTTATGCGGTTAAACAGTAATAAGGCCTCAAAGAAAAATAATCAGTATTTTTTTGTTTGGCCCCGGCCCTAAAGGGAGCCAAAAAAATGCGAAATTGATGGACAAAGGAAGGACAAAGAGCGATTTTTTTGACCCCGGCCTCAAAGAAAAATGAGATAAAGATCAAAAGCCATGCTTATAAACGGGTTACTCCGAAGTGGGGCGAGGAGATCGACCCGCCGCACTTGAGATGGACTTATAACGGATTGTTTCGGATTGATTTTAATGCGATCTGCTACGTCAGCCAAAAGGTCTGTGGCTCAAGTACTGATTAAATTGATAAGCGATCCTAGAAGTCAGGCAGAATTAAAGGCGTGCTGATCATTCTTGACCATCCAACCTTAAGATTGAAGGAGAACTTAGAACACGGTCTTACTAAGCATGGCTTTCGATCTAAGCTCATTTTTCTTTAGGCAGGGGTTTGAATTCTTTACTCCACTTTGTTCATTTATCAAATCAACACTTTTTGCCTCCCTTTAGGGAGGCCCTGCCTTCGTAGGCCGGGTGAACAAAAAATTAAATGATTAATTCATTTAACATTTAGATTCAACATTTTACATTGTCCTTTATCCTTTTTCTTTTATCCTTTCCTGTTCCTGTTTCCAGTCAATACCCATACTCAATACCTGCCGCAGGCAGGCTTTATCCTTTATCCTTTATCCTTATCCGATTATAATCCAAAAAATAAACCAGCTTTACCGAAAAACTGTGCCCAAAAGGCTGGTCGAAGAGATTAGAGACGTTATTGAAATAATTTTCTTCCGACTGACCCAGCTCATTTTCAGCGTCAAGAAGAGAATTTCTGTACAAGACCACCAGCTCACTGCCACGCGAAAAGACCCATACATACCTCAAATCAAAATTCCAGCTGTGAAAGTTGATGTCATTTTCCCCTGAATAGGTGTTTTCCTGCAATTCCCCATTTTCAAGCAAGGTGTAATACTGATCCCGGTATTTCACCGGAGACCAGTAATTTCGTAAGGGCTAGTGAAAGGGAGGAACGGTCGTTGAAACTGTATTTTCCCGTAAGCACGTTTTCTACCTCTGTTCTTTCTCTTTTTCCAAATATGATTGTGCCATCATCAAGGGTGGTCACATAACCCAGTTCGTGGTCGCTAAATTCTCTTTCTACTCCGTAAATCATGGAAAATTTATCACTGAACCTGTACCTCGGACTTACCTCCACAGAATATTCATAACCGCTGTTACCGGTATTGAATTCAAACCCGCCCCTTACATCGATAGCGAATTTTTTTCTGTAATCTGTGGATATCCAGCCATAGATCTCCGACTGCGGATCTTTTACCCAATACCTTCCTTCCGTGCGCGGTTCAAAGTAATCCGATTGCTCCCCGATATTGGAGGAAATATTGCCTCCAAAAGCGAACTGATTCAACAACTGGAAAAACACATCCAATTCAAGCCAGTTGCCTGTATAAACACTCGGGTCAAACCGCCTGAAATAGCCGGCGAAAAAATTGAGGCGGTAAGAATTAAAGGTCTTGGTAGGTTCAAAGATCTGATAGGATAAATTACCTACAAAATCCAAATAGTTATTTGTCTGGTTTAAGCCCAAATCATTTTTATCGTATTTATCATCAGAAAATCGGTTCTCCAGCATGTATCTGAACTTTCCTTCTGTTTTTCGGAAGGCCAGATTTCCGGCGTAACCCGTGGTATTCTCTTTATCTTCGCGGATGGTGCTCGTACTCGCATCCCCGGTAAGGGCATAGGAATTTTTTCTGTTAGCCAGATTAAACACAAGTGAAGATACATTGGCATCTCTAAACTCACCGGCGCGCAATACATTGGTATTGGCAAATCCAATGGAAGAATTTTATTGAATTCCTGATCGATCACCAACACATTGTAATTGGCAATGGGTTCGGTAACGATATTTTGTTTTTCGAGTGTAAGTGTATCTCTTATTACCGCTTCGGTCTCTGCAGTAACTGCATTTAACAAGGCCAATCCAAGACCTTTCTGGGTTCTGCCGGTTACTTTCACTACATTGATCACGTCCACTTCAGTGGGATTACTGACGATCTCATAATTGGGGTTCTCTTCCACAAAGGTGCTGATATCATCATTTCCCACAGGGCGGTTGCCAATGCGGCGGGAAAAGAAGAGGTCGCCTTTATTCAGAATATCTGCTCCTTCAATAAAAAATTGTCTTTGTTCCGTAAAAACCTGCTCGAAAGGACCCAGATTCAGGCTAACCGCATCAAATCCCGCCTGAGAAAAATCAGGCACCAGGGTGGCGATCAGGGTAAAGTTATCTGTGATGCCGTATTTTATATCCATGCCAAAATTGAAATCCCCATCGGTTTCTCCATCAAAATCTGAGACGATAAAAGAGGTAAAGGGGAAAAAACTAAGCCGCACCGGAGGATCAATATGGCTAATCCCTTTTAAAATGCCCGCATAAAGTGAAGGAGATCCTTTCGATCTATCAATAAAATTCCAGGTGTATTGTTCCCTTTTGCGTTCGATCCTGCGATGAAAATTCAGGCCCCATACCTGTTCATCCACCTCTGGCATCCGCAAGTGCAGCATAGGGAATTTTCATTTCCACGAACCAGCCTTCATCGGTGATCACTGCCTGAGAGAACCAAACCTCACTCCAGTTAAAATCCTCTCCGTTGGAAGGGGATACCTGCGCATCCAGTTGCACGCCTGCAGCTGTTAACAAAAAACTCAAACTCGTTCTGGCCATCGTTATTTGGGTTGATAATGACGGCAAAAAAATCGGTGTTCCCAAGGTTATCCCGTTCGGATAACTCCTTGGAAATCAACCGTGGGTTGGCATCATACAATCTGGCAGCTACATAAATGGCTTCGTCATCATACACAATACTGACCTCCGTTTTCAGGTCTAAAGGTTCCTTATCTCCGTTACCCGGTCTGAACATCACAAAGTCTTTGGCTCTTTCTGCCTGTTCCCATAGCAGGTTCATTTATAAGTCCGTCGATGGTGATTTTTTCCTCTATTCTTAAGGCCTTGAGCTCCTTTTTGACAATACTGTTTTCCTGTGCCGACAAGATAAAAGAGAAGAAAAAAAAGGCAATGGTCAGGGCTAATTTCATGAAAACGGCAGTACGGCAAATTGTGTTGTAAAATTCATAAATGCTTTTGTCAAACAGTCTTAAAATTATGTTAAACCAAAGTCAAAATCCCTTATTTTTATTAAATAAAAACAAGCCTCAATTAAGAAGAATTTTAATTTAATCCTTACTTTTGTAAAGGTTCAACTTAAAAAAATATAAATGAATTTACACGAATATCAGGGTAAAGAAATATTGAGCAGCTTTGGCGTTAAAGTCCAACGTGGCATCGTTGCAAATAACCATATAAGTGCCGTTGAAGCGGCCAAGCAATTAACAGCAGAAACAGGTACCGGCTGGTGGGTTGTAAAAGCACAGGTACACGCAGGAGGCAGGGGCAAAGGTGGCGGAATAAAACTGGCTAAAAATCTCGCTGATGTTGAAAAGTATTCCAAAGAGATCATTGGCATGATGCTAAAAACCCCACAAACCCCACCTGAAGGGAAAAAAGTAAATCAGGTTTTGATTGCTGAAGACGTATATTATCCGGGACCTACAGAAACACAGGAATTCTATATGTCTGTGCTTCTCAACCGCGGTGCCGGAAAGAACATGATCATGTATTCAACCGAAGGAGGAATGGATATTGAGGCAGTTGCTGAAAAAACACCGCACCTTATTTTTTTGGAAGAGATCGATCCGGCTGCAGGAATGTTGCCTTTTCAGGCACGAAAAATCGCCTTTAATTTAGGCCTCAGAGGGAAAGCTTTCAAGGAAATGACCAAGTTTGTGACTTCTTTGTATGAGGCATATATTAAATCTGATGCCACTTTGTTTGAGATCAATCCGGTTTTAAAAACCTCAGATGAGAAGATCATTGCGGTAGACGCAAAAGTTACGCTCGACAATAATGCGCTTTTCCGCCATAAAGACTATGTAGATTTGAGAGACCTCAGGGAAGAGAGTCCGATAGAAGTGGAAGCCAATGCTGCCGGTTTAAATTATGTGGATCTGGATGGCAATGTGGGTTGTATGGTAAACGGCGCGGGTTTGGCGATGTCTACTATGGACATCATTAAAATGAGCGGAGGAGAGCCTGCCAACTTCCTTGACGTAGGCGGAACCGCCGATGCGGAAAGGGTAGAGACAGGTTTCAGGATCATTTTGAAAGACCCGAATGTAAAAGCTATTCTGATCAATATCTTTGGTGGTATTGTTCGTTGCGACCGGGTGGCACAGGGAATCATTGAAGCCTATAAAAACATGGGAAGTGCAATAAAAGTGCCTATAATAGTGCGCTTACAGGGCACCAATGCAGTAGAGGCAAAAGAACTGATTGATAAGAGCGGCCTGAATGTTATTTCGGTGGTTGAATTCAAAGAAGCAGCTGATAAGGTGCAGGAAGTACTGTCTTAGAATTGAGAATTGAGAATTGAGAATTGAAAAAGGATAATGTTAATTGATGAATGACGAAACTTTTTCTTTTGGTTCGCCCCGCCCTAAAGGGAGGCAAAAAAGGCAATATGGTTAAACGGGAACGAAGTAGATGGATGCGAAGCAACGTATTTAACCCCGGCCTCAAAGAAAAATGATCAGGGTCATTTTATTTGTTTAGACCCCTGCCCTAAAGGGAGTCAAAAAAAGGCGATATGCTTAGACAAACAAGTGAAAGAGTACGAAGGAGCTCATTCTTTCAGAGATAAAAACCAGTATAAAAGTAAATTCGGTTTTTCCTCACCACCCTTTAGGGCTGGGGCAAAGTGAGGAAAAGAAATCATGAAAAAAGGCTTTGGCGGGTATGGAGTATGAGCCCGGCCGCAGCGGGTATTAGTATGGAGACAAGCGACAAGTTATAGGAAAGCGCTGAAGGAGAGAAAGAGAGAAAATGCGAAGCAACGTTTTTAACCCCGGCCTCAAAGAAAAATGATCAGTCATTTTTTTGTTTGACCCCCGCCCTAAAGGGAGCCAAAAAAAGGCAATATGGTTAAACGAACGAAAGATGGAGCGAAGCAACGATTTAACCCCGGCCTCAAATAAAAAAGAATTGAGATCAAGATCAATGCTTAGTAAGACGGGGAAGCTCCGAAGTGGATACAAGGAGATCACCCCGCCGCACTTGGCATTGATAAAGGTCGAAATTCAAGCCAAAGGCTGGTTTTTTATTTGCAGCCTTGATTTTTTGTCTACTTTTTGATCAAGCAAAAAGTAGAAAATAGAACCGAAGTTGAAAACTTTCCGGAATTATGGCAATCATAACTATAATAATTCTTTAAGCTCCATAAGATCCCCCGATGTCTTTGGGATAATTTTAAATGTTAAATATTGAATATTTAAGTAAGTGAACAATCAACTTTTATCTCTACCTCCGGCCCGAGGCAAGCTTTGTCCTTTGTCCTTTATCCTTTATCCTTCTCCTCACGAAGTTCGGAATACTTCTTTTTCCTCAAAACAAAATGCTGCCAAACGATGCTGAAACAATCATAATAGTTGGTTTGTTTGTAAGAAATAAACCTTCTTTTATAAAAGCATTTTGGGTAAATACCAATAAAAACTAAGGTGTGCACGCAAAATGGCAAAGGAATGTACAGGCCGCAATTCAAAAGCAAATTTAAGGGCAGCAGCACCATCAAGTAAGAGTCTAGAGAAAATAACAAGGAGCACATACCTCTTTGGTACATTTTTGGCAATAGTAAAAAGGCTGTTCCTGAAATTAAGAAAGGTTTTGCGCGGGTTTGATTCCTTCAAAGTGGCCCCGCCAACATGATAAACCGTTGATGCGCCTACATATTGTATGTTGTAACCCTCATTCTGTATGCGCCAGCACAGGTCAATTTCTTCCTGATGTGAAAAATAATTTTCATCAAGTCCTTTCATCTGATGGTACACAGCAGACCGAATAAACAAACAGGCACCGCTGCCCCAGAAAATATCACAAACACCTTCGTATTGGTGGCTATCTGATTCAATAGCATTAAAGATCCTTCCGCGACAATACGGATAACCAAAGAAATCCACATAACCTCCTGCGGCCCCGGCGTATTCAAATTTCGTTTTATTTTTGTAATCCAATAATTTTGGCTGGATCACAACCGTATTGGGCTCCAAAGCAAACTGAGCTGCAATGGGTTTGAGCCAGTTTTCGGTTACCTCAATATCAGAATTTACCAGGGCATACACATCCGCTTTTATCTGCTTCAAAGCATCATTATAGCCCTTGGCATAACCACCGTTTTCTTTGTTCTGCACAATTTTTATATCCGGATAGTTTTTTTGCAAAAAAGCCACAGAACCATCGGTTGAATTGTTATCAGCTACATAAATCTCGGCATCTCCCTCACTGTATTTTACAACCGAAGGCAAAAACTTCTCCAAAAGTTTTTCCCCATTCCAGTTGAGTATGACTACAGCTATTTTCAAATGATCTTTATAAGATTGTGATTATTTGTAAAAACGAGTGCAAACTTAAAAGATTTGCTGTGATTTACCTTCAATAGTCCCGTTTATTTTTGATAATCAGGAATTGATTCCAGATAGGTATAGCGTTCATTCAGGTGATCGATCTGACAATAAAAATGTGCCAGTCCGTTGGTAACAAACAAATATTTTGCGTTCAGCTTCATATTGTAGCGTGCGATCTGATCAAAACTCTCCTGTGTAATATTTATATGCGGCGCCTTACATTCCACGATCAATTCGGGCAAACCGCTCCTGTTAAAAACAAGAATATCTGTCCGCTTCATTAAACCGTTTAGTACAAGTTGTTTTTCTATGGCTATGAGGGAAGGGGGATAGCTTTTTTCATTGATAAGAAAGTGTATGATATGCTGTCGCACCCATTCTTCCGGTGTGAGCACCACATTTTTTTTTCTGTATCACATCAAAGATAAAAAGCTTATTTTCTTTACTTTTGATGCGGAAGGAATATTCGGGAAGATTTAATCCTATCAGGCCATCCATAATGCGTATCTGAAGCTGTTTTTACCCCCACAGCACTGGCTAAATTAATTATTATTCATGAAAAGAGTAAAACAAATTGAAGAGGATATTCTGAACGGCCAGATCAGACCCATTTATTTTTTGATGGGTGAGGAATCCTTTTATATAGATAGGATAACTCAAATCATTGAAAATAAGGTATTAAAAGAAGAAGAAAAAAGTTTTAACCAGCTCGTTTTATATGGCAGGGATGTAACTATTGAAGAGATTATTTCCAATGCCAGGCGTTACCCGCTGATGGCGGAAAGGCAGGTCATTATTGTCAAAGAGGCCCAGGACTTGTCGAGAACCATAGAAAATTTGTGTGAGTATGCCGAAAACCCTGTGCCTACTACCGTGCTGGTTATTTGTTATAAATACAAAGTGCTCGACAAAAGGAAAAAATTAGCCAAAATTATTTCCAAACAAGGCGCTTTGTTTGAAAGCAATAAGCTCTATGAGAACCAGGTGCCGGAATGGATCAACTATGTGCTAAAAGAAAAGAATTACCGGATTCAACCAAAAGCTGCACTGATGCTGGTGGAATTTTTGGGAAATGACCTGTCCAGGGTTTATAATGAGCTGGAAAAACTGATGCTGATTGTCCCCAAAGAGACAGCCATCAACGAAGAGCATATAGAAGAAAATATAGGAATCAGCAAGGATTTCAACAATTTTGAACTGCGCAAGGCATTGGGAGAAAAGAACCTGATGAAGGCCTACCAGATTGCTATCTATTTTTCACAGAATGCAAAAAACAATCCGCTTGTGGTCACCATCTCTTTGCTGAATAATTTCTTTACCCAATTGCTTATTTACCACGGACTGCATGATAAAAGCAGAACCAATGTGGGCAAGGCTCTGGGAATTAATCCCTATTTTGTGCAGGAATATATGGAGGCAGCCGGCAATTATCCCATGCGCAAAGTATCCGGAATCATCGGCTTGCTGCGGGAAGCAGATATGAAGAGCAAAGGGGTAGGGGCAAATAACATCGGCCAGGGAGATATACTTAAAGAGCTCATCTACAAAATACTGCACTGAGATTTAACGAAAATAATGATCATTTACCGGGTGCTGTTCATTTATTTCGAAATAATCCTTTTCCAGGTCAAATCCGTTCGGATTGTGCGGCGATTGGTTGATCAGCAGGTCGTGCACACACCACGGATCCTTACAACCGGAATTACTGCTCTTTAATTCAATTGCTGTTACTTTTTCAGGATAAAGCAAAACCATTTTTTGCATTTCATTTTTGTTGGGAGAGGCTATATTTTCTGTTTCGTCATAGGCATAAACCGCATAGATCTCTTTGAGCTTATCGCTGACAGATTTTGTCAATGTCGTTGCCGGGGTAGCCGAACCAATGGCTCCATCAAGGTTATAATAAGTGATCTTGGCCAAAAGGTCCTGCCAATCCAACTTGGCATTCAAAACAGAAAAAAAACGGTGGGCTACGAAACTGCCGCTTGAATGCGCTACCACGATTATTTTTATCGGGCCCATTTCCTTATTTTTAGTCATAAGACTCTGCAAATGCATCGCCAGACTGTCCGTGGCAATTTCTGAAGATTCAAAAAAGACATCTTTGGGCCCTTTTACAGCATATAAATATCCTGTTCCTGTATCCTTGAGTTTTGCTTCCCATAATTTCATTGCCCAGTTTTCCGACCAGGCTTGTTCAACAGACCAACCGGCAAAACAAATAAGAATATCCCTGTCCTGACTTTCTTCCGGAACAGCAAACCTGATGCCATGGCTTACATATTGCCATGCTATGGTATCCTGGGCTGACAGGCCGGAATAAAACAATAAAAAGAAATATAGTACTATTTTTCTCATAGTTTCCTTTGTCCTTTGTCCTTTGTCCTTTGTCCTTGTTTCAATAGCACACGGATGACACGGATTAAACTGATTTACACTGATCTGTTTTTGCAATCTTTAGGAATTATTCGTTTAAATAAAAAACATTCTCAATACTCAATACCCGCCAGGGCCAGCTAAATACTCAATACTCTTTCCTTTATCCTGCCTCAGGCAGGCAACTCTTATCCTTTATCCTTTATCCTTTATCCTTTATCCTTTGTCCTTATATCCTTAGTCCTTACGGTTTACACTGCACACGGATTGACACGGCATTTAACCTGCGAGGCATCGCGGGGACTTAAACTAAAAATCCTATCCTGATCAGTCTTTATCCTTTGTCCTTTATCCCTATCCTTCTTCCTTTTGTCCTTTATCCCTTGCCCTTTTCCTTGTTTACCTGCCATCAGGCTTGACACGGATAACACCGGAGTGCTATCGCGGGGCTGAATATAAAAATCCACCGAAGACCTTAACTTAAACTTTATCCCTTATCCTTTGTCCTTTATCCTTTATCCTTTATCCTTTGTCCTTTGTCCTTTATCCCTGCCTCCGGGAGGAAGCTTTATCCTGAGACGGATCACAGTGAACCACTAGCGTTAGCTATAGAAACCCCATATGCTTCTTTTATCCTTTGTCCTTTGTCCTTTATCCTTTGTCCTTTGTCCTTTGTCCTTTATCCTTGTTTTCATTCCGCCAAATAATTGCGTTCTCCAAAAATTGAACTGCCAATTCTTACCATATTACTGCCATTCCGGATGGCTATTAAATAATCACCACTCATGCCCATGGATAAAATTTCCAGATGGATATTTTTTGTCGCGATCTCTTTTTTAAGAAGTTGGTCATAGAAACCTTTCAGCGAAGCAAATTCTTCGTCAAGCACTGATTCATCCTCAACAAAGCTGGCCATTCCCATTAAACCCTTTATTTTAATATGATGCAGGTTGTCAATTTCCGGTCCCAGCAGTATTTTTTCGATCTCATCGAATTGCATACCGAATTTGGTATCTTCCTTTGAGATATTCGCCTGTAGCAAACAATCAATTACCCTGTTGTGTTTCTTTGCCTGCCTGTCGATCTCAACCAGCGTTTTCCAGCTATCCACGCCATGGATCAGGTGCACAAAAGATGCCATGTATTTTATCTTGTTCGTCTGTACATGCCCTATCATATGCCACCTGATATCTTTAGGCAATTCGGCTGCTTTCTGACACATTTCCTGAATTTTGTTCTCTCCAAAATCGTGCTGGCCGGCTTCATAAGCCTCTCTGATATCCGCAATGGGTTTTGTCTTGCTTACAGCCACGAGTGTTACTTCCTTTGGTAGTGTATTTAGTAAAGATTTTATCCTTTCTCCGACAAACATTTTTTGAGTTTTTATCGCAATTCGTATATGGTAAGTCCGCTGCGCAACTTGGGTTGTATATAGGTGCTTTTGGGAGGCATGGCGAGCTGCGCGTCTGCCACAGCCTTTAGTTGTTCCACGGTTACCGGGAACAATCCGAAACCGAGTTCAAACCTGCCCTTGTCAACCTCTGTTTTTAACTGATGGATGCCATGGGCTTCCGGCAGATAGGTAATCTGGTTGTCATGGCTGAGGTCTTTGATCTGAAGCACCGGCTCTAAAACTGTTTTAAACAGAATATAGGCATCGAGATCATCCAGCGCGTTCATAATTTCAAAGGTATCTTTTCGCAGATACAGTTTGTAATAATCGCCATCCAGATACATGCTGAAATGGTGCTTTTTAGTAGGAGCATAAAAAAAACTGCCTAAATTTTCTATGCGGAAATAACTGTCCAGATGAATCAGAAATTCCTCTTTAGACATGGGCAATTTTTTTATGAATCGAAAAAAGAAGTGATCTTCAATTTTGATTCGGGAATGAGGTAAGCCATAAAATAATTGTAAAACTCATCTCCCGTATGGTTTTTATTCTGTGTCTGCAATACTTTTTTTAGATAAGCTGAAGAGGCACTGCGGTGATGACCATCTGCAATATACAAGGCAGGCATCGATCTGAATTCATTTTGAATCAATTGAATATCTGTATCTTTGTCAATCACCCAAAGCTTATGTGTTCTGTTTTTATTGGTTGTAAATTCATACTCAGGCCTTTCTTTGCTTAGGTTAAGATATAATTCTTTCAAAAGATCATTATCGGGGTAGGTGATGAGCACCGGTTCCGCATTAAAACCTGTAACTTCCAGATAATTGCCAAACAATTTTTCCCTTTCCTGCAAGGTATTTTCGTGCTTTTTAATCTTTCCCTCTTCGTATTCCTCAATAGAACAAATGGCTATAATGCCCCAGAACGAGTGGTCTACGAAGGTTTTTTTATGCAGGTAATAAACAGGCTTGCTTTCTTTTAAAAAGATCTCGTTTTCCTTGAATTCCAAAAAACGATTGCTCACCATATGGAACCGCTCCAGACCTTTGACCACCTTATTGAACTTAAATCCGGGTTCCAGTATATGCAAAAAAGAAAAAGGATTGTATTTCAAGATGGCACTGCGTTCTGATTTGCTGTACACTTCATAGGAACGGGTGGTAACCAGTGCAGCCTTGTCTCTGGTAGGCCTTACTGCCTGAAATGGTTTTACGGTAGCCATAGTTCGTGTTTTGGTACAATCAAAATAGGGATTTATTACGATGGTGGTAACAAATCCCTGTTTTTTAGTGTAGTAAAGATTAAGCGAAATAAGCGATGATCTGCGCAGCCAGCTCTTCGCCAATCCTGTCCTGTGCTTCCAGGGTAGCTGCTCCGATATGGGGAGTTAATGAAATATTTTTGTTCATCAGCAGCTGAATTTCCGGGGTGGGTTCTTTTTCAAATACATCCAGCGCTGCATTGGAAATAATTCCGTCTTCTATTGCTTTTACCAGCGCTACTTCATCGATCACGCCACCTCTTGAGGCATTTACAATCCCGGCTCCCTTCTTCATCATACCAAATTCTTTGGTTGAAATTACATATTCTTTTTGCGCAGGTACGTGCAGAGAGATAAAATCAGCCTGTTTCAAAACCTCTTCCTTTGAAATGGTGTCTACGGTAAAACTGACTGTCTGCCCGTCAAAAAAATCAAGTGTAAGGTGGGCACTATCAATAAACGGGTCATAGGCCACCACCTTCATACCATTGGCCAGCGCAACTTTTGCTGTAGCCTGCCCTATACGGCCAAATCCTAAAATACCCAGTGTTTTACCTTTTAGTTCAACTCCTTTTTCATAGGCTTTTTTCAATTGGTTGAAATGGGTATCGCCCATCAAAGGCATGTTTTGGTTGGCATCATGTAAAAAGCGCACCATGCCAAACAAATGGGCAAAAACTAGTTCTGCTACCGAATGAGAGGATGCGGCAGGGGTATTAATCACTTGTATTCCTTTGCTTTTCGCATATTCAACATCAATATTGTCCATGCCAACGCCTCCGCGGCCAATGATCTTTAATCCGGGGCAGGTATCGATAATATCCTTTCTTACTTTCGTTGCACTTCTCACCAGCAACACATCCACCTGGTTCTCATTGATATAATTGGCCAGTTGATCCTGGGCTACTGTTTTTAAAATTACCTCAATTCCGGCTTTTTCCAGGGGTTTGACTCCTGAAGCTGATAATCCGTCGTTCGCTAAAACTTTCATATACTTGTATTTATTTTTTTATCGGACCTATGTCCGCCCAACGGGCAGGCAGGGAACACCCCTAATCTTAACACTGAGGGTCAAGAAATTAGTCCTGGTGCTTCGTTATTTAAACTTAAATTTTCTTCATTACATCCACCAATACCTGTACACTTTCCAAAGGCATGGCATTATAAATACTCGCACGGTATCCGCCCACAGATTTGTGGCCCTTAATACCGCTGATTCCTGCTTCTTTGCAGTTTTTGTCGAATGCCGCTGCTTTCTCAGGATCATTTACCAAAAATGTGACATTCATATGCGAACGGTCTTCATTGGCGGCTGTACCTGTTAAATTCGGGTTTCTGTCGATTTCATCGTACAACAGCTTCGCTTTGGCATCGTTTATCTTCTCTATGGCCTCAATACCACCCAGGTCTTTTAACCACTGCAATGTGAGCATGGAAACATACACAGCAAACACAGGCGGGGTATTGTGCATACTCTCTTTGGTGATATGTGTCTGGTAATTCAGCATGCTTGGAATGTTTCTGCCGGTTTTTCCGAGAATTTCATCTTTGACCACGACAAGCGTGGTACCTGCCGGACCCATATTTTTCTGGGCCCCTGCATAGATCAGGGCAAACTTACTGAAATCGAGTTTTCTTGAAAAGATATCTGAGCTCATATCACAGACCATTGGAATATCCGTTTTAGGAAAATCTTTTAACTGGGTTCCAAAAATAGTGTTGTTGCTTGTGCAGTGAAAGTAATCTGCATCTGATGGAATCGCATATCCTTTAGGCACATAGGAATAATTTTTATCTTTTGAAGATGCAACAACCACGACCTCACCCAAATATTTAGCCTCTTTGATGGCTGCCGATGCCCAGGTGCCGCTGTCGAGATAAGCGGACTTGCCATTTTCTCTGAGCAGGTTGTAGGGGGCCATTAAAAATTCAAGACTGGCACCTCCCTGCAGAAAGAGAGCGGTATACCCTTTTCCTGTCAAACCCAATAAATCCAGGGCAAGGGACTGGGCTTTCTCCATAACGGCAACAAAATCGGCGCTGCGATGGGAAATTTCCAGCAAAGACAGGTCTAAATTATTAAAATTCAGTATGGCTTTTGAGGCCTGTGCCAAGACTTCCTGAGGCAGGATACTTGGTCCGGCGCTAAAATTATGTTTCTTCATTTGCTTTAAAATTGGTAGTACAAAATTGCCGATTTTATTTTATTTAATGCGCATGAAATCTTTAAAATTTATTGAAATTATAAACCAACGGTTGATAACTTTTACTTTTAGAAAAAGGGGTTTTGGGCCTGTTAAAAAAAGAAATGAAACATTTGTTACCAAATTTTTCAAAGTTTTGTAACAATTCAAATAAACTGTAGTCTTATCAAAAACCAATGACCGCAACGCGGATACAAAATGTTTAATCTCGACAACTGGCAGGAAATATTTGAAACGATACGCAAGAATAAGGTGCGCACCTTTCTTACCAGCTTGTCCGTTGCTTCTGGAATTTTTATACTTGTGCTGCTTCTGGGTTTCAGTCAGGGCATGCAGAATGGTATCCGTCAGGAATTTGAAAATGATGCCACCAATGTTATTTATGTGTGGTCGGATATCACTACCCTCGAGTACAAAGGACTGAATCCGGGCCGGAGGATCGAGTTCAACAATGGAAATTATGATTATATAACCAGCGTCTATAAAAACAAACTGGAGTACCAGTCTGGACAAAACCAGCGCTGGGGTACTACGATTACCTATAAACAGGAATCTGGGGCCTACAGTTTACAGGGTGTTTATCCGGATATGCAGCACATAGAAAAGCAGTCTATGTTTGAGGGCAGGTACATCAATAATGAGGATATACGGCTCACCAACAAAGTAGCTGTGATCAGCAAAAAGATTCAGAATGAACTCTTAAAAGGTGTGGAGGAACCGCTAAAAGAGTACATACAAATTGGAGGCACTAATTTTCAAATCGTGGGTGTTTTCTCAGATGCGGCCGGTGAACGTGAGGAAAATAAGGTGTATATCCCCATAAGCACTCTACAAAAAGTGTTTAATGGCTCTGATAAACTGGGCAATTTATCTTTCACCTTAAAACCGGGAAAGGATCTGGAAACCTCTGTAGAAGAATCTAAGCAGTTTACTGAGGATCTTAAAAAATATTTAAAAGCGGCACATTCAGTTGCGCCTGAAGACAATCGCGGTGTTGGGGTGTTTAGTGCCATTGAGGAGATGCAAAGATTCTACACGCTGACAAATAGCATGGCCTTGTTTTTCTGGTTTGTCGGTATCTGTACCATTATCGCCGGTGTTGTAGGGGTGAGCAATATCATGCTGATCGTAGTAAAAGAAAGAACCCGTGAGATTGGAATCAGAAAGGCAATTGGTGCCAGACCCTGGACCATAATCTCCATGATCCTTCATGAATCTATTTTTGTTACAACCATTGCCGGTTTTACCGGATTGATATTCGGGATGCTGCTCTTGGAAGTGTTGGGACCAAATATTCAAATTGACTATATAAGCAATCCGAGTGTTAATTTTTCAATGGCTTTGACCATGGTCATTGTTTTGGTTGTTGCCGGAGCAATCGCCGGTTTTATACCTGCTTACCGCGCCGCACATATCAAACCCATTGCAGCGCTTAAAGACGAATAAAGATGAATAGCGACCGCTGGAACGAGATCATAGAAACCATTACCTCCAATTGGCTGCGCACCCTGCTGACTGCCTTTGGGGTGTTCTGGGGTATTTTCATCCTTATCATTCTGCTTTCTGCAGGAAAAGGCTTGGAAAATGGCATCCGATCTGATTTTGGAGATATCGCCACCAACACAATGTTCATCTGGACCCAAAGAATTACCAAATCCTATCAGGGCATGCCCAAAGACAGAAATTTCAATTATAAATTGAGCGATGTGGAAGCCTTGCGTCAAAATATACCCAATCTGCGCTTCATTTCTCCCAGAAACCAATTAAACGGTTTTAACGGTACGAACAATGTGGTGAAGGGCTTAAAAACCGGCGCTTATAATATTTATGGCGATTACCCGGAATTCATTCAGCAGGAGCCCATGCAGATCATCGAGGGACGGTTTATCAATTACGGGGACATTACCGAAAAAAGGAAGGTTGCTGTTATCGGTGAAGGTGTGGTTTCTGGTCTGTACGAGAACGGGGAAGCTGTTTTGGGATCTTATATTAAGATACAAGGGGTTAATTTTATGGTGATAGGTGTATATAAAAAGAAATCTTCTGGAGGTGATTCAGAAGAACAGCAGAAACAGATATTTATTCCCTTTACCTCCTTTTCTCAGGCTTTTAACATGGGCGATAGAGTCGGATGGATGGCAATTACTTCCAATGACGGACAGGCCATAACCGATGTAAAGGAACAAATCGTCAGTTTACTGAAAGCCAATCACAAGATACATCCTGAGGATGAACGCGCCATCGGTTATTTTGATCTCTTTGAACAGTTTAACCGGGTGGAAAATTTATTTACAGCACTCAGAATCATTGCCTATTTCGTAGGGATACTCGTATTATTATCCGGGGTAATTGGTGTGAGCAATATTATGCTTATTGTGGTGAAAGAAAGAACAAAAGAAATTGGAATCCGCCGGGCACTTGGGGCGACACCCTGGGAGATCAGGGGACAAATTTTAACTGAATCCCTGTTTCTTACGCTAATTGCAGGAATGGGAGGCATAATCATGGGGGCGGCAGCGATTTATCTTGTCAATTATATTCTGGGAAGTATGGATCCCATTGATATGTTCATAAACCCAAGTGTAAATTTAAACGTCGTATTAATCGCCTTGACCATTTTGGTTATTTCGGGTTTGCTGGCAGGTTTTATCCCTGCTCAAAATGCCATACGTGTTAAACCTGTTGATGCTTTAAGAACGGAATAAGGCCTGCTGGCGCAGGCAAGGATAAAGGCAAAGGACAGGATAAAGGATAAAGGATAAAAGGACAAAGGATAAAAGCCTGCCTGCCGAAGGTAGGGATAAAGAACAAAGGTACACCTTGATGCAGACAAAGGATAAAAGACTGCCTGCCGAAGGTAGAGATACAAGAAACAAAAGTGAAGGTGCAGTGATTAGTGACTAGTGAGTGAGTGAATGTCACCGCGTTCCCCTCTTGAGAGGGGCTAGGGGTGTGTTTAAATGGATTTGGTGCAAATTGTGGAAGTGCGAAAAAGTGAAAGAACGATTTTTTAACCCCGGCCTCAAAGAAAAAGCTTGCCTGCCGGAGGCAGGGACAAAGGATAAAGGACAAAGGATAAAGTAAAGTTTAAATTAATAAGTAAAAATTAAAAATGGATTCAGTAATGGTTACGAAAGAAGTGTCAGTTTTGCGATTTTTAAACGAGTTTTGATTTAACCCCTTTGGGGTTTAATATGGGTAGCCCGGCATGAAATGTCGGGTTAGATGAATAAATAATTAAAAATGGATTCAGTAATGGTTACGAAAGAAATGTCAGTTTTGCGGTTATTAAACGAGTTTCGATTTAACCCTTTTGGGGTTTAATATGGGATAGCCCGGCATGAAATGTCGGGTTAGAGATGAAATATTAATTAAAAGGATACAGTAATGGTTACGGAAAGAAATGTCAGTTTTGCGGTTATTAAACGAGTTTTGATTTAACCCCTTTTGGGGTTTAATATGGGTAGCCCGGCATGAAATATCGGGTTAGATGAAAATAATTAAAAAGGGTTACAGTAATGGTTGGGAAAGAAATGTCAGTTTTGCGATTTTTAAACGAGTTTTGATTTAACCCCTTTGGGGTTTAATATGGGTAGCCCGGCATGAAATGTCGGGTTAGATGAATTAAAAGTTAATTTTTTTTGGCGAAATTTTTGTATCAAAAATTGTGACAAAAGTTTTTCTGAGAAATTGGAGCGGGTGACAGCAATCGGAATCATAAAAAGTGTTGAAATTTTCGGTCGGTGATGATATGAAATGTTGTGTTTGATTGGGTTAATAAGGATAAAAATAAAAAGTATAAATTAAATTAAAAAAGATAATCAATAAAAAAATGAAACGATCAGTAATCATTACAATTCTCATATTAATATTACTCACTTTCGGGGGTGCGCTGTACTATTTGTATTCAAAAAATGCTGAAGACCCCGTGATATATGAAACAGAAAAACCAAGCAAACAGAATATTGTTAAAAAGACAGTCGCTACGGGCAGCATACTCCCGGTAGAGGAAGTGCTTATTAAACCCAATATATCGGGTGTTATCGAAGAAGTTTATGTTATTGGCGGTGATATCATTAAAGTGAATGACCTGATTGCCAAGATTAGGGTGATCCCTAATTTATCGGCACTGAACAATGCAAGAAACAACATTCAAACAGAAAAAATTGCACTGGATGATGAAGAAAGAAATTATAACCGCCAAAAGCAGTTATTTGAATCAGGTGTTATTTCAAAACAAGAACTGGAAAGAGCAGAAGTATCCTTCAAAAAGGCCATGCAAAGCTACAGGGCCGCCAATACAAATTATGATATCGTTAAAACAGGTTCCACCAAAGGACTCGGAAATTCTGCCAATACCCTGATCCGTTCAACGGTAGGAGGTATGGTGCTCGATGTACCGGTAGAAGTTGGAAATCAGGTTATTGAAAGCAATAACTTCAATGAAGGAACAACCATTGCTTCTCTTGCCGATGTGGATAAAATGATCTTCGTAAGGAAAAGTGGATGAATCAGAAGTGGGCAAGATTAAAGAAGGTTTGCCTCTTGAGATCACAGTGGGTGCTATAGACAATGCCACTTTTGATGCCGTTTTAAACTATATCGCTCCCAAGGGAAAATTGGAAAACGGGGCCATACAATTCGAAATAAAAGGTACCCTTAAAAAGGTTGATACCGTATTTATAAGGGCAGGGCTCAGCGCCAATGCTTCTATTATTTTGGCCAAAAGAGACAGTGTTCTGGCCATCAAGGAAGCTTTGGTGCAATATGACAACGATACTAAAAAGTCCTTTGTGGAAGTGAAAACCGGTGAAAATAAATTCGAAAGAAGGGATGTTACACTGGGGGTAAGCGATGGAATTTATGTCGAAATACTCAATGGTATCAAGGAAGTAAGACGAAATAAAAGTCTGGAATATACTTAAGAAAGAGGAGCCTCCTAAAAACTAAACCCATCTTTAAAAATCATTGGGCCTAGATTTGAATATTTTTTAATAATGTAAGTTGGTAAGACTATGCAGGTTTAAAAAATCGTCCTGAAGGTCAGATTGATTCTCGCTTGTATCACTTTTTTCGTCTTAGGAAGGGCATGAACCCAGTGATGCTGACAGGTACCCTTCATGATCAGCAGGCTGCCGGAAGCTAAGTCTATTGCTACTTTTTGCTTTGTCAATTTGTGTTTAAAAACAAAATTCCTTTCCGCTACCAAGGCTCAGGGAAGCGATTACCGGCTCTTTACCCAGTTCTTTCTCATCATCACTGTGCCATGAAACTCCTTCAAGACCATTGTGGTAGAGATTTAGCAAACAGGCATTAAATTGCTGATGAGAAATTTCTTCTATCCGGTTCTTTAGTTCCGATAAGCATTCTGTCCATGGCAATGCGGTTCTGCTCACCTTTGAGTAGGTGTAGATCAATCCCGGGTTGCCATACCATGCAGTTTTTCTGGCCGTTGTTATTTTTTTACCAAAAATCCAGACTTCATCATTTTTCCAGTTGGATTTCATTCCATAGATTATCAAAGTACCAAGGTAACCTGTCCGGGGCAAAAAATCTTTTAGATAATAAACCTCCCCGTCATAGGGCAAGAGGTTTTGTGAGTTCGCCAATAAATTCATCAATGAAAATAAATATCCAAGTTCAGGATTGATTGTTTTATTCAGGAGATAAAACCATTATTTCGGCTCCAGAATCAGGCAGGGTATAATCATTTCTTCAAGTGAAATTCCTCCGTGCTGATAGGTATTTTTATAATAATTTACAAAATGGTTGTAATTGTTCGGGTAGGCAAAGAAATAATCCTCTTTCGCAAAATAAAGGAGCTGCTCATGTAAATGGTTGGCAACTGTATATCGCGCGGATTTTTTACTTCATAAACTTCCCTGTCATTAAAACTCAGGCTTCTGCCTGTTTTATAACGCAGGTTGGAACTGATGTTTTTATCCCCAATCACCTTGGAAGGTCTTTTGGTATTGATCGTACCGTGGTCTGTGGTGATGATCAGTTTCATTCCGGCCAATTTGCTTTCTGAATAATTTCGAGCAGGGGAGAGTTCTTAAACCAGCTGAGTGTCAGCGAGCGGTAAGCCCTGTCATCGCTGGCCAGTTCCTTTATCATCTCCATTTCTGTGCGAGAATGAAATAGCATGTCGAAATAAAATTATACACGATCACTGTTAAATCATTCTCTTTGAGTTTTGCGAAATTCTGGACGAGTTCCTTTCCGTCATTCACACTGATGATCTTATAGAATTCGTGTTTTATTTTGAGGTTCAGTCTCTTGATCTGCTCCTGTAAGAAATCTTTTTCAAACAAATTTTTACCCCCTTCATCGGTATCATTTCTCCAGTAATTCGGATATTTTTTCTCCATTTCCAGCGGCATCAAACCAGAGAAAATTGCATTTCGCGCATATTGGGTCGCAGTGGGCAGAATGCTGAAATAAGCAATCTCTTCTACTTTTTTATAATATTCATAAATAATTGGCTCTAAAACCCTTAGCTGGTCATATCTCAAGTTGTCTATAACTAACATAAGCGTGCCATTCTCATGTTTTAGCTGGGGTACAATGACTTCCTTAAACAGGGTATGGGAGAGAATGGGTTTATCTCCGGTGCCAAACCAATCGGCATAATTGTTTTTTATAAACCTAAAGAACAAAGAGTTGGCTTCATTTTTCTGGCTTTCCAGGATCTCACTCATACCGGGATCTAAGATTGATTCCAGCTGTATTTCCCAGTGCAAAAGCCTTTTATACAATTCGATCCAGTCTTCAAAAGTTTTAACCGAGCCCAGATCCATGGTAATCTTTCGGAATTCCTGCTGGTAATTGGAGGTGGTCTTTTGCGATACCAGGCGTGTTGTATCGAGATTTTTCTTTAAGCTGAGCAGGATCTGGTTCGGATTTACCGGCTTGATGAGGTAATCGGCAATTTTAGATCCAATAGCCTCTTCCATAATGTATTCCTCCTCACTTTTTGTGATCATGATCACCGGTAGATTCGGCAGTTTTGATTTGATCTCAGTAAGGGTCTCCAAACCCGATAAGCCGGGCATGTTCTCATCCAGAAAAACAATGTCGAAATTTTCCTCTAAGACATATTGAATTGCATCAGCTCCATTTGTACAAGGTTTTACTTCGTAGTTCTTTTTTTCTAAGAACAGGATATGAGGCTTCAAATTCTGTATTTCAGTCATCTACCCAAAGTATTTTTGCTAAACTCATCTGCAGCTTAAAAAAAATTAAATTTATCGACTATTTTTGTATGTATATTCGTATTGCCAATAAAATAAACCTTTGGCAAAATACGAAAAACAATGCACACGGTGTGAAAAAAATCAAAATTTTTAACGACCCAATTTACGGATTTATACACATACGAAACAAGCTTGTGTATAAATTAATTCAGCACCGTTATTTTCAGAGACTTCGCAGAATTTCCCAAATGGGCCTGTCGTATCTCGTTTATCCCGGAGCCCACCACACACGCTTTCATCACGCCATAGGCTGTGTTTTTCTGATGCACAAAACAATCGATATATTTCGAGGCTGAAAGGGGTAGAGATCAGCATGAAGGAAGAAGAGGCGTCGCTGGTGGCGATCCTGCTTTATGATATCGGGCACCAACCCTTTTCCCATGCTTTGGAGCACAGCATTGTTAAAGGGGTTCACCACGAAGAACTTTCCTTAAGATTTATGGAGGCGATCAATAAAGAGATGGATGGCAGACTGGATCTGGCAATAGCCGTATTTACCAACCGGTATCCAAGAAAATTTATGAACCAGCTCGTTTCCAGCCAACTGGATATGGACCGGCTCGACTATCTGAAAAGGGATAGTTTTTATACCGGTGTGGCAGAAGGCAATATCAATGCAGAACGATTGATCAGCATGCTTACGGTTAAAAATGACACACTGCTTCTCGAGGAAAAGGGTATTTATTCTGCAGAAAAATTTATCGTCGCCAGACGGATGATGTACTGGATGGTTTATTTGCACAAAACCAGTGTGGCTGCAGAAGAAATACTTATTAAAATATTAGAAAGGGCTAAATTTTTACTGAAAGAGGGCAAGGTGTTAACTGCCAATCCTTCTTTGATCTATTTTTTAGAGAATGAACCGGAGACTGTAGCAACGAAAAAATTCCCTTATCGAAACATTTTCCGGTTTGGATGATGTGGATATTCTGTCTGCTTTAAAATGCTGGTCTGATAATGAAGATTTTATTTTGGCCCGCATGTGCACTTCAATTCTGCAGCGAAAATTGCCCAAAGTTTTAATGCAGAACGAACCTTTCGATGAATCCTTTATAGAAAACTTAAGAAAGGATGCAATGAAGAAAGTACATGTGAAAGAGGCCGATCTGGCTTATTTTGTATTTACCGGACTAGTGAACAAGGCGTATGATACCGATGAGCACAATATTGACCTCTTGTTAAAGGATGATACTGTGCTTGACATCGCCAGCGCATCGGATCAATTAAACATCATGGCCCTGTCAAAATCAGTTCGCAAGCATTATATTTGTTACCCCAAATGAAAAGAGACTTTTTCTCTTCATTATTTTTCTTATTTTTGCAGGAATGAAATTTACAGCAGCACAAATCTCAGAAATACTTGGCGGTGTTATCGTTGGTAACTCCGGTGTTGAAGTATATGAACTATCAAAAATTGAAGAAGGCAAAAAAGGTTCATTGACTTTTTTGTCCAATCCAAAATACGAACAATATATTTACACAACAGAAGCCTCCGTTGCCATTGTAAACAAAAATTTCGAACCCGATAAAGCCCTTGATATTACCCTGATAAAGGTTGATGATTCTTATAAGGCCTTTTCCATGCTGCTGGAGTATTACAACCAGGTGAAATTGAATAGAAGTGGTATAGAGGACACCACATTTTAAGCACCACAGTGCCGTAACAGGTGAGGACCTGTATGTTGGAGCCTTCGCGTACATAGGTGCAAATGCAAAAATCGGCAACAGGGTTAAGATCTATCCCAACGTATTTATCGGAGATAATGTAACTATCGGTGACAATACCATTCTTTTTGCAGGGGCCAAAATTTATTCTGAAACTACTATCGGTAAGCACTGTATAGTACACAGCGGTGTCATAATTGGTTGTAGACGGATTCGGTTTTGTCGCCGGAGGAAAATGGTACCTATAAAAAAATTCCACAGATTGGAAATGTGGTTATTGAAGACAATGTAGATATAGGTTCAGGGACCACCATCGACAGAGCGACCCTTGGTTCACACCATCATTAGAAATGGGGTTAAACTTGACAACCAGATCCAGATTGCACACAATGTGGAAGTAGGAGAAAATACAGTTATTGCCGCCCAAACAGGCATAGCAAGTTCTACACGAATTGAAAAAATTGTCAGATAGGCGGGCAGGTAGGTATCGTTGGTCATATTGTAATAGGCAACCGTGTGAAAATACAGGCTCAGTCAGGCATAGGACGCAGTTTACCTGATGATGCCGTGGTGCAGGGAAGTCCGGCCTTACCGTATTCAGATTACAACAAATCCTATGTTCATTTCAAGAATTTATCCAAACTGGTCCAAAAAATAGAAGAACTGGAAAAGAATATTGCTTCCTTTAAAGAGTTAAACAATGAGTAATTTGCAAAAAACAATTATTGATGAGGTTTCTTTAACCGGCGTTGGTCTTCATACAGGAAGAGAAGTAAAGCTCACTTTTAAGCCTTCTGTTGAAAATACATGGTATCAGGTTTGTAAGGACAGACCTTGAAGGTCATCCAACCATAGAGGCAGAAGTGTGTTATGTTACTGATACCCAGAGAGGTACAAATATCGAAAAGAATGGTGTGGTAATCAATACTTCGGAGCATGTGCTCGCTGCCATTGTTGGCCTGGATATAGACAATATCATAATTGAATTGAGTGCTCCTGAACCGCCCATCATGGACGGTTCTTCGAGATTTTTTGTCGAGGCCCTCGAAAAGGCAGGTGTCATTGAACAAAATGCCGAAAGAGAGGTTTTTGAAGTCAAAGAAATTATTTCCTTTAAAGACGAAGAGACCGGAAGTGAAATCATGATCATGCCATCCGATCGTTATGAAATAACAACAATGGTTGATTTTGGAACCAAGATCCTGGGTACACAGAATGCTACTTTAAAAAATATTTCCGAATTCAAAAAAGAAATTGCAAATGCACGAACGTTTAGCTTCTTGCATGAGATAGAAATGCTTTTGGACAACAACCTGATAAAAGGAGGAGATCTGAACAATGCAATCGTTTATGTAGATAAGCCCTTGTCACCGGAAACCATGCAGAAACTGACCAAAGCCTTTAAAAAAGAATCTGTGGCAGTCAAACCGAATGGCATACTTGATAACCTTACCTTGCACTGGCCAAATGAAGCCGCACGCCATAAATTGCTGGATGTGATTGGTGATCTGGCTTTGGTAGGGGTCAGATTGAAGGGAAAGGTAATTGCCAATAAACCGGGACACAAGATCAATACAAATTTTGCTAAAAAACTGAGCAAGATCATCAAAATTGAGAAAAGAAATAACGTGCCGCAATATGACCTGAGCAAACCGCCCTTGATGGATATCCATGAAATCATGCGCATATTGCCTCACAGGCCGCCTTTTTTGCTGATAGACAGGATTATAGAATTATCTGATTCACATGTGGTGGGTATGAAAAATGTGACCATGAATGAGTCCTATTTCGTAGGTCATTTCCCTGATGCACCGGTAATGCCCGGCGTATTGCAGGTAGAATCTATGGCTCAGTGCGGAGGTATCTTGTTTTAAGCACTGTGCCTGACCCTGAGAACTACCTGACCTATTTTATGAAAATGAACAATGTCAAATTCAAACAGAAAGTACTTCCGGGCAACACTATTAATATTCAAGGCAACCCTACTGGAACCTATCAGAAGAGGTATTTGCCATATGCAGGCCTTTGGTTATGCCAATAAAAGATTGGTACTGGAAGCCCAGCTCATGGCACAGATCGGTATTAGAAAACCCGGTGTTTAAATAAATATAAAAAAATGAATCAACCTTTAGCCTACGTGCACCCCGGTGCGAAAATTGCCAGAAATGTAGTTATAGAACCTTTTACAACCATACATAACAATGTTGAAATTGGAGATGGCACCTGGATTGGATCAAATGTGACTATTATGGAAGGGGCTCGTATCGGCAAGAATTGCAGGATTTTTCCCGGTGCAGTGATTTCAGCGATTCCTCAGGATCTTAAATTTGAGAATGAAGATTCTCTTGCCGTAATTGGTGACAATACCACTGTTAGGGAATGTGCCACAATAAACAGGGGCACCAAAGCATACGGAAGAACGGAAATCGGCAAAAGATTGCCTGATCATGGCAACCGCGCACGTAGCCCACGACTGCGTTATTGGCAATAATGTAATTATCGTAAATGGTGTTACACTTGCCGGTCACGTAATAATTGGAGAATATGCCATTATTGGAGGGCTTTCCGGAGTCCATCAGTTCATTCATATTGGCAAACATTACCATGATATCCGGCGGATCCCTGGTAAGAAAAGATGTACCTCCTTATACAAAAGCTGCGAAAGAACCACTTTCCTATATTGGAATTAACTCTATCGGATTGAGAAGAAGGGGCTTTTCCCTTGAAAAAATTACGGAGATACAAAATATCTATAGAATTTTATATCAAAAAAACAACAATACCTCACAGGCATTAAGAATTTTGGAGGCCGAAATGGATGCTACTCCGAAAAGAGACGAAGTGATCACTTTTATCAGAAGCTCACAGCGGGGAATAATGAAAAGGATATACGAGTAACATGTAACAATTAATTTTTAGAATGGCGACAACATCAGATATAAGAAAAGGACTATGTATTGTTTACAATAACGATACTTATAAGATTATCGAATTTTTACACGTAAAACCAGGTAAGGGTCCGGCTTTTGTGCGTACCAAATTAAAAAGCCTGACCAACGGAAAAGTTCTGGAAAACACCTTTTCTGCAGGAAACAAACTGGAAGAAGTAAGGGTGGAAACCAGGCGATATCAGTATTTATATCCGGAAGGTGATACCTGTCACTTTATGAATACCGAAGATTACAACCAGATCACTTTGCCCAAGGATGTACTGGATGCACCGGATTTGCTGAAAGAAGGAGAAGTTGTATCAATCATTGTACAGAACTGCTGATGAGGTGCCACTGGCCGTGAAAATGCCTGCACATGTGATACTTGAAGTAACACATACCGAACCTGGATTAAAAGGAAATACGGCCACCAATGCCACAAAACCTGCTACCGTTGAGACAGGCGCAAATATTAATGTGCCCTTGTTTATCAATGAAGGAGACAAAGTAAAGATCGATACCGAAAGCGGTAACTACATGGAACGTGTCAAGTAATAGCAACGGGCTATTTACAATAAAACTTATACTTTAGAATAAATTACTTAAATAATTACTATTGAATTATTTGAGTTTTTTATTTTTTATTGTAAATCGAAATCTTGGTAACAAACGGACATCTTTAAAATCCCCAAGACATGGCTTCCGTAAAATTTGAATTATCTTCAAAATAACTTTCTAAAATCAATGGTTTAGGTTACATTTGTTAGAAACAAAAGAACTATTTTTATACCATCATTATAAATTAAATACATGAGTGTTTTAGTAAATAAAAATTCGAAAATTATAGTACAAGGTTTTACCGGCAGTGAAGGAACTTTTCATGCAACCCAAATGATAGAATACGGATCAAATGTGGTGGGCGGTGTAACTCCGGGTAAAGGCGGACAATTACATCTTGACAAACCTGTATTTAATACGGTTGCAGATGCAGTTAAGACTGTTGGTGCCGATACTTCTATTATTTTTTGTGCCACCGTGCCTTTGCAGCGGACGCTATCATGGAAGCAGCAGAAGCAGGAATTAAAGTGATCATCTGTATTACCGAGGGTATTCCGATAGCAGATATGGTTAAGGTGAAAGCCTATATCGATCAGCGGGATTGCCGCCTGATCGGACCCAACTGTCCCGGAGTCATCACCCCGGGTGAAGCAAAAGTGGGTATTATGCCCGGCTTTGTATTTAAAAAAGGTAAAGTAGGCATCGTTTCTAAATCCGGTACACTGACTTACGAGGCAGCGGATCAGGTGGTAAAACAGGGTCTTGGCATTACCACAGCCATTGGTATTGGCGGTGACCCCATTATTGGAACGACCACTAAGGAAGCGGTAGAATTATTAATGAATGATAAGGAAACAGAGTTGATCGTGATGATTGGCGAGATCGGCGGACAACTGGAGGCAGATGCTGCCAGGTGGATCAGGGCGAATGGCAATAAGAAGCCTGTTGTAGGTTTTATTGCCGGTCAAACGGCTCCTGCCGGCAGGACCATGGGGCATGCCGGTGCCATTGTGGGCGGAAAAGACGATACGGCCCAGGCAAAAATGGCTATCCTGAGAGAAAGTGGTATTCATGTGGTTGAATCATCCTGCAGAAATCGGCAAGAAAGTAGCCGAATTACTGAAATAGAAAAGATTATTTTACTTATTTTATATGTTTTATTCACTGTATAAAGCCTTTCTGATTTCCAAAAGACAGGGCTTTTTTTAATTCCGCTTTTATATGAAGAAATTATTTGTTTTACTAACAATTTCAATGCTCTTTATTGCATTCGACAGCTGTCAAAAAAAAGGTTGATACACCTGATTCCAGCGTAACATTAAAAACAGACAAAAATGGTTTCTCTTATGAGGAAGTAAATAATGATCCTTCCGGATTAAGGTTGTACACGCTGGAAAATGGCCTGAAAGTTTATTTAAGTCAGAACAGTGATGAACCAAAAATTCAAACTTATGTCGCTGTTCGGGCCGGTTCAAATTATGACCCTGCCGAAACCACAGGTCTGGCGCATTACCTTGAGCATATGCTGTTTAAGGGAACCAGTGAATTTGGAACACAGGACTGGGGAAAAGAAAAAATCTTGCTCGATTCCATTTCAAAACTTTATGAACTTCATAGGCTGGAAAAGGACCCGCTTAAAAAGAAAGAAATCTACAGACAAATCGACAAGGTTTCATTTGAAGCCTCCGGGTTTGCCATTGCTAACGAATACGATAAAATGAGCGGTTCCATGGGGGCACAGGAAACGAATGCCCATACCTGGTTTGAAGAAACAGTATATCATAACAAGATCCCTCAAAACGAATTGGAGAAGTGGGCAAAAATGGAAAGTGACCGTTTTGACGAACTTGTTTTAAGGCTGTTTCATACGGAACTTGAAGCCGTTTATGAAGAGTTTAACATGGGACAGGATAGTGATTTTAGGAAAAAGTACATGGCCATGCTCGAGGGATTGTTTCCAAACCATCCGTATGGACAGCAAACCACTATAGGCACCTCGGAACACCTTAAAAACCCATCCCTGGTTGCCATACATGACTATTTTGAAAAATATTATGTGCCCGGTAATATGGCCGTTGTTTTGGTAGGCAACCTGGATTTCGACAAAACAATCCAGCTGATCAGCGATACTTTTGGAAAACTGCAGGGAAAGCCGGTGGAACATCCGGTACTTCCCAAGGGAAACGGCAATCAGCGCTCCTGTAATTAAAGAAGTATTTGGACCTGAAAATGAATATTGTGTATGTTTCCTTCAGAACAGACAAAATAGGCAGCAGGGAAGCCATGATGGTAACGCTGGCTGACATGATCCTGGCCAACAGCAGTGCAGGCCTGTTCGATCTCAATTTAAACCAGAAACAAAAGGTACAAAGAGCCAGTTCATTTACTTTGCTGCAAAATGATTACGGAGCACATATTCTGGATGGATATCCAAAAGAAGGCCAATCTCTGGATTCTGTTAAATACCTTATGTTGGGTGAAATTGAAAAATTGAAAAAAGGAGAATTTGACGACTGGATGATCGGGGCTGTAGTGAATGATATGAAATTAAATCGGTTGCGCGACATGAATTGGCCACAGGTTCTGGCCGGAGCTTATTACAATGCATTCATTCACGGACAAAACTGGGCTGATGTGGTTCGCTCCCTTGATGACATGAAAAAAATTACAAAACAGGAACTCGTAAATTTTGCAAATGAATTTTATAAGGAAAACTATGTGGTCACCTATAAGCGACTGGGAAGTAGACACAACCATTGCCAAAGTTGAAAATCCGCAGATCACACCGGTACGACTGATCAGGGATAAGCAATCTGACTACCTCGTCAACTTCATGAAGCTGCAGACAGAAGAAATCAAATCCGTGTTTGTAGATTATAAGAAAGAAATTAAACTTTCAACAATTGAAAATGGAATTCCTTTTGAAAGTATAGAAAATAAGACCAATGACCTGTTTGAACTGAACTTCATTTTTGATATGGGTAGTGATCATAATAAAATGACTTCGCTGGCCATAGGCTATCTCGATTATTTGGGTACAGAGAAACTATCTCCTGAAGAACTGAAAAAAGAATTTTACAAACTTGGGGTGAGCTATAGCGTCAACGCGAGTGCGGACAGAACCTATGTCACACTTATCCGGACTAAAAGAAAACTTGCCTGCCGGTCTTGCTTTGCTGGAAGACCTTTGGAATAACCCGGTTGCTGATCAGGAAACTTATGATAAATATGTAGAAAAAATATTGAAATCCAGGATGGATGGCAAGACCCAAAAAGACAATATCCTCTGGAACGGTTTGTTCGAATATGCCAAATACGGAGAAGATTCAAGGCTGCGAAATATTTATAATGCCGATGAACTCGCAAAGATCGATCCAAAGGAATTGGTTAACTTAATAAAAGATCTCAAAAATTATAATCAAAAGATTTTTTATTACGGTAAAGATGCAGAGAAAGCCATGGCATCTTTGAATACCCTTCATAAGGTTGAAAAGGCGTCTAAAGCCCTATCCTGTGGCAAAAAAATATAAAGGTCTTGAAACCGGCGAAAAGGTTTATTTTGTTGATTACGATATGGTTCAGGCTGAAATTGCCTTGGTAGCTAAGGGCGATTCCTTTGATGCGTCAAAAATGGCTGAAAGTCTCTTATTCAATACCTATTTTGGTAGTGGCTTTTCTTCAATTGTTTATCAGGAGCTGAGAGAATCCAAATCTCTTGCCTATAGTGCTTTTTCTTCCTATAGCATGGAAGAAAACTAAATGAAGAAGATTATATTTACGCCTATATTGGCACCCAGGCCAACAAACTTCCTGAGGCGGTTGATGCCATGGATGCACTTATGAATGACATGCCTGAGGCCACAGAACAGTTTCAACAGGCCAGGGAAGCAACACTTAAGCAGATCGCTGCACAAAGAATCACCAAAGCCAATATTTTCTGGAATTATGAGAATTTAAAGAAGCGTGGGATTGATTATGATATCCGTAAAGACATTTTATGTGAAAGTAGAAAAAATGCAGATGGCAGATCTCAAACAGTTCTTCGATAAAAATATTAAAGGCAACGATTATACTGCGATAGTAATCGGAAATAAAAAAGACTTGGACTGGAAAGCCTTATCTAAACTTGGCAAAGTAGAGGAGCTGGGTATTGATTATTTATTTAATTACAAAGATACTGAGGTGAAGCAATAGCTGTAAAGGCAATTTATTATCTTTGATCAATAAAGCAAAAATCTTATGATTAAATTACTTGAAAACAAAACCGCCCTGATTACAGGGGCATTGGCGCGGAATAGGAAGGGGAATTGCCATTACCTTTTGCCAGGCACGGAGCCAATGTTGCCTTTACTTATAACGCTTCAGCTGAAGCTGCTCAGGTACTGGAGAATGAACTAAAGAGCTTTGGTGTTAAAGCAAAAGGATACCAGTCGAATGCGGCAGATTTTAACGCTGCGCAGGAACTGGTCAATAAAGTATACGAGGATTTTGGTGCGCTTGATGTGCTGATCAATAATGCCGGAATTACCAAGGATAACCTGTTATTGCGTATTACAGAAGAAGACTTCGATGAGGTAATCAAGGTGAATTTAAATTCAGTTTTCAACATGACCAAAGCCGTAATCAGACCCATGATGAAACAAAGGTCCGGTTCAATCATCAATATGAGTTCGGTTGTAGGAGTGAAGGGAAATGCCGGGCAGGCGAATTACGCAGCTTCCAAAGCGGGTATACTTGGTTTTACCAAATCTGTTGCCCTTGAACTTGGCTCAAGAAATATTCGTTGCAATGCAATCGCACCCGGATTTATTGAGACCGAAATGACTGCAAAACTCGATGAAAAAACCGTTGATGAATGGAGAAATGCAATACCCTTAAAAAGAGGAGGGAAGCCCGAAGATGTGGCAAATGCCTGTGTATTTCTTGCGAGTGAGTTATCGTCATATATTACAGGCCAAACCTTAAATGTTGACGGAGGAATGATCACCCTCATAAAAAAAGAAGCCGGTTTTTACCGGCTTTTATTATTGTGTTTTATCCTTATTTTACTGAATCCCTCATCTGGATTCTTTCCTGTTTTACCTTTCCTTTTTGAATGGCATTGTGGTTTTCATAAAATTCTAAAAAAGCTTCGATTATCTGAAGGTCACTGGCCCGTTCAATAAAGCTCTGAGAATAGTTGCATTCTGAGAGCAATTCATTTAATTCCTTTCGGCTCATATCCAGGTAATCCATAATCACTTCACGGCTGTATTTCTGTTCCATCATAGTCCTGACCTGATCTCCTTCTTTTAATTTTTTCAGCCTCCTTAACTCTTTCGGTTTGCTTCCGAGCTTGTCATACCAAAAATCCACCGGATTAAAAATTGCATTGAGGCCTGCACTGTAATTGGATCTTGCATTGAGCATTTCGTAGGCCTGGGGCAATCCGTTGATCTGTATACGGGAATATTTGTCCTCGGGTACATTCCGTGAATCAACAACCAACACACCTATCAGCTTATGCGATTTTACCGTCACCTCATCCATATTAAGGGTCTTTTCGTGAATGGCTATTTCCAATTCATTTCCTTTGAGCAAATCATTGGTAATTTTCAGCTTCACGGATTGGAAACCAATATAAGAAATAAATATGGTATCATTGGCCGTCGCTGCAAGTCTGAAAGTACCGTCACTGCTCGTAATGGTACCTTCAACAGTATTTAAATTGATAATATGGGCACTTTGCAGAGGTAGTCTGTCAACATTGCTGATCACCCTTCCTGTCAAATACTTCGAATAACCCTTATCAATAGTATCTCTAGCAGCATTCCCCTCCTGGGCCAAACTCGAAAAAGAAATAAGGAGGTAAATAAAAACGGCTATTCTTTGCATGGCGCAATAATACTAATAAAATGACAAAAAGATTCTAAATATTTTGTGAAAAAGAAATGAAAAAAGAATAATTTAAAGTGCACATGACTGGACTCGAACCAGCACGTTCTAAAGCGAACACCAGCCCCTCAAGCTGGCGCGTCTACCAATTTCGCCACATGTGCTTTTTAAAATTTAAAAAAAAATCCGCTTGATGCGGATAATTTTTGAAAGAACGTGACCTGGCTGGGATTCGAACCCAGGACCCCTACATTAAAAGTGTAATGCTCTACCGGCTGAGCTACCAGGTCTTTTTACAATTTCGGTTGCAAATATACTATCATTTATTTATTTGGCAAGGATTATTTTAATTTAATTTTAGAGATATTTGCAATCAAAAATAGACTGCTAAAAATCAATTTATTAGTGGGCTAAATCATCAAATTTCTGAGAAAAAATGAAAATAGTATTGTTGGGTTATATGGGATCAGGAAAGTCGACGGTTGCAAAAAGTCTGGCGGATAAGATACCCTCTGGTGCAATTGACCTCGATGATTTTATATCGGCAAAGGAGAAAATGTCCATTCCTGAACTGTTCAGCCAAAAGGGAGAGATCTATTTCAGGAAAATAGAAAGCCAATATTTAAAAGAATTGCTTCTCGAAAAAGAGGATCTGGTGATTGCTCTTGGAGGAGGTACTCCTTGTTATGGAAATAACATTCAGGAAATATTAATAGGCAGTACTTCTGTTTACCTTAAGGCCTCAATAGAAACCTTGGCTGAGCGCCTCGAAAAAGAAAGACCGGGCAGGCCGCTCATTGCCAATCTGCCGGAGAATGGGTTAGAGGAATTCATCGCCAAGCACCTGTTTGAAAGAAAAAACTATTATGAACAGGCCAACCACATCGTTTCCATTGATGGCAAGACAATAGAAAAAATCGTTGAGGAAATCAGTAGCTTAATCCAAATAAGCGATCGTTTCTGATTTACCGGATTCAACAGTAATGTGCTCCTGAAGCGAAGTGGATAAGGAAATGCCCTTGAAATCGGCTTTCACAGGATACTTCTTATGGTTTCTGTTTACCAATACCGCCGTCTTGAACTTTTTGAGAGGCACATCAAGAAAATGGCGTACCGCATACATCAGGGCTGCACCCGAATTCAGCACATCGTCAACCAGAACCAGGGATTTATCACGGTATTCTTCAGGTTTTATTGAGGTCGTCACAGTATCGAGCACATTGGCCTTATTAATTTTCACATCGCACAACAAAACCTGTATAGGAGAAATCTTTTCCAAAACTGCCCTTGATCTTTTTTGCCAGAATAAAACCATTGTCACTGATTCCGGCCAGTACAAATTTCCTTTCATTTATATTGGTCTCATAGATCTGGTAGGCGATTCTTCTGATCTTATTGGTAATTTCTTCGTTGGTAAGGATAACAGATCGCGACATTTTATTTACAATTTTCTTTTCAAAGATAAAAAAAAGTTCTCTACCTAGTCGCGGTTTAATGGAATTATAACAGGGCTCAAATGTGCGAAAATTAAAATAATCTGAAAAAATATTCTTGTAGGAATCAAAATCCCCGCCATAAGGAGGGCCCTCCGCCGTTAAAGGAAAATCAAAAAGAAGTCCGACCAGTTTGCCATTCATTTTTAAAAGCTCCTGACACTTCCGGGCATATTTTGAACGATCCTCAGGTGAAATGGCACAAAAGAAGGTCTGTTCTATGATCAGATCATAACTACCCTTATGATCGAAAAAAGTTTTCACATATTAAATGCTGCCTTGGAAAATCCGGTACCCTTTCTGAAAACTTATTTAAAGGAGTTTCAGCGATATCAATCACAGCCAGATTCACAAATCCTTTATGCCACAAATATTCGGCTTCATAGGCATGACCGGCACCTGGCACAAGAACTGCAATGTTTTTATCTTTAATCTGGTCAATATAATCTTTTAAAGGTGCAGAAACTGCTCCAATATCCCAACCTGTTTCGCCCTTGGCGTATCGGTCAACCCAAAATGATTTGCTGCTGCTATGGTTCGTCGTCATCTTTAAACCCTTCCAGGTCCCTTCTGTCTTTTTTGGTAGGCCTGCCGGTACCTTTTTTCCTGTAATAATCCTGTGCAAATTTTAAGGCCTCCTGATTTTCAAATTCACTTTTTGGAGTCAGGTCCCTGCGGTATAGCTCCACTAATTTTGCACCAACCCGGTTTTGCGGAATTTCCAATACTTCGATCTGGTAATTGATCTGGTTCTCACGAATTGAAATAAGTTCACCGCCAAATACTTCCTTCGCAGGCTTCAGGGGTAACTGGTTTATTTTTACATGGTTCTTTTTACATGCTTCCGTAGCGATACTTCGGGTCTTGTAGAACCGAATGCACCATAAAAACTTATCAATCCGCATTATTCAACAGGTGCAACAAATATTTTATCAGATAAGATCTTTCTTAATTCTTCCTTCTCAATGTACATATTGTCACTGGTAATGGTCATCATTTTCGAGTCGGTGAGTGGCTCATAAACCATTTTGTCAGCAATTTGCGGCTTCCTTGCCAAACCGGTTATATCGCTGATGGCAGCATTTAGCATAGGTTCATTCACATCTCCGAGAATTCCCAAATTCGCATGATTTTCCCTGAGCTCGATTTGGGGTATCAGACCACCTTTGCTGCTCCCGCCAACTTTGTTGATCTCCTCTAAAACGATAGGCTGCATGGCATATTTATGGTTTGGATTTGCTCCTTGACGACCAAAGTTTTCTGAATCATACAGGGTAACAGAGGCCACATATTTCCCAACTGTTTTGTCGCCAACCATTCTTACATTTATATAGGGCTGAAGGCCGCTGATCACCAATTCACTGGCAGAGGCTGAGCTTCTTGAGGTGAGCACATGCACCTTGCTCAGGTTTAAACTGTTGATCTGGTTTCCGTTACCAAGCTTGTCAGAAAAAATGTTTTTGAGGATTCAGGATAATTCTTTTCAAATTCGGTCTGGATCTTGCTGTTCCATCGTTCACTCGTAAAAAGTTGGTCTTTATACTGTCCCGTGATCATCCCTGCCAGGGAAACAGCTGTTCGTACAGAACCTCCCGGATTATATCGCAGGTCGATCACGAGATCAGTAATTCCTTCATTCTTAAAGCTAAGAAAAGCGTCATTTAACTGGTTATCAAAACTTGAGGTAAATCCGTTATACATCAGATAGCCAATCTTTTTCCCTGCAACAGGAATCACCTTGGTAATAAATACCGGATTCTCGGTATATTCCACCTTTGTAAGGCTCACATCTACGCCGGTAGGTATGATTGTATTGTCTTCAATTTTTGCCAGGCTGAGGGTATAAGTGTCACTGGCACCGAACAACAATGACCTGTAATTATCCAAATTGAGCTGCGTTCCATTTACTTTGGTAAAAAGATCACCTCTTTTAATTGGTTTTGGAGCTGGCATCAGAATTTGGCAAAATATATCGGACATAGCCGTAAACATCGTTGTTTGACAACAGGGCAAGGCCAAATTCAACACCATTGCTTTTTGAAATACCCTGAAATGAATTTTCCAGTTCTATATAATCATCCACAATCCAGCTCCATTTATCGGCATTGGCGCGGTCAAAGATCAAATTTTCATAAAACATTTCGGGATCTTCCTCTGTCTTTAAGAAATTTTGATAAGACTCATTTGTAGTAAACTTGGTATCGGATAAATTAGGAACATCTGCCTGCCAAAAATACCATAAATTTAATCCTTTCCATATAAAATCCTGAACTTCTGTATTTTGCTCCGGCAGGGGATCAATAATTTCGTCATCATCACTATCACTGCAAGCAGAAAGTAAACAGATTTAATATTATAAATAATACTACATAACGGGGTTTCAAAAAATTGGGCATGGGCTTTTTAATTTAATTTGTGCAAATTAAAAAAATAATAGCATAAATTATGCCATGTAACAAAATTATAAGTTACTCGTCGTAATTATGTATTTGATCTATTAGGAATTTAATTGCAATGACACAAAAGGAATTTTTAGATAGGGTCTTGCCTTTCAAAGACAAAGTATATCGTTTGGCCAAACGATTGCTGGTGTCAAAGGATGAAGCAGAAGATGCAACGCAGGAACTTTATTTAAAGCTCTGGAAGAACAAAGAAAGCCTGGAAGCTTATCAGAACATGGAAGCATTTGCCATGACGATGACAAAAAATTATTGTCTGGATCAGTTAAAATCGAAAAGAGCTTCCAACCTAACACTGGTGCACAGCAATTATGTAAACCCGGATTCATTGCAAAAAACTATTGAGGCGAAAGATGAGGCCGGACTCATGATGCAGCTCATAGATGAATTACCTGAAAAGCAAAGACTGATCATACAATTGCGCGATGTAGAAAATTATGACTTTGATGAAATAGGTGAGATCCTGGAAATGGAACAAACAGCAATCCGGGTAGCCTTGTCAAGAGCGAGAAAAACTTTAAGAGAAAAATTCATTAAAAAACAACAATATGGAATTGCTTAAAATAGAACGGTTATTGGAAAAATACTTTGAGGCAAACACAAGCCTGGAAAGAGGAAAAGACTTTAAAAGAGTTCTTTACAAAAAAGAAACGGTACCCGAACATCTTGTACAGTACAAAGGATTTTTCGAAGCTTTTGAAAAGGACAAAAACGAAGTTCACGGGCCGGAAATTAAACTTCCTAAAAGAAGTTCAATCTGAAATGGATTGCCGCTGCAGCTGCAATCCTGCTTATGCTAAGTGTTTTTTCCTATCAGCAATATGAGGTTCACCAGCAAAAAGAAGCGCAAAAGGCTTTTTTGGAAACTCAAAAGGCATTGAGGATGATCTCTCAGAATTTGAACAAAGGCAACAGGGCAGTTGCACAATTGGAATATTTTGATAAAGCCCAGCAAACAGTTTTTAAAAATGATTAATAATAACAAAAAACAAACAAAATGAAAACAAATAAATTATTTTATGCACTGGCCCTTATCTTTATGACAAGCATAAGTTTTGGGCAAACCCAATTCGACAAATACGAAGATATGGAAGGAGTAACTTCTGTAATCGTAAACCAAAAGGCCTTTTCGCTGATGGGAAAAATCGGATCTGAATCTGATCAGGAATACCTCGATCTGATTAAGAATATAGAAACCCTGAAGGTATTTGCTACTGAAAGTCCTGCCGTTGCCAACCAGATGGCTGTCGAAGTAGACAAGTATCTTAAATCTTCTAAATTGGAAGAGTTGATGCGGGTTAAAGATGGAAATGACCGCGTGAACATTTATGTAAAGGCAGGCAAAACCGATGATTATGTAAATGAGTTGTTTATGTTTGTAAAAAGTTCAGATGAAAGCATTTCAGAGACCGTGATCATCTGTCTGACCGGTAACATCGATCTTAAGCAGGTATCAAAACTTACCAAGGAAATGGACCTTCCAGGCGGAAAACATTTGGAAAAAGCAAGCAAACAATAAACCCATGAAAAAATTAACCCAATTTAGCCTCGTTCTGTTTGTGGTTTTCTCCCTGGCAGGATGCAGCAATGAACAAACACTGCAGGAATACTTTGTGGAAAAACAGGCCAGCGACAAGTTTATTTCACTTGATATTCCATCGAGCATCCTTAGTCTGAAAGAAAATGCAAGCGAAGAAAGTAAAAAGGCCATGGCATCCGTCAAGAAAATCAATTTGGTTTTGTACAAATTAAATGGACAGAACAAAGCGGAATTTGAAATGGAGAAAGATCAGATCAAAAAGGTCCTTAAAGGAAAAAAGTCTCTGAAGCTCATGCGGATGAAAAAAGAAAACATGAATATTTCAGCTGACTTATATTGGTGGAGAGGATTTTATAGACGAATTGGTGGTTTTTGGGTCCAATGATGAAACAGGTCTTTTGGTGGAAGGGTCCTGGGTGATCATATGAAACCTGAAGATCTGGCAACCCTGGTCAGGGATATTGAAAAAATAGATACCAACAGTCCGGTTTTTTCAGATCTGAAGAAACTTCGCCAAATAATAATGCCTATTTAATTGATAAACTGCTCTCCCAAATGGAGCAGTTTTTTTATTATATTATTAACAAAATTGTTTTTGGGAAAACATATATTTGCCCTCGGTCAAAAGATCATATAAGTTATAATAGGAATAGGGAAATGGTTGTCATGCGAAGATTTATATCTGCTTGCCAATTCTTTTGACATGAATTATCCGCTTCGATTCTGAAGAATAATGAAATACCCCTATCAAAAACCATTTATATAATCAAAATTGACTAAAAACAAATAGGCATCCTAATTTAAAAATAATCAGTGTTGGCCGTTTTTAACCTTGTAAACTTATAAAACCCAATAAATACTTTTCTATGAAATTAAAGATTTTTCTGCTAATTTTTGCCTTTAGCTTGCTTCACTTATCTGCCACAGGAAAAAACAAAGAATACAATTCACAATACCGTGGTGAGAGAGAAAAAATAACCAATTTAAAACACACCAAATTAAAGTTGTCTTTTGATTATGCAAAAAGACATGTACTTGGAGAAGCCTGGCTGACTTTAAGTCCGCATTTTTACAGCACATCAACAGTATCCCTTGATGCCAAGGCTTTTCTGATCCATGAGGTCAGTTTAAAAGGTAAGGCGCTGAAATATGATTATAAAGATGATGTATTGGTAATAAACCTCGACCGCACCTATAGCAAAAATGATGAATATACAGTTTACATCAAATATACTGCCAGACCGGAAGAAGTAAAACAGGCGGGAAGTGCTGCTATTTCGGATGCCAAGGGTTTGTATTTTATCGATCCGGATGGAACTGATCCAAAAAAACCAACCCAGATCTGGACCCAGGGAGAAACTGAATCCAGCAGCTGCTGGTTTCCAACCATCGATACACCAAATCAGAAAACTACTCAGGAGATCTATCTTACCGTGGCTGATAAGTATGTGACCTTATCAAACGGGTTGATGGTAAATCAAACCAAAAACAGTGATGGCACCAGAACGGATTACTGGAAGCTTGACCAGAAACATGCCCCTTATCTGTTTTTCATAAGTGTTGGAGAATACAGCATCGTTAAAGACAAATGGAAGAATATCCCATTTGATTATTATGTAGAAAAAAAATATGAGCCTTATGCGAAAGACATTTTTGGTTTAACACCTGAGATGATGCAATTCTATTCAGATTATACAGGAATTCCCTATATGTGGCCAAAATATGCACAAATTGTTGGTATTGATTATGTGAGCGGGGCTATGGAAAATACAACAGCAGTGCTTCATCAGGAAAATGCCTATCAGGTTCCCGGGCAATTAATCGATGAGAACAGATGGGAAAACACCATTGCTCATGAGTTATTCCATCATTGGTTTGGAGATTATGTCACTGCCGAAAGCTGGAGTAATTTAACAGTGAATGAATCGTTTGCCAATTATTCAGAATACCTCTGGGTTGAGCACAAATACGGCAGAGATGCCGCTGATGCCCATAGACACGGGGAAATAGAAGGATATTTGGCCGGTGAAAACGAATTAAAAGACCTGGTTCGGTTTCATTATAATTCAAGAGAAGATATGTTTGATGCCGTATCATACCAAAAAGGTGGTGCAATATTACATATGCTTAGGGAATATATTGGAGATGCTGCTTTCAGGGCTGGGGTAAAAGATTTTTTAGAAGCAAATGCCTATGGTACTGGCGAAACGCATCAATTGCGCTTATCCTTTGAAAAGGTGAGTGGTAAAGACTTGAATTGGTTTTTTAATCAGTGGTATTTTGGAAACGGACATCCCAAACTCAAAATAACCTATAACTATAATGAACAAGACAAACTTGTAGCTGTGAATATTCAGCAAACGCAGGAAGCATTATTTCAATTTCCGCTGACCATAGATGTGTACGAGGGTTCCGGCGCAAAATCTTATGATGTGTGGATTGATGAAAAAAGCGAGTCCTTTTCTTTTAAATATGCAACAAAACCAAAACTTGTTAATGTAGATTCAAAAAGAACCTTACTGGCTGAGATCGAAGATAGCAAATCCATTGAAAACTACGTGAATCAATACTATATCGCTCCTAAATATGAAGATAGGAGAGAAGCGATTACCTATTTGGCTGACCATCAATCAGAAAAAAAAATTGCTTTGGATGCCGTGTCCAAGGCATTGAATGATAAATATTACGGAATCAGAATTTTGGCCATTGAAAAAATAGATCTTTCAAAAGCAGATGCAGGCCCGGCAATCCAGGCCATTGAAAAGCTCGCCAAAGAAGATACTAAAACACTTGTACAGGCTGCATACCATCAAAAAACTGGAGCTTACTAAAAACGAAAAGTATCTGCCACTTTATAAACAAGCCATGGAAAGCAAATCATACTCGGTAAAAGGAAGTGCCCTGGAGGCCTTATACGGTCTTGACAAGAATACTGCAATGGAGGAACTCAAGAAATATCGGATCCGGAAACACAAGAATACATGAAAGATGCCCCCTGATCCCAATTTATATTATGTCGAAGGATGAAAGCCAGATGCCTTTTGTCGCTGAAAACCTGATAGCCAGGATGTTCTTTACCAATGATGAGAAGACACAAGGTGTTTATAGGGAAGGTTTTCAATGGGTGATACAATAGCCCGAACGAAAAAGCGACGCAAAACCTGGTGGATAGTTTTGTTGAAGTGGGATAACAGATATAAACAATACGGCGCTGATAAAATGGCAAATCAGGTCCTAAAAACGGGTTTAGGATTAAAACAAGCCAGTGATGCTCCCAATAAAAATCAGCTGATCAAAATCGTAGAAGAAGGATTGGCTAAAATAAAATAGTCCGGATTTAAAAAAAGGAAGCCGTTTCATTTTGATGAGACGGCTTTTTTATTCACGGGAATAGAAAGTAGGCAATTTTAAGTGATAGATTACTGCCACCAACCGAATCGCTATAATAATACTTATGGTCGATAGAAAATTTATCTCTTGCGGGACTTGAAGGTAAGCCAACAGCACATAAAAGATCCCGCCAACGATGCATGCAGTTGCATAAATTTCCTTATGAAAGATCAGTGGAATCTCATTGCACAGGGTATCCCTGATAACACCTCCGAAGGTCGCAGAGATCATTCCAAGTGATACCGAGTAATAGGATGTAAGCCATTCTGAATACCGATCTCGGTGCCGGTTATGGTGAAAATTCCCAGACCTATGGTATCAAATAAAAACAAGGATTTACTGAGGTAACCAATTTTTTTTCTAAAGACAATGGCAAATAAAACAGCTCCTATGATCGTATAAACATAGGGCAGATTTGTCATCCATGTTACCGGTTCATTTCCGATAAGAATATCCACGCAGCGTTCCGCCTCCAATGGCTGTTACAAATCCTATGATTAGGACACCAAAGGGATCCATTTTCTTCTGCATGGCAAAAGCAGCTCCGGATATGGCAAAGGCAGCGGTTCCTAAAATATCGAAAACCAAAAAGAGTGTCATTTGAGCTCAATTTTATTGGGTGAGGAAAGGGCAAAAAAAATCCATCTTTCGAAAGATGGATTTTCAAATCTTATTATTCATTCTCTGCCGAGCGCTCCTTCTTTTTTATCTTGACGCTGAGCTTTTCCCCACCTTCATCCAAATCCATCAGGATCTCATCTTCTTCTTCCAGGTTGGTGTTTACAATTTCTTCAGCCAACGGATCTTCAACATACTTCTGTATCGCTCTTTTCAAAGGTCTGGCTCCATATACTGTTTGTCAATTCCTTTTCAGCGATAAAATCACGCGCCTTGTCGGTTAATTTCAAGTCATAACCAAGGTTAGGTAATTCTGGAAAGCAATTTATTCAGTTCAATGGTGATGATCTTGTAAATATCTTCTTTTTCAAGTGTGTTGAAAACAATAATATCATCTATTCTGTTCAGAAACTCAGGGGCAAAAGTCTTTTTTAAGGCATTTTCAATCACACTTTTCGCATTTGCTTCTGCCTGTGATTTTTTTGCTTCTGTGCCAAAACCAACACCCTGTCCGAAATCTTTTAACTGCCTTGAGCCGATATTAGAAGTCATAATGATTACAGTATGCCTGAAATCAATCCTTCGGCCAAGACTGTCTGTGATATAGCCATCATCAAGAATTTGCAATAACATGTTAAATACATCCGGATGCGCTTTTCAATTTCATCAAGCAGCACAACTGGCATAGGGTTTTCTGCGGATCTTTTCTGTCAGCTGTCCGCCTTCCTCATATCCCACATATCCCGGAGGCGCTCCGATCAGCCTTGAAATGGCAAATTTTTCCATATATTCGCTCATATCAATCCTCACCAGGGCGTCCTGGGTATCAAACAGCTCTTCAGCGAGTACTTTGGCCAATTGTGTTTTACCCACTCCGGTTTGTCCTAAAAAGATAAAGGATCCGATAGGTTTGTTTGGATCTTTCAGAGCCGACACGGTTTCGTTGTATAGATTTAACTACCTTTAAAACAGCTTCATCCTGTCCGATGATTTTACCCTAGATCTTATCCGGTAAGTCTAAGCCTTTTGCTTTCAGCCTCAGCAATTCTTGTAACGCGGAATACCAGTAATTTCATCTTCACTTCAGCTTGCGTTGTCTACAGATGACAACTTCTTTATGCAAACGAGATTGGGCCTCCCATTCCTGCTGGGCAGTTTCCAGTTCTTTTTCCAGGCGCTTCTCATCATCGCGCAATTTTGCAGCCTCTTCGTATTTCTGGCTTTTTACAACAGAATTTTTGAGGTTGGTCACTTCTTCAAGACGTTTTTCCAGTTCCAATATCGTCTTGGGAACCACGATCTTGATAATGTGGATGCGGGATCCTGCTTCATCCAATGCGTCAATGGCCTTATCGGGAAGAAAACGATCCGTCATATAACGGCTTGTCAGTGTTACACAAGCTTTGATAGCTTAGTGGGGTAAAACTTGCACTGTCTGATGGTCCTCATATTTATTTTGATATTGTGAAGGATCTCTATAGTTTCCTCAACAGATGTTGGTTCTACCATTACCTTTTGGAAACGGCGTTCCAGCGCACCATCTTTTTCAATATACTGACGGTATTCATCAAGGGTAGTTGCCCCAATACACTGTATTTCGCATCTGGCAGAAGGCAGGCTTAAGCCCTATTGGAGGCGTCAAGAGACCCTGTTGCTTCCTCCCGCCCGAACTATGGTGTGGATCTCATCATTATAAACAAAATGACATCATCGTTTTTCTCCAGCTCATTCATCAGGGCTTTCATACGCTCTTCAAACTGACCCCGGTATTTTGTGCCGGCAACCAGGCTGGCGAGATCCAGCTGAACAATTCTTTTGTTGAAAAGGATCCTTGAGACCTTTCTTTGAATAATGCACAATGCAAGTCCTTCTGCGATCGCTGATTTACCCACACCCGGTTCTCCGATTTGAAATGGGGTTATTCTTCTTCCTGCGGCTGAGAATCTGTGAAATTCTTTCGATCTCATTCTTGCGACCGACCACTGGATCAAGCTTACCTGTTTCTGCCAGATAGGTCAAATCCCTGCCAAAATTATCAAGTACCGGAGTTTTTGTTTTTCTTTCCGGTTTGGTTTTCGAAGCCTGGGAACAGGATGTTTTTTGGCTCATTGAATTCCTTCATGTACTGCGGAATATCCGCTCTGGGAGTCTCTGTTTTTTCTGAATCTATAAACATTTCCTGAAATACTTCTTTAACATCATCATAATAAATATCAAAATTATTTAAGATCTTGGTCGTCGGATCATTTTCATTTCTCAAAATGCAGAGCAACAAATGTGCGGTACTTATGCTCTCGCTTTTAAATAATTTCGCTTCCAGAAAAGTGCTCTTTAAAGCCTTTTCCGCTTGTTTTGTAAGGTGCAGACTTTTTTTTTGTTGTTAATTTCATCAATGGTAGAGGTAGGATTCAGCGCTTCAATCTTTTTTCTCAAGTTCGTAAAGTTTACATCAAACGAACTTAGGATATCATATGCTTCTCCATTTGCCTTTCTTTCAACAAACCGAGCATCAAATGCTCTGTACCTATAAAATCATGTCCTAAACGCAATGCTTCTTCCTTACTGAAAGCAATTACATCTTTAACTTTTGGTGAAAAATTATCGTCCATTACTAAGGTATTTATGATGTAAATTTAAGAGATTTTTTGGTTATATCCTTGCAAAACTTTTAATACACAATACTTAATAGTTTAAATCATTATAATTCAGAGGAATACCCATTACCCCGGAATGTTCAGTAAATATGGCAATTTAATGGGGTCTGAGGCCTTTAAAAACACTAAATACAATTGTATATTGCTCCTTTGAAAAATTTAAAATGAAAACGAATACATTCAAATGGAGGAAAACGATAAAATAATCCCTATTAACATTGAAGAGGAAATGAAATCTGCGTACATTGATTATTCAATGTCTGTAATTGTTGCCAGGGCTTTACCGGATGTAAGAGATGGATTAAAACCAGTGCACCGCCGCGTTCTTTTTGGAATGCATGAATTGGGAATTAAAGCGACAGGAGCCCATAAAAAATCTGCAAGGGTAGTAGGTGAAGTTTTGGGTAAATACCACCCGCATGGAGACACATCTGTATATGATGCCATGGTAAGGATGGCCCAGGAATGGAGCCTGAGGTACGAAATGGTTGACGGACAGGGAAATTTTGGTTCACCTGATGGTGACAGCCCGGCAGCCATGCGATATACCGAGGTGAGAATGAAAAAAATCTCGGAAGATATGTTGGCCGACATAGAGAAAGACACCGTTGATTACCGTTTGAATTTTGACGATACCCTGGAAGAACCAACCGTACTACCTGCCAAAATACCAAACTTATTGGTAAACGGAGCCTCAGGGATAGCCGTTGGTATGGCAACCAACATGGCACCACACAATCTGTCTGAAATTGTAGATGGTACAATCGCTTATATAGAGACAATCCGGATATAGATATTCTTGATCTTCTTCAATTTGTGAAAGCCCCTGATTTTCCAACCGGTGGTATCATTTATGGATATGAAGGAGTGAAAGAGGCATTTTTGACTGGCAGAGGCAGGATCGTAATACGCGCCAAAACGAATTTTGAAGAGATCGGCGGAAGAGAATGTCTGGTAGTAACAGAACTCCCTTATCAGGTCAATGGCTCTGAACTTATGAAGAAAACCGCTGATCTGATTAATGACAAAAAAATTGAAGGCATATCGACAATTCGCGATGAGACCAGCCGTGAAGGCAGACGCCTCGTTTACGTGCTAAAAAAGGATGCCATTCCAAATATAGTTCTGAACAAACTGTTCAAATACACCGCGCTTCAAACTTCCTTCAGCGTAAACAATATAGCCCTGGTAAACGGTAGACCTGAATTACTGAATCTGAAAGACCTGATTGTTCATTTTGTTGAGCACAGGCACGTAGTGGTTGTTCGCCGGGCACAATTTGAACTAAATAAGGCCGAAGACAGGGCCCACATACTTGAAGGGCTCATAATTGCTTCAGACAATATTGATGAAGTGATCGCTTTAATCAGGGCTTCCAGCAATGCGGATGAGGCCAGACAAAAATTAATGGACAGATTCTCGCTGTCAGATAAACAGGCAAGAGCGATCGTCGAAATGCGTTTGCGTCAGCTAACAGGTTTAGAACAGGAAAAACTGCGTTCGGAGTACGAAGAAATGCTAAAACTGATCGCCGACCTTAAAGACATTTTGGCAAAAAAGGAAAGACGTATGGCAATTATCAAGGAAGAACTTGCCGAGATTAAAGAAGAAATACGGCGATAACCGCAGGTCTGTTATCGAATATTCAGGTGGTGACCTGAGCATCGAGGATATGATCCCGGACACCAATGTCGTTGTCACTATTTCACATGCCGGATACATCAAAAGAACTGACCTTTCAGAATACAAGGTACAAAACAGGGGAGGAAGAGGACAAAAAGGTGTGGCTACCAGAAATGAGGATTTTCTGGAACATTTATTTATCGCATCCAACCACCAGTACATGTTGTTCTTTACGCAGAAAGGAAAAGTTTTTGGATGAAAGTTTACGAGATACCTGAAGGAAATAAGAGTGCCAAAGGCAGGGCCCTTCAAAACCTTATAAATCTTGAGAGCGATGATAAAGTTAAGGCATTCGTAGTCACAAAAGATTTAAAAGACGAAGATTATGTAAACCAGAATTACGTGATCATGGTTACTAAAAAAGGAATAACCAAAAAGACAACCCTGGAGCAATACTCGAGGCCAAGGGCAAATGGTATCAATGCGATTACCATAAAAGAGGGAGATGAACTTCTGGAAGCAAGGCTAACTGATGGCAACAGCCAAATCATGATTGCTGTGAAATCAGGTAAAGCCATCAGGTTTGAGGAAGTAAAAACCAGACCAATGGGACGAAGTGCCTCAGGAGTAAGAGGTATATCTCTTGCGAATGATCAGGACGAAGTGGTGGGTATGGTTTCTCTGGCGAGTGAAGAGGAAAATGTACTTGTGGTCTCTGAAAAAGGATATGGAAAAAGATCGAAGTTGGAAGACTACAGAATCACCAACAGGGGAGGTAAAGGTGTAAAAACAATTAACATTACTGAAAAGACCGGTAAAATTGGTTGCCATAAAAAATGTGTCTGATACAGATGACCTGATGATCATTAATAAATCAGGAATTGCCATACGGCTGGCCGTTGCAGACCTCCGTGTCATGGGTCGGGCTACGCAAGGCGTAAAACTGATCAACATCAAAGAAAATGACGAAATTGCTGCTGTTGCCAAGGTTGTGCACGAAGAAGAAGTAGATCTTGGCGGTGAAATAAATGATAACACAGCAAAAACTGATGAAAATCATGAAATGGATTAAATGAAAATGTTAATTTTGCATAATACATAACCCATTTAAACTTAAATCCTTAACTAAATTAAAATGAAAAATCGATTTTTACTGTTGCTGTTGATGCTTGTTTCAATAGCAACTTATTCTCAAAAAGAGGAACTCAAAGCAGCGGAAAAAGCCATTAAAAGTGGTGACTTTATCAGCGCAAAATCTGCTGTTGACAAGGCAGAAGCAATGGTAGGCAGTATGGATGATAAAACAAAAGCACAGTTTTATTATTTACAGGCCTCTACATACGGAGCTTTGTCTAAAACCAGCAGTGCCCATTACGATAAAGCTGCTGAGGCATATGACAATCTTTTCGCTGATGAAAAGGCTGCTAAAAGCACAAAATATACTGTACTGGCTCAGCCTGAATTAAAGGCTCTGGTAACAGATGTCTCCACAAAAGGCATCGCCTCTTACCAAAGCGGAAATTACGGGAATGCCAAAAAAAGAGCTGCATGAAGTGTATATGTTGAGTAAAACTGATACCGTATTTTTGGAGTATGCCGCAAATGCCGCTTACCTTGACAAGGATTACGATGCTGCTCTGGCCTATTTTACTGAATTGAAAAATGTAGGCTATTCCGGAATTACAACTGAGTATTCAGCATTGAATAATGATACAAAACAAAGGGAAGTATTCGGTTCCAAACAAGAAATGGAATTGATGAAGAAATCCAAGGGTTATTCAGATTTTAAAGAAACAACCACAGAGTCCAAAAGAGCCAGCATAATTAAAAATATCGCCTTCTGTCATGTTGAAATGGGAGATACTCAAAAAGCGATTGAAGCAGTAAAAGATGCCAGAAAAATGGATCCGAAGGATGTTGGCTTAATTTTGACCGAAGCCAATTTACAGATAAAACTTGGCAATAAAGATGAATTTGCAAAACTGATGAATGAGGCAATTGCTTTAGATCCTAAAAACCACGTATTGTATTACAATTTAGGTGTAATAAGTGCAGAACAGGGTGATGCTGCTAAGGCAATAGAGTACTACAAAAAAGCAATTTCTCTTGATCCGAATTATACGGACGCCTATGTGAATCTCGGTGCAGCCATGCTCGATAAAGACAAGGAGCTTGTTGAAGAAATGAATAAGAATCTCAATGATTTTAAGAAATACGACGCGATCAAAGCACAACAGGTTGCCTTGTATAAAGAAGTCATTCCAATGTATGAGAAAGCTTATAGTCTGAATTCTAAAGACCCTGAAACAGTAAAAACGCTTCTGAGCTTATATGAAAATGCCGGTATGGATGACCAGTATAAGAAAATGAAGGAAGTTTTTACGATACCATGCATTAAAAATTCATTGTAACAGACTAAATCAGGCCTCCCATTCAAGATTTTATTTTAGTTTCTTTTTTCCTCTGTACTTAAAATAAATCCATAAATATCAATACCGTGCATTGAGAAGTACCAGTATGGGCAAAAGGGCGATGGAAAATACCTGGATTTTCGCTAACCACAAGAACAGCCAGCAAATCCAGAAGGGCCAGAAGAAAAAGGATGTAATGAGCGTAATAGGCCCGGTTATTGTGAATCAGAAATACAAACACAAGGTTGGGTGCGAAAGCCCACAATATATTGAAATTATTCGCTGTGGCGCTATGGTCAGTAGCAAACCAGAGCAACAGGATCACCAGACCCGCCAATCCCGTAAATGAAAACAGAAGGTAGTCCAACAGTTTATTTCTTCTCCTCTGCTTGAAATCCCTGATAGAAATTAAAACAACTGCGATTGCAAGAATGGTGAACAGCCAGAACGGGCGCACACCCAAATCCTTATTTTCCATAGATTGACCTGCCAAGGATCGGTATTTGCTTCCCGGACTATCGGTTTTAATTGGTCTGCATCTTTTATTTTTGTGGCATCAACACCCTTCAGGACAAAATCAGGTAAAAACATATAGGCTTTGGATGGAATCTCCCTATCAATAACCGAGCCCCAGTGCCAGATCGATTCCAAAATCGCTCCAGGGCAGATCACCCAGATACAATTGAATGAGTTGCCGGTGTGTGTATTTTCCCTTTTCAAAATCCGGATTAAATACCAAATCGTTACCAAGTGCCTGCTCAAGCACACCCATCATTTTGGTAGAGCAATTGTCATAAAAAAAATCGTATTTGTAAGCCCTGTTTTCAGGTTTTGCATTGTTTTCCAGAAAGTTATAAATCTGCTGTACCTGTTCATTTTTCAAATCAAGGACCTGCTCTTTAACCCATCTGTTCTCATCGTGGTAACTGCGAAGAAAGTTTCCAAAATCATAGGCACGCAGCTCGTACAATAGTTTACCGCGGGCAAACTTGACATAGAAATTAGGTGTATTGAAATTAAAAGTACCGTAATTAGATTACCCTGTCAATTCCGTTGACAGCATCTTTTACACGAAATGCACTATGCCCAAATGTAGAATACAATTCTTTCCCGTTCCGCAGGTAATAACGCTGATCTGCGCTTCAGGAGACATTACCGCAACCTGGGCCAGTAAAGTCATCTGCAAAAGCAGGGCAATGCCTATTAAAGCTGATTTTGTTGTCATGGTTTATCTGAAATAACTGAAATCAATTTTAGAGAAAAAATATTTGAATAAAGTGTGCCATTCGCCCCGGCAATATTAGCCAGGGCATAGTCCACCTGAATTCCTGAATACCTGAAACCAATGCCGAAATTAGGCTCAAAAGATACAGAGGTACCCTGATCAAATTCCAAATAGTTTTGAAAATTATTGACACCAAGCCGCACATACACCATTTCGATATAATCCAGTTGTATTCCAAATCCGGGGTCCACACTTAAGAACGAGGTTGAGATGATATCATTTGTTTCATAGAAACGCATGTTCAAATCGATTTCAGTCAGCATAGTAAAATCCCTGAAAAGGGGAAATTTTTTAGCCAAACCAAATTGCGCTTTTGGCTTGGTGAGCTCCATGGTTTCCGGCTTTTCATTGTTTGCTCCGGGTATGGCATTCTGAATCTTTTCGAATTCCTCTTCATCAATGGTCCATGCATTGAAGGTGGTTGTGATATCCCGCAACATCAGGCCGAAACTCCAGTCATTTTGAGTGTCATACTTGGAGGGCGGCATCGAGCCCAAAGCCCCAGGATGAGGCAAAATCACCGATGGCCCTGTGAACAATTTTTCCGTTTATGCCAACATTTAAACCGGTTAACCGGAAACGTCTGGCATAGCCCATCGTAAAGGCATAGTCAGCGGCAGAAAACAAACTGATATTTTCATAATTAATATTTCCCTGATTATCAATAAGATCTGTTGTGTTCAATATATCATCTACACCAAACCTGATCACAGAAAGTGCAAAAGCACTTTCGCTGTTGATGGGCTTTGCAAAGGCCACGTAATCGTATTTTCCAATTCCCTGAAAGTATTCTGCATGCATCAGTGCCCCCTGGTAATCTTCAATGTGTACCAGACCGGCAGGATTCCAATATACCGAATTCACATCCCTGCTTGAGGCAATAACCGCTTTACCCATACCAAAAGAAGCTGCATCAACTCCTAAATTTAAAAATTCATTGGAGTAATTGCGCAGGCTTTGGCTTAAAATAATTTGCGTACAAATCAGAAACAGAAAAGTGCAGGTTTTAGGTCCCAAATTTTCAATTTTGTACAAATATAAATAATCCCATGCAGTTTAATGGGCAGACAGGTTTTTGCTTAACAAAAAGTGCAGGATCCTTTTTGCCAGCCAGGTATTTCTCTTTGCAGCAAGGGAAGAATTAAATCCAACATGCCCGCCATACCTTGAAATCTCAAGATGAAAATATAAGTTCTTAGCCGCTTCCTGTTCCGGATAGCAGGAAGGTGATAAAAAGGTATCGTCCAGGGCATTGATCAACAAGCATGGTATGTGTATGTCTTTAAGGTATTGTTTGCAGCTGGATTGTTGGTAATAGTCATAGGCATCCGCAAATCCGTGCGCCGGAGCGGTATAAAAATCGTCAAAATCAACAAAATTCCCGATATTCAATATTTGTTCACGATCCAACAAGAATTCAGGAAACCTTTCGCTTTTTTCCAGAATTTTCGCTTTAAGCGACCTTAGGAACCTATTCAGGTAGATCTGATTTTCTGCTTTTGCTATTTGATCGGCTGATCCGGAAAGATCGCAGGGCACAGAAACCCCAACTGCAGCCTTTACGACAGAATCTGCAAGATCATTGGTTCCCAAAAATTTTAAAACCTGATTTCCGCCAAGACTAAAACCGGTTAAAAAGACTTCCTCATAACCTAGTTTGACAAGATGCCCTATCACATATTGAAGGTCTTCTGTTTGTCCGCTATGGTAAGAAGCATACAGCCGGTTAGCTTCACCACTGCAACCTCTTAAATTTATAGCTACTACGTCCAGTCCCATCTGACTGGAATTCTGTGCCAGAGAAAGTACATATTTCGATCCGGAACTGCCTTCAAGGCCATGCACAACCAGCACGATTCTTTTTGATCCCCTGAAAACAAAATCCAGGTCAAGGAAATCCTGGATCCGGCAACTCCAGCCGGAACCTTTGAAAGTCAATTTGCACATTATAAAAGAGCGTTCTGTAAACTGTATTCACATATCCGTTTTTAAAAAAATAGGGCGGCTTATATGTCGATGTTTCGGATACCATAAAATATTCTCAAACCTTTATTCAAATTTTTAAATGGACGCAAACAATGAAAAAAAAAACAAAAAATTCTAATTTTATTCTTTCATTTGCATCCTTGCTATATTACAAAAAATAATAAGCCGTACTACCGACAAGAATTTTACATGGTTACAATTTCAAAATTCATTCTTTTACGATTGATGGGCTGGAAGATCATCAATTCATTCCCAAAGGATCTTAAAAAGTATATTATCATCGTTGCGCCACATACCTCGTGGATTGATTTTCCAATTGGAGTTTTTCTCAAGTATTCAGCACCTGCCTGCCAACTATATTGGTAAGCACACCTCTTGAGCCCCCTTTTGGTTTTATTTTCCGCGCTTTGGTAGTACTCCGGTCAGACCGAAGTAAAAGTAGAGAGCAGGGTGGATGCCATTGCCAAGGTATTTAATGACAATGAACGCTTTATTCTTACCTTATCTCCGGAGGGAACGAGAAAGAGAATGAGTAAATGGAAAACTGGTTTCTATTATATTGCCAAAAGTGCCAAGGTCCCCATTGTGATGTGCGCCTTTGATTTCAAAACAAAAACTGTGGTCATTGCAGAACCCTATGCGCTCACAAATGATATCAAGACCGACTTTAGGTATTTCCACGAGTTCTTTAAAGATTTTCAGGGCAAGAACCCGGATCAGTTTGATCCGGATTTTCACCTGCACATGGATCGATAAAAAAAATTCTTTTTTATTGTCTTTATTCTTTATAAAAAGGTAATTTGACAACCATTGCCGGTATGGCTTTCTGGCGGATCTGTATATAAATTGTGTTCCCTGGTTTTGACTCATTGATCAGGACATAGCCCATACCGATTCCTTTTTTTAAACTCGGACTCATGGTGCCGGAAGTTACTTTTCCTATGATTTCACTGTTCTTGTTCACAATTTCATAATCGTGACGGGGCACGCCCATTTCCAGCAGTTCAAAAGCGACAAGTTTGCGCGGAAACCCCCGTTTCCTTTTGGGCTTTCAATGCAGCCGAATTCACAAAATCTTTATTGAATTTGGTAATCCAGCCCAATCCGGCCTCAATAGGAGAGGTGTTGTCATCAATGTCATTACCGTAAAGACAGTAGCCCATTTCCAAACGCAGGGTATCTCTGGCTGCAAGTCCTATGGGTTTAATGCCAAATGCTTTTCCTGCCTCAAATACTTTGTTCCAGATTTGCGCTACTTCCCCGTTTTTGCAATAAATTTCGACCCCGCCACTTCCTGTATATCCTGTAGCAGAGATGATTACATGGTCAATGCCGGCAAAATCCCCCACTTTAAACTTGTAGAATGGGATGGCCTTCAGATCCACTGTAGTCAGCGGCTGAATGGCATCCAGCGCCTTGGGACCCTGAATGGCCAGCAAGGAATAATCATCCGATAAATTCTTCATCACAGCACCAAAAGTATTGTGGTCTTTGATCCAGTTCCAGTCTTTTTCAATGTTGGACGCATTAACCACCAGCAAATAAGTTTTGTCTTTTACCCTGTAAACAATCAGGTCATCCACAATTCCTCCTGAAGCATTCGGCAGACAGCTGTATTGTGCGTCACCTATATTCAGGGCAGCAGCGTCATTTGAAGTAACTTTTTGAATCAGGGCCAGGGCATTTTCCCCTTCAATTAAAAATTCGCCCATGTGAGAAACATCAAAAACCCCAACTCCTTTTCTGACAGTTTCATGTTCAATGTTTATTCCTTCGTATTGTACTGGCATATTAAATCCGGCAAAAGGAACCATTTTTGCTCCTAATTTTTCGTGCAGCTTTTGTAAAGTAATTTCTTTCATGGAGGGTAGTTTATTGGATACACAAAGCTATCGAAAAAACTACGCTTTAAAAAATATTAGGGCAGTTTAGTGAGGTTAACATAGAAATTTCTGTCGATTGTCAGATGTGCATCCACAGAAGAATCCAATTTCATTTTCTGCCATTGCTGATTCGGTTTTATCCATTGCGATTTACCGCCCAAAGAGACTTTTAAAGGCATATTAAAACCGTCGACAACATGGTTGTAGCGATATTGCAATTCTTTATCCTTTATTTGGTATTCCAGACTGGGAATTTTCTTAGTTCTCAAATACTGGTCAAAAACCTTTGAGAAATCGATATTGCTATTTATTGAAATATAATCTTCAATTTCTTTGGTAGTTACGGTTTGGTGGTAAAAGGTCTTGTTCAAACCAATCAGTATTTGCCTGAATGTTTCATCGTTGTCAATGATTTGCCTTATGGTATGCAGCATATTGGCCGATTTTGGATACATATCACCCGATCCTTCATGATTCACATTATAAATGCCTATAATTGGCTGTTATTGTTTTAATGTTCTTTCTACGTACCGATTACATAATCATTTCCGGCCTCTTTGCCAAAGTGATAATCGGTATAGAGCGCCTCGCTATAGGCAGTAAAACCTTCATGAATCCACATGTCTGCAACATCCTTATACGTGATATTGTTGGCAAACCATTCGTGCCCGGATTCATGAATAATGATAAAATCAAATTTCAGACCCCAACCTGAACCACTTAGATCCCTTCCCAGATAACCATTTTTGTATTGGTTGCCGTAAGTCACCGAACTCTGATGTTCCATTCCCAAATAGGGTACTTCCACAAGTTTAAAGCTGTCTTCATAAAAAGGGTCAGGAACCAAACCAGTGTTCAAATGCCTTGAGCATCAAGGGTACCTGTTTAAACTGTTCTTTTGCCAGTGCCAAATTATCGCGAAGAACATAGTAAGTGCAATCCAGGTCTCCTTTGATCCCCTTATACTTTTCTTCAAATTGAACATAATCGCCAATATTTATATTCACCCCATAATTGTTGATCGGATTTTTTACCTCCCAAATAAAGGTTGTTGTCTTATCCGGATTTTGCCGCTTGTTTACCAGTCGGCCGTTCGCCACTGCAATTAAACCTTAGGACAGGTTGCCCGTATGGTCATGCCCAGATCGGGTTCATCGTACATATGGTCTTTATTTGGCCACCAGATACTCGCCCCGATTCCCTGACAAGAGGTGGCGATAAAATCCCGGCCATTGCCATCTTTTTTCCAGGTAAATCCGCCACTCCAGGGTGGATGACGCTTCCACCGGAACGCCCCCATACTCAATTGTCAGCTCATTGACTTCGCCGGCTTTTTGATTCTTTATTAGGGATATAAAATAGGCAAATCCATCCTTTTTAAAAGAAAGTTGTTTGCCATCCTGGATGACTCGTGTGATTTTAAGTGGATCCTGAAGGTCTATCTGCATCAGGTTGCTGCTTGCAATGACTTTATAGCGAATCGTATTCTTCCCTGAAATATGCTTTTCAGCAGGTACCACCTTTACATCCAGATCATAGTGCAACAAGTCCCACCAGGCTCTTTCTGGGGTAATGGAACCCCTTAACGTATCTTGCCTGGTAAAAGTCTGGGATTTTATTGCCTGAGAACCGGAAAGCGAAAGGATCAACAAAACAAAAGATATTTTCCACAATTTGAAAACCATAGAAGTTGAATTTACCTTCAGTAAGAATCTCGAATAATTATTAACAAATATAAAAAAAGTGAAAAAATAGCTGAACGCTAGCAGAAAATGAAAAATGGTGTCCAAAATAAAATACGCAACCGATCAGATTTTGAAAATCCTATTATATAACAAAAGGATCGAATACAACTTAACTATTCATTAAATACTCCCTTTAACTCATCATTATTCAGTAATCATCTTCGGAATTCTTTGGTTTTACTTCATTACCGCCTGAATCTGAGGGGGATAGGCTATTTTCTGTTGAATTACAGGTTCAATCACTTCCAAAAATTTTACGGATGTTGGCAACTTCAGGAATATTCCCCTGCCAATCAGGCTTGAGTTATTGCTGAATCGATTCCCAACCCGATAGCCAACAGCCCCATGCGGATCCAAAATATAACCTGTTTTCTCAAACACAAATTTCATGGCATTTCGGGTCTGGTCATCACTGAAAGGAATAGGAGGAAAGGTTTTCTCTGATCAGTTTAAACTCATTGCTGTAAATTTGCTGTATCCTGATAGAACATCGATAACCAACATCCATGGCATTTGAAAAGCAATGG
>JAXHKS010000007.1:0-6941 GCA_034523115.1 Flavobacteriaceae bacterium | reverse complement strand
GAATTGCTGTAATGAATTTTGAAAAACGTAGGGCCCTGAATAAGAATTTTGTTGCGGTCGCAGGGGTCGAACTTGGTTTTGTCTTTATGGATGACACCGATCAGGACGAGATTTCATTTGCTGAGTACGGATATGCTGCCAACTATATGCTAGGAGGGAATCTTGTCAGGCCCAGAAAAGATGATGTTGTATTTCCAGGTTTGAATGAAGGCGAATTGCCTGTCACACAATTTATGGCTCTGAAAGGGGCAATTCAATATTCACCGGCCAAAAATTTCTTTCTAACGCCGCATTTCCATATTGCATCAATAGGGTATAACGACTTTTCCGATTACATAGAAAATGCTTTTTCTCCAGACGGGGAATGGTATCTTAACAATGAGGTCAGTGCCCTGATTTCGGCCGGGATCACAGCCTCCTATAATTCGTTTATCGGCCCTGTTGATCTCGATGTATCCTGGGTGAATGGCATTGATAAGGTCCGGTTGTTCTTTGGTATCGGATATCAATTCAACCGCTCTAATTAATAGTCGGTTTTGATTATATTGCAAATTATTTCCCGTTACTTTGACTGACAAAATACGGAGCCAAAATATATTTTTCCAGAAATAATTAACGGATCTGCTTGTATCCCTATATTTGGCAAAATTATTGCTCTTAAATAATTCAAAATTTAAAATAAATCAAATCATTATGAAAAATACAACCCTTTTTATGGCATTTCTTTGTGTCTTTTTGGCCAATTCCCAGAACAAAAATTTTATTGATCGGCCTTATCTGGAGACTTCAGCCAGAGTGGATACCCTTGTAGTGCCTGATGAGATCATCTTGTCTGTATTGATTGCTGAAAAGGATACCAAGGGCAAAATATCTGTGGAAGAGCTGGAAAACAGAATGGCAGATAAACTCAAATCAATGGGAATAAAACTCGATGAGCAACTGAGCCTGTCTGATGTATCGAGCAATTTTAAAAAGTATGTTTTTAAACAACAGGATATTCTAAAAGACAAATTGTATTCCTTAAAGGTTTATGATGCCAAAACAGTTGGCAAAGTGATGATGGAGATGGAGCAAATTGGAATTTCGAACGTTGAAATTGAAAGAACAAGCTATACAAAAATGGAAAACCTGCAACTTGTTTTGAAGTCAAGGGCGATAGCAAAGGCCAAAAAACAGGCAGAATACCTCACCAAACCGCTGGGACAGAAAGTAGGTCCGGCAATCCATATCACTGATACCTATTTTAGGAATGATTATGAGAGCATGGATCAGATGGTGGTAAGAGGCTATGCTGCGGCACCCAAAAGCGAATTTGAGCCTCTTGAAGTAGAGTTCAGCAAAATAAAGGTGGAATCTGAAGTCAATGCGAAATTCATTATAGAATGATTAATGACTTCGTTGAAGGCGTAATTACAGCTTCCTGAAGATCTGGTGTTTTTTGTTTTCTCAGCTTTGGTATCTGAGGTATGTTTTTGATGTCCTGCAATAAAAGTTTGATTATCTTTAGGTGAGAATTTAAAATTAATTAAGTCATGTACAAAATTATACCCTCACTCGTTTCTATATTTGTTTGTATGGTATCGCCGGCCCAAATGTAAAAAATTGCTTGCAGAGAATAAGGTACAGCTGATCACCTGGAGGAAATCAAAGAAAAATCAATTCAATGATCTTTGTAATTCATTTTTATGAATACAGATATGTTACTCTATATGAACCATTCCAATTCCGGCGATTTCATTTAGCCTGGTCATTCTGCTTATCGTAATTCTCGTATCAACCGGGAAGAGGTCATCTAGGTGTTTCTCAGTAACCCTGATCAAACTGTAACTAAAAATGGAAATAAGCAATTGAGCTTCTTTTAGTGATGCAGATTATTTCATATCAAAAAAAATGAAGCCATAATGGTTCAACATTTTAGTTGGTAAAGCAGCAATTCTTCCTCATCATTTGGAATTCGAATTGTTTCTGTATACCTGAGCCCCAGTTTTTCTATTAATTTTTGTGAGGCAAGATTATTTTTGGTTGTTATGGCACTAATCATTTCAAGATTAAATTCAGTTTTGCCAATTTCTAAAAGCTTTGAGGCACTTTCAAAACCATAGCCCATGCCTTCATAGGCTGGCAACATAGCAAAACCAATATCTATGCCTTCAATCCCCTCTCCTGTCATACAAGCCACAGGAGCCAATTTTAACTCCATCAGACTTCCTGATAAGGGTGTAATTTGAAAAGCCAAGCCTTTCGAGCTGGGGGGATATTCGGCTCTTTATATACTGAATTGCATCTTCCACCGAATGCACATTTCTGTCACCAATATGTTCGAGCCATTTCGGGGTATTTAAGAGCTCATTTACGAATTCAGCATCCTCCTCTGTTGTGGGTCTTAGAATTAGTCTGCTGGTTTCGAAGTGTTTAAATTTAGCCATGGTATAAATGCCCCATATTTTTATCCTTCTGTCTTTCCTTCAATAAAAGGTTTCATCTCTACGCTGATCTGCTCCCTCATGTGGTTTAACTTTACCGCATATAGCTTCAAGTTGGATTTCGTGTGCATTGTGAGGTATCCATTTTTTAACTTTCACCGGATGTCCTTGTTCATCTACAGATACAAAAACAATAACGCAATGGGTTTTCTTTTCAAAATCCTTTTGACTGAAATTTCTGGAATACACGTCTACAGCAATGTGAATGCTGGTATTCCCAGTATGGATCACATAGGCATTGATTTTCCGATCACTTCTCCTATACTGATTGGTTTATAGAACCTGATACCACCCACATAAACTGTAACACAATAGGTCTCAGCCCAGTTTCTTGCACAGGTATAGGCTGTCTGATCTATCCATTTCATAACGATACCGCCATGAACTTTTCCTCCAAAATTTACGTCCGTGGGTTCACTGATAAATTGAAAGGAAATCTTGTTATTTTCTGACATAAAGAAATCTTTTGTTGATTGATCTGTATGCGAAGGTAGGATTATGATTTTATTAATTTACCATGGTTTATAAAAGAGCTTCATTTAAAAACGTAAATCATAAATTATTTGCTCTTAAATGGGATGTTGTTAAACAAGATGAACTGGAATTGATTCCGGTTGGTATTTTCTGTGGTCTGTGCCATAAAGCCAACTTCTACCCTGAAATTTTTATTAATGACGTATCCCAATCCTCCATAAATTCTGTTTCGGTCAAAAACGGGACTATCTGCATTCAGGAATATTTCATCATAAGCGGAAAGATAAATGGCCTTATCAACCATACTTTTTTTGTTCAGCGGAATATTCAGGCTTAAGAAATACCTGAACCGCATTTTAAAATTGTCCGGTAAAAAACGTTCCTCGATCCGGTACCTGTGCTGAAAATATACCCTTCCAAAATTTTGCCGGGTGATGAATTGCTGATAAATTCTGTTCTCGTTACTGCCAATTTTTTCATTAGTATCCGACAAATAATTTTCTGAACGGATAAAAGCATAACCTAACAATATATTGTTGTTGTTTTCTGTAAGATTATAACCAAAGCCGGTTCTTAAAAGTAATTGCTGCAGATCTCCGCCAAAATTGTAGTTTCTGTATTGAATTTCATTGTGCCAGTTCCATTTGTCATTAATTTTCTGATTTCCAAAATACAGAAACCAGTTACCAACTTCAGATTCCTGCCCTAACATTCGGGAAGAAATGAATAGCATAAAAAGGACAGTCCTAATGATCTTTTTCATTACAACGTGAGTTTTTGGTAGATGTATAAATTAATTTTATATAGTTTTTTATTTAAATTTATTTATATTTTTAATAAAAATACGAATTCTTTCTTGAATACATAAAAATTGAATATACTATCATTTCTATATTATATATTTTTTTTTTATATATAATAAAAAGTTATTACTTCTTGCTTCGTATCATTTCTTTATCATCAATTATTTACGCACAGTGGGTTTTCCATTAATATCCAGTTCAATGATGTCATAACCCAGATGTACCAAACCTGGCATGATCTTTTCTTTGACTCCAACCAACAAAATATTGAAGAACCCGGGAGTCATCCATTGCTTTGCTGGCTTGCCTATTTCTGGTTTTGTTATGTTTAACAGTATTTTGTTTTGCTCAGCCACAAAGTTAGCAGGCAAGTTATATTCCAGGATAAAACCCAAAAAACCTGCCTTTTGAATACCTGTTTCATACTTTAAAGCATCATGCTGACCAAGTGAACTTAGCATAAGCTCGAGCGCTTCTTTGTCAATTCTGTAAAGATAATTTGTTCAAAAGCTTTGGCAAAATTAAAGTGTTATTTTTTATAATAATAGTCTGGTAAATGGAAGAAAAACCCAATCGGATTTATAATTTCGGTTACGAATGACTCAATTGACTATTTTCTTATCCTGATATACTTTTCTATATTTTTTCTATTTATACCTTCGCTTTCAATGACCTCAAGGCCGCTTTGAATAAGTGTGTCTCCTTTTATGGTCATGATAAAACTAAAATCATGGCCCTCCCAGTTTCTGGCTGTACAGTATTCCAGATGTTCTGTGTACGAACTGTCTATTAGCGTATAATGCCCGCCTCCTGCAGAAAATGAAGCAGCTGAATCCTGACCTTTGTTCAGGTCATGCTGCAAAAAAGCAAATGGGAATCATTAATGATCTTTATAAAAGAAATATTCTTTGTGTAATCGGTTACTACGGTATCGCCCTTTTCTATAAGAGTTCCTGACAATAGCTTCCAGGAGCCGGCTACCGAAAATTTTTCTTGTTTCTGTTCAGTTTCTTCCTGTTTAAGGTTACAGGAAAACATTGTTGTAAGGGCGATTAATATTATTTTGATTTTCATGTTTTTAAAATTTATCACTGCTGACAGAAAGATGGAAAAAAAAAACCTGAGAACACCTTAATTTGTCTTGAAAAAACACAGTGACTATTCAGACATTTCAAACATAACAAAAAACCATTACTTCACCAAAAGTATTGGTTTGGTTCAAAGTTTCATGTTGGATTCCTTGCCAAGGCCAATAGAAAATAGAAATATTGGTTTTTTCTTAGACTTTCTGATACCATTGAAAATAAAGTATATTTTTGTTGAAAATTGGAACTGCTTTTTAATTTATTTTAATTCAGATGAAAAGACGTAATTTCTTTAAAAAAATTGGCTTATTCGGAGTTGGAACTGCCGTTTTAACACCTTTAGATTCATTTTCCCAAGAATCGGGTTTGGATAAAAAATTATTCAAGAGTAAGGTTAAGAACATCATTTTGTTAGTAAGTGACGGTATGAGCATCGGTACGCTCAACATGGCTGATTTACAATTACAGCGCTCCACAGGAAAAGGTTCAAACTGGTTGAACCTATACAGAGAAAACAAAGTTTCCCGGGCTATGATGGACATGGCTTCTGCTTCGTCTATAGTTACCGACTCCGCTGCAGCCAGTTCCTCATGGGGCTGTGGTTACAGGGTAGAAAACGGCAAACTTAATATGGGCCCCAAAGAGGAACCATACACGCCTGTTTTACAAAAATTTAAAAATGCAGGAAAAAAAGTAGGTTGTGTTACAACCGTACAAATTACTCATGCCACTCCGGCAGGTTTCCTGATCAATTCAAATAGCAGAAATAGCATGGATAGCATAGCCGAAATGTATCTCGAACAAAATTTTGATGTCTTGATGGGAGGAGGTCATGAAGTTTTTAGCCCCGAAAAAGAAAAGACAAAAAGGATATCTATAAGGGTTTTAGTCAAAAAGGCTATGAGGTAGTTCAAAACAGGACAGATCTGTTGAAAGCCAATAACAAAAAACCCATATTGGGCGTTTTTCATGAAGGCGGATTGCCCTATGCATTAGATCATAAGAGTTCTCCGGAACTAATGAGCAAAGTGCCAACATTGGCAGAAATGACGGCCAAAGCCATTGAAAACATGAAAGACCACCCGAATGGATTTGTCATGCAGGTTGAAGGAGGAAAAGTTGATTGGGCTGCACATGCCAATGATACAGGCGGCTTGATTTTTGATCAAATTGCTTTTGATGATAGTGTAAAAGTAGCCATTGACTTTGCCGACCAAAATGGAGAAACCTTGGTGATTATTACTACAGATCATGGCAATTCCAATCCGGGACTGCTCTATGGAAAAGAAGCCAATTCCAATTTTGACAGGATTCAAAAATTTACGCAGACCAACGAGTGGATATTAAATAATATTAGTCCAAATGACAATGTAAATCAAGTAATTGAAAAGAATTTATTATGGCAATGGCCATAAAATAAGTCAGGAGGATGCTGAAAGCATTTTCAAATACTATCACGACCTGGAAAAGAAGGAAGATGGGGATTGTATAACTACAGGCAATTGCCTTTCAGGTTACTTTCAGAAATTCAAAAAAAAATATACCAATGTGGGATGGATCGGCGACAACCACTCAGCAGATTATGTAGAGCTGGCAATGTACGGGCCGGGAAGTGAAAATCTGACCGCATTTGTTAAAAACACCGACCTTCACAACTTTATGTCTATGACAGCAGGAGTAAATGATTTAAACAAATAAAAACCAGGGCTCTAAAAAAAGAAATCAAATTAAGTTATTCTTTTTTCAGAGCCAATTTTCATCGCCGCTGCTTTTTTTAACAGATATTTTCCTTGTACTCATCTTTTCTGCTTCATAAACGCGCTGTAACGGCGCCGCCCACAGAAAAGGAAACATGCCGATTTTATTCATCGTACAATATACTCCTTATGACCACATTGAAATCAAAATCACCTTCCGGTGTAAAATAACCCACTGCACCCGAATACAAACCGCGTTTGGTCTTTTTCAGTTGTTCTATGATTTCCATGGCTGATATTTTGGGTGCACCTGTCATGCTGCCCATTGGGGGAAAGGGATTTGATGATATCAAACGGAATTTCCCCGGTGCAACTTCTGAAACAACCGTTGATATTAAC
>JAXHKS010000006.1:0-57724 GCA_034523115.1 Flavobacteriaceae bacterium | reverse complement strand
GCACTTACTGTTAATGAAGCAAACCGCGATGGCTTAATTGTGATTCCCTGTGCTTCTTGATCCAATCGCCGAGGTATGAGAAGTGAATCATCTCTGAACTAAACTGTCGCTGGCTTTTACCGCTTTCAAGCCATTGTTCTACCAACTCAATCATCGACCTGGTCTTGTTTATGTCCTGCATATTTTTTTTGACCAAAGCTAATCCCTAAAATATGATCTAACAATATGATTCGGTCGGATGGATACAGAAATAGTGATATTTTAATGAAACTCTCGAAGTACATAATTCGACATTGCTGCAAATTCTGTCAATGCCTAGCTCTAAATGGTTCGTAAGTACAGTCGAAACAGGAGTCACCACAAGAAGTATTGAACAATAAGGATAATTTGTTGAATTTTTGCCTAACTAATGTTTATGAAAAGCTAAGTGAGGTAGATTTCTGTTCTAAATTAAATAAGAGCATAGAAGAAAACTTAGTAGGTGCAAGAATTCTTTATCTTTTAGATTACGAAACGTTAGATGCTAGAAAATATTTAATTGAATTATTTAAAACAACTTTAATTAGTAGAGAGATAGTCGATGCAACCGATATTGAAGAAGTCTACTACTATATTCCAGATTTTGCTAAAGAATATTTATCACAAAAACACCCTGTAGATAGAGCTTACATCAAAAAAATAACATCAAAATCACGGAATTAACTTCGGGAATTCAAGAAATTAAGATAAATAGCTATAATGAATTTTCAATTAACGCTTTGGCTTGCGACGCCCTAATAAAAAATACTGCAAAATTACTATCAGAAGCTTTAAGTTTTTCCGAGCAAATAACTATACTAATGCCTTTCAAAAAGTTAACGAAGCTAAAAATGTTGACCCTAATTATTATGAAGTTTATAGGGTAAGTGCTTTTATGAAAGCAAGCTTAAGAATGGCGATACGTTAAGTGCGGAGGATGGGTATTATCTTAACCCTAAGAAATTGCTCCCCAGAAGAATCCATTACTATACTTCTATGCACAATTTTTACTTTTCCATCTTGAGGACACCAAAAAGCTTTAAAATGTGCAGAAAAGTTTTTAAATTAAGACCAGACCATGAGTATTCTTCATTTCTTTTGCACGTTGTTATAACGTAATGAAAGAATTTAATAAAGCAATTCAAATAATTAAAAATTTAATTTCTGACAAAGAATTAGATCCTTTTGATAGTTGCATATCCAGAACTTACGTTATATAATTCATCATGGGCAAAGTTCTTTGAAAAATAGAAAATGATATTGATAATGAATAGGTCATTTTAGAAAAGCCTTTGATGTTTTCACACTTGTATAAAGAAAGAAATTGTAGATATTAAAATGATTAAAAACTTCTCCGAAGCGCTATATATTTTTATGCAAATGTTCCTTTCAACAGAAATTGAAAAGAATAACGAATACATAAAAACAGTAATTGAAAAAAATAAAAATCAAATAGGTTTAGTATTCCTTAATAGAAAGGTTGTTTTAAAATTTTCAGAGAAAATTTGGAGGTGACACTTGAACTTGCCTGTTTACCTTGGATACCCAAATTGAAGAGGGCAGTAAAATTGGAAATATAATGAAAGGTTCTAATGATACATATGTATTCATACAATTCAAACGAAAGGTTATTTCTACATTACACAATTTTCCTGAATAAAAACCACAAACGAATTAAAAAAAGTTAAGAATGGACAGCTTGTTTCATTTGAAGAAGGACATAATAATAAAGGTATTTGTGAAAAATGTAAAAATAATCACAAGCTGACAGCCTCCTAGGAATTAGCAGTTAATGCTCCCGCAAGCGATTTTATGGTTAATCAAAGTTTGGTTCTCGCCATCAACATTGGTAAAAATCACAACTCTTATAGCTGCAAACGGTTAGCGAAATCCTTCGGCAAGCATAAACAAGCAACTGCACCTTATGAACATTGATAAATAGGAACAAATCCTATATCGATGAATAGATTTTAAAGAGCTTAAAGCAATCACCAGAAGGCAGTGATAGGATACTGGACTCCATAGAACTGGACTTGAAGATTATTTAAAAGTAATTTACCCAAACATAAATGACTGGATACATGATAAGGCATTAGGGAAAAATTAATGGAATTTTCATATAGAAGTCGTCCAGACTACAGGAGCGTAAGATTTGAAACTGATTATTGAATTTGATGGACTTCCTACATTAGACGAGTCCTGATATTATCAGAAAAGGACTATAAAAAACACTGAGTTTATATATAAGGCTTAGGCTATAAGGTAGTTAGAATTCCTATTATCATACCAAATTGACTAACAGACACAGGCTGTGAAAATATTATTTGGTGTCGAAAGTTCTGGAGGATTTGTTTTATGGGATTATTCCAGTATTTAAGAATTAAGAGACGAAACATCGCCTGTTCATATTTGTGTCCAGCTGGTATAAAACGGATGGCGAGAGGAATTCAGAGATGTTTCCAGAACAATATTCAAACGAACATTAATGCCTTAAAAATGACAGAATGACATATGTTAAAAGTGGAATTGATTTTTTAGAAAAGTTGAAGATAAAATAAATTAGATGAAGAATAAACGGATAGATGAAAGTTGATACGACATTTAATGTATACTCTGATGCACGAGGTGGAGACCCAGATAGCACAAGTCCAACACTTCGGGCATACCATAAAATTCTGTGGAATAAATCTTTGCCAAACGGAAACAGATTTGAAATAACGACAAAAAAAGCGAAATGTGTTCTACATCACTAGGACTTGGTGAATTTATATTGGGAAGTGACGCAATCACTCATTCATACAGAAATCACAAACGCAAGACTTGGCTCAACAACAAATTTGGCGAAGACGAAGTAAAAGAGCTTTTGACACAGGTTCGACTATTTGGAGCATATACACTTTCCCAAACAATAGAATTAAAGGGAATGATCCAATCAATCAAGCTCGTGGAATAAATGGCCTAATTGACGACAGATTTGACTTGACTTTGAATGCATTCGAGCTTTTTTACGTAGGCAAGAAAGCCCGCTTTTTGACACGTTGTTTAGATATAAAAACTTCTTTGACTTGTTTGGAAGCTTTGAAGGATATTACAAGTTCTTTTTACTTTGACGACCTCGTAGATGAAAATAAAAAAGTTAGATTCTACCTATCATTTGACAACTTCAAAACAAAACCGACCTTCATCAAATATAACGATTATCTAACTTATAAAAATGGCGTAATGAATTTCATTAAAGCAAGAAACAGAAGAATAGAAAATTATGCAAATCAACAGACGGCTGAATAGAATGCGTGCCCATAACATGGCGCACGATAAAGGCTTTTATTAGGTTCGTGGAAAGTTTTTTGAATATTTGGTTTCCTTTTTGGCTGGATACCTTTGTGGTTATTGTCGCCTTCTTGTACGCCCAAACGTTTTCATTCAAAAAGCGACATACCCAATCAAGTGCAATGAATCACGAATACATATAAAACAAATATACCGAGAGTGATTTTACCACCGGCACCCAATAACAACAATGGGTATAATAAAAGTAACTTAGCAGAAGTTCCCAAACCTATTTAATAAAATTGTATCGCATTTTATAATGATAGCAGGTAAAGAAGTGCGAAATCTTTGTAAATTTACAGTAGTATTCCGCATAGCTTACACCAAAAAACAGGTGTCCCCCAAGTGAAACCCGGATTGACTTTTATCCTAACTTTTTGAATTTCACGAAAAATATCAAAATTATGATTGGTTTGTTTTTCAAAATAAAAATCAACTATATTTTTCTTCTGCTGGTTGCTGTAAATTCTTATATGTCAAATGCACAACTCCTTTTTGTAGATGGCAAAAAAATAATGAATAGTGCTAATAATGAGGAAATAATTCTCAATGCCATGAATTTTGGCAACTGGATGGTTATGGAAGGTTATATGATGAACTCCGCAAATCAGGCTCCGGACCAGCACACCTGGAAAAACAAACTTACAAACCTAATAGGCAGCGCCAATACAAAGACTTTTTATGATGCCTGGCTAACCAATCATGTAACTCAGGCAGACATTAATCAGGTCAAGGCCTGGGGATTTAATGCAGTGCGCGTACCCCTCCACTATGAATATTTCGTTAATTCCGGATCACCCGATGTATGGAATAATCAGGGCTTCGATCTACTTGCCAATCTGATTTCCTGGTGTACGCAAGCCGGAATTTATGTAATCATCGATTTGCATGCGGCACCCGGCGGGCAAAGCAACGGTGCCATCAGCGATTACGACAACGCAAAACACATCGCTATGGGAAAGTGAAATGAATAAGACCAAAACCGTTGCACTCTGGGAAAAAAATATCAGAAAGATTCAAGTCAGAGCCATGGGTGGCGGGTTATGATCTGATCAATGAGCCTGCATGGGGAACTGACCGGGAGAGAGTTGCCCTCAGGAACCTTTACGGAAGAATAACGGAGGTTATTAGAGCAAACGGCGACAATCATATTCTTTTTATCGAAGGAAACTGGTACTCCAACGACTTTACCGGACTTACCCCTGCCTGGGATGCCAATATGGTATATGTTTTTCACAAATATTGGTCTGATGCCTCAAGCCAGGACATCAAATGGATCACAGACTTTAGGCAAGCGCAAAACAGACCCATTTGGTGCGGAGAACATGGAGAAAACAGCAATGATCATTTTACAAAAATCGTTGAGACCTTCAATGCCAATCGCATTGGCTTATCATGGTGGCCAATGAAAAAATTCTCGAGCATAAATGATTTTGCTGATGCAAAATTTCCGGTGGGGTTATACGGACCTCCTGAAGCAATTTTTGCCGGCACAAATCCCGGGCCTCAATCCGGCGACAGCATTTAATACGGTCATGCAGTTAGCAGAAAATGTGAAACTATCAAACTGCAAATATCAAACAGAAGTATTGCGCTCCATTTTTATACAGCCTGGAACGAGAAAATACAGAGGCCTTTACCAGCCATACCATTCCCGGAAGGATCTACACTGCCAATTTCGATCAGGGTATGAACGGATATGCCTATTCTGATCAGGCCTGGGAAGATGTTCGTCTGACAACAGGTACCTATACAGCCTGGAATAACGGTTGGGTATACCGCAACACAGGAGTAGACATTGAGGCAACAACGGATGCTTTATCCAACGGCTATTCTGTAGGATGGTTCTCCGCCGGCGAATGGATGAAATACTCGGTGCAGATTCAACAATCAGGCACCTATTCCGTTGATTTCAGAATTGCCAATGGCAGCGGTGAGACGGGCACGGTCCAAATTCAAAATGAATCCGGTACCGAAATTCTGGCTACAGCCACCATACCAACCACCGGCAGTTGGACAACCTGGCAAACCATAACGGTTACGGGTTCTTTTGGCTCAACCGGTGCACAGGGAATAAGAATCATGAATATATCAGGCCAATTTAATTTGAATTCGGTTAATTTTACCTATTTGAATTCCACTGTTCCTCCTGTTGTTCCTGTGGTAAAAACTTCCAGTATAATTTATCTAAAGGGAAATAATGGTAAATATGTAACTTTTTCCGGTACTGATAATTTGATAAGCAGGTACGGGTTCGACTTTGGGTATCAACGAAAAATTCACTGTAATTGATGCCGGCGGCGGGCTTAGTGCCTCCAGGGTGCTAACGGTAAATTTGTTACTTTAAATCCCGGCAAATAATAAATTGTTTTGCAGTTCAGCTGTCCTTGGGGACTACCAGAAGTTCAAACTTAATGATCTTTGCGGAGTGTACACTTTACAAGGAAATAACAATCTATATTTCTCATCAGAAAATGGTGCCGCTACAGGAATGACTTGTAACCGAACGATACCTCAGGGTTGGGAGTATTTCAATTGGGGAGTAACAGGCAGCATCGCTGTACTCAGTGTTGACCCCATTGATAATGACAAAATCTTTTTTAAAATATATCCAAATCCGGCAAATGACTCAATAATAGTGCGTTCATTAAACTATGAGCCTCTGTCTATAACGGTTTATGATATTTATGGAAGGCTAATACTAAAAACATCAACAGACGGAAATAATAAAAGCGTTGATGTGAATAAAATTCCAACCGGTATTTATCTTATGAATATCAATAGTTCAAATGCAACCGGCACCGTAAAATTCCTTAAAAACTGATTCTCTGAGCTTTAATTATTAGCGACCCTATTTATCGCCACAAGGCAACCATCCCTATAATTTTGTGACAATTTCCCTTTGACTCAATTAAGAAAAGCAAACTTTATAAATCAATCACTTTTCTCTGCGCATTGCTCAATATTGCCGCTTCTATAATTTTGATAACCCGCATTCCTTCGGTTCCGGTTACCGGTACCGGTGCATCATTTCTGATGGCCTCATACAGACTATCGTAATAATCCATATAATTGCCAGGTAAAGAAGGTACCAGTTCCCTGACGATTTTACCTTCCTTCTCTGTATGTAAGAATCCTCTTTCATGCTCCGGTTCTATCCCCCAATTCGCTGTTCCCGGCAGTTTGCCGGCCAGCAGGTCATTTTCCTGTACATCGGTTTTGGCTTTAATAAATGACCCTTTGGTGCCATGCAAAACATATCCCGGAAGCGCTTCCCGCACAAAAATAACTCGACTTGAGTATTACCCGGCTTGATTCATAAAACAATTTCAAATCAAAATAATCCACCACTTTGGAACCGGGACGGTTTATACCCAAATCCGCATACAGTGCATTGGGCATACCAAATAATACCAGCGCCTGATCAATTAAATGAGAACCCAAATCGTATAAAGTTCCCACCCCTGGCGTAGCCGCTTCCTTATGCTGTTTTTGGCTCAGTTCCGGGACATACCTGTCAAAATGAAAGGCTGCTTCTACAAGTTTGCCCAAAGAGCCTTCATCCAGTATTTTTTTTATGGTTCTGAAATCACTGTCAAACCTCCTGTTATGATACACAGACATTTTCACATTTTTCTCTTTGGCCAACCGGATTAATTCCTCTGCCTCTCTCACCGTTGCGGTAAATGGCTTTTCCACAACCAGGTGCTTGCCGGCCATGATTGCCTGTCTGGCAAACTCAAAATGGGAAACACTGGGTGTGTTCACAACCACCAATTCAATATGGTCATCAGCCAGCATGGCTTCCAGTGTTCGGAAAGTCTTTATGTCCGGATATTTTGAGGCTGCAATATTTTTTGTTCGCTCCCAAACACCATATAAATTAAATTTGGGGTTAACGGATACAAAGGGAGCGTGAAATAAGACTCCGCTCATTCCCATTGAGCACAATGCCGTATTTATAGGTTTCATATATTATTTCTTTTTTTGTATAAACTATCAGGGATAAATTTAACATACTTTATTCTTTTATAATCATGAACACTTTAAATCTTTTGATTGTCAGGCCCAATCCAAAAATTGTTTTACTAATCTAATTTGCCGGCAAAATCAGTGAGATTTGCTTTAAGGTAAGGCCTTGATTGCCAAATACTAAATCCCTAATTTTTTTTATTCCACATTCATTTTCTACGACTTTTTTGTATCTTTAAGGATGTTTATTCAGAAAAAGAAAAATAAAAGCGGCAGCACCAGTGTGCATATCCTTCAAAAGGTAAAGGGCAGGAATCGCATTGTGAAGTCTTTGGGTTTTTCTTTTGCAGAGAATGAGATTGAAGGCATGCTGCAACAGGCCCGGGACCTGCTTCCCCGCCTTTTTGACCAGATGACCATTTTTGACGAGCCTCTGCCGATTTTATGAACACCGCAGAATTTTTTGGAAAAACAGGTCCGGAGATGGTGTTTGGCAGGATCTTCGATCATCTGGGTTTCGGCGAGATCCCCAACCAGCTTTTAAAGACCTGATTATCTGTGGAATTATTTATCCCGGACAGCAAATGAGACTTTTGAATATCTCTGTGATAGCAATCGGCCAGAAGATCACTGCGAAAGCGTCTTTCATTTCCTCGATAAACTGCAGTCACAATACAAACACCGGGCTAGAGGATATCTGCTTTGGCTATTACCAAAAGCACATAACAAGGCAAAACCGGTCAATGAAAGCTATCGGCTCACTCCCTTTGCATTTTGACAATAGCCCTGGCCAACGGTCAACAAAAAGAAAAGGCCTGTCAAAAGTAAAGAAAGAGGAGTACCTAAGATTATCATCTGGGTGTGCTCACGGGCCAAAAACGGTTTTCCCATGGCCTATGACCTTTTTGGAGAAGAACCCTAGTGCAGAGAACATTTGTTGCAAATGCTCTCAAAAAGTATGAAAAACGATTTATCACTTCAAAAACCTGTGGTGATCGCCCATCTCCGGACTGCTTTCGGAAGAAACCTTTGGCGCTTTAGGAAAAGACAACAATACCTTTTTTATCAGGTGCTGCAGACAAACCTAAAAAAAGAAACAGAAAAGATCAGGAAAAAATTGAGCACCTCACCTTGAAGGACGGACAGATGGTGCGCATCAGCAAAACCTGATCAAACCACACTACTGCGTGCATTACAATGGCAACGATGCAAAAAAGGGAGCGCATCTGCCAGGGAAAAAAAAATCCGGCGGCTTGAAAAAAGACTGGATGAATGGGATTGATTTCCGGCAGCAATCAATAAATAAGCGCGGCTTCAAAAAATACCTGAGTTCCAACTGGCTGACGGCACCATGTTCCATCGACTATAAAAAACTTGTCACTGAAAGCAAATGGGATGGCCTGACGGGTTTATGTTACCAATACGCTAAACCCTAGCCCGGAACCCGGTGAATGGAATTTATCCGGAACTGAAAAAGATGTGGGCATGCTTTTAGGATCGACAAGATCCGACCTGAAAATTAAACCTGCCTATCACAAAGAAAGCGAACGCATAGAAGCCATGACTAACATCTCCTTTGTTTCTTATGCCCTTTATAAAGAACTGGAGCGCATTTTACATAAACGCTCTCCTGAAATAGGTATTCTCAAAGCCATCAAAGAAATCAGCGGTAATAAGGGAAGTCGCTTGAACCTTCCAAAAGTTCATGAGCGCATCAATAAGCCGGGCAATAAAAACCAATGAGATACAGCGCAGGATCCTTGAAATGGACGAAGTATTGAGTATTTTGTTAAGGATTAAAGGAAAAGAACCACTCGGGACTTTATAATTCATTAAACTATTTCTTAACCTTCTTAGGCATCTTTTGCTTTTGCCTTATCCTTTAGTCATGCCATGAAGAACTCCATTAAAATCGCTACATTTGGGTTGAATAGTCTCAGACCTCAATATATGTCTACGATTCCTTTAAACCTTTTTATTGGATACCCTGTTTTACTTTTCAGCGCACAACCTGCATGCGGGCAGATTTCCTATCAATATGTAACCAACAAAAATTTTTCTATTGGGTTCTTATGGCAGGGTTGGTGTTGACTGGTCTTTTGAAAATGGCGGATCCATTGGGCGCAGGCTCAATTTAAACAACATGGGTAGCATTGGAGGAAGGTTGGAGGAACAGGATTATGTTGAAATTGCCCCTGCATTTCACTGGACGCCAAAAAAAGGCGACAGTACGGTCATCAATGTTCAGATGAGACTTTCGGTATATTCTAAAAGTGTCGCAACAATTGGAAACAGCACGACCAGCAGTTTGGGAGGTTTGACCATCGCTTTTCCTGAATTATTTGCCGAAGCCAGGAACATTCGCCAAATTCTGGTGTTAATGTATGGGTAGGATCCAGATTATACCGAGGTGCCGATGTGCATATTGCCGATCATTTTTATTTTAATGACCACTCCGGGCAAGGCTTTGGATTAGAGTTCAAAAAAACCAGGTTTGCTGCTTTATTCGTGGCATCCACCGATACCACATCTACGCTGCCTCCTTATTTTTACCTCAATATTGAAACCGGAACACCGAGCGCAGCACTCAGACAAAGGCTGGTGACCACCCTGGAACATGATTTTAAGATAAAAGAAAATCAATCTATAACTCTTTTAGGAGAATATCACAGAATGGCAGATGCTGATTCTGAGAATATTGAAATTCCTGCAGACAGTTCAGGCTTTATCACCAATTTTCCTTCTGATTATGGAATTGTTTTAGGAGCAAGACACCATACCGATTTTAAAAAAATGAAGGCAGGATCTTTTAATGATTTCACCATTCGTTACGGAAGCAGAATTGCGAATGGAGGCGACGGTGGCTTGTCGAGAACCTGGGCCACTTTCGGTGCTCCGGATACTGTAGCTTTAAATTTTAAAGGGGCTTATTCCTTGTCCATTGTCAACCATACCCTGCTTAATTTTTCAGATAAACATACCCTGAATCCCTATTTTATTTTTACCCAAAGCAAAGGCGGGGCCGATAATAACGGGTTATCGCCAACCTATTTTGGGAAGGAAGTTTACAATAAAAAAGTAGATTTTACTATTGGGGCGCGAAATGAATATTATTTCAACGACTATTTTCACCTGATCACCGAATTGCATTATTCACAGAGAAAAGATGGCGATAACCCCTGGGCCAGTATGGTAAAGTTTAGTATTGCCCCTGTTTATGTGCCTACAGGTACCAGAGATACCTGGGCCAGACCCCATTTAAGGTTCGTGACTTCTGTGGTGCGTTATAATGATTTTGCACAAGAAACCCTTTATTCCCCCTACCTGCAATTTACGGGCAGCAAGGAATGGGGATACTATTTTGGAGTAAAAGCCGAATGGTGGATCTTTGATTGAATTCAGATCAAAAACTACCCCCTCCTACCTGTGCAGACCCCTGGCCCTAAGGTAGTCGAGCAGCATTTTGGGATTGTCTGTTTGTATGATATTGACATGATTGTCGATAAACCAGCCATACACTTCAGGATCACTCAGTGCTTTTTCATCATCATGGCCTGCATTGTTCTTTGCCCTAATGGCATTTACCCAAACACTTGCCCCCTTTGATCTGATTTCTTCAAAGTCGGTCACAATGGCCAGTCGTAGTATCCGGTACTGAAAATTCAAAGGCCAGAGGTACATCGTGCTCCATATAATCACGAACAATTTTTTCAGCCTTCTTTTCATTTAACCTGATAACAGGCATAAATAAGATGTTCTCTTTATTGTTTTTTTGTTTTGTTTCTATTTCAGCTTCCATGTGAGTTTTTCCCTTTAATCAGTAACCTGATTCTCGGGTTTGGGTCTTTTCAATAAGCTCATTACAGGCCCCATAATACCGGTAACTCTTGTCCAGATTCACAAGGATCTTATCTTTGGCAAGTAAAAGTACTTCCTCCAACGTGGGAATCTTCTCTGTGTTGGCCTGCCCTCATCATCGTTCAGATAGTAGGTCTTTAGTTCTGACAAAGTATATTTTTTAACAGCCCCCTTACCATGGGTAGTGCGGTTGATCGTTTTGTCGTGCATCAAAACCAATTGACCGTCTTTGGTTTTCTCCAGGTCTATTTCCACCATGTCAACACCCATGTCGATGCATTTTTGGATGCCCCGTAGCGAATTTTCCGGGCCATCGCCGCATTTCCCGCGATGAGCAACCACCATCACCTGGTCACTTTTTGAATCCTTAAGATTTTGAATTAGTATTTCTATAGGCGCGCCCCCAACTGCTTTATCATTGCCATCAGATTGCGCAATACTGCAGAAACCATTCAATAGAACGGAAACGAGAAGTAGCAGGTATTTCATTTTATAAGGCAGTGTATTCATTGAATATCGGGTAATTTATATCAATCTCTTCGGAAAACAATAATACAACTATTGTTCCAAATTTTTAATGGGGAAGGTGAGAATGAGCGAAGAAATGAATTTCAAACCCCGGCCTCAAAGAAAAATGAGCTAAGATCAAAAGCCATGCATACTTGCCCGCCGCAGGCGGGGTAAGACGGGTAAGCTCCGAAGTGGGGCGAGGAGATCAACTCGCCGCACTTTGCATGGGTAAAGATCGTGATCATTTTTATTTGCAGCCTTGTCCCGAGTGCTCGGGATTGCTTCTTTTTTATCCACTTAATATCTATTGGTTTTGGTGTTCATGATATGCTTCGCAATTCATCAATGGAAAAAAGAAGAAATAAATCCCGAAGTCGCAGACTTCAGGTATCATAGTCGTTGTTACTGTAACGATTCGCATAGTCCCATGAGATCCTCCGCTCTTCAAAGTGTCTCAATACCCGCCCCAAGTAACTCGGGGTCGGGAGAGGAATCTCATAAAGTTGTAATTAAAGAAAGTGTGATTTGTACTTCCTTCGAAGTCGGGAGACTTCGAAGAGCGGGGTCCTTTGTGCCTTCGGCAGGTAAACCTGCCGCAGGCGGGGCGGGGGGGCGCGGATCGGGGCTACTTTGTCTTTTATCTTTTTTTTCTTGTCTCCTGATTCCTGATTCTCTGTCTCAATACTCAGTACTCAATACTCAGTACTCAATACTAAATACTCAATACTTTTTTAATAGTTTTGCAACTTTAAAAAACAGACGATGATTACAGTTGATAATTTGGCAGTGGAATTTGGTGGAACCACCTTGTTCAGTGATGTATCTTTCGCTATCAATCCCACTGATAAAATTGCGTTGATGGGAAAAAACGGCGCGGGAAAGTCGACCATGATGAAAATTATTGCCGGAGTACAATCCGCTACCCGCGGGCATGTGAGAGCTCCCAAAGATGCCGTGATCGCGTACCTTCCACAGCATTTATTGACCGAGGATCACTGCACGGTTTTTGAAGAGGCAGCAAAAGCCTTTAAACAGGTATATGCCATGCGTGATGAAATGGAAGCACTCAATAAAGCACTGGAAACCAGGACTGATTATGAGAGTGATGCCTACATGGCAATTATTGAAAAAGTGGCTGACCTGGGTGAAAAATTCTACGCCATGGAAGAGGTAAATTACGATGCTGAGGTAGAAAAAGCACTGAAAGGACTTGGTTTTAAACAGGAGGATTTCAGCAGACAGACCAAAGAGTTCAGTGGCGGATGGCGCATGCGCATTGAGTTGGCAAAAATTTTATTACAAAAACCGGATCTGATCTTGCTTGACGAGCCGACCAACCACATCGATATTGAATCGGTGATCTGGCTCGAGAACTTTTTAGTGAACAAAACAAATGCCGTTATTGTAATTTCTCATGACAGGGCCTTTATAGACAACATCACCAACCGCACCATAGAAGTTACCATGGGGCGTATTTATGACTATAAGGCCAATTATTCCCAATACCTTCAATTGCGCGAAGACCGGAGGGCACATCAGATAAAAGCCTATCAGGAACAACAGAAAATTATTGCAGACAATATGGCCTTCATAGAGCGATTTAAGGGTACCTATTCGAAAACCAATCAGGTATCCTCCCGCGAGCGCATGCTGGAAAAGTTGGAAATCATTGAAATTGATGAGATCGATACCTCAGCGCTAAAACTGCGTTTTCCGCCCTCTCCCCGCTCCGGAGATCATCCGGTTACCGTAAAAGATGTGTCAAAGTCTTATGGCGCTCATGTGGTTTTTAGAGGAGCAAACATGTCAATTGCAAGGGGTGAAAAGGTATCTTTTGTTGGGCGAAACGGGGAAGGAAAATCAACCATGATCAAGGCCATTCTAAAAGAAATTGAGGTAGAGGGTACCTGCCAGCTTGGGCATAATGTGAGGGTTGGATATTTTGCCCAGAACCAGGCCTCATTACTGGACCATAATTTAACTGTTTTCCAGACCGTTGATGAAGTTGCGGAAGGTGAAATACGCACCCAGATAAAGAATATTTTAGGTCGGTTTATGTTCAGCGGTGACGACATAGACAAGAAAGTAAGCTTGTTGTCAGGTGGGGAAAAAACCAGGTTGGCTATGGTAAAACTCCTGCTGGAACCTGTTAACCTGCTGATTTTGGATGAGCCCACCAACCACCTGGACCTGAAATCGAAAGATGTGTTAAAGGAAGCCCTTGCCGCCTTTGACGGGACGCTCATTCTGGTATCGCACGACCGTGATTTCCTGCAGGGCCTGTCACAGAAAGTTTTTGAATTTAAAGACCAGCGTGTCATTGAGCATTTTGAAACCATCGATGCCTTTATGGAACGCAACAGGATAAAAAGTATTGCAGAAATTCAATTGATGAAGTAGTCCGGCTTGTCACCTATCCTTCGACAAGCTCATAAAAAAAAGTCTGTTTTTGCAGGACTTACAGAAACAGACTTTGATTCAATAAAAAATATTATTTCTTTAAAGGCAAATTGATTGCTGGCTGTCCGAGGTGTTTGGCATAAAAGCCCATCATGGCCCGGTACATGGCAACAGAATTTTCCTCTTTGGCAAAACCATGTCCTTCATCGTACCTCACCATATAGGGCACATCGAATCCTTTGGCCCTGAGTGCTGACACAATCTGATCTGACTCATCTATATTCACCCTTGGATCATTGGCTCCCTGAACCACGAACAGTGGTTTGCTGATTTTACCGATATGGTAAACAGGAGAAACTTCTTCCATGATCTTTTTTTCTGATGCTACGTCTTCATCATACCAGATTTCTTTGATAATGGATAAATATGGTTTCCAGTAAGGAGGAATTGTTTTCATAAAAGTGAAAATATTGGAAACGCCCACATAATCCACACCGCAGGCATAGAGCTCCGGCGTCTTGGTCATCCCGCGCAATACGGCATACCCTCCGTGGCTACCTCCATAAATTGCCACCTTATCTTTGTCCACCCAGCCCTGAGAAATGGCATATTTAATCCCGTCTTCAACATCATCCATCGCTTGCCTGCCGATCTGTTTAAATCCGCTTTCCAGGAATTTTCTTCCATATCCACCTGATATTCTGAAATTCACCTGCAGTGTAGCATAGCCTCTGCTGGCGAACAACTGTGCTTCCGGATTAAAGCCCCAGGAATCGCGAACACCTTGCGGACCGCCATGTGGATTTACAATCATAGGAACTTTTTGTCCGCTTATTGCTGCTTTAGGCAGGGTAATATAGCCATGAAGGGTAAGGCCATCACGACTCTTGAAGGTAATGGGTTTCATATCGGCCATGTCCTCCTCTTTGAGCTGTGGCATTAAATTGTAGAGAAACTTAAATTTATCTGTCTTCGCATCGTACATTTGGTACACCCCATATAGTTTATCGCTCTGCAAAAAAACCAGGAGTTTACTTTCATCATCGGTAAAGTCGGGTATAGAATACTGCTGACCGGGGAATTCTTTGGTGATTCTGGCATGTAGTTTTTTGTAGTGTTCACTTACAGGAATAATTTCCTGTTTTTCTCCCTGATAAGAAAAATAATCCAGTTCATATCCGCGTTTTCTTGACAGAGACAAACCTCCGGTATCATAATTCTCCGGTTCAAAAAGTTTTTTAATGGGTTTATCAGTTTTCAGATCATACAGAAAAACTGCTGCTTTATCTGTTTCCAGGTTGCTTACCACATAGGCATCATGCTGATATTCAGTTGCATAATCAAAGCTTGCTATGGTAAAACTATCTTTCCAGCTCAACTTCTTTATTATTTCAAACTTGCCCTCTTCTTTTGCGTAATACAAATCCATATTCACTCCATCGCGCAATTTGGTATATCCTTTCAGGTTGCCGTCCTTATCGAAATCATAACCCATTACCGGATTTGAAATATCCTCATTTTTAAATAATTGTGTCAATTCCCCGGATACTATATTCAGTTTGTAAGGATCAAAAACCTGAGGATTGTTTTTATTTAATGAGACGATAATATGGTCTTTATCTTCTTTCAGCATTTCAGAATACTGGCCTTCACTCCCTCAAAAGGGGTCAGGTCTTTTTGATTGGATCCGTCTATATTGGCAGCATAAATGTGGTAGTTCTCATTTCCGCCCTGTTCCATCGCATACACCAGTCTTTCATCATTGGCCCATCCATAACCTCTTATGAGTTCTTCTTTTTCCTCAATAACTCTGGTAACTTTTTCTGTTTCTGTATTTTTTACATAAATATGGTTCTTTCCTTTTTCATCCTTTTCACGGTAGGACATATAGGTTCCATTGGGCGAAAAACGAAAGGTTGCTGCTTTTGGGCGGGCAAAATAATCTTCCACCTTGTATTTGTAATTCCCTTTGGTATCGAGACTGGCCAGTGCTTCCAGGTCTTTATCAGAGGTTGGTAATGCTGCATTTCCCGGAAGGGTTTTTTCTGACTTGCTCATCACCAGTGGTAACTCCATACCAGCCTGATAAAAGGTGCCGTTAAAGTGCATTGTCCTTGAGGTTTGCCAGGTATTTGATACCTCCCTGGGTGAACTCGATAGACAGGGCATTGTTCTCAAAACTGGTCTTGTCCATTGGTATGCCAGTGGCACCCTGAGAAGGACTGTCCATGGTAGATTGAAGTTTTCCGTCTGCTTCAGAAATATTAAATACCAAGGGAAGTTCCGTACCCTGAACGGTTAAATTCCCTTTCCAGGTGCCTTTAATATCCTGCGCCTGTACTGGAATGACTGCCAGAAAAAATACGGTTATAATTGCCTTTAATACATTGATGTGCATTGATTTCATTTTGGATTTGATTGTGGTTACTATTTGTTAGTATGCATTTTAAAAAAATGTTACATAAAAATGTTAGATAAACTAAGTGAAAACGGTCAACGTTATTAAGGCATCGAGTCCTTTTTACTTTATCCTTTGTCCTTTATCCTTTGTTTTCCTTTATCCTTTGTCCTTTTTTTTTTTTTTTTTTGTCCTTTATCCTTTGTCCTTTATCCTTTTGCCTTTATGACCATACATCCTCCAAGGTATACGGACCGCCTTCAAAGACCCAGAATACCCCTGAAACATAACGATAATCTTTTTCAAGGGCCGCAGATTCTGTTGCATTTCTGCTTTCGGATAAGGCTGATCTGTTCTGCTTTAAGTTTTCTTGGCAATCCTGCCGGCATGTACAGATTTAGGAATCACGGAAGTTCCCCGCTGCAAGGCCCAACTGATCAGGATCTGGGCGGGTGTGGCGTTTCTGGTTTTGGCTATTTCCTTTATTACACCGTCATCCAGAAGTTTCGGTTCGTTCTTTGCCTTTATCGCATCGGGCCTGTCGAAGGAGCCCAAAGGAGAATAAGCTGTCAGAAAAACGTCATGCGCCCTGCAATATGCCAATAGGTCCTCCTGCTGCAGGTAAGGATGACATTCCACCTGATTTACCTCAGGCTTTATCCGCGCTACCGCCAGGATTTTTTCCAGATTTTTCTTTCCAAAATTAGAAACACCAATATGCCTTGTAAGCCCTTCATCCACAGCAGCTTCCATTCCCTTCCACAGTCTCAGTCAGGGGGATTTCTTTGAGAGAATACCATATCCTTTGACAGATTGTGGAAAAAGTACTTCCTTTCTTTAAGGCAACAGGCCAATGGATGAGAAATAAGTCCAGATAGGTTGTATGGAGATCACTCAGGGTTTGTTTTAAAGCCGGGACTACTGCTTCTTCGGCATGTGCATTATTCCAGAGTTTGGAGGTGATCCACAGTTCATCTCTGCTAACAATACCTTCAGCAATACATTCAGACAAAGCTTTGCCAACTTCCTTTTCATTTCCGTAAACAGGTGCACAATCTATATGTCTGTACCCCGTTTTGATTGCAGTTTTAACTGCATTGTACACTTCGCCCGGCTCAGACTTCCATGTTCCGAGTCCGAAGGCAGGCATTTTATCCCCGTTTTTAAAAATATGTGACCTCATTTCTATATTATTTAAAAGATGAAAAGGCCCTTATTGAGTTGAAAAAACATACAAAAAGAGCCTTTATTATATACTTATTTGAGTGCTTCCAGAATCCGCTCCGGCGTAACAGGCATGCGGTAAACCCGGGCACCGCAAGCATCATAGACCGCATTGGCAATGGCTCCGCCAACACAAATGATCGCCGGCTCACCACCTCCCTGTGGCTTGGCATTCATTTTATCCATAAAAACACATTCTATGGGAGGTGTTTTTGAAAACCTTGTGATCTCATAATTATTGAAGTTGTTGGTCTTCACATCTGCTCCTATAAACTCCAACTCTTCATACAAGGCATAACCAAGACCCATAGTAATCCCTCCTTCTGTTTGCAAAATCGCCCCGTGGGGGTTGACCACCTGCCCCATATCCTGTGCGCAGACAATCCGGATAGGCTGAACCACCCCTGTTTCTTTATCTACATGAACTTCTGCGATTATCGCTACCAGGGTTCCTGCGTCCTGACCTAGAGCAATGCCGTATCCATGTCCCTGTTTTTTTATTTTGCCCCAGCCAAAGGTCTTTGCTGCCAGATTGAGCGTCGCGATCATTTCCGCATTTTTGAGATTGTTCAATCTAAAAGTCATTGGATCGATACCGGCAGCATGGGCCATGACGTCAATATGCGATTCACGTGCAAAAGTCGTGGTGTTATTCCCCGGAGCTCTCCACGCACCGGTTCCTAACTGATGGATTCCCTGTTGACTGAAGTTTCTGGTCCTGAAATGCGGAATATTGTAAAAATTTTCTGTGCCTCGTGTTCCCGCAGAGTATATGTCGAATTCCCAATAGGTGAGTTTGCCCTTAAGCACTCCTGCGGCCACTTTTACCAGAGCAGCTGTTCTAAACCGGTCGTATAAAAATTCCTCTTTTCTGCTAAAAACCAGTTGAACAGGTTTTCCACACTTTTTTGCAATGATCGCAGCCTCTATGGCCTGGCTATTAAAAGATTTTCCGCCGAAACCTCCGCCGAGAAAAATTTGTTTCACATGCACTTTTTCCTCAGGCATATCCAACGCCTCGGCCACTTGTTTGCGTGTCCCGAAGGGACTTTGAGTAGATGCCCACATGATCAGTTTATCCCCTTCAAAATAACAGGTAGCACAATGGGTCTCCATGGAGGCATGGGCCTTATATCCATCAAGGTAAGTGGCCTCAGTTAATTTATCAGACAAGTCTCTGCCCTCTTTTATACTCCCTTGTTCTTCAAAAACCTTATTCTCTTTGATATTTTCTTCGAGGTATTTGAAAATAGTCTCCTGGTCCGCTTTGGCTTCGGGTTCCTTCCATTTTACTACGATATTACCTGCTGCCTTTTTCGAGATCTCAGGATCTGTATGAATCACTGCCACCAGGTCGTCCTGCTCGATCAATTCTGCACCTTCAAAATTTATTAATTTTGTTGCATCTATCTCCAGTTTTTTTGATCCCAGGGCCTCCGGCCTCACTACACTTGCATAGACCATACCGGGTAATTTTATATCTCCTGTATATTTGGCTTTTCCGGTAACTTTTGCCTCTGCGTCAAGACTGATAACAGGCTTGCCGATGAGTTTAAAGTCTTTTGCTTTTTTTATCTCAGGTTTTTGTTCCAGGCTTTTTACGATCTTCTGGCCTTTTGTAAGTTCGGCATAACTAACCTTTTTTGTTGGATCATTCTTCACATAAATAATTCCTTCCTTCACTTCGAGTTGGTCCTTCGGCATTCCAAAACGTTCGGCTGCAAGACCGAGCAGCACTTCCCTTGCTTCAGCAGCCGCTGCCCGTAACGGCGGATCCGTAAAACGGGTAGTCAGTGAGCCCCAGGTGCCGGCATCATAAGGACAAAGCTCTGTATCACCCATGATCATATCTACCGAATAAACGGAAATCTCAAGTTCTTCAGCAAGTACCATGGCTAAAGAAGTGATTACTCCCTGACCCATTTCTATTTTACCGGTATAACAATCCACCCTGCCATCTTCTTTAACCCTCAGGTAGGCATTAAAATTCAGGTCCTCTATAGGGATGTTTTGTCCAAAGATATCAGGCATCGAAAGATCCCCGATACAAAACACAACAACAATTCCTCCCCCGAGGTTTTTTAAAAACTTTCTCCTGTCATAGGTGACCGGTTTATCTGTATTGCCGAAAAACGGATCCATCTCTTTATCTGTTCTCATAAGGTTAATTTTTATTCATTTCTTTAGCGGCTGATTCAATGGCATCAACAATACGGTTATAGGAACCGCATCTGCACAGATTGGCATCCATGCCTTTTATTATTTCTTCCCTGCTTACTTTGGGAGATTTAAGCAATAAACCATATGCATTCATGATCATTCCCGGGGTGCAGAAACCGCATTGCAGGGCATCATGGGCTATAAATGCTTTCTGCAGCGGATGAAGTTTACCATCGGTACTTAATCCTTCAATGGTTGTAATCTCTTTACCTTCAATATCTTCTGCTGTAATCATGCAGGAGCGCACAGCCTCTTTATCTATGATCACCGTACATGAACCACATTCCCCTAAACCGCAGCCAAACTTGGTGCCTGTCTGGTCCAGATAGGTGCGAATCACTGTGAGAACTGATTCCTCACCGCTTACCTGCACAGTTACAGGTTTGCCGTTTAACTTAAAACTTATTGGTCGTTTCATTGTGGATTTTCTTAAAATCAATATTTCTGTTTTTGCAAAGACCTAAATTTAAGAAATAATCTTTAAAGTTTATAAAATGGCCCATTAAAAATAATGAATGATCAATTTAAGAAGACTGAAATATGAATTGTCTGCACAAGTCATATGACTGAAAATTAAGGCATCGGACATTTTATTTCTCAATAATTAATCGTACCTTTAAGAGAATAATGAATTAACTTTAATACACTGCCACATGAAATCCTTAATAATAAAATTAGTGATGTTTATGATCGGAATGGTCATTTTAGCCTGCAACCAGGGTGATAAAAAAAGTATGGAAACCATCAATCAGGAAACTGATTCAATACAGGAAGCGCAAATTTCAAAAGAACCGTCTAATATTTTTGAAAATGAATATGCCAGAGTTTTTATTGAAACTTTAGAGCCTGGAAAACAGCAGACAGAACATGAAGGGCTCTCAAGGGTCATTTACTCCTTAAACGATTATATGATTGAATGGAATGAAAACGGACAAAATGCAGGCGCAAAAGAATGGAAAAAAGGAAATGTTCATATACACAAGCCAGCAAATCATTATGCGAAAAACCTCTCAAACAAACCGGCAGAATGGTTGGTATTTGTGAGAACCGGTAATGAATTACCTGCATGTGAACAAATGAGTTCGAAAAAAGATGTGGCCTCTGCAAAAGATGGATTTGCCACAGCCCTGGCAGAGGACGAAAATTTTAAGGTGGTTAGTGTAAAACTCAGTCCAGGTCAAATGATTGATAAACATGATGGCCTAAACAGACTGGTTTATTCTCTATCCGATTATACATTAAGTTATACTGATGATGCAGACAAAACTCAAGAAAAAGAATTTAAAAAAGGGGACATCCACTGGCACAACGGATGTGCTCATTCATTAAAGAATTCCGGAACCACGGAGGCTGAGTTTGTACTTGTATCCTTCAAAAAATAATCTGATTATACATTCAATGGGTCTTGCTGTCACCCTGAACTTTGGTTTCGGGAACTGCCACACTTAAGGAATTCAATTTATATTTATATACAAAATTATTAATCAAAATTTTTGTGTCATGAAAAAAGCAGGCATTTGGTTAGATCAAAAAGAGGCTAAGGTAATTACATTAAATGAAGGGGCTGAAGAGAATCAAAACAATTTATTCTCAAATAGAAACCAGGGAAAGGATTCCCGGTGAATCAAAGACCTATGGCAGGTTTGGAAAGCAGTATTTAAATGATGAGAAAACCAAAGAATTAAAGCTGGACTTGCTCTTGAAACGATATTTAAATGAGGTTATTCAAACGCTTGAAGACAAAGATGAGCTGATGATCTTTGGCCCGGGAAAAACGAAGAAAGAACTGGAAAAACTGATCAGGAACCATCCCGGTATGTATGCAAGATTAAAAGAAATAAAAATTGCAAAGCAAATGACTGACAACCAAAAAGTAGCTTATGTAAAAGGGTTCTTTGAAAACTGATCTTCTCTGATCTGTAATTCCGAAGGTTTATTTAGCGCATCCTGCGACAGTATTCGCTCAAAATAACAGCCGTAGCAGTTGCCACATTCAAACTCTCGGTTTTCTGCTCTTTTCCAAAAGCCGGGATAGTAATCTTTTCCGTAATCAGTTTTTCTATCCCGGAAGAAATTCCGTTGGCTTCATTACCCATTACGAGTATCAAATCTGTCTGTAAATCGCAACCGTAAATCGAATTGCCATTCAGAAATGTTCCGTAAACCGGTCTGCCGTCATTTTTTAAAAACTCCACAAGATCGCTGTAAACAATAGATACCCGCGCTAATGAGCCCATTGTTGCCTGGACAACTTTGGGATTGTAACAATCCACGGTGTTATTCGAACAGACTAATTGGTTGACTCCAAACCAGTCGCAAAGACGGATGATTGTTCCCAGATTCCCAGGATCATTGATCTCATCCAAAGCAAGGGTAAGTCCGGTTTTAATAAAATCAGTACTTTCGGGTATTTGAAAGACCCCAAGCACCTGATTGGGAGTTTTCAGGTTGCTTATCTTTTTTAGCGTTGCAGAATCAACGGTAATGAGTGCTTCAGAATGAAACAAGTTTTCATAATCGCCTGTAGCAAACAAATATTTTAACTCCAATCCGGCAGCCATCAGTTCATGAACTGTTTTTATTCCCTCTGCAGTAAAAAGCTTTAATTCATGCCGGTTCTTTTTTTGCTTTAATTGATTTAATAATTTAAAATGCTTGTTGATTAACATGTAAATAGTATTATTTTTGACAGAAACTTAAAATTGGGAAACTTGCCACAAACATATACAAAAATAGTATTCTTTGTGTTCTTTCTGACTGTATTTACATCCTGTAATACAACGAAATATGTCCCCGATGAGGAGCGCTTGCTGCGAACAAATACCGTGATGATTGATGGTGAAAAATCAAATGAATCTGAGGTTTACGGCTATATTGTACAACGACCCAATTCCAGCGTTCTGGGTATTCCCTTAAAATTAAATATTTATAATTACGGCGATCCTGAGTTCGAAGACAGTTATGATAAATGGGTGCTGAACCATCCCAAATCATCTGCATTTTTCACTGATTATTTCTCCGAAAAACAAACCCGGGTAGTGTATAACACATCAAAAGGATTTAATGAATGGTATTTAAAAAAAGGTCAGCCACCGGTACTTTTTAGTGAAGTAAAGGCGGGCAAAACAGTGAAATCTCTTCAGGATTATTTCTTTACCCAGGGTTATTTTGACGTTGATGTCAGTTATGAACTAGATACCTCAAAAGCAAAAGAAACCGAAGCCGTCTATCAGGTGAGTACGAACAAACGCTACAAAATTGATTCGATTTTTACCAACATCGCCTCCCCGGTACTCGATTCCATTTATGAAAAACACAAAAAAGAATCCCTGCTAAAGGAGGGAGACCCTTTTGTTTTTAAAAATTTTGAAAAGGAAAAGGATCGGCTGACCATGCTTTTTAAAAATTCAGGCATCTATCATTTTAATCCTTCCTCTATCGGCTACTGGACAGATTCCCTTGACCTTCCCAAAGATAAATTCATCACCCTGAAAATACCGGAAAGGGTAGTTTCCGCAGGCGATAGCGCCTACTTTAAACCCTACAGGGTACAAAGGTTCAATGATGTGCGGGTCTACATTGATTTTGATACTAAAAAAATAAAAGAAACCGCCCAGAGATTCTTTAAGTTTTGAGGGTATAACTTATTATTCACCCAAAAAATTAGCCTACAAACCCAAACGTCTGGATGACGCTCTTTTTATTTATCCCGATAGCATTTTTAGGCTGAATGATGTGAACCTTACCTTGAGCCACCTGAGAAAAACCCAAAATTTCAAAGCAGCAATGGCCATTGACCTTATTGAAAAAAACGATGAATCACTTGATGCAGAAATCTTTCTGAAATCGAATAAAAAGTATGCCCTTACCTTTGACCTGGATGCCACAACCTCCAATACCAAACCCTTTGGAATACTTGGAAAATCTTCTTTTATCGACAGAAATGTATTCAAGGGAACTGAGATTTTTGAAGTTTCATTTCAGGGATCCTTATTAAATGTTTCACAGGATGCCGGTATTGATGGTTCCGGTTTTTTTAATGCCTGGGAATTTCTTGGCACTACTTCCTTAAGCATACCAAGAATTTTTTTTCCCATAAACACGGAAAACCTAATTACTAAAAAAATGACACCGGTCACAAGAATTGACCTGACCCTGGGAACGCAAAAAAATATTGGTCTTGACCGTGTAACGATTACATCTGGAATGACCTATGCCTGGCAGAGTACGCCTCGTCTGGGGCATAAGTTCGAACTTTTTAATTTTCAGTTCATAAAAAACCAGAATATTGACAACTATTTTCTTGTATATAATTCCGAATACGAAAAGCTGAACGAGGTGTCTCAATCTCTTTTCGGAGAAATATTGCCTCAGGAGAACGATGAGATTCTTGCATTTATGGATGACATCCTGAATCCGGCGAACGGGTATGAACAAACCAATCTTAATGAATACAATACTGTTTCTGATGTGAATGAACAGAGGGATATCCTGATCGAAGATGTGTTGGTACCTGTTATTTCCTATGCTGTCAATTACAGCACCAAGGAAAATCTTTCAGACCAGGATTTTTATTTTCTGTCTGCCAGAATTGTATCTGCAGGTAATTTCACAACGGCCATCTCAAATACAACCAATGAAACTGGTCAGAAAATGATGTTCAAATTGCCCATAGCGCAATACCTGAAGACGGAGCTTGAATACAAAAGGTACTGGAATCCTTATGGGAGCAATGTTTTTGTCTGGAGAAATTTTTTAGGTATCGCCATACCCTATGGAAATTCTACCAATATTCCCTTTAGCCGGAGTTACAGTGCAGGTGGATCAAATGATGTAAGGGCATGGCAAACCTATGACCTGGGCCCAGGTGGTGAACTCAATCTTTTGGAATACAAAGTGGGAACCTTTAAAATCGTATCAAATTTTGAATATCGGTTCAAGGTTCTCGACAACATTTACAGTGCCTTCTTTGTAGATGCGGGTAATATCTGGGATATAACCAACTCTGACCTGGTTAGTGATGAAGGTAAATTTACAGAATTCTCTTCTTTAAAAAATATTGCCATTGGATCAGGATTTGGTCTGAGGTATGATTTTGATTTCCTTATCTTCCGGCTTGATATCGGTTTCAAAACCTATGAGCCTTATTTGTCTGAAGATAAAAAATGGTTGACAAACTACAATTTTGGCAATGCGGTTTACAATATAGGTATCAATTACCCTTTTTAAAAGTTTTATTTCTTATTTTTGCGACTCTATAAAAGTCAAAAAAACAACCATATGTCAAAACAATTTAAACCAGGAGTCGTTACGGGCGATGATGTTCAGGCCATGTTTCAACTTGCAAAAAAGAAAAAATTTGCCCTGCCGGCCGCCAATGTGATCAGTTCAAGCACGATTAACGCGGTTTTAGAGGCCTCAAAAGAATTAAATGCTCCGGCCATAATTCAGTTTTCCAACGGAGGTGCGATTTTTAATGCAGGTAAAGGATTGAGCAATGAGAACCAGGCAGCTGCGATTGCGGGCGGTATTGCTGGGGCAAAACATGTACACCTCTTATCAGAAGCCTATGGCATACCTGTTATTTTGCATACCGACCATTGTGCTAAAAAACTGCTTCCCTGGTTGGACGGTTTAATTACGGCAGGAGAAGAATTCTTTAAGCAAACCGGAAAACCCCTGTTCAGTTCACATATGATCGACCTTTCTGAAGAGCCGCTTAAGGAGAATATTGAAATATGTAAATCCTATCTTCAAAGAATGAGCAAGATTGGCATGACACTTGAAATAGAATTAGGTATCACAGGAGGTGAGGGAAGATGGTGTTGACAATACAGATGCTGATGCTTCTAAATTTTACACACAACCTGAAGAAGTGGCCTATGCCTATGAAGAATTGAAAAAAATAAGCAACCGCTTTACAATAGCCGCTTCCTTCGGGAACGTTCACGGGGTTTACAAACCGGGTAATGTCAAACTGACCCCTAAGATCCTGGATAACTCTCAAAAATTTATTGAAAAAAAATACCATACAGAAAAAAATCCTGTAGATTTTGTCTTTCATGGAGGTTCTGGTTCTACGGTTGAAGAAATAAGAGAAGCCATCGATTATGGCGTTGTCAAAATGAATATCGATACAGACCTGCAATATGCTTATATGGCCGGTGTAAGAGACTTTATTCAGGGAAAGAAAGATTATTTGCAGGGCCAGATCGGCAATCCTGAAGGAGAAGATGCACCAAATAAAAAATATTACGACCCGAGAAACTGGATCCGTTTAGGTGAGATTTCATTAAAGGACAGGTTAAAGCAAGCTTTTGAAGATCTGAACAACGTGAATACCTTGTAAAAATAAAATGTAAAGGAGAATTATTTTTAAAAATAGTTCTCCTTTTTAGTCTTCCCCCGCCAATTGATTAATTTAAAAAATATTAAAAATGAGTAATTGGTTTCAAAGAAAAATTAAAGGAATCCAGACCCCAACGGAGAAGAAGATGGATGTTCCAAAAGGGTTATGGTATAAATCACCCAGCGGGAAAATTATTGATGCTGATGACTTAAGGGCTAATTTATATGTTAGCCCGGAAGATGGGATATCACGTGCGGATTGGCAGTAAAGAATATTTTGAAATATTCTTTCGATGATAACAAATTTAAGGAATTGGATGCCAAAATGTCGTCGAAAGACCCGCTTAAGTTTGAAGATACACAAAAATACACGGTCAGGCTTAAGGAAGCACAGGCAAAAACCAAATTAATGGATGCGGTAAGAACTGCAGTGGGTAAATCCATGGGCAAGGACCTGGTCATTGCTTCAATGGATTTTAGTTTTATCGGCGGATCTATGGGCAGTGTGGTAGGCGAAAAAATTGCCCGGGCCATCGATTATGCTCTTAAAAAGGAATCCCTTTCCTGATGATCTCGAAATCAGGCGGCGCAAAAATGCAGGAGGCTTCCCAATTCGCTGATGCAGCTCGTAAAAACCTTGGTAAAACTGGCACAACTGGCAGAATCCAAAATACCCTATATTTCACTTTGTACAGATCCGACACACTGGATCTCACCGCATCTTATGCCATGCTGGGGGATATAAATATTGCCGAACCTGGCGCATTGATAGGATTTGCAGGCCCAAGAATTGTGAAAGACACCACAGGAAAGGACCTTCCTGAAGGATTCCAGCGCTCAGAATTTCTTCTGGAGCACGGGTTTCTGGACAAGATCGTTGAGCGCAAGGACTTGAAAAAAATGGTAAATCAATACCTGGATCTATTCAAAACCAACCCTTGAGAACCTAAAAAGAGGCCGTTTTATCAAACGGCCTCTTTTTTTAATACTTTTCCCTCAGGATAATTTCACGGCATCTTTTGTCATTTTCGATGTGGTGGCCAAAGCATCACATTCTCCGTTACCAAAATCCAGTACAATCGTTCGGGATTTTTTCATTAATTCAACAGTGCCTTTAACAATGTATTTACATGACAGTTCCCTGCGAAGGGGTTCTTTTATTTGGTTGGCGGAAACATTCTGCTTATTTCGATCGGTGATGACATACAGGCACTGGCAAGCAGAAACACGTTGTCCGCACGGTCCTGGTCACGCGAATCCTTCTATCCATTCTCGTTCCTGTTTTCCTTTCAGCGATAATACAGCACCATCCTTTTTAATTATGGAAATATCAAAAGTCTGTTGGCCTGTCAATGATGCATAAGCGTTGACAAATAATTTCATCACCTCCACAGTACCTTCAATTTTATTGCCATCGAGATAAAAATCTTCGAAGGTGTGCCGAATATTAGCAGTGAAATTTACCGGATCAACTGTAATTACCGAAATAATTTTACCGCTTACCAAAAAACCTTGTTTTGTTGTGCAATTTTTTTCAAAATCCCGTATGACCTTCCTGCCGGATTGCAATAACTCAATATAGCAGAGTTTCACAATCGGTAAAAAATTTCAGTTCCTTTAGCAAACAACTGGTCATCATCCTGAGCCAACGCATCCAATTCGTACATTTCACCGGCAAGAACAGAGATGCCTTCAATGGTATTTTGCGCATTTAATTGTAACTGAACAGTTTCTTCCTCCTGCGCATTTATTTCTATATCTTCTGAATTACTTTCACCACAAGAAAATAACAGGATCAATACAAGGGTATGTGGAATAATTTTGAAAACACTCAAAAAGATTTTAAACATAATCTGGGTATTAAATGAAACAGTAAGGATCCCTGTAATCTCTGGCTGAGAAGAAAAAATCCCGCTAAATTAAAACGCCATTTCAATTTTCATATTGTTAATCAAAATAAAAAATCTATCTTTGCCGCCTGATATCAAAATATCAAAAAAATCATACATAAAAATTATTAATTAATTAATGTTAGCATGTATTTAACAACAGAAAAAAAGAAAGAGATTTTCAAATTACACGGAAAATCAGAAAGCGACACCGGTTCCTCAGAAGGTCAGGTAGCATTATTTACCTACAGGATCAACCATTTAACCGAGCATTTGAAAATTAATCGTAAAGATTATAACACCCAGCGTTCCCTTGTGAAGCTGGTTGGAAAAAGAAGGGACCTTTTGGATTATTTGATGAAAAACAGATATTGAAAGATATCGTTACATTGCTGAAAGTATTAGAATTTTAAGAAAATAATATTTTAGAGAGGCCTTGTGCCTCTCTTTTTTGTTCTGCACTATTAGTAATTCATTGGCAACTTCCTGCAACACAACTACATAAGTTAAAAATGAATGAATAATGCCCGTAAAAGGGGAATTAGCACATATCAAGTTTATGAGACCAAAACATCAAAGAGACTATGACACCTGAGCTGATGGCCGTACAATTACCATTGAAACGGGAAAATTAGCAAAACAGGCCCATGGTTCTGTAGTTGTTAGAATGGGAGATGCCACGTTGCTCCGTACTGTAGTTCTTCTTTCTTACAATCTAGAGTCCTCTTGATTTCCTTCCCCTCTACGGATAGATTACCGTGAAAAGTTTGCTGCTGCAGGAAGATATCCGGGTGGATTTTTCAAAAGAGAGGCCAGACCAAGTGATGGCGATAGTTTTTACCATGCGAATTGTGGACCGTGTTTTACGTCCCTTATTTCCATCAGACTACAGATATTGAGATCTTAGGTGATGATACAGCTGATGTCACATGACGAAGATGTAATGCCCGATGCTCTGGCAGGATTAGCTGCCTCAGCCGCAATCCAATTATCTGATATTCCTTTCGAATGTCCGATCTCTGAAGTACGCGTGGGAAGGATAGATGGGAAATTTATTTTGAACCCAAGCAAGCAACAATTAGAGATCTCTGATGTGGATATGGTGATTGGCGCATCTGAAGACAATTTTAGTGATGATGGTGGAAGGCGAACTGAAAGAAATTTTAGAAGAAGATATGGCGGAAGCCATTCGCTTTGCACATGAAGCCATAAAAAGTACAATGTAAGGTTCAGGTAAAACTTGCAGAAGCTTTTGGCAAGAAACCACTTAGAGAATATACGCCAGGCGTAACCAATGACGAGATCGCTGCCAAAGTGCGCGAACTGGCCTATGATAAAATTTATGCCATTGCCAAAGCGGGAAGCAGCAAAAAAGAACGCAGTGATGCATTTTCATCTGTAAAAGAAGCTGTTCTGGCTTCATTTACCGAGGAAGAACTTGCTGATCAAAGTGGCCTGATAAAAAATTACTATTATAAAATTGAAAAGGAAGCAGTAAGGGAACTTACCCTTTCTGAAGGTTTGCGTCTTGATGGTCGAAAAACCACCGAGATTCGTCCTATCTGGTGTGAGGTAGATTATTTGCCCTCTGTTCACGGTTCTTCAATTTTTACCAGAGGTGAAACACAAGCCCTGGCAACGGTTACTTTAGGAACTTCAAGAGAGGCGAATATGATTGATATGCCTACCTTTCAGGGAGAACAGAAATTCTATTTACACTATAATTTTCCTCCATTTTCTACCGGTGAAGCCAGCCCGCTTAAGGGAACTTCGCGCAGGGAATCGGTCATGGAAATTTAGCGCAAAGAGCCTTGGTAAATATGATTCCGGCAGATTGCCCTTACACCGTAAGGGTCGTATCTGAAATTCTAGAATCTAATGGTTCTTCTTCTATGGCAACTGTATGTGCAGGAACCATGGCATTGATGGATGCCGGAATTCAAATGTTAAAACCAGTTTCCGGTATTGCAATGGGTCTGATTTCTGACGGTGATCGTTTTGCTGTTTTGTCAGATATTCTTGGCGATGAAGATCACCTGGGCGATATGGACTTTAAAGTTACCGGCACGGCTGATGGTATTACTGCCTGTCAGATGGATATGAAGATCAAAGGCATGCCTTATGAAATCCTGATCAAAGCATTGCATCAGGCCCGTGAAGGTCGCTTACATATTTTAGAAAAACTTACCGATACCATTGCGCATACCCAATGCAGATGTTAAACCGTATGCACCAAAAATCATCACAAGAACGATCCCAGGAAGCTTTATTGGCGCCCTGATCGGTCCTGGTGGAAAAGTGATTCAGGAATTGCAAAAAACTACCGGTACTACTATTGTGATCAATGAAGTGGATGAACAGGGAGTCGTTGAAATTCTCGGAACCAATCAGGAGGGTATTGATGCAGTTCTTGCAAAAATCGACTCTATGATGTTTAAGCCTACCATCGGGGAATTATACGATGTGAAAGTGATCAAACTACTTGATTTCGGTGCGGTTGTAGAATATTTAGATGCACCGGGAAATGAAGTATTGTTGCATGTGAGCGAGCTCGCCTGGGAACGCACGGAAAATGTGACCGATGTGGTAAAAATGGCCGATGTGTTCAAAGTGAAGTACATAGGTATTGATCCGAAAACGCGTAAAGAAAAAGTTTCGCGCAAGGCTACCTTGCCAAAACCGGAAGGCTATGTTGAAAGACCGCCAAGAGACAGTTCCAGAGACAGGGATTTCAGAGGTGGCCGTGACAGCCGTGGCGGAAGGTCGTGACAACAGACGTGATGACCGGCAGGGATGACCGAGGAGGATGATAGAAAACCACGAGATAATAACAGGGATTAATTAGTTTAGATCTCTCAATGATTAAACCTGCCAAAAATTTGGCAGGTTTTTTGCTGTTTATGCCTTTTGGTTAACAAAATAAATGTGTGACTATTTCGTTTTTGTCATACCAAATCTTAAATAATATTTTTTTTTGATTATTTTTTCCTGTTTTGTAACATTTTCTTCAAAACATACGTATAATCAATTACACCCTTGTAATATAGTTTAACTTAAATCAAATACATGAGAACAACTAAAGATCACAAAACAGGTAACTAACCGTGAAACCGCATCATTAGATAAATATTTACAAGAAATTGGAAAAGTTGACCTAATCACTGCAGATGAAGAGGTAGAGTTGGCGCAGAAAATCAAAGCCGGCGATCAGGCCGCACTGGAGCGATTGACAAAAGCGAATTTGAGATTTGTTGTTTCTGTGGCAAAACAATACCAGAATCAAGGATTAACACTGCCTGACCTGATCAATGAGGGTAATTTAGGCCTTATTAAAGCTGCGAGAAGGTTTGATGAAACAAGGGGATTCAAGTTCATTTCCTATGCAGTATGGTGGATCAGACAATCTATTTTGCAGGCCCTGGCCGAGCAATCAAGGATTGTAAGGCTTCCTCTCAACAAAATTGGCTCTATCAACAAAATCAACAAAACTTATGCCCGTTTAGAGCAGGAGAACGAAAGAGTTCCTTCAGCAGAAGAAATTGCCAAAGAACTTGACATGACCGTAACAGACGTAAAGGAATCCATGAAAAATTCCGGCAGACACGTATCTATGGACGCGCCATTGATAGAGGGTGAAGATTCCAACCTGTACGATGTGCTGGATTATGGTGAATCACCCAATCCTGACCGGGCTCTGTTGCACGAATCCCTGCAGGTAGAAATTCTGAGGGCTCTGGAAACACTTACCCCAAGAGAAGCCGATGTGGTAAAGTTGTACTTCGGTCTGGAAAACCAGCATCCGATGACTCTTGAAGAGATCGGGGAAACCTTTGACCTGACGCGCGAAAGGGTGAGACAGATCAAAGAAAAAGCGATCAGGAGACTGAAACATACCTCAAGAAGCAAGATCTTAAAAACCTATCTGGGTTAATTATTTTTTTAAATATAATTAGAAAGCCTGCGAGAAGTCGCGGGCTTTTGTGTTTTTTAGTACTTTTGTTAAAAAAAATAATGAACCGCATTATAGCCCCTTCCATCTTAGCCGCTGATTTCGGCAACCTGCAAAGAGATATTGAAATGGTCAATCAGAGTGAGGCTGACTGGTTTCATCTGGATATCATGGATGGTGTATTTGTTCCTAATATTTCATATGGGATGCCTGTGATCTCAGTGATCAAAAAACATGCTGCCAAACCTCTTGACGTGCATCTGATGATCGTTCAACCCGAGCGCTATATCAGCACCTTTAAAAAGTGGGGGCAGATATCTTAACCGTGCATTATGAGGCCTGTACCCATTTACACCGCACCATTCAGGAAATAAAAGCTGAAAAGATGCTCGCAGGGGTATCCTTAAATCCGCATACCCCGGTGGCTGTTCTGGAAGACATAATAGAAGACCTCGACCTGGTGCTGATCATATGAGTGTGAATCCGGGTTTCGGGGGACAAAGCTTCATTGAAAATACATACAAAAAAATTGGACAATTGAAGAAAATGATCGGTGATCACAAGGCAAAAACCATCATTGAAGTGGATGGCGGAGTAAATGATCTGAACATAAAAAAGCTGCAGGAAGCAGGTGCTACTGCCTTCGTAGCGGGTAGTTTTGTTTTTGGCGCCAAAAATCCTCTCGAGGTGATCAGCCGCCTTAAAACTGTCTGAAATCTAAAATTGGTTCACTACATTTCTAATAGCCACTAATTTAGTGAGCAGGCCTTCGAGGTATTCCAGTTTTAGCATGTTGGCCGCATCTGATTTTGCCGTTGCCGGATCGTAATGTGTTTCCAGAAAGAATCCGTCCACACCCACAGCAATGCCTGCCTTCGCAATTGTTTCTATCAGTTCAGGCCTCCCGCCCGTTACACCGCTTGATTGATTGGGTTGTTGTAAGGAATGGGTTATATCCAGAACGGTAGTTGCATATTGCTGCATCAGGGGTATTCCCCTGAAGTCCACTATAAGGTCCTGATAACCGAACATAGTTCCGCGGTCGGTAATCATCGCCATGTCATTACCGCTGTCCTGTACTTTTTTTACCGCGTGCTTCATGGATTCCGGACTCATGAACTGCCCTTTTTTGAGGTTGACTACCTTGCCTGTTTTTGCAGCAGCAACCACCAGGTCAGTCTGACGAACCAAAAAAGCCGGAATCTGGAGGATATCCACATAAGCGGCGGCCATTTCTGCATCTGGCACATCGTGGATGTCTGTAACCGTTGGGATATCAAAGGTTTTTCCCACTTTCAGCAAAATCTTTAAGGCCTTTTCATCTCCGATACCTGAAAAACTATCTATTCGCGATCGGTTGGCCTTTTTAAAACTCCCCTTAAAAACATAGGGAATTTTAAGCTTGTCTGTAATAGCCACCACTTTTTCGGCTATGCGGAGCGCCATTTCCTCACTTTCAACGGCACAGGGGCCGGCCAACAGAAAGAAATTTCTGCTGTTCAGATTTTTAATTTTCGGGATTAACTGAAGGTCCATGAAAAAGATGATTTAAATTAGAAGATAAAGATAGTCAGAATTTAGATTATAGAAACATCCCATTGCAAAGCCCCTTTATCGTTTTGCATCTTGGCGAAGTGGCGGGTTTTTAACACAAAAATTATTAAATAATTCCTTAACTTTGATGAGCCATTTTCACTTCTAAAAAAGCACTGAACCCCCCCATTTTTAACAAACGGCGGCTGTGCGTTCGTTTTTTTATTTACACATTGCATTTAAATAAAAACTTAAACTTTGCCCACTTTTTATCCAAGTATCCATTGATTTTTCTCTGAAAAAGCTTGTTTCGGTTGCTGACGCTGCTGTTGAAATTGAAAAATATTTGCTTTTTTCATTTGTTTTTTTACTTTCAACCCATTGGATAGTTATTGCAATTTCCTCTGTTTCTTTATCTAAATAAATGTCATATGGTTTCAAGTCTAAATTAAACCAACCTTTAAATTCGTCTTTGATTTCAAAAACTATGTCTTTTTCGACAATAAGTTTGGTTGGAAATCCATTTTCAATTTTATAAAAATTTAACCTAAATTTCAGAGAACTAAATTCATTAGAAGTTATGTTGAAATTTAAATCATTTATTCTACAATCTTTTTTTAGTTTAAATTTCATTCCAATTTCTTTACTCAATCGGTCATCAACATCTTTTTCGTAATAAGTGTAAAAATTAGTGTGCATAAGTCCAAAACCTTTTGAATTTCTTCCAAGTATTTTTGGTATTGGTTTTACAAATTTCACTACAACTTCATCTAATTGGCTCTGCTCTGGTTCCAATTCAATTACGTTATTTGATAATTTAAGTTTTGATATTGCAATTGTTTGAGTTTGATAACCAACATAAGAAAAAGATACCAAATCATTTTCGTTGATTTTTTCATTAATTTTTAAAGAAAATTTGCCGGCAGAGTTTGATACAGTTCCTGTACTTTTATTTGAAATTCCAATATTAGCATATTGTAAGTAAGTTTTGTTTACTGGCATCTTTCATTTCTCCGTTTATCGTTTTTCTTGAGAAAAAAGAATTTAATGTAATTACCATAAAAAAAGAAAAAAACATGAAATTATATTTTTTTCTTTTCATTTCGTTCTGATTGAATAATGACCCACAACCATTTTATCAGACTCTGTAATGAATCATAATATGACAAATCCTGCGCTTTCATTGGGTCATTAATTCGTAAGGGTACGGAAAAGACTTTCCAAGTTAACCACTTTTCGTTGCATAGCTAAAATCCTAAAGTCATTATTTTTTGCCAGATCAAAGATTTTAGAACGCATATCATCATTCGTGTCAAAGATGAGTTGCCAACCATTTCCTTCTTTGTTTTCGAGCTGTTTCAATCCGGAAAGGTTATTCAATAATTTATGTGCTACAGGCCTGTCAAATTCAACTTCGATCACCTGTTCATTGCTGTTCAGTAAATCCTTCAGGTTTTTGTCTGCAACAATTTCACCTTCTTTTATAATAATCACCCTGTCGCACATGGCTTCCACTTCTTGCATAATATGCGTGGAAAGCAAAATGGTTTTTTCTTTACCGATCTTTTTGATCAACTCTCTTATTCCTACCAGCTGGTTTGGATCCAATCCGGTAGTAGGCTCATCCAAAACCAATACCCTGGGATCATGCAGCAGTGCAGCCGCCAAACCTACCCGCTGCCGGTAACCCTTGGACAACTGTCCAATTTTTTTGTGCTGTTCGGGACTTAAACCCACCTGATCAATTACTTCACTTATTCTTTGCTTGTCAACTTTATGGATATCTGCAAGAAACTGCAAATATTCTTTGATATACATTTCCGGATACATCGGGTTATGCTCAGGCAAATACCCAACCGATCTCTTCACAGCCAGTTCGTCTTTTTGAACATCTAGTCCGTTTACCAGCACTTCCCCTTCATCAGCTACCATATAAGCGGTAATTATTTTCATCATGGTTGATTTACCGGCGCCATTAGGACCCAAAAAACCGACGATCTCTCCGGAATCGATAAGAAAAACTTACCCCCTTCAGGGCTTCTTGCTTTCCGTAATATTTAATGGTATTTTTAACTGTAATCGACATGAAGTATTTGTATATCACACAAAGAAACAAAAAGTTTCAAAACTTACATTTTATTTTGCTGAAAAGCTTTTTTTATTGCCTGATCAACCAGCTTTTCCATTACTGCGTAACCTTCTTTCGTAGGATGTACACCATCTTCAGCATACTTTTTGGAAGTCCGTTTCGTTCATCTGCAATAGCGCTGAAATAATCAACATAAATATGTCCGGCTTCGCCGGCATAGGCTTTCAGCTTTTTGTTCAGTTCGGGTATTTTTTTATCCGGATGCAAACCCGGCCTCCAGTAATAATCAAATGCCGGCAGCACAGAACACAAAACAACAGCAATATGGTTTTTTTTAGCGAGTGCTGCCATTGCTTTAATATTAGCCATGATCTCTTCCTGAGTAATGGGTCCCGAGTTTTCTGCAATATCATTGGTGCCTGCCAGAATTACAACCACCTTCGGTTTGAGATCCACAACATCCTGCTGAAATCTATAAAGTATCTGGGGGGTGGTCTGGCTGCCGATACCTCTGTTGATATAAGCCTCTGTGAACATAGCCGGATTTTGATTGACCCAGCCCTCAGTGATAGAGTTACCTATGAAAACAACCCTTTTGCCATTGTTGTCTTTTGATGAGAGGATCCCGTTTTCTTCTTTATATCGGTTAAGTCCGGCCCAGTCCTGACCAAAAGTTTGTTCAGTCATAAAAAAAGAGGTGATCAAAACAACGAAGGCTTTGCAGGTATTTAAACAGTTCATAAAAATAATATTACTTATTTTACTTAAATAGTATTGCCACAATGGCAAGTCTCTATGTCTCAAAGAGGAAACTTCACTTTGTTCTTGATCTTATCAATTCCTCAAGAACAATTTCTACGCCCTGCTCATTATTGCTTTTTGTATGGAACCGGGCAGCTTTTTTAACATTTTCATGGGCATTTCCCATGGCAAAACTAAAATCTGCTTCGGCCAACATTTCCAGGTCATTGTTAAAATCACCAAAGACCATAGTCTCTTCCTTTGTAACCCCAAAATAGTCCTGAACGATTTTTAAGGCGTATCCTTTATGTGCATTTGGATGCGAGATATCAAGCCAGTTATGTCCGCTCACTTTTACCTGCATTTCGCTCTCCAGATGTGCGACGTGTGGGTAAAGATGCTTTTCAGAGGACTCAAAATGATACACGGCAATTTTAAAAATATCATCGTTCTCAACCGCACAAAGATCTTCAACACAAGTGTATTTTGAATAATATTCACGGAACATTTCAATAAAGGCCATATCCTCACTTTCCAGATAAGCAGAATTTTTGCCGCAAAGAACGATATAAGCACCGGTAATCTGTCTCAGGATAGGAACGAGTTCTTTTGCTTTCTGTAATCCAAGGCTGGTAAAAACCAGTTCTGTTTCACGGTGTTTGGCCAAACCTCCATTTTCCGCGATTATAGTGATCTCATCCTTTATAGAATCCAGCTTATCACTGATGCTGAAATATTGACGCCCGCTGGCTGCTGCAAATGGATATTATTGTTCCTGAGCAGCGCAAACTGTTTAAAAAACCTTTCGCTCACTTTTCCTTCCGAGTTCAATAGGGTACCATCCATATCGGTAACTACCAACCTGACTTTTGATAAATTCATTTTTAAATTTTACCCTGCAAAAATAACCTTAATAAAAGAATACCGCTTATAAAAACAGTTAATTTACGAGATCGGATTTTAAAAATTAATTGATCTGACCTACCTAATTTGCATGGTTAAGATGAGAAGCTGGGCTTTATTTTTGATTAGGTGCTTGTCAATTCATTTTTGCAAAAAAACCGTTGAATTTTTTAAAATTTTTGTTTTGCAAGACATTATGCAAGAAAAGTCCATGTTTTTGCAAGAAAAATCCAAGTTTTTATACATTGTACAAGTTATATTCGTACTTTTAAAAATACCATAAATGAGGACTGATCTTTTTTCAGATCCTGATAAAGGTGATTTTTATCTAAAACCTGAATTCTCCGGCTAGTAGTTCTGAAAAATTTATTGCAATTATACTTAACCTAACAAAACAGTTTTATGAAAACAACAAAGCAATTTTTAATTTTATCTGTATTTCTTCTAATTTTCCTTTCGGAAAATTCCTTTGCACAAGAGCTTCGTACAATTACCCTTTATGTGAATACCGGATCTCTTACCCATAACAGGGATGTTGATCAATACGCCAATTTTGGACAGGAGGCCGGCATTTTAAACAAAGATTATACCGTTGAGGTCAATTTGAATGACGAGATTGAGTGGGTGGGTGTATCTTCATCTGCACCTGAGACCGATTCGGTCTATATCACTAAAATAAAACACCAAAAAAAATCTAAACTTTTGGACAGCGATGATATTAATGGCGAAAAAGTTGTTAAGGCCAAAGTAACCAAAGGCAATTCTGGTGATGAAGAAAAGTACGATATACACTTTAAGATTATAAGCGCATCCAATCCGCAAAATAGAAGCTTTAATATAGATCCGGTACTAAAAGTAAAATAAAAATAAAAGGCTTTAATAAAGGCTTAAATGGATTTTATATTTCTCATAAAGAACCTTATACACAACAAAGCCATCATTTTTTTAGGCTTTGTTTTTCTTGTAATCTGCACTATTTCAGGACAGGATAAGAAGCGCGCGGATAGCCTGGAAAATATATACAAAAAAGGATTGTATGAGGCAAAAAATAAATTATTCACTCTCAGGGAATTGATTAGGGAAATTCCGGATCCCGATAAGTCAATCTATTATTGTGATGTCTTATTAAAAAATACTTATGGGCTGGATTCCATGGCCGATGTGTGTTACGCTATAAAAAATAAGGGATATGCCTACACCAGTAAAGGAGATCTTACACAAGCACTTAAATACTATTTTGAAGCTGCCGGAATCGCAGCCCAACTAAAAGATGAGAAGGAACTGGGGAGGATCAATGTTGCCATTGCTGATAATTATGCCTTCATGAAGGACTTCAGAAATGCTGTTCTTTACTATAAAAAAGCCATCGTTACAAGTGAGAAAGTAAATGATTCTTTATCACTTGGTGCTTCTTTGTCTAATCTCGGGGATGCCTATCTAAAGATGAAAAAACCTGATTCTGCCATGGTCTACCTCATCAGATCTGGTGAGATTTTCACTGCCATGAAATATCAGTTGGGTATGGGCCATAATTATGCAAACCTTGGTATTGCCCATGCCCAGAATGGTTACTTCATTGAAGCAGAAAAAATGCTGAACCAAGCGATAAAAATTCTTGATGAATACGGAGACTACAATGCCATCTGCACTTGTTTGAATTATATGTCCGGTATTTATGAAGAAAAAGAATGATTTTTTAACTGCCCTTTATTATTCCGACAGGAGTCTTGACCTTGCCAAAAAATACGGACTTAAATATGAGATCAGTGAAGCAAACCTCAGGTTGTCAACACTCTATGAAAGGTCAGGAAAAGAAGTGCTCGCACTAAAACATTACAAGGCTTATATTACCTATCGGGATAGTGTCAACAACATCAACCTGGTACAGCAAATGGCCAACCTGAGAACAGAGTTTGAAGTTTCAGAAAAACAGGTCAAGGTTGACTTGCTAGAGAAAGAAGCGAGTATTCAGGAACTTTCAAAAAAAAAGCAACAAAACTTCCTGTATGGCTCAGTGCTAATAACCTTTCTGGTAGCGATGCTGGCATTTGGATTGTTCAGAAGAAGCAAATTTGTTGAGAAAACCAATGGCATCATCAAAGCAGAAAAGATACGATCAGATAATTTATTACTCAATATCTTGCCGAGAGAAACTGCTTTTGAGCTCAAAACAAAAGGGCTGGTACAGGCCAAAAAATTTGATTCTGTTACGGTCATGTTTGCTGATTTTGTCTCTTTTACAAAACATTCCGAGCATATGACCCCTGAGGAGCTGGTAAAAAATGTAGGGTTCTATTTTTCTGAATTCGACAAAATCATGGAAAAACACAAACTCGAAAAGATCAAAACCCTGGGAGACGCCTATATGTGCGCAGGTGGCCTTCCTTTTGTTTCAAAGAATCATGCCGAAAAAATGATTCTGGCAGCCTTTGATATTTTAGACTTTGTTGAATCTGTAAAGAAATGTAAGCACAATGATCCTGGATATGAAGTATTGCATTGCTGGGATATTCGTATTGGAATAAATTCAGGCCCGGTGGTTGCCGGAGTGGTGGGCAGTAAAAAATTTGCGTATGACATCTGGGGTGATACAGTAAATATAGCCTCCCGGATGCAAACCGCATCTGAATCAGGAATGATAAATATTGCACAAAATACCTTTGAGCTGATCAAAGATCAGTTCAACTGTACTTTCAGGGGTGAGGTCGATGTAAAGAACAAGGGCATAATGAAAATGTATTATGTAGACAGCAAAAAACATGCTGCTCAGGCGGAAGCCCAAAAAAGCAATGCTGAATCACTTTACGTTTAAGGTTTTAAAATCCCTGCAAAGGGCTTGATCACTTTGCCTTCAACTCTTCATATGCCGCAGATAAGCTGCGCGCTATACCATCCCCTTTCCATTGATCAGCTCCTTTGATCGCGGTGATTTTCATGATCTCATCCTGGCTTTTTCCGGCCTGGATGTCTGCACCCACCTGGTCAAGCAACCGAGAGAGATAACTTTGAAACGCCCTAATATCGTCTTTAGTTCCAAGCACTTCAAATCCGTTATCGGCATGACCAAAAATAAATTGGGTATCCTTATCGTAAATTTTCTGAGCATTTTCCAGCACCTCGATCCAGTTCTTTATTGAAGCTCCTGCAGTTTTATCGATATAAGGAAAGCGACGGTTAAAAACCAGGTCACCCATATGCACAATATTGGCATTTTCAAAATGCACCAGGGCATCGCCATCTGTATGTGCTGCCCCGAAATATTTTAAACTAACCACTTCTTCACCCACTTTGGCAGACCATTCCTTTTCAAATAGTGTATCCGGATACAACTGTGCCGCAGCCTGATTATTGGCCTCTGCCACCCTCATCTGGTTCTTTTTTGAATTTTCATGTGCCACCAGCTTGCCGATCAAACCTTTAAAAGCGATATTTCCGCCGGTATGATCCCCATGGTGGTGGGTGTTGATCAACAGATCAATCTGTCGCCCCGACTGTTTTCTGATGGCTTCGATAAGGTGTTGTGCCTGATCAGGGAACTGGGTGTCTACAACCACGAGTCCCTCTTTGGAGATCATCCAACCAATGGTGCCTCCTCTCTCGGTAAAAAACCCAACATTGTTCCTCAGGGGGGTCATTTTATAAGGTGTATCCTGTCTCAGGATTCCGGCAAAAAGATTGTTGTGAAACATAGAAATTCCAAGACCTGTAAGGGCCGTAGTCTGAATAAATTTACGTCTGCTGGTCATAACAAGTTATATTAAGTTGTAAAGGAGTTCTGGTTAAATGATAAAAGTAAAAAATAATTAATAAGGCGCAAACTTAACCGGTAAGTACCGTATTCATCGTAAATATACAATAATGATCTAAACGGCAAACTACAACATAAAAAATAGACAAGAAATGTCAAATTGAGAAATTGCATTTAGAATTTTCCATAAAATAGATTGTTTATTAACAAATCGCAGTAATGATCAGATAAAAAAGTACTGTCAGAAGCCCCTGCGAAAATCATTTTTGAGCAGCTTAAACTGGCACATATTACGTCAATGTTAATTCTGATTTAACTTAAGCCAAAAATGAGCCTGTTTTGCAATGATGATAACCTAAACTTTAAGTTGACTTAAATTATTTCAATTGAATAAGCACTTATTTTGTTAAAAAATTAACTAAAGATTAACTTATGAAAAATAGCATTACTTTTTTATTCCTACCTAGTTTTCTCCTTTTCGGCATTTGCTCAAAACGGAAATATCACAGGGAAAATACTAGATGAAAACGGCCTCTCAGTTCCTGGGGCAGAAGTGATCATTGAACCCACCAGAAAAGGAGCAATTTCAGATTTTGACGGTAAATTTACAATTGTTAATCTCCCTGAAGGAAACTACACGATTCTGATCAAATATCTTGGTTTTGCAGATACCAGACAAGAAGTAACCGTTCGTGCAAATGAAACAGAAGATATGAAGATCATTCTGATTTCTCAAAGTACCGAGTTAAAAGAAGTCGTTATCAGCAGCTATGGTTTCAGCAACCAGGCCAGAGCCTTTAAACACGCAAAAAAACAAACAAAACATCACCAATATTGTGTCGACTGATCAGATAGGTAAATCCCTGCATGCCAATATCAGGTGATGCGATGGAACGTATTCCGGGAATTACGATGCAGGTAGACCAGGGCGAAGCAAGAAATATCATTATCCGTGGTTTATCGCCTCAACTCAATTCAGTTACCCTCAACGGAAGCAGAATTCCGTCGGCAGAGGGCGATAACAGAAATATCCAATTGGATTTAATCCCTTCAGACATGATCCAGACAATCGAAGTAAACAAGGCCCTAACACCGGATATGGATGCCGATGCACTTGGTGGCTCGGTGCAAATTGATCACCAGAACGTCGCCTAACGGTTTTAGACTCTCCGCCACTGCAGGTTAGGGGCTCAATTTCATAACAGATAAACCTATCTTTAATGGCTCGTTAATGGTTGGTGACCGATCAAAAAACGAAAAATTAGGTTGGATGATCTCTGCCTCTATCAATGACAACGATTTTGGTAGTGATAATGTGGAAGCCGAATGGAATGATGAATTTGAATACGATGCCGGTGATGAGGACAATCTGGAAGAAGTTTCTGTAAATCCGTATGCCAATGTCTTTAAAGATAAGAATATCTCGTTCAAAGAATTCGTCGCAGTTTCTACTGCTAACCTCGATTATAAATTTAATGACAACAACCGCATCTATTTCAAATCAATTTACAACTGGAGGGATGACCGGGAGAACAGATTCAGGGTATCACATGAGATCCTGGATGGGGAGGATATTGAAACGGGCGACTTCTCTGTTGATGGAAATGGCAATCTAAGCAGCTTCCCTGTGGAGGTCAATAGGCAAACAAAAGGAGGTCCTGAAAGGTGACCGTATCGCGAGAACAGGCGCCTTGAAGAGCCGGCGTATGCCGAAACTATTAGTTTGTACGGGGAACATTTATCGGCAATCTTCAACTGGACTGGCTGGGTTCCTATGCGCGAGCTTCTGAGGAACGTCCGAATGAGCGTTATATGACCTATGCGAGCGAATATGGTATCGCCTTTAATTATAACGAAAGAAAACCCTTATTTACACCATTGAGTTCAGAGGATGCAGACTATAAAATCTTTGAATTCGATGAACTTACAGAAGAAAATCAGGATACCTATGAAGAAGATGTCAATTTATTTATCAATGCCCAATTGCCACTCAGCTTTTTATCAGATCAGGAGGGCTTTTTGGAAGAAATTTAGATACTAAGACGAGGCTAAAAACCAAGAACAGGGAAAATGATTTTACCGAGTTTAGTCCCTTGGGTGATGAATTCGAACTATTGGGAAATATCCCAACAAAGGATTATTCCGATAAAGATTTTCTGGCCGGAAGTCAGTACCAGGTGGGTAGCTGTTGCTGATGCAAAATATTTAGGAAGTCTTGAGCTGTCTGATAGCAGTATCTTTGAATCAGAAGACCTGCCTGAAGAGTATCTGCCCGCCAATTTCAATGTTGAAGAAAACGTTTATGCCGGATATGCAATGATCAACCAGGATCTGTCTGACAAATTCAGTATTCTTGTAGGTATACGGCTTGAACACACAAAAATCGATAGCAAAGGAAATGAAATTATTTTTAACGAGGATGGGGATTATGAGGGAACCAGTTCCATTAAAGACAGCAACAGTTATACCAATTTTTTACCCGGAATTCATTTAAAATATGATATCAGGGATAATACAATCCTCCGATTTGCCTGGACGAATACCCTCGCCCGTCCAAATTATGTGGATTTGGTCCCCTTTAGGGAAATAAACAATGAAGATGAAGAAATTTTTCTGGGAAATTCAGGACTCGATCCAACCACTTCATCGAACTTCGACCTTATGGCAGAGCATTACCTGGAATCGATAGGTGTCTCTGTCAGGAGGTTTGTTTTACAAAAATATCAGGGATTTTATTTATACATATCAGTTTGAGGACGGGAATGGTTATGAGGTATATCAGCCTCTAAATGGAGATAATACGCTTTCAGTTTTGGGTGCTAAGGTCTCCTACCAACGCCAACTGGATTTTTTACCCGGATTTGCCCGGAACTTCAGCATTTACCTAAACTATACCTATATTAGCTCTGATGCAGATGGTATATGTCGGCGGCATCGGACTTATACGCTATTTGACCCCATACCCCTCTCACCTGCAGATTTTTTATTATGACATGATTCACAAAGCGATGCTATGTTTGCTTCATCATACTTAGCACCACCGCGATTAATAGGTAGGATATGATCTGCAACGTAGGCAGCAGCTATAACACCAACAGCTTCGCATGTTTACACAATGGATTACGTCTTTTGAATACTCTCGCAAACTTTGGCCAAGTATTATATTGTAAAAGCTATGATTCAACAGCTCACGTTCAAACGGTTTGCGTTCTTTTATCCAAGGCCTTACTATTTTTCTTTGGTGATTGTGCCATTACATAAAGTGCTGGTTGTTTACATCGAATGCTTGTGCTGCGTCATATTGTTGGTACATAGGTTTCATCTTCATAGTTCGCGGTGTCTTACATTCATCATCAACATCGATCAACTTTATTATCACCGATCCATTTACATAATGTTGTTCCTGTTGGACCACACGATATTTAGCAAATATTATCTCGGTGTTGGCTCCTTTGTGAATTGCGGTAATGTAATAATAATCATTACTCTCATAATACCATTTCTTGTTTGTAATATTCGCAATGCAAATAAACTCAATGATATGCATCTTGTTAAAACAGCACCACAATCTTTTATATCTGAAACAAATGGACGTTTGTTAGAACCACGCTTCTCACAATCTCTATTCACCTGGGCCAATAGAATGATAGGTATATTTAATTCCTCGCTAATAACTTCAATCGACGTGATACAGAAGCTAATTAGTCGGTACGATTCTTAGTCTTTTGTGAACAGTAGACCATTAGCTGGATGTAGTCAATGATTAATCGTTTGATTCCGTATTACGGTGCCAATTCTTAACGACTACAACTACATCGGATATGTCTAACTTTTACCACTATCATCAACATACAAAGGATAATTATTCATACGATCTACATGATTTTGTAGTGTGATAAAGTATTCAGGTTTCTCAAATCCGTACTTCATAATCTGATTCAAGAAATGAAAGTTGGTATCTAAAGCCACCAATCGCGATGTAAGCTGCATCATCGACATTTCACCACTGATCATTCCAACAGGAACATTCTTTTTAATATTTTCTAATGCTGTTTTTAGTGCTTTGGAAGTCTTTCCCATTACCTGGTCTAGCTGCTCCAATAATTAAATCTTATTCGCGATAACCACCTGTGTATTTGTTCACGCGTTTGAAACCCGTTTCTATTCCTGCAATAACTAAATTATCATGGTTAGATGATAGCATTTCAATATTTCGCTTTAAATCTTCTAGCGATTGCGGTAAGTCTTTTGTCATGCGACCGGTAGAAGTTACATCGGCAATCTTGTAGGAACCACTTTGACCATTTTAGAAATTAAATCAAATACATCCATTGAATCATCATAGGCAAATGCCATAATCTTTGCATTGAACATGATAATAACCGTCGTAAATAATATTGCAGAATAATACGGCAGTGATATTATATATAGAGCAGAAGAAATTCTTTGTGTGAGCTGTATTGATAGACATCACCACCAACAGCCTCCAATGTTTTTAATTCTTTTAATTTGCTTGAAACAGTTCACAAATCGATTGGCAATCCTGCAGTAAAAAAGATTCTATTGCTTCAAATCTATTTCATGTGCATCTTTGTAAAACTACGGATTTTGAATGACGGTTAAAGCATCCTGAACGCCTTTTTTCATCAATCAACATCGCACCAATGATTGCTTCTTCCAAATCAATTGCAGTAGGTGGCATTAATATCGTCCCAATTGGACGATACTCGATTTTGTTTGTAGTAATGATTCGACTGTGTTCATGTTAAACGGTTATTTTACGGACTGGTCCGTTGTTCATCCAATTACTTTTGTTTCTCGTTGTTGCTTTTCATCCTGGTTCTTTATCCAGTGGATTGCAAATGTTTTAAACCTTCCTAAATAACCTTTGGATCATACTCTAACTTTTCGGTTTCACACTTTGCTTCAAACAATTCTACGAACATTTGAAAATCATAATTTTCGATTTAAACTGCATTAACAAAGTTTTCGATCTGTAAAAATATTTTGAAAAAACCGAGAGCTCCTTCACTATTTTGTTTTATTATATGTTTTAATATATGTTCCTACTAAATGATTGGGCGGTTTTGCTCTTCATCAATCAGTATTGCCACAATTCGATTGGGTGATTTTGCACCATTCGATTCAGCAATTCGCCCGATAGTTTTATTGGGTTTATCATCGCTTTCATACATATTCTCAATAGTTTCTGGAAGTAAGTAAAGTGTTTTATCCCAACTATTTTCGTTAAAATTACCCAAGTAGATAAGATCATTTTTTTATAACGAAACAACAATTTGTTTTATCTGATCATAGGACCAGAACGGAAATAGTACTGCAAATGCTTTTTTTGAGTTATACGTCCAAAAACAACCCTCATAAAAGTGTTTGCCATTGGCACGATTATACTTTATCCACATGTAAATGTTATGTATAAATATAGCCTCATTTACACCATATTCTTCGGCAATTTTACTATCAAATTGAAACTGCATAACTCTTAAATTTTATTAAAAAGAATAGGCCAATACTTCACACCATCAATTTCAGAACAAGCTCCAATTAAAAAGAAAACAGGCTTATTATCCATTTAAAATACTACCCGAAGAAACGATTCGCTACGGCTAAATATTTACATACAATTCCAATACTTGCTGTAGATTTTGAAGTAAGAAATCACCTTTTTCAGATAATGAAAAATACCAATCACCTTTGTGTTTTTCGTCCTCAAAAAATCAATTCTTAATCCGTTTTTTAGTTCAGCTTCTTTTTCTAACAAAGCAGAAACCCCAATCCTTCCTTTTCTCCAACACTTTATTTCCTTATTGAAGAAATACGTTTATTTTTACGCTGATACTTTACTAAATTCATAATTACATTCCTTTTAAAACATTTAATAATTTTTTGTAAATTTACCATCTGTCAAAAACTTAAATTCCAATTGTTCCACAACTGTAGGCACGTACAAAATAGTCATTTCGATACGCTTTCCTAGGTTGTATTTATCAAAGTCATAATTTTCAATCGTCAAGCGACCGTTTTCTTCAACGTGTCGGTGTAACCTACAATTTCGCTAAAGCTGCATTGAAAGGCACGCATTACAGCATTTTCAACTTCTTTACATTTGTCAAGATCATAAACGATTGTTATCATGGGATCTTGTGGTATTGGAAATGATTACTTTGAAAAATTCTAAATCAGGATGAAGCGTTCTAATTTGCTGCAATTCCGCATCGATTATTTCTTTTGATTGCACATCAATCATTTCCTTTAAATCAGGAGAAACCAATTTTGACACATTCCAATGCCCATTCGGATTAATATCTATTTAGTTTAATCAACTGCTTATCGGTTCCAATGAATACTGGAAGCTTCACGTAAAACTCTAAAGGAAAATTAATATGACAGTTAACAATTGAAGCCATCATATTGCCACGTTTATCATCGGCAGCTTGCACCTTTTTATCTACGTAGCACGAAAGTCACGCAATTCTTTTTCAAGCTAAGAACCATGTTTACTTTCGAAGTAATAACGACGAAAACCAATAAACTGACCCATTACTAAAGAAGAATAACTTTTCCTGAGTTAATTCCGAAATCCAACAAATCAGGATCTAACTGCAATAATCCTTTTAAAGAATCGCATAAAGTTTTGGACCGATGGTTGAAACTTAGACTCTATAGTTCGAGCTTTGTAATTAAACAAAACGATTGATAAATCATCAATTTGTTTATTGTCTTCATTCCAGAACTAATCGCTTGCAGATACTCTCACACAATCAATCGTTAATATTCCCGATAATTGTAACGCTTCACTTTCATGAATTTTTTCAGCCTCGCCATGACGAATAACCAATTCTTTGGCGCCGTTTCAACAATAATCTAGATCTTGTTCTTTCATGATTATTTCGGCTTTGCGTAAATGTTCAGTTATTGTATATTGCTTTCTTCTGGTTTTAATCATAGAAAAAACCAGTTTTGCCTTCTTGGCAATAATTAACCCATTTTACTCTTCGGCAAGATATTTTAAGACAAATCATTTTTTCACCGGTTAACTTCTTCAACTCCTGTTCTAATTTGCGTTAAATTAGAAGATATTTTTTTTCTTTTTCGGTTTCACAACCGCTTTGTAAGCTTCGCAGCCACTGATAATTTTCATCTTCCTGCGAAATCAAAATACATGATTGCGAAAGCTCACTTTGTTTGGCCTGTATTTCAGAAAATTTTCCAATTCACGCACATACGGTGAATGGTTCTGTTTTTACAGCCGTTGCCCGAAGCGATTCAATACGCTCTTCCCTTGGTACATTTTGTAAAATTTGTTTTTCCATTGTTGTATAATTAGTTAAAATTTACATGACTTAAGCGCCGAACATCACCACGCCAGTGTAAAAACACTACGTGGACAAATAACCAATCAAAACGATGAGTAATACTACTTCAAGGCTCCACATAACTAAGTTGTACTACTGTTTCGTGCCATTCTGCTGGATCACATGCACGGGTTGATTCGCACACTTTATCCATTTTGCATTCGTTCATTCTCGATACGAATACAGGGTCGTTTACTTTCTAATTTTAAAAGTTCAATTCTACGGTCTGAAAGTTTTGTAATATCACACATGATTGATAAATGATTTATGTATTTTAATAATTCCTAGTTTGGTTTTGTTTAAATAACACGGCTTTATTTTACCGTTTTTGCTGCAGGACAATATTGCCTGTTTTGATGTAACCGGAAGCAATTCAGCATCAGATAGTTTCTAATTGTGAGCCAATCTTTATTCTCAATTCGACCTCTCAAAAGCTCCACTGGTACAATTCATTTTCTAGCAATAGTTTTGAAACAATTACCAAATCATTCTCTTTCAAATGATTCATGAAATCGGTTACACTAACTACATCCATACTTTCAAATTATATTTACGTTTCATAATATTTCATAAATGTTTTCCATTTCGATAAGGCTGTAATAAAAAAGCGATGTACATCATACAGCTTTGAAACCAATCTTCTTCCAAGCTTTTCAGCTCACGAATAATTGCAACGAGTTCAGCAAAAGAATACCTTCTAGGTGTTAGTCGCTACCAGATTTCGGATGAGAACCACTATAAATCGCATCAAAAGTAGCCCAAGCAAACGCATACTCCTAGTACACAAGCCCCACAAATAACCCAAGCAATAAATAAGGCAAAATCAGTAAAAAGAAAGTTGGTTTTTTCATGATTATTCTTGATTCATTTTTTCATAAACATTAATTAGGATGTCAATCTTGATCAAAAGTGATTTAAATTCCATAATTTATATAAAGCAACACCATCGACATTTAGGATAATAAAGACGTACAACAGCAGTTAAACCTTCAAAACTTGTTCTTCCTCTTCAAAAAATTTTGAGTAATGCAGGAGATCATAATTTGAAACCTGTTATAAGTTTGCTTTCTCTTTTTGAGAAACTTTTTTCCATTATTGGCATGATTTATGCTATTTTTGTTATGCAATAAATAATATACATTTTTTGTTATAGCAAATATATACAACTTTATGTATATAAACAAAACGTTTTTGTATATATTTTTATAAATAACTTTTTAAAATATTGATTATGAACAATGTAGATAGATTAAATTTAATTTTAAAAATCATAAACGAGTACAATATTACCGCTTATGAAATAGGTAAGTATACAAATATTAGCACATTTGCTATACAAAAAATAATAAAAGGAGAATTTGAAAATTTAATGAACGCACTTTAATTACTATTTTAGATTTTTTACAGAAGTCAATTTTAGCAATTGGAACACCAATTGATAAAGTTCAGAACCACCAACAGAGTACGAAAAACAAACATTTAGAACAATGTTTAAGAGATAAGTACGATCTATCTATTCAAATAAATCAATTAGCATCAGAAATACACAAACTACAAAACCTACTTTTAAAGCACGGTATTGAGTTTGAAAATTATTTTGATAAAGTAAGCTTAAAATAGTATATTTGAATAAAAATTACTTATGGAAGAATCGCGATTATTGGAAATTGCAGCTGCAGACAAATTGGTCTATTTTTTATCAAAAACGATTTTTATTTGGTATTTTAAAATAGATCAACATTTACCAAGACAAAAGAATGATTTCATTGATGAAAGGCGAAACGCCAGTAGCTGAAGAAAGAAAGAAGGAAACAATTAAAGAACTTTAACCAATAATCTTTTCTAGGTTTCATCCCTTACCACTTATCAAAAAATTATACTTTGTAATAATTATCCACATCATCAGGTTGGTCGCCCATGCAATTCACGAATCAAATCAGGATCTAATTGCAAATTTTTTGCTTTGTTGGCAAAAGTATCCAGGCAAAACTTTCCACCCCAATCCCACCCATAGGCAGTACATTCACACGATACAACTGCTGAAACTCAATTTAAAAGCCTTTTTGCATAACGGGGTCCTAAAATTGGTATAACCGGTAACATCTTTTTCTACCATCCACCAAAAATTCAGTTGCATTTTCAAATTTAACCAAAATTGCGTGGGCTTTTGGCGTAATTTCAAATCAATTCACACCCAATCGGTTTTACCGCGTTCAAAATACACGCGACCATTTGACAATTGACTTTTTTTTCCTGTAATACAAATCAATCAAATCGCAACCACCAAAATAAAACTGCAGCAACCACAAATCAAATATATTTGGCACCTGGAAGAAAATTCTTTTCAGCCACACACCTGCTTCATCTAGGTATTTCTTTTTGGTTCATTAATTTTTTAACCTTTAACCCATCAAAAACGCCTGCAAAAGGTTTTTTATCAGGTATTCCATAATGCAATAACGCACGGTTATACAAAGCTCGCAACGTTCGTAAATATAAATTAGTGGTGTTTTGGAGTTTTCGGCACGAATATTCAGTTGCTTGAACCAATTAAGAAATCATAATTAAAATCGCTAATCATTATTTTTGGCTTCATCATTTGCAGCTGCTTAGCTTGCATACGATAGATTTTTACATTACCAATGAATTTATTTCTCGCAACTAGATTCTTTTTTTAGTCAGAATTCAGATGTTTGTTCCATTTCGCTGGTCAAAAACCGCACAAAATCACTAAAATTAGCATCGGTTTTTTCAATGCGAAATGACTCCTGAAAGGCAATATCTACATTCTTTTCACCTGATAGAATTATTTTTTTGCCTTAATTTTGTAATCCATCATAATAGGATGTATCATTTCAAAATCAGGATGGCGAGAGAATCTTTTGTTTCTTCATTAAAATGCGATGGCGTGCAAAGGCATATTGTTTTTGCACAGCGTTTGGTCCATGATTTAGTTCAATCACTAAAGGACAATTCCGTCGCTATTTATCTTAGCTTTAAGTCATTCAATTTGTATTTTCATCCGCAATAAATCCGCAATTTTTACCGATATTTACTATTTTACCGCCAAATTAAATAATAAAAACACTTGAGCGAAAAAGCCCACTATTTGTGGACTTTGTTGCATGACCCAGTAGGATTCGAACCTGAGACCTCTACTACTTTAGAAGATAGAAAAAACGACCCCAACCTAACTCAACAAAACCAACCAATACCACAAAACAACCTTACTTGCAAACAAAACAAAATCCGATGAATCCGGTATTACTCAACTAACCAGTAAAAAACAAAGCAATTACCTAACTATCTCATTTAAAAATCCCCTTAAAATTTCAACTAAAATTACAGCACCTACCAATATTTTCCAGCATCAGTTTGGTACCATTTCTTTGTTCCTTAATTTTAAAATGTTGAATTTGTTCTGTATTCACAAACGGGTTTGCATGTGTCGTACTGTCAATTAAGCTGTAGATTACCCCAGGAACCATTTACGTTTAAAACCAGTCACCACAATCACACTATCTGGGATGGATAGATCAGTAATTGTAAGTCCGTGTTGGTTGCTTTTGTAACCACAGTACCATTTCTCAAAAATAGCATCAGTACGTTCAAAAACAAACGAATAGAATCTTTATACGGAATGGCAATCGTATCAATTTTAGTAACAGTAAATGTTTTCACGTTGTAACCTTCTAAATTTATTTATCAATTCTTTCAGCTCCTTATCTTTGCTGGCAATTTGTTGTTTCAATTGCTTTTCGGTTAAAACTGCGGTTTGCTGACTTGTCACTAGCTGACCATTCTTTAACCTGTAAGTTACTTTTTCAGCATTCAAGGCTTCAATAGTTGCCAGTTGCGTGTTGCTGTTTTGACATTCCACAAACGATCGAGAAAGCGGCACGGAATTCCGCCGATTGCTAAAGCCGAAATAATTACACGGTTCCATTAAGACGGTAAAGACTAATTTGTTTCATAATTTCATAGTTTAGTTACTCACCTTCATTGTGGAAGAAATGATCAAACGGTGATCCTGCAATGGATGTCCCATCGGCATGCTGCAAAAAACCCCAAAACGCCCAATTTTAGGTATCCATAATATCGGTATCACTTTGAATCACATAAATCAAACGGTCTTCGGTAATTGTTTGTGGCACAAAATGACCGGTGGTTCCATCAGGTCTTCTAAATTTAATCTTTGCACTTACAATTGGAATATCAGGCTTTGTAATCATTCGTGCAGTTAGTTCCAACAACCGTTGGCCTACATATACTTTTTCATTTGAATATAGTTTTATCGTTTTATTTTGCTTGTAAATTCTGTATCGTTTTCAATCACTTTACCAAACGAGTTGTTCTATTTTAGCGGTAAATATTGTTTCAATAAATAATAATCAAAATTTTGTTAATCCAAAAACAGCTCCTGTAAAAAGTTTAATGAACAATTTTTTCATATTGGCTGGTGTCAATTGTTTCATCAATCGTAACCGTTACCGAAGCAAAGTACTTGTAATAGTTTGCATATTTGCATTTACATTAGCATCCGCAGAAACCACACTATAATTAACCACACTTTCAATAGTTGCAACACTACCAAACATTCGCATTTGCCAAAACAAACAAATTTAACAATGTTGACTGAATCACTACAGGCATCGCCCACTTCTCTTGCAAACCAAAACATATTTGCAAAATGGTTGATTCAATTTCTTGCACATTCCATCTCTTTGCCGTACCAAAACGTTGCTGTTTAATACTGTCAATTGAATGGTTCGAACATTAAAACGGTCAACGTTTTACGACAGTATTTACATACATTGATACATCAAACCCACTTACCCCACTATTTAAACTAATATTAAACATCTAACGTAGCTAATCCGTTTACGCTCCTTTGTATGTATCATTTTCAACTGCACTAACATAAACTTGTTAGTGTTTATCAGTACCAAGTTTGAAAGAATATGCACCATCACCGCTTCGAGTTGTTTCTCCAAATTTTCACCGTTTGCACGATGTAAAGTAATTGTAACCGTACCACCATCGCTATCCGTTATATTTCACTTCCATTGAAGTAATTGAATGATCAGTTAATAATGTACATACCGATAGATGTTGTTGTTGTCATAAAATAATCGATAATCTCTTGCGGTTTTTCTAAATTCAACCTTTCAGAGTCAGGATTTTGCGGACAGCGTAAAAACGTATCTCTACCACGCATCCAAATCATTGAACAAGCTCTTTCAGCATCGGAAACATAAGCATCTCGGAATAAATATCATAATATCCTAATCCTTTGCCTTCGCCTGCTAAACATTCAACATCAAAATTTATTGACGTTGATGTAGTTGCAACCCATTGTATAAATAGAAATCCTACTCCTGTCATCCAATAGTTAGTTTCGGGAATATTAACTGCAAAATTGTTGATTCTAATTGCGTCTAATAAAGCAGCATTAGATATAAATAATTTTGAAGTAAACAGTATGATTGGCAGCTCCAATTCCTGCGTTTGGTACGTCTGAAATGTAATTCAAAAGATATAACCGTTTATGTTCATAACATCGTCCGTTGTATATCTGGAATACATGTCAATTTCAATGTCATTGAAGCCACGTGCAAAAGTAATTCCTAAACCTTGTGAACTTCCACTATATTCTTTGCTGAAAACTAAACATACCACACGCTACACTTGCTATGTGTGTATAACTTCTATATGCCTGACTTCCTGCCCTTGTTAATATTGCGGTTACAGATGCAGTTACGTTGAAATTCACTCTAAAAGATGATTGTACTAACGATACATTGCTTTCTTGTGCTGAAATTCTGCATAAATCTTGAGGCATTAGCCGCAACGTTTGACCCATTGGAGAAGCAACTTCCATTTGGAACATAAATACTATTTAATTGTCGTGTAGTAGTTGAAGCATAAAATTCATATGTAACTACCAAATCAATAACCGCATCGATTAAATCGTGTTACAGCTACTGCTGATACCCACATTTGAAAGTTGTGAGCTGTTGCAGTATTAGGAACTGTTGGTCGCCAATAAATCTTCTAAAACAATCAGAAGCCAAAGCATTTTCTATAGTTGCAAAAGCAAAAGCAGTACCACTATCTATGTTAGTCGAAATAGTAAAATCCGTAGCGGTATTGTTAACAGATGTATTTCCTTCAATAACAAAATAATAATCTCTAATTGTAATTCCGCTTTCAGGCAAAACGCCTCCAACACCTGTTAGTTGTGGTATTTGATTTGAACCAATGCTATTAGTAGCTGTAGTGAAAGCACCTACCAAAAAATTCTAAAGGTAATCTAACAGTTTTAATTTGCGTTGCATTTGTAGCTGTATTATCATCATAGGAATAAGTCATTTGCACTCTACAAGTAACATTTTATTCATTCCTAAAGTAGTCCCACTTGTTTGGTCAAAGTACACTTGTGCATCGCAAGTAATTAATATACCACTCCAATTTTGTATTGAAATGTGAAGTAAAATTGTAAACGGACCGATAACGCCCGCTAAATTTTCACCACTATTGGTAATATAGTTCTGATTCTATTATTGTTGTGTAAGCTGCACCTCCTAAACTTAAAGCTACACGATGCTCTCCTATTGTACCTCCTGTTGCCGTAATTATACTTAAAAATACCTCTATGTCACACTTATAAACATTCGCAAAATTTCAGGAATATAGAATGTTCTTTGCGAAAAATTTGTAGAAACATGTAATTGTGGTTACAATCAGGTAGAAAGCGAATTCAACTGTTTTTAAGACGTGTTGCCATTTATTACAAATCGTTTAAAATTACGGCCTACCATTAATCGTTACCGTTAAAAGTACCGTTGGTAGAGTTGCTAACCCCAATGTCATCGTACCACAATAATTCATCGGCACTTGCAGCACCGCCACGCGACTTGTCGTCAACCAAATAACGAGCGTTTGTTATTGTTCGTCGTCAGTTGTAAATAACTAGCTAAAATTTACAGTATCTGTTGCCGTATCAATCGTTAATGATTTACCGCTTAACACCAAACCACCAATTATGCCTGCACCCGAACTTCATTAATCAGTATCTAAATCGTTTAAAATGTATCTCTGTTTGGTTCATAGTCTTCATTTTACCAACATTGCTTTAATCGTGTCGGTTTACGACTCTAAATTGCTAAATAGTTCGCGTTTGAATGAATTGTAAACCATTGATTTTTTATTTATTTGTTTTACTTTTTTGTCAAAATGTATAATAAGGATAAATGTTTGTTTTCCATCTTGCTTTTGTACCTCTTACATCGTAATGCACCCACATTTGAATGTATACCCACACCTCCTTCTTTCATTTTGCCTTCCGCAAATTCATTTCTCTCAATTACTTCTGCAACTTCTTTTTTGGTGTTAATCCCTTTCATGTGGTGCTGCCTGTACGTGCATTGAGTTTTTAGCATTTTAACTTTTGCGTTATGTTGTGGTGAACGATAGCCACTTGTTTGAATACTTCGTTTTTACTTAATAACATCAAACTTGCAAATTTTTTGCAAGCTCAATTGCTTGAAGTAAGTTGTTAGGAATGTCACAACCACATTTAGAAGCAAACTCTTGTAACATCAAGTTTTTGGTTTAGCTTTGCCATTATTCCTCTAATTTTTTAATATCAATTTTCAATTTATCAAAAATCCATTGTAAAATCAATTCATAGGTTGATGTAGCGAATACGATAAGTGAAGATGTATTTTGTGATACATTCCGTTTTACATGAGCTTGTAAAGTAGAAAATGACCGATACAATTACGCTAATTAAAAAGACCTTAATAGATGTTTTTAAATTAATCATATATAAGTGGCACTTAGTCCATAAACCACTAAACACAATAATACCAAACAAAGTAAAGTCGGTATGTTCTAACAAAAAATACGAATATTCTTCTCCATCTTTTGCCTTTTTTCTGTTTTTGCACGTTGTCGTAAATTCCAAATCCATAGACCAAATCGTAATACTAATAATGATGTCTCAAAAAACTTTCAACATAGAAAACCATTAACGATATGGTTAAAGCCAGTGAATTAATTGCGTAAGTGTTAAGTCTGAATATACATCTCAAATAATTTGTAATAATTCCACCAAGAGCTGTTATAAAAATATTCTAACTCGCTCCAATTTTTAATTCACTTACTTTTGTTTGCCAAATTTCTAAATGCCAAACACCAACTCCAGTTGGAACAGTCGATCGTGGAATAGAAAGTGCCCACCAACAAAAGAATGGTGTTATCCTAATAATTTTAAACTTAAATAGACCACAATTAACCCTAAATAAAGGTGTCTGTCGATGTTGTTGACTGTGATGTAGTTGTATATTTTTTTCATTTTAAACTATTTTCTATTGAAATTCACTCATTCTATATCTGTAACAATGTATTCTCCAATTTTTTAACATCAATTGCATAAAGAAAATAATACATTGCAAGTCCTCCAATATTTAAAGTATCTTGCAATTTCTTTTGCCTAAAACACTACTTAAAGTTTCGCCTAATTCCCAAATTGATAACCTTTACTTCCAAAAATTATGTTCCAAATTTCAGGAATAAATGATTGCTGTAAATATCAATTAACTTTGCTTCTGTACATTCTCTTTGAAACTAAATCATACCATTTACGACCTTTTGTTTTCAAAATGAAACTTTCGGGGAATATCGTTTCAATTCAATGCGGTTACAAGCTCGAATTAAAGCTATTGGTGCTAATATTAACCCCATTATACCAATTCCGATTACAACCCATAAACTTGGTCTTGATTACTTACGGAACATCTGCCCTAATTCAGCATATTTTTTCTTCTTTCAATAAACTTCATCAATCTGATATGTCTAGTCTAATTCCTCCAGATAGTTGGTCGGCTTGCTCAAAAGTGTAATTACTTCTTTAACTTTTTCTTCATCAGGTTGAACTATTATTATTTTTTCGTTTAATTCATTGAAGTAAAATTCTTCAATAATCATTTCGTAAATTTCTCTATCGTCGTATGCTTTTCGCTCAATTATTCTTGCGTAAATAATTACTGCATTTAGTTGAGTGTTTTCACTAAGGCTTTGTTGGTGTTGTTGTTCGTATCATTTTATAATGTTTGAAATATTAATAAATCATCTGCCATTTTAGCTAAAATATCAGCATCTAACGCATCTATTTCAGCTGGTGGTTTTCCTGAAAAATCATAAGCCAAATAACAATG
>JAXHKS010000005.1:0-52784 GCA_034523115.1 Flavobacteriaceae bacterium | reverse complement strand
GATTGCTGTAAAGATCAAAGAATTGTTCTCCCTGGCACCTCTTCATAACCCGCCAAATTATATAGGTATTGAAGTGGCAGAAAAGATTTTTCCGCATGCCAAACAAATTGCAGTTTTTGATACGGCATTCCATCAGACCATCCCGGAAGTTGCATACAGGTATGCCATTCCAAATAAGTTTTTAATTGAAGACAAAGTACGTGTGTACGGATTTCATGGCACCAGTCAGAATATGTCCTTGAAAAAACCGTGGGTATTTTAAATAAAAAAGACAGCAAAATAATCACAGTGCACCTTGGCAATGGTTGCAGTATAACCAGTACGGGATGGAAGAGTATTGATCTACTCGCTCCGTTCCTGCCCATGAACGGCCTGATCATGGGCACACGCAGCGGCGATATCGACCAATCGGTTATTTTTTATTCATTAAAACATTGGGATATACCCTGGACCAGGTAAACAATTTGTTGCAGAAAGAAAGCGGAATGACCGGCTTAACAGGCTTTAGCGATCTCAGAGATATAGAAGCGGAAGCAGAGAAGGGAAATGCCTTATGCAAGATTGCCCTGGCAATGAATGCCTATAGGGTAAAGAAATTTATTGGTGCTTATGTTGCTGCCCTGAATGGTTTGGATGCGCTAGTATTTACTGCTGGTATTGGAGAAAATTCCGATATTCTGAGGGGTTTCATTTGTGCTGATATGGACGAATTTGCAAAATTGAACTGGATAACTCCTTGAATAAGATCAGGTCAAAAGAAATAAGGTATATTCATAAAGAAGGGTCTGAAGTAAAAATCATGATCGTACCAACCAATGAAGAATTGGAAATAGCCCAACAATCGTATAAATTATTGGTTTAATTTTAAAATTTCATTATGAAAAGGTTTGCTGAAAACGAATTTAAACCCTATTTTGGGATCTATATTGAACCTGCACTCGACAGAAACCTGGATATTATTCCCTATTGGAATTGAATATGAAAATGAAGTACACTGGAATTTTTAAAAAGACCCACCGGCAAAGAACTTGTTTATGCTGAAAATAAATGGACCATAAGGGAAATTTTGCTTCATCTGATCGATACTGAAAGGATCTTTGGCTACAGGGCCTTTCGCAGTTGCAAGAATGACCAGACCAATTTACCGGGTTTTGATGAAAATAAGCTTTGCTATGTATTCCAATGCAAGACATCCAGAACATCTGAAAAGATTTATTAGGCCGAATTTAAGGCGGTAGCGCTGGAGCAACACTGGCCTTATTCAGGATAGTTTTCAGGAATGGGGATTGGAACAAAACGCAGGTATGGCAAGTAACAGTCAAATATCTGTAAGGGCCATTGGTTATATTTTAGCAGGCCATGCAATCCATCACACAAGGGTCATTAAGGAAAGGTACTTATAAAGGCCTGATTTTTATATTTTTAAAGGAAACCATATTTCCATGATCCTGCAGGCCGATCCTCCCGGTTTTAAATTTACCAAAACCTAACCAGTTTTTAAATTTTGTATTGGCAATCAAGGCATCCCATTCAGGGCCGCTTAGATGGAAAGTCATTTATTAGCCAAACCCATTCAAAGAAATTTTCCCTCGGTTGGTGTTGTGATTTATTTCAAGCACAGCAGAATTCCATTCTTCAGCCCTTTTTGCAGCATTGCCGCCGGTTGCAGGGATTATCAATAACAGCGCCGGTCATGTCTAATTTATTTTGCGCATCAGGATGATTTTCATCATCAAGGATTTGCATTTCCGGAGCGGTCATATATGGCACCACATAGGCTGTGTCTTCCCTGATACCCCGAAAAGATACCGGCTGTTGCCACCTTTGGAAAATATTGCTGATCCAAGAAAAGAATAAGAGCTGGTATATTCCTTATCGGTGATCAGGTTGTTCAATACCCGACCTGTGTTCCGGGTTGGGTAAAAAGACCAGGTGCACATCGTACTATCTTCCATTCTTCTGGGGCCTCCTGAAGGCCATAACCACGCCAACCGGCAAATGTTTTTCCGTCAAAAATGATTTCCCAGTCCTGCTGCTTTTCAGTATTTTTATTGAGAACTTTTGGTTTCAATTTCAGCTGCAATCTCTTTTAAAAAACGGAAAAATATATTTAAACTCCAAGAAAAGCCGAGTGCAAAGGCCAGGAGGCAGATCGATCATTAATTTTCCGGAAATTTTCATTGTTTAATTTTAAATTCTCAATACTTTAATTCTCATATTACTCAATACCGGCCGCGGCGGACAAATTACATCTCTCTTTCATTCAACATTCAACATTCATAATTTATGGTTCTTAAAGTCCTGTCTCTTGTTCCTGTTCTCTTGTCTCAATACTCGATTTTCAATTCTCAATACTCAATATCTCGATTCTCCATTATCATCGACCTTTTGGCCCAGGCTGCGTTTCTCTGGTCGCTCAACACGGCAGCATCGATGAAATTTAGATCCCTTACACCATTCCTGTCAGGGGATAATCCGGGATTGTTTTTATGTGTTCACCATTTTCTTTCGCCATCCAGTGGAGGGGCGAAACTTTTATAGACCGTGGCAGAAGGCTTCGAGATAACCTTACGGATGACCGGCCTTGGAATTCTTGAGGCTGCTGAAGCTTTTGCAGGATCAGTTGGTTGCCATTGGCTGTAAAAATCATTTTTGGTTTATCGATGCCAGCGTGTAATGAAGTTGGTTCGGGTTTTCCTGCTGCCATTCCAAACTGCCTTTTTCTCCATAAACCCTTATGGCCAAATTATTTTCTTCTCCAACAGCAATCTGAGAAAAGGAGAGACTTCCTTTAGCACCATTTTCCATGCGAAATAATATATTTCCGTCATCATCCAGCAAGCGTCCTTGACCAAATCTGGTCAGGTCGGCGGCTGAGCTCGTGAATCTTCAATCCGGTAATGTACTTCCAACAGGTTTGCCGCATGTCGACCCCCTATATCACCCAGCGCGCCTCCAAGCCCGGACTGATATGGATCAACACGCCACAAAGCTTGTCTCTGTCCGGTCTTTCAATTGAGTGGCAAGCTAACCTGGAGGTACTGCACCTGCACTTTTCGTATTTTACCCAGTTCCCCGTTTTTAATCATGGCCCTTGCCTGTTTAACCATGGGGCTACCCGGATAATTATGGGTTAAGGCAAACAGCAAACCACTGGATGTCACCAACTGCTCCAATTCTTCGGCTTCTTCAATGGTTAGGGTCATGGGCTTATCGCAAACCACATGAAAGCCATTCTCTAGGAGCGGCTGTAGCCTGTGGAATACGCATGCTTACTTCGGTGTCAGCCACGAAACAAAATCCATCCTTTCTCCGGGTGCGCAATGGATTTTTCTTTGAGTATCATTTCCTCAAAATTGCATAGCACCTGTTCTCTGGTAAAAAAAGATCCAGGCCTGAGGCAACCGATCTGGCATCAGTACTGCTAAATGCGCCACATACCAGTTCGATCATTCCATCCAGAGCAGCAGCTTTTCTGTGCACATCACCGATAAAGGAACCCCTTCCTCCACCAACCATTCCCATTCTCAGTTTTCTCATCGTTACTTTTTTATATGTTGCTCTCTGCTCAAAATCTTTAATAATAGTTCTTTGAAAGATTTCTATACATATCCACGATATTTTCAATTCTAAAAAAAAAGGATTTGGTATGCTTTTTTAAATGAACATACCAATCCTTAGCTGATTCAAAAATCAAAAAAATTATTTTAATTCTTTTATTTTGATATTTCTGAACCATACGTCATCACCGTGATCTTGTAATCCGAAATAACCTTTTGAGGCCACTTCAGCCCATTTTGGATTCAGGGAAGGGAATTTACTGCCTGCTACAAGTGCATTCCATTCAGGTGTCCACAAATGATATTCTACTACATTCACACCATTCATTTTATGAACAACAGTTCCTTTATAAACAGTAATCTCTACCTGGTTCCATTCTCCCACTGGTTTTGCATTTTGTGGTTTGGCAGGGATAGGTAGGTGCATGATAATGAACTGGCCAGTGGTTACCCGTCTTTACCCAGTTTTTTGCATCAGGATGTTTTTCATTATCCAATACCTGCATTTCCGGAGCAGTTTTCCAGATATAATCCAGTTTTTCCTCTCTCTAATAAGAATATCCTGAATTTACCACCTTCTGAAATTTTCCATTCGAGGCTTAAGGTAAAATCTGGCAATATTGTTTGTCATAGATAATATACACCCACCATCCTTGTACCCAGCTGTCGCCTCATCCGGAAGCCTTACATTGAATGGACCCATCAACAATTTGCCATCCGGTAGGGAAATGGTCTTTTTTATAACCTCTCCAGCCCTGTGAGGTAGTGCCATCAAATAGCAACACCCATCCGTCAGCTTTTTCAGCTTCGGTAAGGGCATTAACCAATGGTGCAGGGGGTGGGGGTGGTTCTTTCATTTCCATATCTTCCGTTTTAACTTCTTCAGTTTTTTTGGTTTCAGTATTACAACTTGTCATCAATACAAGCGCGAACAGGCCAAATGTTAATAATAAATTTTTTGTTCTCATTTCTTAATTTGTTGTTTAATCGGTTACTTTAATTTTAAAAACGTCTTTGTAAGGAAATTTATTTCATTTTTTTATTTCACTCACTAAAGCTATGCTGTTCCTTGCTTAACCAACTCCTTGTTAGGAATTAAAATTTTAGGACAGGAAAGCAGGGATAGAAAATATTTCAGTGATGGTTTACACCGGCATATCCGGTAATTTCCATCCATTTCTGTAATTATGCTTGATCAGTTCATCCGCAAATGCATTCGCATTAATTGGATCTGTCATATCCCGGGCAAAGGTTGGGTGTCCGTCATGAATTTTAAAATTATCTTTTTTTAGTGAATTTGCCTGATAGTCTCATTAGCTCCGATATTTGTGAATTTCATATTTTTTCCATCCCAGTCCAGTTTTTTATTTAAACTCTGAAGGCGAACGGCAAGTACTCCCATTACCACCCATTTGATTAACTCGGTCCCCGCTATGAGAACGGTGAGGCCGTTTCTAGAACGATTGTAGATTCCACCAGCCCCTGATCCAGTCCTGTTCATGGGATACAGCAATACGTCTTCTGATTTTTGGAGCTGAAGGTGTTCTGCCTGATAACAACCATGGGTCTCTTCCATAACATCCACAAATAATCTTATCTTTTGTGCCGTGGAAAATTACCCCACCTCCGTTGTTATTCATGTCTTTACCCGCTGGCCAGCCCTCAGGTTTGTTAGGTTGCAAACCACCGTCGTACCAGTCAACCTGAACTTGAGGTAATTCTTTATTGCTTTTTGAAGTTCTTTTTGGGAAGGTGAGGGTTACTTTTTCTGCATTAGGTGCTGAATCTGTGAGTAGCATGGTTGAGCTGCCCTGTACCGAAGTCGGATAGCTTAATTCCAATCCCACAAACACGGGATGTAATATATGGCAAGCCATATCACCAAGAGCACCGGTACCGAAATCCCACCACCCTCTCCAGTTCCATGGGGTATACACGTCGCTGTAATCTCTCATTTTGGCCGGACCTACGAAAAGATCCCAATCCAAAGTACTTGGGGAAGTCATTGCATTTGGTATGGGCTTACCCTGTGGCCATATTGGTCTGTCTGTAAAAGCTTCAACATGGGTTATTTCACCAATTTCGTTATTGTGCGATCCATTCACAAACCAAGCTGACACCTTCTCCTGAGGAACCCTGGTTATCCCATCTGGGTAGCTAATTTATGCTTATCGGCAAGTTTTGTCAAAAGCCTTGGATTCATAAACGGTATGGGTTAATGGTTTTTGTACATAAACATGTTTGCCCATAACCATTGCATCCGCACTCACGATGGCATGGGTATGGTCAGCTGTTGCCACAACAATGGCATCAATTGATTTTCCCATTTCGTCGTACATCTTTCTGAAATCCTTGTATTTTTTGGCATTGGGATAATGTTGAAAAACACGGTCTGCATATTTCCAGTCCACATCGCACAATCCGACGATATTTTCTGTTTCCATCGATTTGAGATTATCAAATCCCATTCCGCCAATACCGATACCGGCAATATTTAATTTGTCACTTGGAGCCATATGACCCAGACCACTTACAGCGAAGGATGGAACAATGGTAAAACCGGCAGTAGCTGCCAGCGTTCTGGTTACAAAATCTCTTCGTGTCAAAGGATTTCCTTTAGTATTCTTACTCATGATTAACTGGTTTTTATAATTATGTGATTAATGGATTAATATAATTTGTAACTTGTTAATTATTAATTATCACTTTAGGCCAATTCTTTTCCAACTTTGATCAACAGATCTCTGGTAAGTTCAATACCCTTTTCCTCGCTAACTTCATTTCCTTCAAACTCAATTCCAACATAACCTCGGTAGCCGGTATCCTTAACCATTTTCATGATTTTGTAATAATCTATATTTCTTTCATTTCCCTGATCATCAAACACATTAGATTTAGCACTTACTGCTTTAGCAAAGGGGAGTAGCTGCTTCATACCCTCGTATCTGTCGTATTCTTCAATACAGTTGTTGTCCTTTCTGGTAATACAAAAATTGCCAAAATCGGGCAATGTGCCACAATTCTCATTTTTTATCATAGAAAAAACTTCTGTCATCCAAACGCCATTAGAAAGAAAATCCGCCGTGGTTTTCTACCAAAATATTGATTCCTGATCCTTTTGCGAAATCCGAAAGTTTGGTCAGAGAATCTATGCTCGCTTTTGCAGCTTGGGATCTTTTCTTTTCCGCCATTTAAATTAACTCTAATAGCATGACAGCCCAAAAAATGAGCGGCCTCAACCCATTTATAATGATTTTCTATGCCTTTTAATCTATTTTCTGTATTGGTATCTGCAAGATTTCCTTCTCCATCAATCATAATCAAAACATTTTGCTGCCCTTCGTTCTCTGCTCGTTTATTCATTTCTTTTAAATAGGCCATATCTTTGGCTTTGTCTTTAAAAAAAGCATTGACGTATTCAAGTCCCTCACAACCAAATGCCCTTGATTTCGCAGCAAAATCCAAATTGTCCAACTTTTTATCGAAAAGAGCCTTGTGCAATGACCACTGGGCTAAGGACAAGTTTAAAAAATAATTTGTCTTCATTTGTAAAGATATTTCCAATAGGGAAGGCACCTGCGCCCAAACTTGTCAGGCCTGCACTTAAAAGGGATGCATTCATTATAAATTTCCGTCTCTTCATTCCATAAGGTTTAATTAGGTTGCACTTTGTAGTGTACAATAATTCTGAAATTTGCAAATTAAATTTTATAAGACCAAATACGGAACTTAAAATCCTTTATAATTAATAGACACCGGCTTGGATTACAGGTAATTTGAACTTTAAAAGGCAATTTGCGCTATAAATTTATGGAATTTAATTGATAACACGGTGCTTAGACCTATTTTTTTAACATGCAGAAGTCAGAAGATTGGAAGCAGTATATGGCGAAAAATATTTTTGTCAGCCTTTATTGTCGCGGTAGTTTTTGTTTTTATGGATCTTTTTTATCTCATCATGCCTGAATTACGGCGTTTGTTGATAATGCCTCAATCTACCGGATAACAAATGGTATTGATATATATTTATAATTAATTATGTGTATTTGATAATAATTTACCTGTTATTTTCGTTAATTAAGAAACCTAAATTGCTAAAAAATGGGAAAATCTTATCGAGAAAAAACTGAAACCAGAGAACAATCTTTGAAGAAAGGTAAATTCAAAATTCTGAAACCTAAGTATAAAACGGATGTGCGAAGCGCAGAAATGGAATATGAGAATTACTTCAATCGTCCCAATATAGTGAGCTTGGGATCCTGAATCCAATTTGAATTAATATAATAAACTTTTTGTCAGATACTTATTTGGCAAAAAGTTTTTTTATGTCTTTAAAGGCTTTAAACTCAAGGGCATTACCTTCCGGATCATAAAAGAACATGGTACCCTGTTCACCGACTTCTCCCTTAAATCTGATATGTGGTTCAATAATAAACTCGATACCCTTGTTTTTTAATTCAACAGCAAGGTTTTCCCAATCAGACCAGGCAAGAACGATACCAAAATGAGGAATTGGCACATTATGACTGTCAACCGGATTATGAATAACCTTGTGGCCATCTGCCAAATAACCGTTTTGATGAAGTACGAGCTGGTGTCCAAAAAAATCAAAATCTATCCACACAGGATGATTTCTTCCCTCTGCACAACCAAGAACCTCCCGGTAGAATTTTCTGCAAACCTCTAAATTTTTTACAGGTATTGCCAAATGAAAAGGATTTATTGCTTGCATATTCTTTCTTTTAAATTGTTATGTTAAATATTGACTATTCTTTGTGCTTTTATCTTTCGTATGGATCGAATTGCACTTGGTATTTTCCCTAATAATTTTACAGGATTAAAGCTTAATCAGCCAAATGAGGCAATGTAAGCCCGCAGGTATGTTGGTATTGGAACAACATGGAATACAACAAACATGCCTTCCCCATAATAAATTTATACGGATATTCTTTATAACGTCAGGATTGGCAAATTGTTATAACAAAGTCGAATTTAATGACTTATAGAAATTTTTTAAGCGATTGGTAAATGTGCTGATTGATTCTGACCTCCTTCTAATAACATAAAATATCGACGTCAATAATCATCGGGAATAATATAATTAGTGGAATTGACCGGCTCTGACTGAGAAGAAATTTAGTATTTTATCTTATTTTCTTTTTCTTCCCAAAGCTGAAAGCTTTTTATTGCTTTTTCTGGAACAATCTGTACGAAGGGTATTTTTCTGTCTTTTATGGGAGCTTCCAGCTGTTCATAGATGAAGTGGTCATCAAAACCGGCCCGGGCAGCATCATTTTTATCGCATCCATAGAAAACTTTATCCGGTCTGGCCCAATAAATAGCACCCAAACACATCGGACAAGGTTCACAGGAGGTATATAACACGCAACCTGTAAGCTGAAAGTCGTTTAAATTTGCGCAGGCCTCCCTGATCGCAACGATTTCCGCGTGTGCAGTTGGATCATTGCTGGAAGTAACACGGTTGTTACCTTTTCCAACCACCTTACCCTCTTTAATGATCACACAGCCAAAAGGACCTCCTTCATTTTTCTCCATGCCTTTTATCGCTTCGTCTATGGCGAGCTCCATATAGAACGCATCACTGTTCACAAAACTGACCATTGGCTGCGTTTCATTTAGTTTTGCTGCCTCGTCGAGGAATTTTTTGTTGAAGGCGTTGCACATCGTTTTTTCAGTGTAAAAAGCCACAGGACTTTCATCCCGTGGCCGGTAAATTATTATTTTAGGCTTCCTACCATATCTTCCGGTTTCACCCAGGCATCAAAATCTTCTGCCGAAACATAACCCAGATTAATGGCTTCTTCCTTTAATGTGGTGCCATTCTTGTGGGCTGTATTAGCGATTTCAGCAGCCTTGTAATAACCGATCTTAGGGTTTAAGGCAGTTACCAGCATTAATGAGTTGTTCAGCAATTCTGTGATTCTTCTGTAATTTGGTTCTATACCACGTGCGCAGTGCTCTTCAAAAGACACACAGGCATCTCCCAAAAGTTCAGCACTTTGCAGAAGGTTATAGGCCATCATCGGCTTAAAAACATTCAGTTCGTAATGTCCCTGTAATCCTCCTATTGTTACCGCAACATCATTTCCCATCACCTGAGCACAAACCATAGTCAGGGCTTCTGACTGGGTTGGGTTGACTTTTCCGGGCATGATGGAAGAGCCGGGCTCATTGGCAGGTATATTGATCTCGCCGATGCCACTTCTCGGTCCGGAAGCAAGCATTCTTATGTCATTGGCGATCTTGTTCAGGGCAACGGCCAACTGCTTTAAAGCCCCGTGTGTTTCAACCATTGCGTCATGCGAAGCCAATGCCTCAAATTTATTTTCAGCAGTTCTGAATGGCAATCCGGTTAAGCCGGCTATTTTTTTTGCAACAAGCACGTCATATCCTTTAGGTGTGTTAAGTCCTGTTCCCACTGCAGTTCCTCCAAGAGCCAGTTCAGACAGGTGGTCGAGTGTATTTTGCAGGGCCTTTAAACCGTGGTCTAACTGAGAAACATAGCCACTGAATTCCTGGCCAAGTGTAAGGGGAGTGGCATCCATCAAATGGGTTCTTCCTATCTTGACTACTTCTTTAAATTCTTCAGATTTATTTTGCAATGTATTTCTCAATACCTTAATTCCGGGAATTGTTTTTTCAGCGATTATTTTGTAACAGGCGATATGCATTCCGGTTGGAAAGGTATCATTAGATGACTGGGACATATTCACGTCATCATTCGGAGATAATACCTTTGATCCGTCACCTATTTTTTTACCTGCAAGTTCATGGCCTCTGTTTGCAATAACCTCGTTGGCATTCATATTGCTTTGCGTTCCGCTTCCGGTTTGCCAGATGACCAAAGGAAAATGATCGTTCAAACTACCTTCAATAATTTCATCGCAAACTTTGGCAATAAGGTCTCTTTTTTCTGCCGGAAGTACCCCTAAATCAGTATTCGCCAGGGCAGCTTTTTTCAAATAACCAAAGGCCTGGATGATCTCTTTAGGCATAGAAGCCTCCGGACCAATCTTAAAATTGTTTCTAGACCTTTCCGTTTGAGCACCCCAATATTTATCAGCAGGCACCTGAACTTCGCCCATAGTATCTTTTTCTATTCTAAAACTCATATGTAGTGTAATTTAAATTATTTCACACAAATCTACAAAAATGACCAAGGCTCGCGGGTCAGTTTCACTGTTTTTTTGATAATTATTTTGCTTGGAAGCATAAGATTTTGTATGACTGAAAAATTCAAGCTGCCCGGGTAACAATCCAAAGCGATTTAGACCGGCCAATTTAAATCGTTAGTTTCCGGCTCTTCTTCTGATCCTTTTTTATACGCCGGTTATGAAACTTCGAAATGCTGGTATTTAGTTCGAAACCCAATAGCAAAACGATTGAATTTAAGTAAATAAAAAGCATGATCACTATAACGGTCCCGATCGATCCATAGATGCGGTTATACACCCCGAATTTTTCGATATAGCTTCCAAATATTTTAAAATTGATGATCAACAGGATCGTCGTAAGGATAGTTCCCGGTGAGAAGAAGGACAGTTTTCGTCCTTCTTTGGTTCCGTAATAAAACAATAAAGACAAACTGATTATGACAAAGAGGATCAATAAAACGACCTGAACAAACCGGTTCCAAAAATGGACATTTTGAATCAATCCATTGAAATCGAGTTTATTAATGATCACTTCCAATATAACAATCACTGTAACCGTAATGATTAACAAAAAGGCAAGCAGCAAGGTGATCAGCAATGAAACAATATATTGCCTTACAACCGTTCTCGTTTCAATCCCGTGAAAAGTGTATTCAAAGCTGTTCAATATGGCATTTACTCCGTTCGTCATTAAAAAAATTGCCATCAGAAAACCAAAAGAAACCAATTCTCCGTATTTGTTTGTGGCGATATCATTTAAAACCGAGGAAATGGCCAGTTTGGCACTTTGTGAGGGTACTGCGCTAAATATCAGGCTGATAAAATCCTCCTGAAAGCCATCTATCGGAACATAGGGAATCAGCGTAAGTAAAAAAAGAGAAAACGGAAAAAGGGCAAGAAAAAAGCTGAAAGCGATGCTGCTGGCTCTGGCTGTAAGTGCGCCTTTAATGATACCCGTTGCATAAATATTAAGGAGTTCCTTTAAGGACATACCTTCAAATCCGGGGATTTTAATCCCTTCCAGAAAGCTGGACCACCCTTTGGATTAACGGTATTTGCTTTTTAGTTTTGCTCATATCAATAGTCAAAAATATTGTGCATCAAAATCAGAATGCCACTGATCCTGAACTTTGAGCACTTGTTCTATTACATCCCTTACACAACCTCTGCCACCCTTCTTTTTTGAAACGTATTTCGATATTTTTTTTATTTCAGGTACGGCATCCTGCGGACAGGCGGGTAGGGCAACCAACTGCATGGCCGGCAGGTCAGGAATGTCATCACCCATATACAATACTTGCTCAGGGGCCAGGTTATAAATGTCAAGAAATTCCTTTAATTGTTCCACCTTGTTGTGGGCCCCCAAATATATATCCGTGATTCCCAGATCCCGCAACCTGCTCACGATGGCCTGGTTGGTTCCACCGGAGATCACACAAATATGGTAACCTTTTGTGATTGCAGTTTTAATTGCGTAGCCATCTTTTATATTCATGGTTCTTACCTGGTCTCCGCCGGGAAAAACGATTACATTACCATCGGTAAGCACTCCGTCGACATCAAAGAATGAAAGTATTGATAAGGGGTAATATTTCTTTATAGTTTTTTTCCATGTGACAATTATTTATAAGTATCTGCTATGGCTTTGGTGACCAAGGTATAAATTTCCCTGGTTCCCGCTTCCAGCAGCCTGGTTTGTTTTTGGATTACTTTCTGGTCATTTCTCCGTGCCGGACCTGTCTGGGCCTCATAAGGACTCATGCTGAGAATTTTATTGGATGTCTCCATTACCAGCGGTTTTAAAATTTCGAAAGAGAAATGGTGTTTTTTGCAAATATCCTCTGCTATTTTGAACATATAATTGCTAAAGTTATTTGCAAATACTGCGGCAAGGTGCAATTTTTCTCTTTGATCACTATTGATTTCATATACTTTAAAACTCAATAATGAAGCGAATTGTTTTCAAAATTTTCATATCGGCAATGCGTTCTGTTTCAAGGCAAGAGAGGCACTTCACTGAAAGTAACCTGTACTTGTTTCGAAAAGGTTTGCACAGGATACAGTACTCCCTTGGGAGCATTGCAGCGCAGCGAATGCATAGGCATGCTTCCTGAAGTATGTACAACCAGTCCGTCAGTGACTTTTAGCAGGGCAGATAAGGGAGAAATTGCATCATCACTGATCGCGATGATATAGATGTCGGCTTCCATCAGTTGCGTCAAGCCGGTCCGTTTTAGGGATCTGACTGTCGAAATACGAGTCGTTTTTATCGCTTCGCGCATAGCGCTGTTTTAATACCACACCATCAGCGGATTGCATAGCCTTTGCAAAATGAATGGCGACATTGCCTGAACCCAATAGTATTGCTGTAATCATTTAACGAAGATAAAAAAAGAATAGGATGGAAGGGAAGTAAAATGCAGGAAAGAGGGTAAAAAAAATATGGGCTGCGGAAAGCAGCCCATATATCACAAAAAAAATCTAATATAAATCAGGAATTCAATATCTGTGCCTGTGCAGAAGCTACCCTCGCGATTGGAACCCGGAATGGTGAGCAACTCACGTAATCAAGCCCTGTTTTGTAACAAAACGCTACCGAACTTGGCTCTCCGCCATGTTCACCGCAAATACCAACTTTCAGGTTAGGTTTAACAGAACGTCCTTTTTGTGTTGCCATGGTAACCAATTGTCCAACCCCTTCCTGGTCAAGAACCTCGAATGGATCAACTTTCAAAATACCCTGTCCGATATAATCAGGTAAGAATGTACCTGCGTCATCTCTGGAGTATCCATAAGTCATTTGAGTCAGGTCATTGGTTCCAAAAGAAAAACTGGCTTTTGCTGCAACAAGGTTGGCAGTAAGGGCAGCCCTTGGAATTTCGATCATGGTACCCACTTTGTAGTCGATATCATCTTTTCTTTCATTAAAAACTACCTGGGCAGTTTCACGGATCACTTTTTCCTGAGCCTCAAATTCTTGCCAGGTTCCAATTAATGGAATCATGATTTCAGGAACTGCGGTAATGCCTTTTTTCTTTAAATTTAAGGCAGCCTCTATAATAGCCCTGGTTTGCATTTCTGTAATTTCAGGATAGGTAATTCCTAACCTGCAACCACGGTGGCCCAACATAGGGTTAAATTCTTCCAGATCGTGGATCTTGGCTTTCACTGCCTCAAGGGAAATATTCATTTCTTCAGCCAGTTCTTTTTGTTGTTCCAACTGATGAGGAACAAATTCATGAAGCGGCGGGTCTAACAAACGCACGGTAACAGGCAGTCCCTGCATGGCTTCGAAGATTCCTTCAAAATCACTTCTCTGAATAGGCAAAAGTGTTTTTAAGGCATGTTTGCGTCCTTCCAGCGTAGAAGCAAGGATCATTTCGCGCATGGCTTTGATCCTGTCAGTTTCGAAGAACATATGTTCCGTTCTTGTCAATCCGATATCCTGAGCGCCAAATTTTCTGGCCACTTTTGCATCATGAGGTGTATCCGCATTGGTACGCACTTTCATTTTTGAATATTTATCGGCCAGTACCATGAGTTCTCCAAATTCTCCCGCTCAGTTCGGGGTCCATTGTAGCGACCTTTCCTTCTATATATTTACCGGTAGTACCGTTAAGAGAAATCCAGTCGCCTTCTTTGTATTCCTTTCCGTTAACGGTCATGGTGCGGTTCTTGTAATTGATTTTCAGTGCACCGGCTCCGGAAATGCAACATTTACCCATACCTCTGGCCACTACGGCAGCATGGGAGGTCATCCCTCCTCTGGCAGTTAAAATACCCGGGCAATGTTCATCCCTTCCAGGTCTTCCGGTGAGGTTTCAATTCTTACCAAGGATGGAATCCTTATAATTTGGCAGCCTCATCTGCAAAAAACACGATCTGGCCGGTTGCAGCACCGGGAGATGCAGGTAATCCCTGTGGCAGATCTCATGCGCTTTTTGTAAGGCTTTTGGATCAAATATGGGGTGCAGGAGTTCATCCAGTTTAGTCGGGCTCAATTCTCAGCAGGGCCTCTTTTTTCGTCGATCATTCCTTCTTTCAGCAGATCCATAGCGATATTCACCATGGCAGCACCTGTTCTTTTTCCATTTCTGGTTTGCAGCATCCATAATTTACCTTCCTGAATGGTAAATTCCATATCCTGCATATCGCGGTAATGATTTCTAGTTTTCTCTGGTAGGAATCCAGCTCCTTATAGATCTCAGGCATCAGCTCTTCAAGCGAAGGATAATTTCCTTCCTCATCTTTTTCGCTTACTTTCGCAAGTTGTGCCCATCTCACCGATCCAACTCTGGTGATTTCCTGGTGTTCGTACTCCGGAAACCACATCTTCCCCCTGTGCATTGATCAGGTATTCTCCGTTAAACATATTTTCTCCGGTACCTGCATCGCGTGAAAAACATACTCCGGTTCCGGAATTATCTCCCATATTACCAAAAACCATGGCCTGAACATTCACAGCAGTTCCCCAATCTGCAGGGTAACCGTGCATGTTGCGGTAATAAACGGCGCGATCTCCGTTCCAGCTATTGAAAACTGCCACTACGGCCCCCCAAAGCTGGTCCCACGGATTGATGGAAAATCGAATCCAACACGTTTTTTAACAACTTCTTTGAACTTGCTTACCAGGTCTTTCAGATCCCTGAACTGTAAAATGGGTATCCAGATCAATGCCTCTTTTTTCTTTCAGATGCTCCATGATCTCTTCAAAGGGATCGATATCTTCTTTTGATTCAGGTTTCATTCCAAGAACAACGCCACCGTACATTTGTATGAACCTTCTGTATGAATCCCAGGCAAACCATTCATTGTTGGTTTTCTTGCAATTCCTGCAACAGCCTTATCATTTAAACCGAGGTTTAAAACGGTGTCCATCATTCCGGGCATCGAGACGCGTGCTCCGGACCTAACCGAAAGCAACAGGGGATTGTTATCATCACCCCACTTGGTTCCCATAGTTTGTTCAATATTCTCAATGGCAGATTCAACTTCTTTTCTGATCATGTTGATCACGGCTTCCTGACCGAGTAAATTGTATTCTGTACATACTTCTGTTGTAATTGTGAAACTGAAGGACACGGTATCCCCTATTGCGCTCATTTCAGCTAAGTTTGCTCCTTTTCCACCTAAAAGGTTCTTCATTTTGCTATTTCCGTCGGCCTTTTTATTACCGAATCTGTAGACATGAGGTTTTGAGTCTTTTAAAATTTCCATGATATATTAAATTATTTTTATGAATTGCAAATTTAAGGGTTAAGATTACTAAAAATACTGACAAATATCAGTAATTATGAAAAACCAAAAATACTAATAAAAAGGAGAATTAATCTTTGTTTTTAATAAGTTGTTCCTAACAATTGTCCGCTTAACTGCAGGAGAAAAAGTTCTGCGACTTTACGCGGAATATTTTGCTCTGTTATAATTGTTTACGGCATTGAGCAGGTTGATCTGTGCCAACCTGAAATCGACAGAAGTGATTTGGCCAAGCTTAAATTGTTCTTCAGATCTGGAAAAGTTCCTTTTATTGGTATCCACATTTTTTTGTTCAGCCTGAAGAATAAACAGGGCGTTCTGATAGGTTTCCCAGGCATTGGCTACATTTCTTTCCACCAGTTTTTCTACCCTTTCTTTTTCGATCTCAGCATTATCGATATTGATTTTTGCATTTTGTACCAGGGTTCTGGTCCTTCCTCCGTCAAAAATATTCCAGTTCAGCGATAAACCGGCCGCAAAACCAAGTGTATTTTGCGAACTGACAGAGAAATTATTAAATCGATCCGTTTCGAACTCATTGTCATTCCAGCCGTACGAACTACTTAGCAAGAGATTTGGCATCCAACCGGATCTGTTGATACGCAGGTCATATCCGCTGATCTTCACATTTTTTTCGGCCTGCAACAACTGTACATTGTTTTCTTTGGATGCTTTCAGCAGGTTTTCATAATTCAGTTCCAACAGATAGTTTACGGTGGTATCCACTTCAAAATCAATGGATATATCCCTGCCTAGAACCAGATTGAGATCTCTTTTCGTATTGGCCAGCTGCCTGTCAAGATCGAGGTATGTAATGCTGTCATTGTTTACGTCGACCTCAGAATTAAGCACATTCAACTGGGTGCTCTGGCCATACTGATAGCGGTATTTTTCCCGCGTTAAGCGGTCCTTGGAAATTTCGAGGGAGCGGTACTGGTTGTATCTGTTCTCCGTCAATCGGGCAACCTCGTAATAACCGGATAAAAGTTCGAGCAAAGCCGTCTCCATAACCTGCCTTGCCTGAATCTCGCTGAAATTTGACAATTCCTGGAGTCTTTTATAATTGTATTTTCTTCCGAAACCATCGAACAAGGTATAGCCCAAACCAACAGAGGCATTGTAATTGGTTACCTGAGTATTATTTTCCAGGTCCGGCTGAGTAAAAAAAAGCGGTCTTGTTGTTGTTGTCATTGTAATTTGCTCCTGCATTTACTCCCAATGTGGGTAGGTAATTGCTGTTGTATATGCTTGCATTGTTCTCCGCAATCTTCATATTATTTGAACTTACCTGAATATCGTAATTGTTTTTTAATGCAATTTCGACAGCTTCATCTTTCAACAATTTTTCCTGTGCGGATATCCATAATCCTGCACAAGAGAATAGTACGGTGAAATAATATTTATAATTCTTCATTTTCTACTTTTAATTCTTTAATCGCCCTGGTTACTTCTTCTTTGGTAACTTTTTTTCCGGTAATCAGCCATTTCAGGCGAACGGTGATAGAATTGGCAACCGATAATAAAAGTGGCAGCATCAGCAAGGTCAGAAAAGTGGCAATTATATATTCCGTAGGATATAGAGATCGCCATTGGTTTTAAAAACTGCGCCTGCCTGCTTTTTTCCAGTAAAAGGGGTGCCATACCCGCACTGTCGTTACAGAAGTAAGGAAAATAGCCCTAAACCTGGATTTCCCCGCATCAAACAAAGCATCATCGAACTTTAACCCTTCTTTCAGGTTACGATTAAACTTATCCACAAGCACCAAGCCGTCATTCACCATGATACCAATAAGTGCTATAATTCCCAACCAGGATAAAATATTGATTGGGAACCCATGAATATAATGACCGATAACCACACCGATCAGACTAAAAGGTACCATTATAATGAGCATCAATGGTTGGCTGTAGGAACGAAAGGTAAAGGCTATTACGATATAGATTAATACAATAATGATCAGACCCGACAGATTTTGCTGATTTCTGCGTTTTGTTGGCTTCCCTGTTTTGTCCCTCATAACTTGGGTGAAACGGTAGGGTATTTGGCAAGGATTTCAGGCATTACATTGGTCTTAATGTCATCCAAAATAGCGACGGCACTTTCTTTTAGTGAGGCCAGATCAGCAGTGACCTGAATTTCCCTTTGCCCGTCAAGGTGGTTAATGGCAACTTCACCTCTTTCAATAGTATAAGTTGCTATCTCTTTAAAGGGCACTTTATCACCGGTGGGAGTTGTAATCCACATATCGTCAAGATCTTTGATCGATGAGCGATTTTCTCTTTCATACCTCACCCAAACACGAATTTCGTCCTGCCCGCGCTGAAACCTCTGCGACTGAAAACCAAAAAATCCGGCGCGAACCTGACTCATTACAGATTGTAAATTGAGGCCTAAGATCTGTGCGTTATCCTTTAATTTTATCTCGATTTCTTTTATGCCTTCAGGATCGTTGTCAATGACATCCTTTAAAACAGGATTGGATACCATAGCTGATTTTAACTCTTCTTTGGCGGCTTTCAGTTCATTAATATCGTTGCCCAGAAGTGAAACTGCCACAGGACTTCCGCCAAAATTGGCTCCTGAGCCAAAGGTCAAACTCTCTGTTCCATAAACTGTTCCTACCTTATCGCGCAGGGCATTGTTTATATCCTGCGCCGGAAAATCACGCGATTCACCGGGAAGTAAATTGATAGTAAGGCTTGCATTGCTGGAGCCGGGGCCAATCCTTTTGATGATGTTTTGTATAACCTGCTGACCATCCGATTGTTTTTCAGTAAATTCATCATTGATCAGCCAGGCTTTGTCTTCGATGGCTGTAATAATAGAATCTGTGATCCTTTCATTTGTACCCTGCGGCATGGCAAGATTAATCCGGAGTGCATCACTCGCAATACTGGGAAAAAAGCGGTCTTCACAATACCGGAGGAAATTGTGCCAAAAGCCAGGATCATCATGGCTGTTGGAATGGCAATACCTAAAAATCTGTGGTGTATAAAAAAACGCAGGTAAGGTGCGTACAATTTATCTCTCACAAAGAACAAAGCTTGTTCTGATTTTTGGTTGATCTTGTTGAAAAATCCCATTACTCCGGTAAGTTTTTTTTCTTTTTGCTCCAGGGCTTTGGAATGAGCCAAATGCGCGGGCAAAATATACGCTGCTTCAAAGAGCGAAATGACCAGGGTCAGGATCACGACGATGCCTACCTCACTGAAAAATTCCCCGAGTCTTCCTTCGAGAAAAAAGAAGGTAGAAAAGGCAATTACAGTTGTCAGTATGGATGAGAACGACCGAAGGAACTACTTGCAATGTACCATCTATCGCTGCCCGAATAGGAGATTTACCTGCTTCATAATGCTGATAAATATTTTCCCCCACCACAATACCATCGTCCACCAAAATTCCCACGACAATAATCATCCCAAAAAGGGAAAGCACATTGATGGTGACACCGAGCAAGCTCGCGAAAATAAACATTCCTAAAAAAGCAATTGGAATACCTGCCGCCACCCAAAAAGCAATCCTGAAATTGAGGAACAAAGCAAGAAACAAAAGCACGAGCAAAAATCCAAAAATACCGTTATTTAACAGCAATTGCGTTCTTTGGTTTAAGGTAACAGAATTGTCATTCGCGATATCGATTACCAGGTTATCGTACCTGGCATTGAATTGCTCTATGTAATTTCTCACATTTTCGGCAGTTACCGAGCAGGTCTTCATTATTGGTGTTCTGAATATTGAGCTCGATGGCTATTTTTTTATTAAAAAAGATCCGGTCCGGATTTTCATTCCAGATATCCTTTACAGAAGCAATATCTTTTAAACGAATAATATTGCCTGCCTTATCTGCCCGAACAATGATCCCATCGATCTCATCAGCATAATAATTCCGGTTTCGTGCCCTGATCAAAAAATCTTCTTCTGCCGTTTTAATATTACCACCGGTAATCAGCAAATTGGACTGGCTAACCGCGTTGGAGACCTCAGAAAAGGTCAGGTTATATGCCCGAAGGTCGTTTTCCCTCACCGCAATTTCTATTTCTTCTTCAGGAAAACCGGTTAACTGGATTTGCGAGATCCCCTCTATCCGGCGCAGGTCCTTTTCTATTTGCCTTGCATACTGTTTAAGCGTTTTTAGAGGAATATCGTCACCACTTAGCGTAAAACTGATGGTCTGGTTGGTAGTTTCAATTTTTGCAATAATGGGTGGCTCAATGCCCACAGGAAAGGAGGGAACCCTGTCTACGGCATTCTTTACATCGGAAAGCACTACATCAATATTTCTTCCCACTTCAATTTCCACGTTGAGGCTGGCAGAATTTTCCCTTGAAACAGATGTAACGCGTTCAACACCCACAACACCCTTCAGGTTGTCCTCAATTTTTAAAACAACACCTTCTTCTATTTCCTGAGGTGAGGCGCCGGGGTATGCCACGGAAATAGAAATGTTCTTGGATTCAGTTAAGGGAAAAAAAGAAGATTTCATAGACTTGATGCCCATATAACCAAATATCACAAAACCGATAATTATAATATTTACGGCGATATCGTATTTTATAAAAAAAGTGATAAGGTTTTTCATCGGTTGATTTTTTTTGTTTTATTAGTTTTCCGTACGAACATAATTAACTGATTTTCAATTTTAGTAGGTATTTCATTGATTCAAAATTTTAAAGCCTTATTTTTGTATCGGTTTCCAGGGTCTTAACAACCATGCCTTCAAATGCGCCGGGCACCGGTTTCGATAAAATTTTCGATCCATCCGCTAGACCTTTTACAACGGCTGATTGATTGTTAAAATGAACAATGTTCACAGGAACTAATTCTAATACAGTATCATTGACCACATAAATATTTTCATTGTTGACTAATAATTTACGCGGTATTTCCATTGCACCTGATATTACTTTTGCATCCAGATCCGCTTCCAGATACATGCCTTCTTTCAGATCAATCTCCTGCTAACTGGATGTACACTTTAATGGTTTGTGTGGTCTGGTCTATTTTTCCATTGATCCTTACAACTTTTCCGGTCCAGTTTTTGGTTCTCTCAAGATCATGCAATGAAACTTTTTTGCCTATTTGCAACAGATCCTTATAGTTTGCGTTCACGGCTATTTCCATTTCATATACACTGGGATCAATAAATTCACCCAGTTTTTGCCCCTGACGAACCAAAGTTCCCGGATTTACCAATGCTTCAGTCAAAACTCCGGCATAAGGTGCCCTGATCTCATATTTAGATAAGCGCACCTCAAGATTTTTAACATTATAATAGGATGTATAAATATTTCTTCCGGAAATAAATAATTTTTCTTTGTCAGAAGATGTTACCGGAAGTGACTGAACTGACTTGTTAAAATCGAAATTATTCAGATAGGACTGCCATTTTTCAAATGATTCCGGATAGTCCAACCTAATGTCAGGCATTACAGAAGCAATGGCATTGTAAAGCTGGCTTTTTTGGGCCTGCAGACTTGCCAGATGTTCTTCATTGTTAATTCTGAGGATAGTCTCACCCTTGCCGAAAATTGTTCCAACCCTGAATTCTTTGCCAAGCGGCACCAAAATCCCCTGTACTTCACTGTATAATTCAATCTTATTTTTTGCCATTAAATTTCCGCTTGCGGATAAAACTATAGCTACATCCTTATTCTTAACCGTTTGCGCATAAACTGAATTTACAGTTTTAACAGACTTTGCTACAGGTTTCTGGTTGCTGGCGATCATGTATTTCACTAAAAAAAATGAAGCAATCAAAAGAAGGATACCTAGGATAAAAGTGATTGTTTTTCTCATAAAATGGGGTTTGTTATTTTTTCAGCATTTTTTATAATATGTTGTAATACTTCAACAGTTTCTTTAATTTGTTTATCAGTCAGGTTTTCAGCCAACTGATTCATTACTTCCAAGAATACCGGTGTTGCTTTATTGTAAAGTTCTTTGCCCTTTTCCGTATAATAAACATGATTGATCCTTTTGTCATCATTACATCCGATCCGGTATACCAAACCTTTTTTTTCCATGGTATTGATCAGTCTTGTAAGAGATGTTTTTGATCTGTCTGTTATAAACGCCAGGTCATTTTGCATTTGACCGTTCTTTTCGTGCAATTTCTTTAATAGCAACCATTGCTCTTTACTCAATTGATCTGATGAGCAACAAATTGATCACCTATACAAAAAGACATTAGCTTTGCGGTTTTACCTATGTGCGGAATTAATAAATCTTTCAAAATATTTTGTGGAAAGTGCAAATATAGGATGATTAGTTTCATATGCAACTAATATTTTTTCTAGTAACAAAATAATTTTAAAATTTAATTAAAGCCTTATATTTTTTATTGGCTTAAGTCTTAGTAAATAATTTCTTATTTTTGCATGACTAATAAATTTCCATATATTTTTATGAAAAGAGTTTTTGATATTTTAACTTCTACTAGGCTTACAGGTATTTTATTTATAATCTATGCAGCCGCAATGGCGATTGCAACCTTTATAGAAAATGATTTTGGCACACAAACTGCCAAAGCATTGGTATACAATGCCTGGTGGTTTGAATTGGTACTCGTTTTCTTTATCATCAATTTTATTGGCAACATCAAAAAATACCAATTGTATAGAAGGGAGAAATGGATTACCCTTTGTTCCATCTCTCTTTCATTTTTATAATTCTTGGTGCAGCCATCACCCGTTATATAAGCTATGAGGGAATTATGCCAATTTATGAAGGCGAAACCACAAACCTGATGCTATCCGATAAGGCCTTTCTTGAAGTGCAAATAGACGATGGCAAAGACCAGAAAAACCCGATCTATCACCAACAGCTATATGCCAGTATTCCGCCTGATAGTCAGAAATTTACTGCCATGGCAGCCAGATTTTTTGATTTTTTGAGGGGAGGCAATCAGTTTTCACTTGAAACAGATTTTAAAGGTAAAAATGTCAACATCTGAGTTTGTTGATTACCTTCCGAATGCAAGTGAAGTTTTTGTACCGGGCGATTCCGGAGAAACCTATATTAAAATTGTTGAGTCGGGTGGTGGGGGCCGACATGAACATTTGATAAAAAAAGGGGAATCCATCAATATGCATGACGTGCTTTTTTCCTTTGACAAGAGGGTAGCGGGGGCATATAATATCTACTATGACAAAGACACACTTAAGTTCTTACCTCCTCAGGAAGGAACTTATATGATTATGACTACGCAACAACAAATTAAAGTTGTTGCAGATTCTATTCAAAACTTTCAGCTCAGATCGCTGTATTCTTTTCCTGACGTACAATTTGTTGTGCCTGAGGGCCCTGTGAAAGGTACTTTTGTTCTGGAGAGAGGTAACAAAGATGAGAACCAGATGGATCTATTGGAAGTGTTGGTAAAAACTGACAAGGCAGAACAAAAAGTGAAAATTTTCGGGAATGCCCTGAGTATAAATCAACCAACTACCTTCACGATGGATGGTTTGAATTTCAGAATGAATTATGGCTCCAGACAATTCCAGGTCCCATTTAACATAAAACTAAGGGATTTTCAGCTCGAAAGGTATCCGGGTTCCATGAGTCCAAAATCCTATGCGAGCGAAATTACTGTAATTGATAAAGACAAGACCTTTGATTTCAGAATTTTCATGAACAATATCCTCGATTATAAAGGCTTTCGGTTTTTTCAGTCAAGCTACAATGATAAGGGCGAAGTGGAGCAGACCTTTCTATCTGTTAACCACGACCAGATAGGTACCTATACTACTTATTTTGGTTATTTGCTGCTTTTCTTTGCGCTGACCTTTTCCCTTTTCTCCAAGAAATCGCGCTTCGCAGTTTTAGAAGACAAATTGAAAAAAATCAAGGATAAAAAGAAAGCGCTTACGCTGGTAATTTTAATGCTCTCGCTGGCAGGTTTTGGTCAGGAATCTCATGAGCACAATAATTATTACAAGGCAATTGATTCCCTTATAAGTACCCAGGTTGTGGACAAGGAGCATGCCAAAAAATTCGGATCCCTGGTCATTCAGGATGAAGGTGGCAGAATGAAGCCTGTGAATACCTTTGCTTCAGAATTGCTGAGAAAGGTTAGTAAAAAGGATACCTACGAATCTCTGGATGCCAATCAGGTACTGGTATCTATGGTGATCAATCCCCGAGCCTGGTATTTTGTGCCTTTTATTTATATCAAAAAAGAAAACTCAAAAGTGAGGGACCTGATCGGTATTCCGCACGACCAGAAATACGCGCGGTTCTCTGACCTTTTTACTGAAAATGGAGAATACAAATTGCAGGAAGACGTCGCTTCTGCGCATAAAAAGAAGATCAAAGACAAATATGAAGAAAGTATATTAAATATTGATGAACGGGCAAACCTTCTTTACGGTGCGCTGGGAGGTGGAATTTTTAAATTTTTCCCCCTGCCGGATGATCCTAATCACAAGTGGTTTTCTTATCCTGAAGCCGGAGAAGCCGGTTTTAAAGGAAATGACTCATTGTATGTAAAAAATATCCTACCTTTTTATAGCAGTGCTTTGCAAAATGCTTTTAAAGATAAAAATTATGCTGAAGCCGATGAGTATCTGGACAGCATGCACAAGTACCAGAAAAAATACGGAGCCGAAGTAATGCCTTCCGACAAAAAAGTGGCACTGGAACTTTTTTACAATGAATACGATATTTTTAAGGGCTTGTTCTGGAAATATATGCTGGCGAGTTTGGTGCTGTTCATTCTGGTCATCATACAAATTTTTAATGACAAAAAGCTGATCAATATTTTAGTAAAAATAGCAAGTCTGGCCATTTTTGCATTGTTTTTATACCACACAGCCGGATTGGCCGTCAGGTGGTATATTTCAGGCCATGCACCCTGGAGCAATGGCTATGAGTCCATGATTTATGTTTCCTGGGCTACAATGCTGTTTGGGTTGGTCTTTGGAAGGACCTCTGCGCTTACACTGGCCGCTACCACGTTTGTTACTTCAATGCTGTTGATGATCGCGCACTGGAACTGGATGGATCCATCTATAGGTACCCTTGTTCCTGTTTTAGATTCTTATTGGTTAATGGTGCACGTGGCCGTCATCGTTGCCAGTTACGGCCCCTTTACTATCAGTATGATCCTGGGCTTGATTTCGCTCATGCTCTATATTTTTACGACAAGCAAAAACAAACCGAAATTAAAACTTGCTATTGACGAGATCACTGCCATTAATGAAATGTCTATTACCATTGGTCTGGTCATGCTTACTATTGGTAACTTTTTAGGAGGTATGTGGGCGAATGAAAGTTGGGGACGCTACTGGGGCTGGGATCCAAAAGAGACCTGGGCACTTATCAGCATTATGATCTATGCCTTTGTTTTGCATGTAAGATTAATACCCGGTCTGAGAAGCAAATACACCTTTAATTTTCTGGCTGTAATATCATTTGCCGCCATTTTAATGACCTATTTGGGAGTTAATCACCTGCTGTCAGGACTTGCACTCTTACGCAGCAGGGGAATCTGCACCCATACCTATGGAGATTTGGGGATGGTTGACATTTTCACTTGTGGTCAGTATATTGGCATATTGGAAATTTAAAAAATTTTATAAAAAAAATAAAAAAATAGTATAATGAAAAAACTTTTGCTCATCATCGCATTTCCTGTGGCATTTATCGCTTGTAAGGACATTAATAAATCTAAATCCGCTTTTGATATGAATACAACTGATAGTAAATCAGAAAACACTATTGCAGAAAATATTTATCAATTTAAGGTGAGTGACATCAATGGAGAGGTGTTTGATTTTGCTTCTTTAAAAGGAAAGAAAATTATGGTTGTCAATACGGCTTCAAAATGTGGTTTGACACCCCAATATGACGACCTGCAGGCCCTGTATAAGGAATACCAGGACAAAAATTTCATCATTGTCGGATTCCCTGCAAATAATTTTATGAAACAGGAACCCGGTACCAATGAAGAGATTGCTGAATTTTGTAAACTCAATTACGGTGTAACTTTTCCTATGATGGAAAAGATCTCAGTGAAAGGGGAGGATATGCACCCTGTTTACCAGTTTCTAACCAAAAAATCCAGGAATGGATTTGAAGACTCTGAAGTTTCCTGGAACTTTCAAAAATATTTAATTGATGAAAACGGTCAGCTGGCCATGGTAATTTCTCCACAGACCCTGCCAACAGATCAAAAGATCGTTGCCTGGATCGCAAAATGATCTGCGATTTATAAAGCAGTAAAATAATAGTAAAATATATGGGCATGGCCAAAAAAGGAAAAGATTCTGTTTGCATTCACAGTGGTGAAATAAAAGACACACAATTTGGTGGTGCAGTTTCTCCCATTTTCATGGCCAGTTCCTATCCCTTTCTGGAAGTAGAACAGCGAAGGTACCCCCGAAATTTCAACACTCCAAATCAGGAGGTAATATCCCGCAAAGTAGCGGAATTGGAAAATGCTGAAGCAGGATTGTCATTTGGTTCCGGTATGGCTGCCATTGCAACATCCCTTTTGGCTTTTTTGAAACAGGGTGATCATGCCATCTTTCCGAACGCCATTTATGGGGGTGCTTTTAATTTTATAGTCAAGGAGTTTCCCGATTATGGCATAGAATATGATTTTACGGAAGGACTTGAAATAAAAGATTTTCAGAACAAGATCAAAAGCAATACGAAGGTAATCTATATAGAAACGCCATCCAATCCCTTGCTGGCTATCACAGATATCAAAGCAGTTGCTTCATTGGCCAAAAAGCATGGCCTGGTGAGCATGATCGACAATACCTTTGCTTCTCCTTTAAATCAAACCCCGATTGACCTCGGAATTGATATTTCAATCCACAGTGCCACGAAATATCTGGGAGGGCACAGTGATATCCTTGCAGGCGTGGTGGTTGGCAGCAAGGCGCATATAGACCAAATCAGGGCAAAAGGAATCAATTTCGGAGGGAATCTGAGTGATTTTATGGCCTATTTGCTCGAAAGAAGTATTAAAACACTCGGTGTAAGGATTAGAAAACACAACGAAAATGCCCAGATTCTTGCAGAATTTCTGTTCAACGAAAAACGTATTGCTACTGTTTATTACCCCGGACTCAAAACCCATCCCGGTCATGCAATCGCAGCAAATCAAATGCACGGTTTTGGTGGCATGATGTCTTTTGAACTCAATAAGGAAATTGATGCTGTGGCCTTTCAGAAAGCATTAAAACTGATCAAACCCTCCATGAGTCTGGCCGGTGTGGAATCTACCATACTTATGCCATCGCTGACCTCTCACAGTTTAATGAGCTCAAAAGAAAGAGAAAATATTGGTATTGCGCAAAATCTGTTGCGTTTTTCCGTGGGAATTGAAAATCCGGAAGACATAATAGCAGATTTAGCGCAGGCCCTGGATAGGGTTTATTAATTATAGTATTGAGTATTGAGTATTTAGTATTTAGTATTGAGAACGAGACAAGAGACAGTACACAGGAGACAAGAAAAAATGTTAAATGTTAAATGTTGAATTTTAAATTTTAAATTTACCTTTATCCCTGCCTCCGGCAGGCAAGCTTTATCCTTTGTCCTTACGAAGGATTTCCTTCAAGGCCTCCATTACCAGGTCTATTTCGTATAAAGTATTGTATTTACTGAAAGAGAAGCGAACTGTTGTTGTTTTTTGTTCCTCTTCATGCAATATTTCCTTCAACACATGTGAACCTTTCTCGCTGCCACTCTGGCATGCACTTCCCGCAGAAGCGGCAATTCCTTTCAAATCGAGTTTAAATAACAACATGGGTACCATTTCCGGAAAGCGGACACTCAACAAGTGAGGGGCACTCAATTCAAAAAAGCCGGAATTTCCGTTAAAAGTTATCTCAGGCCAGGTTTTTTTGAGCTGTACTATAAAATAATCCTTGAGTTCCTGAAGGTGCTTATTGTCTTTTTCCATATTCGTAGTGGCAAGGGTTAGTGCCTTTTCCATACCCAAAATCGAAACAATATTCTCCGTACCGGCCCTAACCCCTCGTTCCTGTTCACCTCCGGTGATCATCGGCCCGATTGGAATTCCTTTTTTAACAAAGGCAAAACCTATTCCTTTCGGTCCATGAAATTTATGCGCACTGGCTGTGATGAAATCTGCCTGTATTTTTCTCAGGTCAACAGGCATATGACCAACAGACTGCACACAGTCTGAATAAAAAAATGCCTGGTATTTTTTGCAAAGGTCAGCCACCTGCTCCATAGCCAGGATATTTCCAATCTCATTGTTCACCATCATAAGGCTCACCAGGGTATCGGAAGGTTCATGCAGCAGTACCTCCAGGTGGTCAATATCTATATTTCCGTCAGGCAAATGGTGAACAAAACATATTTCTGTGCCATATTGGCTGCGCAAGGTATTGAGTGTGAGCAAAACCGCCTGGTGTTCAATTTTTGAACTTATAATGCGCTTTACTTTAAGATTATGCACCGCATTGTGAAGGATCAGATTCGCTGATTCGGTTCCCCCTGAAGTAAAGTAGATTTCGAATGCCTCGCAATTCAAAAGTCTGGCAATCTGTTTGCGCGAGCCTTCAAGGATCGTTTTTGCCTTTCTTCCAAACTGGTGGTTTGAAGATGGGTTGCCAAATACCTGTTGGTAAGCATCGATCATACATTCCAAAACTTCAGGTTCCAGGGCTGTGGTTGCAGCATTATCCAGATAAATATTTTGCATGCCGTAAAAGTAATTATTTTATCTCACTCTGCATTTTTGTTATCGCGCTAAATCCATTACTTTTGTTGCGTTATGATAAAGTCAGTGAAAAGAATTGTTTATTTATTTAGTTTGGTAATAATGGCCATGGCTTGCAGCGATGGTGATATTGACCAATCGAGTTTCGACTTTGAGGAGACGGTCAATGTCTGCGGAGAATATACCCTGTATAGATTGAGCACCGACGGACAAAAAGAAGCTTTAATTGTAACTTTGACGGATGACCAGATCAAACTGGAGGAGGGAACCTTTACTGCCAACGTAAGTTTAACGGGGCTTGTTACTGTAACCGACAGGGTTTTTGCAGAAAAAGTTACCAACAGCTATTTTTGTGCTGCTGTTCCGCCTGTTGAGCCAAAAGTAAAAAAAGACTGGCGGGGAGTTTCCGGCAAGATAATTGTGCAAAATGAGGTGGTGTATGACACAAGCGGTCTCAATATTGTCTCCTACAAACATACCATCGTATTGCAGGATGTAGTGCTCGAGAGCGGGGAGGATTCCTGGTTTTTGACGATACCTACCTTTTTGGCATTTTCAATACCCCGGTAAATTAAAAGGAAAGAAAGGTTACTTCAGTAGCTCCAAGTCCGTATTTCTGGTAGGATGCTTCGCAATATTCCACATTGTAATCCTGAAAGAGACGCAAAAGTTCATACCTCAAAACGCCTTCTCCCAAACCGTGAATGAATACGACCTTCCTTATTTTTTTCTTTTGTGCAAAAGACAGTTTTCCTTTGGCATGCTGTAATTGTATGTCAAGGATCTGGTGGTTTTGAAGGCCGAAAAAGTGATCAACCAGTTTTTCTATATGCAAATCAACCTCCATTGCCGGAATTTTTTTTGCAGCCGCTTTCTTGACTTTTTGTGTTTTAAAATGATTTTTGTCCTCGACAATTTTCTCTACTGAATTTGTCAGCAAGGCTTCCATATTTCCGGTAAATATTAAGTCCCCGGCTTCACAGGTATATAAAAAACCATCATCAGAAAGTACGACAATTTTAAACTGATCCGTTTCTGTTACTACCCCCTTGATGGCTTCATCAAGGAAAGTCACTTTGTCTCCGGTTTTAAATTTTTGATTGGCGCTCATACAGCAAAGATAATATACCCTTGTTGTTTTATAATTTTTTTTATATTTATTCATCCAAAAAAAACAGATGGGATTCATTGCTTTTTTAGAAGATCATTTACTGCCCTGCCAATGGAAATCATTGGGTGTGGAATGCACCGGCTGCGGATTTCAGCGGTCAATAATTCATGTGTTGAAAGGAGAATTTACTGAAGCTTTTTATATGTACCCTGCAGTTTATACCCTTTTACTGATGTTTGCTTTTCTGCTCCTGCACCTTAAATTCAACTTTGCAAAAGGTCATAAAATACTTTTTGGCTTGTTTCTTCTTAACATTTTTATCATAATAATCAATTATATTTTAAAGTTTAACTAATCAAAAACCATGAAAGAAAAATTACCACATTCTCAGGCCGCCCTAATTTTAGGCATATCCTCAATAATCACCGCCTGCTGTTGTTACGGTGTAGTTGGCATTATATTTGGGTGTTATAGGGCTTTTGCAGGCCAAAAAGGCCATAGCAGTTCACAATGAAAATCCTGATCTGTATGACGGTATCAATAATGCAAACACCGGCAAAACCACTGCCATTATTGGAATCGTTCTCGGCGTGATTACTGTGATTGTTTATATGTACATGCTTTCACAGTGGACAGTACGAAATTTTGATGGAGCAATACCAGGAAATTCTTGAAAGCCAGACGGAATAATGATTATTTAGGAATTCAAACACCGCAGTCGCAATTCAATTTACCATTTTTTTTGTGACCGGGGTGTTTGAATTTTTTATTCCTCGGAAACTACAACAGCAATTTTTTTGCCGTCCGGGCTAATCGCCAGTCGGGTGATATTTTTTAATGGAAGCTCTGATTCGATGGGTACATTTATCCATTCCTTATCTTCCTCAGGTCGGAATTTATAAATTTCATTATCCTTTGCCATCAAAATAGTCCCGTTATTGGTAAAGGCCAGATCTATGGAATTCTCCAGTGCATCCGCGAGGTAGGTCAGCTTGCTTGTTTTGATATCCATTGAATAAATTTCCGGCTCTTCATGTATTTCACTTATAAAACCGATAAGCACGGTACCCGGTTTTCTTTGAAATGAGCGGCCTGTATTTTGCTGGAGCGGGTATTTGATTTTGAGTTTAAAGTTATTGACATACAAGGCATCCATATCGCCCAGCTCATAGTAACCAGTGTATTCTTGTTGAACCAGGTATAATAGGCAATCTTTACGTCTCCAATTAATACTTCAGGTTCATTACCTTTGTAGGAGTAGGTATACAATTGTTGTTTTTCCTTGTTATCTGATCTGATGCAGGTAAACAATTTCTTTTTGCCCGGATAGGCCATGGGAGAGATCTCATTTTCAGGGGTGTTGGTAAGCCAGCCTCTGTACTGCTGCTCAATGTCATAAATGGCTATATCTGCCTGCCCGTCCCGAAAGGAAGTGAATAGGATGGAAGCCCCATCCTCCGTAAAGCTGGGCTGGTTGTCATATCCTTTTTGGTTGGAAATATTTACAGAATTCTTAATTGTGAAGCTTTTCCCATTTTCAATGAGATCAAATAAATAGATCTCTGTTGCTTCCTGCGCAAAGGCATAAGCGGAACAAAGAAGCATAAAAATTGAGGGGATAATTTTTATTTGCATCTAAAAGATTTTATATCAATAACAAATATACCTTTAATTTATTTCATTAAAAATAAATTTTTGATATGACTTTCTTACGCTTGTCAATTAAAATTTGATAGAATGATTTTAAATTACATTTGTTAGTAATTATCCAATTGAAGGCATCATATAACTGCGTAACACCGTTTTGATATGCCAACCCCGTGCTCGGGATTGGTTTTTTTGCAGCAATGGGAACTGCGAAGCCTGCCGACAGCAGGCAAGCACATCACGAACTCCAAAACCAATAAATATTAAGTGAGTAAAAAGAACAAAACAGGGCCGAAGTTGCAGAACTTCGGTCAACCTTCGAGGAAGCAAGGCAATCGTAACTATAACAATTCGTTAAGCCCCATTAGATCCCCCGATGTCTCGGGGGGGGGGGGGGGGAGAAGGAGCTGGAGGAGATGACCGTAAGCTCAAAAAAAGAGCTAAGATCAAGCGTCGTCTTCAAGAATCAACCCGCCGCACTTGGCATGGGTAAAGATCGTGATCATTTTTATTCTGCAGAATCCGATTTCGGGATTGGTTCTTTTACAAGAACAACACCGAACAGATCGTCAGACTTCGGTCAACCTTTCCGGAAAGCATGGCAATCGTAATTATAACAATTTTTCTCAAATCTCAATATTCATATTTTTTTATGCGATACCTCCCCGGATCCTCGAGTTACTCTGGGTAGGAATGACATTCCGGTTGAAGGAATTTCTCTCCAAATAATTTTTTACAGCTATTTTATTTCTGAAAGCTACTTTGTTTACCACAATAGAAAAAAAACCCGTCAAAAGCGGGATTTTTTTATAGATTAATCAACCAGGTCCAAATCTAAAAACAATAGTTATTTTCCTCAATAACCCTGGCGGCGATGCTTGTTCGCCAGGCTATCGGGTTGGGCTGGTTGGTATATTTGGTAAATCTTTTCAGGCCCATCAGCAGCATTCTCTGCTCATCCCCTTCAGCAAAATAGACGATGGCCTCGGTGCCCATATCCATAACCTTATTTACGGCATGGTACAAACTCAGCTTTGCAAGGGTAATCTGTCCTTCGGCTTCCTTGTCTGAGGTCATTTTAGCCAGCTTATCTGCTTTTAAAATAGCGCTCTCCGACATATAAATTTCGATCATAACCTCAGCCGCTGCCAACACGAGTTGCTGGTGATTTTCGAGGTCCATGCCATAGGTTTGCACTGCTTTTCCGGCGATCATCAAAAAGGCTTTTTTCAATTTGGCGATCATCGCCTTTTCTTCCGATAAGCGCTCACTGTAATCAGGGATATCAAAAGATGGAATCCCTACCAGGCTGTTTCCGACTTCCATGGCCGGAGTGATCAGATCAATTGATCCGTTCATGGCCTTTTTCAACAACATTCCTACTGTTAACAGGCGGTTGATTTCATTTGTTCCTTCATAGATCCTGGTGATCCTTGCATCTCTCCAGGCTGCTTCCATAGGGGTATCTTTCGAGAAACCCATACCACCAAAAATCTGTATGCCTTCATCTGTGACATACTGGCTTGTCTCTGAGCCATAAACTTTCAGAATGGCTGCTTCTATGGCGTATTCACTAAAGGCTTCAAGTTCTGCCTCCTGATGGGTCTTTCCTTGAGCCAGCAGGGCGTCAATATAATTTTGTATATCCTTTGCTGCCCTGTACGCACCTGCATCACTTACAAAAGTGCGCATACTCATCTCAGCCAGTTTTAACTGAATGGCTCCAAACTTCGCGATCGGAGTTTTAAACTGTATGCGCTCATTGGCATAAACCACCGATTCTTTGATGATTCTGCGGGAAGCATCCAGGCAGGCTGCTGCCAATTTAATTCTGCCAACATTAAGTGAGTTCAAGGCAATTTTAAAGCCTTTCCCTCTTTCGGACAACATATTTTCAACCGGAATTTTTGTATCGGCAAAAAAGACCTGACGGGTAGAAGAGGAGGTAATCCCTAACTTATTTTCCTCTGTGCCCATGCTCACACCATTCGGATTGTTTTTGTCGAATTCCATGATAAAGGCAGTGATATTCTTGTCGTTCTCAATTCTTGCGAAAACAATAAATATCTCGGCAAAACCGGCATTCGAGATCCACATTTTTTGTCCGTTGATCAGGTAATGAGTCCCATCTTTGCTCAGTGTGGCTGTAGTTTTTCCGGAATTGGCATCGCTCCCTGCTCCCGGTTCAGTCAAACAATAGGCACCAAATTTGGTACCCGAAGTCAGGTCTGGCAGGTACTTCTGCTTTTGTTTTTCTGTACCATACAAATAAATTGGCATGGTTCCTATTCCCGTATGTGCACCATAAGCTGTGCCCAGTGAACCTGAGGCAGCTGACATATAATCTGTTGCCAGCATCGTGGATACGAATCCCATGCCCATACCGCCGTATTCTTCAGGGATAGAAATACCTAAAAAACCCATTTCACCTGCTTTGCGCATAATTTCTTCGGTAAAGGCATAATCTTTCTTTTCGAAGCGCTCTTTGTGTGGCCATACTTCGCGGTCTATGAAATCAATCACAGACTCCTTCATCATTCTTTGCTCTTCATTGAACTCCTCAGTGATAAAAATATGGTCACTGGATACTTCCTTTATCAGGTATTCGCCGCCTTTAATTACTTTCATATTATGTATATTTTATCTTTTATCTTTTATCTTTTTTCTTTTGTCCTTTGTCCTTTAAACTTTATCCCTGCCTGCCGTATTACCAGCCGCCGGCTGGCAACACCCCGCGAGGCATCGCGGGGCTACAAATAAAAACCCATCGTGGTCGGTTATACTTAGCCTTTTGTCCTTTTGCCTTAATCCTTTATCCTTTGTCCTTTATAATCCGTTTATCCTTTGTCCTTTATTGAACCTTTTGATCTTCTGCCTACCAGTGCAGGCTAGGTCCCTAACACCCTCTCGAGAGGGGAGCCGCGTATTTATTCACTATCTTCATCTAGTCATTTTTTCTCTTGATTCTATCTTTCTCTTTGTCTCTTGTCTCTTGTCTCCTTCACTCTTTAATTTAATCACCATTCACAAAATAATCCGTTTTAACACACCCCCCAACCCCTCTCGAGAGGGGAGCCGCGTATTTATTCACTATTTCACTAGTCACTAATCACTTTCTTGTTTCTTTTTTCTTGTTTCTTTTTTCTTTTTTCTTGTCTCCTGTCTCCTGTCTCCTGTCTCTTTTCTCTTTTCTCTTTTCTCTTTTCTCTTTTCTCTTTTCTCTTTTCTCTTTTTCTTAGAGCATTTCATAAATCCCCGCCGCACCTTGTCCGGTTCCAACGCACATGGATACGATTCCGTATTTGCTTTTTCTTCTTTTCATCTCATTGAAAAGCTGTACGGAAAGTTTTGCCCCTGTACAACCCAGCGGGTGACCCAAGGAAATAGCACCTCCATTCACATTAACGATCTCTTTATTGAGTCCGAGCTCCTGAATTACCGCCAGTGATTGTGAGGCAAAAGCTTCGTTTAACTCGATCAGATCAATTTCATTTTGTTTTAGCCCCGCCATTTTTAAGGCTTTCGGGATGGCCTTCACCGGTCCGATACCCATAATCCTCGGTTCAACGCCCACAGCCGCATACGATACCATTCTGGCTATCGGACTGAGGTTTAATTCTTTGACCATAGCTTCGCTCATCACTACCACAAAGGCAGCGCCATCGCTCATTTGGGAAGAATTACCTGCAGTAACTGATCCCTGGTTGGCAAACACAGGCCTTAATTTTGCCAGCGCTTCCAAAGAAGTTTCCTTTCTTGGGCCTTCGTCTGTTTCAACGGTATATTTTTTGGTTTGTCTTTTATTCTTTGCATCCAAAAAGACCTGTTCAATAGTGATGGGAACAATATCTTCTTTGAAAGTACCTTTTTCAATGGCTTTCAGTGATTTTTGATGTGACTCAAAGGAGAATTGGTCCTGGGCCTCACGGGAAATTTTGAATTGTTCTGCCACTGCTTCTGCGGTTAAACCCATTCCCCAGTAATAATTTTCATGTCCGGCTTTGGCAGCCTGATGGCTTGGAGTTGGTCGGTAACCTCCCATGGGTATATAACTCATACTTTCAACACCACCGGCAATAATACAATCTGCCATACCCGATTGGATCTTGGCCACTGCCATTGCGATTGTTTCCAAACCTGATGCGCAATAACGGTTTACCGTAACACCCGGCACTTCATCAGTTTTTAAACCCATCAGGGAAATAAGGCGTGCCACATTCAGCCCTTGTTCAGCTTCAGGCATCGCATTGCCAACGATCAAATCATCGATTCTCGTTTTATCCAGTTGCGGCAATTGCTCTAATAAATAGGCAATTGTTTCCGCTGCCAGCTCATCAGGTCGCTTAAAACGAAATACCCCTTTTGGTGCTTTTCCAACTGCGGTTCTGTATGCTTTTATTATGTATGCTGTATTCATAGGTAGTATTGAGATATGAGATATGAGATTGATTAACGGGTTTCTATTTTCTTTTCTAATGTTTTTTGTAATGAAAAGTTCATTTTCTGCAATTCGACACAAGTATTAATTATTGGTTCAATATCATGCATTGGACACATTTCCAATTCCTTCACTAATAACAACTGTGTCTGAAGTTCAAATGTTGAGCCATTCGAAATACCGAGGAATTGTTTAAATTCTCTGTCAGAATTCCTACCGGCTCCTTCTGCTATATTTGAAGGGATAGAAATGGCACTTCTTCGTATTTGCGCCGCTAAACCATATTTTTCATTTTCGGGCAAATTCGGTAAAAACTCCATAAACATCTTTGGCCAATCCTATGGCCTTTTTCCAAATTAACAGATTATCCAAATGGTGCATAAGTAAATTTTAATAGATCAAATAATAATTAAATGGGTTTTCTCTTTTTCGGTTTCAATCATACAACTATATAGTCCTCTCACCTCTACCAATTCAAATCTCATTTCTCAATATCTCATATCTCAAATCTAGTTTCGTAAAGGCTTTCCCGTCTTCAGTGTATGCTCAATGCGTTCCAGTGTTTTTCTTTCTGTAAGTAAAGACAAAATGGCTTCTCTTTCAAGGTCAAGCAAATATTGTTCAGATACTTCAGTGGGTTCAGAAAGGTCGCCCCCGGCCATGATATAGGCAAGTTTGTTGGCGATCTTGCGGTCGTGTTCAGAGGCATATTGTCCGCTTACAAGGCTGTCAGAGCCCACTAGGAACATGCCGAGGGCTTGTTGGCCTAATACAGTTACTTTTTGCGGCACGGGCTGGGTATAGCCATTTTCAAGCATTTCCAGCGCCAGTCGTTTGGCAGTGGCTATTTGCCTGTCGGCATTTACCACAACAATGTCTTTTCCCTCTTTAAAATACCCAAAATCAAAAGCTTCATAAGCAGAAGTAGCTACTTTTGCCATGGCGATATTGATAAAAGCATCGCGAAGGCGGTTGAGTTTTACATCATCTTTTACCCACAGATCAGATACGCGTTTGGTCATTTCTTTGGTTCCGGCGCCGGCAGGAATGATTCCCACTCCAAATTCCACCAGGCCAATATAAGTTTCCGCGGCAGCGACCACTTTATCTGCATGAAGGCTCATTTCACAGGCCCCGCCAAAAGTCATGCCTCTGGGTGTAATGAGTGTAGGAATAGAAGAATAGCGCAGCCGCATCACGGTATCCTGAAACATTTTTGTAGCCATGTTCAGTTCGTCGTATTCCTGTTCTATTGCCAGCATAAAAGCCATGGCCAAATTGGCACCGACAGAGAAATTGGCTGCCTGATTTCCCAAAATCACGGCTGCATATTCCTTTTCTGCCAGGTCTATTCCTTTATTGATGGCCTGAAGAACGCCGCCGCCGATGGTATTCATTTTGGATTGAAATTCCACATTGAGTACCCCATCACCCAAATGCTGAATCGAGGCTTCATTGTTGGACCAGATTGTTGTTGCTGCACGCACATTTTCCAGAATAATAAAAGCATCCTGTCCGGGGATCTCTGTCATGACTTTATTTGGAATATTGTAATAGTGCTTTTTATTCTCTTTTATTGAATAGAAGGTTTGCCCGGCGGCAGCCATCGTTTTCACCCAATCAGCAACGGTATGGCCTTCACTTTCCATAAGTGCGATTCCTTCTTTAACGCCAACCGCATCCCAGATCTCAAAGGGTCCGTGTTCCCAGCCAAAACCTGCTTTCATCGCATCATCAAGGCGGTAAAGTTCATCGGAAATCTCAGGAATTCTGTTTTGCACATAAGCAAACATTGAGGCAAAGTTTTTGCGGTAAAAATCACCGGCCTTGTCTTTGCCCTTGATAAGCACTTTGAAGCGGTCAATAACCTTGTCTATGCTTTTCGTGGACTCCAGGGTACCAAATTTTACTTTGCCCGAGGGTCTGTAAGTAAGGGTATTCAGATCCAGGCCATGGATTTCAGGAGCGCCTTTGTCATTGTTTACTTTTTTGTAAAATCCTTGTTTGGTTTTGCTGCCCAGCCATTTGTTGTCCAGCATATATTGAATAAAATCAGGCAGTTTAAAAAGGTCATGTGCCTCATCATTGGGTACATTCTCATACAATCCGTTGGCAACGTGAACCAGTGTATCCAGGCCTACAACATCTACCGTTCTGAACGTAGCAGATTTCGGTCTTCCAATTACCGGTCCGGTAAGTTTATCCACTTCTTCTATCGTCAAACCCAGCTCTTTCATGCTGTGAAAAAGGCTCATAATGCCAAAGATCCCGATGCGGTTACCTATAAAGGCGGGTGTGTCTTTTGCGAGCACAGAGGTCTTGCCTAAATATTTTTCGCCGTAGCGCATCAAAAAATCGACTACTTCCTGATCACATGACGGACCGGGAACTACTTCGAAAAGTTTCAGATACCTGGGTGGATTAAAAAAATGCGTTACAGCGAAATGTTTTTGAAAATCGTCGCTGCGACCTTCATTCATAAACTTTATAGGAATACCGGAAGTATTCGAGCTGATTATGGATCCTGGTTTTCGGAATTTTTCAATTTTTTCGAACACCTGTTTTTTTATGTCCAAGTCTTTCTACCACAACCTCAATCACCCAGTCGGCATCTTTAATCTGTTGAAGGTCATCATCAAGGTTACCGGTCGCAATGCGGGAAGGCAAATTTCTGGCTGTAGATAGGTGAGGGGTTAGACTTAAGCGCATTTTGCAAACTGCTGTTCACAATTCTGTTTCTTACGGCCTTGCTTTCCAAAGTCAATCCTGCCTTACTTTCCTCTGCCGTTAACTCGCGCGGAACGATATCCATCAGCAATACTTCAACGCCTATGTTTGCAAAATGACATGCGATACCTGAACCCATGATACCTGATCCGATAACCGCAACCTTTTTAATATGTCTTTTTTTCACTTAAGTAAATTTATTCTGTTAAAAATAACTTTAGAATATGGCCTTATCGGCAATAAGTTTGTTAATCAGGTCGCTCACCTCAAAAAAGTGCCTGATTTTTATTTCATCAATATTTTCTTTGATCTTATTATTGAACTTAAGCACAGAGGCTTTTGACAATTCTCTTTTTTCTTTTCCAAAATCTGTTAATTTTACGATCATGCCCCTTCCGTCATCCGGGTTTTTTTCTCTAATCACAAGGCCTTTTTCTTCCATATTTTTTAAGATCCTCGAAAGGCTGGTAGCTTCCATTCCCATAGACGGTCCCAGTGCAGTTGAAGAGGTGCCATTTTCATAATCAATATACAACAATGCCTGCGCCACAGCCATCGTGCTGTCGTGCTTTTGGGCCTGTTCACTGTATGCCTTCGCTACAGATTGCCAGGTCGCTCTCAGGGCATGGTCGATGGTTTTTTCTCTTTTCATGTTTCAAATATATAAAAATATATTATGCACGCATAGTATATTTAAAATATTTATTTTTTTTATGGACTTAACTTTGTAAATTTAGCACCGTACTAACACTAAAATCTTTCCATGGAAATTCTTCAACTAATAGGTAAATTGACTCTTCAGGAAAAGGTCAGTCCCGTAGAATACGACAAAATACCCAATACTTTTGTGGTAAATATTCCGAATCCTCTCGCGTCTTATTACACGCGTTTTACTTTGGTGGAAAAGCCTCATTCTATAGTGTTTATTACCAAAGACCCGGCATCTTTTGAAAAGATCCTGCGTGCCACCCATAAAATTAACCGTGAGAATGGCTTGCAGATTACCGCCGGAAAATGTGAACTGGCAATAGATAGCCGAAAATACAGTGGTATACGTGTAAAAGGAATCAACCGGTACACGGAAATAGAAGGTATTCAGCGCTTATATGCAAAAGAGGGTTTTGAATTTGCGAAAGCCGTAAAACTTAAGGATAATACGAATGCAATTATTCGCGTAAATAAATTTTTTCAGATTAAAAAGATTGAGGAAGGTATCTTCCAGTCAATGGGGAATCCTAACCGGTATTATATTACGATCCCCCGTTATTTGAGCTGGGATGAATTCAGGGATATTACTTTTGATATCAAGCACAATATTTCTGTTTCTGGTTATGACGTGGCAAAAGGTATTTTTTATGAAAACCAGGGCATCACGGAAATGGTTCGGGTTGTTAAGCCCGATATTACAGTGGACATGGTTAAGGAAATACGCAAAAAATATTTAGACCGCTTGTCCTGATCTTTTAAATATCATTATACTTACTTTCACAGCCCAAATCCATACATTTGGAGCATAATTAAGCTACATGGATCATATTTTGATTACAGAGAATATTGTTAAAAATTTCGGTGAATACAATGCCCTTAACAATATTTCTATTCAAGTGCCCACCCAGAGTATTTACGGCTTGCTTGGACCAAATGGTGCCGGTAAAACCACCTTGATCAGGATCATTAATCAGATCACCATGCCCGATCAGGGAATTGTGTATTTTGACGGCAGGCCTCTGATGCCTTCTGACATTGCCCATATAGGTTACCTGCCCGAGGAACGGGGCTTGTACAAACGCATGAAAAGTGGGTGAGCAGTGCATATACCTGGCGCAATTAAAAGGATTATCAAAACAGGAAGCCAAAAAAAGGTTGCACTACTGGTTTGATAAATTTGAAATCGGCAGTTGGTGGAATAAAAAAGTGGAAGAGCTATCAAAAGGAATGGCGCAGAAAGTTCAGTTTGTAGTTACGGTGCTTCACCAGCCCAAACTGTTTATTTTCGATGAGCCTTTCAGTGGATTTGATCCCATCAATGCGAATCTCATCAAGGATGAAATCATTCAGCTCAGGGATGAAGGTGCTTCTATAATCTTTTCTACCCACCGCATGGAATCTGTGGAGGAATTATGCGATTATATAGCCCTGATCCATCAGGCCAATAAAATCCTTGACGGACGCCTGACTGATATCAAAAGACATTTTAAAACAAATACCTATGAGGTAGGCCTGCATACTGATAATAAGGACCTGCTGTTAAAGGATTTGTCGCATAAATTTGTTGTAGAGCCTGCTAACTTCAAATCTCTGGAAGACGACCTCAAATTGCAGATCCGCTTGTCAGACGATGAAAAGAGCAGTGACCTGATACAATACCTGAACAGCAAATCCATCATCAACCATTTTGTAGAGATTATTCCTTCTGCCAACGATATTTTTATTAGGGCCGTAAAGAACCACAGCACATGAAAAAACTTAAATTGATCATAGAACGGGAATTTTTATCTAAGGTCAGAAACAAATCCTTTATTGTGATGACCTTTTTGAGCCCTTTGTTGATGATAGCCATGATTGCCCTTGTTGCCTATCTGTCAAAAAGCAGCATGGAAAAAAAGAATGCGGTGGCTTTTGTAAATGATTCTTCGCTGTTTACCGAAGATGATTTTATGAATAAAGCAACCATTGAATTTGAAGATATGACAGCCATCGGACTGGAAAAGGCAAAACAGATCGTAAGTGAATCCGGGCATAAGGGGCTTTTGTATATTCCTGAAAACAAGGAACTTGAGGAACTGGGGAGTGCCATTCAGTTCTATTCCACTGAAAGTCCGGGCATGGTATTGGTTTCTGAACTGGAAAACACAATAAAAAACAGACTCGAAAAAGAAAAAATGATGCAGCTGGGTATAGACCCTCAAAAACTGGAACAATCGAATGTTCAGGTCAATATTCAAATGGCAAACTTCAGCGGTGAAAAATCCTCTAAAATGATCAATGGACTTAAAATTGCCATTGGCATGGCAGCCGGTTATTTGGTAATGATGTTCATTATTATTTATGGTGCCATGGTAATGCGCAGTGTGATTGAAGAAAAGACCAGCAGGATAGTGGAAGTGATCATCTCTTCAGTAAAACCTTTTGAGCTCATGCTGGGGAAGGTAATCGGCACTGCCGGTGCCGGACTCCTGCAATTTTTAATCTGGGCTGCAATCATTGGGATACTCATGTTTATAGGCTCTTTGGTTTTTGGTGTCGATTCCATGGCTGCATCCAATACTGCCCAGATGGAGGCCATGGCACAGTCCGATGCCCAGTTTGCCTTTAGCGAGATCGCACAACTGCCTTTGTTCAGCATATTCTTCTGGTTTATTTTATTCTTTTTGGGAGGCTATTTGTTGTACAGCTCCATTTATGCAGCCATCGGATCTGCAGTTGACAATGAAACAGACACACAACAGTTTATGTTGCCGGTTTTAATGCCGCTCATGATCGGTTTTTATATTGGTTTTGCCACAGTGATCAATGATCCACATGGCACGGTTTCGGTTATTTTTTCAATGATCCCTTTCACATCGCCCATCGTCAGTGCTGATGCGCATACCTTTCGGAGTGCCCTGGTGGCAGATTTTGATTTCTTTGGTTCTGTTATATATCACCTTTCTTTTCGTGATCTGGGTTGCCGCAAAAATATACCGTGTAGGCATATTGATGTATGGCAAGAAAGCGAGTTATAAGGAGATTTATAAATGGATAAGGTATTGAAAATTGAGAATTGAGAATTGAGTATTGAGAAAAGACAAATTGAGAATTGAGAATTGAGAATTGTTCAAGACAGAGACAGGGAAAAGATAAAAGATAGATAGATAAAAGGAACAAGGAATAAAAGAAACAAGATAAAAGATACAAACGACCATGATGGGAAAAGAAAATTTTTATTGTAGCCCCGCGATGCTTCGCGGGATATTACTTAAAGAATCAACCAAGGAAAAAGATAAAAGAGAACAAGATAAAAGCAACAAGATAAAAGAAACAAGATAAAAGATACAAAGACCATATATTTTTGATTTAGCCCGCGATGATTGCAGGGTATAATTACCAACCCATGAACCAAAGAAAAGATGAACAGATAAAAGAACATTGGCTAAAAGAAACGAGATATAAGAAGCGATAGAGGACGAGTAAAAAGAAACCGATCAAAGAACAAGATAACAGATACAAACGATCATGATGGGTTTTAGTTGCAGCCCAGCGATGCTTTATGGTTTACTAAGCGAATTAGACCACCAGGCAAAAGATTAGCAGATAAAAGATAAAAGAGACAGGAAAGTGAAGAGTGACTATTAAATCAGTTAAGAAATGAAAGATTGATTCTTTTTAACCAGGCATCAAAGTACAAACATGACAACTGAGATGAAAACGGCTATTCCTATAAACGTGTCAACTTAAGGACAACATACCCGCTGAAATTTAGACGGGTAAAAATCAGTGATAGTTATATATGCAACCTTAACTATATTGTTTATCAAGACAGAAAGAAAAACAAAAGTTGACATAGAGACAGGAAATATTTAGTATAAGACTTAAAGATTTTTATACTTTAGTAGCACTTTTAACGCTTCACTTTTTACTATTACAACGAATCTAACCAGTTAAATATTGACACTAGTATGAATCCTTTATACTTATTACTCTGTCCTTTATACTTTATCCTTAAAAAATGTCCAAAATCCTAATAATAGAAGACGAAGCCGCCATCCGCAGGGTACTCACAAAAATACTCCTGGCAGAGAATAATGAACTTCAGATAGAAGAAGCCGAGGATGGACTGGAAGGTTACAGGCTGGTGGAAAAGAATGATTACGACCTGGTGCTTTGCGATATCAAAATTCCCAAGATGGACGGAGTGGAAGTGCTGGAGAAATCAATGCAGATAAAACCGGAAATTCCCTTTATCATGATCTCCGGACATGGTGAGTTGGAAACAGCTGTGCGTACAATGCGCCTGGGTGCCTATGACTATATTTCCAAGCCTCCCGATCTGAACAGGCTCTTAAATGCCGTGAAAAATGCTTTAGATAAGAATAGGTTACTGGTTGAAAATAAGATGCTTAAGAAAAAGATCAGCAAGAGCGTCGAAATGATCGGAGAAAGCAAAGCAATCAAACAGATCAGGGCAATCATTGACAAAGTAGCACCCACTGAGGCCAGGGTGCTGATCACAGGCCCCAATGGAACAGGTAAAGAGCTTGTGGCACATGCCATCCATCAGAACAGCCAACGGGCAAATGGCCCCATGGTGGAAGTAAACTGTGCTGCCATTCCTTCAGAACTTATAGAAAGTGAACTTTTTGGCCATATGAAAGGCTCTTTCACCGGGGCCAACAAAGACAAAGCAGGTAAGTTTGAAGCAGCCCACAGCGGGACAATATTTTTGGATGAAGTGGGCGATATGAGTTTGTCGGCCCAGGCCAAGGTATTGCGCGTACTTCAGGAAAATAAAATAACCAGGGTGGGTGGAGAAAAAGACATTCAGGTAGACGTGCGTGTGATAGCTGCTACCAATAAGGACCTGATGAAAGAGATCGAAAAAGGGAGGTTCAGGGAAGATCTTTACCACAGACTGGCAGTAATTCTGATCCGGGTACCTTCTCTGGAACAAAGGACAGAGGATATTCCCTTGCTTGTGGATTATTTTATGCGAAAAATAACAGAAGAGCAAGGTATCTTACCAAAGAAGTTTAGTGATGAAGCCCTTGAACAGCTTAAAAATTACCAATGGACGGGCAATATCCGCGAATTGCGCAATGTGGTAGAACGCTTGCTGATCCTTGGTGGTGAGACCATTACAGAAGAAGATGTGCTGTTATTTGCGAGCAAATGAATTTAGTATTGAGCCTGCCTGGAGTGGCGGATTGAGAGCAGGATACAAGATAAAAGATAAAAGCTAGCTGCCGAGGTAGGAAAAAAGAAAAAAGCTTGCCTGCCATGCCTTCGGCAGGTAAACCGGAGGTAGGATAAAAGAAAAAAGAGACAAGAAAGTGATTTGTGACTAGTGAAATAGTGGAATAAATATGCGGCTCCTCTTGAGGGATTGCATGCCTGCGGTAGGCAGGGGTGTGTTAAAACGGATTATTTTGGAATGGGGTGAGAGATAAAGATGAAGGAGACAAGAGACAAGAGACAGAGACATGAGACAGGAGGAAACCGACCACGATGAGTTTGAGCGCGAGCTTCGCGGGGTATAATTTACGGATCTAACCAGTAAAAAAAACAGAAAAAAGACAATATTGAATTAAATGTTAAATGTTAAATTTAAATTTTAATATCTTTTAGCCCCGCGATCGCTTCGCGGGGTATAATTATTTACGGATCTAATCCGAAGGTAAAAAAAAATTTAGGGAATACAGGAGACAATATAATTTTGAATTATTAAATGTTAAATGTTGAATTTTATTAATTTTATCTAATTTACCTTTATGCCTTTCCTACTGAGGTCAAAGCTTTAACCTTTATCCTTGACCCATGAGCAAATACCAGGTAACCAAAACCATCAAACTAACAGATTTCAAAACCAGCGAGATCATTCCGGATGCGGAAGACAGACTGAAAAAAACACGAAAAAAAATTGCTGAGATTCAAGATACCATGTATGCACACAATAAATACAGTGTGCTGATTTGTCTTCAGGGCATGGACACCTCCGGGAAAGACAGCCTGATCAGCGAGGTATTTAAGAGTTTTAATACCCAGGGGATCATTGTGCACAGTTTTAAACAACCCACAGAACAGGAAAAAGAGCACGATTTTATGTGGCGGCATTATATCAGGTTACCGGAACGGGGAAGGTTCGGCGTATTTAACCGCACCCATTATGAAAATGTGCTGGTAACTCGGGTACACCCGGCATATGTCCTTGGAGAAAATATTCCCGGAATAGAATCTGTTGATCAGATTAACGACGCGTTCTTTCATGAACGCATGGAGCATATCAACCGTATGGAAAAACACTGGAGTGAAAACGGAATGATCATCCTGAAATTTTATTTGCATTTATCCAAAGAAGAACAGCGAAACCGCCTCCTACGAAGGATTGATAACCAGGAAAAGAACTGGAAGTTCTCTGCCGGCGACCTGAAAGAACGGGCGCTTTGGGATACCTATATGCATTTTTATGAAGACATGCTCAACCGAACTTCATTGGACCATGCCCCCTGGTTTGTTGTTCCATCGGATGATAAGGACAGTTGCAGGCTGATCGTAGCTGAAACCATACTGGAAACACTTCAAAAATACACAGATATCCAAGAGCCTGAGCTGGATGCAGAAACACTGGCGCATTTTGATGAATACAAAAAGTTGCTAATGAAGGAATAGGCCTGCGTGCCGCAGGCAAGGATAAAGGATAAAGAACAAAGGATAAAGTAGCCCCGCGATGCTTCGCGGTATAATTACAACGGATCTAACCCAGTAAAAATAACAAGGAAACAGGAGACAGGAGACAGGAATCTTGGTAATTGTTAATTGTGAATTGTTGAATGGATAATTTTAAATTTTAAATTTTGAATGTTGAATGTTGAATTTTTTTGATTATCCGGTGGGTATACAGTCTGCAGGATTAGTGACTAGTGAAATAGTGAAGGAGCGAAGCAACGATTTTAAACCCCGGCCTTTATTAATTTGTATTGGGTTCCAGAAAATTTTAGTGAGACGGGGGAGAGGGGAGGAGCCAGAGAGCGAAGCGGCCTTAGGATGAAGAGGAGGAAAAAATTCATGGCTAAGCCACTGAAAAAGAATAATCAGCCTAGATCTTTTTGGTTCTTTTTGAGCAATGGGAAAAAGAACAAAACAGAACCATTTGAAAACTTCGGTCAACATCCTTTGAAGAAATATCCTAGTAATACCAGTTTAGCCTTATCCCGAGTTATCAAATAGGCATGATCCCCTATAAACATTTTACTTTTTACTTTAAACTTGTGACCCTTTTTTCCTTATTTTTGAAACAATTAACACCTATACCATGAAAAACAGAAGAGAATTTATTAAAAAAGCCGGACTGGCCTCATTGGCCTTGCCTATTATCGGATCACAAATAAGCTGGTCACAGAACATCGCCAATTCTTTAAAAGAAAAATTTACACTAAATGAATTCGGCATCCAGTTATGGACCGTACGCGATTTTATGGCAAAAGATGCAAAAGGCACATTAAAATCCCTGGGAGAATACGGCTACAAAACGATTGAAAGTTTTCAGGGAGAACAGGGTGTATTTTGGGGCATGAGTCCGGCTGAATTTAAAAGCTTTTTGTCAGGTCATGGCATGACATGCCTTTCTACCCATTGCGATCCGCAATATACCATGGATCCCAAAAAATTGGACGAATTCAAAAAATTAACCGACGATGCCAACATTGCCGGATTACAATATTTGCTGAATCCTTACCTCGGCTTTCTCAAAACAAAAGATGACTATAAAAAAGCAGCCGATTCCATGAATGCTTTGGGGGAAATCTGCAAGTCAAAAGGCCTGAGTTATGGTTATCACAACCACCATTACAGCTTTGTGAAATTGGATGGAGAATATCCACAGGACATCATGATGAAAGCCACTGCCGGCGGACCGGTGGTCTATGAAATGGATATGTACTGGGTAGCAGCCGCAGGACAAGATCCGAAAGAATGGTTTAAAAAATATCCGGGACAGTTTGAACTCGGGCATGTAAAAGACCGATACGGTGATGCCATGATAAAAGAGATCATGCTTAAAGAAAAAGCAGACTCCGAATTTGGCGTTGATGCTTCCTGTGTCCTTGGAAAAGGCAGTATGAATTTTGATGAATTGCTGCTCGTTGCCAAAGAAAATGGCATGAAACATTTATATCGTTGAACAGGAAAGATATGATGGCATGACTCCTATGGAAGCTGCGAAACAGGATGCTGATTTTCTTAAGAAGTATTTGATTTAGAAATATTAAACATTCAAGATTTAAGATTTAAAATTCAAGATTCAAGATTTAAGATAAATTTTATTTTTCGAAGGCAGAGAAAAAAGGAATAGAGAGTACGGGAGACAGGAGACAAGAACCAGGAAACAGGAAAATGTTGATGAATAATGAAATAAGGACTAAATACCCGCTCAGGCTGGTAGGCTCAATACTTTATCTTATGCCTCCGGCAGATAAATTTAAACTTTTTACTTTTCCTTGCCTGCGCCTCGCAGGCGGTAAGGGAGTGAAAGGCAACTCGCTTCCCCTCTCGAGAGGGGTTAGGGGTGTGTTAAAACGGGTTTTGTGGTGAATAGTGACGCGCTTATACGGTAATTCAGTTTCAAAGAAAAAAGGTCAATTATTTTTTTGGTTCGCCCCGGCCTGGTAAACGGGCAAGCGGGCCTACAGGGAGAAAAAAAAGGTGATTTGATTGAAAGAAAGAACGAAAGAGAGAAGATAACGTTTTTAACCCCGGCCTATTTTATTTTTCGTATTGACCGCCCCGGCGGTTAAACCTTCCGGAAAATTTTAGCGATGCCGATAGCTATCGGCAGGGAGAAGGAGCAGCCAGAGAGCGAAGCGGCCTTAGGCTGCGGCGGATAAAAATTTTATGGCTAAGCCACAGAAAAAGAAAATCAGCCTAGTCCCGTACTCGGGATAGGGGAAGGAAATGCTTTTTCTTCATTTGTCATTCCGACCCCGACTAACTCGGTGTCGGGGGAGGAATCGCATAACAGATAGAAAAATTGAATAGAATCTAATGCTAACAAAAATTCTGTAATGAGATAAAAAATATACTATGATGTTAGACTACTCAGAAGGCTATCACACGTATTATATTTACATTATTACCAATAAATACAGTTCAACTTTTTATATTGGTATGACAAATAATTTAAAAATAAGAATTACAGCAACACAAAAGAAAATATAACTAAAGGAATTAAGACTTTTGAGTAAGCATTGAATTTTAGTGTATGTCAATGAAAAGTTTACCTGGGTTCAGGAGGCCATTGTCAGGGAAAAGGAAATCAAAGGATGGCCGAATGAAAAGAAATTGAGTTAATTCGTTCCTTTAATCGAAAATTTGAATTTTGGACCATCACTTTATTGAGCAGGATGTGATTCCTCCTCACCCGAGTTACTTGGAGCCGGGGTGGAATGACAAGTGAGAAAGCCGTTTATCTTCAACACTCCCATTCGGTGAAAGACACAACTTTCACAAATACAACAACAAGAAAATGTTGACCAAAGTCAATAAAGAATTGACCGCCGTCATTCTATCTTGCAGGCAGGAATCTAGAAAAATGAGTAGAATAACATCATGCTCAATACCCGCCACTTAGGGCAGGCTCAATACTAGTAAATATTTTCTGCCTATATCCGTGCAGTTTCAATGCATGTTTTCAAATCGCTGTCTCTATAAATTTTATAGACACTTATAGACACTCATATGACACTCACATGACACTCATACGAGACTCATATGAAGCTTAGTACTCTCAGGCAGGTAAAATGAGATAGCTTTAATCAAATTGTAAGTACCCAAACTTTCTGTTTAAAGGCTTTCTTTTTCGCATAAACTCTTTAAAAAAGTTCATAAAACATAACAAATATACCGGACAGGGTATGGTCTGTTTCTTTAAAAAAAATTATATTTACAGCCTGAAAATTCGACTTTTCAAATACCGAAAATTGCTGAAATAATACGATTTTATTAGAAAAACAAATTTCGGTGCTTGTCCGGATGTGTTTCTATTGATTCAAATTTCTATTTGAACCTGTGGTTCACTAGGGCGAAGCCGTGCCCATGAGAAGGATGAACAACTGCCATCCTCCGGATTAAAGGAGGTAAAGGGCAAGCCTGCCTGCGGGAGGCAGGGATAAAGGATAAAGTATTGAGAATTGATAATTGATAATGTTTTTTATTAAACGAATTAATTAAAGATTGCAAAAACAAATAAGTGTAAATCAGTTCAATCCGTGTCATCCGTGTGCTATGAAATAAGGACAAAGGACAAAGCTTGCCTGCCGGAGGCAGGGACAAAGGATAAAGCTTGCCTGCCATGCCTTCGGCAGGTAAACCGGAGGCAGGGATAAAGGATAAAGGATAAAGGACAAAGGATAAAGCTTGCCTGCCGTAGGCAGGGATAAAGGATAAAGGACAAAGGATAAAGCTTGCTGCCGTAGGCAGGGATAAAGCTTCCTTAAGCAGAGAAAAAAAGGAATAGAATCAGGATACATGAAACTGGATACAGGATAATGTTGAATGTTGAATTTTAAATTTTGAATGAAATATTAAATACTTTTTCCTTTCCTGCTGAATGTTTATCTGCCGAAAGCACGGAAGGCTTTTAAAGACTGAATCGCTTCTAATATGGCTTATTTAAATTTCGAACAGGGTTTGTTTTGGGATATCGATCCGGAAACGTTCAGATATAAAAGCTCATTCCAGATTTATTGTTGAGAGGGTATTAAAGTATGGAAGTTTGAATGACTGGTTGAATTTAAAGCAAATTTATTCTTTGGATAAAATTAAGGAGGAATCTATGCAAATAAGGACTCTTGATGATAAAACCCTCAATTTTTTGAGCAATTATTTTAATCTTGATAAATCTATGTTCAGATGTTACAAGTAAAAAGTATTGATGAAAATACATTTTTACTTCTGAAAAATTTGGTACAAATGGATTATTTAGATGGCTTTTCCCTGGCTGGAGGCACTTCTCTTGCGCTGCAATTGGGACATAGGGTATCTATAGATCTTGATTTCTTTACTGATCTGGAATTTAATTCAGATCAATTACTGGATCAGTTGAACGCTGATTTTATAATCCGTAATGCAACAATTGCAAAAAACACCCTAAATCTGTATATCGATTATAATGGCCAAAGTATTAAAGTCGAATTCTTAAGACATAATTATCCACTTATTCAACATCCCATCGAGGAAATGGAACTCTCGTTTATATTCATTGCAAGATATAGCTGCCATGAAATTAAACGCAATTGCAAACAGAGGATCAAAAAAGGATTTTTATGATATTTATGCGTTGCTTAAAATATTTTCACTCGAAGAATTGGTTCAATTTTTTAAACAAAAATATCAGGTTCATAATTCATTTACAGTTATAAAAAAGTCTCACTTATTTTGATGATGCTGCATTGGAGCCAGATCCAAAAACATTGGTACAGATCACCTGGGAAGATGTGAAAAGCAAAGTAAAATCTGAAGTGAACAGGTATTTCTGAAGAATGTAAAAAACTTGTCGTATGCAGAGAACGGGGCAGCGAAGGAGAGAAAGAGCGAAGGAGAGAAGGAAACAGGAGGAATGAAGATAACAACAAAGATCATCAACAATCTTAACATACAGTAAGCCCCATTAAAATCCCCCCGATAAGTCGTGACCATAGCCCCGGATAAAAGGACAAAGGACAAAGGATAACGATTGCCTGCCTGCCTGGCAGTAAACTGGAGGCAGAAATCAAAGGCTGAAGCTTGCCTGCGAGGCGGGGACTGGGATAAAGGACCGTGGACAAAGTATTGAGTGTCCTAACACTTGATTTCACTTTCAATAATTATCCGATTCACTTTCTAAATCTTCAAAAGTATCACGCTTCACATTGCAACATTTGCTAATAACTTAATGAAAAAAACAGCATTAATCACCGGGGTAACCGGACAGGATGGCGCGTATTTAAGCGAGTTCCTGCTAAAAAAAGGATATATTGTTCACGGATTGAAAAGAAGGTCTTCTTTGTTCAATACCGATAGAATCGATCACCTGTATCAGGATCCGCATATAGATAACCAGAATTTCGTGTTGCACTATGGCGATATGACGGACAGCACCAACCTGATCCGCATTATTCAGGAAGTACAGCCCGATGAGATCTATAACCTTGCGGCCATGAGCCATGTGCATGTTTCTTTTGAAATGCCTGAGTACACCGCCAATGCAGATGGAATAGGAACCCTGCGTTTGCTGGAAGCAATTCGCATACTGAAAATGGAGAAGAAAGTGAAGATCTATCAGGCCAGTACCTCTGAACTGTATGGAAAAGTTCAGGAGATCCCACAAACAGAAACAACACCGTTTTATCCGAGAAGTCCCTATGCGGTAGCAAAAATGTACGCCTACTGGATCACCGTGAACTACCGTGAAGCCTATGGCATGTATGCCTGTAACGGAATTTTGTTCAACCACGAATCTCCGATACGCGGAGAAACCTTCGTGACCAGAAAAATCACCCGCGCAGTTTCCAAAATAGCACTTGGATTACAGGACAAATTCTATCTCGGTAACCTCGATGCCAAACGCGACTGGGGTCACGCCAAAGACTATGTCAGAATGATGTGGATGCTCCTGCAACACGATACCCCCGAAGACTGGGTAATAGCCACAGGCAAAACCACCGCCGTGCGTGATTTCGTGAGAATGGCCTTTGCCGAAATAGGTGTCTCTCTTGAATTCAAAGGTGAAGGCGTGAATGAAAAAGGCTTTGTCAAAAGCTCCACCAACCCGAAAATACAAAATAGCCATTGGCAAGGAAGTGGTTGCAGTTGATCCGCGCTATTTCCGTCCAACGGAAGTGGACCTTTTAATCGGCGATGCCACCAAAGCCAAAGAAAAACTCGGCTGGGTACCGCAGTTCACCCTCGAAGAACTTGTTAAAGACATGATGCAGAGTGATTTAAAACTGATGCATAAGGATCAGTATTTGAATGAGGGGGGGTATGATGTGTTGAATTATTATGAGTAATTAAACTTCTTTTTGCTATTACACTAAGAAACACTGAGAAGTCACAGAGGGCACAAAGGGTTGTAGTACATAGATCGCGAATTGTTATGACGCAAAGAACCACAGAGTACGGCACGAAGAGCACAAGACTAGAAAATGAAGTAATGACAGAAAACGAGCTGGCGTTTAAGGTAATCGGAGCGGCGATAGAAGTGCATAAGAAACTTGGTCCGGGTTTGCTAAGTCGGCATGTCAGGAATGTTGGCGCTTTGAATTAAAAGAAATGGGGTTAAAAGTAGCACGAGAGGGTCCCCAGGCCCATTGTTTACAAAGATATACAACTGGATTAGTGGTTCTAGAGATTGATCTATTGATAGAAGATGCACTTGTAGTCGAATTAAAAACCGTAGAGTTTTTACCGACGTACATTAGGTACTAGCTTATTTAGCAATAC
>JAXHKS010000004.1:0-50049 GCA_034523115.1 Flavobacteriaceae bacterium | reverse complement strand
CTTTTACTTTAACTTAGGTACATCTTGCTTAGGCTGTCAGCAATTATTTCCCGGTCGTTATATTTAATGAGTGCGTTTTTTGTAAAATGGGATATATTGTTTTTTGTATCATAGAATCCTTTTTCACAATAAATACTGTTCTTTTTGCTTGTGATCGTAGTAGGCCCAAAGAGGTAGGCGGTGCCAAAGTTGGTGAAGTAATCCAGGTGGTTAGATTCTAGCACATAATCTGGGTTTGTGATCACTACATCAGAGAGTGCCTGGTACTTATTTGTTTCAAGATAATAATAACCTGCCCTGCTTTTTAGCACGTTCACATCATCTTTAAGTGTTCCGCTATTGCGGTAATAGATAACCTGTGTGGTTCGGTCAAAGTGCAGTGTATCAGTGGTTAGCTGCATTTTAGGGTCGGTCAGTACCACTTTTCCCCATGACAAAGCCTTCTGTGGTTGCCGTTGTATTCTGTGTATTCACTGGTCTGCCGGATGGTATCTCCTGATTGAGCAGCACATTCCCATAGGCTTTAATATAGTTTTCTTTGGTAAAGTGAATAGCTTTTGTGCATTGCAACGAGATACCCTCATGCCTTACAAAAACATTGCCCATCAAGATCGTTGCGCCTGGAAATTTTTCCTCATCAATCGTAGAATTGTCAGAATGCACTATTTCTATCCTTCTGGTCTGAGCAAACGCGCTCAAGGAAAAGATAACAAAACATAAAAATAGTATGACAGATTTCAATTGCACTAATTTGCTTCAAAAATAAGGAAAAAGTGAAATAAAAAAGGCAAAGCACTCTCGCTTTGCCTTTTTTTATATTTAAATGATTGCTTACAGTGTAACGGTCTGTTTCCTGTCGGGGCCAACTGATACTATTTTTACCGGTACTTCAACAAAATCTTCAATGAATTTTATATAATCTCTCAGATTTTTTGGCAGAGCAGACCCATCTGTGATGCCTGTGAGATCCTCTTTCCAACCCGGAAAAGACTTATAAATTGCCTCTACGTTTTCAGGATCGATGTTATATGGAAAATGAGTGATCTCATTTCCTTTGTAATTATAAGCAACACAGGCCTTAATGGTATCGAAACCAGACAGCACGTCTCCTTTCATCATGATTAGCTGGGTCACCCCATTTATCTGTACTGCATATTTCAGGGCAATCAGGTCTAACCAGCCACACCTTCTTGGTCTTCCGGTAGTCGCGCCGAATTCATTTCCTACCCGCGACATGGTTTTGCCGTCTTCGTCAAAAAGTTCTGTTGGAAACGGACCTGAGCCAACTCTGGTTGTATACGCTTTAAATATTCCCAGTACATCGCCAATCTTGTTGGGAGCAATCCCCAGACCTGTACAGGCACCGGCAGCCGTTGTATTTGAGGATGTAACAAAAGGGTAGGTGCCAAAATCTACATCGAGAAGTGATCCCTGAGCCCCTTCAGCCAGAATTGATTTTCCACTTCTGATGGCCTGATGCAAGTATTCCTCGCTGTCGACAAAAGGTATGGTTTTTAAGGTATCTATGGCCAGAAAATATTCATTTTCCAATTCCTTCAGATCAAATTCAATGGAAACATCATAGAAGTCGATCAAATTGAGGTGTTTTTTTGTAAGTGCACGGTATTTTTCTTTCCAGTTATCCAATTCAAGATCACCAACGCGCAGCCCGTTTCTACCTGTTTTATCCATATAAGTTGGACCAATTCCTTTTAGGGTTGAACCGATCTTTGATTTTCCTTTCATGATTTCTGCTGGCGCATCAAGTAATCGGTGTGTCGGCAGATATAAGGTGTGCGCGTTTTCTTGATGAGTAATTTACTTTCACGTCAATATTGTATTTTGAAAGCTTTTCAATTCCTTTGGAAGATCACAGGATCGATAACAACGCCGTTGCCAACAATGTTGATAGCTGAATTAGGATGAAAAATACCACTTGGGAATGGTGTGTAACACGTGCTTGATGCCATCAAAAATAAGCGTATGACCGGCATTGGGCCCGCCTTGAAAACGGGCAATAATATCATAATTTTTAGTAAGTACATCTACTATTTTACCTTTTCCTTCATCGCCCCATTGCAGGCCTAGTAATAAATCGATCATGAATTAATTTTTATTGTTAGTTTCGTCATTTTTTTTTCCATAAAAATAGAGGGGAATGACTCTCGATTTTTAGATTGAAAACCTCTTCAATAGATTTTTTTAATGTTTCTATTCGAGGATCACAAAATTCAATAACTTCCCCTGTATCTGTTAAAATAATATGGTCATGCTGTTTGTTAAAGAAAGATTTTTCGTAATGAGTGATGTCTGACCAAACTGGTGTTTGCGAACCAAGCCGCATTCTAAAAGTAAATCGATGGTATTGTAAAGAGTAGCCCTGCTAACCCTGTAATTTTTATTCTTCATTTCAATATACAATGACTCGGATATCAAAGTGAATTTCACTGTTGTATATTTCCTGCAAAATTGCAAATCGCTTAGGTGTTTTGCGATGGCTATTTTTCTCTAAAAATTTGGTGAAATAATCTTTAACATCGGTAATATCTTTAGATCCAATCATATACAAATCATACAAGTTAAAAAACAAATTTACATTTAAATAAAGGAAAAAATATAAAAATTTAAAATAATTATTTGGCAATCCGGGCAACTTTTTCGATCCCGTTAATTTTTTCCAATTGTTTGATCAGTTCGTTCAGCTGATCATTATTTTTTACTTCCACCGTTACTTTTCCTTGAAAAAACCCCTTATCGGCAGCTATATTTAAGTTGGAAATATTAATTTGAAGTTGTCCGGAAATTATCTTGGTAACCTCGTTTGCCAGACCAACCCTGTCGATTCCAGTTATATGGATTTTTATTTTATAGCCCTGCTGGGTTGAGTCGATCCACTTGGCACTAAGTACCCTGTATGGCGTATTGAGATTGCATGCTAAGGGCATTCGGGCAATCGAACTTATGGACTTTTATTCCATCTTTAATCGTCACAAAACCAAAAACCCTGTCGCCCGGAATTGGCGAGCAACAGTTGGCAAAGGAATAGTTCAGTTTTCTTCTTCCTGTCCAAAAACCAGCAAGTCAAATTTCGTATTTACCTCCTCTTCATGCTCCTTTTTTGGCTGGTTAGAACCCCGCCGAATCCTGTTCTTGAAAAAGTTCAGATGGCACTTGATCTTGAACTTGAAAATTTCCTCAGTTGCTCATTGGTTATTGAACCGATTCCCATGCGATAGAACAGATCAAAACTTCTTTTAAGTTTAAGAAACTTTACAGATCGTTATATGTTTTTTCATTTATGGCAATTTTCAGATGCCTTAGTTTTCTGTCCAGAACTTCCTTTCCATCATGAGCCACCAACTTTTGATCCTCTTTCAGGATACTTTTTATTTTCGATTTTGCTCTGGCTGTTTTTGCTATATCGAGCCAGGCAAGTTTTGGTTTTTGATTGATTGAAGTGATAATTTCTACCTGGTCTCCACTATTAAGCTCATAGTTCAACTGGACAAGCTTGCTGTTGACCTTTGCAGCAATACAACGCATTCCAACCTCTGAGTGAACTGCAAAGGCAAAATCATAGCGGGGTAGCACCTTTTGGAAGGGCTTTTATATCACCCTTCGGGGTAAATACGTAAATCTCCTTGGTATATAAATTCAGTTTGAATTGTTCTACAAAATCGACTGCATTCATCTCCGGGTTCTCCAGGGTTTCTTTTAACCTGTTCAGCCATGATTCCAGACCGCTTTCGCTTTCAGCTCCATGTTTGTATTTAAAATGGGCAGCATACCCTTTTTCAGCAATTTCATCCATTCTTTCGGAGCGTATCTGAACTTCTACCCAGGTGCCTTGCGGACCCATGACTGTGGTGTGCAAGGACTCATATGCGGTTGATTTTGGCTGTGCTAATCCAATCCCTTAACCTGCCGGGATTGGAAGTATAATGGTCTGTTACTATGGAGTAAATTTCCCAGGCATTGAATTTTTCCTGCTTTAAACCCGATTTATAGATTATCCGAATTCGCAAATTTATCATAAACTTCATCAAAGGATACCCCCTGAGTTTTCATTTTTCTGCGTATGGAAAAAATGGATTTAGACCTACCCTTGATCTGGTATTTAATGCCCTCTGCATCCAAAGAATCACGAATGGGCTTTGAAAAGGCCTGTATATATCTTTCCTGCTCTTCCTTGCTTTCTTTTATTTTATTTAAAATGTCATAGTAATCTTCCGGTTCTGTGTACTTCAGCCCGAGGTCCTCCAATTCGGTCTTGACATTATAAAGTCCCATGCGGTGCGCTAAAGGAGCATAAATATAGAGCGTTTCTGAGGCGATTTTAACCTGTTTTTCAGGCTGCATGGATTCCAGCGTCTGCATCTTGTGCAACCTATCAGCAATTTTTATCAAAATTACCCTGACATCATCATTGAGGGTAAGCAGCATTTTTCTGAAATTTTCAGCCTGAATAGAAACATCCATCTCTTTATTCAGGCGTGAAATTTTTGTTAATCCATCTACAATTACGGCTATCTTATCACCAAAATTTGTTTTGATATCCTTAAGCGTAACGCCGGTATCTTCAACCACATCGTGCAGCAGTGCCGGCGGCAATGGCATTTGAACCCAAACCTATTTCATTGGCAACAATTTTTGCAACGGCTATGGGATGGTGAATATAAGGTTCACCTGTATTTCGGCGCTGGTTCTTGTGGGCTTCTACCGAATAGTCAAAAGCCTTCCTCACCAAAGCCTTATCCTCGCGGGTTAGGGTTTGATAGGTATTGCGGAGCATGTCCTTGTATAGGGCCGCAATTTCCTTGTTCTCTTCTTCTATGGATGCAATGTAAGTCACGGTTAAAAAATTTCTCTTTTATACCAAAATTACCAAGCCTTTAAAATATTGTTGCGATTGGATTATTATTTATCCAGATTTCTAACTCTTTCCAACAAGGGAGGATGAGAATAATGGAAAAAAACATAGGCCCGATGCGGGGTGAGGTTGCTGAAACTTTTTTGGGAAAGTTTTTTTAATGCTTCAATCAGGTCTGTTGCATTGTATTTCATTTTTGCGTAATCATCTGCCTGATATTCAAATTTTCGCGAGATGTATTGCATAATGATTCCCGAAATTTCGGAAATAGAGCTGTACAAGATTTCCGACTACAATCAGTCCAAGATGAAAACTGGGTATGGATACACCCAGAGAATCAGACAGCGCTGCATTTTGTATAAAAAGGGACAGGATAAAAAGGGTAAATCCTGTAATCACAGTATAGAAAGTGCCATGTTCCAAAAAACATGTTTCTTTTTGTAATGCCCGATCTCATGTGCCAGAACAGCAACAATTTGATTGGTTGTAAGGTCAGTAATCAGCGTATATCAAGTAAAAACGCAATCCCTTTTTTTGGTCCGAAACCGGCAAAATAGGCATTTGCCTTAAGTGGACCGCTTTGAACCGTCAGATTACAAAAATATCCTTTAACGAAAAACCTACATTGCCGGCAAACTCCTGAATGGCAGAACGCAAGGGACCATCTTCGAGGGGTTTTTGCCTGTTAAAAATTGGAACGATCAAAAGTAGAATAGAATAAAGTAAAAAACAGGGTAAAGAAGGTAACGAGCATTCAGGGTGTAAATCCAGAATTTATCGAGGGTCAGGGTATAAAAATAAATGATTAAACCGAGTACCAGGCCGCCCAAAAGCAGTGTCAGCGCCCAGCCTTTGAGTTTATCCATGAAAAAAGTCTTTTTTGTTGATTTGTTAAAACCATATTTTTCTTCAATTACGAAAGTTTGGTAATAGCTGAAAGGTGTGGTCAGTATATCATTGATAAAGAACAAAATACCAAAAAATATTCAGACCGACCAGGATCTCATTGGAAGAAAAACTACGTGCAATTTGATCCAGCCAGGCAAAACCCTGCCAATAGAAAAATGCCATTAAGGCCAGAAAGGAAAAGACTGAGGTAATCACCGAAAATCGGTAATTTTCCTTTTTGTAGGCCTGTGATTTAAAATATTCGGTTTCATTGTAAACATCGGTCAGTTCTTCAGGTATTTTATCATCGTAATGTCTGGAATTCAAATAATCCAGGACCTGTCCGAGTATAAAATCAAAGAGGAGGATACCGATAATGATATAAAAAATGGAATTGGGACTCATAAGTTGTTTCGTTGTCTTGTGGCCTCAAAAATAAGAATTGCAGCAGAAACGGAAACATTTAAAGAATCAATTTTACCTTTCATTGGTATAATTATGTGTTGATCTGCATTATTTAGCCAGATATCACTTAAACCGGTATCTTCAGCACCCACGACAATTGCAGTTGGTTTTTTGAAATCGACCCTGTCATAGGCGGCACTGTCTTCCCTTAGTGCAGCTGTTAAAATTTGTATATGATGTTTTTTTAAATAGGAAATAATTTCTTCATTATCTCCGGTTGCCAGGTTTGCTGTAAAAATGCAGCCCACACTCGAACGGATGATATTGGGATTATAGAGGTCAGTTTTTGGGTTAGCAATCAACACGGCATCCAAACCGGCGGCATCGGCAGTTCGCAAAAGTGCTCCTATATTTCCTGGTTTTTCCGGAGCTTCTGCGATCAAAATAAGTGGGTTTTTATTTAATTCTAAATTGCTGATTACTAAATTTTTAGTTTTAGCTACTGCCAATACTCCTTCAGTTGTTTTGCGGTGGGCTACCTTTTCGTAAACTTCTTTTGGGATTCGTATAAGCTCTGTATTTTTTAACAGTTCCAGCAAGTTTTCCAAGGCCTCCCTTGGCAATAAATCTTCACAAAACAACAATTGTTCCAACTCATATTTTCCCCTGAATAGCCAGTCTCTGGATCTCTCTAATCCCTCGATAACAAACGTTCCTGTTTTCTTGCGTTCCGCGATTTCTCCTGAAGTACTACTATTTCTTTGATCAGCGGGTTTTGTGCACTGATAATATTTTTGATCACGAAATTAATTTTAAAGTAAAAATAGCAAAAGCAATCCAATCGGCCTCAACAGAGGGCACTGTGTTTTTAAATTATGAAGAAAACCCAATCCTCAGGCACTTTAGAGCCCGTATTTCTGGGTATAGGCGAGCAGCAGGTCGGTCATTTTTGAATAGCTTCGCAAACCTTCTTCCTGGTTATTCATCTTTAGGTATCCATCGTAAAAGGCCTTAAAATAGGCCTCACTTTTGTTGTTATAGCCCATCCAGAAATTTTCAATTTCCTGAATATTTTTAATAATCCCCTTGGGGGTTCTTGACCAAATGCTCAAATAAATCAGGATTGGTCCTGGCGAGGTCAAACAAAGCATACCGGTAAGCCATTAGGTAAGCGGAATATTGAATATAGGGATCGTCGTGGTGAATAGAGGCTAAAAAACCTATAAAGTTCGCCTCACTTTCGAAACCGATACCAATTTGATGTGCAATTTCATGGGCACAGGTAACCGGCAAAGACACTTTTGGAATCAGGTAATCAACCTGGGCTTCTCCGGTAAACGGATTCAGGTATCCGGCAAAACCCATATAGGTAAGTGGTAAACTCAGGAGGGATTTTTAAGTGAAACCGGATGGTAAGCCAGGTAAGGAAATTTTTCACTCAATGGAATATAGCCCTTTGGTACCATGGAGAAGATTTTATCCTTTGTATAGGGAACCACCACAGGTAAAGTATCATTTTTAGTCAGTTGCTGGTGCAGGGCACTTATATTCTTGTTTAAAAGTGTTGCGTATTCGAGCAAAGCCTTTTCTGACATTTCATTCTTTTGCATACCCATGCGTTCGTAAAGGGTGTTTCGCGCATAGTTCAAACCCCATAAGGCGTAGAACAAAAATACCACTATGGACAAAGTTGCACCAAGCGACCAAAATAAGTCAAGTTTCTTTGTTCTTTTTTTGGTAATGGAAATATAGAGGAACCTTATGATAAGCAAAATGGCAATGGAATAGAACAGGTCACCCACAGAGAACGGAAGCCAGCCAAAAATGGTTCGGAAGGTTTTGGATACAACAGGATAAATGGTATTGCTGTAATATTTTTCCACAAATTCCGGAAAGAATGTAAGTAGTTGTACAACAACAAGTTGAACAGGCAATAGGTAAGTAAGTATTTTTTTTGTTGCAGTCATAAACAGTATGGAATCCTAAAAAAACAAAATAGAAACAGAAAAAACAGAAAATAATTCCTTTCTATTTTTTTTTAATAATAAGCAAATATTTCCGAATGGCAATTAATCGAAATTGATTGTATTGAATTTAATATTTCTTAAATTAGATATTACAGTTTGTATCTTCAGGTATTTCTTTATCTATTTTATCGATGATATAATGGTTTTTTCAGTATAATTTAATGAGGAAGCCTATAATTTATTTAGTCAATACGGATTTTTCAATAATCTATCATTATTTCATATAAAATATAAAATAAAAAACATTTAAATGATTTTTATTCATCATCCAACATTTAAAATAACTTTAAATTTGAGTTGACCGCTGATGTTCAGTAAATGTAAATAAATAAAGCTATTGTTGGGTGGTGGGTAGTGCGAATACTTAAAGCTACTTATCAAATATTTCCATATTCTTCGGACAAATGAATTTTTAAATTAAATAAATCTACAAATGGAACATTTTCAACATCATCAATACGACAAGCATTTACCAATTGTGGACTATTTTCTATATACGGATTTGGTACAAATATGCCAGTTTTAACATTCTTCAGTACATTAAACCCGATAGACAGATGTGTAATCTCTTGTAGATACTTTTTAAAAAAGGGTCGGTATCTATTTTACGATAAAATTTCTCTTATTTAACTGGGCCGATTTCTGGGAGGGATTATGTCTCAAAGGGGGCATTTAATCTGGGAGCACTCCATTTCTCCCCATAGAAATGCCAACAAGAATGCTATTTTAAACAAATATCTTGAAGGTACCACTAAGCTCAAAGAATTGAATTTTTAAATCTTCTAATTGTTTTATCAATTCTTTTATGAAACTTATATCTATAGAATACAATGAATTTTTGAATGAAATCCAAAAATATTGTTATGATGAATATTTAATATTTTGATAAATAGGAACTGAGATGTCTTTTATTTCTTAATTATTTATTTATTCAAATTTCTCCAAAAATCTATTTTGTCTTTCTGCCGCATCCATCTGACTCATTTTTCATTATAAAAAACATGAAATACCCGATGAAGTACTTGTGAAATTTGAATTAATTGCAAAGGGAGAATTGCTAATACTGAGCTTTCATTTTTTAAGCCTTGGATCGTAAATATGAAAAATCAAGCAAATTGTTGCCAATCGAGAAATTTTCATCTCTTTATACCTCATTATATTTTTTCTTCAATTATTAATAAAGCAATATTTAGAAAGAATTTAATTGGAGCAATTATCAATTAGATACTAAGGATATAGATCAAAACAATTTACAAACTTTGGATTTCTCAATGGAAACAGTAGGACAATGCATCTTACAATTAGTCAAATGATATTATCATTAAACTAATTTTTCTCCGGAAAGAATTAAAAATAACAAATATAAATTGTTTGAGAAAAATATTACGATATATTTAAAAAAAATTATTTTCTTAATTATTAGCTCTAACAATTATTGATAATTTTGGCTATAGAATTGAAAGGACAATATAATTTAATCACATTAGGAGATAGAATTTTATCATCATAATACAAATTTTAATTTTCAGTTAAAGCCGTTAGACTTGCATGGTATAAACATTTCGAAAGTCGATACGCGAATTGGAGAACTATGTTTTTCAATCTCATCACCTAAACTATTTTCCAATAAAAATAATAACCGGAAATTCACAAGAAATGATATAAATATTTTTTTTTTTTTAATAAAACACTATATAGAATGGATATATAATAAAGCTTATTTTTTTTTTTAATAAACTATCAAAATCAAAATCACATAAAAAACAATACCACCTAACATAAACATAACTCTAATCCCACCTTTCAAACCATTTTCTAAAAAACCTTTCATTCACTTTCAATATCATTCATAATCTTTTCTTAACACCATTTCAATTAACATAAAACTTCATACAATTAATAAAACATCTAATTATATTTAGAATAAAATTCAATTAATCTTTGGTACAAGATAAATACTTTTTTAAAATAAATTTATATACAACAAACAATTCATTATAACAAAATTTACCTTATCCATAACCTCATATTATTAATAAATCACAATTATTTAATAAAATCATTATTAACATTAATCTATCTTCAAAATAAAAATAAATCAAATTCACTTTTTGCGATAAATATTTCCACGTCAATTAATAATAATTCCAATTTTAAAAAATTCAATTTCATTTTAACGCTAATATTACAAAACCCATAACAATCTTTTTTTTTTTCTCCAAACCTCAAACCCACCAATCTAATTCAAAATCTTAAATTCCAAGTCCTCATATTAAAATATCATACATAGTTTTTTCTTTTATAACAAAACATTCTATCTATTATTGGTACAAATAAGAATTACATTTAAATTACGTAAATTTTTTTTTTTACTATTATAAATTTCCTTTAAAACTTAAAACACCAATGCCTTTATATTATTTATAAAATCCATAAAATTCAACACTTTTAAAAGGTTTCATTATTTTAATAATCATTCACTATTTATCCTTTTTCTCATCATTTCTATTTGTTCTTAAAAACTCTTAATCTATATTTAAAAAATGTGAACTTTTATTAAATCATCACGAAAAGTAATTATTCCTTCTATCTTCTATAAATGTGATCTACTACTTCTAATCTCCATTTTCACGAAATTAGTCATAAATCCAATTCACTATCATTTTTCATAAATATATTTTCGAATTTATTAAAATTTAAAGCAAGAGATAGTTTAACTCAACAATTCAAGTAATTTAACGCTATTAAAGTTATTAACAATTCCGAACTTTTCAACAATTTTTGTTAAGATTAAGTGTGTTAAATAATCGTAAAGTAACACAATATTAAGATACATTTGCCAAATGGAAAAAGCTCAATTATCGCAATCGAAAGGATTTAAGAAGGAACGATCATCAACCTGGAGCAAGGCAAATTGCCCCCACAGGCCATTGATCTGGAAGAGGCCGTATTGGGAGCCATGCTGATAGACAAAAAGGGGGTTGATGATGTAATTGACATTCTTCATCCTGAAGTTTTACAAACCTGCGCACCAGTATATTTACCAGGCTATCTTCCATTTATTCAATGCTGCAGAACCCATCGATCTGCTCATGTATCGAACAGGCTGCGAAAAGAAGGCCTGCTTGAAAGTGCCGGAGGTGATTATTACCTCATTAATCTCACCCAAAAAGTATCCTCTTCTGCCCACGTTGAATTCCATGCAAGAATTATTCTTCAAAAGTACATTCAAAGGCAATTGATCTCCATATCGAGTGAAATTATCAGAAATTCCTACGATGAGACAGTCGATGTGTTTGACCTGCTGGATGAAGCCGAAACAAAATTATTCGACATCACCCAGGGCAACCTGAAAAAGAGTTCGGAAGCTGCTGAAAATCTGGTGGAACAAGCTTTGAAGAAAATTGAAGAAATATCGAATAAAGAAGGTATGAGTGGTGTTCCTACCGGTTTTGAGAAAGTAGATAACATAACCTCGGGCTGGCAGCCCTCTGATCTCGTGGTTATTGCTGCCAGGCCAGGTATGGGTAAGACGGCCTTTGTAATGTCAATGGCCAAGAATATCGCCATAGATTTCAATCAGGCAGTGGCGATTTTTTCTCTTGAAATGTCTTCTGTTCAGTTGATTACCAGAATGATCTCCAGTGAAACGGGGATCTCTTCAGAAAAATTGAGAAAGGGAAATCTCGAACACTTTGAGTGGGAAATTTTGAGCAAGAAGGTTAAAAAATTATCTGAAGCACCTATTTATATAGATGACACCCCTTCCTTGTCTATTTTTGATCTCAGGGCAAAAGCCAGAAGGCTGGTTTCTCAGCACGATGTCAAAATTGTGATCATTGATTATTTGCAGTTAATGACCGTTGGTACTAACAGCAAGGGTTCGGGCAACCGTGAGCAGGAAATTTCTGCCATTTCCAGAAATTTAAAAGCACTGGCCAAAGAATTAAATGTTCCTGTAGTGGCCCTGTCACAGCTTTCCAGAGCGGTAGAAACCCGAGGAGGGAGCAAAAGGCCTTTGCTTTCTGACCTCAGGGAATCCGGGGCGATTGAGCAGGATGCCGATATTGTGTCGTTTATTTACAGACCTGAATATTACGGGATGACGGAATGGGATGATGACGAGCGAACTCCCTGCGAAGGCCAGGCAGAATTTATTATCGCCAAGCACAGAAACGGAGGTTTGGACAACATCCGGTTGAAATTCATCGGAAGGCTTGCTAAATCCACCAATTTAGAAGAAGGTTTTGGATCTGAATACCAGTCTTCTATCAATAGTGGAATTGCCCCTGTTAATTTTGGGAATGCTGCCGAAGCGTTTGACGGTGATGAAGATGTACCTTTCTAAAAAGCTGTGTCATTGAAAGTAATTTTTCGAAATACTGTTTTCCTTTTGTTACTTATTTTTCTGTCAGGTGAGCTTAAAGCTTCCTATCTGTTGATTCCTATGGACGACGTTTCACAGGAAAATCATTTGAAAGCCTATGGCATTACTTTTTTTTCTCTGCAGAAATCCTATAATGTCCGCTGGCTGCTGAACTATCGGGGAGGATCTTTTTTACTTGAAGACAAGCCTGAATTGCGGAAGGAATGTGTGATAAGGGGGGTTAGCTATGAGATCCTCTCAGATACTGAAACCCTTGGAATTATTGAAGAAATTGGCAGCCCATCCAAAAATCAGGAGGTAGTACTTCTTGAAAAGGCACCAAAAATAGCAGTGTATTCCCCAAAAATGAATCCGCCCTGGGACGATGCCGTGACTATGGTATTGCAGTATGCAGAAATCCCTTATGATGTGGTTTATGATGAAGAAGTGCTTTCAGACCAACTGCTGCTTTACGAGTGGTTGCATTTGCACCATGAAGATTTTACCGGTCAGTTTGGGAAATTTTACGCGGCTTACCGGATGATGCCCTGGTATGTGGAAAGTAAGAAGGAAGCAGAATCACAGGCGAAACGGCTGGGGTTTAGTAAGGTATCTGAGCAAAAACTTGCGGTTGCACTTAAGATCCGGGATTTTGTGATCGGTGGCGGATTTATGTTCGCCATGTGCTCTGCCACAGACAGCTTTGATATCGCCCTGGCTGCCGAAGGGGTAGATATTTGTGAGTCTATGTTTGACGGCGACCCTTCAACACAGGATTATCAAAACAAGATCGATTTTAATAAAACCTTTGCCTTTACGGATTTTGTGCTTGAAAGAAATCCTTTGATCTACGAATTTTCCTCGATTGATATGTCGGATAAAAGGAATATAGCCAGAACAGAAGATTATTTTGAATTAAAAGATTTTTCCGCCAAATGGGATCGCATACCCAGTATGCTTTGTCAGAATCATACCTTATTGGTCAAAGGTTTCCTGGGCCAGACCACTGCCTTCAATGCTGAACAAATCAAACCCTCCGTACTGGTATTGGCTGAGAACAAGATTAACAGAGAGGCGAGATATATTCATGGTGTTCAGGGGAAAGGTATGTTTACCTTTTATGGAGGCCATGATCCTGAAGATTATCAGCACAGGGTAGGAGACGCAAAAACCGAACTGGAACTGCACCCGAATTCTCCCGGATACCGGCTTATTCTCAACAACGTACTGTTTCCGGCAGCCAAAAAACAGGAACAAAAAACCTGATCTTTCAATCAGGTTTATTACACTATTTATTTTTACTTTCCAACCATTTTCTGGCGTTCACAAAGGCTTCTAACCATGGGCTGATGGCATCTGTTCTGTTTTTGGGATAATTGGCCCAGTTCCATTGAAATATTGACCGCTCAATGTGTGGCATCATCACGAGGTGCCTGCCGTCATCACTGGACATCATCGCTGTATTGTAATCAGATCCGTTCGGGTTGGCAGGGTATTGTTCATAGCCATATTTTGCAACGATGTGGTATTTCTCTTCCCCATAAGGAAAACTGAATTTTCCTTCTCCATGAGAGATCCAAACCCCCAAAGTACTTCCTTCCAGGCTTGAGAGCATTACAGAATTGTTTTTCTGTACTTTCACTGAAGAAAAATTGCTCTCGTGTTTGTGGGAGTCATTGTGCAGCATTTTAGGTTTTTCATCGTGTTCCGGATTGATTAAACCCAATTCAATAAATAACTGGCAGCCGTTGCAAATTCCCACAGACAAAGTATCCTTTCTCGCAAAGAATTTCTGAAGTACTGTGTTGGCTTTGCCATTATACAAAAAGGCACCTGCCCATCCTTTGGCGGAACCCAGAACATCAGAATTACTAAAACCACCCACAGCACCTATGAACTGGATGTCTTCCAGATTTTCCCTTCCGCTGATCAGGTCGGTCATATGCACATCTTTCACATCAAATCCTGCCAAATACATGGCATGGGCCATCTCGCGTTCGCTGTTAGGAGCCTTTTTCCCCTGATGATGGCGGCCTTAAATTTTTTGCCGGAAGGTACAACCGGTAATCTTCCCGTAAAGTGGTCTGGAAATTTAAAGTTCAAAGGCTGTATTTTATAATTCTCATAGCGTTCTGCCGCCTTGTTCCCTCTGCATTGTTTTTCATCCAGCAGATAGGAGGTTCTGAACCAGATATCCCGGTATATTTCTATGTCAAAAGTCAGGTCAGGATTTTCTATTGTGAGTGCATTGCTTCGAACCGCTTTTCCAATTACAGCATAACGAATACCTGTTTTCTGCAAATAATCTTCGGTCTCATTGATTTTATTTGTTTGTATTAGCACCCCACTGTTCTCAGCAAAAAGCAGTTTCACCGGATCTTTTTCGGCAATCGCCTGCAGGTTGATCATGGCACCGGTGTTGGGCTCTGCAAAGCACATTTCGAGCAATGTGGTGATCAGTCCGCCGGCAGATATGTCATGGCCTGCCGTAATCCAATCTTTTTTGATGAGGGTTTGTATCGCATTAAATGCTTTTTTGAAATAAGCATCATCTTTGATGGTTGGTGTTTTGCTGCCAACTTTATTTTTAGTCTGTGCAAAGCAGGATCCGCCAATTTCCATGTCATCGCCAGAAAAGTCGATATAAATAATCTGGTTATTTTCGGTCACTTTTAGCACAGGCTCCACCACCTTTCTCACATCTGAGCATTGGCCCGCAGCAGAAATAATCACCGTTCCGGGAGAAAGCACCTCGGCATCCGGATATTTTTGCTTCATAGAAAGAGAATCCTTGCCTGTAGGTATATTGATACCCAGGGCAATGGCAAATTCTGAGGCTGCTTCCACAGCATTGTACAATCTGGCATCTTCCCCCTTGTTCCTGCAGGGCCACATCCAGTTTGCAGAAAGAGATACAGAGGCAAGATCATTTTCAAGCGGGGCCCAGACGAGGTTGGTAAGTGCCTCTGCAATGGCATTTTTGGAACCTGCCTTTTCATCGATCAGGGCACTGGCCGCGGCATGGCCAATGGAAGTGGCAATACCTTTGATCCCCTGATAATCCAGTGCCATCACGCCAACATCATTAAGTGGTAACTGAAGTGAACCGCAGCACTGCTGTTTGGCTACTTTTCCCCCCACACAGCGGTCCACTTTATTCGTCAGCCAGTCTTTGCAGGCCACCGCTTCCAGTTGCAGCACCTGTTCAACATAGGTGTATATTTCTTTGGGATCGTAAGCAACATCTTCAAATTTTCTTGTTACAAAGGTATCCTCCATAATGGTTTTTGGAGAACTGCCGAACATATCCGACAATTTGAGATCCATCGGATTCTGGGTTTGCCTGTCCGATTTAAAAACAAATTTTCCGTCGCTGGTCACTTTTCCCACCTTATAAAAAGGAGACCGTTCCCGATCAGCAATTCTTTTTATATACGCGATGTCTTTTTCATGTAAAACCAGTCCCATTCTTTCCTGAGATTCATTGCCGATAATTTCTTTGGCCGACAAGGTTTTATCTCCCACAGGCAGGGCATTCAGGTCGATTTCACCACCGCTTTCCTCCACCAGTTCCGAAAGACAGTTCAGGTGTCCCGCCAGCCCCGTGGTCGTGTATGGATATAATCAGATTGTCATCACTTTCCACCATGGCTCTGATCGTGTTGGCTACCCGTTTTTGCATTTCCGGGTTTGAGCGCTGAACAGCATTTAATTCAATGGCATTGCTGAATTCTCCGGTATCTGCAGAAGAAACGGCTGCACCACCCATCCCGATGCGGTAATTATCACCTCCCATAACCACAATGGCATCACCTGCTTTCGGTTTGTCCTTCTGACTGTCTTTACCCTTGCCGTAACCAATACCTCCGGCCAGCATAATCACCTTGTCATAGCCCAGTTTTCGCTGGTGTTCCTCATGTTCAAAAGTGAAAAGCGATCCGGTAATAAGCGGTTGCCCGAATTTATTCCCAAAATCAGAAGCCCCGTTTGAGGCTTTGATCAAGAGGTCTATGGGGGTTTGGTAGAGCCATTTTCGCTCTTTTATATTCTCCCAGGGCTTCCCGGAGGAGAGTCTCGAATAGGGCGTCATGTAAACTGCTGTGCCTGCAAGCGGTAAAGATCCTTTACCTCCGGCCAGCCTGTCCCTGATCTCACCACCTGAGCCGGTGGCCGCCCCGTTAAAAGGTTCTACAGTTGTTGGAAAATTATGTGTTTCTGCTTTAAGCGAGATGATCGATTGGATTTCCTTCTTTTCGTAATAATCGGGTTTGTCAAAAGAAACAGGGGCAAACTGTTCTATAACCGGACCTTCGATAAAGGCCACATTGTCTTTGTAGGCAGAAACAATGGTATTCGGATTTTCCAGTGAGGTCTTTTTAATCAGTTTGAAGAGCGAAACAGGTTTTTCTTTTCCGTCAATCACAAAAGTACCGTTAAAGATCTTATGCCTGCAGTGTTCTGAGTTGACCTGAGAAAATCCAAAGATCTCAGAATCAGTCAGTTTTCTGCCAATTCTTTTCGACAAATCCTCGAGGTATTTCACTTCCTCTTCGCTAAGCGACAAGCCTTCCTGCTGGTTGTAGGCAGCAATATTTTCAATATCCAGAATGGGAAGGGGAGCAAGATGTACCGTAAAAATATCCTGGTCCAAATTCTTGTAATGATGCCTGATCATGGGGTCGAAAACCGGCTTGGCGGCGTCTGTCAAAGAGAATTCTTCAATCCTGAAAATCCCCTGAATGGCCATATTCTGTGTGATCTCAACGGCATTCGTACTCCATGGACTTATCATTTCTTTTCGCGGACCAACAAAACTGCCTTCAACTGAAGCCGTCTGCAGTAATTCGGCATTGCCAAACAACCAGCGTAGTTTTTCTAAATTGTCCTTGTCAAATTGGGTGTCAGATCCAACTGCAAAAACAGTCTGGTCTTTTTGAAAGAAATAGATCATTTTCAGATATTAAGAGGTGCTTACTTGTCCGCAAATTTAAGGATTTGAGGTAGTTTATTGTCTGGAATTGTTAATAAGAAAAGAAAATATTTAAAAATTATCATTTACAGGAGGTAAACCATATTCTTCGATGATGATTCGCTAATTACAAGGTTTGTTTATTGTCACTTCTAAACAAGTGGAAGTCGACTGGCGCGACCCTTCTAACCAAAACGGCAGGATGGGTTTATCATTCTTCAATCAATTTTGTTTCCTTGATCTATAGGCCAATACATCAGTATGGAACAATTTCCACAGCGGGGATCGTTTAAATAACCGAATAAGGGTTCAACGAGAATAAACCCGCATTTTGTTTGTGCCGTTACGGTTGGGTCAATGATTTCGCCATTGATCAGTTTATCACAATATTCCGCAATGGTCATTTGGTCTTTTACCTTTTCGTATCCTATCGGCATACCGGCAGTCAGCTGGCCTTTGGTTCCCAGGTATTTTTGCCAATTCCTGACGGGCTTTGTATATTTCCCTTCCTATTCCTTGCCCCTGATAATCCGGGTGTACAGAAACATCCAGTCCGTAAAGCCATTTTGCTTTGGGGTCGTGCGTTCCCAACCATAAATTGTCTGAAATTTCAAGAAAAGTGTGGTGCCCTTTAAGATCGTTATGAAGAAGGTAGTGGTCGAAGCTATTACCTTGTCTCTGTCTAAAACAATCATTTGTCCTTCCGGAAAGATTTCAATATGTCTTTTAAAATGTGACTTCGCTCATTAATTCCTCGTCTGACAGTGTGGGAAATACAATTTTTTGTAATTCAGCTTGTTGTGCAGCGTATTCGGGACTTGCTGTTTGCAGGCAATATTTGAATAGAATTTTTTTCTTCATAGGGAAGTATAAAGATTTCTTTTCAAACATAGGTAATAAATAATTATCTGTGGTTTTTTAAGAGTTCTATAAAGAATATTATTATATATAATATATGATTAATATATTCTCTATTACCTAACCCAAAAAAAGCGCCTCGAGGCGCTCTTATAAATATTTTAAGTGATTTCCTCGCTATGATAATATATATCGGGTGGTAGGTAGGGTGGTATTAACGGTGTCATATGCGCTAACCCCCTATCCGGCCTATGTGATATTCGCTATATATACCCCCCTATAATATAGGCGCGAAATACACGATATAATGATCACCATGGAGCCATCATATAACCGGTCATGTCATGGTGGAACATGTAAATCATAATACAAGAAAATTCCCGGAAGGGGTCGCCAGTCGCAACCGTGTAAATTGTATAACAATAGGGTGGAGCATGGTATGGGTGGATCAAGTAATGATGCGAGGATCTATTCAGTTCACACTTCATTTCTCGATGACATGAAGAATCAGGTCAGTCGCCAGAAAAAAAATATTTATTTTCATAGCTGATCAAGTATAGACATAAGTGCTGAAGAAGTTAGAAAAAGGATTATGCCAGGTGTAATGACCCTTGTCAATATAAAAGTTGATTTTGGTCAATTTGAGAAAGAAAACATCAGGTCATTCTTATACACAATTAGTCCTGCCTTTCGAGCAGGGCCATATAAAAGCCATCAAAGCCGGAAATATGGGGAAGGATCTTCTGTTCTTTCATCAGTTTAAAATTAGCGTGGCCCTGAAGAAACTTCGCGACCTGCTGTTCGTTTTCTGAAGGCAGCACAGAGCAGGTGGCATAAGCCAGCTTTACCGCCGGGTTTGACAATTTTGCTGTATTCCGCCAGTATTTCTGTTTGTGTTTGTCTGATCTTATCCAGAAATTCGGGCTGGAGTTTCCATTTGGCATCGGGATTTCTTCTGAGTACACCCAGACCGCTGCAAGGAGCATCGATCAGCACGCGGTCTGCGCTGTCGTGAAGTTTTTTGATTGTTTTTGAGCCCTCAATAACCCGGGTCTCAATATTGTGGGCACTGTTTCTGCGGGCCCTGATTTTGAGTTCCTTTAATTTATTGTCGTACAGATCCAGTGCCAGGATCTGGCCTTTATTTTCCATAAGTGAAGCGATATGCAGGGTTTTTCCGCCGGCGCCGGCGCAGGCATCAACTACCCTTTGGCCGGGCTGCACATCCAGAAAGGGAGCCACCCGTTGTGAAGAGGCATCCTGTACTTCAAACAGACCGTCCTGAAAAGCCTGGGTTAAAAAAATGTTTTGCCTTTCATTTAGTACCAGGGCTTCAGGGTAACCTTTTAAAATAGTTGTTTCAATGCCCTGGGCCTCAAGTATTTGCTGCAATGCCCTGCTGTTTGTTTTCAGGGTATTTACGCGCAGGATGACTTCTGCCTGCTGGTTGAGGGCATGAATAATCTCAGGCCATTGTTCACCCAGTTCTGCTTCTCCGGTTTGGTCAAGCCATTCAGGTATCGATTCTTTAAAACTTCTAATTTTTTGAAGCTCATCAAATTTTCCTTTTATTCTTCTGACCGGCGTGTCTGCAAACTGTTTCCAGTCCGGTAGTTTATAACCTTTTAATACGGCCCAGACTGTAAAGTTTTTCCATAAATTTTCTTTGGAATAGTGGTCTTTGGTACCTGCAATTTCATTGTACAAACGCTTCCACCTGACCATTTCATAAATGGTTTCTGCAATGAATTTTCTATCTCTTGAGCCCCATCTTTTATCGATTTTTAAGGTTTTTTGAACCACTTTATCTGCGTATTCATTTTCATTAAAAATGGCATCCAGGGCATTAATTACAGCGAATACAAGGGTTCTGTGCAGGCGCATTTCGATTTTTTCACTCATGAGAAGGCATTGTAAGTCAGTTATCAGAAGCAAAGATACAGATATTCAGTGGGAAAATTCATCCACGCACATATTCGTAAAACTTAAGTTTTGCAGGCCGATCAAAATTTTTCAAAGACACCCCAGACCGAAAAGCGCAAAGTCATATTTCACGGGATCTTCTGCATCCATGCAGGCGCAGGTTGGTATCCAATTCCAAAAGCGCCCTGCTATCATTTTGGGTTTTTGTAATCAGGCCCAGTTTTCTGGCTACCTTTCCGGAATGGACATCCAGCGGACAAGAAAGCTGGCTGGGAGATAAGGATTTCCATATGCCAAGATCAACTCCTCTGTTGTCATTTCGCACCATCCAGCGCAAAAACATATTGATCCGTTTGGCAGCGGAGCCGGAAAGCGGGTCAGATACGTGCTTTTCGGTGCGGGGAAGGTGGGGTAATTCAAAAAATAACTGCTTAAAATGATGGATGGCCCTTTGCAGGGAATGATTTTCGGCATGAAGCCTAAAGCTATTTTCCAATCCATTGTGCCGGGCATAGATATTCTTCAGTGCCTGCACAAAATGAGGTCAGATCATTGCTGTTAAATGTTCTGTGGACAAAATTTTGAAGTCTTCTCAGATCGCCCTCCTGATGATTCCTAACATATTCATAAGGTGATTCATCCATCAATTCCATCAGCCGGAGGGAATTGTTGATGATGCTTTTTCTTTGACCCCAGGCAATGGTTGCCGTCAAAAAACCGGCTATTTCAATATCTTCTTTTACATTGAACCGGTGAGGAATCTGAACGGGGTCTGAGCCGATAAATTTCCGGCCGGTTATATTCGTCGGATTTGTAATCTAAAAACTGTTTGAGTTCTATTAATTTCATAAGGACAAACTTACCTATACATTTTAACAAATTCAAAGCGAATAAATGACGTAAGTAAAGATTTTGGTATCTTCGTGAGTTAAATGAAGCAAACAGATCTGTTACAAACATCTGCAACTTATTTAAAAGGCGTCGGACCTGGAAGGGCTGAGGTCTTAGGCAAAGAACTGGGTATATTTACTTTTGCCGACCTTTTGAATTTCTTTCCTTTCAGGTATATTGACCGCTCAAGATTTTTCAAAATAAGTGAGCTGTTGTCGAACTTTGCAGAGGTCCAGATCATCGGTACTATAAGCGGTTTTAATACGGTTCAGCAGAAACGCGGCAGCAGGCTGACGGCCACTTTTTCCGATTCAACCGGAAGCATGGAACTGGTTTGGTTCAAGGGAATGAAATGGGTAAAAGACAGTCTTAAATTGAATACGCCTTATGTGATCTATGGTAAAGTAAATCCCTTTCAGGGAAGTTACAGCATGCCGCATCCCGAAATGGAATTGTTAAGTGACTATGAGAGCAGTTTGCGCACGGCAATGCAACCTGTGTACCGCTCTACCGAAAAACTGGCAGCCAAAGGAATCACTGAACCGGTGTGATACAACGGTGTATTCAGCAGATAATCAATGATATGGGAGGGGAATTTCAGGAAACCCTCAATGCCGACATACTAAAAAGTCATCGCTTTGTTTCGAAAAGTGAGGCCATGTTCAATATACATTTTCCAAAAAGTCATGAATCCTTATTGGCCGCACAACAAAGACTGAAATTTGAGGAGTTGTTTTTCATTCAGCTTCAGCTGATACGAAAAAAAATAATGAGGAATACCAGGTTTAAAGGCAATAAATTTGAGTCTGTTGGTGAATTGTTTAATTCTTTTTATAAGAATCACCTGCCATTTTCGCTTACAGAAGCCCAGAAAAGGGTGATCAGGGAAATAAGGAAAGACCTGGGTAGCGGGGCACAAATGAACAGGCTGTTGCAGGGGGATGTGGGCTCGGGAAAAACAATGGTGGCAGTCATGCTCATGCTCATCGCACTCGACAACCGTTATCAGACCGCCATGATCGCACCTACAGAAATTCTTGCCACCCAGCATTTTATTACGATCAGGGCCCTGCTGGAAAATTTACCGGTTCAGGTCAGCCTGTTAACGGGTTCCACCAAAAAAGCTGACAGAAAAGAAATCCACAGCCGGCTTGAAGACGGCAGTTTACATATTCTGGTAGGAACGCATGCTATTTTTGAAGAAAAAGTACAGTTTAGCAATCTCGGGCTGGTGGTGATTGATGAGCAGCACAAGTTTGGGGTAGCACAAAGGGCTAAAATGTGGAGAAAAACCATATTCCGCCACATATTCTCGTAATGACCGCGACCCCAATTCCGCGCACACTCGCAATGAGCGTTTACGGAGATCTTGATGTTTCGGTTATTGACGAATTGCCACCGGGAAGGAAAGCGATCAAAACAATTCATCGATTCGACAAAAACCGACTGGCAGTTTTTCATTTTCTCAGGGAGGAGATCGGTAAGGGCAGGCAGGTGTATATTGTCTATCCGCTCATTGAAGAGTCCTCGCAACTGGATTACAAAGACCTTATGGACGGCTATGAGAGTATTGTTAGAGAATTTCCGGCACCAACCTATCAGGTAAGCATTGTTCATGGCAGAATGAAAAATACGGATAAAGATTTTGAGATGGATCGCTTTGTAAGAGGCGAAACACAAAATTATGGTGGCTACTACGGTCATTGAGGTAGGCGTGAATGTGCCGAATGCCAGCGTAATGGTCATTGAAAGCGCCGAGCGGTTTGGTTTGTCACAACTACACCAGTTGCGGGGCAGGGTAGGGCGTGGAGCAGAACAAAGTTTTTGTGTATTGATGACAGGCAGTAAATTGTCAGAAGAGGCAAAAACCAGGATGCATACCATGGTGAATTCCAATGACGGATTTGAAATTGCCGAGGTGGATCTCAAATTAAGAGGGCCGGGCGACCTATCCGGTACCCAGCAGAGCGGGGTTTTGAATTTGAAAATCGCTGATCTGATTAAAGACGGACAGCTCCTGCATCTTGCCAGAAACATAGCGATAGAGGTCTTAAAAGAAGACCCGGATCTTACCATGCCAAAAAATCAGCCATTGGCCCTTACCTATCAAAAAATTATCACGAACCGCGAAAATTGGGCAAATATTAGTTAAATTGGCAGCTTAAAAATAGATACAAACTCAGATCGCTATTCCTGTACTTTGTTGAAAAAAATCTTTTTTTTGTCCGTTTTACTGACAAGCTATCTTGCAACATCGCAAATGGATTCCATCGTCATGAGCAATGGAGATGTCCTTATAGGAGAAATTAAAGGTCTTGATAAAAGTGTTTTAATCTTTAAGACCAAATACAGTGATAAGGACTTTCAGATAAAGTGGCTTAAAGTAACGGAAATTTACAGCAGCCGGTATTTTATAGCCTCCTTAAATGGCGGAGACCGATTTTCGAGTACCATCAGCAGTATTCCCGGAAAGAAAGGCCGGGTAAACCTGGACGTCGGGGTTAATGCTATTGAAGAAGATATTATGGATGTAATTTACCTTGATCCCATAGGTAAGAATCATCTGAGCAGATTGACTTTAGATATAGACATCGGGTTTACCCTAAGCAAATCGAATAATTTCAGGCAGTTCATGACCAATCTTAGTGGAAATTATGCTGAGGACCGATGGATCTCAAGTGCCTATTTCAATTCCGTGCTCAGCAGACAGGATGATACGGAAGATCTGAGAAGGATTGAAGGGGATATCGATTTTATCTATTATTTACCCCACTCCTGGTTTCTGCAGACGGGCGCTGAGTATTTGGGAAATGATGAGCAAAAACTAAATCTGAGGTCAACTTACAAGGTGGGATCTGGTTATTTTTTTAAGAGAAACAATGAAATTGACATTTGGAGCTGGCAGCGGAATTGCCTATATTTATGAAAGTTATACCGATGGTACTCCCGGTAAAAACAGTTCCGAAGTTTATGCGGGATTGGCCTATAACAAATACGATATCGGAGATCTAAGTTTTGTATCGAATATTGTTTATTACTACAGTTTAACGGAGGACAGCCGGTACAGGGTAGATTTGAATGCGAATTTGAAATACGATTTACCTCATGACTTTTATGTCAAAGCAAGCCTGACCTATAATTTTGACAGCAAACCCATCGAAGGTGCTTCAAAAGATGATTATATAAGCCAGTTTTCTTTTGGTTGGGAATTCAACTGATGCTGATTCCTATTTTTCGGTTATTCTCTGGAAAAGAGAATCTAAATTTTGTATTTGAGGGTCCTTCTGATCCAAATACCTTCTGCTGCCCAAGTATCGTTCCTGATTGGTTTTATCAAAAAGGGCTGAGGCCGGATCAATAGAACTTATTCGAACCTGTTTTGAGGCGTGTATAAATTCGCCACCGCCTAACCAGATTCCGACATGGGTAACTTTTTGTTTTTTTTCTGCGCTTGCTTTGTTGCCAAAGAATAAGAGATCCCCTTTTTCCAAACCTTCAAATTTCATATGCGGATCTACAACTTTGCCAGCGAAAATCTGCTGTGAGGCATCCCGCGGAATGACATATCCATTCATAAAGTAAACAGTTTTTGTAAAACCGCTGCAATCAACTCCTTTGGCTGGATGTGCCTCCCCATAAATAAGGTACCCCGGTAAGTTCTCTGGCGTATTTTTCAATGAGCTCAGGGCCGGGCTGAAGCCTTGCCAACCAGTCGCTGAACAGCATGGCCTCTTTTTTATAAACCAGTCCTGTTCTTCCGTCCGGGAACTGAACAAAATAAAAATCGTCATCCTGCCCAGTAATTTTCAGAATACTTCCGAGTACCAGGTCTGCCACTTTTTCGTTCTGCTTTTTATTGCTGAAAACATATCCATAGGATTGCATATAGATCATCTTTTCGCTACCCAGCCATTGCTCATAGTCGTTGCGCGACATCAGTTTTATTCCCCCATGGTCTACCCAGGCGATATAGTGATCCGGAGTTTGTACCAGATAAAAATCACCTTTGGTTTTCAGCACTTTCAGCGGTGTTCCTAAAAGCGCCTGGGTAGCGAGCTCTGCCGCGTGTTTGCCCTCTGACCTAAGATTGGCCACAGAATTATTTACCACAGCAAATCTGAATTCTCCGAGAGCGCTGGCTGGAAGAATATTTACGCTGTCTGTAAAAATGTAGTTTTTTTCTTTGAGCTCCTTTTTGAGCTGGCCGAGGGCCTCAGGTAAATTGGTCTCCCCGGTGAGTAAGAGTTGTTTGTTTTGTCGGTTTTACAGAAACCTGGTAAAGCGCCACCCTTTTGTCAGGAGCATATTCTGTCTTGATGCTGTCATTGATTAAGGTCGGCAGCATCTGATGCCGGATTTGGTAGTCCGGCAAGAGCTTAGCAGAACGAGTATAAAAAGGAACATTCCTTTAAAAACAAATAAAAGAGCGCGTTCATTTCGATAATCAGTACAAATTTGCATGGAAATGTTTTTATGATTTTAGAAAACAAGGGTAGCATAAACAAACCCCTTAAAAAATACCGGGTAAAAATACAAAATGTGATCTCTTTACAAGCGTTTTTCAATCCAGGATTTCAGGTCATAAAAATTCTGTGGGGCAACGCCGTGACCCACAGGATATTCTTTATAGGCATTTGGAATTCTCAGGCTATTCAGTATATCCGGGGTTTTTCTCGCCCATTCTACCGGTATGACCTGATCTACAGCGCCATGGGATACAAAAAAGTCCAATTTTTTAATGGCTGCCAGATCCAAATCCTCCCTGATCAACTGCGTATTCAAATAACCGCTCAATGCGAGAATGTAGGGCACCTTATCGGGATTATTAAGTGCGTAGGCCATACTTAAAATAGCCCCCTGACTAAAGCCGAGCAGGAAGATCCGGTTCCTGTCAGCCTGGTATTTTTCGCATATTTCTTCCAAAAAAGTATCTATAATTTCCAGGGATTTTTTTGCTTCCGGGATGTCTGAAAATTTGCTGGCATCACTGGTAAAATGTATGGTGTACCAGGCATAGCTTCCATAGTCCATTGCCAGGGGAGCCTGTGCGCTGATGATCAGCAGTTCCTCAGGAAGTTCTTCTGCAAAGGAGAACAGATCTTCCTCATTGCTTCCATATCCGTGTAAGAGTAATAAAAGGGGTGGTTTTTCTGTTTTGATTACCGGCGACCTTACCAGATAATGCAGCGAGTTTTTTTTCATAATAAGAAAAGGTAAAAGCACCAGGATTGATCAGCTGATTTTCGTCGGTATGGTACTTTTACCTTACTAAAAAGTATTAGATATTTTGAAACCATTGCTGGAAATAGTCTCCAACAACAGGAATTGTTTTTTCTTTGCCCTGAAATGCATATACTAGTCCGACGACCCACAATGCAAAAATCAGAATACCAAGCATTTGAAATGCGAAGCCGAGGTCAAAAAGTTTCGTGATAAAATTAAAAACCACTCCCATCAAAAATATACCCAAGGCCTGTCTGATATGAAAAGAGGCAAAGGAGTTTTTGTTTTTCTGGTTCATGATAAAAGCGATTAAGGTGCCAATTACCGTAATGTAAGCGATGATTGCCATTGTTTTGCCTTCACTGATCGTTTGATTTTCCATTTTTTTATTTTCTATTGAGATAAAATTAAGAAAAAAAATTAAGAAAGCACAAAGGCACCATTATTTATTATACCATAGGCCAGGCCCTTCATCTTATGATTTTTGAAGATCGCGTTCTTTGATTTGGAACGTATGCTCTTTTCATCAAAAATATACGTCTTGTCAGGATTAAATAAACTCAGGCAGGCCTTTTCGCCAACTGCGATCTTCACTTCGGGTCTGCCAAATATTTTTCTGGGATTGGTTGTTATGGCATTGATCAGTATATCTAATTCCACAATACCATTAAGGCTTCCGAAAAAACTTTCAAGACCAATCGTGCCGTACATCGCATTTTGTATTTCCAGTTTTTTATTTTCTATATCGATGGGGTTATGATCGCTGGTAATGAGATCGATGGTCCCATCTTCAAGCCCCTTGATCAGGGCTTTGGTATCTTTTTTTGACCTTAATGGCGGGTTCACCTTATAATCCGCATCAAATCCATCCAGACAACTGTCATCCAGTACGAGGTTATGGGCAGCGACACTACAGGTAACCTGAAGGCCCTGTTTTTTTGCATTACGAATCAATTTCACCGATTTTTCGGTTGAAATAGTGGGTATATGCAATTTTCCTCCTGTATATTCGAGGATGTAAAGATCCCTGATAATCTGCAATTCTTCTGCCAGTACCGGCACAGATTTCAGGCCAAGGTTGGTACTGTGTAAACCTTCATTAACAAAGCCATGGCTGGCAATGCTGGCATCCTGAGGAAAGCTCATGATCAAAGCATCAAAATTCTGGGCATAAAGGCAGTGCAATCTTAGCAGGTTGCTGCTGGATATGGGTTTGTTGTAGTCTCCGAAAGCAATGGCACCCGACTGAGACATATCGTACAATTCGGCCATTTCCTTTTCCTTCTGCGTGCAAAGTAAGATTGCCTATAGGCCATACATCCACAATACTTTCCCTGCCTTTATTTACTATAAATTCAATGACTGATTTATTATCGGCAGGTGGGTTGGAATTCGGGTTACAGCTACAGAGGTAAATCCGCTTTTGGCGGCAACTTCAAGTCCGTTCGCAATGGTTTCTCTTTCCTCGAGACCCGGTTCACCCAATGATACGCTGGTGTCGAACCAGCCTGGCGAGACGTGCAGTGCTTCCAGTGCAATAGTCTCTGCACCCCGGTTGTCAATGCGGTCTTCAATAGCAGTAATGACGCCGTTATCTATTAAAATATCTTTTGTAAGTTGATGGTAATCAGACCTTTTGTCTATAATTCTGGCTGCTTTTAAAAGTATTTTCACCTTTAAGAATTTAAGTGATGTGGGGTTAATTTTTCATGAATAACTGAATTAAAATTTCAATCAACAGAAAGATCAAAGCAAAAATAATAAATAATTGCCACAATTTTCCTGTTTTATTGTCCTCTTGTTGTTCTTGAAGCGCTTTTTCCAGATTGCTGTGCAGCACAACGTTTTTGGCCTCTTTTAAGGATTCCAGCGCATTGTTAAAATTTAGTTTACCCTCATCTTTCAGGTAATTATAAGCGACCGTCTGAAGATTCCTATTTTTTGATGTAACCTCAAAAAGACCTGACCTTTCCGGCTGATTTTCGGTTGTGATGATGACCTTATCAGTTTTTATCTGCTGCATGGGTATAAAGTCTGTGTCTTCATTTTTAATATGCAGAACTTCCTCATTTGCCGGGTTGAAGGATACCGAAAATTCTGTGAAACGCCCGGTGCGGTAAAATAGTGGGGTGCCGGAATAATTTTCAAGGCTAAAGTTGTAAAAGGTCGGGACAATTAGGGGAGATTCTAAAAAATTGCTGACCTGAGGGTTCAGGGGAGAGGCGAACCAGTATAGGTTGCCTTGTTTGCGGTTGAGTTTAGACAAAAAAACTTTGCCGTCTTCATAAAAAATAAGACCGGCATGCGGATTCAGATTGGTATTGTATTTGAGATCAGCATGTGGGTAAGCGAAGTTTTCTTCCTTATTCTCGAAGACATTTTTAAAAAAAGGGTGCTCGTAATCAATCCTGTTAATGGCCGTTCTTTTATTGACATAATCCGTGAGTATTCCCATTTCCAGGTCTTTAAAAAGTTGGTTATAACTTGGTATATCCAGTTCCTTAGCCGGGATAATGACTACATTGCCTCCGGTTTCCAGATAATTTTTCAGGCTTCCGGAGAGGTAGGCGGGTATCGTTTCTATTTCATTTAAAATGACAAGGTTGTAGCCATCAATTCCTGTTAATTTTAATTGCTTTAGCTCTGTTTGAACAAGGTCAAATTCATTTTTGTTAAAGATCTTGTCAAGAAAATCTGACGCTGTGCCGATTGCAATTATTTTTTTTTTCTTTTCAGATGGAATAGAAAAATAGAATTGGTTGTCAAAACTCAAACCGGCATCATCAATTACAACTTTTCCTGTTCCTTCACCGGTATTTGTTACAGCAAAATCAAGCCCGGTACTTTCGTTCTTTTTTATTTTTGCCAGAGCCTTTCCCTGGATAGCCCCATTGAACCAAAGGGTTACATTGATTTCTTCTTTTTCTGAAAAGGAATTGGAAACGTTGACCGTCAGGGTGATGGTACTGCTGTTCTTGTCGGATATCCATATGCTGTCGACACTAAAATTTTCCCGGGTTTTTGGCTCTAAGGGTATCGAGGTGGAACAGGGTATTGGTATCTTTCAAAAAAATGTTCGGATCTTTCAGGTCCTGAAAGTCTGAGATGATAAATACCTGCTTATCCTTCTTTTTGGTTGCATTAAGGGCATTCAACCTGAGCAATACCTGTTCCATATCTGCTTTCCCGGGAGAGTAGCCGATATTTAAAACAGATTGATCTATGGTAAAATCTTCCTTCAGGTCCTCATTGGTCAAAAAAACAAGGGATTTGTTCTCATTGTTAAAAGCCTTAAAAAGGAGTTGTTTGGCATTCTCGAACAATGGCCTCTCTTTCGCCTTTGGCCTGCATACTCCAGCTATTGTCTAGATAGATAAAAGTTGTGACATTTTTTTTTGTGTCTTTTTTTGGAAAATAGGGTTGTGCAAAAGCCAGGATCAGGAGAGGTGAGTAGCAATAAGCGTGTGATCAGCAACAACCATTTTTTTAACCGTGAACTTTTGCGGGTTTGTTTTTCAATTTGCTGAAGCAACCTGACATTTGTAAATTTTACGGTTTCGAATTTTTGTAAATGAAACAGGTGAACGAGAATGGGAATAATTAGTAGTAGGAGCGCGTATAAAAGTAAGGGATTTTTAAAAAACATGCTTCCGTTTTGGATGACCAAAGTTAAAGAAATAAATTGAAGGCAGGAAAAAGTGGTTGTCTAAAATTGGCCAAAACATAAATTTCGAATGGATCAGGATTAAACTTTCTTTCTAAGGATTCCCACCAAAAAATATATTTGATGAAAATCTCCTTATTTTTCGAAAATATCCTGATACCATTCAAACAGCCAGGCCTGCAAATACTGCCTTTCAGCTTATTCGAGCTTTTTAGCGTTTTTTACTTTTTCTTTTAACAGGGCAATTGCGATCACTTCTTTCATGTCCTTTACATAATGAAAGGTTAGTCCTTTCAGATAATCGGGTTTGATATCAAGTATGTCCTTTTTATTTTCTTCGCTCAGGATAATTTCTTTGATCTCGGCTCTTTTTGCGGCCAGGATTTTTTCTTTTATCCCTCCCACAGGCAACACTTTTCCCCGTAGTGTGATCTCACCGGTCATGGCCAGCCTCGACCTTACTTTTCTTTGTGTGAGGGAAGATACCATTGAGGTTAGCATGGTAATACCGGCACTCGGTCCGTCTTTTGGTGTGGCGCCTTCGGGTACATGAATATGGATATTATAATTATCAAAAACAGAAGGGCTAATATCGAATTCTTCTGCATTGGCCTTGATGTATTCAAGTGCAATGACTGTGGATTCCTTCATTACCTTTCCAATATTTCCGGTGGTGCTCAAAATACCTTTTCCTTTGGAAAGAATGGATTCAACAAATAGAATATCCCCGCCAACGCTCGTCCAGGCCAACCCGGTTACCACACCGGCTATATCGTTATTTTCGTATTTATCCCTGTCGAGGTGTGAAGGACCCAGAATTTTTTCTATGTTGGCATTGCTAATGTCAACCTGGTATTCATCGTTCCATAGCAATTGATTTGGCGGCATGTCGCACGACTTTGGCAATTTTTTTCTCCAGACCACGTACACCTGATTCCCGGGTATAACCTGTAATGATCTTTTCTATTTGCTGTTTGCCTAATTTCACATGATTTTTGGTCAAACCGTGTTCTTTCAGTTGTTTTGGAAGCAGGTGTCTTTTGGCAATTTCAATCTTTTTCTTCAATCGTATATCCTGTGATCTCAATAACTTCCATTCTGTCGCGCAGCGCCCAGGGTATATCCGATAAATTATTGGCTGTAGCGATAAACAGTACTTTTGAAAGGTCATAGCCCGTTTCTATGTAGTTGTCATAAAAGGTGGTGTTTTGCTCTGGGTCTAATACTTCAAGCATGGCTGAAGAAGGATCTCCCTGGTTGCTGGTACCCAATTTATCGATTTCATCCAGCACAAAAACCGGATTTGAGCTTTTGGCTTTCTTAATGTTCTGAATGATCCTGCCCGGTAAAGCTCCAATATATGTTTTTCTGTGTCCCCTGATCTCAGCCTCATCCCTTAGCCCGCCAAGTGACATGCGAACGTATTTTCTTCCCAGAGATTCTGCGACTGATTTTCCGAGGGAGGTTTTACCAACACCAGGAGGTCCGTACAGACAAAGTATGGGAGATTTCATATCTCCTTTAAGTTTTAAAACAGCCAGGTGTTCAATGATCCGCTCTTTGACTTTTTCCAGACCGAAGTGGTCTCTGTTCAAAATTTTCTGGGCCCTTGTCAGGTCGAACTTATCTTTGGTATAGGTTTCCCAGGGTAATTCGAGCAGGAGATCAAGGTAGTTGTACTGAATAGAATACTCTGCCACCTGTGGGTTCATTCTCTGCAAACGTCCCAGTTCTTTATTAAATAATTCGGCTACCTCCTCATTCCATTTTTTCTTCTTGGCCCTGGCGCGCATTTCTTCCAGTTCTTCGTCATAAGAAACCCCACCGAGTTCTTCCTGAATGGTCTTCATCTGCTGATGAAGGTAATACTCCCGCTGCTGCTGGTCCATATCCTCGCGAACTTTTGACTGGATCACATTGCTTAGCTCGAGCTTCTGCAATTCCTGATTCATTTTTTTGAGGGTTTCGAAAAGCCCTGTCTTTCAGGTTGTTAATGTTCAGGAGCTTTTGCTTTGAGGCAGTATCCAGGTCCAGATTGCTCGAAACAAAATTTACCAAAAATGCATTGCTCTGGATATTTTTGATGGCGAAAGAGGCTTCACTTGGTATGTTGGGATTCTCCTTAATTATTTTAAGTGAAACATCTTTGATCGAGTCAATAATGGCATTGAATTCCTTATCTCCCTTTTTGGAGCAATATCAGGAACCTCTTTGGCAGTGGCAACCAAATAAGGCTCCTCTTTAATCAAACTATCGATCTCAAATCTCTTTTTGCCCTGCAGGATCACCATGGTGTTGCCGTCAGGCATTTTCAACATTTTTAAAATGGTAGCTACTGTACCGATATGGTAGATATCATTTAATCCCGGATTTTCGGTATTTTCATTTTTTTGTGCAACCACCCCAATAGACTTATTCGCCTTGTGCGCATCCTTTACCAGCTTGATAGATTGGTCACGACCGGCGGTGATAGGCACTACTACTCCGGGAAACAATACGGTATTGCGCAAGGGCAGAATTGACAAAACCTCAGGTACACCTTCTTTTTTCATTGCCTCTTCATCTTCGGCAGTTAACAGAGGAATCAATTCTGAATCTTCATTCATCAGATGCTGAAGTGACAATTTGTCAATATTTAAAAATTTGGGATTATTCATATGTTTTACGGGTCATTATGGCATAAACTAGTTAAAAGTAAGTTCTAAAAATAGTCGAATACTTTTTAACTTACTGATTACAAATATTTTAAATCTTATGCGTTCATTTTTTCAAATTTATATTTCAATTCTTATGCCATAGATTTTAATACAGGACAAATATTATCTAAAATATTCAAATATTGCTAGCCTGCCTTTAAACATTTTAAAACCTTTGGCGGTGGGGATAAACATTTTATTTATCCGTGATATTTTCTTACATTGAATTATTTATTGATGCAATGAATAAAAAGTGTAACAATTCGAAACAAGTCTGGTCTATAAGTTAGAAATATATCCTTGAAAGCAAATAGTGCACATACTGATCAATTGATCACCGATTGTAAGCTTGGAAATAAACAGGCGCAATTTGCCTTATACAAGATGTATTGCAAGGGGATGTATAATGTGGCTTTTCGTATTTTGAATGACAGTTTTGAAGCTGAAGATGCTATGCAGGAGGCTTTTTTGAGTTGTTTCACTAAAATGGAAAGCTATAAAGGAGAGGTAGCCTTTGGGGCCTGGTTGAAAAAAATTGTGATCAACAAGAGCCTGACGAATTTGAAAAAGGAATGAAAGCCGTAAAACCACAAAAATTGAAAGTGTGGCCTATAAACTGGCAGAAGAAGAAGAGAAGGATTACGGAATTGGATCTGATGAGACCAATGAAAAGGTAAAAGTCATCATTAATGCCGTACAGTCTTTAAAAGAAAATTACCGTGTTGCTTTGAATTTGAGCCTTTTTGAGGGATATGATAACGAAGAGATTGCAGAGATTTTGGGAATTAGCGATGAAAATTGCAGAACAACCATTTCGAGAGCAAAAAGCAAGCTCAGAAGCATATTAAGTTCACATAGTCTGGCTCATTAATTTAAAAAGAATGTATTGTGTACAGATAATGATTCTAACAAAGGAAAATGAATTTTGAAATAGACGGGAATAGATTACCGTTAAAAAATTAGCAGAAGATGAAAAATAATTTTGAAGATTTTATCGAAAAAAACCGCGAACTTTTTGATGTTCAGGAGCCTGAAGCCGGGCACTTTGAAAGATTCAAAGAGAAACTGGAAGCAGTGAAACCGGTGCAGGGAAAGGGGAGGTTAATCAGTCTGTTGCCCTGGCTGATGGCGGCAGCATCCGTACTGCTCCTGATAACGATTTCATTTGCTGCGATCAACGGTAAAAAAGGTTCGGAACTGGCTGACATCTCTCCGGAAATGAAGGAGACCCAGGGATTCTTTGAATCGACTATTGTTAAGGAAATGGCCAGTATTCAAAAAATTAAAACACCTGAGAACGAAAAAATCATTGAAGATGGCCTCCAACAAATGAACAAACTGGAAGTTAATTATGAAATATTAAAACAGGAATTAAAACTTAGTGGCCAGGATAAGCGCGTGATCTATGCCATGATATCAAATTTTCAACAGCGCATTGAGATCCTACAAAACATCATGCTGCAGCTTGAGGAACTGGAAGAAATCAACAAACAGAAAGTAAAAATCAATAATGTTTAAATCACAAAAAATCATGAAAAATAATTATATACAAAGACTGAGTTTGCTTTTTTTGCTGATTCCGTTTCTTGGATTCAGCGCAGTCGGACCTATCAAAGGCAAGATAGAAAAAAGCAGAACTATTAAAAAGGAGTTCAAGGTGAATGCCGATGCTGTGGTAAATGTGTTCAATAAGTTTGGCAACCTCGACGTGGTTACCTGGAGTGAAAACAGGGTTGTCATGGAAATTACAATAAAAGTAAACGGTAATAACGAATCAAAACTAATTGAACAACTTGAAAATATCGATGTGCAGTTTTCAAATAGCAGCAGTGAGGTTACTGCCAAAACCGTCATCAATAAAACGAGCTCAGGCTGGTGGTTTGGCAATAATTCAAATGTGAACTATGAAATTAACTACAAGGTGAAAATGCCTGTGACCAATAGTGTGAATTTTGAAAATGATTACGGATCAATTTCTTTGAATGAACTGAATGGTAAAGCCAATATCAATTGTGATTACGGCAAGATCATCATCGGTAATTTGAACCACCCGGATAACAGCATCAATTTTGACTACACCTCCAATTCCAGTATTGAATTCATGAACGGAGGGAGCATCAATGCTGACTATTCCGGCTTCACCTTAGCCATGGCCAAGCAAATTAATCTGAATGCCGATTATACTTCTTCCAAATTTGAGAATATAGAAAAATTGCAATTCAGTTGTGATTATGGCAGTGTTGAGGTAAAGAACGGAAACCATATTACCGGATCTGGAGATTACCTGACCATGAAGTTTGGCAATATTTATAAGAACATAAAAATTGAGTCAGATTATGGTGGCATCAAGATAGATAAGATGATGAAAGGGTTTTCAGCCGTTGAACTGAAAGCAGACTATACAGGAATAAAAGTAGGCATGGATCCGGAAGCAGATTTCAGGTTCAATATTATCACCTCTTACGGAGTCTTGATTATCCGGAAGGTCAGTTGCAGTTCGAGAAAAAAATCGTGAAGAACACTTCAAGTAGCTATGAAGGTTATTCAAAAAACCCGCAAGTGGTTCTATGATCAGAATCGAAACCACCTATGGAGGCATCAATTTATTCAATAATTAAAAAAAATATTGCCTGTTTCAAAAATGGTGATCAGGATTGAGGCAGGCGATTCTCTGTAAATAATAAAAATCACTAAATAATTATATATGAAAACAAATCTTAGGAATACACATTTAATTGCACTTGTAAGTATCTTCTGCCTTTTTACAGTGAGCTGTAATGCCCAATATGGGAATAGGATTAAAGGCAATGGAAAATTGGTCACACAGAACCGTTCTGTCGGTAACTTTGATGAGCTGGCTGCTGGCGGCTCTTTTGAAATAAAGCTCGTCAACGGAAAGGAAGGCGAAATGACGATTGCGGCCGACGAAAATTTAATGGAATATATTGAGACAGAGGTTGATGGTGGCATGCTAAAGATCAGGTGGAAAAAAAATTACAACATTTCAACCAGCAATACAGTAGAGATCAAACTTGCCGTTGAGCAAATAAGCGGGGTGACCCTTTCCGGCTCAGGTGGTATTGAAAGTGAGAAGAAACTGGTTAGTGAGGATTTTCAGGTCACAGTCTCCGGTTCATCCGATGTTGATCTGGACCTCAAGGTAAGCAATCTTAAACTTGTTATCTCAGGCTCTGGCAATATGGATTTGAATGGTAAAACAAATCATATGGAGGCCTCCATCTCGGGATCAGGAGAAATTGACGCAAAAGATCTGGATAGCAAAACTGCAGAACTGAGTGTTTCAGGATCAGGAGATATCCAACTGCGGGTTAGCGAACAACTGAAAGCCCGTGTGTCAGGATCCGGTGATATAGAATATACCGGAAATCCGAAAATAGAAGATATAAAAGTAAGCGGTTCGGGCGAGGTTAAAAAAGTGTAACGATCACAATATTTTTTCAAAAAACTGGTTTTTAATAAGAACCAGTTTTTTTTTAAGAAAAATTTAGTAAAAAAATTGTAACAAATAGAAAGAATGGTAGTCTTATTAATAAAGTATCATGTTAAACATAGTACTATAAAAGTTAATAAAAAGTTAAAAAAAACCATACCATGAAAAATCTTATTTTAAGCAGCTTATTCATTGTTTCCTCAGCAATATCTGCACAATTCACTGAAAGTAGCTACAGAAGCCTGGACGATCTTTTTCCTTTTGAATATCAGGATAAAAATAGTTTAACAGTACCTAATGAGATCTCCTATTTCTCTGAAGAAGAACCTGATGCTCCTTTTGACTTTGATACCAAACTTTATTTGCATAAAGGATTTGATCCTTTTGCAACGAAAGTCTCCTATACCAAAATAGTAGATTTATTATTGGAAGAAGCGGATGCACCATTTGATTTTGATATTACTGCCTATTTACCTGCTCAGTTTTATGCCTTTGAAAACAAGTTGTCTTTTGCAGCTTATGAAGAGCTAAATGAAGTAGCCGATCAGGCATTCGATTTTGACACAAAAGCATATCTGCCATCCAATTTTTCAGCTTATGAAAGCCGAACATTAAATGCAGCCTATGCAGAAGTCAATGAAGAAGCAGACCAGGCTTTTGATTTTGATGTAAAGAAATACCTTCCGAAACTTTTTTACAATTATGAGAACAAAGCCCTTACAGCCGCTTTTGAGAAAGAAAATGAAGAAACAGATGCCTTATTCGGATTTAACCTTAAAGATTATTTGCCAAAGGGATTTGATCCATTCAGAAATACAGCAATTTTAAAAGTAGCAGAGCTGTTAAATCAGGAACCGGATGCTGCCTTTGACTTTAACACAAAAAAATACTTGCCTGTTGGTTTTAAAAGCTTTACAAGCGTGGTTTAATATTTAAAAGAGTCGTTCCTTAAAGGGTGTCCAATGGGCGCCCTTTTTTATTTGAAATTTCTGTACTTTTCTGTTATGGCGTAGACATGTTCCAGGATTTTTTGGTCCTATTCGGTAGAGACCTCATTTTTTCGGTTCATAACCCGATGGGCTGTTCGCCTGGCATTTTCTATTAGATAAGTAGTAAATCCTGCCGCTCGTCCCCAAACAAATGAAGGAATGAAATTTCTGAGGAAATTGCTTCCATATATATAATGGTGCCAACTCCTACTACCGTTCCAGTATTGAACGTAGTATTTATAACTCATTTGGAATGATTACCCATGATGAGGCTACAAAATTGCAAGCCTGCGCTTACAGAGCTTCTCTTCTTGTTCCTTTGGGAAGATTGGTGATGAGTGTTTCAGAGTCATGAGATATCCAATGCGGTAAGGGGATAACCGAAATCCCATGTGTCAGGGTGCGGTGATATGCCATCCGGCAATCCGAATATAGATGATGTATAAGTAAGCGGTTGGGTGAGCTAAAAAAAATTAATGTTTCTAATATTTTGTTTAAGAGAAATTAAAAATAGTTGTACAACTAAAAAATTATGATTACTTTGTCTAAGAATAAATAAAAAAGTTAAACATAGTATTTTAAAAGATAAAAAGAACTTAAAATACGTACCATGAAAAATCTAATATTAAGCAGCGCATTCATTATTTCCACAACAATTTCAGCTCAGGTCACTGAAAGTAGCTACAGAAGCCTATGCGATCTATTTCCTTATGAATACCATGATAAAAATAGTATAACATTACCTCAATAAAACCACCTATTCTTCCAAAGAAGAATGCTGTTGCTCCTTTTGACTTTGATACCGCACGCTTATTTGTTTAAAGGATTTGATCCTTTGTGACGAATGTCTGCCAATACCAATATCATTGTAGATTTATTGATCGGAAGAAGCAGATGCCCCATTTGATTTTGATGTTACTGACCTATCTACCTGCTCAGTTTTCTGCTTTTGAAAACAAGATGTCTTTAAATGCAGCCTTATGCAGAAGTGAATGAAGAATGGCTGATCAGGCCTATATGATTTTGATATTAATGAACTATCTCCCTCCAAAGATTTTTTTCTAATTGAAAGCAAAGCCCTTAAATGCAGCGTTATGCAGAAGAAAATGATAGAAGCCGATGCCTTATTTGAATTTTACATTAATGATTATTTGCCAAGAGGCTTTAATCCATTCAGAAATACAGCAATTTTAGATGTAGCAGAGCTGTTGAATCAGGAACCTGATGCTAGCCTTTGACTTTGATACAAATAGAATACCTGCCCGTATGGTGAAAAAATTATAAACTGTGCAATTTAGTATCTTAAAACGAGTCTGAAAAGAAAGGGTGTCCGTTGGGCGCCCTTTTTTATTTGAAATTTCTGTACTTTTCTGTTATGGCGTAGACATGTTCCAGGATTTTTTGGTCCTGTTCGGTGAAGACCTCATTTTTTCGGTTCATAACCCGATGGGCAGTTTGCTTGGCTTTTTCTATTAGATAAGTAGTAAATCCTGCCGCACCTCCCCAGGCAAATGAAGGAATAAAGTTTCTGGGGAAATTGCTTCCATATATATTGGTGCTAACTCCTACTACTGTTCCCGTATTGAACATAGTATTTATGCCGCATTTGGAATGATCGCCCATGATGAGGCCACAAAACTGCAAGTCTGTGCTTACAAAGCGTTCTTCCTCGTAGCTCCACATTTTAACGGTGTCATAATTATTTTTCAGATTCGAATTGTTAGAATCCGCACCAATATTACACCATTCTCCAATGACTGCATCACCCAGATAACCTTCATGTCCTTTGCTGCAATAACCCGAGAGTATGGCATTTTTGACTTCTCCGCCAATGGTGCTTTTTGGTCCTACGGTTGTTGCCCCGTATATCTTTGCTCCCATTTTAACTACGCCATGTTCCAAAATGGCAAATGGCCCCCGTATCATGCATCCTTCCATGATTTGTGTATTTTTTCCCAAATATATTGGTCCTTTGGAAGCATTCAGCACTGTCATTTCCATTTCGACACCCTCTTCCAAAAAGATGCGTTCTTCATTGATACACCGCACACTTTTTGGTATTGTAGCAGACCTTCTTCCTTCGGTAAGGATTTCAAAATCGCGTTCAAGAGCAATTCCGTTATAGGTAAACAGGTCCCAGGTATTTTTTAAACAAATAAGTTTTTCTTTGAACTCAATTTTTTCAACCAGACCAAAATCAAGTTCCTGTGATTCTTTGCTGAAAAATGCGATAAGTTCACCCTCCTGAAAGATTGCCTGATTTTCACGGAGGTCCATAATGGCCTCTACCAGCGCGGGGGTAGGCAAAACGGCAGCGTTAATAAGTATATTCTCTTCCATTTCCACCATGGGAAATTTTTCCGACAAATAATCTTCTGTTACCGTTGTGGTCGTGCTGCCCAGATAATGCTGCCATTTCTCCCGGAGCGTCATGATGCCAATCCGAAGATCAGCTACAGGCTTGGTAAAAGTGAGGGGTAAAAGTCCGTTTCGTGAGGGTCCGTCGAACAATATATAGTTCATCTGTTTGTAATTTAAGACTAACATGGAATGCATAAATTCATGGCACTTAAGCGCCTGGACTTAGAATTCTGAATTCTGCAAATATAAAAATACCTGTGCTTTAAAGTGTGTAAATAATTGTAATTTTATAACGCTTTTCAAAACCCCCTTTATTATGTCCTATTATCTTCATATAATACTTAAAGACATTAATTTTTCCGATGCCAAATTGAAACTTGTTGAGGCTTTAAAGCAGGAAGGATTTGGTGTTATAACCCATATAGACCTCCAGCATACATTTAAATCAAAGTTGGACGTGCAGGTAAGGCCTTATGAGATTCTTGGTGCCTGTAACCCGGACTATGCATACAAAGCGCTGCAATCCGACAGCAAACTCGGGGTCTTTCTTCCCTGCAATGTGCTCATTGAAGAGAATGTGAATGGTGAAATCGAGGTTTCTGCCATTGACCCCATGGCAGCAATGGCTCCTGCCAAGAATCAGGAAATTGAGATTTTTGCTGTTGAGATAAGGGAAAAATTGCAAAATGTGCTGAATACTTTATAAAAGTTTTTTTTAACGGATTCCTTATTTTATTTTTGCCGGCTATGAACCTAACTTTGGCCAGCCGGTTTATTTTCGGTGTATTATTATGGATTGGTTTTGCTTTACAGGCACAGGACAAGTTGCCGGAAGCTGCCGAACCTATACCTATTTCCATAAAACCCTTGCAACTGCATGAAGACTTTGCAGTTCTGCCTTCAGCTGAGATACTGGCATTCGGCGAAAACAAACCTGTTGTCACCGAATTTTCAAAGGATTATATTTATAACAATTTAACCTATGATCCGGTGCGTGATCCCAAGCGTCTGGCGTATAACAGCGGTTTATTTGTTGGAGGAGCGGTATTGTCATTTGGAATTTTATGGGTATTACCGGAAAGTGTGACCAATTGGGACAAAGAGGAGATTAAAGAAACCGGACTGCTCAACAAATGGAAAAACAATGTGAGTGAAGGACCCATTTGGGATAACGATTCTTTTTTTCTTTAACTGGATTACCCATCCCTGGGCGGGGGCGGTGTATTATATGGCAGCGAGGGGCAGCGGATTTAATACCTGGGAATCTTTTGGCTATTCCATCGTTTTTTCTACATTTTTTTGGGAATATGGGGTGGAGGCATTTGCTGAGGTTCCATCCTGGCAGGATATTATCATTACACCAACTATAGGTTCTGTATTCGGAGAAGGATTTTTTTATGCAAAAAGAAAAATCATTGAAAATGACCATAAAATATTGAAGTCCAGGTTACTGGGCGGAACAGCCCTGGCGCTCATGGATCCCTTTAATGAAATTCTGGATGGTCTGGGCTACAAAACAAAAAACAAAGTACAGACCTATTCATCTTTTGCTCCGATTCAATACGATTATATTTCCAACAAACCGGTATGGGGCATAAGTATGTCAGTTAATTTTTAAAAAAAAAGGGAAAGACCTTCATCCTTCCCTTCTGTTTTTTTAATTATATTTCTATTTGCTCAGGTACATTTTTCTTCTCAGATAAAGTTCGTAGAACTGGTCATCTTTCAGATTATCTATGAACAAGATACTTTCACCCGTTGATTTCATTTCTGGCCCCAGATTCTTGTTCACATTGGGAAATTTATTGAACGAGAAGACCGGTTGCTTGATTGCAAAGCCTTTTAACTGGGGATTGAATTTGAAGTCGGTTACTTTATTGATGCCCAACATTACTTTGGTTGCATAATTTACATAAGGCTCGTTGTAGGCCTTTGAGATAAAAGGAACCGTTCTTGATGCCCTTGGATTGGCCTCAATTATATATACGGTATCATCTTTAATGGCGAACTGAATATTGATGAGTCCGACAGTATGCAGGGCTACAGCTATCTGGTTGGTGTGGTCAATGATCTGGTCCATCACGAATTTGCCCAGGTTAAATGGTGGAAGGGTGGCGTTTGAATCGCCGGAATGCACACCGCAAGGTTCTATATGTTCCATAATACCTATAATATAGACATTTTCTCCGTCACAGATTGCATCGGCTTCAGCTTCAACGGCACCATCGAGGTAATGGTCTAATAACAGGACATTGTTAGGGATCTTTCTCAGGATGTCGATCACATGTTCTTCCAGTTCTTCTTTATTGATTACAGATTTTCATTCCCTGACCACCCAATACATAGCTGGGGCGCACAAGAATCGGAAAATCCAGTTCCCTGGCAACGGCCAGTGCTTCATCAGCTGATCTTGCTGTCCCAAATTGCGGGTAGGGTATATTCATTGTTTTCAAAAGGTTGGAAAACCTTCCTCTGTCTTCAGCCAGATCCAGGGAATCAAAACTTGTTCCTATGATCTTAATACCGTATTTATGTAACTTCTCAGCCAGTTTTAATGCAGTTTGTCCGCCCAGTTGCACAATTACTCCTTCAGGTTTTTCGTGTCTGATGATGTCGTATATATGTTCCCAGAATACAGGCTCAAAATAGAGTTTATCCGAAATGTCAAAATCTGTGGAAACTGTTTCAGGATTGCAGTTGATCATGATGGTTTCATAGCCACATTCGCGTGCCAGCCAGTACGCCATGAACGCATGAATAGTCGAACTCTATACCCTGGCCGATCCTGTTCGGACCTGAACCAAGTACAACGATTTTCTTTTTGTCTGTAACGATACTTTCATTTTCTGAAAATGCCTTGCCGTCAATAACCTGATGGTTCTCAAAGGTGGAGTAATAAAAGGGGGTTTGGGCCGCAAATTCTGCAGCACAGGTATCCACCAGTTTAAATACCCGGTTCACACCTTCCTGTTCCCGTTTATTGTACACTTCACTTTCATAACAATTGAGCATGTGGGCAATCTGACGGTCGGCGAAGCCTTTTTGCTTTGCCTCCAGACAGCAGCTCTCTTGGAAGGGATTCTAAATTCATGTATGAAGTGATCTCTTTTTCAAGTTGGTACAATTCTTCATATTGCTTCAAGAACCACATATCTATTTTTGTGATTTCATGTATCCTGCTCAATGGGATACCCATTTGAATTGCATCGTAGATCACAAAAACCCGGTCCCAGCTGGCAAATTGCAATTTTTGAATAATGCTGTCGTAGTTTTTGATTCCTTTTCCATCAGCACCCAGGCCGTTTCTGCTGATCTCAAGTGATTGGGTGGCTTTGTGCAGCGCTTCCTGAAAAGACCTTCCGATGCCCATAACTTCACCCACGGATTTCATCTGCAAGTCCGAGTGTTCTGTCGGATCCTTCAAATTTATCAAAATTCCAGCGCGGAATTTTTACGATGACATAATCCAGGGTGGGTTCAAAAAGCGCCGAGGTGTTTTTGGTAATCTGGTTCTGCAGCTCATCAAGATGGTATCCGATGGCCAGCTTGGCGGCGATCTTTGCAATCGGATAACCGGTGGCTTTAGAAGCCAGGGCGGACGATCTCGATACCCTTGGATTAATTTCAACGGCTACGATATCTTCCTTTTCATCCGGACTTACTGCAAACTGCACGTTACATCCGCCTGCAAAGTCTCCGATAGCGCGCATCATTTTGATTCCCAGATCCCGCATCCTTTGAAAAGTAGTATCGCTCAGGGTCATTGCCGGAGCCACTGTAATGGAATCTCCGGTATGGATTCCCATGGGGTCCATGTTCTCTATAGTACAGATAATGACCACGTTGTCATTCTTATCCCTCAAAAGTTCCAGCTCGTATTCTTTCCAGCCCAAAAGAGCTTTATCAATAAGAACCTCATGTATAGGCGAGGCTTCAATTCCCCGTTGCAGCAAATGATCAAAATCTTCTTTTTTATAAACAATAGAAGCACCTGTTCCGCCAAGCGTAAAGGAAGGACGGATGACAAGCGGGAATCCGAATTCCTGCGCAATTTCCTTTCCCTGTAAATAGGAAGTAGCAATTTTCGAAGGAGCCTGACCGACACCGATTTCGTTCATCAGGTTTCTGAACTGTTCCCTGTCCTCAGTAATTTGAATGGCGTTGATATCAACACCAATCAGTCTCACGCCAAAGTCCTGCCATATTCCTTTTTCATCTGCCTCAATACAAAGGTTCAACGCCGTTTGTCCGCCCATGGTTGGCAGCACTGCATCTACTTTATGTTTTTTAAGCACCTCTACAATCGATTTTGTCGTAAGGGGGAGCAGGTAGACATGGTCTGCCATTTGAGGGTCTGTCATGATCGTTGCAGGATTGGAATTGATTAGAACGATCTCAATACCTTCTTCGCGAAGCGACCTGACCGCCTGGGTTCCTGAATAGTCAAACTCACAGGCCTGTCCGATAATAATAGGGCCTGAACCAATGATCAGAACCGATTTTATAGTAGTATCTTTTGGCATTTATATTTTTGGGTTTTGTTTGTAAAAATAATCAATTGGATCGGCACTTAAAATTAAGATATAAAAAAAGGTGTTACTTAAAAAAGCAACACCTTTTATATTTTATAATAAAGATCATTATTTTTTGTGACCTGGTTCAGAAGAAACTGAAAGTTTTTTTCTCCCTTTAGCCCTTCTTCTAGCTAAAACTTTTCTCCCATTAACACTTGCCATTCTCTCTCGAAACCCGTGCTTGTTATTTCTTTTTCTTCTTGATGGTTGGAATGTTCTTTTCATTTCTTTAAATTCTTTATATTTGGCTTTAGCTTTCTTTTCGTCAAAAGTGCGGCAAAGATACAAAGACTTTTATATTTGACAAATAGGAAATTAAAATATTTAAGTATTTGCACCATATAAGCAGTATGTTTTTAAAATAAAAATAACCTTTTAACATATAAAATCAAATGGAATACAATCAACCCATGTTGAGGGAAGGCAGTTTGGCCGGTAAGGTCATCATCGTTACCGGCGGTGGAAGTGGCTTAGGAAAGGCAATGACCTCCTATTTTTTAGAGCTTAAGGCAAAAGTGGTCATCACCTCAAGAGACCTGGAGAAATTGCAGGTCACCGCGAAGGAACTCGAGCAGAAAACCGGAGGGGAAGTATTGGCAGTGCAATGCGATGTGAGAAGTTATGAACAGGTGGAAGCCATGCTTAAAAGTACGCTCGACAGGTTTGGCCGTGTGGATGGGCTGCTGAATAATGCTGCCGGGAATTTTATCAGTCCTACGGAAAGGTTGTCATCCAATGCTTTTGACACCATTATAGATATTGTTTTGAAAGGTACCAAAAACTGTACTTTGGCCTGTGGCAAGCACTGGATTGCTACAAAACAACAAAGAGCTACCGTACTGAATATAGTGACTACCTATGCCTGGACGGGCTCGGCCTATGTGGTTCCATCTGCCACTGCCAAGGCGGGTGTTCTTGCCATGACCAGGTCACTGGCCGTGGAATGGGCCAAATACGGGATTCGTTTCAACGCCATAGCTCCCGGACCATTTCCCACCAAGGGTGCCTGGGACAGGCTATTGCCAGGTAATCTCAAGGATGAGTTTGATATGACAAAAAAGATACCTCTAAAACGCATGGGAGAGCACCAGGAACTGGCCAATTTGGCGGCCTACCTGATGTCTGATTTTTCTTCTTACATCAACGGGGAGGTTGTGACCATCGACGGAGGAGAATGGTTACAGGGCGCAGGGGAATTTAACATGCTTGAGAAGGTTCCTCAAGAGATGTGGGACATGCTCGAAATGATGATCAGAAGCAAAAAGAAAGACTAAATCTGCGGTATTTCTTGGATTGCTACACAGTAACACAGGTGCTTGAACAAGCTATGTTCCTTGTTATAAGAAGCTTGCATTGTTAAAAACTTCATTTTAAAACCTCACAAATAATTGTATTTTTACATCGTGAAAAATCATGCGGTTTAATGGGAAAAATAATAGCAATTGCTAATCAAAAAGGGGGAGTAGGTAAAACTACAACCACAGTAAATTTGGCTGCTGCACTTGGGGTACTCGAAAAGAAGGTATTGCTTGTTGATGCAGATCCTCAGGCAAATGCTACTTCAGGATTAGGCCTGGAATCTGATAAGGTTGAGAAGAGCACCTATCAGGTTCTGGAACACAGCATCTCAGCCAGAGAGGCTATTACGCATACGAATTCGCCGAATGTTGACCTGATTCCCGCCCATATTGATCTCGTCGCCATTGAAATTGAACTTGTTGACAAGAAGAACCGGGAGTATATGTTAAAAACAGCACTTCTGGAGATCAAAGAGGATTATGATTATGTATTGATAGATATGTGCTCCCTCACTGGGTCTTATCACCTGAATGCCCTGACCGCCGCGGATTCGCTGATCATTCCTATACAATGCGAATATTATGCACTTGAAGGGCTGGGAAAATTACTGACCACCATTAAAGAGCGTACAGAATCTGCACAATCCTGATCTCGACATTGAAGGCATGTTGTTAACCATGTTTGATGCAAGGTTGCGCTTGTCGAACCAGGTGGTGAGCGAAGTAAAAAAACATTTTCACAACATGGTTTTTAAAACCATTATTCAAAGAAATACACGCCTCGGAGAAGCCCCCAGTCATGGAGAAAGTATTATTGCCTATGACGCCACCAGCAAGGGAGCGGTAAATTATATCAATCTGGCGCATGAAATAATAAAAAAGAACAGCGATGGCTAAAGCATTGAAAAAGCAAGCATTGGGCAGGGGATTATCGGCTCTTTTAAATGACGCGAATGATATCATGTCTGTTAAGGACAAGAATGCTGATAAAGTTGTAGGCAATATTATGGAGATCGATGTTATGGCCATTAAGGAAAATCCTTTTCAGCCCAGAACGAATTTCAGGGAAGAAGAATTGCAGGAGCTGGCATCGTCTATTAAAGAATTGGGTGTAATTCAACCGATTACAGTTAGAAAATTAGAGGGTAATCAATTTCAGCTGGTGAGCGGCGAGCGAAGGTTAAGGGCGTCTAAAATGATAGGAGCCACTTCAATTCCTGCGTATATCCGTATCGCCAATGACCAGGAATTGCTCGAAATGGCGCTGGTGGAGAACATACAACGCAGTGATCTCGATTCTATTGAAATTGCACTTTCATACCAACGTCTTATCGAAGAAGTACAACTTACCCAGGAGGAGCTGAGCAAAAGGGTAGGGAAGAACAGAAGTACAGTTACCAATTACCTAAGGCTTTTGAAATTAGACCCTATCATTCAAACAGGTATAGAGACGGGTTTTTATCGATGGGTCATGGCAGGGCGCTTATCAATATCTATGACCACGAAAAGCAGCTGGAAATATATAAAAATATCATACAGCAAAACCTTTCGGTGAGGCAAACAGAAGAGCTGGTGCGCAAGGCAAAAGATGGCAAAGAAAATATAAAAAGAAGCGGCAGAGGAAAAGACCCTGCCTGAAGTAATAAGCAATTCACAAAAATTTATCAATGAGTTCTTCGGACAGAAAGTAGAAATTAAGATGACCGGCAGTGACAAAGGCAGGATTACCATACCTTTTCATTCTGAAGAAGATTTTTTACGCATCAAAAAATTACTGGGCTAAATGTCATTGAAGGCAAATATGGCCTTATTGATTTTGCTCTTGCTGACAGGATCTCTTTACAGCCAGGTGCTGGAAGAGGATATTAGAATGATAGGTGATTCTATTCAGAATACAGAGGAGATTGATGTGTTATCTCCATCCAGGGCAGCTTTTTATTCTGCAATTTTACCCGGACTCGGACAGGCCTATAACCGTAAATATTGGAAAATTCCTATTGTTTATGGTGCCATTGGTACAGGACTTTATTTTGTTAAATGGAATGCAGACGAACTTGATCGTTATGAGACAGCATATAAACAGCGGCTGGCGGGCCAGGAAGATGAATTTGACGGTGAAGATGGAAATCCTTTTATCAGTACTGATGGTTTGGTAAGGGCTCAAAATGTGTATAAAAAAAACAGAGACCTATCTATGTTTATCACCCTGGGTTTATACGCATTGAATATCATAGAAGCCAATGTTGACGCACATCTTGATGACAAGGCCTTCAATAAAAATTTATCGTTGCGGCCATCCTTTTATTATGATCCTTTGATCGGCAACACGGTGGCAGGTGTTTACCTGAAATATGATTTCGACTATTGATATCAAATAAATTTCTGCATATGAAAATAGCATTGTTAGGTTATGGAAAAATGGGTAAGGAAATCGAAAAGATAGCCCAAAAGAGAGGTCACCAAATTGTTTTGAAGATAGATATCGATTCAGGTCCCTATGACATCACCAAAGCCGATATTGCGATTGATTTCAGCGCACCGGTTGCAGCGTATAAAAATATAAAACATTGTATAGACAATAAGATACCCGTTGTGAGTGGCACAACGGGCTGGCTGAATAAATTTGATGAACTGGTAGCCTATTGCAAAAAGGAAAACGGTCAGTTTTTTATACGGTTCTAATTTTAGTATTGGAGATAAATCTGTTCTTCAAACTGAATGAATATCTTGCCAAACTGATGTATGGTATTGAAGGATACGACGTATCTATTGAAGAAGTACACCACATACAAAAGCTTGATGCGCCAAGCGGCACAGCCATTACGCTGGCAGAGCAAATCATAGAAAATTCGAATAAAACCGGTTGGAATAAAGAAGTGCCGGTAGAAGAAGAGATCTACATCGACGTAAAAAGGGAAGGGGATGTGCCCGGTACACACGTTGTTACGTATAAATCAAATCAGGACATGATCATGATACAGCACAAGGCCTATAATAGAGAAGGTTTTGCCTTAGGTTGCAGTACTTTTGCGAGCAAATGGCTTTTAGATAAAACTGGGGTTTACAATATCAAGGACGTACTTAGTATTGATGGTGAATGATAGTAATTAGTATTGAGTATTGAGCCTGCACCGCGGCAGGTATTGAGACAGGAGACAGAGACAGGAGACAGGAAAAAAAACAAAAGACAAAAGACAAAAGGATAAAGGACAAAGGCAAAAGGACAAAGGACTCGATGGGTTTTTATTTGTAGCCCCGCGATGCTTCGCGGGGTATAATTACAACGGATCTAACCAAGTAGAAAATATAAATAGAAATAAGAGACAGGAGAATAGAGGCAAGAAACAAGAGACAAAAAAAAGACAAAAGACAAAAGGATAAAGGACAAAGGCAAAAGGACAAAGGACTCGATGGGTTTTTATTTGTAGCCCCGCGATGCTTCGCGGGGTATAATCCGACGGATCTAACCAAGTAGAAAATATAATAAAAACAAGACAGGAGACGAGAGGCAGTAAACAGAGCACGAAAAAAAGACAAAAAGACAAAAGGATAAAGGAACAACGGCCAAAGGACAAAGGACTAGATAGGATTTTGTTTATGAGCCCACGAGCTCGCGGGGTATAATTGCGAACGGATCTAACCAAGTGGAGATATAGTGATGGAACGAAGACAGGGAGACAGGAAAAAAAAGACAAAGGAAAAAGAAAAAAGCTTGCCTGCCGGCGGCAGGAAACAGGAAGCCAGGAGAATTTAGAATGGTGAATTTAGAATTGATGAATGTTTAAATGTTGAATTTTGAATTTTAAATGTTAAATGTTGAATTTTAAATTTTTATCCCGCCGCAGGCGGGAGCTTATCCTTTTCTCTTTATCCTTTATTCTTGGGGACAATTGTAACAAATTGAATAAAAGTCCAACTAATCGTTAATTGAAACGGAACAATAATATAAATATAGAATTATGACCTTTACACAGTGGTTTATTTTTTTCTGCTTATTCAGGTAATCCATTTTCTGGGAACCTGGAAACTGTATGTTAAAGCCGGAAGAAAGGCATGGGAAGCAGCTATACCTGTTTATAATGCGGTTGTTTTGATGCAGATAATTGGCAGACCAAAGTGGTGGGTCATCCTGCTATTTCTGCCTATTATCAATTTGCTGATGTTTGCAGTGATCTGGGTAGAGACCATAAGAAGCTTTGGCAAAAACACCACCCTTGATACGGTTCTGGTAATCGCGACCCTGGGTTTTTATATTTATTACATCAACTATTTTACCGACGCAAAATACATTAATGACAGGAGCCTGAAACCTGCTACCTCTGCTGGAGAATGGCTGAGTTCCATCGTATTTGCCATAGTAGCGGCGGTGGTGGTGCTGGCTGCTGCGATGCCGTGGTCTCCTGAAGATCACTAGTCGGTGGTGCTGCTTGTGTGGGCGATGCCGTGCGGCACGGTCATGACCTGATGCGCAGCCATGGTTGATGACGTGCATTAAATGGTGGCTGATGGCGGTGCATTATGATATCCATCAAAAATACAAAGGAACCAATATGTATTTAAAGCTGGCTGTAGATACCATCAAATATTTCTTTCAAA
>JAXHKS010000003.1:0-49163 GCA_034523115.1 Flavobacteriaceae bacterium | reverse complement strand
GAATTGCTGGGGTAATCCGTTGTTTTCAAAAAATCAAAACCAAATCATTGAATGCTTTCACGTTGGCATCAAACAAGATATTAGAGTTTGGTCTATTAGCGTAAAACTTGGATCCACTTTTCGAGAAATTGTTTGAATCGCTTTTTCTTGATTTTTTCCAAAGTCCATGTTTTTGTTACGATAAAAATTGCTCCAAATTTTTATTAGTACAGCAATTTTGTTACAAATACTTGACTCCAAATATTCTCGCGAAAAGGAAAAATTGATTGATATTTTTCTGGTTGAAATATATCCTCTCGTTCTTCATCACCTCTAATTCCGACATAAGAAATCACTGGGTCTGTAACTATATAGTTCAAATGGTTCTAATTTTAGCTTTTTCGTACACCAACGAGCATTTGATGTAATAAGATCCATCATACATTTTTAAAAAGTGGTCAAAGGGTCTTCCGAACTATTTTGAGCACCTTGCAATAGATTTATTCTTACTCCTAGATAATACTTCTAAATTCTTGATCAATTGATATGTTTCTTCTAGTTCCTTTCCTGTGTCGCAAGTATAGAAATTCCAAATCAATGTGATGAATATTTTGTTTTTATATAAATGGCTAAAGCAGCACTATCTTTCCCTCCTGAAATGCCTAATACGTGCCTTACTTTAGTCATTGTAATAATTCCTTTAGTAGGTTTAAGACTGCTGCAATGTTAGATAGTATTTGTCTGTGCCTAATTTATTTTTAAGTTCATTTTTCAATTCTTCAATTTCTTTGCTTTTGTTTTTTGGGACTCTCACAACTTTCGGGTTGATCTTGCTAAGATGTATCCATTTTAACTCCAATAACTTCTTCTTTGCTTCACGTCAATATCAACTTTGAGATTTTTGTCCAGACTGTTCTAATTCAAAAATTATTGACTTTAAATTTTTCGTAAAGCAATATTTCATCTTCGTCTGATAAATGCTTCCACAGTGTTTTGCCTGTTGGTGCTTGTGCAATTGAATTCAGCCAAGCTTTTTTGTCGTCCAACAAAGAATCCAATCGCTGCACAAAAGTCTTTCTGATTACTTAAAGTAAATGTTTTTTCAATTTTTTAAAACGCTTTTGTAGATGTCCCTTGTATTCTTCAAAGTCAACCGTTTTGCCAATAAATTCACTACAAATGAATTCTTCAAATCGTCTTCACAAATTTCATCATAAGAGTCCGTAACTCCCTTACGGCATCTTGCAATGTTGTAGTATAATTCTGCAGTTTTGATTTGTCTTTTTGTAAAGTAGCTTAATGTAATTCCTAAAGCACTCGGGAAAGCTTCAAAAAATGTTTCTTCGGGGTCTTTACTCCTTGCAATTGCTTGTTCTGAATTTTTAATGCCGAAGGCGTAAGTCTTTTTGTGTTTCTTTGTATACTCTGGCAATCGTTTGTAGAAAATAATGAATGGTTTTATTGTTTCAATGAATGAGTTGTTGTCAAACTTCGGTTCGGTTGATTGATTCGAAGAAAGGTCGGGTAACTATTCAAAAATATCTAGCTTTACACCTTCAATGTCAAAAGTTTTTATAGAATATTTTTCAGGATACTTTGCGATCAACTCTAAATTCTCGTCTGACAAATTAGGAATGTAACTGTCATCATTGAAAATGGCGAAAATCATCACGTTTTAAGAACAAGAAAGTAGGAATCCAAAAATCAATCAATCCTTGTTTTAATTTGAAAGGTCTTTTGCTTAGTATTTCACTGATAATTCCTGAAATCTTTGAGCTTGTTCGGATTTGGCACTTGTCAAGAAAAGCTTGCCTTCTCGAAGCTCTCCAGAAGTTTATTGAAATGTATGAAGTCTCTATCAATAGAAATCACATCTATTGCATTTTCTCGAATTGGCGAAATGCCGTTTTCTTTTAAAAGTGATAAATAAATAAAGTCTTTTCTGGTGGGAATTTAGTATCTTCAAATCCTAAAATTTCCTTAGCCCAATTGATTTGCTAACGCCTTGAAGTAGTTCCTTTTAGCAGTATGTGAATAGAAGATGAGATTTTATGTTTGTTTACCAATTTATTTTTGAACAGTAGGAGTTGCATCATACACAATAGTCGCATACTTGGGAAAGTAGTTTATTGAAGTCCTTTCTTATCTGCAATTGTCTTTTCAATTCACCATTGAAATACCATATTCACTTCCTTTCTTGCCTGAATAAATGCTGTCCGTTATATAATGATTTAATAAACGAATTTGTGATTCAACAATATTTTCGAGCTCTCTTTTTGCAACCTTATCATCTTTGTTTTCTTCAAGGACCTTTTGAATTTTTCCAATCTCAAATAATAGATTTTTTATATCTGCAGAGTTTTTGAAGAAAGCAATAAATGATAGCATCCTCTTGCTGCTTGGATTTATTTTGGATATTGGTTTCCTTTTAACTTGCTATTAAAAACAAGATTTACAAAGCCGTCAATTTCTCCTTCTGGAAGTTTTCTTGAATTCTGGATAGTCTGATATTATGAACTCAAAATATCTTGGTGTTCCTGAATAGAAATGAATATTGCTTTGCAAAAACTGGATCGAATTGAATATACTTATTCAGAAGTGTAGTAATATCCACGACTTCCGAAATTTTATTACCAGCTTCAATCAATGCGGTTTTGAATATTCTAAATCTGTTTCTTCGAACAATAATGTATCGCTTTGAATGTGAACGATAACTCGGATAATATTCTTTGCTTCGAGATTTTTAATAACATCTTTGGCATCTGAACATTACAGGCTGTTTTCAAATAATCAATGAAGAAATTCAAATCCAATATTGAGCCACTTGCAGAAAAGACATATTAAAAGACGTAATTGTTTTGACTGCTTTGATGTAATTGTTGATATTTGAATCGATAGCTCTTTCCACTTCTTCAATCGGTAGAACGAATGGAACTCCAAGCCGAAAAGTCTGGATTATATTTTTGATGTTAAGAATGTATAGAAATTAAAATTCAGATAATCATAAACATTTGACAAATTGTAAAACGGAATTTCCTGCTTATTGAATTTCGACAAACCTGTATGGTCAGACTGATTCAAGAAAAGAAAATAATGTACCTTTCATTTTGTCCGTATCTCTGTAACGAAAGTGTGAAGTATATTCTGCTAGAAAGAATATCAAGCGGATGTAGCTTTAGAAGCAATTTCTTTTAGGAAATCTTTATTAAAAGTTGAAGGCCTTTAGTTTCCGTAGTAAGCTTTAAGCATTTTTCAATTTCTGATTTTGAAGTCTTGGTTTCAAAATGCTCAGCAACGTATTCCGTAAGCTAAAAACAAAAGCTGTTCGACAGGCTCATTGAAAGTGATCTCACGGAAACGACCTTTTACTTTTGTCCATTCTTGTTGCTGGGTTTTACTTAGTGAATAGGAATAAGATTCTCAAACTTTGATGAACTGTAGTAATTAGAACAATACTGTGCTTTGGATTATTACAGAATTCTGCAAGTTGCTGAACAAAATATAATTCTTTCTCAGGATTGTGCTTACTCGCATACTCCAAAAACTTACCAAACTCATCAATTAGGATAAATAAAACCTTGTTGTCCTTTCCAATAGTGTGGTATCTGTTGAATATCTCCGAAAGAATATTTTCTGTTGATTCTTGTTCGTTTGAACTTCAAAAGTACCTGCAAATTGTTCTACAATTGAAGAGTAAGAGCCAATAATTTTTACAAAATCAAACTTTGGATTGGCAAGGAAATTAGGCTCGAAGTAACGTTTTGTTCCTTTTACACTCTGCTCAAATGCCAAAAGAAATGAAGATTTACCTGTTCCATAAGTGCCAACAACATTAAAAGAGCGAATCCCTTTTTTAAAGTCATTAACTATTTGGCTAACAACTTGTCTAGCATTGGGTGTTGGGATGTAATTGAAATCCCTATCAGTATCTCGGAGTATATTTACCGAAGTTGTGAAATTATTTGCCATAGTATAGATCTAAAATTGTGTAAGAATCAGATTTATTCTTGAATTGCAACTCCTTAATCCCTGCTTGGTCAGTAAAGGTGATGTTCTTTAAATTCACTTACAATTTCAGAAATTTTATCCATCAAGCCTGAACGATTTAGAGCGAAAATTGAAACCCGGACTATTCAAGTCAAACTCCAAAGAATTTAGACTAATAGAGTTTCCGTAATTCGGATTGTCAAGTATTGAATACAGCACAACCGCTTCCGGAAGATTATCTCTTTCTGTATTTTCAATGTAAAACTGTTTCTTCTTTGCCTTTACCGGTTGTCTTTAAAAGGTCAATTTCAGACAAAATTCCGGAAAAACTATCTTCAATATCTTTACTTTCTGGGTCGTTTTTATAAAGGTTGGCAAATACAATAAAATCCTTTGCAACAGTATTTTCATTGAAATAGAAGTTGATGGTTACTTTCTCCAATTCTTTTAACATAGTTCACAAAAATATCTTTATTGAAGAATAACGTTTTCCCTTCTGAACTCATTAAATATGATGCCATATATGGAAGCAAAACCATTTTTTATTAATTGATAATGTAAAAGCCAAAGACTTGCTTCATCTTCCAAAAAATGGGTCATAGCCGTTTTCATTATCAAATAATCTTCTCCCAAATTCCGTTGGATTGTCTTTGTTGTCAATAATATTAAATGCTTTTAACCAAAAGCGAATTGATGAAACCATATTTTTTCCAACACCAAGTTGCACAACCGCATCTTCGTCATTAAAATTCTTTCCATCTTGTACATAGTCGAAACCCTTTTTTAGCCAAAGTTGTCGACATTGAAAAGAGTCGTGTCCTGAAAATGTGTACTTTGTTTTTTCTAAATTTTCTATTAACATTATTTGAGCATCAATCTCATTTTATGGTTTAAAAATAACCAAATTATTGCTGATTTTAAGTAAAAAAGAGTCTTGATTATAAAATTTTCTTCCAATTGCATGGGTAATTTAATCTTTATTTTACCTTTTGTGTGAATTGTTTATTGTGGCTAAAAGGGTGATCACAATTTTATCAGGATGAGGACCAGCAATTACTATGAAATAAGTCATACCTTCCGCTCAAGGTCCGCTTCCCGTATTTATCAAAGTCTCTCCATGGGTGTATTTTTCCCGCACTATGGTATTTACAGCTTTTCCATTAATTTGCATGGGTTCCCATTTTCATTTCAGTTTTGCCCAAAAACTGTAAGTGGGTCTAACAATATATTTCTATCAGAGCGGTCTATACGTTTAGCCAATCGCTTTTTGAATTGTTTATTTATTTCATCAGTAAACTTTTCTACTTCATCCATAAAACTACAGACTAACGTCTCCATTTCTAACGTCTTAGGGTATTTATTCCAAATATCAGGGTATTTTGAATCCTGAACCGTTCTAGTCCAGGCAGAAGTTTTGCCGTATTTTGAATAATTTTCAGCGATGACCTCAGGTAAACCTAATCTTTTAATCTTTCACCATTTTGCATTAAATAAAATTTCCCTTTTCTATCGACTACATAAAGAGTAAATTTTTGGCCACTACTGTTAATTCTGGATATTTGGCAACAAAACTTCCATGACTCCATCTATTAAATAGCCTTGATTTATTGAATCATCCAATATTTGTTTTGAAAAATTGATTTTCTTTATCTGTATTTTGCGTTAATTGTTCAAAAAAATCATCTTCAGTAATTGTGTTTCTGTTAAAACTTTTTGTTGCCTCTTTAGATTCTGAAAAAGCTGTTTCAACCTTAACCAGAGTACCCGCTGTAGCATTTTCAATTTTTATTATTGCACGTGTAATTTCTCGTGTTCTCGTTAGTAAATTTGGAATTACAATAAGGTCTTCAGTTGAATTTGGATTTTTATAAACTTGCAATTCAATTAGACCAAGCGTAAAGGAGTTGAGATGATGACGATAATAATCAACCATATCCTCAACACTTTCTTCGGATGCCATCACCAACAATCAGTAATAAAAATCTTCCTCTTTTTAAATTCTTCGTCTAATATTATCTATCAATATATGTTCCTGATGTTCATCAATTAATTCAAATTCTTTAATCAAATCAATATTTCCTTTACCGGACTCATAATTCATAGATTTGACAGAATCATTTAATTTGGTATAAGTCCATGTCGTCAATTTTTTGCGTAATCAAGAATTTGACCAACAACTTCCCTTTTGGCTTCAGGATTTCTCCACAATTTTGTTTCCACAAATAGTCAGATAGCCATCTTGCGACTAACAAGTTATCAGATATCCAACTGATGTTGATATTTCCCTGCCTAAACTTATTAATGGAGCGAAACCGCTTTCAATGTCGTCAATCGGTAAAATTTGCGGATTTGAATGTATGAGTTTTTGAAGCCAGTTGGAACAATTTTTCGTTAAGCGGTATCCTTTCAAGTTTGGATGATTTTTTTTCACTTATAAAAAAGGGTGAACCTTGTTGTCTTTTACCTTTCGTTATCATTTATTAAGTTTTGTCTAATGTGTTCGTCAATTGAGTATTCCCCGATTAAAGCATCATTTTTTCATTTAAATCTCCTTGGAATAAGCTCAGTCTATTCAAAAATAGATTAATTATTCCTGATCACCGATGATAAATGTCAGCATTACCTTTATCCATCCCATGATTTTTTTGAAGCGGTAAGGCTATTCGAAAAATCCTGAAAAATTGGATTACAACTGGCCAATACATGTATTGTTTTTCAAAAGTGGAATCAAAAACAGTGCATGGTATATCATTCGTAAAATCATTAATTAAGGCATATTGCATGAATAATCATACATATGGAGCATTTTATTCCAGATTTCAGATTAGATAATTCAAAATTATCATTATATTTGTACGTTAAATCATTCGTTAACATCAAATAAACTACATTATGACTGATATATCATACAAAAATTGGCTATCTATGAGTGATGATGCTTTGGTTAAAAAAGTGGGTGGCTTTATAAAACACCACAGACTAGAGCAAAATAAAACTCAAGAGTTGGTGGCATCAGCCGCAGGCATCAGCCGTTCTACCCTAAGCTTGCTCGAAAAGAGGAGAAACCGTTACGCTGGCAACACTCATTCAGGTGCTTCGGGTATTAGACCAGTTACAAGTTATGGAGGCTTTTGAGATACATCATCATATAAGTCCATTGGCACTGGCCAAAGAAGAAAAGGAAAAGAGAAAAAGAGCCAGAAATACAAAAACTAACAAGACAGAAGAATCAAACTGGTAGGTATGAATACAGCGTATGTCAAAATATGGGGCGAATTGGTAGGTGCAGTAGCATGGGATGAAACTACCGGCTATGCTACATTTGAGTATGAACCAAAATTTAAAACCAATGGATGGGATTTGTCTCCGTTACAAATGCCAATCAATGGAAACAAAAGCAGCTATAACTTCCCGGCATTACGAAAAAAGATCCACCCGGCATTAGATACCTTTAAAGGCTTGCCAGGTCTGTTGGCTGATGTATTGCCTGATAGGTATGGAAACGAACTCATCAATTTGTGGTTGGCACAACAAGGTAGGCCGTTGGACAGTATGAACCCCGTTGAAATGCTTTGCTTTATAGGCACAAGGGGTATGGGTGCATTAGAGTTTGAGCCCACTATCTTAAAAGAAAGCAAACGAACATTCTCTGTAGAGATTGATAGCTTGGTGGATATAGCCCAAAAGATGTTGTCTAAAAAAGAAGCATTTGTTACCAACCTCAAAGCAGATGAAGAAAAAGCGATTTTGGAAATTTTACGAATTGGCACATCGGCAGGTGGTGCAAGACCCAAAGCTGTAATCGCTTACAACGAAAAAACCGGAGAAGTAAAATCAGGCCAAACCAATGCTCCCAAAGGTTTTGAACATTGGTTGATTAAGCTGGACGGTGTGAGTGATGTGCAGTTGGGAGCCAGCAAGGGTTATGGCAGGGTGGAAATGGCGTATTACAATATGGCCAGGGCTTGTGGCATTGACATGATGCCCTCCGGATTAATGGAAGAAAATGGTCGGGCACATTTTATGACCAAGCGTTTTGACCGGGAAGGAGGTTCCACCAAACACCATATACAAACCTTTTGTGCGATGAAGCATTTTGATTACAATCAAGTTACAAGTTTCAGCTATGAGCAGCTTTTTCAAACCATGAGAGAACTGAAATTGACTTATTCCGATGCGGAACAGGTGTTCCGTAGAATGGTATTTAATGTAGTGGCCCGAAATTGTGATGACCATACAAAAAACTTTGCTTTCCGTTTAAAAAAGAACGGAAACTGGGAATTAGCACCCGCTTATGACATCTGCCATGCCTATCAACCCAAACACCAATGGGTAAGCCAGCATGCACTGAGTATTAACGGCAAAAGAACCAATATTACAAAAGATGACTTATTGGTAATCGGAAAATCAATAAAGAATAAAAAGGCTGCTGAAACAATTGAAGAGATAAGCGATACAGTGAGCAAATGGAAAATTTTTGCGGATGAAGTAAAGGTATTACCCAAACTTAGGGATGAAATCAACGACACATTAATTAGCCTATAATCATGCCATATCAAGGAAAAGGGATAGAAATATCATCCGGGAAGTCGGTACGCGGGCAGTTTTTGAGGTTCTTGATTGCGGATGAAGTGGGTATGGGTAAAACCATTGAAACAGGTTTAATACCAAAAGAATTAAAATTAAGGGGAATAGCGAAGCGTAACTTGATTTACAATATTTCAAAAACAAGCTTGCACTGATACAGCGATTCTAAAAAAACAAAATATTAGCCCGGCGGATATTTTTCAGACCATTCGGGATCTTCTTCTTTAAAGCCTCCTTTAACCCTTAGGAAAAGATCTACAGCCATCTGGTTTACGAGCCTTCTTTCGCGCAGGTTGTCAATCCAGGTAGCGGGAATGGATTTGACTCCATTCATCAGTCCCAAAAGATTGCCGGTGATGGAAGCGGTGCTGTCGCAATCGCCGCTGTGGTTAAGGGCCAGCAGAACACCTTCCCGAAAGTCGTCCGGATAGCTAAGGGCAGCAAACAAAGCCATGGCCAGGGCCTCTTCGGCCACCCAGCCCTCACCCAGTTTTTCATAGGTTTCAGGAGTGGGAGGGCTGTTGCCCGCTTTTGTTTTCCTGAAAAGCAGCAGGGCTTTTTGAACCGCAGCCAGGGTCTCGTGGTGATGTTCCTGGTCTTCCAGGATGCGGATTGCATTGTGAATGGCTAATTCGAGGGTGATGCCCACCGCCAGATCAGAGATTACGGAGGCGAAAAATCCGGCGCTAAGGTAGCCCGTGGGATGGCCATGGGTAATCGCCGACAATTCACAGGCGATGCGGAAAGCTTCTTCATTTTGACCAAAATACATGAGTCCCACAGGCGCCATGCGCATGACGGTTCCGCAACCTTTGCTGTCGTTGATGGGCTTTTCAATGGTTCCCGCCTTGCCGCTGCGCAATGCAGAAAGACAGGTGTTTCCGGGGGCACGGTTCCGGTACAGGCCTTGTTGCCGGACCAGCCAGCCATTCAGGATACCGGCTTTATTTGTGATAGTTTCTGTGTATGGGTGGGTTTGGGTATGGTACCAGCGCAAATACGAATGATGGGCTATGGTATTCATCGCGTCCGGGATGCCTTTTATACATTCCTTGTGATAGGCCCTGAGCAAGGCTTCGGCGGTAAAGAGGGTCATTTGGGTGTCATCGGTAAAAGCACCGGTGCCGTCGCTGAATTCGATATAATGGTTTAAACCATCGGGGCCCGACAGCGCGCGGATCTGTCCGATCGATAAAAACTCGATGGGCGCACCCAGCGCATCGCCAATAGCGCCGCCGAGCAAACAAGCCTGGTATTTGGAAAGGCTTACTTTCATTGCCTAAATTTCGGAAGTTTATTTTAAAAAAGGACGGTTTTGGATAAAAATTACATAAATTTTGGCTTTGCCAATATCTGCTGGAGTAGGACTTGTGATAATTGCCGAATGATTTTTATTGATTGTTTTGTTCATAGTGATGGGTCACATAGTTATGCGGTTGCCATTGAATAGTGAAAACGCGATTGTTTTAAGTCGGCCTCAAATAAAAAGAAATCTGAGCTAAGATCAATGCTTAGTAAGACGGGTTAGCTCCGAAGTGGTACGAGGAGATCAACCCGCCGCACTTGGCATGGGTAAAGGTCGAGATCATTTTTATTTGCAGCCTTGTCCCGAGTGCTCGGGATTGTTTCTTTTGTGTTAAGACAAAAGAAAAGATAAGAACCGAAGTTGAAGACTTCGGTCAACATTCTTTGAACATATGAATGATGAATGGAAAACAGGAGACAGGATAATTTTGAATATTAAATTTTGCAATGTTTGAATTTTCCCTACCTACCGGTTTACCTGCCGCAGGCATGGCAGGCAACACCCCGCGAGGCATCGCGGGGCTACATATAAAAACCCATCGTGATCGTTTTATCGTTTTATCTTTTATCTTTTATCTTTGTCCACTAAACCATTCCGTAATCCGCAAGCGGCAAACTGTAATACCGTTTACCGGTAATTTTAAAAATGGCATTCACAATGGCAGGGGCGATCACAGGTACGCCGGGTTCACCTACCCCCGTGGGTTTGTCATTGCTTTCAACAATTTCTACATGAACTTTAGGTGCATCAGGCATGCGCAGCATTTGATAATCATCATAATTGCTTTGTACAATAGCGCCATTCTTGGCAGTGATCTTTCCATAATAGGCCAGCGACATGCCGAATACAGCAGCTCCCTGCATTTGGGAGACGACGGTATCACGGTTAATGACTGTTCCGCAGTCGATTACGGTGAATACCTCATGTACTTTTACCTTATTATTGATGACCGATACTTCTACAACTGAAGCCACATACGACAAAAAGCTGTACTGCACAGCCAGTCCGAATGCGTGGCCTTGTGGAAGTTCCCTGCCCCAGCCTGCGTTTTTTGCGGCGGTTTTCAGAACATGTTTGCATCTGGCCGAATCGAATTTATAGCCATCTTCAGAATCTTCAAGCCGGTCACTACCGATGAGATTTAACCTGAATTCAAGAGGATCTTTTCCTGCTGCATGTGCCAGTTCATCTGCAAATACATTGATGGCAAAGCCATGGGGTATGTATATGACCGAGCGCATCCAGCCAATTCTGACATGGGCAGGTGCCTTGGCGGTTTCGATCTGCATGTTGGGCAGTTCAAAAGAATTATTTGCCGCACTGTCGGCCTCCCAGGTTGCGGGTTCATCGGTGCCGGGAGCAAAAGTGGACATAATAGAAGGCAAGGCAAAGCGGTGCAGCCAGCCGGTGACTTTTCCCTCTTTATCCAATGAAGCTTTTAAGTACTGTGAAGAAACGGTATGGTAATAACTGTGTCTGATATCATCTTCCCGCGTCCATACCACCTGTACCGGGGATCCGATTGCCCTGGAAATTTCAACCGCTTCCATAATAAAATCAGGCTTTGATTTTCTTCCGAAAGCACCTCCCAGAAAGGTAATATTGATAGTCACATTTTCTTTGTCGGTTTTAAGCAATTCAGCCACCTCTGTTCTGGCAGTCTGGGGGTCCTGGGTAGGCGCCCAAACCTCACATTTATTTCCCTGAACCCAGGCTACCGCATTGGGAACCTCCATGGGTGCATGGACGAGGTGGGGTAATTTAAAGGTACTTTCGATGGTCTTAACTGAATTTTTAAAAGCAGTGTTTATATTTCCTTTGGTCTTATAAACCTTCGCATTTTTATGAACATTGGCGGTGATCTGGTCCATGTATTTTTCCGAATCATAGTCTTTGTTGGGTCCGTAATCCCAATCGATTTTCAGGGCCTCTTTGCCTTTAAAGGCGGCCCAGGTATTTGTTGCAATTACAGCAACTCCGCCCAAAGCGCCAAAGGGTTTTTCGGTTCTTGGGACCTCTATCACATCAATAACGCCCTTCACTTTGAGTGCTTCTGTTTTGTCGAAGGATTTTACCTTTCCAAAAGTTACCGGGCAGCGTTGTATAGCTGCAAACTTCATGTTGTCCAGGCGTTTGTCCAGTCCGAATACGGCACTCCCATTGCTGTAAGCTGCGACGTCTACACTGGCAAGATTTTTTCCGATATATTTAAATTCACCCGGGGATTTCAATACAACTTCAGTAGGAATTTCCAGTGTTTTGGCAGTTTCTGCGAGGTCGCCAAAAGCAAGTTTCTTTCCGCTTGTATGCACAATAAAATGATTTTCGGCCCTGCATTCTGTTACAGGTACTTTCCATTCCTGGGCAGCTGCCGTGATCAGCATGGTTCTGGCTGTAGCCCCCATTTTACGCAGGATTTCGTACAGATACCGCACGCTGCGTGAGCCATCGGTATTCTGGTCGCCGTATATGGCATCGCCTGTGGCCTGTTTTACGGTTACTTTCGCCCAGTCTGCCTCCATTTCGTCGGCAAGCACAGAGGTTAAGGAGGTTCTGACGCCATTTCCCATTTCCGAGCGTGAGGCGACCAGGATCAGACTTCCGTCGGAATTTAACTGGATGAATACATTCGGGTCAAATGTTACATTTTTTTTGCCAGGTTTTTCTGAGGAACCGGTATTACAGGCAATGATCAATCCGCCCGAGGCCAGGCCTATTCCCTTGATAAAACTTCGTCTGCTGATATTTTTTATGGGTCCTATCATGGTTTTATTTATTATGTTCAACGGTTAGGTTAATGGCATCTTTGATGCGCTCGTACACACCACACCTGCAAATGTTGCGCACCATGGCGTTATCGATCTCATCTTCACTGGGTTGGGGATTTGTATTTAATAAAGCGGTTGCACTGATCAGTTGTCCGGGTTGACAAAAGCCGCACTGCGGTACGTTTAATTCTGCCCAGGACTTCTGCAAAGCCTGAAGATTTTTTGTTTCTCCTTCAATAGTGATCACTTCTTTGCCTTCGGCTTCAATGGCTTTTAACTGGCAGGAATTGACAGCAAGGCCATCAACCAGCACCATACATGACCCGCAGATTCCTTTGCCGCAACCGTATTTGGTTCCTGTAAAACCTATAATATCGCGTATAACCCAAAGCAGGGGCATGTCTGGTTCTACATCAACCGGGTGTTTTTTTCCGTTTATTTGAAGGGTAGTCATCATTTTGTTTCTTTTTTGATTATTTGGCAGTGGTGATTTTCAAATATAATAAAATAAAATTAATCTAACATGATTGACATGTTTTGAGCCAATGGATTTGCAGGAATCAAGAATCAAGAACCAAGAAACAAGACACAGGATAATGTTCAATGGGGAATTTTAAATGTTGAATGTTCAATTTTCCCTGCCTTAAACCTAATTTTCTTTTTCAGGCTATTTCGTTTAAACACACCCCTAACCCCTCTGTTTACGGAATTTAAATTTTTCCTATTTTACTGTTGGGGTTTTTTTTCGGCTCCTTGTGTTCTCTCTTGTCTTCCTGATTAGGGGAACAACATAATCCTTTGGCCTACCTCCGGTTTACCTGCCGCAGGCTTGGCAGGCAAGCTTTTTTCTTGTCTCCTGTTGTTGTTTAAACTTTTGTCTTTTATCTTTTATCCTGCCTTCGGTTTACCTGCCGTAGGCATGGCAGGCAAGCTTTTATCTTTTATCTTTCACTATTCACTATTCACTATTCCACTATTCCCAATTCTCAATTCTCAATACTCAATACTATTTTTCAATCCTTTATCCTTTTCTTTGGTAAGCAGGTTTTTTTTATCTTTGGGTAAAACTACCAGACGATGCTTTTAAAAAAAATATTTCTCTTTATGATACCTGTACTGATGATGGTTTCCTGCGAAAAGGAAAAACCTCTTGTTACTGACAATGAAACACTAAGTTTTGAGGAACGCTCAAAAGCACTGATTGCCCAAATGACTCTGGAGGAGAAGGTATCGCAGCTGAGCTATACCTCACCGGCCATAGAACGCCTTGGTATACCGGCTTATAACTGGTGGAATGAATGTCTGCATGGGGTTGCCAGGGCAGGTAAGGCCACGGTGTTTCCACAGGCAATAGGGCTTGGTGCCATGTTTGACCGGGAGCAGATGAGCAAAGTTGCCACCGCTATTTCTGATGAGGCACGGGCCAAACACCAGGATTTTGTTTCAAAGGGCAAGCGGGGTATTTATCAGGGACTCACTTTCTGGACGCCTAATATCAATATTTTCAGGGATCCCAGATGGGGAAGGGGCATGGAAACCTATGGAGAAGACCCTTACCTTACCGGTGAATTGGGTGTCAGGTTTATAAAGGGTTTGCAGGGTGATGATCCGAAATATTTAAAACTCGTGGCCACAGCCAAACACTTTGTCGTGCATAGCGGTCCTGAAAGCGAACGGCATAAGTTCGATGCAGTTCCCTCTGCCTATGATTTTTTGTACACCTATACGCCACACTTCGAAAAGGCCGTTAAAGAAGCCGATGTCTATTCGGTGATGTGTGCCTATAACAGCTATAAAGGAACCCCCTGTTGCGGCAATCTGGAATTGAGCAGCTTGCTGAGAGATCAGTGGGGATTTAAAGGGTATATCGTATCCGATTGCTGGGCTATAAAGGATTTTTATGACGAAAATGCCCATGCGGTTGTTCCTACAAAAGAAGAGGCAGCGGCCATGGCTGTAAAAGCAGGCACAGACCTGAATTGCGGTGATACCTACCCTTCACTGGTAAATGCAGTAAAGCTGGGACATATCACTGAAAAAGAGCTGGATGTGTCGCTGGAAAGGTTGCTTGTGGCCCGGTTCAAACTTGGCCTTTTCGCTCCGCAGGGAGCTAACAAATATGAGAACATCCCTTATTCAGTAGTAGATTCAGAGATTCACCGCTTGCTGGCTTTGGAAACAGCCAGAAAATCAATGGTACTTTTAAAGAATGAAAATAATACCCTGCCCCTCAGCAAGTCACTGAAAAAAATTGCCGTGATCGGTTCCAATGCCAATGACCTGGAGGTGCTTTTGGGAAATTACAATGGCTTTCCCTCAAATCCGGTAACGCCGCTCACCGGACTCCGGCAAAAATTGCCTGATGCGCAAATCAGCTATGCACCCGGCTGCAGGCTGGCAGAAGGCCTGCCTATCTTTGAGGCAATACCAGGCTCTGTGTTGTTTACTGATGCCAACTTAAAAACAAACGGTCTGAATGCAGCGTATTTCAACAATCTGGAGCTCAGCGGAGAACCCATGCACAAGCGGGTTGATGCCAATATTGATTTCATCTGGGAAACTACAGCACCATTCAAAGACCTGAATGCTGATGCATATTCTGTTCGCTGGACAGGCTTTTTGAAAGTGCCCGAATCAGGAAAATATGCCCTTGGCGGGGAAGCTTTTTCTGGAATGAGGTTGTTTATTGATGGCAAAAAGATCATTGAAAGATTTGATGTGCACCACCCCAAAAAGGAATATGAATATATTGACCTGGTGGCCGGAAAAGCTTACGAGATCAAAATTGAATACAGACAGGAAAACACAGATTATGCGATCATGCGTTTGTTGTGGGAGAAGCCGCAGAAGGATCTGATGAATGAAGCCATTAAGATTGCAAAAGAAGCTGAGGTAATTGTATTGTGCATGGGTATCAGTCCGCTGCTGGAAGGAGAAGAAATGAAGGTGAGGGTAGATGGATTTTCGGGAGGTGACCGCCTGAATACGAACCTGCCTGCTACCCAGACCGCATTGATGAAAGAATTAAAAAAACTGGGTAAGCCCATGGTGCTGGTGCTGCTCAACGGCAGCGCCCTGTCTGTTAACTGGGAACATGAAAACATACCGGCCATTGTTGAGGCCTGGTACCCTGGTCAGGCCGGGGGAACAGCCCTGGCGGATATCCTTTTTGGAGATTACAATCCTTCGGGTAGGCTTCCGCTCACCTTTTATAAAGACATCAGCGATATTCCGACTTTTAATGATTACAATATGAAGGGCAAAACGTACAAGTACTTTAAAGGAACACCACTTTATGAGTTTGGCTATGGCCTGAGTTATACCGATTTTGAATATGCCAACCTGCTCATGCCGGCAGAGATCAAAACAGGAGACGAAATAAGCATTTCTGTTGATGTGAAAAACAAGGGTGAACGCGACGGCGAGGAAGTAGTGCAGGTATATCTCAACAGAGAGGGCAGTATGGAGCATGCTCCTTTGAAGAGCCTGATAGGATTCGAAAGGGTATTCATCAAAAAGGGCGAAACCAAAAAAGTACAGTTTAAGATTTTAGCCAAAGAATTGTTTACGGTGAACAGTTCCTTTCAAAAAGTAATACAGCCTGAGAACCTGATGATCTCAGTAGGTGGCGCGCAATACTCAAAGACAAGGCAGGATCAGAAGAAAGTAGTTTCTAAACAGTTGGTCATGAAAGGAACTTCGGTTGTTTTGTAAGAACGCAATGGTGGTAGGGGACGGAGTCTGTCTTTTATAAGGTTTTTTAGTTCAAGAAAACTGATTGGATAGCCACGCGATGGGATCGCGCGTTGGGCGGAGTCTGTCTTGATGATTTTTTTAAGTTCAAGAAAATTGATTGGATAGCCAACGATGGAATTGCGCGGGAGCGGAGTCTGTCTTGATGATTTTTTTAAGTTCAAGAAAACTTGATTGGATAGCCACGCGATGGAATCGCGCGGGAGCGGAGTCTGTCTTTTATGGTTTTTTTTAGTTCAAGAAAATTGATCGCAGAGCACGCGCAATTGTGCAGGGGACCAAATTGAGAAAATATTTTTCGCTTTATATGTGATTATTTAAAAAAGAAAATTATCTTTACCTACCGGAACAGAACAGAATGGTTATATGGTTGAAAAGAATTTTACTTTCGCAATCAATCAACAAGGTGATATACCTAAATACCAGCAGCTGGTTAATGCCGTTAATGAAGGTATAGCCAAAAATGATCTCAGGATAGGGGATTTGCTGCCTTCTGTAAATGACCTGTGCTCCTCATATAAATTATCCCGCGATACTGTTTTTAAGGCCTATTCCATCCTGAAAGAGCAGGGAATTATTGATTCTGTTCCCAACAAGGGCTATTATGTAGCCCGCGACCTTAAGCGGGTGCTCCTCGTTCTGGATACATTCAAAGCCTACAAGGAAGTTTTATACGGCTCTTTTATCAATCATCTGCCGGAGAATATCATTACCGATGTGCAGTTTCATCATTACCAGATCGACAATTTTAAGGCCATACTGAATAACAGCAAGGGAAAGTATTACAAATATATCGTGATGCCCTTTGACCATAAAGAGATTCCATCCATTTTATCTGACATTGCCAATGACAAGCTGTTGATCATTGACTGGAACATACATACAAAACCCGAAAACAATTTTGTTTGTCAGGACTTCGGATCTGCATTTCTGGAAGCCATCAGGGCTGCAGCCGATTTATTCAGGAAGTACAAAGAAATTCATTTTGTTTACCCGAAATACACTAACCACAGCATAGAAACGATCAATTATTTTAAAAAGTTCTGTGACGAATACGGCTTTGTTTATAAGATCATCACCAATCCAAAAGATTTTGCAATTGAAAAAGACATCGCTTATATCAGTGTAAGTGACCGGATACTTGGTTCTTTTCTGGAACAGTGCAGGAGCAAGGATTTTGAACCCGGGGTGGATGTGGGTTTTTTATCTTACAATGAAACACCCATGAAAAAATTTATTTATAAGGGCATTAGCGTCGTTTCAACCGATTTTAAACAACTGGGTTCAGCTGCAGCGGAGTTTGTTACAAGCGACAAACCGGTGCAGTGCTATATACCCACGGAATTAATCATAAGAGAATCATTATAATATGTATTATTTAGGAATAGACTTAGGCAGCTCCTCCGTTAAGGTAGCGCTGGTAGAAAAGGCCAGCGGCAAAAGTGTTGGTGTGGTCAGTGAACCGGAAAAGGAGATGGACATGTATGCCTCTCAAAACGGCTGGGCAGAACAGCAACCTGAAGACTGGTGGCAGCATGTGTGCAACGCGATTGCGAAAATCAAAAAACAGTACGGCATAAACAGTGCTCAGATCCATGGGATAGGGATCTCTTATCAGATGCATGGACTGGTGCTTTTGGACAAAAATGGAAATGCCCTGAGAAGATCAATCATCTGGTGCGACAGCAGGGCAGTGGCCACAGGCAATCAGGCCTTTGAATCACTGGGAAAAGAAAAATGTTTTGGGCATCTCTTAAATTCCCCGGCCAATTTTACCGCGTCCAAACTTAAATGGGTCAGGGAAAATGAACCTGAAATTTATGCGAAAGCCTATAAATTTATGCTGCCGGGCGATTATATCGCTTACCGGTTTTCCGGCAAAATGCAAACCACGGTATCGGGCTTGTCAGAGGGTATTTTCTGGGATTTTAAAGAGAACAGCACCGCCGACTTTTTGCTGAAGTATTACGGAATAGACAAAGCACTTATTCCTGAACTTGTTCCGACATTTGGGATGCAATCGGAAGTTTCATCGGCAGGAGAAGCCGAAAGCGGCATCGCGATGGGCACACCCATTCTTTACCGTGCAGGAGACCAGCCCAACAATGCCATGACCCTGAATGTATTTAATCCGGGAGAAGTGGCCGCCACCGGAGGAACCTCGGGGGTGGTATATGCGGTAACCGATAACCTGTCTGTGAAGGAAGGCGCCAGGGTGAACAATTTTGCCCATGTGAACTATACAAAAGACCAGAAACGCATCGGGAAATTGCTGAACATCAACGGGGCAGGCATTCAGTACCGCTGGCTGCTGAACAACCTGGATGTGAAGTCGTATGAAGAGATGAACATGCTGGCTTCCGGTATTGAAGTAGGTTCAGACGGGCTGTGTTTTATACCTTTTGGCAATGGTGCTGAGCGCATGTTAAACAATAAGATCATCGGGTCGAGGATCGTCAATATTGACCTGAACAGGCATAACAAAGCACATCTCTGCAGGGCAGCGCTGGAAGGCATCGCCTTTTCCTTTGTTTATGGAATAGAGATCCTGAAGTCGGATGGCATAAAAATCAATGTCCTTCGTGCAGGGAATGACAACCTGTTCCGTTCAGATATTTTTTCAAATACCCTATCCACACTCATAGAACAGGAGATAGAGATCTACAATACCACAGGGGCAATAGGGGCAGCAAGGGCTGCCGGGCTGCACAAAGGGGGATTTTGATACCTATAGCAAAAACATCATGGACAATGACCATGTGATGACCTTTAAGCCGCTTAAAGAGAAAACACCATTTCTGAAAGCCTACACCCTTTGGAAAGAAGAACTTGAACTCATTATGAACAAAAAATAATAAGAAATCATAAAATTAAAGTAAAATGGTAACAACAGGAAACAAAGAATATTTTAAAGGGATCGGACAGATCAAATTTGAAGGAAAGGAATCAGACAATCCACTGGCCTTTAAATACTACAACCCTGATCAGAAAGTAGCAGGCAAAACCATGCGAGAGCATTTTAAGTTTGCTGTTGCTTACTGGCATAGCTTCTGCGGTACAGGCGCAGACCCTTTTGGGCCAGGTACACAGCAGTTTGCCTGGGACAAACCCTCAGATGCAATGGAGGCAGCCAGAAGCAAAGCGGATGCTGCCTTTGAATTTATCAGCAAAATGGGCTTTGGGTATTACTGTTTTCATGATTATGACCTGGTTCGTGAAGGAGCTACTTTTGAAGAATCAGAAAAAAGACTGAGCAGCATTGTCGATTATTTAAAACAAAAACAAAAAGCATCAGGGATCAAATTGTTGTGGGGAACAGCGAACTGTTTTTCGAATCCCAGGTATATGAACGGAGCGGCTACCAACCCTGAATTCAATGTGCTGGCCAGGGCGGGCGGACAAATCAAACTGGCGCTGGATGCTACCATCGCTTTGAACGGAGAAAATTATGTCTTTTGGGGAGGCAGAGAGGGTTATATGAGTCTGCTGAACACCAATATGAAAAGAGAACTTGACCATATGGGTACCTTTTTAGCCATGGCCCGTGATTACGCAAGGGCACAGGGCTTTAAAGGGAATTTCTTCATAGAGCCAAAACCTATGGAGCCCATGAAGCACCAGTATGATTTTGATTCGGCTACGGCAATAGGTTTTTTGAAAAAGTACGGTCTCGACAAAGATTTCAAGATCAACGTAGAGGTAAACCACGCCACACTGGCACAACACACCTTTCAGCACGAACTGGAAGTAGCTGCGGCAGAAGGCATGCTGGGCAGTGTTGATGCCAACCGGGGTGATTACCAGAACGGCTGGGATACCGACCAGTTCCCGAACAACATACAGGAAACTACAGAAGCCATGCTGGTTTTCTTAAAATCAGGCGGCCTGAAGGGTGGCGGCGTGAATTTTGACGCCAAGATCAGAAGGAATTCTACAGATATGGATGACATCTTCCTGGCACATATCGGCGGTGCAGACACCTTTGCCAGAGCCTTGTTAATTGCTGACAGGATCATGAGCGCTTCACCTTATGAGAAACTGAGAAAGGAAAGATACGCTTCCTTTGATTCAGGCAAAGGAAAGGATTTTGAGCAGGGTAAACTGAGCATGACGGACCTGTACAAGATCGCCTGTGAACAAGGTGAGCTGCCATTGAAGAGCGGCAAACAGGAACTTTTTGAAAATATTATCAACCAGTATATATAAGCCATATAAATGAAAAATTCACACAATGCTGCCTATCTCTTCAAGCTGACCTTGGTTGCTACTCTGGGCGGACTCCTGTTTGGATATGATACCGCGGTGATCTCGGGTACCGTTAGTGCGCTCGATAGTTTTTTTGTAAAACCTTTCGGACTCGAAGAAACCGCAGCGAATGCCAGACTGGGCATGGTAGTATCAAGTGCGCTAATCGGTTGCATCATTGGAGGAATGTTAAGTGGCTGGGTGAGTAAAAAGATGGGACGAAGAAATGGACTCATCCTTGCGGCCTTCTTGTTTCTTATCTCTGCTTTGGGGTCAGCCATGCCTGAAATGCTGCTCAGGCCAATAGGCGATGCTGACCATACTTTTCTCTATATTTTTGTTTTGTACAGAATTATTCGGAGGTGTAGGTGTGGGCCTTGCCTCTATGCTGTCACCACTGTATATTGCAGAGATCGCTCCGGCAGACATAAGGGGAAAACTGGTTTCGATGAACCAGTTCGCCATTATCTTCGGTATGCTGGTGGTTTATTTTGTAAACTACTATATTGCCAGACAGGGCGATGACACCTGGCTGAATACCATTGGATGGAGGTGGATGTTCGCCTCAGAAATCATTCCGGCAACACTTTTCCTTGTTCTGCTGTTTTTTGTGCCTGACACTCCAAGGTCGCTTGTGCTAAAAGACAAGCCTGAAAGCGCTGGAGGTGCTTACCAAAGTGAATGGCAAAGAGGAAGCGAAAGTGATTTTGGCAGAAATACAAAATACAGTGGTGAGTCATTCCGGAAAGCTTTTTTCGTTCGGTACGGCAGTAATTGTAATAGGAATCCTCCTTTCTGTTTTTCAACAGTTTGTTGGGATCAACGTAGTCTTGTACTATGCGCCTGAGATATTCAAGAATATGGGATCGGGAACAGATACGGCCTTGTTGCAGACCATCATTGTGGGTACGGTGAATTTGCTGTTTACAGTACTCGCCATCATGACCGTTGATAAGATTAGGAAGGAAGCCGCTCATGATGATCGGGGCTTTAGGCATGGCAATCTCCATGTTTGCGCTTGGGCACTACTTTTTTCACCCAAACGCTTGGTTTGTCGGCACTCATCTTTATGCTGGTTTATGTAGCCAGTTTTGCCATGAGCTGGGGTCCGGTAACCTGGGTATTGCTGTCGGAAATATTTCCTAATAAAATACGGGGAAAAGCCCTGGCAGTAGCAGTTGCCGCGCAGTGGATCTCAAATTACCTCGTTTCATGGACCTTCCCGATGATGGATAAAAACAGTTACCTGATTGAGAAATTCAACCACGGCTTTGCCTATTGGATCTATGGTGTGATGGGCTTGCTGGCCATGTTTATCGTTTGGAAATATGTTCCGGAAACCAAGGGAAAAACCCTGGAAGCGATGGAAAAATTATGGACTAAAAAACAGGTTGGATAATTTACATTTTGGTATTTTTTATATGGTGCTTTTATTTCAGGTCTCATAAATTAACTATATTTTTATCACCTTAGAAAATCGGGTGATTTACTGAGAAAAACGGTAAAAATATTCAACATAAAATTGGTTTAACCTAAAAAGGTAATTAAAGATATTTAGCATGAAGAAATTGCAGGAGCTTGTACAACAGACGCGGCGGGATATAGTCAGGATGGTACACAAGGTTAATTCGGGCATCCGGGTGGATCATTGGGATGCACAGAGTTTATGGTGACTTTGTATAATCAAATACTTGAACTGAACGAAACATTTACCATGGATGGAAAAGGGGAAGACCTTTTCTTTTTGTCGAATGGTCATATTTCTCCGCTTTTTTACAGCGTACTCTCCCGAAGGGGATATTTTCCGGTGGAAGAATTGAACACCTTCAGGTTGTTGAACTCGAGGTTACAGGGACATCCTACTACGCATGATGGCTTGCCGGGTGTAAGAATTGCTTCAGGTTCGCTTGGTCGGGAATGTCTGTGGCGATTGGTGCCGCACTGGCTAAAAAATTAAACGGGGATGCGCATCTGGTTTATTCCCTTCATGGTGACGGCGAATTGCAGGAAGGACAAAACTGGGAAGCCATGATGTTTGCTGCAGGAAAGAAGGTGGATAACCTGATCTCTACGGTGGATTACAACGGACAGCAGATTGATGGAGCAACCAAGGATGTTATGCCTTGGGCAATCTCAAAAAGAAATTCAAAGCCTTTGGCTGGAAGGTGGTTACCATTAAAGAAGGAAATAACTGCGAAGCGATCATAAAAGGAATGCGCAAAGCCAAAGAAAAAACCGGAAAGGGCAAGCCGGTATGTGTTTTATTGCATACCGTAATGGGCCACGGGGTAGATTTTATGATGCACACCCATGCATGGCATGGCAAGGCACCAAATAATGAACAATTGGCCAAAGCACTGGAGCAGAATCCTGAGACACTGGGTGATTATTAAGCGATAAAAAAATTGAGATGACAAAGTATACATTCACAGAAAAGAAAGATACCCGTTCAGGTTTTGGAGCCGGATTAGCCGAATTGGGAAGAACGAATCCCAATGTTGTAGCCCTCTGCGCTGACCTTGTAGGATCCCTGAAAATGGAGAAGTTTATTGAAGAGAATCCGGAGCGATTCTTTCAGGTGGGAATTGCAGAAGCGAATATGATAGGCATCGCAGCCGGATTGACCATTGGCGGTAAAATACCCTTTACCGGAACTTTTGCGAACTTTTCAACGGGGTCGGGTTTATGACCAGATCCGTCAGTCGGTTGCGTATTCAGATAAAAATGTAAAGATATGTGCCTCTCATGCGGGCTTGACTTTGGGAGAAGATGGGGCAACCCACCAGATTTTGGAGGACATAGGACTCATGAAAATGTTGCCGGGAATGACAGTCATCAATACCTGTGACTACAACCAGACAAAAGCTGCCACAATCGCTATCGCGGAACATCACGGTCCGGTTTACCTGCGTTTCGGCAGGCCGGTAGTGCCTGTATTTATGCCGGAAGGAGCCTTTGAGATCGGAAAAGCAATTGTGCTTACAGAAGGAAAAGATGTTACCATTGTTGCTACAGGCCATCTGGTTTGGGAGGCCTTGCAGGCCGCTGAACAACTGGAAGCCAAAGGAATCAGCGCGGAGGTAATCAATATACACACCATAAAACCTTTGGATGAGGCAGCTATTTTAAAATCTGTCGCCAAAACAGGATGTGTTATTACTGCGGAAGAGCATAATATTTTAGGAGGGCTGGGAGAAAGCGTGGCCAGGGTGCTGGTTCAGAACAACCCGGTTCCTCAGGAATTTGTAGCTGTTCAGGACAGCTTTGGCGAGAGCGGCACTCCGGAACAGCTCATGGAAAAATACGGTTTGAATGCCGAGGCGATCGTTAAGGCCGCTTTAAAATTAAAGGGTAAATAAATAGGGCAACAAATCCTGCAAAGTATTATTTTTTTAAAATATACGCTGAGTATTTTTAATGGGTCCGGAGACGGATCTATTTTTTTTCTTTTTATCTTACTGATGTGGATTTTTGCGCTATAAGTAATTCCTGGTACACCACATGCAGCCCATTGAATGATTCCTTGAATAAAAAGGTACTTCTGTATATGACGCTCATGAGCGCCTATAAAAATTACAAATGATTTTAGGAATTAAAAAAAAATTACTAATTTAACTGCTATTCAATCACTTAAAGTAAAAACAATGAATAGCAGGCGTAATTTTATTAGAAAATCAGGATTATTTGTTCTGGCGGGTTCACTTCCACTCAATTTTTGTACGGCACAAAACAATAAAAAGCTTGGTGTCGCCCTTGTTGGACTGGGTTATTACAGCAGGGATCTGCTGGCCCCTGCTTTACAACTGACACAGCATTGTGAACTCAGGGGTATTGTTACAGGCTCACCTGAAAAGATCCCTGTTTGGCAGAAGAAATACAGGATCCCGGATAGCAATGTCTATAATTATGAAAATATGCATACCATCGCCAACAACCCGGATATCGATATTGTGTATATTGTTTTGCCACCCGGCCTGCACAAAAAATATACGGTGATAGGTGCCAGTGCAGGGAAGCATGTTTGGTGTGAAAAGCCTATGGCACCCAGTAGTCAGGACTGTAAGGAAATGATAGATGCCTGCCAAAAAAACAAGGTTCAGCTTACAATTGGTTACCGAATGCAGCACGAACCGGTTACGCAAACGATTATTGGCTGGCGCAAAACCAAACCCTATGGCAATATAACGACGGTTATGGCGGAAGCGGGTTATTATAATGGAGCCAGTGACCCTTTGCACTGGAAACTTCACAAAGAGCTTGGGGGAGGAGCGATGATGGACATGGGTGTTTACCCGCTCAATGCAGCCAGATACGCTACCGGACTTGAACCTGTAGCGGTGAGTGCCAGGATAGAATACACAAGACCTGATCTTTTTGAAGCCGATGAAACAACAATTTTCAAGCTTGAGTTTCCTGAGGGCATCATCGCAAATTGCAAAACAAGTTTTGCAGAGAGCATAAATACATTAAAGGTGAATTGTGAAAAAGGCTGGTATCAATTGCGGCCCTTCCAGTCGTATAGTGGGGTAACCGGCACCACCAGCGACAAGCAAAACCTGTATGCTTTTTCAGGAAACCAGCAGGCCAGGCAAATGGATGATGATGCTTTGTCTATTATGAACAAACAGCCTCCCCTGGTTCCGGGTGAGGAAGGAATGAGAGATATCAAAGTAGTTGAGGCCATATTCAAATCTGCCGCAGATGGTGGAAAAAGGGTTTTGGTTTGAAAAATAGTATTGAGTATTTAGTAGCCCCGCGATGCTTCGCGGGGTATAATTACAACGAATCTATATAAGTAAAAAGAACCAAGAGACAGGAGACAGGAAACAGGAGACAGGAGAGAGCTATGCCGGAGGTCAGAAAAGAAAAACGAAAAGCTTGCCATGCCGGAGGTAATGGAAGCTAAATCAGATTAATAGTGGTTCAACCGGATGCTCCGCGGGGTATAATTACAATGAATGTTAACCTATGAAAAATGTAATAGAAACAGACTGAAGAGGTTTAGAAAGAGAAAGATCGAAAAACAAATCAACCCATCAAGAAAATGAGAATAAAAGCATCATGGTAAACGGTAAGTCCAAAGTCGGGAGATCAACCCGCCGCACTGGCATTCGAGATGTATAATTTACTAACGAATCCTATATTATTTTTTGAGGAGGAACTGCGTAGCCTCGGCACAGGAAGAACATAGCGAACACCAGAACCAAGATAAATAGTAAACAACCACGATGGGTTTTTATTTGTAGCCCCGCGATGCTTCGCGGGGTATAATTACAACGAATCTATATAAGTAAAAAGAACCAGGAGACAGGAAACAAGATAATTTTGAATGTTAAATGCTGAATTTTGAATTTTATCCTTTTTTCTTAACTATAGTGGCAGTAGCACAACATGAATTTTTTGCTGAATAACATGGCATTCATCTCTGGTAACAGATATAACACCTGAGGTATAGGTTTGATAACCCTCTTTGGAAATGGTAAGGATGTAATTTCCGGATCGTTCATAAGCACCTGAAAATATCGGATCCTGCGCATTGTAATAAGTCAAAGTCTCAGTATAACTGCCATCTGTAGCAAGTACTGTTACACCTTCTCCGGTATTGGAGCTCATCGTTCCCAAACTGACTGTTACATTCAATCCGGCCCTTGCTTCCTCAGTGCACATGATCTGATTATCATCATCGTCTTCGCAGGTGGACAGAATCACAAGCGGCAGAAAACTCAAAAAAAATAAAATTTTGATCATGGGAAGCTATTTGATGTTTATAATTTAACAAATACCGCGCCAAAAGTTTATAAGAAAAAACTATACCTTCTTCAGCTCTATCAGGGTTAATTCGGGTAAAATACCCACCCTTCCGGGATAACCAAGATAACCAAAGCCACGGTTGACATAAAGGTACTGGTCATTTTCGGTGTACAAACCAGCCCATTCCGGGTAACGAAATTGCGCCGGACTGAACCTGAAACCACCCAATTCCACCCCGTACTGCATGCCATGGGTATGTCCGGCAAAGGCCGCATCAATTTTTGTTTTGGAAAGTACCTGTTCACGCCAATGACTCGGGTCGTGGGAGAGAAGCAGGCGAACCGGCAGGTCATCAGTATCTTTCATTGCCTTTTGCAGGTCTCCGGCTTTAATAAAACCACCGGCACCCCAGTTCTGGATTCCAAGTACACCAATAGATTCATTGCCTATCTTTATTTTTCGGTGTTCGTCCATCAGCAGGTTCCAACCAAGCTCTTTATGTCCGGCCATCAGTTTTTCAAAGTTCTTCGCCTTCTCCTGTTCAGAACCCCAGTTAAAATAATCACCATAATCGTGGTTGCCGGTAACAGAATATACACCCAACGGAGCTTTTATTTGCTTAAAGACATCAAAATAATCATTGAGTTCTTTGGCCTCATTATTCACCAGGTCACCGGTAAAAAAGACCATATCGGGCTTGTTCATCATCAAAAGGTCAACGCCACCCTGCACAGCAACCTTTTTATAAAAACTTCCGCTATGAATATCTGAGATCTGCCCGATGACCATTCCGTCGAATGCAGCCGGAAGGTTCTTCAGTGGCAGTTGCACCTTATGAATGCGGTAATCATGTGCTCCGGATACAATACCCCAGCCAAAAGCACCCACGTGTAAACCGGTTACCGCCAGAGCGGCTTGGGAGATAAAGGCAGAACGGGTGATCTTATCTCCTTCTGGGGATTTTTCTGGTGGGACTTTTACCAGCATTTTTTTATTTTCTGGTAAATAAGTCTGAAGAATCGGGTGATATCCTCAAAAAACAATACGCCAATACCGGCAAATTTTGAAAGATACAACATAATAAAGGCCAGAAGGAAGGGATAGGTTCCTTTGCCGGACAAGATGAATGCCACAAGTATGGTTATAAGAAAAAGGACAGGGATGGCCCAATAAACCAATTTTATCCATTTTCGAACACCTGGTGAAAATCGATTAAAACCCTTCCTGACTGCCTGGAATAGATAAAAATCCACCAAAAATATAAAAGCAATGCCGATAAGCAAACGAATCCAAAACATAATTAAAAATCTTCAGATCAGACTTAAAAGCGAATAAAAGGTTACAAACAATTGAGAATCAATTTATAATGATAAACACTTCACTCGGTCTTCTGGACTGCAAAGTTAAGACAATTGAAAAAGATTGAATATCAACTGCCGGCATTAAATGGTTATTTTTATGTTAAAAAAATGAAAAAACTATTAGTATGAGCTGATTTGATTAAGTTTGGCAAAAATAAATGATAAGAAATAATGAAACTAGTTTTTGTATCCCTTTTGATTTTTCTGGTTTTCGGAAGTTGTGCCACGAATCCGGTTACGGGAAGGAAACAGGCGAGCATGGTTACTAATGCAGATATTTTTCCGCAATCTTTTGCAGCCTATAAGGAAACACTGGCAAAGGAAAAGCTTTCAACCAATAAAGAGCAAAACGATCAGGTGACCAGGGTTGGCAAGAAAATCCAGGCCTCAGTGGAAAGGTATTTTATAGAAGCAGGTATGCCTGATTATTTAAAAGATTACCGCTGGGAATACAAAGTAATTGAAAGCGATGATTTGAATGCCTGGTGTATGCCCGGTGGAAAAGTTGCATTTTATACCGGGATACTGCCTGTTTGTGGAGATGACGCAGGTGTAGCTGTTGTTATGGGTCATGAAATTGCCCATGCCATTGCCAATCACGGAGCTGAAAGGATGAGTCAGGCGCAGATTCAGCAAACGGTGGGTGCCCTTGGCGCCGTGGCTTTGGGTATGGGAGGCGCAAGTGGCAGCACGAGCAACCTGGTTTTACAGGCTTATGGCGTGGGATCAGGTTTAGGGGTACTTACTTACAGCAGAAAACACGAATCTGAAGCAGATGAAATGGGACTTTTATTTATGGCCCTGGCGGGATATGACCCAATGGTAGCACCCGAGTTCTGGAAAAGAATGGAGGCCAAAAGCAATGAAAAAGGAGGCGGGAAACCACCCGAATTTTTATCAACCCACCCCAACTCACAAACCCGTGTAAGCGACCTGACAAGGCTAATGCCTATTGCTCAGGAAGTGTATAAGTCAGGGTCACCAAAACCTTATCTGGATATGAAAAGGCAATAGAATAACGGGTATGTTGTTATGCCATGCGCTTGCTCGGTCATATAGTAAACCTTGGAAAGGGTTACCAATTAATGTTTATTGAAGGAGGTAGGTTTATCCTTGCCTGCGGCAAATTAAACCCCGCGAAGCATCGCGGGGCTACAAATAAAAACCCATCATGGTCGTTTTACCTTTATCTCTGCCGACCGGTTAACCTGCCGCAGGCATGGCAGGCAACACCCCGCGAAGCATCGCGGGGCTACAAATAAAAACCCATCATGGTCGTTTTACCTTTATCTCTGCCGACCGGTTAACCTGCCGCAGGCATGGCAACACCCCGCGAAGCATCGCAGTGGGACTAAAAACCCATCATGGTCGCTTTTATTCTTTATCTTTTATCTTTTTTCTTTTATCTTTTATCTTTTATCTTTTCCCTTCCCCTTATACTTCGCAGTTCTGGCATCATTAATTCTGCCTTTCCAGTTCAATCCGAAAGCAAAATCGTAGGTATTGCCTTCAGCATCCACATGGCAGCTCATATCGAGCGGAACATCCTCCAATTGGGCCTCAACGGTCTCCATATTGGCAGGTATTTGCAGGGGAAGGAGGGCAGAAGGTTCTGCTTCTCCTGTGAGGAGATCGAGCAAGGCCTGGTCCTGTGCCCCAAAAGACACAAGGATCGCGTCTGCCTGCTTTTCGAATTCAGCAAAGACTGATGGATTGGATAAATGCACAGAAACTATCACTGGTTTTCCTTTCATCTTTTTACGGGTGTCCAGCACCATGTCGAGATCGCTGGTATTGATGGCGGTAGCGCTTTTCCCTTTATAGCTGCGGTTGGTGAATTTTTCCAGAGGATCGCCTCCGGCTATGCTTGGATCCCTGGCTGTCGTAGCGGTATAGGTTTTATACTGCAGGCTAACGGGTACATAACCAGTACCTCCTTTAGCTGCATCAGCGCTGTCATAACCATTTCCTGAACTGGCTCCTTCAATAAAAACGAGCGCCAGATCTGCTTCCTCCGGATCGTCGGTAACCGTAAAGTATTTTGATACGAGGGCGATACTGACCGGATAATCCAGTTTTTCCGGAAAAGGCATGCCAATATAGTTTCTGCCTGCCGGAGTGAATTTTTTGGGGATATACACCTTTTTATTTTTCTGCAATGGCAGTACATTGGCCTTGTTCTTTACCATGACCACCGATTTCAGTTGTGCCTCATAACCCGCCTTCATAAAGGCAGAATTTCCTACAACAGCCTTTGAGGTGGCTACATCAAGATAAGGATTTTCAAAAAGTCCGGGGCGGGATGATATTTTTGAGCAATCGGACTGCAGATCTTTCAAACCGGGCTCTCATAAAGGCTTCGCCATGTTCTTTTACGCCGATATTATAGGCTTCAATTACCGGCCCCATTTCATTATTACCTCCAAACTGGTCCACGCCTGCCATCAGCACTTTGTAATGCCTTTCCGCTACCGTTAGTTTTTCAACACCCCATGGCTTTCCTGAAAGAAAAACGTCGATGGCGGTTTCATCTCCGGTAATCAGCCAGTCTGTACAGGCAACGCCGTCGTATCCGTATTTATCGCGCAGCAGGTCCTGAATGATATAGCGGTTATAGCTGTTCCCAACATTTTCCTGGTTTTTTTTATCCTGATCCCAGGAAACCGTGTAATAGGGCATAATGGCAGAGGCCATACCTGTTTTTCCTGATAATTTAAAGGCACCTTGGGTAAAAGGCAAAAGGTGTGTATCAAAATTATTTCCCGGATACACAGCGAATTTCCCAAAACCGTAATGTGCATCGCGACCTGCTTCTCCCGAACCACCACCAGGCCAGTGTTTCACCATTGCATTCACGCTTTCATAACCCCAGCCATTTTCCAGTTCTTTATCGCCGGTCGAGGTCTGAAATCCATCCACATAAGCTCTTGCCATATCTGTAGCCAGAGCAGGCTCTTCGCCAAAGGTTCCGCTAAACCTGTTCCAGCGCGGGTCTGTTGACAGGTCGACCTGAGGAGAAAGGGCAGTAGTGATGCCCAAAGCCCGGTATTCACGGGCTGCAATATGCCCGAAATTTCTGACTAATTCAGGATCGAAAGTTGCGGCCAAACCCAATGAACCGGGCCACATTGAAATAGCTCCTCCGGCACCTTCGTTGAACTCTGCATTGCTCACGATGCCATGGCGGGGGTCTGTACTGGTATTGGCAGGTATGCCCAGCCCTATGCCTTCAACCAGCGCCTGAACTTGGTTATTCCATTCTGCTGCAACCTCCGGACTTTTTACAGAAGTGATCAATATATGACGCAGGTTATCTTTTACAAGAAAATGTTTTTGCTGGTCTGAAAGATCCGAGGGTTTTGCACCGCTTTCTTCCATGGATTTGCCATTGTACGTTCCTTTCCTGAACCCACTGCTTTCGCCAGGAATGGCCTGATGGCGGCTGTAAAGCATCAAACCCGCGATCTGTTCTACGGTCATTTTCGAAGCCAGATCCTTTGCCCTTTCTTCGGAAGTCAGGCGCCAGTCTTCGTATTTGTCCAGTTTGCCGTTTCTGTTTAGGTCCTTGAAAGCAAATCTGTCCACGGTAAGTAGCTTTATACCTGAAGAAACATGGTATCCCAGGGTTTTACCACCTTCATTCGATACAATTCTGATTCCGTTGGTTTCAGATTCCGTCCATTTCGGACTTATTGTAAAACTGAATGCCAGGAGTGAAGCAAGTACTATTTTTTTCATATAAAGATTATTTAAATAATTTTAGTTATAGGATATGCCATATCCAAAAGGATACAGCGGGTCTTTGGAATCATAGGGCACATCTTCTTTTTGGGCTTTTACGGCTTCCATAGAAGAAGGTAGCTCGAAAGGCAGTCTTCCGGTGGGTTTAAATTCTCCAAAAATCAGGTCAATTAATGATCTCATCCTGGCTGCTAAAGTCTCCGATCAGGGCTTTGCTTGCAGCACTGATCTCAGGAATTACTGCAGGCCTTTCCAGATTAATTACAGTAATGGTGGGTTTTGAACGGATCAGTTCAAGAAGTTTTACTTTTTCCTTTTCAGGGAAATCCAGTCTCCCCTGATGGAAAATATCTGCAATCGGATAATCTACCATACCCGTTTCAAAAGGTGTATTGATCTTTAGAAGAATGACATCTGCCTCTTTCAGACTGCTGCTTACCGAGGCATATTTTTTGGTTTCTTCCTTATCAAAGCCATGGAGATACACTTTTGTTGTTTCTTTTAAGGGAAGGAGATTATTTTCATTCTTCAGCAATACCAGAGATCTCCTCTGCGATTCCCGGCCTTTTTCAATGAATTTTTCATTTCCAAGGATTTTGATATTTTCGGTTTTGAGGTAAGGATTATCAAAGAGTCCCAATTTGAATTTTTCTTTTAATATTCTTTTTACTGAGGCATTGATCCTATCTTCACTGATCCTGCCTTCTTTTACCAGTTCAATAACTACCTTAGGAATGGCTTCCCCGCCAAACATATCACATCCTGCATCCAGGATTTTGAATACCCGTTCTTTTTCAGACAGATGTTCGACGCCGTGGGCCGAGGCTGGTTTCATCACAATACCTGCCATACTCATATCGGAAACGAGGCCCCAGTCAGTACAAATGATCCCATCGAAATTGGTATTTTTCTCTAAGAAGTCCGGTGATAATATCTTTGTTATACCCAAAACCGACATCCTCGCTTGTTTGTCCCATGGGTATTCCATAGTAGGGCATGATCTGCGCTGCATGGGCGGCAAAGGCACCTTTTTCAAAGGGGATGAGGTGGTAAGCAAAATTTTTTCCGGGATAGGCCTGTTTACCTGGTGGAAAATGTGCATCCATTCCACCTGCCTGAGGTCCGCCGCCTGCAAAATGTTTTACCATGCACTCCACGCTTTGGGTCGTAATGCTATCGCCCTGGAAACCTAAAATATATGCCTTTGTGAGTTGTGCTGCCAGTTCGGCATCTTCCCCAAAAGTTCCGTTTATCCTTGCCCAGCGTGGTTCCGTAGCCAGGTCAGCCATGGGTGATAAGGTAAGGCGAAAGCCCAGGGCGAGGTATTCCTGACGCGCAATATCGCCAAATTCGCGCATCAAAACCGTATCACGAATAGCGCCGAAGCCGGTAGGGGAGCACCATTTAGAAAAATATGGGGTATAAATGCTTGCGCCGGGTGCATTGGGCACACCATGTCTAGGGTCTGTAGCGATGGTAACCGGGATACCCAGGCGGGTGCGTTCAGCCAGTTTTTGAATATTGTTATTCCAGGAAATCATGGCTTCAGGGGTCAGTGACTGCAGGGTATTGAAGTGGTTCATTTGCTTTCCTACCAACATAGAGGCATTCGACTCAAAGATAAGGGACATGGGGTTGGCTACAGATTTCATATTGCTTAAAGAACCGTCGCTGCCCATTGATGCCATGGTGATAAACATGAGCCCTGCTTTTTCTTCAATATTCATCTGCCCGAGCAGGTCATTTATGCGGCTATCAATGTTTGCTTTTGGATTTTCATACACATCAAGCCTGCCGTTCTTGTTCAGGTCCCTGTAATGCATACCATTTAGTTCAATCACAGGGGCCTCATTGCCCAGCAAATCTAAAAAAGCTGAAGTTTGTCTGTAGGATTGTACATATAAAATCAATAGGGTAACCATGACTAAAGCTATGATCGTCAATAGTGTATATCCTAAAAATTTAAAGAATTTTTTCATGCTCAGTTTTAAATCTGATAAAAATAGACATTTTATTTCATTATTGTGTCAATACGACACAGTTTATTGCATTTACAAAAAAAGGTGCAAATCTTTTTAATCTGCACCTTTTAAAACAGTCTGTTTTAAGCTTTTAAAATCCTTTTCTCTAAAAATTAATGGCTTGCGTCCAGTTTGATATCATCTACGTCAATACCTTGTTTTTTGAGGATACCTTTTACCAAAATAGCAAACAGCACAAGATATGCAAACCCGACTAATGGAACCCAATAAGAAATGGTAATGTTAGCCATATCTGCTATTTTTCCCTGTAAAGGTGGTATAAATGCACCTCCCAAAATCATCATGACCAGGAAGGCAGATCCCTGAGAAGTGAATTTGCCCAATCCCTGTACTGAAAGTGAAAAGATAACAGGCCACCCAACAGAAGCAAACAAACCACCACTAACAAAGGCGAATACAGAAACACTGCCTGTGGTGTACATACCGACTAACATAGCCAGGGCTCCTAAAGCACCGAAGATCATCAAGGTTTTGGCAGGTTTGTCCTGGCCCAGCCAGAAACCAAAGATCTGAATCAATACAACAACCGCATAAGGCAACAAGGACATTACGTTTTCAGCAGAATTTCCTGCGATCAGATTGGAAACAAGGATCACTAAAAATGCAATATACGGAACGATGATCAGCGCCATTTTCTTAGCTTTTGATGACAGATTAAATGCAGAAATAGCACCTGCCCAACGACCGATCATCAGACTTCCCCAATATAAGGAGATTAACATCGGAGTCAGACCAGAATAATGTCCTTCAACAGTTTTATCAGAAAGCATCGTATTGAATTCTGAATAGCTTGTCACAGATCCCGGATTAGAATTAAGAAAATTTGTAAAGTCCAGGTGCTTCAGGAATTCCCCAAGGTTACTTTGGATGGTCACTTCAACGCCAACGTAGGTAAATATAGCCAGCATGCCCAAAACCAGTTGCGGATATTTGAATGCACCCCAGCCGGTGGCATCTTTCTGAGCCATTGAATTTGAATAAAGCAATCCAAAAAATAAAGCTCCCATACCTATTAATAATAAATAGAGTCCCATTTTGCTGGTATGATCCACTCCTTCACCGGTGTTTTGGTAAAAGATCAAAGCAAAAACAATAACCAGTATAATTGAAATCAGACTAATCACAACGGTTGCTTTTGATTCATTGTCAATTGTAGGATCACCCTTTGCTTCAGGTAATTTTTTCGAAAATTTGAACAGGATGGCAGCCACTAAAAATGCAAGACCCACAAATACATATAACCACTGTACGGTTGCCAAATCCAGACCTTTTATCAGGCTCTCATCAAGTTTTGTAGTCCCCAATAGGGCCAAGGCAAAAACGATGGGGCCAATGGTTGTCCCAAATGAATTGATCCCTCCGGTCAGATTCAATCTGTTTGATCCGGTCTTTGGGTCTCCCAGAGCAATAGCAAAAGGTTGTGCAGCCGTTTGCTGCAATGAAAAACCTAAAGCAATAATAAAAAGCGCTGCCAAAACAAATGCAAAACTATTGGAAGCCAAAGCAGGAAACATAAGAAAGGCTCCAATTACTGAGAGTATCAATCCATAAACGATACCGTTCTTTAAACCCCAGGAATTCAAAAGATCTTTTTTACTGGCAACGGAAAGGATGAACAATAAAAATGCGCCGATATAATAAGCAAAATAAAATGCTGAATCTATCAGCTGACTCTGGAATTGGGAAAGATTAAAATAAGACTTTGCAAAAGGAATAAAAACGCCATTGGAGGCCGCAATAAAACCCCAGAAAAAAAATACACCTGATAAAGTGTATAGCGCCGGGTAATTTGTCTTGATTGGTGTTGAGCTCATTTTTAAGAAATTATGAAGTTAAGTGTTAATAAATTTTATAGCATGTAATAAATCAATCTAAAATCTGCTAAATATACAAGTATGTAAAAATTAATTACAAAGCTTTTGCCTTTTTATACGGTAAAATATTTGTGTATCATTTAATGATTTCATGAAAATTTTACTTAACGACTTCTTTTTAATCACATTATATTTGGTTCAGAATGTTTATTTTTGTTAAATAAGCCATTAATAATTCATTTAACTTCAAGACATTGGAAGAGAAAGTAACGCTAAAAGAATTGGCCCGTATTTTGGGTGTTTCCATTGCTACCGTATCAAAAGCACTTAATGACAATTATGATATTAGCGAAGGAACCAAAGAAAGAATCAGGGCAAAGGCAAAAGAAATGAATTATGTGCCTAATGTCATTGCACAAAGTTTAAAGCTAAAAAGGACCTTCAACCTTGGGGTGATCATTCCCAATATCACGGATTATTTTTTTGCACGGGCATTGCGCGGAATTACCAAGGAGGCGAAAGAAAATAAATTTAAGGTGGTGATCAGCATTTCCAATGAAGAGCTGCAAAATGAAGTTGACAGCGTTAATTTGTTGCTGAACAGCAGGGTTGACGGCATCCTGATGTCATTATCCAAGTGAAACACAATTGTTAGATCAGTACAATCATTTAAAGAAGGTGATTCAAAATGAAATACCTCTGGTACTTTTTGACCGGGTTACTGATGCAGTCAAATGCGATAAAGTCACCATAGATGATTACAAAAGTGCCTACGATGCTACTTTTTTTCTTATCAGAAAAGGTTGCAGGAATATTGCCTTTTTATCTTCAATATACAAAACCAGTGTTTGTGCACTCAGAAAACAAGGGTATAGCCAGGCATTATCCGACAGTAAATTAAATATTGGCAAACCTGTTTTTGTAGATGTGCTGCCAGATGATACTGTAGAAGAGAGGATTAGTGAATTTTTGGAGTCCAATAAAATCGATGCCATACTGGCAGCAGAGGAGCATTCTGCTATAGCCTCGCTGCATGTGGTACAAAACCTGGGGTATAAAGTACCTCAGGACATTTCAGTGATCGGATTTACGAACGGTGCCTTTAACAAGTATACCATCCCGGCGCTGACCTCGATCAACCAGCATTCGGAGACCATGGGGCGAACCGCTACCAAATTGCTGATCAACAGGCTGAATAAAACCAAACCAAAGACTGATTTTGAACATGTCATCATACAGACCGATCTGATGGAACGGAAATCGACGAAGTGAGACCGAGGTAAAGGATAAAGGCAAAAGGAAAAGAAAAAGGCCGGGGGGGGGGAGGGAAAAAAAAGGGGGGGGGGGGGGGGGGGGGGAGGTAAAGATAAAATGTCTCTGAGGAAGGAGAGGAGGGGGGGGCGACGGGAGGAAGACCCCCTCAGCGGGGGGGGCAGATAAACTTTATCCTACCTCCGGGGGGGGGCCCGCCCGTCAGGGCACGGGAGACAGGCAAGTTTTGAATCTTGAATCTTAAATCTTAAACATTTTATCTTTTTTATATATATAGGGGGAGGGAAGGAGGTCATCTTTTATCTTTTCCTTTCACTTTTTTATTCCGAAAAAATCTTCAAAGGCCTTAAAAATTTTTCGGGTTCTTCCAGATAGGGATTGTGACCGCTTTGCTCGAACATAATAAATTGTGCCTGAGGCATAAAATGTTTGTATTGCATGGCGTATTCCGGTGTGGAAACGCCGTCATACCTTCCTGCAGCGATCAGCACCGGGAATTTCATGTTTTTTAGCTCCTTTCGCACATCCCAGTCAATCATGTTACCACCTACGAAAAAATCGGCGTCCCTTCCTATGATGGCATAATATACATCCGCATTCCAGCTTCGGTATTTTTCTTTTGGTGTTTTTTGCTGAAGACTTGTATTGTGATAGTAAACATATTTAATGGGCAGACTTCCGTAAGCGCACTAAAAACCGGATCACTGGAAACATAGCCCAGGCTTCTTAAAGAATCGATTTTTTGCCAGTATTCCGGAAAGTGCGTTTTCGCATAATGGTTGTAGCTGTCACAATTGGCCTGCCACATTTCGCCGCTGTGGAAACCATTGATCAAAACCATTTTGTTGACCCTGTCGGGATATTTTACAGCATAATCCTGGGCGGGTACCGTACCATAGGAATGGCCTACAATCGATATCTTTTCCAGGTTCAGCGCCTTTCTGACTTCCTCAATGACTCCTGTATCGCTGTCAATGGAATATTCTTTTTTATCTTTGGCATCATCCGATTTTCCCCGGCCCGGCATGTCGATAAAAATCACCTGATTGGTTTTGTAATACTGCCCAAAATTGCCCTGCATATAATCGTGTGAGTCACCCGGTCCTCCGGCCAAAAAAATAATGGGATCGCCTGCTCCCAGGCTTTCTACATTTATTTTATAACCGTTAATGGTGTAGTATTTGGGCGTGAATTTTTCAAAAATGGTCGGGTCAGTCTGTGCTTTTAAGCAAAATGATAAGGTGGTAAAAATAAATAAAGTAAAAAGCGTCCTCATGATTTTAATTTTTTCAGGACTAAAAGTACAAAATTTTGTTACTTATGGAAACTGGAAATGAGTATTGAGTATTTAGTATTTAGTATTGAGAATTCGAGACAAGTAAATAGCTATGAACGATCATGATGGGTTTTTATTTGTAGCCCCGCGATGCTTCGCGGGGTAATATTTTTACGGATCAGCCATATGAAAAAGAAACAGGAAACAGGAGACAGGAAACAGGATAATTTTGAATGATGAATGTTAAATGTTGAATTTTAAATTTTAAATTTTAAATTTTTAATGTTAACCACCGGCTCTCCGAAAGCTCCCGACTTCAAAGGAAGTAATTTTTTTTGAAAGATGTCATTCCCCAACCCTGCCCCCCGACCCCGAGAACCTCGGGCGGGGTCGGGGAGGAATCTCATCAAGTTTGGTCTTCCAGTTTTGATTGGATTCTAGGGAGGACAGTTATACCATGACGCGCTATGCGGTTTTACGATAACGCGAAAGAGAAAGTTAGTATTGATCTTGTCCGTCGTGGCGGGTATTGAGTCAAGAACCAGGAACCAGGATAATTTTGAATGTTAAAGTGTTGAACTTTAAATTTTCCTTTTTCCTATAAACTTTTTCCTTATTTGGGGGATGACCTGGATAAAATATATAAGAGCAATATCATTGCCCTAATGGTTTGAATATGAATATTCACCAATTCATTTTCCTCGAAAACCGGATTAATTTCTAAAGGATTGCAACAGACTCTCGCAGTCTTCTATATAAACTTGGTCATTTACAGATGAATCCAGCAGTACAGAAATCTCTTGCCAACAATAAGGACAATTAAAATAATACTCTTCCATTTCGTGATTCAATTTAGCAAGATAAAGATAGCTCTCAAGGCGGTAACCAGCAAAATAAATTTCCTTTAATGATGAATGTTAAATGTTGAATTTAATCTTTTATCTTTTATCTTTTATCTTCTTTCTTTTTTCTTATCTCCAGGTTGTAAATGAATATTCCCAAAAAAGCAAGTAGGAGTTCAAGAAAACCACCGGTCAGATAAAACCCGGATGGAATTCCATCGGCAAATAAGCTGACCGTTCGGCCCAGCCCCAAGCCGCCCATAAAAGCAATATTCGACAGGGTGGCAGTAAACCAAAAAGCGGGTTTGACGATTCCGAGCAGCCAAAGCGAAGCAAAGCCTAAGTATAAACCCATGATGGCTTTGAATATATTGATAAGATCAATGTTGCTGACATTCAAGCCGATAAAGTCAGTCCAAAAACCATCAGGATGCAGACCGTATATGAGGGATGCAGGGATAAGCACCATAACGGAAATGATTAAGTGAAGGTTTTTTAAGGTGAAATATTTTGAATTCAAACTGTGAATTAAAAAAGGTTAATAATAAAATGGGAATAAGAGGCCTTGTTTCAGACCACTATGCCAATCAACCAGCTAACATGAATAGGATAAAAGTACGGATTTTTGTTTCTGAATTTCATTAAAAGAATCATTTCCATAATTGGGATGGTGAACAATTAATGAAGTTATTTGGATTGTAAGTTTGCACAGTTCAAAGGATCCTTTTATTGAATATTTTCATTATTTTTAAGGTTAATTAAAAACCTTTCTTCCTGCAGACCATGAATAATTCAAAACTCTTTGTTCTAATATTATTGTTTTTCCTAAATACAAAAATCATAGCTCAGAATTATCAGCCTGACTGGGCTTCGATAGACAGCCGGCCCATACCTGAATGGTTCTCCGATGCAAAATTTGGTATTTTTATACATTGGGGTGTATTCTCTGTTCCTGCCTGGGGGCCAACCAATGCCGGCATTTATGATAAATATGCAGAATGGTATTGGAATAGGCTTATGGACAATGCGTCTCCTGTACACAAGAATTTTGTAGAATTTCATACCCAGACCTATGGAAAGGATTATCGATACCAGGACTTTGTCCGGGATTTTAATTGTGAAATGTTTGAGCCCTTGGATTGGGCAACAATTATTAAGGGATCAGGGGCTAAATATGTGGTCCTTACCGCAAAGCACCACGAAGGCTTTACCCTCTGGCCAAGCCGCGAATCTCCGAACTGGAATGCAGTGGAGGCAGGTCCGTACCGCGACCTGGCAGGGGATCTCATCACGGCAGTTCGCGCAACCGGCTTGCGTATGGGATATTATTACTCGCTGTACGAATGGTACAACCCGCTTTATAGCTCAGATGTGAACAAATACGTTGATGAACACATGATTCCTCAAATGAAGGACCTGGTGAACAGGTATAAACCTGATATCTTATGGACAGACGGAGAATGGGATCACCCGAGTGAGGTATGGAAAAGCACTGAATTTTTGGCCTGGTTGTACAACGAATCTCCCGTAAAGAGAGATGTTGTGGTGAACGACCGCTGGGGTAAGGAAACACGAAGCAAACACGGGGGTATCTACACAACGGAATACGACCTGGTCCATGAGGGTGTTATGACAGATACACCAAACCATCCCTGGGAAGAATGCAGGGGTATTGGAGGATCATTCGGCTATAACCGCAATGAAAATCTGGAAAGTTATTCAACTTCTGAAGCGCTGGTTCATATCCTAATCGACAAGGTGTCGCGTGGTGGCAACCTACTTCTCAATATTGGTCCTACGGCAGACGGCCGAATTCCTGTTATTCAGCAACAGCGATTAAAAGATATTGGCGATTGGTTGCTTGTAAACGGAGAGGCTATCTATGGAACCTCGAATTGGGCAAAGGCCGGTTTAGCGAAACTCCCCGATGTTTTTTATACCCGCAAAGACAATGATCTTTATGTGATCTGCACAAGATTTCCAGAAAGTGCTCTAACCATTAAAGGCATAAACTCTGATAAAGTCAGTATGCTGGGATATTCCGGCAAGATAAGTGCCAAAGCAAGCGGCAGCGTATTGACGATTGAGCCTCCACAAGTAAGTCCCGCTACTTCGCCCTGTGAGTTTGCCTGGGTATTTAAGGTCACAAACGCCCTGACAGATTGAAGGCTGTCAATCCAATTTTAAGTGCCATGGCAGGAAGTCATTTAGGATGCCAAGATTCTAATTGATTATGAGGTCGTGGCTATTCTGAATTTATAGAATGATTATCGAGACGTTTCTTCCGTTTCAGGAATTTACCTCACCATTTCTTTAGCTTTTTCACCCTTGGCCAGATCCATACATATCTATAACCTCTATTTTATCCTATCATTTTAAATTTTTTTCTTTTCTAATAATTTTCACGGTTCCCATCCTTTCTTTTCTTTTTGTCTCCTTCCCTCCTTTTGGTATTTTTTTTTTCTTTTTTTTTTTTTTTTTGAGATTTTTCTTTTTTTCCCCCTCTAAAAACACGCCCGCTTTTGTCTCTTTCCCTTTTCTTTTTTTTTTTTTTTTCGGGTTTTTTTGGATTGGTCACTTCCCCTTTCCTGATTTTTTTCCTCGTTTTTCCTCTTTTTTTTTTTCCTAGGCGCTTTTTTGGTTGGTTTTTGTCCCTCTCTGGTTTTTTCGGTTTTTTTTTTTTTTTTTTTTTTTTTGTTTATCTAGCTTCTCGGTTTTTTTTTCGAGTTCTAAACTTCTTTTTTTTTTCGTTTTTCCCCTTTTTTTTTGGTTGGGGCTGTTTTTTAGCCTTTCTTTTCTTTTGGTGTTAGGCTTCTCCCTTAGAGGCCAGAGCAGGGGAGGCCAATTTTCGTCTTTATTCTTTCCCCTCCACATCAGAGCCATGTAATTTTTACCATTCCCAGTTCATACCCATCATCAAGGGTTCCCGAGGTTTCCTTCCTCGGTTATTATATATGTTCTTGCTCATTACATCTTTTTTCAAAAACACAATACATTCTTTTTGGTTTTGGTATCTCTCACAAAAAAGCAAACCACATGCAATATGGCCTATTCATTTATGATCATTCACTTAAACAGACTAAAAAATAGGATATATTTATCAAAAAGGCACAAAAAGTGCTTTTTTTCTATTTCTCTTTCTCTGTTTATTTTCATTAAATTAAAATGCTTGTAAAAGGACCGAGTTTCCATGATTTAATAGTAATAAAAAAAAATTAAAGTAATATCTTTTTAGATTTTGTAATTTTGATTCAAATTTAAAAATATGTTTAATATGAGTTTCAAAGCATTGTATTTAACTGTATCCTTCATCCTGACTATAGCCATAGCAGCCCTTGCCTGTCAATTCATCTGAAAAGCCTTTGGCAGAAGCTGTGGTTCCTGAGGTAGTCGTATTTCAAAAGAGCGCAATTCCAATTGATAGTCTAAGCATCATTGCCTTCTTTAATGCCTATCCAAATTTAAAGAAATATGAAGGAGAAGTGATGAAACTGTATCAAAAACACAATTTTACTCAGGTTTGGCATGACAGTGAGGGCACTATAGAATTTGCCCATAGTTTATTTGTAAAAGCTATGAACCTCGAGGCAGAGGGTGTAAATACGAATTTCCTTATGATGAAGAGATCACAGCAATTTTTAATGAACATCAAGAAAATACACTGTCACAAGTTGATTCGGATTTGATGATTACAGGGCTTTATATGTATTGCGCAGAAAAAGTGGTGGTAGGAATTGATGAACACACCACAAAATCAATGGAATGGTTATTGCCTCGCAAAGAAGTATCTTACGCCAGTCTTTTGGATTCCACGTTGCTTCATCCTGAGGCAATACAAAATGTATCGAAAGTAATGATCGATCAATACTATAAGTTGAGAGACGTATTACAAAAATACCGCTCGATAGAAAAAAATGGGGGCTGGAATGTAATTGACCTCGATCCAAAACTTAAAGTGTACAAAATTGGAGATACCGCAACTGCCATAACCCAAATTAAGCAAAGACTTTTGGTTACAGGTGAATTAAAGGAAAACGACAAGACCAATAAATTTGATGCAGCACTGTTGAAAGCCATAAATACTTTCCAGAAAAGAAACGGAAAGAATATAAACGAAACCATTACGCCCGAACTCATAAAAGAAATGAATGTACCGGTTTCTGTAAGAATAAAAACCATAGTAGTCAACATGGAGCGTTGCCGGTGGATTTCTCCAAAAGTAAAAGATGCTAGAGAATATGTACTGGTGAACATCCCTTCATACCGTTTGACATTTATACGCGACAATAAGCCTGCTTTAATTTCGCCCGTGGTAGTTGGCAAAGCCATGACGAAAACGGTCATTTTTAGTGGCGATATGACCAATATCGTTTTCAGCCCTTATTGGAATGTTCCACGCAGCATTATCAACAAAGAAGTCAAACCGGGCATGGCCAGAAACAGCAACTACCTCGCCCAGCACAATATGGAATGGAATGGTGGCAATGTAAGACAAAAGCCCGGTAAAAGTAACTCCCTGGGGTTGGTGAAGTTTATTTTTCCAAATTCAAACAATATTTACCTGCACGATACGCCATCCAAGAGTTTGTTTGAAAAAGAGGACAGGGCATTTAGTCATGGTTGTGTAAGGGTAGGTAAACCACGCGATCTGGCTATAGCAATTTTGGCCGAAGATCCCAGCTGGACTCCTGAAAAAATTGATATGGCAATGAATAAAGGGGTGGAAAACTCTTACCGTCTAAAAAATTCTATACCCGTTTATATAGGCTATTTTACGGCCTGGGTGAATGAGGAAGGAGAACTTCAATTTTTTGATGATGTTTATAGGCGCGATAATCGTTTGGCCCGGCTGATCTACACAGAGGAGGGAGAATAAGGGCAAAAATTTCCGTTTAAACATTTAAGCGGTTATTCAGTCAGCGCTTGTAATAAAGTTTTAGTAACTCGTTTCATCGATTTTTACCTTGCCTTTAAAGGTGGCATAAACAAATACGGTATATCCCAACACCAGGGGTGTGCCAATTGCTGCGATGGTGATCATAATTCCAAGAGATTTTTGGGAAGAAGCCGCATTATATACGGTGATGTGGTATTGTGGGTCTATGGTAGACAATAAAATATTGGGATAAAGTTCAAAGGCAATCAATATGAGTAGAAAACTCATAGAGAGGGCTGAAAAAATGAAAGCGGAAAGGTATTTTTTCTTATTGGCCAGTCTGGGAATATTGGCAATAGAAAATATGGCCAAAAGGGGTAACAAAAATAACATGGGATTATTTCTGATTTTTTCCGTGAGATGGGGGATATAGATCAGGGTATATATGGTAGTGATCGCGTAGCTCACAATAAAGAAAATAAGTCCGGTATTCAGTAAACGCCTTAGCTTTTCATATAGGAGGCCTTCCGTTTTAAGCAAGAGGTAGATTGCGCCATGTGACATGAACATGGCCAGGGTAGTAATTCCCACCATGATGGCATAGGGATTTAAAAAATCCAGTACCGGAGATCCGGTATATTCAAAATTTTCACCCAGTGCAATGCCCTGAAGCACATTACCAAGTACAACGCCCAATAAAAAGGCAAGCATAATTGAGGAGACGCTGTAAGTTATGTCCCACATTTTTCTCCACCACAACATGGGTTCTTTACTTCTGAATTCAATAGAGACAGCCCTGAAAATAATAAATACCAAAAATAGAATAAACGGAATGTACATGGCTGAGAACATGGAGGCATAGAGCAATGGAAATCCGGCAAATAAAGCGCCACCACCGATGACCAGCCAAACTTCATTACCATCCCAGACAGGGCCGATTGCATTGAGTGCGATCCTGCGGCTTTCTTCATCTTTCAGGAACAAGTGCCAGGCGCCGGCTCCAAAATCAAATCCATCCAGGATGGCATAACCGCTAAATAATGCACCTACGATTAAAAACCAGATGGTTGGGTAGTCTAAACCAAGAAATGTTTCCATTTTTCTTTATTTACGGTTAATTATATGAACTTCTTGTTGTTGAAAGGGCTTGTTTGTCAATGTCATCACCGGCTTCAGGGCCATGGATTATTTTTTTATTGAGCAGATAAATAAATAGAACAAGCAGCAGCGCGTATATCAGAAAGAACAGGATTAACGAAAACCAAACCTGATTGGCGGTGACAACCTTTGACAGGGCATCATTCGTTCTTAAATGCCCATAAACAACCCAGGGCTGCCTTCCCATTTCGGCAGCAAACCAGCCTGATTGATTGGCAACCTGCGGAAGGATTACGGACCACATAAATATATGCATCAGCCAGCGATGTTTAAATAAGGTGCCTTTCCACCACATGAATCCGGCCAACAAGCTGATCGCGATAAGCATCATTCCAATGCTGATCATGACGTGATAAAACTGAAAAACCGCATTGATCTGTGAGGGTTGGTCTTTTACAGGAAAGGCGTCCAGTCCGGTAACGGGTGCAGAGAAATCCTGGTGCAGTAAAAAAGATAATCCCCCAGGAATTTTTAATCCCGAAACACTTTTATTTTCTTGATCTACCCATCCCCACAGATACAAATCCGCTGCCGCAGATTCTGGATAATGGCCTTCAAATGCAGCCAGTTTTACTGGCTGGTTTGTGGCGACGCCGTCTGCAGAACTATGACCTGAAATGAGTTGGCTAAGTGAAAAAATAATGGCCAGAGGCAGGGCCAGCTTTATTGCTTTTTTTGATAATTCTATATGGCGACCTTTTAAAATATAATAGGCATGTACACTCAGTACAAGGAAAGTACCGGCCAGAATGGCACCCTGCCAGGTATGAAACAGCCGATCCATACTGGAGGGATTAAATAACATGGCATAGAAATCTGTGATCTCGGCACGGGCATTCAGTCCTTCGCCTACAATATGATATCCTGCAGGGGTTTGTTGCCAGCTGTTGGCCACAACGATCCATACCGCAGAAAAGGCAGAGCCCAGAAATACGCCAACTGTTGCCACCATATGCACCCAGGGTTTAACTTTGTTCCATCCAAAAACAAGTATGCCCAGAAAACCACTTTCGAGCGCAAAGCAAAAATTCCCTCAGCGGCAAGTGCACTGCCAAAGACATCGCCTACATAGCGCGAATAGGTTGCCCAATTCGTGCCAAACTCAAATTCCATGACAATACCGGTAGCTACCCCTATACCAAAGGTAAGCGCAAAAATGCGCGTCCAGAACCTGGCCAGTCTTTCATAATCTTTGTTTTTCGTCTTTAGGAAGAAAGCTTCCATAATAACCATATTTAAACCTAAGCCTATGCTGAGGGGCGGATAGATATAATGAAATGCGATGGTAAAGGCAAATTGAATTCTGGCAAGAATTTCTACTTCCATAATACGTTAATTTATTTTTATGAATGTCCTCCAATGATGATCTTCATGATCTTTCAGGTTCAGGACAACAAATCTGTACATTTGCCAGGGAATGAATTTCCGGAAGATTTTGGTCGTTCTGCCGGGTACAGTTACAAAGTTATTTTCGCTGTAAGGTTTGATATGGATCTCGTTTTTCATGGATTTCGGGTTTAAGTTTTATTCAGGGATTAACCACCAGAAAGGTCTGGCTTTGGCTTTATACAAAAACAGGTAATGCAGGACAAGCTTGATCCAATGGCCTGCGAGTCCCGCTTCACCGACCGTATAGTTGAGATCGCGGCCCCAATTCGGATATTTTTTATAATCCTGCACTATAGGAAAGACAGTCATGGTTGCAGCCATGCCTTTTGTGAGACCATATCCGGCAGAGACCACACAGGCTGCACCCATCTTCGCCATGGAGGCCTTGTGCTTATGGCTGTGGTCGTTATTCAGGATTCTTTCCGCAATATTTTCTGCAACCACTTTTCCCATTACACCTGAGGGCATGCCCGTGCGCGGAGCTGTTGGAAAAAGGTTATTGCCATTTTTTGTTTGCATGGGTTTGGAAATGGTATGTGGCGGAGCAAAGGCAATGCCTGCGGCGTATATATTGTCATAAGACGGATTCTGATAGATGTCTCGGCCAATCCTCAGCGGTCCATTCTTCATATTTCTTTGGGGTATAATCTGCGTCCACTTTCATAAAACCGTTGGGGGCAAAAAGCGCGCTGCTGATGTCTTTGCCCTCCTTATCATAAGCCTTCATTTCCACCCCGGAGAAGGAGGGGATAAGCATGGTAAAATCGTAGTTCAGGGTTTTAAATTCTCCGTCGAGGGTTTCGTAGTATATGGTATTTTTCTCAACCTTGTGCACGCCGGCGCGCTTGATCCAGCCAATGTTGTATTCTGTTAATATTGATTCACCAAAAACGGTAGTTGAAGTGATATATCCGTTTCTTTTTACAAAAGCCCCGCCCATACCAAAATCGCCAATTTCATATTCATTCGTCAGCCAGATCAGTGATGCTTTGTCCGAAAGATTTCTTTTTCTGATTTCATCGGCTATGTTCAGTATATATTCGAAGGCAGCCCCCTGACAGGTAGCAGTAGGATTTCCGGTGCCTACCACAAGGGTTTGTTTTATACCCTGTTCCATTTTCGCCATTACTTTCTGCAAATTATTCCATGCATGTTCTGCGTGTCCGAATGTACAAACCGATTGCGCATTCCCCAATCCCGGATCAAGGCCTTCGGTGGCTTCAAACTTAAGCTTGGGTCCGGTAGCATTGATAAGGTAATCATACTCTTTAAATCCGATTTCGCCTTTTTTTTCAGGAGAAGTATATTCGAAGCTTACATAAGGTTTCCGATCGTTGCTCCCCTGTGGGTGTATAGAAACAGCTTTCGCCTGGTGAAATTCAATGTCTTGCTTTTTATAAACGTGACCGAGCAGAAAGGTCACCTGTTAAGCTTTCATGCGGCCAACCCCCACCCAGATATTGGAAGGGATCCACTGGTATTTGCTGTTGGGACTAATTACAGTTACTTCATGGTCTTTCTTTAATTTTCTTTTGAGCAGGAGCGCGGCGGTATGGCCTGCAACACCGGCACCAAGCACAAGGACTTTTGCCATATTAGTTTCAGTTATAGGGTGGAAATTAAATCAAAGGTACACTAACAGTTCGAAATTTGAATGACTTTTATTACCCAAATTAATCTCTATAAATAATTTATCAATAGCTATTTTTTTTCTATATTCGGCTTTTAACTATTACATGAAACGATACCAACCAATCTGCTTCATTTTATTGTATATATCTGTTAGTTTCGATGTTTTTGCTCAGGAAACTGATACAACCGCCAACAAACCATCAAATATTTATTTCGAAAAACTTGATCATTATTTCACCTTAAAACTCAGTCAGAGTAATGATACGGAGAAATTTTCAATACAGACGGTGGATAATGAATTGATTATATCGCCCAATGTTAAAAGTGAGAGCCACGTTCACGTCAGCTACAAATATATTTCCTTCAGTATTAAGTATGTGGCCGAATTTCTTCCCGGGAATGATGATGATGCCCAGCGTGGAGAAACTAAATCAGGTGGTTTTGGGTTAAGCCTGAATTTCAACAGGTGGCTTCAGGAACTTAGCTATGGCAAGACCACAGGTTATTACATAGAAAATACCTCTGATTATATACCCGGCTGGCAGCAAGGGGATCCATATATTCTTATTCCTGATTTGGTTTACAAGAATTTTCAGGGCCTTACAGGATATAAGTTCAACCCGAATTTTTCCTTCAATGCCATCTCCACACAGTCTGAAAGGCAGCTGAAAAGTGCAGGTAGTTTTGTACCCCATATACTTTACAGGTATTATATCATCGATGATGAACAGGAAGTTACTGAATCTAGAAGTACACAAAAATCAAATAATTTTGAGCTTGTTGTAGGAGCAGGGTATTATTACACCCTTGTTTTGAAAAAAGATTTTTACATTTCTTTTGGGATCACTCCCGGAGCAGGCTATCTGCGAAGCAAAATTGTCACAAGATTTCCAAACGAGGAATTTGAAACAAGTCAGGACAATCTGTTGATAAGAATTGATGGACGCGCAGGGGCAGGATATAACGGAAAGAAGTTTTATGCCGGGATCTATTCCAAGTTATCTGGAAGTTTCTATACGCAGGAGGACTCGTCGGTCACGAATGAGGATTCTAAAGTTGTGTTTCAGGCTTTTGTGGGTTACAGGTTCAATGCACCTAATTGGCTTAAAAAGACCGTGCGGACTATTGAGGAGTCCACCGGTCTTGATAAAATATTGTAATGGATCTACTGGTTTTTGTTGATAGTAGTAATCACAGTTACTACATGGTCTTTCTTTTATTTTCTTTTAAGCAGAAGCGCCGCGGTATGGCCTGCAACACCGGCACCAAGCACAAGGACTTTTGCCATTGATTTAGTATTGAGTATTGAGTATTGAGAGATTTTGAGATTTTAGATTTTAACAATAATCTTTTATCTTTTCTTAAAAACTAAACCAAGGATAAG
>JAXHKS010000002.1:0-469420 GCA_034523115.1 Flavobacteriaceae bacterium | reverse complement strand
TATCGCTGGGCATCACCAATTTTGAAGGGACATAGTCAGGAAAAGACTCCAAAGGTTTTAATTTCAGGGGCATATAGCAGCAACCACAAAGCAAGACAGACCCAGGGTCAGTTAGGTGCAGATCTTTATGAGAAAAAGGACATGCAGTCTGTACTTCTGGATGGTATGGTAAAATATAATGGATGGGCTTTTATGACCGCCTATATGAACAGAATGTCCGATGACCCGATCGCGTATAGTCAGGAGGGCCCACACAGTTCAATTATGTATATGTTGGCTATGGGTTTGACTATCAATTGAGTTACCTTTTTTTGAATAATTTTGAATTGATCGGGCGATACTCTACCCAAAAAGTAGCAAAGGATATCCAGGCCTATACCCCTGATTCCAAACAATTTTCCTTAGGACTTACCAAATATATCTGGGAACATGCTTTTAAATTGCAAACCGAGTTTTCTTTTGATCAACTATCATTTGGTGATGGAACCTCAAAAAATGCCTGGTTTGCGCGTTTTCAGGTGGAGATAGGAATATAAAACCTATGCACCATTCAACTTAAAATGTCCCTAAACAATATTTGAATACGTTTGCTTTCTAAATGTTGCATTTTTTAATCCGGGATGGAGATCAGATTCTGTAAAATCAAAAAACAGGGCAAATCAAGAATTTAATTGTCCTTCTCTTTCACCGAAAACTTATATACTGTTGTTGATCTCAAAACCTCACCGGGTCTCAGCAAAGTACTGGGGAAATTCGGATGATTGGGAGAATCAGGATAATGCTGTGTCTCCAGACAAAGTCCATTGCGGCGCTTGTAAGGATTGCCCCTTTTTCCAATGGTACCCTGAAGGAAATTACCCGTATAAAGCTGCACAGCCGGCTCGGTAGTAAAACATTCCATATAACGACCGGAAACCGGCTCGTACACACTGGCTCCGAAAGCAAGGTCGCTGGAATTTTTGCCTTTGTTCAGAATATAATTATGGTCATAGCCACTGCCCATCTGAAGCATTGGCATCGGATCTTCAATGCGCTCGCCTATGGTATGCGGAGTGTTAAAATCCATGGCAGTGCCACGGATACTTGCAATCTCACCTGTAGGTATCAGCTGGGAATCTTCTACAACGGTAACAGAGTCCGCTAAAATCACAAGAACATGATCAAGAATATCGCCCATGCCTTCTCCTTTCAGATTAAAATAAGCATGGTTGGTCAGATTGAAATGGGTTGCTTTATCGGTAGTAGCCTCATAGTCAATTTTTAAAATGTTGTCTGTGCTAAGGGTATAGGTAACTTTTAATATTTTATTTCCGGGAAAACCCCATTCTCCATCTGCACTTGCGAGCGTCATTTCAACCGCAGATCCGTCAGGCGTTTGTATTTCCTTGGCGTCGAAAACCTGGTGGTAAAAACTCTCAGGTCCTGAGTGCAGACAGGCTTTTCCATTATTTACCGGCAGTTGGTACACCTGGCCATCTATTTCGAACTGTGCATTGGCAATACGGTTGGCAAAAGGCCCCACGACGGCGCCATGACCGGCATCATCTTTCAGATAGCCGTCGATGGAATTGTATCCCAAAACAACATCTTCCAATACCCCATTTCTGTCCGGTGCAAAAACAGAAACTAGCCGGGCGCCGTAATTGGTCAGGGTAACAACAATTCCTCCCTGATTTTTCAAGGTATACAAGGTGGTATTTTTTCCTTTAACTTCCTTTTCAAAATCAGCTTTTGTATAGATCATGGTAAAATCTTTTTTAGGCTCTGAGCAGGAAATAATAATTCCGGAAACTACAAGTAAACAGATTAATTTCTTACTGGCTGTCATTATTAATTGGGGTTTTTACAAAAGTTAAAGATACGTATTTTGGAAATAGTATTGAGAATTGAGAATTGAGAATTGAGAATTGAGAATTGATTGTAGCCCCGCGATGCCTGCGGGTAATCTTTTTACGAACCAGCCATATGAAAAAGAAACAAGAAACAGGAGACAAGACACAGGTTTTAATTTGCAGCCCCGCGATGCTTCGCGGGGTATAATTACAACGGATCTAGCCAAGGAAAAAGAACACAGGAGGCAGGCGACAGGAAACAAGTAAGTGCCATTCAGTTATAATCAATTCTTTTTTTATCTTTATGAAATATAAAGAGACCATCATTAAATATCATGCAGGTCCTGAGCAGGATTATTCTTAAGAAAGTGAAGCCCAGAACTCACTCAAAAAACGGGGCGATACCGAAAAGCCATATGAGTAGGAAACCTAAACTTTATATTATGCCAAAGTATGTTATTGAACGGGAAATTCCCGGAGCAGGAAAATTAACTGCAGAGCAATTAAAGGGTATTTCACAGACCTCTTGTGGAGTATTAAGTAAGATGGGACCACAAATACAGTGGCTGCAAAGCTATGTGACCGGTGATAAAGTTTATTGCGTTTACATTGCCCCAAATGAAGCAATGGTTCGCGAACACGCAAATCAAGGGGGTTTTCCGGCTAATTCCGTCAACGAAGTTAAAACAATCATAGACCCGACTACGGCAGAATAGTTCAGATCACCCTTCATTTGTAATTTTTTAAATAAACAAGACCGCGAACCTGCCCGTTTATTGTTTAATCAAATCCGCCGGGTTTCTGCATTTTCTTGACCCAAGATTCATGGTCATATCAGATACCCGACGGTTATTTTGGAATCAACAAGCAACCATTCAAAGATTTAATAAAGTCACATCATGATTTTGGTTTGGGTGATTTCAAAAAACAGACGAAACATTTGGGTTTGCACTGAAAAAACTATCCGGCCACATTTTACAGCCTGTTTTCCATGAGATACTAATTTTGCATCACAAGTTAAATCAGAAACTTATGAAGATAAAAGCTCGTTCATTTATGATAATGGTATTTTTTTGTTCCTTATCCGTTTTTGCACAGGAAGTGAGTAAAAAAGAAGCAAAAGAAAAGAAGAGAACAGTAAAAGAAAATCAGGTGAAGGCATTACTTATAACGGAGAATTTGTTTTTATTGCAGATAGAGCCATGCCCCAAGGTTCCAGAACTGTTGACCTGATAAGCTACCAGGCCTATTTGAAATTCCAGCCGGATTTTATTGAAAGTACATTGCCCTACTTTGGACGGGCCTTTAGTGGGGTTGGTTATGGCAACGATTCGGGACTTAATTTTGAAGGAAAACCCGAAAACTACACAACAGAACAAGGGAAAAAAAATGTAACCATAATCAGGGCCAAGGTGAAAGGCGAAAACGACAGTTTCAACCTGCAACTTTCAGTTACTCCCAGCGGATATGCTACACTAAATGTCCTGAGCAACAACCGCAATAGCATTACCTACACAGGCATCATCAAAGCCGTGGAAAAGCCCGAGGAAAAGAAATGATCCTTTTCAAGTGTAAAGTCAAAAGGATTAAGCTTGCCTGCCGGAGGCAGGAAAAGACTAAAGCTTTAGGAAAAGATAAAAAAAGGAGGATGGAAAAATGTTGAATGATGATATTGATTGATGAAAGTTATTTTAATTTTGAGCTATAACTTGTTGAAAAGATTACATTAAACTTTAAGTACCTTAGAAGGCTTTTCATGAGAACATTTTTAATATTCTTCAGCATATTTACTTTCCTCTGCCAGGCTCAGGAAATAAAAGTTTCTTCAGGCACATTAAATCGAATTGAAAATTTCAAATCTCAATTTGTTGATGCCCGAAACATAGATGTCTGGCTTCCGGACGGCTATTCTGAGAAAGAAAGATATGCCGTTCTGTATATGCACGACGGGCAGATGCTGTATGATCCCGAAAATACCTGGACCAAATCAGCCTGGGAGGTAGATGCGTGCGCAGGAAAGTTAATTTCTGAAAAAAAGACCCAAAAATTTATTGTGGTGGGTATCTGGAATAACGGCCTGAAAAGACATCCGGAATATTTCCCTCAAAAACCATTTGATCAATTGACTTCAACACAAAAAGACACAGTAACTGCACAGCTTCAGAGAGCAGCCAGAACAACAGAGACCTTCAAACCTATTTCTGATCATTATTTAAAATTTCTGGTATCTGAACTAAAACCTTTTATTGATAAGACATTTTACACAAAAACTGACAAAAAGAACACATTTATTGCAGGTTCTAGTATGGGCGGACTGATCTCTATTTATGCTATTTGCGAATATCCGGATGTTTTTGGCGGGGCTGCCTGCCTCTCAACACACTGGCCGGGTACTTTTACCACGGATAATAACCCGGTGCCCGAAGCTTTTGCAAGTTACCTGCAAGACCATTTACCCGACCCAAAAACACACAGGATCTATTTTGACTATGGAGACCAGACACTTGATGCCCTGTATCCTCCAAAGCAAAAGATAGTGGATGACGTGATGAAAGCTAAGGGCTATACCGAAAAAAACTGGATCACCAAATCCTTTCCCGGAGATGACCATAGCGAACTGTCCTGGAGCCGGCGTCTAAGCATACCCCTGGAGTTTCTGTTAAAAAAATAAAACCTTAAAAAAATGATGCGATTGAATTTACATTAGCCAATTTTAATCCTGCAAGTTTAATTTTTCATGACTACCAAAGCTAAGATCAAAGAAACCGAAAGGTACCGGACCCTTCCCTTTGGAAGCATAAAAACTGGCGGCGGGTTGAAAACAGAGATGAAAAAGACCTGAATGGTGTTTTAGGAAATCTGAAAAAAATTATTCTCGATTTGATATCCAGTCAAAAAAAATCACTTTAATTCGCTTCAAATTTGAAGATAAAACGGCCGGCTATTCAAAAAAATCAATTTAATTTTATCGGACTTTGGTTCAAAAAAGATTTTGTTCCAATCTGAAATGAATAGGTTCAATTGTAATTGGTCGGCAAAACGCCCCTGTAAAAACTTAAAAAAATGAAATCTCATCTTTTATTCTGGTTCATTGCATTCATTTCATTGCAAACCAATGCCCAAAATCCGCTTCAGGGAAAATGGAAATTTACTACAGGCGATAATCTCCTGTATGCCCAGCCCGCATTTGATGACAGCGGATGGAAAGAGTTAGAAGCCGGAATTCTCTGGGAAAATCAGGGTTTTGACGGATACGATGGCTTTGGCTGGTATCGGTTCAAAGCTACCATTCCCTCTTCACTCAAGGCCAACGCTGCCAAATACGGAGGCCTCATTCTTGACCTGCAAAAGATCGATGACAGCGATGAAACCTTTCTCAATGGTGTGCTGATCGGAAAACATGGTGCCATGCCCCCAAATTATGTGAGTGCCTATGATGAAGATCGCAGATATGCAATTCCTATTGATAAGATCCTGTGGGATCAGGAAAATACCATTGCCGTGCGGGTCTATGATCTTACCGGTGGTGGCGGCATCTATAATGGACCAGTCTCCCTGCAGTCTGTAGGCCTTTCAGATCAACTGAAAATTTCTGTTGATTATGTCACTTCCGACCACATTGTGCGGTCCGGCAACAGCATCAGTTTAACGGTAGTTATAAAAAACAATTCTGATGAGAATCTTGAGGGAACCCTGTCTGCAGAGATTGTCAGTGATTTTAAAGAGCAGGTATACAGCAAAAAAGAGCCTTTGGTGCTCAGAAAGCGGTCTGGGAAAAAACATACCCTCAGCCTAACAGGATTGGCTCCCGGTTTTTATACGGCGCGAATAGAATTCAAAACAAACCTGGCAACCATCCGCAGTTATACTGCTTTTGGGATTGAACCTGAACACATTCAGTCTCCTGTTGATTCGCAGTACGATTTCGAAAATTACTGGAAACGTGCAAAAAAAGAACTCGCTGCGGTAGACCCTCAGTACAAACTTACTAAAATTGACAGTTTGAGCACCCCTACCCGCAATACCTATCTGCTCGAAATGCGTTCCCTCGGAAATGTACTTATCCGAGGCTGGTATAACGAACCGGTTAAGCCCGGAAAATACCCTGCCCTGCTGCATGTTCAGGGCTACAATACCGTTATGATTCCTGAATGGGCTTACCAAAGCGATGATTTTGCTGTTCTCGCACTCAATGTTCGCGGACATGGGAACAGCCGTGACAATCTTGCGCCCTCTTTCAATTCCATGCCTTCTTATTTGCTGACTCAATTGCATGACAAAGAGCAGTACATTTATCGCGGGGCCTATATGGACACACGCCGGGCTGTGGATTTTCTTTTTTCCCGACCCATGGTCGATACCACAAAAGTAGTGGTTGAAGGTGGCAGTCAGGGCGGAGCCCTCAGCATTGCAACCGCTGCATTAAATAATGACCGCATCCGCCTTTGTATGCCGGATGTTCCGTTTCTGAGCGATTTTCCTCATTATTTTGTGGTTGGAAACTGGCCGGGTAACGAATTTAAAGCCTACCAGGAAATGCATCCTGAAATGGGTTGGGATAAAATTTATGAAACACTCAGTTATATCGATATAAAAAACCTGGCGCCATGGGTAAAAGCACCCGTTTTGATGGCTGTAGGCCTGAAAGACGAGACTTGTCCGCCACATATCAACTTTGCCGCTTATAATCAGTTGCAGGTTCAAAAAGAATATGTCGTATATCCCGAAGCCGGACACTCGCTGCCCGCCCCCTGGCGACAAATAAAATACGACTGGATGAGAAAACAACTTGGGATGTGAGAAATGCCGCTGGCAAGGATAAAGGAAAAAATTTAAAATTCAACATTTAAAATTTAAAATTATTTTGTCTCTTTTCAGTACTCAATACCCAATACTATTATCTCAATACTATTTGATCTAATACATGAACTAAAAAGATTCAAAGTGCTGGAAAAAAATAACAAACGCCTTATCAATGCCTGGGCCTCCTTCGACTGGTCCAATTCGGTATATAATTTAATCGTTACTACGGCAATATTTCCCATTTACTATATGAGCACCACCGAGGCTGCCTTTGGAGGAGAAATGGTAAAATTCTTCGGTTTGGAGATCAAAAACTCCGTTCTTTTTTCTTATGCCATCTCTTTTTCTTTCCTGGTCATCGTTTTTCTCTCGCCCATGCTTTCCGGAATTGCGGATTACAGCGGCTCAAAAAAGAAGTTCATGCAATTTTTTACCTACCTCGGTTCACTGGCCTGCATCGGGCTCTATTTTTTTACCGGAGAAAATATTGAATACGGTATTGCCTGTTCTGTACTGGCCAGCATAGGTTATGCGGGATCACTTGTGTTTTACAATGGCTTTTTGCCTGAAGTAGCTACCAATGACCGCATGGACAGCGTGAGTGCCAGGGGTTTTGCCATGGGCTATATCGGCAGCATTATCCTGCTCATTCTCAACCTCCTATTGTACCAGAAATACGCGCTTTTTGGCTTTGAAAATGCCGGCTCAGCCACCCGTTTCGGATTTATCCTCGTGGGTGTCTGGTGGATCAGTTTTGCGCAAATCGCATTTTACTATTTAAAAGACCGCAGTACCGGAAAACCGATAAGTTTAAAAATATTGGGTAACGGAAAGAAAGCACTGTTGGAAGTTTTTAAGGTAATCCGCACCAAAGAGGTAATGTATCGTTACCTAAGTGCTTTCTTCTTTTACAGCATGGGGGTGCAGACGGTCATGCTGCTGGCTCCCCTTTTTGCCGACAAGGAAATTGGTATGGGTGCAGATGAAATGATCTATATCGTGCTTATTTTACAATTGGTAGCTGTTGCCGGAGCTTATTTCTTTGCCTGGTTATCTAAACTAAAAGGCAATGGTTTTGCCATTAGCGTCACCCTGGTCATCTGGATCATCATTTGTATTTCAGGTTATTTTCTGCAGGAAAAAGTCACTTTTTATACCTTGGCTGCCGCCCTGGGTTTTGTGATGGGTGGTGTTCAGTCGCTTTCCAGGTCAACCTATTCCAAACTGATTCCGGAAGAAACAACAGACACGGCCTCATTTTTTAGCTTCTATGATATCACTGAAAAGATTGCCATTGTAATCGGTTCTTTATCTTACGGATTCATAGACCAGGTAACCGGGAGCATGCGCAACAGTATGGTTTTTATGTCTGTTTTCTTTATTGCAGGATTTTTCTTGCTGCAGATTGCCAGGCTTAAATGGAATCTGGCAAACACAAAAAGTTAAAAATAAAGTCTAATGCCGGATACCAAACGATTCCAAAATCTTTTTGAACTCAATATTTCTCTTTTGCTCATAAGCACCTCGGGGCCACTTGGAAGGTACATAGACCTCCCAGTGCCTGTAACCATCGCTTTCAGAGCTTTGGTTGGCGGCATGCTGATCTACCTTTTCTGCAGATATAAGGGCTTTGATTTTAGGCTTAAAAAACAAGACCGGAAGATCATACTGGCAGGTGGTGTGCTCATGTTACTACATTGGATTACCTATTTTTATGCATTAAAATTGTCCAATGTCTCTATTGGCATGCTCTCTTTGTTCACTTTCCCGGTGTTCACAGCACTGTTGGAGCCGCTTCTGCTCAAAACTAAATTCCAGACCATCCACCTCGTTCTGGCAGGCATTGTATTGGTAGGCATATATTTTCTCGTACCAGATTTCGATATCGGTAACAATTATACCAAAGCACTGGGCTTTGGCGTGTTTTCTGCAGTTTGCTATGCTTTGAGGAATATTATAATGAAATACAAAGTGAGTGAGTACAATGGTTCTGTACTAATGCTATACCAGCTCATCATTATCGGTACCTGCCTGTTTCCTTCCTTTTTTATACTCGATACTTCAAAAATCGTGGAGGAATTGCCCGCCGCCATGGTTTTGGCCCTTCTGACTACGGCATTGGGACATACCTTATTCCTGTACAGTTTCAAACATTTTTCGACCACTTCGGTAAGTATCATGAGCAGTGTGCAACCCATTTATGGGATCCTGCTCGCCATGCTGTTTTTAAATGAACATCCTGATCAGGGTGCCGTTCTTGGCGGTGGACTCATCCTCGTCTCCGTAATTGTTGAGAGCATGAGGGCGAAGTATTTTAATTAGTTTAGGCAGTGGATGGTGATGCAGCGAAATGGTGAGTTGGCCGATACAAACTCAGGCTTTTAAAAAGATGATAAAAGTTTAAAGGAGCGAGTTATCGAATCTTCATTTCTTCCGCATCATCTTGACAGAAAACCAGCCAAGCACAAAAATGATGATGCCCATGAGCAGCCATAACAAGCGTGGATCCAAAAATAAAGGCCTCTTTGCCAAAGCCTCATTTTTGTCTATCTTCTGTCTCTTCACCCGGGAATAAATAGGAAACAGGTTCCGGCACTTTGGAAACAAATCGTTCTATATCGTAGTTTGGCTTCCTTGCATTTTTATTTCCGTAAACTAAAAAATACGTCCCCTTTTCAGTAAAACGGACCAGCAGCTCGTGGACATAACCCTTTACAACTACGTTTTCAAGGATCAGTGGTAAATTGTCATGATCGGCGATCACGATCTTTAGTTTTTTAAGCAGTGTACTTTCAGATCTCAATTCATTTTGCTCCAGTGAACTCAGTGTTCCGCTTGTTAATGGCAGGTATCTGTACTTCCAGCCCAATTCTGTTTTTATACTGTCAGAGACATAATGAACCGTTACAGGTCTGTAAAAATCAAAGGTGTCTTTCATCATGATCTGAACAACGCTCACCGGTAATGCCGACCTCAGCTCCACCTCATGAATCGTTTGTCTCTCACTTTTTTCTATATTGGTTACCAGATTTGCCAGTTCATAGCGATTCATCTTCCCATTCATAACCACTTCAAATACAGCTTTTACTGCAGACAGATCCGGATCCTCATTGATTTTATCTGTAATCTGAAAAATCGTATTTCGTGTCAGAAAAAGTCACTTTTGTAAAACTGATAATCCGTTTCCGTATTTTTAATGGATAAAATACGGCACCTTCCACAATTGTAAAACCACTCCTGCTGGTCCTGACTTCCCTCAGTTAATTCGCCGTCAAAATTTGTTTATTAAATTCCAGGCACAGCTTATTTATTATTCTTTGACGGCACTTCTAATGTATAAAAATACCCTTCCTTTTTTGGTAGTATTCAGCAACCTGAAACTAATTCCTTGTCGACCATCCTTCTGCTTCGTTGCAAAACATAGGAAGCTTCAATCATCCTCCTGCGGGATTGATCCCATAAATCCGAATATCCTGAAGATCAGCAGATACTTTTCCGAAGAGCCCGTCGGGCAATACTACCCTATGCCAGGACGCATCAATTCCCTGCAATTCCATTTTATAAGCATACCGGTCCATTTGTCCGTAAGAAAATGACCATAAGAATAGCCCTATTGCGATACAACAATTACTTCTCAGATTCATCAGCTATCTGGTTTTTAAATTTGTTGTATAAAAATGAAATGATCAGCAGCAGTATTCCCAATGAAAGAAAAACAATGGTTTTTGAGATCGTGTTCAAGTGTGAAATGTCATAAAAAAAGAGTTTTATCAGGGTTACTTCTCAAATAAAATAATGGCTCCAATGCGCAAATATTTTTTAGATTTCCAAATCCCCAGGGCAATCAGCAATAAGGAATAAAGACCCCAGAGTATGCTGAGGCCAAGCTTAGTCTGACCGGTAAGAACCAGCAAGTTCCATCAGATTAATCAGTTCACTGCTGGCAATCCACAGCAGAGTAAGGTGCAGCAAGAGCTCAAAAGACATTTTTAGATCAAGATTCATAAATTTCTGTCGGATGTACCTGTAACAGGCCAGCAGTGTTATCGCAACAAAAACAAATGAAACATACCTGATTCCTATATGAAAGGTACCGATCTGATAATATGCAGCCATAGTCCCCTCCAGAAAACTATCACGCAATTCACTCAGGGCATAGAGACCCTGTCCTAAAAAAACAAGAATGGCAATGGCATTCACGGCGAGATTAAAGAGGCCCAGCGTTCTGCTCTTCAGTTTCATTATGTTAATAAACGAAAGCAGGGCGGTGAACAGCAAAGTATAATTAAGAACCCAAATGGTCTTGAATTCTAAAAGGTCGCTATTGAAGTACTGCTCGTAATCATTCATTTTCAAAAAAGAACTGTCATATAGCTGGTTCCAGTAATTTTCTATTTCCAACCTTACGGAAAAATAGATCGCGCTCAAAAAAATGGCGGGAATGAATAAGGAGGCCAGTCGACGTAAATCTTTCTGCGAACTCAGTGCAGAAGGATATTTTTCATTCGCATTCAGACAGAGTGATCCACCCGAAAGCAGCAATAAATAATAACGAGCTCAGAAAATGACTATTGAGAAGCGGCCTGAAATTTTCTGCCTGTTCATAATAGTTATACTGATTGTAAGCTATGGACCAGTCCTGCAATATACTGATTGCGGCAAGGATCATTAAAGGATAGGAAATATTCTCATAGGCAGAAATCCCTTTGGTTTTTCCAATCCAAAACAATAAAGCGGCTTCACCTACCCACAGCAAGGTTACCCAGTTTCCGTCCAGCTGAACCGGAACCGCAATGGTAATAAAGACCAGTACTAACCCAGAGACTAAATAGATCAGATTTTGATCGGCGAGTTTCTGTTTGTAAATAATCATTCCTACTAAAAAATGGATTAGGGCATTACCAAGCGTGAAGAGTCCCAGCAATTGAGCACCCGTCTCATGTACATTTAAAATATTATAGCCAAAACCGTAAAAAATAAAGGAGTTAGCTAGGAGGAACAGAATGTCTGCCATTTCGAATTTTTCATTTCTTAACAGTTTAAATGATAGAAACGTTGCATAGAACGTTACAAAGTATAGAAAGAGAAAAGTCAGGGCCAGGCCAAAGTGTTCATCCGCATTGTATTCCGGTTTGTACCAAGTAACAAAGATAAGCCATGTAAGCACAAAAGCTGAAAAAACAGTAATTTCCAGTACTTTTTAAATGCGATTACCAAAATCCCGATATTGATTATGGCCACATAACTAAAAAGCACAGATATGTTACCAGCATTGTCACTTAATAAAAAGGGCACGGCATAAGCACCCACCAAACCTATGAGCGCAATGACTTGCTGGTCGTATCTTAAAGCCGCCAACACAGTAAATACCGTAAATAAAGCCATGATGACAAAGGCAGGTATTTGCGGAAACAGCTGATAAAAACTATAGCCCGCAAAGGTCATGAAATACAATATGGCCATAGCGCCACTTACAAAAACAGCACTGAAATGCTCATATTTTTCTTTTAATCTGATTCCAAAGCCCAGAAGTGAGAGTCCTAGCAGATAGCCCAGGATTACTCTGGTGAGCGGACTTATCAGATCGTGTTCAATGGTATATTTTGCTCCAATTCCTACTCCTAAAATGGTAATGGCAATGCCAATTTTATTGATGAGGTTTTCACCGATGAATTTCTCCCAGTCGACAATGAATTTTTGGTGTTTTGGCTTTCGCTGCAACCTCGTCCACAATGCTATCCGAAATGGCTTGATCCTGCTGTTGGCTTAAAAAAGTCTCTTTTTTAATTTTGGGCAAAACGATCCACAAAATGATATAAGCAATAAATCCAAGCCCATAAATAAAGGATACCAGCACCCACAGAAACCGGACTAAAATTCTGCTCAGATTCAGGTATTCAGCCAAACCGGCGCAAACCCCTCCTAAAATATTGTGGTTAATATCTCTGTATAATTTTTTTGTCGCGCTGCCTGTGACCGGTTTTTCCGGATCTTTTACAGAAACTTCTTTATTGACTTCCGCTTCAATACCCGTTTCCTTTTCTGAAGTAATTCCGGTTTGAGACCTTTTCAGCAAAATGATCTCATCCCTTAGAACCTGTACTTCTTTGGTAAAGTCTTCCTGCCTTTTTAATAGTGTTTCCAGCCTATTGAGAAGCTGGTTAATTTGGTCCTGCCTGTCGCTCATGTTTTGTTGGTTTAGCAAAAGTGATGCTCAATAATTATTCTATAAATCATTACCCATAAAATTTGATTCGGGCTTTGCATTCATAAAATTACGAATTTTGACTTTACGATTTGCAGATAGAGTGAATGGTGATTTGATGAAACTGTTATGCGGTTAAAAAACGATATAAGTGAAATGGTGGTTTAAGGTAGGGCAACGGTCGATTGGTGATTCAGTAAATTCTTATTTGTTCATGAATTATAATATATTTGTATGAATACGAAAAATCTAAACTCACCTTAAACTATAAAAATGAAAAATAAAATATTATTTGTCGTCGCCCTGCTATTTGGTCTTTTGTTTATCAATGCCGGACTGAATAAATTTTTCAATTATATGCCCATGCCGGAAAATATGCCGGAAGAAACCCTAAGGGATTTTCGGGCAATGAATGAAATCGTATGGTTAATGCCCCTTTTGGGTATAGCAGAAATCATTGGAGGACTACTCGTTATCTTTCCGCAAAAAAAGAGCGCTTGGAGCAGTAATTCTTTTCCCAATTGTGGTAGGTATCATCCTTACCCACCTTTTTGTAGATACCAGCGGATTGCCCATAGCCATTGTTGTTGCCGCCATCCTGGGCTGGATTATCTATGAAAACAGAGATGCTTATGAGCCTTTGTAAATTGAAGTGAATTGATGGAGTGAATGGTGACGCGGTTATGCAGTCATACGGTTATATGGTTAAACAATCCCTATTTGAATAGTGAGGCCAATCTCAATACTCAATACTCAATACTGATTACTTTATCCTTTGTCCTTTGTCCTTTGTCCTTTATCCTTTGTCCTTTGTCCTTTATCCTTTGTCCTTTATCCTTTGTCCTTTATCCTTTGTCCTTTATCCTTTATCCTTACTGCCGAAGGCACGGCAGGCGGTTATGCAGTTAAAAGTTATACGGTTTTATGAAGAAGCGAAGGAGAGAAAGAGCGAATGGTGAATATTTATATGTTCCTAAATTGAGTTACTCCCTTAAAATTATGTTCGTATATTTGCGAACAATTTATGAATATTAAAACATGCCGGAGAATATCAAAACAGATTATTTCACCACCGAACAAGAGCAAACAGCTCGCTTTGCCAAAGCACTGGGACATCCTGTAAGAATTGCCATTTTAGAATTACTCAACGCCCAATCCTGTTGTTATCACGGCGATATGGCTGATGAATTACCCATTGCAAAATCAACCCTTTCACAGCATTTAAAAGAATTGAAAAATGCCGGCCTTATTCAAGGCAGCTTTACACCTCCTACTACAAAATATTGCATCCATCGGGAAAACTTCAATCTTGCAAAAGAATTGCTGAACAAAGTTTTGAAATAATTTTTTAAAAAATATTCGTAATTCTACGAACTGTAAATAAATGTTCGTATTTTTGCGAACAGAATCTTAATTCCAAAAAAATATGAAACAGATAAAAGTATTCGGTCCCGGATGCCCAAAGTGCAAAACCACCTACAGCAATGTACTTGAAGCAATCAGACAAACCCATATTGAAGCCGAAGTAGAAAAAATAGAGGATATTGAAGAAATGATGAAATACAACTTACTTACCACGCCTGTATTGATGATTGACGAAGAAATTAAAATCAAAGGCCGGGTTGCTCATGTGAATGAAATCATTGACCTTTTAAAAAATTAACTCATGGAAGTTCAAACTTTGGTCAAAGAAATTTGCCCGACAACCACACAGCAGTGGATAAAAAAAGGAGCATTGCTAGTAGATGTAAGGGAAAAAAATGAAGTAGAACAACTGGCATTTGATGTGCCTAACATCATCAATATTCCCTTGAGTGAATTTGAGGAACGCTATGCTGAAATACCGAAGGACCTTGAGGTAGTAATGGTATGTGCTGTTGGTAGCAGGAGTTTAAGGGCAGCGGGTTTTTTAGTCAATCACGGTTACACGAATGTTGTCAATATGCAACATGGTCTGACACGCTGGGTGCAAAAAGGTTTTCCAACACTGGGAAATACCTCTGTGGTTACAGGTAACAGTTCTTGTTGTTCCACTTCAGGTTGTTGTTAAAAAATAACCTATGTTCGATTGGATACAACACTTTGCTGACTGGCTGATCTATTCCGTTTTTGGCATCGGGGCAGAAACCCATTTGGGAACCGCACTGAATTTTTTTGTCTATGACACACTAAAAATTCTAATTCTTCTATTCCTCATAGTTTTTTTAATGGGAATCATTAATGCCTATTTCCCCATTGAAAAACTAAAGGGCTACCTGAACAGAAATAAACTGTACGGACTTGAGTATTTCTTTTCTTCCATTTTCGGTGCCATCACACCCTTTTGTTCATGTTCATCTGTGCCTTTGTTTATTGGCTTTGTGCAAGGTGGCATTCCCTTGGGGGTAACATTTTCCTTCCTCATTACTTCGCCACTGGTTAATGAAGTTGCCATTGCCATGTTTATTGGAATGTTTGGCTGGAAAGTAACTATGGTCTATGCCTTGTCAGGTATTCTTTTGGGTACTATCGGCGGTTGGTTGCTGGGAAAATTCAATCTGGAACCCTTACTCTCTGATTGGGTGAAAAAGATATTAGATAACAAAATGCAACAAGGACAGTATGAAGAAGAAAAGCTGACTTTTCGCCAACGCTTGCCAGAGATAATACGTAGTGCCAGGGATATTGTGAAGGGTGTTGTGCTGTATGTTGTTATAGGGATTGCCATTGGCGCAGCCATGCACGGTTATGTGCCTGAAAATTTCTTCGGTCAGTATTTGGGTGGGGGGCAATGGTGGACAGTTCCACTCGCAGTTATTATTGCTGTACCCATGTACGCCAATGCCGCAGGAATAGTTCCTGTGATTCAGGTTTTTGTTGCCAAAGGTGTTCCCATCGGAACTGCCATCGCTTTTATGATGGCTACCGTTGGTTTATCTATTCCTGAAGCAACTTTGCTCAAAAAAGTAATGACCCTAAAACTTATAGCCATATTCTTTGGGGTGGTTACGCTCTGTATTATTTTTTCCGGCTACTTATTCAATATCATATTATAAAACCATAAATTATAAAAAAATGAAAGCAATTAAAATTTTCAGTCTATTCGTATTCAGTTTAATGTTTACTTTTTGCAATGGCCAAGACAAAAAAGAAATTACAAAACAAAGCAAATCAATTTCAAAAATTGAAGTGCTGGATTTTCATTCTACACACCGGTGTATGACTTGTAATGCCATTGAGGCAAATACCAGATATACTTTGGAAACCTATTTTAACAATGAAATGAAAGAAGGTAAAATAACCTTTCAAACCGTAAATGTTGACCAAAAAGAAAATGGGAAATTGGCAGAAAAGTTTGAAGCGGCAGGAACATCATTATTTTTAAATGTAGTCAAAAACGGAGAGGAAAAACAAATTAATTTAACCGATTTCGCTTTTATGAAAGGAAATGATAAAAAAGCCTTTTCAACTGAATTAAAGTCAAAAATTCAAAATGAATTAGAACAATTGTAATGGAATACCTGCAAACGCTGCTGGAAAGTATAAATATTCCAATATTGTCTGCCTTTGTACTTGGGCTAATGACCGCCATTAGCCCTTGTCCCTTGGCTACGAATATTACGGCTACCGCCTTTATTTCCAAAAATATTTCCAGCAAAAAGAAAGTGTTTTTAAGCGGCCTGCTCTATTCACTGGGCAGGGCATTTAGTTATACGGCAATAGGATTAATACTCTATTTCGGAGCAAGCAAATTTCATGTTGCGCGATTTTTTAATCAAAATGGGGAAAAATTTCTTGGCCCTTTGCTGATTATTCTCGGCCTGATCATGCTGAATATTATTAAATTTCGCTTTTTAAGCAATTCAAACTTTCAGGAAAAATTAACTGAAGCATTTAAAGATAAAGGACTTTTAGGGTCCTTTTTAATTGGTCTTGTCTTTGCATTGGCATTTTGCCCTTATAGCGGCGCCTTATTTTTTGGAATGCTCATTCCCATGACCATTTCATCCGCCGACGGGTTGTATTTACCCGTAGTTTTTGCCTTTGGCACGGGTTTACCTGTACTATTATTCACCTACTTGCTGGCTTTTACAGCAAACAAGATAGGTGTCTTTTACAAACATATTACCAAAGTAGAAAAAATAATGCGCTACATAGCGGGTGTTGTTTTTATTCTTGCAGGGATCTACTATGTGCTAATATTCTCGGAAATACTTAACCCATAAGAAATTAGTTTACGCATTTACCAAGAGTCTCACAGATATCCTTACCAGGGTTAATCATTTTCAAGGTCCACAGATCTCAAAAAATAATAAATTTGACAATCGTTCGAATGAAAGAGTAACTAATTCATGGGGCTTTCATAATTTAACTACTGTTTTTTTGAATTTTACTTTTAATTACGGGCTAAAACATTCAAAAAAAAGAAAAGTAAAAAAGTAGGGAGAAGGTTGATTTCAAATCTATTCTTTTATGTTATTTCAGACCATGATGGTACTGGTATTTGGACTCGCAGTGCAATCCATCACTACCTGTGCTTATGAGGTGGTAAAAAGTAGCTTTATTAATAATCAGCTAACACAAAACAATTTGAAATACGGAATTTAAAGGCATGTCTGACGTGAATTAATAATTAGATGGTTATTCTATAGATTAAAAATCTATTTTTATAAGGAAAATTTATAAAAATAAGGGTGAAAAAGATTTTAAAATTAATTCTTATACGGGTAAACTTAAGACCTATTCTTACTTCTTATTTGGTGGTATCATTTTCAATTGTTGTCTCAACCTTTCCCTACCTCTCTGAAATACTGATCGGTTTGGTTTTTGTAGTACTGGGGCTTATCTTTTATTGAAGCCTTGAGACGGATTGTTCCCTATTGGCGAGAATATCTTACGCATTGGTAAAAAGGTACTGTCTGCTATTGTCTTTTCTTTTCTTTTAGTTTTTCACACCATTGCGCCGGTTATTATTCAAAACGCGGTGGCTCCGATTAATAGAACCTGAAACAGAATTAGGCTATGCCCTGGGCTTGCGATTCTCTGTTGCCTTTTCTGTCGGATTGGCTATTTTGATTGGGATTTGGAGAATCATTAAAGGCTGGCCCATATATTACTTCATTATAGGAGGTTACTTTTTATTAGGATAATTGTTGCCCCAGCTGAATCTTGCATCCTTATGACTCTGGCGGTGTACCACTTCAACAATTACAGTACCTTTAGTAACAGCTCTTGGTGTTGGTTGCTACGGTAATTCAAGGCAAACCCACTCACAGACGGTTTTGGATTAATCGCATTTGCATCGCTTTTTCCAATGATATTTGTAGGATGGTATGTTAATTTTTAATTTATTAAGTGTTAAAGAACGGAATTACCTTTTTAAATACAATTATAGATGTGACACCTATTGTTCTTTTAATTGCTGTTTTCCAAATTTTTATAATAAAAAAATCCATTCCCAACCTAAAAGTTGTTTGGATGTATGGATCTGGGCCTAACCTTTTTCCTTATGGGATTAAACAACATTTTCCCATAGGAGAACTCATGGCCAGCAACTGTCTGATCCGGAGTTTGTCGGCAAATATTATTCCGGTGCTTTGACAGACTGGCAGGCCTATTACTGGGTTTATATTTTTGCAGCATTAATTGGTTTTTCTACAACCATTGCTGAACCCTCCCTGTATGCAGTAGCAATTAAGGCCAATGAGGTATCCGGAGGAACTATTGCCCTTTAATCTTCGCCTGGTTACGATAGGCGTGTCCTTTTCATTAGTTGTTGGAACCTATTCATTGTCGTGTGGCGATTCCCTGCTACATATATTACTGGTGGCTATGTGATTGATGATTCAAACCATATTCGTAAAAAGATCTGGTGGCATTGGCATGGACGGGGGTTAAACCTCACAGTCACTGTTCCAATCGTGGCAGCTTTGGGTCTTGGGCTGGCTTCAGTTGTTCCGGGCCGAAACCCCGCCCTTGGACGGATTCGGATTGATTGCCTTTGCCAGCGTTTTTCCGGTGATTACAGTTTTGGGATACGCACAAATAAATGACTTAATAAGGTTTTTAAATAAATTTAAAAATTAAAATCATGAGATTTGATTTAATAGTAGGGTTTGTAAACCCAGCCATAACAGAAAAAGTTGTAAAAACAGCTAAAAATTCGGGGCGCCGGCGATGTAATTATTCAGGGAAAAGGCAGCGGCATGGAACAATCTAATTTTATGGGCTTAGCTATCCAGGACAAAACAGATATCGTTCTTTTTGTGGTAGAAGAACACCATACCAGTAAAATAATAGCCTCTGTTTCAGCGGAATGCAATATTGAAGATCCAGGTAATGGCATATTGATTGTTCTGAATATCGATAAAGTTGCCGGCTTATCCAAACAGATCAAAAAAATCAGAGAGAATCTCAAAACCAAACAATTATAAAATATTGAATTTATGGAAACATTTAAAAAAGCGAAAGATATAGCTTCTGATAAACTATTCTTTATTGATGGTCTGGCAAGTGTGAGAGATGCAGTTAAGTTAATGAAAGAGAAAAATGTCAAGGCCCTTATTATTCAGAAAAGAAATAGTGCAGATGCCAACGGAATTATTACTGTGCTTGATATTATAAAAGGGGTAATCATTCTAAAAAAGACCCTTGACGAAGTGAGTGTGTATGAAATTATGACCAAACCCGTATTTTCAATCCCAGCTCATTTAAATGTAAAGTATGTACCGGAGACTAATGTATAATTACAATGTGAGGGTAGCGCCTGTTGAAGAAAATGGAATGTATATTGGGCTTATTGACTACTCCAAATTCTTATTTTCTGAGCTGAAGGACTAAATTTTATCCCTCAAAAGGGCATCCAACGAATCGTAATTTCACCGGCGGACCGCGCCACCAGAAAATCACAGTGGTGCGGCACGACGCGTCAGGATGTCGTTGTTTGGGTGTGGAATCTTATCAAAAATTTAACACTCCCCTTCATACTAAAAACTGAACTTTCACAGTTATAGTTTAAAGTCCCTGCCGTAATGCGGCCTTCCCTTCAATTTTAAAAGACCTCACTACGAATGATTCGCATTTGTGTGTGGTTTTGAAATTTTCTGCTTCAGTAAGTACTTTTAAAATTGCAATTAATTTAAAAAAAAACAAAGCTATGAATCTATTTAAACTGATCAAAAACACCTTTTTATTTACACTCTTCCTTCTAATTTCATTCTTGCTGTTTAACTGTAACGACAGAGAAACCGACAATGAAACCGCCAGAGTACAGCTGGTTCTGGTAGATGCCCCGGGAGATTATGAGGAAGTAAATGTAGAGATCATCGATATACAATACAACAGCAGCGAAGGCGAGAACGGCTGGAAAAGCTTTACGCCGGAAAATGGGTACCCCATAAAGGTTGACCTTACCAAACTGATCGCCGGAAACGATCTTTTGCTTGCAGATGAAATTATTCCTTCCGGAACATTCAAACAGATCCGCCTTATTTTAAGCGATAACAATACCGTGCTTTTAGAAGGAGCATCAATCACCTGTTCATCTTGATACCCCCAGCGCAGAGCAATCAGGCCTGAAAATCATGCTGGATGAAAACCTGGAAGGCGGCTCATCTTACACCTTTATTCTTGACTGGGATGTGCAGCGCTCTGTGGTAAAAGCAGGAAATTCAGGCAAATATATTTTAAAACCTGTAATCAGGGCAAATGCCGAGGTCAATTCCGGAACCCTGGGCGGTCAGGTAGTGGCAGACCCGCTAAACGATGATGACAATATTACCCAGCCTCTGGCAAATACATTGGTAAGTGTATTTACACTGGAGGGTGTGCTTGTTACCCAAACACTCACAAATGAACTTGGTAATTTTATGGTTCATGGCCTCCGAGCCGGTGATTACAAAATAAAAATAGTTACTGATCCCTATGCACCTTACGAATCGGCAATAGTCAATATAAAGGCAGGTGAGGTTACCGATTTGGGTATTATAGAGTTGAAGGTAACCGTCTCTTAGAAAAAACCACTTATAGTGATAATGCCCTCTTTTTATAAAGGGGTTTTTATTTTCATGGCATTTTAAGATGTCCGATTCGCACTGCTTATAGTCGCTGCCCCAGCGCCATGATTAATCTCCCGAAGACCAAAACAAGGCAAATTGATTTTTGACAGAATTGTTAAACCGGAACTAACGCTTCTCCTTTCAGAAAATAGATATTGTGTTACTCACACTTTTCATCCAGTTTAATCTCATCCTCTTTGATCAGGCCAAGTGCAGAATTTCTGGTGATTTCCTGAGAGGTAAGATCGTTTACCCAAAAACTCATTTGCATAAGCATTTGTACGTAATAGGTTTTACCAGGCTCTACATTGATTTCAAGTATTTCAGCTTTTGATTTGCCTTTTTTACCTCCGAATTGTGCTTTAAACTGATGAAGACCAGGCGTAACCTGATGCACGGAATAACTCCTGTTGTTCAAATTACACACGTTAACATCGTCAATAATAGCACTAAAGGAAGTGGCGGAGCCGGAAAATCCTTTTCCGCGAATAAAATACACCAGACCAAAGTCTGCATCCGCTATATTTTCAGGTATGTCCTGAGCAAAAATAAATGCGCCGGAACCAGTTAAAAAAATGGCGATTAATAAAATGATTGTCTTGAGAGATACCTTCATAGCTTACTATTTTAGACTATAATATTACAAAGAAACCGTGTTATTTCGCCTTTGTTTCTTAATCTATTTTATTCTGTAGCCAACACCAAAATTAAAGCCCAGGGCTGAAATTGATTGTTCAAAGTAATCAAACTCTTTGGTTTGGCCGTTAAATAATCTATAATTATTATAAGTACTGTTTAAAGTTAGGTAAGATCCTGGTCTCAAATAATGACCTTCATCAATACAGAGATTGATTTTGGTCAATAAAACCGGATATACCGATGAATCATGATCCTCTCTTCTTGATTAGACAGGATTTTGCTTAATTTTCAATGCCTGAACTGAAAAGAGGCCTGCCATGAACAAATCCTTAAAACACAAGCCAACCCTTTCATCTTTTGCCACACTCACCCTGTTTTTGCTCTGGAGCTTTCTGCTCTCTGCCCAGGGCTATTTACACCGTCAGGGAGAACTTATTGTTGATGGCAACGGCAAAAACGTTTTGTTGCGCGGCCTGGGTCTTGGCGGATGGATGGTTCAGGAGGGATATATGCTGCAAACCTCTGATTTTGCGGGTCCGCAGCACGTGATCCGGCAAAAGATTCAGGAGCTCATCGGTCCGGAAGCCACCGAGGAGTTCTATGCCGCCTACCTCGCCAATGGCATTACCAAAAGGGATATCGATTCCCTGGCGGCCTGGGGTTTTAATTCCATCAGGCTACCCATGCACTATAATTTATTTACGCCGCCCATTGAAGAGGAAAAAGAAGGTGCCATCACCTTTACGGAAAAAGGTTTTAAAATGACTGACGACCTGCTGAAATGGTGTGCAGCCAATAAGATGTACCTGATTCTTGACCTCCATGCCGCACCGGGCGGACAGGGAAAAGATGCCAATATCTCGGATTATGAAGAAACAAAGCCTTCGCTGTGGGAAAGTGAAGCGAATAAAAAGAAAATCATCGCTTTCTGGGCAACGCTGGCGAAGCGGTATAAAGATGAGCCCTGGATTGGCGGTTATGACTTAATCAATGAGCCCAACTGGAATTTTACCGGCACCAACAAAAATGGCTGCGATGAGACCTCCAATGCCCCTTTGCGGGATCTGATGGTGAAGATTACCAAAGCAATCAGGGAAGTGGACAAAAACCACCTGGTGATCATTGAAGGCAATTGCTGGGGCAATAACTACAATGGCATTTTCCCTTTGTGGGATGAGAATATGGCACTGAGCTTTCACAAATACTGGAATTATAACAATACCGAGGCCATACAGAAGTTTCTCGACCTGCGCAAGGAACTGAATGTGCCTGTATGGCTGGGTGAGAGCGGGAAAAATTCGAATGTCTGGTTTAAAGATGTGATTGGACTCATGGAAGCCAATAACATTGGCTGGGCTTTCTGGCCGATGAAAAAGGTTGAAAATATTGCGGGCGTCACTTCGGTGACTAAAAATCCGGGTTATGAAACCCTGCTGAACTACTGGAAAAACGGAGGAGAAAAACCTACACCCGAATTCTCCAAAAAAGCGCTGATGGGGCTTGCAGAGAACTACAAAATGGAACATGTGACCATTAAGCCGGATGTGATCGATGCCATGTTCCGTCAGGTGCAAAGCAACGAGACGCTGCCCTACAAAAAACATACCCTCCCTTGTCGGATTTATGCCAGCGAATACGACCTGGGAACGCAGGGTTCTGCCTATTCAGATACCGGAGTGGCAAACTATTGGGTTTCTGACGGAACCCATGCGGACTGGAACAATGGCAAGGTGATGCGCAATGACGGGGTAGATTTGCAGGTTTGTAAAGATACAGATACGAATGGCTATGAGGTAACTGATATAGCGGACAATGAATGGCTGCTTTTTACTGTAGATGTAGAGAAAGCAGGGAAGTACGATCTGGCGATCCGCTATGCGGGAGAAACAGAAGGACGACTCCATTTGGAACAGGGTGACGAAACCATTTCACAAATCATTAAGTTACCACCAACCGGTGGAAAAATACAATACCAAACGGTGGTGCTAGAGGATATTCCGCTGAAAGCCGCCGTAAAAAAGATTAAAGTGGTCTTTGAAAAAGGTGGCTTTTCTTTGAATTACCTGGAATTTGCAGAATGAAGCACTGAGGAAAAAAATTGAGCGTTTAAACCTCAGTTTTTCTTTAAACAAAAAAGGTGGTCCACGCCGGACCACCTTTTTATATTACCTCTATTTATATCAATCCAGATCGAATCGGTCGTTGTTCATCACCTTCGTCCATGCTTTCACAAAGTCTTTTACAAATTTTTCTTTGTTATCGTCTTGCGCATAAACTTCAGAATAAGAACGCAAAACTGAATTAGACCCGAAAACCAAATCTACCCGAGTAGCTGTCCATTTTGTCGCTCCGGTTTTTCTGTCGACAATATTGTACAAATTATCAGACACTGGAATCCATTGGTATTTCATGTCAGTAATGTTTACAAAAAAGTCATTACTCAGCGACCCTTCTCTGTAGGTAAAAACACCATGTTTTGTTCCACCATGATTTGTTCCTAAAACACGCATACCACCAATCAAAGCAGTCATTTCAGGAGCGGTCAGCCCCATGAGCTGTGTTCTGTCAAGAAGCAGTTCTTCGGGTTTTACGACATAGTCTTTTTTAAGCCAGTTTCTAAATCCGTCATGAATGGGTTCAGACACTGCGAATGATTCAACATCAGTCATTTCCTGACTTGCGTCACCGCGTCCTGGACTAAACGGAACTTTAATTTTTACACCCGCATCCCGTGCTGCTTTTTCAATTGCTGCACTGCCCCCTAAAACAATTAAATCAGCGATGCTCACTTTCTTTTTAAGTCCTTTCTGAATTTCTGTAAGCTTCATAAGTACTTTTTCCAAACGTTTTGGCTCATTGCCTTCCCAATCTTTTTGTGGAGCCAGGCGTATTCTTGCGCCATTTGCACCGCCCCGGAAATCAGAACAACGGAAAGTCCGTGCGCTGTCCCAGGCTGTATTGATAAGTTCCGTTCTGGACAGACCGCAATTGAGAAGTTCTTTTTTCAGTTTTTCAACTTTTGATTTAGATAATTTGGTAGTGCCTTTTGGAATCGGGTCTTGCCAAATCAAATCTTCTTTCGGAGCATCTGCACCAAGGTAGCGGCTTCTTGGACCTAAATCACGGTGAGTTAATTTAAACCAGGCTCTTGCAAAAACTTCAGCAAAATATTTAGGGTCTTTATAAAAATTTTCAGATATTTTTCTGTAGGCAGGATCCATTTTCATTGCCATATCGGCATCGGTCATGATCGGATTTCTGCGAACTCCAGCAATATGCGCATCAAAAGGTTTGTCCTCTTCTTTTATGTTGATTGGTTCCCATTGCCAGGCACCTGCCGGACTTTTTTTCAGTTCCCATTCATAATTCAATAATAAATAAAAATAAGTATGGTTCCATTTATCAGGAGTTGTGGTCCAGGCTCCTTCCAATCCACTGGATACGGTATCTTCTGCATTTCCTTTTCCTTTTGGATTCATCCATCCAAACCCTTGAGTCTCCAGATCAGCAGCTTCCGGTTTTGGCCCCAATATAGAGGCATCACCATTGCCATGGGCTTTTCCTACAGTATGTCCGCCGGCAGTTAAAGCAACGGTTTCCTCGTCGTTCATGGCCATTCTTTTGAATGTTTCACGAACATCTCTTGCTGTTTTTAAAGGGTCGGGGTTTCCATCAACACCTTCGGGGTTCACGTAAATGAGCCCCATCATCACAGCGGCCAAAGGATTTTCTAATTCTCTGTCCCCGGAGTATCTGGATCCTTCGCTGCCCGTTGGGGCCAACCAATCCTTTTCTGCACCCCAGTAAATATCCTTTTCAGGATGCCAGATATCTTCGCGTCCGCCGGCAAATCCGAATGTTTTAAAGCCCATGGATTCATAGGCCATGTTTCCTGCTAAGATGAACAAATCGGCCCAGGAAATTTTGTTACCGTATTTTCTCTTGACTGGCCATAATAGTCTGCGCGCTTTGTCGAGGTTGACATTGTCGGGCCAACTATTTAGCGGCGCAAAACGTTGGTTGCCTGTGTTGCTTCCGCCACGTCCGTCAGCAACACGGTAAGTTCCGGCAGCATGCCAGGCCATACGAATCATCAGGCCTCCGTAATGTCCCCAGTCGGCCGGCCACCAGTCCTGACTTTCGGTCATAAGCTTTTTGAGATCTTTTTTTAATGCCTTTAGATCAAGTTTTTTGAATTCCTTGGCATAATTAAACCCCTTTCCGTAAGGATTTGTTTTTGTATCGTGCTGATGCAAAATATCAAGATTAAGTGCATTTGGCCACCAATTCATAACGGAATTACTTGATTCTGTGTTCGCTCCGTGCATTACAGGGCATTTTCCTTTTTTTGTATTCTCCATGATATCTATTTTTAATTTTTATTGTTCATTGTAAGTAATCAAAATCTTGCTGTTATAATTTGCTGACGTACCTTTTATTATATTATTCTCCAAATTCTGCAGGCTTTTCATTTGTTTTAATGCTAAATTTACAATTAAATTTTTAAAAAAAGATCATCGCCTATTCGTTTAATTTATTCCTTTATTGGTTTAAATTATAATTATCCGCAACATTGGGTTGCCCATGTGTTTAATGGAGAATATTTAAATTAAAGGCATGAAAACGGCTCTCTCCCAACCAAAGTTTAAATCCTGAAGAGAGGTCCTTCCGTATTTTTCATCAAACTTATTCGTTTTTGACAAGTCTGGCAATGAGGACCATCTAATTGCAGAGAATGGCCATAAAACCCGGCAGTATATCAATGGTCAGAATAGAGTTTTAGAAATAACATGGTATATCGCTGACATGCATAATAAAAAATCAGGTAAGCAAATCATTTGACCCCATCGATCAGACTGTTTGTACAAACATTTATTTTGTGCGTCTTTATGAGTTTCTTCGATCTTCAAATTTTTGCACCCTTGTCCTTCCAATAAAATGTTTAGAATGTTGTTGAACAATCGGGTGCTAGCGCGATATGGTTCTTCATGGTTTATTACATCTGATTACGGGAATGTTGCTTTCCCTAACGATCTATTGTGATTCTGTCAATTTTTCAATAAATAGTTTCATCCCCATTAAACCTTTTTCTTTGTTCGTCTTAAAGAAATAAAACTCAAAACAATTTCTAATGAAAGACAGAACCGTGCAAAAAAACATGCGCCTTTACCATCGTTATTTGGGATTCTTCCTTGCCGGAATCATGGCGGTCTATGCAATTAGTGGTATATTGATGATTTTCAGGGACACCGACTTTTTAAAGAAAGAAATAATCCAGGAAAGAACTTTAGCAGAGGGCACCAAAACAGAAGACCTCGGCAAAGAACTCCGGATGAGAGATTTTAAAATAACGAAAGGACAGAAAATGAAATGGTCTATTTTGAGAGTGGTAATTACAATACCAATACCCGATTGGTTACATACACAGTAAAAGAACTGCCTTTCGTTTTAAAGAAGATGACCGATATGCACAAGGCCACTTCCGAAAAACCTTTGTTCTTCCTGAACGTATTTTTTGGTTTATCGCTGTTATTTTTTGTCATTTCCTCTTTCTGGATGTTCCTTACCAAAAACAAGTATTTTTAAAAAGGGAATGTATTTTGCCATCGCCGGCCTGTTGCTTACAATTTTGGTAATTTTTATTTGAAACCCGGATTATAAATATTATTTTTATAGTATCCATGAAATCCATGGAAATAATGCTTTATTACCCCCAGTTTTTATGAAATTCAAGCATATCATATATATCCTTCTGGCCATAGTTTTGGTAACCCTGATCGCCTACAGAATCAATTCAAATAAAAAGGAAAACAGCCAGGGAAGTCAGAATACGGGAGGAAAGGCAGCGGTTACGGTTACCGGGATGGTGCTAATACCTCAGGAATTTTCGGAAAACCTGTCGCTTTCAGGATCACTGGAAGCCAACGAACAGATAGAAATGCGAAGTGAGATCTCAGGGATTGTTGAAAAAATCAATTTTAAGGAAGGAAGTAAGGTGGCAAAAGGGCAGGTGCTTTTTCAGGTAAACGACCTGGAATTGAGGGCGCTGTTGGCCAAAGTGACCACGGCCCAGAAACTGGCGGCTGAAAATGAACGAAGGGCAAAACTGCTTCTTGAAAAAGAGGCTATCAGTCAGGAAGAATACGATGTGGCGGAAGCTGATTTCCAGTTGGCGAGGGCAGAATCGCAACTGAACTGCTGCACAACTGGCAAAAGCTACTGTGCGGGCTCCTTTCTCCGGAACGATAGGTTTGCGTTATATTTCACAGGGAACTTATGTGACTCCATCTACCCCTATTGCAAATTTAGTGAATACAGATCAGTTAAAGATCACTTTTTCTCTTCCTGAAAAATACTCCTCACAAACAGGACTCGGGGATAAGGTTACATTTATAGCTTCCAGTTCGAAAGAAGCGCAAACAGCCACTATTTATGCCATTGAACCCGAAGTGGATATTGCTACCCGTACCTTAAAAATGCGTGCCATTGCGGATAACCGGCAGGGAAAATTAATTCCCGGTACCTTTGCCAGGGTGCTTCTGCCGTTGGAAAAGGTACCAAATGCCTTGCTGGTACCCACTGAATCGTTGATTCCCATTCAAAACGGGAAAAAGATTTTTGTTTCTGAAGGAGGTCTTGCCAAGGAAATTATTGTGGAAACAGGATCACGCACGGAGAACTCGGTGATCATCTTGAATGGCTTAAAGGCCGGTGATACCATTCTGACCTCTGGGGTAATGATGCTCAGGAACGGCACACCGGTAAAAGTTAATCTCATCAAGGCCAAAGTAAATTCCAATTGAAATGAGTCTATCGACCCTCAGCATAAAGCGTCCCGTACTGACGATCGTAATGAATCTTACCATCGTACTTTTCGGTATTATTGGCTTTACCTATCTTGGTGTGAGGGAATTTCCCTCAATCGATCCGGCACAGATTTCTGTGCGCACCAGCTATACCGGTGCCAATGCCGATATTATTGAATCGCAGATCACCGAACCACTGGAAAAAGCGATCAATTCCATAGACGGCATCAGAAATATCAGCTCTTCCAGCAACCAGGGATCCAGCAATATTGACATAGAATTTAATCTGGATAAGAACCTTGAAGAAGCTGCCAATGACGTACGCGATAAAGTATCACAGGCCGTTCGAAGCCTTCCGCAGGATATTGATGCGGCACCGGTAGTTTCAAAGGCCGATGCAAATTCGGAACCCATTATTTCAATGACCGTACAGAGCGATGTTAAAAATGTACTCCAACTTTCAGATTATGCAGATAATGTCATCGCCCCGCGCCTTCAAACCATTCCTGGTGTAAGCAGCGTCCAGATCTGGGGGCAGCGTAAATACGCCATGCGCCTCTGGATTGATCCTGTAAAACTGGCTTCCTACGGGGCTACTGTTTCTGATGTGAGAATTGCACTTGCCTCACAGAATGTGGAACTGCCCTCAGGAAAACTGACAGGCGCCAATACTGAGCTCACCGTAAAAACCATCGGAAATCTATCTACTGAGGAAGAATTCAATCAGATCATCATCAGGGCAGACGGCGAAAAGGTCATTCGCCTCAGCGACATAGGAAAGGCATCGCTTGAAGCTGAAAACCTTGAAACCAAATTAAGCGATTCCGGACAGCCTATGGTTGCCATGGCTATTATTCCGCAACCCGGGAGCAATTATCTCGATATAGCCGAAGCCTTTTATGAGCAGTACGGGCAGCTTCAGGAAGAACTGCCCAAAGGTTTCAAATTAAATATCGCCATAGACAACACCGCTTTTGTAAAGAAGGCAGTGATAGAAGTTGCAGAAACACTTGCCATTTCCATAATTCTGGTTATTCTTGTTATTTTTCTGTTTTTCAGAAACTGGTCAATAGCCTTAAGGCCGCTGATTGATATTCCGGTTTCGCTCATTTCCACCTTTTTTATTATGTGGATGTTTGGATATTCGATCAATGTGCTCACCCTTCTTGCGATTGTACTCGCCACCGGACTGGTGGTAGATGACGGTATTGTGGTGACCGAAAATATTTACAAGAAAGTTGAAAAGGGCATGAATCCAATTGAGGCCTCAATAAAGGGCTCCAACGAGATCTTCTTCGCGGTTATTTCAATTTCAATTACCCTGGCGGCAGTATTTCTTCCTGTTATTTTCCTTGAAGGATTCGTGGGTCGCTTGTTCCGGGAATTTGGGGTAGTGCTGGCTGCTGCGGTGCTGATCTCTGCTTTTGTGGCATTGACCCTGACGCCTATGCTGAACGCTTATCTGATGAGACCCGGAAAACAGGAGCACTCTAAATTCTACAATTTTACAGAAAAGTATTTTGTAAAAATGAATACTACCTATGCAGAATCACTACAGGCATTTATGAAAAAGAAGTGGTTGAGTTTCCCTATTCTCGCTGCCTGTATGATCATTATCGTAGTGTTTTACAACCTGCTCAAAAAAGAAACGGCACCTTATGACGACCGTAGTTATATTGGTCTTAATGTGACTGCGCCTGAAGGTTCTTCCTATGATTATATGGATACCTTCATGAATGAGCTTACCGAGCTCATCAATGATTCCATTCCTGAAAAGAAAGTGAGCCTGATCATCACTTCTCCGGGCTGGGGTGCTTCTTCTGTGAACAGCGGCCGTGGCCGGATCGCCCTTGTGGAACCCGGTGAAAGGGAACGCTCCCAAAAGGAAATTGCCGCTGACCTTACCCGTTGGACTAAGCAGTATCCCAATGCCAGCACCAGCGTGTCTGAATCGCCCACCATTGCCGTAAACAGGCGCGGTGGATTGCCGATTCAATATATTATACAGGCGCCGAATTTTCAGCAGCTGGAGGAAAAAATTCCTCTTTTTATGGAAGAGGCGGCAAAAGATCCTACTTTCTCCAATACCGATGTTAACCTGAAATTCAACAAACCCGAGATCTATGTAACCATCAACCGCGAAAAGGCTGAAAGTTTGGGCGTTTCTGTGCTCGATGTGGCACAAACCCTTCAACTCGCCTTAAGCGGCCAGCGTTTTGGGTATTTTTTAATGAACGGAAAGCAGTACCAGGTAATGGGTCAGTTTGACAAAAAAGACCGTGCTGCCCCCATGGATCTCACGTCTATGTTTGTTAGAAATAAAGACGGCCTTCTCATTCAGCTCGACAATCTGGTAACTACCGAGGAACAAAGCAGTCCGCCTCAGTTGTACCACAACAACCGATATATGAGTGCCACAGTATCTGCCGGGCTTGCCCCGGGTAAGAGTATCAGTGACGGGATAGATGCCATGGAAAGGATAAGTGAAAAAGTGCTGGGTGAGAATTTTACCACAGACCTTGGCGGGGAATCAAGGGATTTTGTTGAAAGCAGTTCCAATACCATGTTTGCCTTCGGACTGGCCTTACTGCTCATTTTCCTTGTCCTTGCTGCACAGTTCGAAAGTTTTATTGATCCCCTGATTATCATCCTTACCGTGCCAATGGCAGTAGCGGGAGCCTTATTTTCCCTGTGGCTATTTGGGCAGACCTGGAATATTTTCAGCCAGATTGGTACCGTGATGCTCATAGGACTGGTGACCAAAAACGGAATTCTGATAGTCGAATTTGCCAATCAGCTCCGCGAAGAAGGTGTGCCAAAAGCACAGGCCATCTTACAGGCATCTGAAAGCAGGTTGCGGCCGATTCTGATGACCAGTCTGACCATTGCCCTGGGTGCCCTGCCAATTGCAGTTGCACTGGGTGCTGCTTCTACAAGCAGGATCGGAATGGGTGTGGTCATTATCGGGGGTACAATGTTTTCCCTTATTTTAACTTTATTTATTATTCCTGCATTGTACCTGATGTGGTCAAGGGAAAAGATACACCGCCCTGAATTTGACCAACCGGATCTGCAGTTAAAAATGGAAAGGCAATTCAATGGATAAACTACTTAAATTCCTGGTTCTTTTTTTCTTCGCTTCACCATTGGTGATGGCTCAGGAATTGCTTACGGTGGAAGAAGCTGTAAAAATCGCCCTTGAAAACAATTACCAGATTCGGATAGCTTCAAACATGCTGGAAATAGACAAAACCGGGGTGAATATCGGGAATGCCGGAATGCTACCCTCCGTTGGAGCGACGTTGAATACGAACAATAGCGTACAGAATAGTTCCCAAGTCCGTGCCGACGGAAATTTGGTTGAACTCGATAACGCGAAAAATAATAACCTCAACTACGGGGTGGGACTGGATTGGACGATCTTTGACGGTTTCGGGATGTTTGCGCGCTATGACCAGCTGAAAGAACTTGAAAAACTGGGTGAAGCTGAGTTAAAGCAGGCTGTATTGACTAAAGTCAGTGATGTGATGATCGGTTATTACGACCTGGTACAGCAGCAGCAGAACCTTAACGCTTTAGACAGCACCATCGTGATTTCTGAGCAAAGATTAAAACTTGCCAATAACCGTTTTACGATCGGTAAAGCCGCCAAACTTGAAGTCTTGAATGCACAGGTAGATTTGAATACAGACCTTACACTCATGCTTCGGCAAAAGGAATTGATCTCCATCAGCAAGATCCGGCTAAATGAGATCCTCGCCCGCGACACGAAGATAGATTTCAGGGTAATTGATGAAATCAGCCTGGATGAGCAACTTTTTTTACCTGAACTGGAATCCTTGGCCAAAAAGCAAAATCCCCTGTTGCAGGCACAGATCATTAATAAAAATATTGCCGGCCTGGAACTAAAACAGGTCAAGGCACGGCGTTATCCTTCTGTTATTGCCAGCACAGGCTACGTTTTTAGTGAATCTATATCGAGTCTGGGTTTTACTACCAGTGCCGAGTCGCAGGGATGGAACTACGGAATAAGTGCCAGGCTGAATATTTTTGAGGGCTTCACCCAAAATCAGAATGAAAAAATAGCCAGGATCCAACTGGACAATACAGACCTGCTCATTGAGCAGCAATGGCAAACTTTAGAATCACAACTCGGCACGGCTTATCAGAACTATCTGACCAATATCAGCCTCATAGAGCTTGAAAAAAGCAATGAAGCCATCGCCAGGGAAAACCTCGAGATCACCATGGAAAAATTCCGAATCGGCACCATTCCAACCATTGAATTCCGTACCGCGCAACTCAATTATATCAGGGCGATTGTTCGTTACAGCGATGCAAAATTCCAGGCAAAACTTTCTGAAATCAGCTTAAAGGAATTTGCGGGAATCCTGGTGCTCTGAAGCTTGCGGTGGAAGTTGAAATTACTATCCAATCACTCGGCAGCTGCACCTTGAAACTACTTTTCCATCATGGTTTTTTAAAAAAGGCGGACAAATTCTGATGGCATTGATTCTAGGCTTCGTATCTGAATGTTTTTATAATACACTTCTGAAGCTTCACTTTGCAATTGTATCCTTCCTTTTGTAAGCGGGATTTTTTTTCCGTTTTTTACATATCTGGAATTTCTGAGAATCATGACCACCTGACCATTGACTATATGGATACTTTTATCTTCAAAACAGATCAACTCCAGGGTATTCCAGTCACCGTGCCGGTTTTCATGGTTAGCACTGCGAAGGCAGAAACCCTGTATTTTTTCTCCTTCACCCAAAGAAATAAAAGATTGGCTTTGATCCGCAACCGGATTCATGATGTATTCCGGAATAAATGCCCTAATATCAATGGCTGAATTGGCCTGGCTCCAGTAATCCCCCATATGACCTTCCATAATTTGAAATTCCTGGGATAGCATCCATGACCTCCAGTATTCCGCTCCCACAGGGCCAATAGAGTGGTACAATATTCCGGAGTCTCTTAACAAATCCTTTCTGGGATCCCATTTCTGTTCACCCCATTTCACTTGTAACCTGAGGTGGAAATTTGCATATTCTTTTTTAGTAAAGACACAGCCATAGACCTCTCCGCTAATTTTTAAAAGGGGTTCCTGATTTTCTTCTGTTACCGTAAATACGCCGTACCCTTTTTGGTTTAAACCAATGGGAGGAATACTATTTCCGTCTTTGTCTTTAGGTGCTTGGCCATCATACCCGATCTTGTGTTTGTAACTCAGGTATTGCTCCCATTGGGTTAAATCCCTGTCGAGTAAATTTGTCCAGGTGGCTTCTTTCTTTGCACAGGCCGAAAAGAGAATTGCAATGATCAGTATCGAAACTATTTTTTTCATGGTGTTAAATTTAAAAACATTTTGACAGACCGGGATCAGAAATTCGGTTTTAACCAAATTCTGACCTGCCGTGAACCCTCTGGACGGGGTCGTTAACTTATTCTTACATTGACCAATCATCTATGATATCCCCAAGGTCACTCACGCCCAGTGTGAACCAGATCACAAGGATGGCCAGGAAAATTTTTAGGACAGGTGGCAAGGTGAAGCCCATCCTTTTTTTGAAAAGAGCATCTGTTTGAGGCAAGTAAAGTAGCGAGAGAATCAGGAACACAAATCCCGGAACGGGATGGACCAGAAGAAGATTCAATACGCCAATCGCAAAGACAATGATACCCAGAAAAAGGCTGGTAATTTTTAAAGCGCGGTTTTTATATTTCATGTCTATTTTTAATTTCTTCTTTAATTTCTAATCCTGTTTGATGTGACGGGGGAGCTGATTGCTGCCTGGATCTGAACGGTGTTCTATTTAAATCCGAAAACCAGGGGAAAGATGAAAACGACTATCATTGCCCAGACAAAGTATACAGGTATGTAAATAACAATTGCTCTTCCTACTTCGGTTATGGGCACTTTTTTAGCGACGGTCTTAAAAAGTTTGGCAGTTACGAAAAGTAGGTGACCAAGCATTAAAATATTGCTGCCGAGCACCGCCAGCCTGTTTGGCGTAAGACCCCATTCCGAAATGCGGAATACAATCGCCGACAAGGCAATGCCGTTTACTGCAATGGTCACTAGAGATAACAGCAGCAAGATCCAGGTGGCTGTAGTATATTTTTCTCTGCCAGCGCTTTCTGCTACAGAAAAGAAGATCAGGGCCATCACACCGAGGAGGAGGGCATTAAAGAGCAAAAGAAATTCCCGGTCGTTATAGGGATCTTTCCCGGAATAAATGATGGCAGTCAAATAAATAATAAGCATTACCAATACCAGGGGACTGAAGAGTTTGGCAATAATTGGTGATACTTTGTTGACCAGTTGCGGATTGGTTTGGGTAAGGTAGGTAGCAATTATGGGAACTGATGCCAAACCAATGACGACGACATACCCCGTATAAAATTCTTCAATCTCAAACCCGACCAGTCCGAAAAGGTTAATGGTAATGCCGGACATGATTCCGCCGGCGGCGATCAGAAGTGCTGCCATAACAACCAGATCCCCGTTAAACCGAAGGAAGTTGAGGCGTTTTGCAGATTTGCTGGTCTCATTGCCGGAAAAAGCGAGCCCAAAAAGGAACCAAAGCAGAAAAGGCAGATGGATACAGGCCAGGATCAGGGTATCGCTTTTTGTGGTGTCCGGCAGCACATTTATATAGATTACACAGCCCGCTATTATTGCGCTGAACAAGGCAATTTTCCCTGCCGGTATTATATTCTTCCAATAAATATGTGTTAATAAGGGAAAGACTATAAAGCCAATATTTCTGGGATAATAAAAATCTTCGCTGATAGAAAGGATAGCCGGAAGTTTGGCAGCAATCTGCCACTACACAGGCAAGAACAACAAAAGCAAGTCTTTTTGTGCCCCATGAAATGGCCTCAGATTCGTAATTCAGCCTTTCATGCCAAAAATCTGCCAGGGCATTGCCCTGGATTTGGGGGTATAAATCGCTGAATTCCTGTTTAAAGTTGGTCTTATTTGCCCGATATAACTTTTCCAGTTGACGGGGCTTGTCTATATTTGATAGAATCACTTCGCGCATGGCTTGGGTATTAATGATTAATTATTCTGATGTTTGTTTTCTTTGATCAGATTTTCGAGGAATTCGAGATGGTACTGAAAGGCTTTCCTGCCCTCTTCAGTCGCTGCATAATTGGTTTGGGGTTTCCTTCCGCAAAAGTTTTATTTACCCGTATATACTCCTGGTTCTCCAAGGTACGCAGGTGAGAGGCCAGATTTCCATCTGTAACCTCCAGAAGTGCTTTGAATGAATTGAAATCATACTGCTCATTGACCATGAGTATGGACATTACCCGCAGCCGGATTACATTTTCAAAAGCCTTATCGTACAATCCCTTCACTTCAACGGTCGTATTTAAGATACATTAGGGTTCCATAAATAATGTGAAACAGCCCAAAACCAATGGCCCATAAAATGAGCCCGTAACCTGGAAATAATGCAGCTATTAGACCCAGAATCAACAGACAGAAACCCAGATATTTGATGTCACTAAGGGTGAAATGCGAGGCATTCAGCAAACCCAGTCCATAAAATATCAGGGTTACCGGAGCCAAAGACAAGGTATACCCTTGAAGTCAGGGCCAGACAAAAGACAAGCCCGCTGAGCACCGGTATAAACAGCGCTTCAACAAAACGCCTGCCTGCCGGTGTCCAAAACTTAGCTCCGTTTTGTTCGCTTTTTTTATGGCTGAGAAACCAGGCAGTTCCTACTGCGAGACATAACACTACAATCGCTGTAACGACCATTTTGTTCAGGTCTGCCCATTCTGAACCATGAAAATCTGATCTCCAATGGGTGATTGCGGATAGTAAATCCAAAAATAAACCAGTGCTGCAGCTGCCAGGGAGTATGTTCCAGCCAGTATTCCTGCCAGCCCGCTTAAGGAAAGGAAGCGCGTGCTGCGCTCCATCATGGATTTAATATCTGCCAATTCTTGTTCAGGTTTTGATTTTTTCATATTTAAAAGTACTTTGTAATGCAAAGTTAATTAAATTAATTAAACTATATACTATCAAAGAAAAATATTTTTTCTATTGCTGCCTACCAGCCTGCGGTAAGGATGTTCTCAAATACAAGTAACTGTAAAATCAAGGCAAGGATTAATAAATTGGTTGATAATATATTCCGCCATCACTTCAGGGAATTGTTTATCTTTACTCAACACACTAAAAAAGAGCAGAAATGAGTCAAAAAGTTAACCCAACCAATATAAAGCGTCGTGAGTTTATAAGCAGCAGCGCAAAGTTTGTAGCCTCTACAATTTTTCTTTCTTTTGGAGCGCAAAACTTATTTGCCGGGCTCAGTTCTGTCGCTATTGGGCCTTCCATTCCGGAAGTAGTCCTCAACAACGGTATAAAAATGCCGATGCTCGGTTTTGGCACACATTCTTTAAAAGACGCTATCTGTGTGAGATCTGTGTCTGAAGCGATTTCTGCAGGTTTTCGCCTGATTGATACCGCCACCATTTACGGAAATGAAGAATTTGTCGGACAGGGGATTAAGGAAAGCGGCACAAAAAGAGAAGCGTTGTTTATCACCTCAAAATTATGGGTTGATGATTCCGGTTATGAAAACACAAAAAAAGCCTTTGAAACCTCTTTAAAAAAACTGGGCCTGGAGTATTTGGACTTGTACCTTATCCACCGGCCTCGCGGCGATGTAAAGGGTTCATGGAAAGCCATGGAAGCGCTATACGAGGAAGGTAAAATCCGCGCTATTGGCCTGAGTAATTTTGAACCCAAACAATTGGAGGAATTAATGGCAAACGCACTGATCAAACCTGCGGTAAACCAAATTGAAACCCATGTTTTCTTTCAACAGGGCAATTCCTATGAATCTTTGAATAAAAATGAAATTCAAATGGAAGCCTGGAGTCCTTTTGCTGCGGGGCGCAATGGTATCTTTAACAACCTTACCCTGGCTGAAATTGGCAAAAAGTACAACAAAAGCAATGCGCAGGTATGCCTAAGATGGCATTACCAAAGAGGTGTCGTTGCCATCCCGAGATCATCTCAAAAAGCACATATGATTGAAAACTTAAGCATATTTGATTTTGAGCTCGATGAAGGTGATATGAAGAAGATTGCCACACTCGATTTGAATACCACGCAATTTCCTGAGTGGGGGTAAAAGTCTTCTTCTAATTTATTTCAACATACCTTGGTAGGTTTTATTCTTTAGAAATGTCCGAAAAAATGACAAGCGGGTTGGGTCCTATACCAATGTTCGTAGTTGACCAGCATTTTTAAATCCCAACTGCATCTATGATTCTTCCACGCACCAATGAGCGACCTCAACTTTATCAACCAATTAAAACCTCTTTTCACCTTTTAAGCCGACAATGAAAGCATCCTGATAGCCCTCCTCTTTCATCAATCTCAAATGATTTTCAGCTTCTGTAGCGGACTCAAAAATACCTGAATAATAACGATTCAATCCATCATAATAAAAATGATTAAACAGGTCATTTACTTTGGTAAATTTTTCGGTTTGGGCGCTTCCCTTAAATGCCCCGATTTGCACTGTGAATACCTTCTGTTCACTGCCAAAATCATAAGGTTGCTGTACAGAAGTATTGACATTATCCTTGGCCACCGGAGCAGCCATATACGTATTTGTTTCTGTTGGCAGCACCCCTTCTGAAATCTTAATTTCAGGCATCTCTGCAACCAAATCCTTTTGTAAACCGCGATCTGAAGTCATATTCACCACAATTTCCTTAGGCTTTGCCTCCAGATCATTTACTGTTTTTATATCCAGCTCTCCTGTTAAATAACCGTCCAAATAGCTTCTCAAAATATAAGTTGAATTACAAGATTGCTCGAAACTGAAAGTAGCATCTGTTTTATTGGAGACCAGGGAGGATAATTTGTTGCCATGCTGATCAAACAACTCAATCTTCGCATTAGGCAACAATTCCTGGTTATCGGCATTCCTGACAACACCAGAAATTTTTTGTTGACAATCGAAATACTTAAGTACAGGTATAGACGCAACGAACTCATACATTTCCCCTTCTCCTTTTCCGGTCTTTTTTATTGAAGCCAAATCTGCTTTTTCGGTAAACGCGGAGGTCTTCAGTTTTAGTGGGGTGGCTGTTGAGTTATCAAATATTTTAGTGGCAAAAACATCTAATTCGCGTTTGGGATTTGTAACGTCCGATGAAAAATACAGCACATTCTCAGCATCGATAAATGGAAATATCTCACGTTCTGAAGAATTGATTTTTGGACCTAAATTTACAGGTTTGCCATAGGTTCCGTCCTCTTTTAAATCAACTGAAAAAATATCAGTTCTGCCCAATGATTTTGGCCCGTCTGATACGAAAAAGAGTTTGCTGTCATCGTGGTTTAAGGTAGGTTGTCCTGTTGAAAACTGGCTGCTGTTAAAGGGTAGCAATTCTAAGTTTACCCATTCGCCTTTATCATTTACTTGGGCCTTAAACAAATTAAGATTGACTGCATTCCTTAGATTATCTTCATTAGAGCTTGTTTCGTTTTTCCCCCTTATTTTTCGATTAACACTAAAGAAAACGGTTTTCATATTTTTGGTAAATACATACATCCCCTCATAAATATTTGAATCCCCTTCATTAAGCAGGTCATTCTTTATGAGAGGTAAATCCTTTTCTGTAAACTCCAACTCATCCAAATCCAAATAAGTTTGGCTCTTGAAGGCTTCCTGATGGTCATTGAATCCCTCCTTTGGTAATGCGAAAGCGAGGCTATGGTTCCCTACTGAATTTTGTGCAAGGAAACCGCTTGTAATAAATACCACGAATAGAAATATTAATTTTTTCATCGATCTGGGGGGTTTATTATTTTTTATTCAAGAATGAATGAGAGGAATGCGCAAAATAATAATTTATTCTGCCATTTTCATATAGCAAACCATTAGTTATCAAGATATTTATTAACTTTCTGATGTTGAAAAACTATCAATAGCGTGCTGACTTCATATATTCTTCTACTTTCAGAATCGGGTCTGGGTGCCGTCAAGCTTCTTAAAACCCATGTCACCAGCTCTTAAGCCTCCCCGACATTCGGGTTCTGAAAGATTAATCGCATTACATTAATGGTTATTTTTACGGCATGGAATTTTTTGACCCCGTTTTTAAGCTCATTCAAAGATTTGATTCTTTCATAACTTTTACTGACAATGGCTATTTAGAGCACTTTCTTGTAGGGCTTTTAATTGGAGGAATTGTATCGGCAAAGGTTTACAAAAAGATAAGGAAAAAAGTGATTTCATTTGTTACAGGTTGCATTTTGGCAATCCTGGTTGGTCTTTTTAAAGAATTTATAGACCCCTTTATTGGTGGAGATCGCGATGTAGGTGATTTTATTTACACTGTTATTGGAGGATTAATCGGAGCTTTTGTACTGATTTTTATGCGAAACTTATTTGCAACACCCATCCGATGCAATCAAAGTAAGCCACCTAAATAATTGACGTTGCCCCGTTTGAATCTTATTCAATCATCTATTGGGGCAAAAGTCTGAATTAGTTTGTACATTTCGGTCACAAATCTTTAAACATGGGCATATGAAAAATACTTTCTGCCAGATTATATTATTGCTTCTTGTTTCCCTGGGAGCACAAGCCCAAACAGAATTAAAAGTCGATCTTGAAGAATTAGATGCCTATTATGCCAAAATGGTTGTGGATTGGGATGTTCCCGGAGCATCCATCGGCATTGTTAAAGACGGCAAGTTAGTATTCAAAGGCAATTATGGCGTCCTGGAAAAAGGCAAAAAAGACAAGCCCAATGAAAAGACCCTGTATGCCATCGCCTCCAATTCAAAGGCATTTACAAGTGCAATTATGGGTATGCTGGTACAGCAGGGAAAATTAGACTGGAATGATAAAGTCAAGAAACATCTCCCTTATTTCGCCATGTATGATCCCTGGGTGAGTGAACACATTACTATAAGGGATATTCTTAGCCACCGGGTAGGCCTTGGAACTTTTAGCGGTGACAATATCTGGTACAAGTCCAACATGAGCTCCAAAGAAATTATCGAACATATCAAGTATGTGCCACAGGCTTATGAATTCCGGGCAGGCTATGGCTATTCCAACTTAATGTACATTACAGCAGGTGAAATAATAAGTACCGTAACAGGCAAGAGCTGGGCTGAAAATGTAAAAGAACGCATTCTAGATCCTTTGGGTATGGACCGCACAATTATTTCCCTTAAAGAATTGAATAAGAAAGGCAATTACTCTTCCCCGCATGCAAGGCAGGGCGAAGAAAATTATGTGATTCCCTGGGTAGATTGGGAGAATGTAGCTTCAACGGGTGGAATTATCTCCAGCGTTGATGATATAGCCAAATGGATGATTTTTAATCTGAATAACGGAATTCATCAGGGGGACACCTTACTGAGCAAATCTACCCGAAATTTAGTCTGGACACCTCATATAAATCATGTTGTGGATCATACTTCCAAAAACGACTTTGACAGGCATTTCAATGCCTACGGATTGGGATGGGCACTTGGCGACTATCACGGCAGGTTGCGGGTGGGCCATACAGGAGGGTATGACGGGTTTATTACTGCCGTAACGCTAATACCCGATGAAAACCTGGGGGTAGTGGTATTGACAAATGGAGTAAAAAGTCCGATCATGGCAGCTACCTATTACGCTTTGGATAAATTTCTCGGTATCGAAGCCAAAGACTGGTCTGCAGATTATCTAAACAAAACCAATAAAAGTGCAGCTCAGGATACGCGCATTGCTGAACGCAAAGCAAAAAGAGAATTAAATACAAAACCAACCATAGCACGCAGCAAAATGGCAGGTGAATACCAGTCAGATTTTTGTGGCAAAATTTATATCCGGGAAAAAGGTGACCAGCTAAAATTAGAATTTGAACATGCCCCACTCCTAAATGCAAGTCTTACGCATTGGCACCACGATGTCTGGGAAATCCATTGGGATACTCCGCAGGCCTGGTTCAGTTTTGGAACAATAAAAATAAATACGGATAACAATATGGAGGTCATTGGTTTCGATTTTGATGTTCCCAATGACGATATCTTTTTTGAGGAACTCAAACCCTATAAAATATAACCTTTATTCTAGAGGAGCCACAACCTTCCTGGTGAGATCCAATGAATATTTAAGGGCATCCAATGGCAGCTGACAATCTTTGGTTAACGACCACTCTTTGGATTGGAGAAAAGGTCGTTGCCTTATCATCTCCTCTCATGATTGAATCTTCCCATTCCCGCCAATAACCCTTTGAAACATACCTCGCCCCTTCAAACCAATTGTTTGGATTATACGTCAATACATTTAACTTTGGCTCTAGTGGCAGATACCAGGGCTCGTAATTTTCTATGGCACAAGCCGTTACTTGACTTTCATATTCATCATCCAGATTTCCAAAAGAATGCCCGAATTCATGCCTTATTAAATATTTGAATTGATCGCCACTATCATATTTTGAAACGATCATATTCGATACTTTAGGATTGATGATGGTATTGTATTCTGTAACTCCCGGAAACTCGGCACCACCATAATAGTCTGTAGTATTCGCAATAATGATCGTATACACATAATCTCCCGTGGCATAATTGCCATATAAATCTTCCAGGGCATCCCTTTTCAATGGGTCCATACCCACATAATGTTTAATGCCTACCCGATTTCCATAAACAGACCAGGCAGTTGTTGAGGAAGTAGTCATCACATCATTTTGATTACAGGCACTTGTAAACTGTTTTGTCTTAATTCCTGAGGTTGTAGATGGGGAATTTACGCGATAAAAGTTCAAACTATGCGAAGCCGAAGCAAATGGTTCCATATCGAGTATGGCTTGTTTTGCAACAACGCACAGGGCGATAAATTCAGTCATTTCAGAATCTGTAAAGCCTTCTGCCAAAAATATAATATTAACTACACATCCTTTATTCTCCTGTCCGATGATAACCGGACAGGGGATAGTGGAATCTATGCAGACTTCTTTATCCGGATCAACATCATTATTGCAACTAAAAATTGCAAAAGACGTGAGAATGAACAAGATAATTTTATTCATATCAATAGTTTTACATGTTGCCTGTCTTTCATGACTTTTCTCATAAGCCCGTTATGATCGTATTCGCATAACTAAAAGCTCTTTCCATTAGTTGTAGTTGCTTTTATTTCAAGGAATTAAACAGGTGTGAATATCCTCAATTCTTTTTAATTTATGGCTGACTTTCATCATAGAATATAAAAAAGAATACCAGAGAGATCAAAAAATGAAAGTAGCAATCTGGAAGGATTTATAAGCCCCGTAGTTACCCAAAAAAACAAAAAAACCTTCCCGTATGGAAAAGTTTTTCATTAGTTAAATCCTAAACCGTAAAGATTTACGTTAACAATACAACTATTTTTACTTTTAAAAGAAGCGGTCTGGACGGGGTTTGAACCCGTAACTTAACAGTCTTATTTTTAAATGGTTATATTCTTATCTAGACCAACTTCTCCTTATTTACCCCCTCCAAAATTGAATTTTCGTACCTTGAAGCATCAACAACCAACCAATTGCTTCCTTTCTATAGAAAAATATGCTACCGTTTAGAAAAAGACAATCAATTCCTGAAGTATTCTATATATGCCATTGGGGAGATTGTACTTTGGTGATTCGGATACCAATCGCTCTGTATATCAATATCTGGTACGAGCATATTTATAAGTCAAATTCATTTTTGCGGACAGTACCTCCATAGGATAAAAAAAAACAGGAACCTTAAGACCAACTTTATAGATTTTGTTTAATTTAGAAGGGTCCAAAATCAAAATCTGGGTCAGCAATGGAAAATATTCAGCATTACCTCGACTTCGCCTTTAAAGGAAAAAAAGGAATTCTCCGCTACCTGCTCGGAGCCTTTCTTATAATCATCATAAGCCTTTTTTTAGGGCAGATGTTCAGTGTCGTCGGTGTGCTGCTAATAAAATCGGATTCCCCGGCCGCCGAGATTGCCATAACCAATTTCTTTGGTTTCATTCTGTCGTTCCTGCTGATCCCCGTGATCGTGGCACTCTTGCACCGCCGGCCTTGGTGGAGCGTCGCCATGCCTGCCCCGAAGGTGAACGGTGCTGCCTTTTTGGTCGGGTTTTTATCAGGCCTGATCGTCCAGTCCGGGTCTTTCCTGGTATCCTATTTTGTGCATCCGGAAAATATCACCTACGTGGGTGTTGATTGGGGTTCCTGGGTGCCCATGCTTTTCCTGTACCTGATTGTGTTTTTTGTGCAGGTAAGCACCGAAGAAATGGTATATCGCGGCTATCTGGCGCAAATGATGTACCGCTTCAGTAAAAGCCCCTTCCTGGTTTTGTTGATCCCTTCCATTATTTTCTCCTTACCACACTATGGAAACATCAAAGGCAGTTCCGGTATACTGGCCCTGTTGCCCTATATTTTTATGGGCCTGATGTACGCTTGGATGGCTTATCGCAGCGGAAGCCTCTGGATGGGCATCGGCGCCCACCTGGTTAACAACTGGTTTATTACCTTGTTTGTAGGGAGCAAGGCAGAGTAAAAAACTGAGGTCACGCCGAGGCCTCACTTTGCGGATAAGGTGGGTGGCGATGGGCTCCGGAACGCGAGGCTTAGCGACGCCCCGGAAGGGGTAGGCCGGAAGAGGGCTCGGTGGGGATTTATCGCCGGTCCCCGGGCCCGCTAGCGTAGGGGATTCTACCAGGGACCCAGGGCCACCGGGGGCCCACACACGGGGGGGCCCACCCGGGACGCCAACCAGGGGCCAACAACCCCGGCAACACCCCCGCCAACCGCGGAAAAAACCCCCACCCCACCCCTAACCCCCTGGTCGGGGGAAAGGCGGCCCCCCCGGACTGACCCCGGGCAAACCACCTCCCGGGTCTAAGGGAGGGTGGGGGGCAACCACAACCTAGGAAACCAACCACAGCCCCAGACACCCCAAACCCCCACACACCCGGGAGGACAGGATGGGTTCCAAAACCCTCCCTCCAAGAGAATACCAGCACAACGGCATCCAGAGTCCCTGGAGACTCGGCGGAAAGGGATTACGAAAGTCCGAACAGAAAAACCTCCCGTATGGGAAAAGTTTTCATTAGTTAACTTCCTAAACCGTAAAGATTTACGTTAACAACACAACTATTTTTACTTTTAAAAGAAGCGGTCTGGACGGGACTCGAACCCGCGACCCCATGCGTGACAGGCATGTATTCTAACCAACTGAACTACCAAACCATCGCTTAAAGCGGTTGCAAATATAACTTTGATTTTTAACTTTCCAAAATGTTTTAATCAAATCTTATAAAATTTGTTGCCTTTTCATCAAATAGGTTGACAGCACCTTGTCGAATCCCTGGTGAATATCTACCGGCACATAATCAATTTTGTACTGCATACATTTCATTTTTAAATGATTAAAGAATTCCTGCACCAGTTTTTGGTACTGTTCTTTGTAGTTCTGGGTAAAAAGATTGATTTTTTCTCCGGTCTCAATATCGACAAACCGCTTATGTGATTCTCCAAAATCAAAACTGTACTCGTACTTTTCAGAAAAAGTATGAAAAAGCACCACCTCATGTTTGTTGTATTTTAAGTGCCTCAATGCAGCAAAGAGCTCTTCCTCCTGTCTGTCTGCCTGCAGCATGTCTGTAAACAGAAAAATTAGTGACCTGCGGTGTATCTTTTCTGCGATCTGGTGCAGAACCGCAAAGGTATCTGTTCTTTCCGGCTTGTCCTGAACCAGCAATTGTTGCAACTGAGACATCAGCATTCTTCTATGCCTCTCACTGCCTTTAGACGGGGTAAAATAGTTCAGCTGCTCCGAATATAATGCCAAACCAAAGGCATCCCGCTGCCTTTTTAAAATCTCGAGCAAGGCAGCTGCGGCCACCACAGAAAAACCTATTTTATTGAGATTTGCAGTGTTTTTATTCTCGCTTTCCGGATAATACATAGAAGCTGAATTGTCTATGATCAGCTGGCAGCGCAGGTTGGTTTCTTCTTCATACCTTTTTACAAACAATTTGTCTGTTTTCGCAAACAATTTCCAGTCGATATCACGGGTGCTTTCGCCTTTATTATAAAGTCTGTGTTCTGCAAACTCCACAGAGAAACCATGGAAGGGACTTTTGTGCATGCCGGTAATAAATCCCTCCACCACCTGCCGGGCCAGTAGCTCCAGGTTATGAATTCCGGCTATATGTTCTGAGTGGTCTATCAGCATCTTTCAAAAATAGCTTTTTTCAAGCACAAGCATAAAAAAAGCCTGAACAAAAATTCAGGCTTTCCTTTCTTGTATTTTATGACTACAGTAAGGCGTTCAACTTTGATAAATAAACACTTTTTGGAGCCACACCAACCTGCTTGTCTACGATCTCACCACCTTTGAACAACAAAACGGTAGGAATGTTCCTGACACCGTATTTTGCTGCATATTCCTGATTGTTGTCTACATCCACTTTCGCAAAAACAACTTTATCACCGAGTTCAGCGGTTAGTTCATCCACTATGGGGTGCAACATGCGACATGGACCGCACCAGGCCGCCCAAAAATCTACCAATACAGGTTTGTCTGATTTTAAAACTGTTTGCTCGAACATTGCATCCGTAACTTCTATTGCCATAACCTCTTAATTTAGATTTATATTTATATTTTGTGTCTGCAAAATTAAAAAGAAATACGCTGTCTTTTACATTTGAACATCTCTTTTTCTTATTGCCATATTAAATTTAATTATGTCCTAAAATATCTTTTCTGCGATGGCTCTGATATTGTCTGATTTGCCCATGGAATAAAAATGCACTACCGGCACACCCGCATCAATCAATTCTTTTGATTGCTGAATAGCCCATTCTATACCCACCTGCCTCACCTCGGTATTGCTCTTGCATTTCTCTATTTCTGTTACCAGAAGATCCGGCAGTTCAACCCTGAAAATCTGAGGCAGCACGTTCAAATGCCTGCTGATTGCGATAGGCTTAATGCCCGGAATGATGGGTACATTAACCCCTATCCTTCTGGCAGCAGTCACAAAATCAAAGAATTTTCTGTTGTCGAAGAACATCTGGGTAACCACATAATCTGCTCCGGCATCTACTTTTTCTTTGAGCCTTCTAAGATCGGCTTCCATACTTGGTGCTTCGAAGTGCTTTTCAGGATACGCTGCCACCCCAACACAAAAATTCGTCTTGTTGGCTGTTTCCTCAAGCTCATGCAGGTATTGTCCGCGGTTGAGCGCTGTAATCTGTTTCACCAGGTCAATGGCATACGGATTTCCATGTTCGGTAGGCCTAAAAAAGGCTTCGTGCTTCATGGCATCACCTCGGAGGGCCATCACATTTTCCAGTCCCAGGTAATAGCAATCAACCAGCATATATTCGGTCTCTTCTCTGGTAAAACCTCCACAAGAATGTGTGGAACTGTATCTACGCCATATTTATGCATGACCGAAGCGCAAATACCTACCGTGCCCAGGACGCATGCGCGTGATCTTTCTGTCGAGCAAACCATCGGCCTTCTTGATAAAGATATATTCTTCCCTGGAGGTGGTCACATCAATAAAGGGAGGCCTGAACTCCATCAACGGGTCAATATGGTCGTACAGTTGCTGAATGTTCTGCCCTTTCTGGGGAGGAATCACCTCAAAGGAGAACAATGTTTTTCCCTGATTATTTTTTATGTGCTCTGTAATCTTCATACTTCTTCTGTCATTGCTTTGTTCATTGCTGTAAATTTGGCTGCAGCCACCTTGCCGCTTCTTCTTCGGTCATATTTTTTCTTGAGGCAAAATCGCTTACCTGCTCCATAGTGATCTTGCCCACTCCGAAATATTTCGCCTTCTCATTGGCAAAATAATATCCCGAAACCGAAGCAGCAGGCCACATGGCCAGGCTTTCGGTAAGTTTTACACCAATGTTTTCTTCAACCTGCAGCAGTTCCCAGATCGTTCTTTTTTCAGTGTGGTCCGGACAAGCAGGATAACCGGGTGCCGGACGAATACCCACGTATTTTTCTTTGATGAGTTCGTTTGTGCTGAGCTGTTCACTGCTGGAATAACCCCAGTAAATCCGTCTCACTTCCATGTGCAGGTATTCCGCCATGGCCTCCGCCAGCCTGTCGGCGATGGCTTTGATCATAATGGAATGATAGTCATCATGGTCGGCTATAAACTTTTGAGACAACTCATCGGTTCCGAAACCGGCTGTTACGCAAAAGCAACCGATAAAATCTTCCAGACCGGAATCTTTCGGTGCAATAAAATCTGACAGGGCGATATTCGGGATCTTCCCTTCTTTCTTTGCCTGCTGGCGAAGGGTTACGAATTTCGCCTTTACTATATTTCGTTCCTTGTTTTCGTAGAGTTCTATATCATCACCCACCGCATTTGCGGGAAAAATTCCAAAGATGGCCTTCGCCTGCAACAGGTTTTTTGTAAGTACTTCACGCAGCATTTTCTTCCCGTCGGCAAACAGTTTAGCTTGCTTCATTCGCCCACCAATAGGCATCCTTTAAAATCTCAGGGTATTTGCCATGCAGCTCCCAGGTTCGGAAGAAGGGTGCCCAGTCGATATAGGGAACTACTTTGTTCAGGTCTATGTTTTCGATCTGTTTTACTCCTAAAAATTTTGGGACAGGAATTTTTTCTTCCGCCCAGTTTATTTTAAATCTATTCGCTCTTGCTTCAGCCAGACTCAGAAATTCTTTCTTTCCTGCCCTTTCAAAAAAGCCTTTTCGAACTGTTTCATAATCTGTTTTGATGGCTGCCTTATAAGCCTCCACGGTATTTTCCTGGAGAAGTTGTCCGACTACGGTTACGGCTTTGGAAGCATCCAGCACATGCACAACCGCATGTTTGTATTGCGGATCTATTTTTTTACGGCCGTATGGTGCTTTGGAAGTAGTGGCTCCCCCCGATAAGAAGCGGTACATGAAAGTTCTGCCGTTGCATTTCTCCGGCCAGAAAAACCATTTCATCCAGTGAAGGAGTGATTAGCCCACTCAGACCAATGACATCCACTTTTTCCTGAATGGCTGTTTCCAGGATCTTTTGCGGAGGCACCATCACGCCCAGGTCTATGATCTCGTAATTGTTACAGGCAAGCACCACGCCAACAATGTTCTTGCCGATATCGTGTACATCTCCTTTAACGGTAGCGAGTAAGATCCTACCCGCACCTTTGTTCTCTTTGCCCGGATTCTTTAACTTTTCTTCTTCAATAAAAGGAATCAGATATGCAACCGCTTTTTTCATCACCCTGGCAGATTTGACTACCTGAGGCAAAAACATCTTGCCAGAACCAAACAGATCACCTACCACGTTCATGCCGGTCATCAGGTGGTTCTCTATGACTTCAATGGGAGCCTTTACGCTTAAGCGGGCTTCTTCCATATCCTCCGTCACAAAAGTTTCGATTCCTTTAACCAGAGAATGTGTAATTTGGTTCCTGCAGGGCTTGTTCCCTCCAAGCCTGATCCACCTTGTGTTCTTTTCTCTCTCCCTTTACCGTTTCGGCAAATTCTACAAGCCTTTCTGTTGCATCGTCCCGGCGGTTGAGAATTACATCCTCTACGCGTTCAAGCAGCTCTTTGGGGATTTCATCATAGACCTCCAGCATGCCGGGGTTCACAATACCGATGTTCATACCGGCTTGTATGGCGTGGTACAGAAATACTGAATGCATGGCCTCTCGCACGGGATCATTGCCCCGGAATGAAAAGGAAACATTGCTCACTCCCCCGCTCACACTCACTTTTGGCAGATTTTTCCTTACCCATTTGGTTGCCCGGATAAAATCGAGGGCATTGTTTCTGTGCTCCTCCATGCCGGTGGCCACCGGAAATATATTGAGGTCGAATATAATGTCTTCAGGATCAAAATGCACCTGTTTGACGAGTATGTCATAAGATCTTTTGGCGATCTCGATGCGCCGTTCATAACTGTCGGCCTGACCTGCCTCGTCAAAAGCCATAATGACAACGGCGGCTCCGTATCTTTTTAATCAGGCGTGGCATGCCGGATAAACTCAGTTTCACCTTCTTTCAGACTGATGCTGTTGACCACGCTTTTTCCCTGCACCACCTGCAAACCTGCTTCGATGATCTCCCATTTGGAGCTGTCGATCATCACGGGCACCCTGGCGATATCAGGTTCCGATGCGATGAGGTTCAGGAAAGTCACCATGGCCTCCTTCCCGTCTATCAATCCATCATCCATATTGACATCAATGATCTGTGCGCCTCCTTCCACCTGGTCTCTGGCTATATCCAGTGCCTGGTCGAACTTGCCCTCTTTGATCAGCCGCAGGAAAAGCCTTGAGCCTGCCACATTGGTGCGCTCACCCACATTGATAAAATTGCTTTTGGGGGTAATGTATAAAGGTTCTAATCCGGCGTGAATTGCATGAATGGTCTTTTTGGGTAAACTTTAAACGGCTACAGCCTGTTTTTTCTTTCTCGGTTTGTATTGAGCCGCGATGGCAGCGATCGCCCTGATATGTGCCGGTGTGGTGCCGCAGCAGCCGCCTATGATATTGACTAGATTTTTGTCGAGGTATTCTTTGATTTGTCCGGCCATGTCTTCCGGAGATTCATCGTATTCGCCAAAAGCATTGGGCAGGCCTGCATTCGGATGTGCAGAAATTCCCACTTTCGCCTTATCAGACAAAATTTGCAGGTAGGGAGTCAGTTGTTTTGCGCCGAGGGCACAATTGAGTCCAACGGTTAAAAGCGGTAAATGCGAAACAGAGATCAAAAAAGCCTCAGCTGTTTGTCCGGATAGGGTACGGCCGCTTGCGTCTGTAATTGTTCCGCTGATCATGACGGGAACTATGGATATTTTTTTCCTGTTTTACTTCTTCAATAGCAAAAAGTGCCGCTTTTGCGTTCAGGGTATCAAAAACAGTTTCTCAGCAACAGGATCCACCCCACCCTCCAGAAGTGCTTCCGCCTGCTGTTTATAGGCAATTTTGAGATCATCAAAAGTAATCGCCCTGTAACCGGGATCATTCACTTTGGGCGACATACTGGCTGTTTTGTTGGTCGGACCTATTGATCCGGCAACGAATCTCGGTTTGGCCGGATCTTTCTTTGTGTATTCCATGGCCACTTCCTTCGCCAGCCTGGCGGATTCAAAATTAAGTTCGTACACCAAGTGTTCCATTTGGTAATCAGCCATGGCAATAGTAGTGCCTGAAAAGGTGTTTGTTTCAATAATATCCGCCCCTGCTTCCAGGTATTTTCTGTGGATGGTTTTGATGGCTTCGGGTTGGGTGAGTGTCAGGAGGTCGTTATTCCCTTTTAGTGAAACAGGAAAATCCTTAAAGCGCATACTCCACGGTAATCTTCTTCCGTGAATTTATATTGCTGCAGCATGGTGCCCATAGCACCATCAAGAACCAGGATCCGTTCTAGCATTATCTTTTCTATGTCTGCTCTAGTTTTCAATTTTTTGTCCAGTTAAAATCCATTACAAATATACCAAATTCAGCGGGTATGTTATGCTGCCTTTCCCTGATCTGCAGCATGTTTAAATGTTCATGGGATTTAAACCTGCTTCAGTGCCTGATCCAGGTCGGCCAGAATATCATCGATATGCTCAAGGCCTACTGACACCCTGACCAGGCCATCCGTGATTCCCACCTCGAGGCGGTCTGCAGCAGAAAGTCTGCTGTGGGTGGTTGAGGCCGGGTGCGTGACGATGGTGCGGGTATCGCCTAAATTGGCAGACAGCGAGCACATTTGAAGGCTGTTCAGGAACTTCCTGCCTGCTTCGAGTCCGCCTTTGAGTTCAAAGGCCACAATATTTCCGCCCAGTTTCATCTGTTTTCTGGCGATCTCATAGCCGGGATGGCTCTTTAAAAAAGGGTATTTTACGCTGTTCACCTGCTTGCTTTTTTCGAGGAATTCAGCCACTTTGAGCGCATTCTCACAATGCCTGTCTACCCTTACGGCCAGTGTTTCAAGGCTCTTTGACAAGATCCAGGCATTGAAAGGCGACATGGCCGGGCCGGTATTTCTGGCAAATAAATAGATCTCTCTCACAAGATCAGCCCTGCCCACCACTATACCTCCCAGTACCCGGCCTTGCCCATCGATGAGTTTGGTGGCGGAATGGATCACGATATCGGCGCCAAATTCTATCGGTCGCTGGATATAGGGTGTGGCAAAACAATTGTCTATGATCAGGATCAGCTTGTGTTTTTTAGCAATCTTCCCAAGAAGTTCAAGGTCCAGGATATCTACTCCCGGATTTGTAGGACTTTCGGCATAAAGGATCTTGGTATTGGGTTGGATCAGCGCTTCGATACGGTCAATCTCATCGACCTTAAAATAGGAGGTCGTGATGTTCCACTTGGGGAAATAGGTGGTAAATAAGGTATGCGTGGAACCAAAGACAGACTGTGCGGAAACAATATGATCACCACTTGACAGCAGTGCTGCGAAGGTAGAGTAGATTGCTGCCATACCGGTTGCAAAGGCATACCCGTTTTCTGCCCCTTCCATTTTTACGAGCTTACTGACCAGTTCAGTGGTATTCGGATTGGAAAAACGGCTGTACAGATTTTTGTCCTTTTCCTCAGCAAAGGAGGCCCGCATGTCTTCTGCATCATCAAAAATAAAGCTGGAAGTGACAAACAGGGGTGTAGAATGTTCACTGTATTTTGTTCTTTCCGTTTGTGTACGGATCGCTTCCGTTTCAAATTTTTTCTTGTCTTGCATATCGCTAAATGGCTTTTTCTGTTAGTCTTAAAATATCTCCAAAGACCCCTCTGGCGGTTACTTTGGCACCGGCACCGGCGCCCTGGATCACAATCGGCCTTTCGCCGTAAGATTCCGTATAAATCTCAAAAATTGAATCAGACTCCTTGAGCTGTCCCAAAGAACTGCTTCGTGGTACAGCAACAAGTTTTACCTGAAGAATCCCTTTGTCCTTGCTCAGGTCTCCTGATAATTCTCCAACATAGCGCAGCACATGATCCGGCTTTTGCTTGTTTTTTATTCCCTGATAAAGGGGATCCAGGTCTGTGATCTGTTTGATAAAAGTATCTAATTTTCCTTCTCTCAGATGCCCGGGAATGAGATTTTCTATGGCTATATCCTCCATTTCATTCTGTAGATCAAGTTCCCTGGCCAGAATGAGCAGTTTTCTGCCCACATCATTGCCGCTAAGATCGTCTCTCGGATCGGGTTCTGTAAATCCGTTTTGCATGGCTTCTTTGAGGATCTCACTAAAGGGCTTGTCCTTTTCTGAAAAATGGTTAAAAATATAACTCAGGCTTCCCGAGAAAACACCTTTGATTTTTGTGATGCTCTCACCCGAATGGTGCAGCAACTTGATGGTATCTACCAGGGGTAAACCCGCGCCTACATTGGTTTCGTGACAAATATGCCTTTTCGTATTTGTTCAGGTTGTTTCTCAGGTTTGTATAAAAATCATAGCTCTTTGTGTTGGCTGTTTTGTCTGGAAGAGACCAGGTTGAACCCATTTTCAACAAGTGGGATATAATTCTGTACAAAGGCATCACTGGCGGTATTGTCAACTGCGATCAGGTTCTCGAGGTGGTTCTTTTTTGCAAACTGAATTACATCATTGATGGTATAGTTCTCTTTTCCCTCACCTGCAAGGTCTGTTCTCCAATTTTTATCGATCCCGTTTTTATTCAAAAGGACCCTTTTTGAGTCGGCGATGGCGAATATATTCAGTCTGATCACCTTGCGTTTCTCTACTTCTTTCCGGCTTTCCAGAATCTGGTCAATCAGTGTTCCTCCCACCAGGCCTTTGCCGAAAAAGGCAAGGTTGATCTTGGCGGACACACCAAAGATCCTTCCATGGATGACATTGATGGCCTTGAGCAGGTCCTTTTGTTTTAAGACCAGGGAAATGTTATCACCGGTAACCGTGTTATTGATAAGCACAGGCGAGATGCCGTTCTTCATCAGCGCACTGTATGACAAATGGAAATTGTCCAGGGTTTGGCCGATGATGGATACGATGACCAGGTCGGGCATAACCTCCACCCTGTTCACATCCTGCGTTTCAAACTCTGTCCGGAATTCGTTTTCCAGGGCCAGTTTGGCATTTTTTGCATCGTTGCTGTTCACGGTAAACCCGATGCCGCGTTCGGAAGAACCCTGCGAAATGATACTCACACTGATGTTTTCTTTGGCCAGGGCAGAAAATATCCGGGCATCAACTCCGGCTTTTCCCAGCAGGCCCCTTCCTTCCAGGCTGATCAGCGACATATTTTCCTGCACCGTTACAGAGCGGATGCCCTTGCTTTTTACGGTAGATTTAATCAGGGTTCCCTTGTTATGCGGATCGAAGGTATTTAATAAGCGGAGGGGAATATTTTTTTCCACAAGCGGAATAATCGTTTTGGCATGCAGGATATTCGCCCCAAAATTGGCGAGTTCATTTGCTTCCTGGAAGGTCAGTTCTTCTATCATCTGGGCATCAGCTACGAGATCAGGGTTTGCGGTATAGATACCATTTACGTGTGTGTAGTTTTGCAGTTCCTCCGCATCGAGGTAATTGGCGATGAGAGAGGCCGAATAATTGCTGCCGTTTCTGCCCAGTGTTGTGGTTTCATCTTCCAGATTGGAGGCGATAAATCCGGTAACCACCTGCAGTTCGTGCTCATTCTTTTTGAAATGGCGGATCACGTTCTCTTTCGAGATCTTTTGCAGCGGGATGGCTTCACCGAAGCTGTTGTCTGTTTTGATCAGTTTTCTGGAATCAACCGGGCTGGCCAGCGATGCCCTCCTTCTGCAGCAATCCGGCCAGCATTTTTACCGAGATGAGTTCTCCCTGAGCAATCACCCTGTCGCGTATCTTTTGGCTGTAATCCCCCAACAGGTTAACGCCATCAGACAATTTTTTCAGAAGTGAGAATTCAGCCTCCAAATCGATTTGCTTGTCCGGTTCTGACTGGTACTTTTTAAAAGCTGCCAGTTTTTCCAAATAATCGCCGTCGGTTTTGGCAAGCTCCAGAATTTCCAAAAGGTCATCTGTGGCATTACCGCGTGCAGAAGCGACTACCGCAAATTTTTCTCTCCTGCCGCGCTTTCTCCCTGATGATAGAGAGCACATGCTCCAGTCCCTCGCCATTGGCCATGGATTTGCCGCCAAACTTAACGATTTTTATCTTGTTGACCTTTTTCGTTTTTGTTTTCGGGTTCTTAAACAAAGGACTCAGGAATTCCGATAATTGTTCGTATTCGATCAGAAAAGCATCATGCCCGTGAATGGACTTTATTTCCTTATAGTCGTTTTCAATGCCCGCTTTGGTGAGGATGTTCTGAGTTTCCTTGATTTCCTGCGGCACAAAAAAAAGGAAATCATAGTCCACACCGATCTGGCAGAACATTGCATTTTAATCCGCCTAAAATCTCTTCAAAAGAACCCCTGCCACGCGACACATCAACTGTACTCAGGAGGTGGTTGAGCATTTTATAGGCCTGAAGGGTAAACCGGTTTTCGAGTTGCCTGCCATGGTAGAGCAGCCAGCTTTCGGTATTAAAATTGCCGTGTTCGGCATCCTTTGTACGGTTGAATTTCTGCTTGAAGGAATCGGCTGTTCTATAAAATAACATGGCCATCATGCGCGCATCACGCACGGGTTGGCTGGAATTTGAGAGGATCTGCAGCTGGGTTTTGTTATGTGCCAGAATCCAGTCAGACGCTTTCCAGTCTGAAGCCACCGGAATTAAATTCTGAATCAGATCAGGATAGGCAAAAGCGAGTTCCCACACAATCCCTCCGCCTACAGAACCGCCGATGGCTGCAAAAAGCTTGTTGATTGCCAATTTTTCCAAGGCTTTACCATATAGAATCGCTACATCTCTTGCCGTAAAATCTTCAAAATTTTCTATCAGGTTCTCCGGTTTCTCATCATAACCATTGCCGGGAACGTTAAAGGCAATGACCGAATAGTAGCCTGTATCAATGGCCTTGCCGGGGCCTATAAGTGAATTCCACCAGCCGTCCTTGCCGGCTACATTTGAGTTACCCGTAAGGGCATGGTTCACGAAGTACCACCGGCGCAGTATTGACCGGCAGGCCAAATGTCTGGTAGCTCAACTCAAAGGAAGGGTAATAATAACCGCTCTCAGTGGTAAAATTGGTTAACTGTATATAATTTAAATTTCTTTTCAATTTCTTATGAATTTAATTGTGTTTAAAAACATGAAATTGTCAGAAAAACGAAGTGATTCGTGGCATCTGTTATCTATCCGAATCCGGCAGAATGTAGCACCTTCTTTGCAATAAAGGGTTGCTAAGGCTTCAAAGGGTCTAATCCCTCCGCCTTTCCTGATAACAATCTCAAATAAAGAACGCGCCGCAAAAATAATACTTTCTTTCATTTTTTCTAACAATTCATGTATTGTTGTTAAACTAGTTGCAATTATTTTACATTTTTAAAAGCATTTTTCAAATCCTGTTGCAAATCTTCTATGTCTTCCAGCCCCACCGAAAGCCGGATCAGGTCTTTGCTCACCCCGCTTTTGATTTGGTCTGCATCCGACAACTGCTGGTGGGTGGTGCTTGCCGGGTGAATGATCAGGGATTTGGTATCGCCAATATTTGCCAGAAGCGAGAAAATCGAAACCCCATCCACAACTTTTTGTGCGGCCTCATAGCCCCCTTTGAGCCCGAAGGTAACGATACCACTTTGCCCTTCCGGCAGGTATTCTTTGGCCAGACGGTGGTATTTCGAGGACTTAAGGCCGGGATAATCTACCCAGCTCACTTCCTCCTGCTTTTCCAGCCATTGCGCCAGCAAAAGCGCATTCTGGCTGTGTTTAACGATGCGAAGCGGCAGGGTTTCGAGACCCTGAATGATTTGAAAGGCATTGAAGGGGCTCAGGGCACCCCCGAGATCGCGGAGGCCCTCCAGCCTGATTTTTGCGATATACGCAGCAGGTCCCAACGCTTCGCTGTAGATAAGTCCGTGATAACCCTTGGACGGTTCTGTAAATTCCGGAAATTTTCCGTTCGTCCAGTCGAAGTTACCGGCATCCACTATGGCCCCCCCCAGCGAGTTTCCTTGTCCGCCGATATATTTCGTCAGCGAATAGACCACAATATTGGCACCATGTTCAATAGGCCTGAGCAGATACGGTGTGGCTACGGTATTGTCCACAATAAGCGGAACCCCATTTTTTCCGGCGATCTGACTGATCGAACGGATATCGAGCACATCGAGTTTCGGATTCCCTATAGATTCAATGAAGATGGCTCTTGTTTGTTCATTGATCGCCTTTTGAAAATTCTCCGGCTGGTCGGCATCCACGAAAGTGGTATGGATACCCAGTCGCGGCAGGGTAACCGACAGCAGGTTATAGGTACCACCATACAGTGAACCCGATGCAACGATATGGTCTCCGGCTTTTAGCAAGGTCAGGAGGGCCGTGGCGATGGCTGAAGTGCCTGAGGCAAATACAGCAGACCCGATACCTCCGTCAAGCGCAGTCAGGCGCTGTTCAAGAATATCGTTGGTAGGATTGTTCAGGCGGGTATAGATAAATCCGGTATCCTGCAAAGAGAACAGATCGGCAGCGTGTTTGGTATTCTTAAAAACATAAGATGTGGTCTGGTAGATAGGCACAGCCCTGGTGCCTCCGGTGATCTCAGGATTATGTCCTGCATGTAATGTGTTGGTTGAAAATTTATGTGTGCTCATTTTTTTTGTTTAAAGATTATGATGGTGGATTTAAAAAAAAGTCCCCGCAGTTTTTGATATTACCACGGGGACTTTCATTATCATTTTCTCATAACTACGTGTGGCAATACCAAATCATGCTTTGCATCATTTGCATACTGTTGTATTCTGTATTGTATATTGATAAAGTGGGTACTCATCTCCGGGCAAAAAAAAACCTCTGAAAAATCAGAGGTCACGTTATATATTGTTTGGTTTAACACATACGATCACCTCCGCATTAATTGCGCATGGTCATCATCATTATGTTAAAATTTGTTTTCATTATTCGTTTTATCGGGGCGAAAGTAAAAATAATTTTTAAACCAACCAAATGTATTTCTGGTATTTTAATAAAAGCCAAAAGAAAAATCAAACGAACCTTTTAGTATATCATTTCTTTTTTTGTAGCTTTGTGCCGTTAAACCAGAGGAAAAATTTGAACTGATTGCAACCTCGATAAAAAATGCTAAAGCAGTAAATCTACTCCTTTAGACTTTCTTATTACCATCGGCTCGGTTTTTCTGATTAAATTTTATTTTTATGTCGTATTTATTTACCTCAGAATCAGTTTCAGAAGGACATCCGGATAAGATCGCGGATCAGATATCTGACAGTTTGCTCGATGCTTTTTTAGCCTTCGACCCAAATGCAAAAGTAGCCTGTGAAACCCTTGTGACGACCGGACAGGTGGTATTGGCGGGTGAAGTCCATACCACCACCTACATAGATGTGGCCAAGATCGCCCGTGAAAAAATCAACAAAATTGGTTATACGAAAGGCGAATACAAATTTGAAGGCGACAGTTGCGGTGTCATTTCGCTGATACACGAACAGTCCCCGGACATCAACCGCGGTGTGGTGCGCAAAAAGAAAGAAGAGCAGGGCGCAGGAGATCAGGGCATGATGTTTGGTTATGCCACAAACGAAACTGAAAACTACATGCCACTGGCATTGGATCTCAGCCATTTGTTGTTGATCGAGCTGGCCGCGCTTCGCAGAGAAAAGAAAGAGATGCCCTATTTAAGGCCTGATGCAAAGAGCCAGGTAACGGTTGAATATTCCGATAATAATGTGCCTTTGCGCATTGATACCATTGTACTGTCCACCCAGCATGATGAATTTGATGCAGATGTTGCCATGCTGAAGAAAATTGAATCGGATGTCAAAAACATCCTCGATCCCTAGGGTAAAGGGCAGGATTGCCAAAAAGTATCCAGCCCTGTTTAATTCGGATATCAAGTATTATGTGAACCCAACAGGAAAATTTGTGATTGGCGGACCGCACGGAGATACCGGCCTTACGGGAAGAAAGATCATTGTAGATACCTATGGAGGCAAAGGCGCTCATGGCGGAGGCGCTTTTAGCGGTAAAGATCCAGCAAGGTAGACCGTTCTGCTGCTTATGCTGCCCGTCATATTGCGGAGAATATGGTGGCGTGTAGGTCTTTGCAGCGAAGTGTTGGTTCGATTCCGATGCCATCGGAATCGCGAAGCCAGCTTCGGTCAATGTGAAGACTTACGGAACCTCAAATGTTGCCATGAGCGATGGAAAGATCGCCCAAAAGATCGAAAAAATGTTCGATCTGCGTCCGGCAGCGATAGAAAAACGCTTAAAGCTGCGCAACCCCATTTATGAAGAAACAGCCGCTTATGGGCATATGGGCAGAACCCCCAGATGGATTACAACAAACCTTTGAATCGCAGTATTTTCCTAAGGTGGTGAAAGAAGTTGAACTGTTTACCTGGGAAAAACTGGACCATATAGACAAGATCAAAAAGGCCTTTAAGCTGGCCTGATAAAAATAAATCAGTTAAAAAAGCCCGTTGATCACCGGGCTTTTTTTATTTTTATCCCTATGCGCAGTCTTGTCCTACTTTTTTTGCTTTTCCCCTTGCAGCGGCTCAGTTCACAGGAACAAGTCCTAAAATTTGAAGCGGCCTTTGCCCTGAATGCAGACCATTTTATAGGTACCGATGCCCTGAAGCACATTTATTTTGTCAGAAATGAGGTCTTGTACAAAAAGTCGGAGCAAAATACCTGGTCTTATAATAATGTGAATCTGGGTAAACTGACACTTGTTGATATTCAAAATCCATTTAAAATCATACTTTTTTACCGGGATTATAATACGGTAATTGTTTTGGATAATAATCTGAATGAGCTCACAGATGCCGTCAGCCTGCCTGGTGCCAATTATACGCTGGCCGGATTTGCATCGGAGAATAATCTGTGGCTTTACAGCAAGGATGACAACCTGTTAAAGCTCTTCAATTACCAAAATAAAAATATACAACTGCTTACCCAACCCCTGTCTTTTTATCAGAAAGATTTTTTGGCCGAAGAGATTTTCAGTGACAACCAGACCGTATGGCTGGGTGGTAGCCGGGGGATATTAACATTTAACCAGTATGCCAGTTTTTTATCGTTTCAGGCAATCAGCGATGCGCACGACTTTACTCCCCTAAAAGACGGAACGCTATACCAAAAATCGGATGACCTGATTTTCCAAAATAAGGAAGATACTAAAAAGTTAAGCCTTCACAAAAAAGTGAAGATCAGGGATTATTCGCTGAACAGGAAAGAGCTTCTTTTATTTGACGGAGATTCTATTTACAGGTACCAATGGACAGACAAGCGCTGAACAGGGGTCACCTTGTTTTCCGCTTAAAAATTAAACCGGCAAAAATGAGGTTTATATTTCCAATAGTCGGTTAATTTTCCTATTTTCGCTTAGATAAATCAACACCAAATACGACATTATGCACGTAGCAATAGCAGGAAATATTGGCGCCGGGAAAACTACGCTTACCGAACTTCTGGCCAAACATTACAAATGGGAGCCACATTATGAGTCGGTTGAAGAGAATCCGTATTTAGATGATTTTTACAGCTCCATGGAACGCTGGTCTTTTAACCTGCAGATCTACTTTTTGAACAACCGGTTTAGGCAGATCCTTGAATTTCAGGAAAGCAGGAAGAACATTATTCAAGACAGAACCATTGATGAGGACGCGCATATTTTTGCACCCAACCTGCATGCCATGGGCCTGATGACCAACAGGGATTTCAGCAATTATATCTCTTTGTTCGAACTGATGGAAAGGTTGGTCTCTCCACCTGATCTGCTGATCTATCTACGTGCAAGCATACCTACTTTGGTAGGGCAAATACACCGCAGGGGACGGGATTATGAAACTTCTATCAGCATTGATTACCTCAGCAGGCTGAATGAGCGATATGAAGCCTGGATCTCAAAATATACTAAAGGAAATTTGTTGATTGTTGATGTAGACAACCTGAATATTGTTGATAAAAAAAGAGGATTTGGGTTAATGTTATCGACCGGATTGATGCGCAGGATACATGGGTTGATTGTTTGAAAGTTTGCTTTATTAATGCTTTAAAACTCACAATAAATAATCTATATTCTATGGGAACACTAAAGGATTTTTTATATGATTTTTTTAATGAAAAAAAATGTATTGAACATCAGTTATGGTGTTATTTACCGGGTTCAATGTAAAGATTTATTCCATCTTCCTTAGTCTTCTGCGCGAATAGAGCTTTTTTCCCTGATTATCGCTAATTACCTTTATGTTTCCAAAAACATTGATATTATCACCAATGCCTACCGATTTATCTAAAATTCTAATTTTTGGCATACTAGTTCTGAAAGCTATATTAATTAACTCATAATTTGTCCCCAGACCCGTATTGTCTTCAAAATAAAAGGACAAATTATTATCAAATATTTCTCTTCCTAAATTTGGTTCGGTTTTTTCCTCTAAGATAAAACTGGTGCCAAATATTGATTTCATGCCAGAAATGCTTCCTTTGGTATTTCGAATATCTGTAAGTTTTTTATTATTGATTTGTATTTGAGAAATATTGAATAGTCATTTTACAGAATAATCTACCTGTTGTGCTTGGGAACAAATGAAAGACTATAAATCCTAGGTATTATTAAGTATATTTTTCATTGTTTATTATTTATATGTTTACAATTATCTTGACTTATAACAACGTTCCATCTTTTGTATATCTAACTTGGTATTAATGAAATCATAGGGCGCAACATTTATACCATCTACCTTAACCTGGATGTGTACATGGGACACTGAGTATAGACCTTATTTTAGATATGCGGCTTTTAATAGTCCCTGAATCTCCCTGATAGCCGAATGATATCCCCTGCTTTAATACTCCTTGGAAACTCTGTTTTCATTTTGCAAATGAAAGTAAAGAAGTAATAACCGTTTTATTATTAAATCTTTGTTGCTACATTAACATAATAGCCTTGTCCTTCAATTTACCTTTCCTTTTTTATCAGTTTGCGTTTCTCATAGTAGCAATACCATCATACATTGCAAAAATTGGTTCACCAAAAAGGTTTTTGACATCTACTGTCATACCTCGCAGATGAGGAAATTGTTTGCCACCTGATCGAGTCCAACTCATACATGCCACCTTCTCGAATTCCTGAGTTCTTTTGTGGAGACAACTGTTGGGTCTTTTATAATAATCGCCAAGACAAGGTTTTTCAACACATTCACCATTTCTATTTACTATTTGTGTCCTTCCGGGCAATCATAATTATTGTCACAACCATGAATGGGATCATCGCAAGGAAAAAACGGGTTGTGTAATACTTCCTGTTCCCGCAGATGAACCACCCCCGCCACCGCTGTAAGTCGGAACAACGTATGTAACTCCATCCAAATATGAAAATGTATAAGACAATGCCGTAAGTGGTGGAGTGCTTGTTGAATTGCTACCACCGAGTGTTACTTCATCTCTAAATATTGATCACAAGTATCGTATCTTGTCTGGATCTAAACTCTCATCACAGTCCCCTGCAATTTCATTTTCTTTTAAAACTATATTACCCTCTGATTGCTTGTGCTTAATGAATTGTGTAATAAATGTTCCGTTTTTCACTCTAAAGCCATTGATAAATTTACCGTCCAGATCAGTAATGCTCAATCTACCTGAAAACTTTTCAGGTTTTGATACTATCAGGTATCAAATTAACTAAAACTCTCAAAATACTATCCTGGTATTTTACTAAAATTATATTTGTTTGGATATGCTGATGTTTAGTGGTGGCAGGTATAATGGTGATATATTCACTTGTGTTAAATATTTTTTCTTGTCTTAATGCTGATAGTTTTGGCTTCAGGTTTATTCCATTCTTGGACTTCAACAAATAATTATTTGAATCATTGAAAATATCGAGCACCTCTTTCTTTGTTACGGATAGGTATCTATTTTCTAAAGTTAATGCATGTTGATCTTCTAATGCATATTGATCTTCCAAAATAATTTCATCACTGCAACTTACAGCAAATCTTGAAACAATTATCAATAAAATAAAGCTAAAACGTCTACTTAGAAAATAAGCAGAAAAGCGGCTGGTGGCTGGTGGCTGGTGGCTGGTGAAAGTTGTTCATTTTATTTCAACTACTTTGTCATTCAAATCTAAATTGTATAAAAATTATAAACAATACCTGTAAATAATAAGTTTAGAAAATACCGGAAAACCACTAAGTTTTTGTTAATGAAACTTAGACCCTATCTCCCCCAGTACTTTTAAAGTCTTCCTCTTCGAAGCAAGCTGAAAAATCCCCTCAAAAATCGTTCGATTACATCGCTGTGGTTTTACTTATGATGATGATCAAGCAAATAATTTCCCAATAAATGCCTTGCGTTTTAGTAAATTTCAGAAAAAAGAAATTTGTGAATCTAGGAGAGTCAGAGTATGTTTTTTAGAAAATGCTACTTGCAATACGATAATATCGCACGAATCGGATAGGGTCAGAATAGGAAGATATTAACCATGAATTCCTTCCGAAGTCAGGAGAGCTTCAAAGAGCGGGGCGTCCCAAAAAAATGTCTATTCTTCTCCATAACAAAAAAACCCGAAGCCATCTTGCCCCGGGTTTTTTAATTTGCTTTGATTGTCTCTTTATCTCTTTTTCTCTTCAGGTACTTATCAGCTTCTTCGCCAACCAAATTTTCGGTGACAACCGTTTCTTCGCCATTTACTACCCTTGTCGTTTTTACCACGGCTGTTTTTTCGCCTTTTTCATTGATAATCACTTTTACTTCCTTTTGAATTTTAGTCTCTGTACTCATTTCCCTTAATTCCAAAGGAGGAAGTGCAGCTGCTTCAATTTTAGTCACATCAGGGCAATGCTTGGCGCGATGATCAGCGCTACCACCGACATTAATTTGATCAAGATGTTCAGGGAAGGTCCGGAGGTATCTTTAAAAGGATCACCTACAGTATCTCCAACAACAGCTGCTTTGTGGGCTGATGAGCCTTTTCTTCCATCGGCTTCGAATCATTTTTTTTGCATTGTCCCAGGCTCCTCCTGCGTTGGATTGAAATATTGCCATTAATACCCCGGTGACAATTACACCAGCCAACAAGCCACCCAGCATTTGGGCACCTCCTATAAAACCAATCAATACCGGTACGAGCAAAGCGAGCAATCCTGGCAGAACCATTTCTCTGATAGAAGCTTTGGTTGAGATCTCCACACATTTTTTATAATCGGCAAAGCCATCGGCTGCATCGAATATTTTTCTGTCCTCTACCGAAGCTTTAGACATATCTGAATCGTATTTTCGCATCACTTCAAGAGCGGCAAAAAGCTGGGGTATGTCCTTAAATTGTCTTCTTACTTCCTGGATCATCGACATCGCCGCCCTTCCAACCGCATTCATTGATAAGGCGGAAAATAAAAATGGTAACATACCACCAATAAATAGTCCGGCCATTATATCCGGTTTTGAAACATCTATGGAATCAATATTCGCTGTATTCATAAAAGCCGCAAACAGGGCAAGAGCCGTAAGTGCTGCAGATGCGATTGCAAATCCTTTTCCAATAGCTGCGGTTGTATTACCAACAGCATCCAGTTTATCAGTTCTCTCTCTAACTTCATGAGGCAATTCTGCCATCTCGGCGATACCCCCTGCGTTGTCAGATATGGGTCCGTAGGCATCAACTGCCAGCTGGATTCCGGTATTTGCCAGCATACCTACGGCAGCAATGGCTATTCCGTACATTCCGGCAAAATAGTGAGATACAATAATTGCTATGGCGATCATTAAGATGGGCAGGGCGGTAGACATCATGCCCACACCAAGTCCGGCAATGATATTGGTTGCAGATCCGGTTTCGGACTGCTTCACTATAGAAATAACAGGCTTCGTACCTGTTCCTGTATAATATTCAGTGATTTTGCCTACAAAGATTCCGCAATTAAGCCTGCCAAAGTAGCGAAGAACACACCATTCGCACCGAAAGGCAGTCCTTCAATTGTTCCCGGAATCATCGCTTTGATGATAAAATAAGACGCGATAATCATAAAGAATCCCGATCCAAATTCACCTAAATTACAGTGCATGATGCGGACTACCGCCATCTTTAACTTTTACAAAAAAAGTACCTATAATAGACATGATGATTCCCACCGCAGCCAGTGTCAGCGGTAGATGAACTGCACCCAAACCATTAAAGTCAGGGGTGATGAGCAAACTGCCCAAAACCATGGTACCAATAATTGAGCCCACAAATGACTCGAATAAGTCAGCGCCCATACCGGCTACATCCCCAACATTATCTCCTACATTATCTGCAATGGTTGCTGGGTTCAAAGGATGGTCTTCAGGTATTCCGGCCTCTACTTTTCCCACAAGGTCAGCACCCACGTCGGCTGCTTTGGTGTAAATTCCACCTCCCACCCGGGCAAACAAGGCGATCGATGAAGCCCCAAGAGAAAATCCGGAAAGCACATTTAATACGAGTGATAAATTATCTGCACCGGGCCATATATTCTGGTAGATCATAAACAAGCTGCTCAGACCCAACACGCCCAAACCTACAACGCCAAGTCCCATTACAGCACCACCGGCAAAAGCCACTTCCAGGGCTTTTTCCAGAGAAGTTCTTGCCGCTTGGGTAGTTCTTACATTCGCTTTGGTGGCAACGACCATTCCTATAAACCCTGCCAGGGCAGAACAAATAGCGCCGACAATAAATGAAACAGCCACCATGCCGCTGGATCCAGTTTCAGCATGACCCTTAAAATAGAGCAAGATAGCAACAGCTAAAATAAAGATACCGAGTATTTTGTATTCCGCTTTCAGGAAAGACATCGCCCCATCGGCAATGTTTTTTGCAATTCTGGTCATTCTTTCATTACCGGCATCCTGTTTGTTGATCCATTTGCTTTTAAAAAAAACGAAAAGAAGTGCTACAATGCCGAAGACCGGCAAATAATTAATAAGTATTTCCATTACCTTAAAAATTGAGTTAGTTATCAAATTTAACAAATAAAAGCGATAAAAAAAAGAACCTTCAATAAGGTTCGGATTTATTTTCGGTCTTTTTTAGGTAGTAATTAACCTTAAAAAGGGGGCTAATATATGGTTTTTTTGTTAAACGGTTGTACAGTTATGCGGTGATGCAGTTATGCGGTTATTCAGTGAATAGTTGTCTCGTCCTGAAAATCCGTGGCTCCCTTCTCGAGAGGGTTAACGGGGTGTGTTTAAACGGATTAGCCTGTAAAAGAGCGATTTAGCAATGAGCCAGGACTTCCGGTTATTATAAATTATGAATGATGAATGAAGGAGTGAATCGTAATGCGGTTATATGGTTATACAGTGAACAGTAAATAGAGAAATAGTGAATGAGTATGTGGCTACCCTCTCGAGAAGCTGAATTGAAAAAATGGGGTATTGCCGTATTGCGTTTTTTGGATGAGGAAGTTCACGGGGATCTTGAAAATATTTTAAGAGGAATTGAGCTTTATATAGTTGAATTAGTGAAACACACCCCTAACCCCTCTCGAGAGGGGAACTCATAATGGGTAATTAACATTCACCAAAATAAAACAAAAAAAATAATAAAAAAACAAAAACCACAAATAAACCAAAAAAACAAAAAAAAAAAAAAAAAAAAAAAAAAAACCCAAAAAAAACAAAAAAAAAAAAACCAAAAAAAAAAAAAAAAAAAAAAAAAAAAAAAAAAAAATAAAAAAAAAAAAAAAAAAAAAAAAAAAAAAAAAAAAAAAAAAAAAAAAAAAAAAAAAAAAGTAAGTAATATTTCGTGATTTTTTTTGGATTTTATTGATGCGGTTTATGTAGTGATACAGTATTACGATAGCGCGAAAATTAACAATGAGTATTTTTTAGTATTGAGCCAGGAACCAAGAAAAAATAGGAAGAGTATCTACCCCAGAAGAAAGAAAAAGGATCTATTTTGACCAAACAGATTTGAGAAAATATTTTAAGAGAATAGTTTATATAGTTAAATTGGAAACACCCCTAACCCCGAACTAATAAATAATAATATTTATTTTTTTAATTTTATATTATAGATACTATACATACCGAAAATAACAATTATATTTTTCCACTCCTACAGATAAGAGACAGGAAAAGGCTAAGGAATATGTGGCTCCCCTCTCAAGAGGGGTTGGGGGGTGTGTTTTAACGGATTAGTCGGTAAAAGAGCAAATTAGAAACGAGACATGACCGATTTGAAAACTTCGGGGAGTATGGCGATTGTATCCACAATGATTCGTTGAGCCCCGAGATTCCCGATTACTCTGATGACGACCGAATCGATGTGTTTATAAACCTGCCAAAAAAGAGCGAAGAAGAAAATGTAGTATTGAGCCCGCCGCGGTGGGTATTAGACAAAAAGCAAGAATCAGGAGCCAGGACTTCCGGTTATTATAAATTATGAATGTTGAATGATGAATGATGAATGAAGGAAACAGTGAATACTCAATGTCAATACTCAATACTCATTACTCAAAAACCCCAATCCTGTATAGCGGAGATGAAAAAATATTGTAACTTCGCATTATACCATGAAATAAAATAACACGTGACATAATTGAATAAATTTTATATGAATATTTGGATAATTAATAGTATTACTATTATCTTTGCGATAATATATATTGGTTATGAATTCATTACTATCAGTTTTAAAAATATCGATTCCTGAAAACATCTTTCTAAAAGATCCGGAATCATCAGAGTTGGGAAAACGTATCGTGGAAAACAGTATCCTGATGATCGATGAAATCGGTTTTGATAACTTTACATTTAAAAAATTAGGTATAAAAATTGGCTCAAATGAAAGTTCAATCTATCGCTATTTCGAAAGCAAACACAAACTACTGCTGTACCTCAGTTCCTGGTATTGGGCATGGATAGAATACCAATTGGTTTTTGAAACCATTAATATCAGTGATCCTTTGAAAACATTGGAAAAAGGAATTCAAATTGTAACCCGTACCATTGAAAGAGATAACAGATATTCACATATAAACGAAGTTATTTTAAACAGAATCATTGTCAATGAAAATTCAAAGTCCTTTTTAACCAAGCAGGTGGATCAGGAAAATAAAGAGGGCTATTTTATTATTTATAAAAGGCTAATCAACCGCCTTAAAGAACTGATTTTTGCTGTAAACCCGCAATACCCTTATGCTTCAAGTCTGTCAAGTACAATTGTTGACGGTGCATTACATCAACATTTTTTAAAGGATCACTTTCGGTCTATAACCAATTGTTCGGAAGCAATTTCTCCGTCCGCTTTTTTTATTAACTTAACATTTCAAATCTTAAAATAGTATCATGAAAAAAGAAAAAATGATACCCTGGGAAAGGTTTTTGGGCTTAATTGAATTGGAAAAAAAAGATATACTCCAAATTTTTTATTTCGCAATTTTTTCCGGACTCGTTACCCTCTCGCTTCCTCTAGGAATTCAATCCATAATAAATTTAATTCAGGGAGCACAGGTTTCATCCTCCTGGATTGTGCTCGTGATCCTGGTAACTGTCGGGGTAATATTTGCCGGCGGGCTGCAACTGATGCAATTCAGAATAATAGAAACCATTCAACAGCGCATATTCGTCAGGGCTTCCTTCGATTTAACCTACAGGTTTCCAAAAATTAAAATGAGTGAATTGCTCCATTATTACCCCCCTGAACTGGCAAATCGATTTTTTGACACGCTAACCATTCAGAAAGGATTGTCCAAAATTCTGATTGACATACCCACGGCTTTCCTGCAGATCATTTTTTTCGCTTTTGCTTCTGTCATTTTACCATCCGTTTTTTATCATATTCGGCGCGCTGTTGCTCTTACTCATTTTTGTAGTGTTTAAATATACCGCGAAAAAAGGGTTGGCAACCAGCCTGGAGGAATCCAAAAACAAATACAAAGTGGCGCACTGGATACAGGAAGTTGCCCGTGCTTTTGTTAGTTTTAAACTTTCCGGAAATACAAAGCTGGCTCTAAATAAAAATGATGTTGTGGTGAGTGAATATTTAAAATCGAGAGAAAAACATTTTAAGGTTTTGGTATCGCAATATATTCAGATGATAAGTTTTAAAGTATTGGTCACCGCAGGATTGCTTGTGATGGGTGGTGCCCTGGTGCTGAACCAGGAAATAAACATTGGGCAGTTTGTCGCAGCAGAAATCATCATTTTATTGGTAATTGCTTCTGTTGAAAAGCTGATTCTGGGCCTGGAAACTTTTTATGATGTGCTTACCTCCATCGAAAAAATAGGCCAAATAGTAGATAAAGAACTTGAGGATCAAATGGGAGAAAAACCACATTTCATTCCTAATTCTCAAATCACTTTAGAAAATGTTTCCTACAGGGCTCCGGATAGGGAGAGAAAAATTCTTTCAAATATTTCATTTACCATAAAAGAAAAAAGCAGAATTTTAATTGAAGGAGAATCCGGTTCCGGAAAATCAACCTTATTAAAAATTTTGACAGGGGTACTGGAACCGACGGGTGGAAATATTTTTCTGAATGAATTATCCTTAACCAGCATAAATTTAAATCATTACCGCTCTCATTTGGGAATGGTTCTCGCTTGAGGAAACTCCCTTTGAGGGAAGTATTCGGGAAAATCTCACTTTTGGAAACAAAAATATTACCGATGATGACATTTATTCAGCCCTGGAAAAAGTAAAACTCACCTCCTTTTTAAGAAGTCAGACCAAAGGATTAAATACCATGATTTATCCACAGGACCAAAGAATATCAACAACTATGGCTAAAAAAATCGTTTTGGCCAGAGCCATTATAAAAAAACCACAATTATTGGTCTTAGAAGACCCATTGGATCACTTTAATGAAGATGAAGCCAAACAAATTATTGATTTCCTTACGGATAAATCCAATCCATGGGCTTTGGTTGTGGTGAGTGTCAATAGCTATTGGAGAAAAAATTCAGACGAAATTATACATCTTGGAAAGGGTGAAATTAAAAAATAAAAACCATGTTAAAAATTTCACATAACACCTTGCTAAAAGAATTCGATATCTCAAAATTCGAATCGGTGAAGGCCACATTCAATAAAGACTATTTTAAGGTTTTTATGCGCTTTTTATGGGCCATGGCAATCATTATATTGATTACTATGTTCTTGCCATGGACACAAAATATCTCAGGAAATGGCCAGGTAACTACCTTAAAGCAGGAGCAAAGACCACAAAGTATTCAATCAACTATCCCGGGCAGGATTGAAGAATGGTTTGTTCAGGAAGGTGATTTTGCTAAAAAAGGAGATACGATTTTAAGAATTTCGGAAATCAAAAGCGAGTATTTTGATGAAAATCTGGTGGATCGGACCAGTGAACAGATCAATGCAAAATCTTCTTCTGTAGACGCCTATAAATATAAAGTTCAGGCTTTGGAAAGACAGATCGCTTCGCTCCAAATTGAGCAAAGGCTATACACAGAACAGGCAAAAAATAAGCTCATTCAAACCCGGTTGAAAGTGCAGAGTGACAGCATGGAACTGGAAGCCGCCAAAACCAATTTAGAAATAGCCCAAAGACAATACGATCGCATTCTTACCTTGCAGCAAGAAGGTTTAAAAGCGGTTAAAGATGTTGAAGAAAAACGTTTAAAACTGCAGGAGACACAGGCAAAATTGATCGGTCAGGAAAACAAATACCTGAGTAGTAAAAACGAGGTTATTAACGCCCGGGTAGAATTGGGTAGAATTGACGCCTCTTTTGGGGATAAGATCTCTAAAGCCCAAAGCGATATGTACACAGCCCAATCGAGCCAATTTGATGCCTCAGCGCAGGTAACAAAATTAGAAAATGAAAAAACCAATTACACCAAAAGAAACAATTTACTTTTTATTACTGCTCCGCAAAGCGGATACATGAATAAAGCCTTAAGAGGCGGTATTGGAGAGACCTTTAAGGAAAGTGAGAGTCTGGTAGGAATTATGCCCGAAAAATATGATTTGGCCGTAGAGACCTTTATAGATCCAATAGATTTGCCTTTGTTGCATATCAATGAAAAAGTCAGGGTTCAGTTTGACGGTTGGCCTGCAATCGTTTTTAGCGGCTGGCCCAACGTATCCTACGGTACCTTTGGTGCAAAAGTTGTTGCCATTGAAAACTTCATCAGCAGCAATGGCAAATACAGGGTCTTGCTTGCTCCTGATGAAACCGATCATAAATGGCCGGAAGCAATCAGGGTAGGTTCAGGAGCCAGAACCATGGCGCTATTGAACGATGTTCCTATAGGGTATGAGATTTGGCGTCAGTTAAATGGTTTCCCGCCTGATTATTACCTGCCCATGAATGAAGAAAGAAAACCAAATAAAATTAATGTTATGAGAAATTTCCTTTTTTCTTGTCTGTTTATTGATTTCACAGGTTTTTTACAGCCAATCAGAAAACTTGTCTGTTTTGAGCCTGCAGGAGTATTTGGGTTATGTGAAAGCCTATCACCCGATTGTTCGCCAGGCCAATTTGGTTATCGATGAAAGTGAAGCGTATCTGATGAAGGCCAGAGGTGGATTTGATCCAAAAATTGAAGTAGACTATGCCAAAAAAGAATTTAAAGGCAATGATTATTACGATAAACTCAATGCCGCATTCAAAATACCCACCTGGTACGGCATTGAACTTAAAGCCGGTTACGAAGATAACCAGGGTGATTATTTAAATCCGGAAAATATAACTCCCGACGAAGGACTTTACAATTTGGGTATTTCCGTTGCTTTGGCTCAGAATTTATTTATCAATCCGAGGATGGCAACCTTAAAACAGGCGAAACTATATGAAAGCCAGGCCAAAGAGGACAGGCAGTTATTGGTAAACAATATTTTATACGAGGCCTCTCTGGTATATTTTGATTGGTTAAAAACATACCACGAAAAGCTGGTCTATTGAATCCTTCTTAGAAAATGCTACCATGCGATTTACAGGGGTAAAAAGAAGTTTCGAAACCGGTGAAAGTCCGGCCATTGATACCTTAGAAGCCGGCATAACTTTGAAAGACAGGAGGCTGAATTTAGAACAGGCGCGGATCAATTTTGTAAAGAAAACCTATGAATTGTCTAATTATTTATGGCTAAATAACGATACACCGGTAGAACTCAGAGAAGGAATTTTTCCTGATATTCTAACCGTTGAAACAGTGGATTTGGCTTTTAATGTAAGTGCATTTGCCGCAGAAACTTTTGAATTGGAGGAACATCCCAAAATGAGGTCCCTGGATTTTAAATACCGTGGTTTGGAAGTAGAAAAACGGCTTATGGCCAACAAACTTTTACCTGTAATTGATTTTGAATACAATTTCCTGTCAGAAACGCCCAGAGAATTTGATTCTTATGACACTTTCAATTACAAAAGCGGGTTGTTTGTAGCCATACCTTTGTTTTTGAGAAAGGAACGCGGTGATCTGAAATTGGCAAAACTCGAACTTCAAAACACCCAATTTGAAATAGACAATACCCGTGTGAGTATACAAAACAAGATCAAAGTGATTGAGCAAGAAATCGCATCTTATGCGGTTCAGGATAATCTTACTCAGGATATTGTAAAAGACTATGCCTCCATGCTTGATGCAGAGGAAAGAAAATTTACTTTAGGAGAAAGTTCGCTGTTTCTGGTAAATTCCCGTGAATCAAAATTAATTGATGCAAAACTGAAGGGCATCGAATTACAGAACAAATATTTTGCGGCCAAAGCAAAATTATTCAACGCTTTGGGCCTGGTTATTTAAAAAAAGTATTGAGAATTGAGTATTGAGTATTGAGAATTGAGCCTGCCCGCGGCGGGTATTTGGACGGGAGACAGGACTTCGGCTAATTATGAATGTTGAATGAACAATGTTGAGTGAAGAAGTGAATAGTGACTAGTGAAATAGTGAATAATTCCGTGGCTCCCCTCTCGAGAGGGGTTAGCCTGCCTGCCGGTAGGCAGGGGTGTGTTTAACGGATTAGCCTGTAAAAGAGCGATTTAGTAATGAAACGAGAGACAGGAAACAGGAGACAGGAATTCAAAAGAGGAGGAGAGAAAGAGAGAAAGAGAGAAAGAGAGGATAGTGACTCGTGAAAGAGTGAATGAATCCGTGGCTCCCCTCTCAAGAGGGTTAGGGGGTGTGTTTAAACGGATTTTGAAGTTATGACCAAATTTTACCCCGGCCTAAAGGGAGCCAAAAAAGGAAGTATGATAGATCGAAAGCGCGAAGGAGAGAAAGAGAGAAAGAGCGAATGGATACGTTCCTCTAGAGAGGGGTTAGGGGTGTGTTTAAACGATTTTGAAGTGAAAGAGCGAAGGAGAGAGAATGAGCGAAGAAACGATTTTTTTTAGGTCGGCCTCAAAGAAAAAAGAATGCTGAGATCAAAATCAAGGCTTAGTAAGACGGAGAAGCTTCGATTGGCTATGAGAAGATCACTCCGCCGCACTTAGCCTTGATGAAGGGCGAAGTGCTTTTTTATTTGCAGCCTAGTCCCGAGCACTCGGGATTGCTTCTTTTTTATTCACTTAATATCCATTGGTTTTGGTGTTCATGATATGCTTCGCAATTCATCAATGGAAAAAAGAAGAGAGAGAACCCGAAGCTGAAAACTTCGGTAAACCTTCGGAAAACATGGCAATCATAATTACTAATAATTCGGGTTAAGTCACGAGGTCCCCAACCGGGAGTAGCTTGGCAAGGATGGTCGTAACCAATAAAATGTGGTTTTAAAGCTCACCAAAAGTAGAAAATGCCCATCATTTTGTCAGTTTTGCAGAAAACATTACTTTTGCCGCTTCAATGAAAAAAGCAGCCCAAAAATCGTATCAAATTACTCCACCCTGATGGCTGATTAGTCTTTTTCTTTCAATGTATCTCTTTATTTTTTAGTTGTAGCCGAATCATGGATTTCGGAAATATTCATTTTATTAAAATTATATTATGCAGAAAATTATCAATTTGTTTTATTCCAAACAAAAAGTAGATTACAAAACAGAAGTGCTATCGGGCATTACAGTGGCTTTGGCATTGGTTCCGGAAGCAGTTGCCTTTGCTTTGATTGCCGGCCTCTCTCCTTTGGTTGGTTTGTATGCGGCATTTATGATGGGCCTGGTTACCTCTATTTTAGGCGGTCGTCCGGCAATGATTTCAGGTGCTACCGGTGCAATTGCCGTGGTTATTGTTTCATTGGCGAAAAGCCATGGAGTGGAATATGTTTTCGCCACGGTAATTCTTGCCGGACTGTTACAATTGGGAGCCGGACTTTTAAAATTGGGAAAACTTATCCGATTGGTGCCGCATCCTGTTATTTTTGGATTTGTAAATGGTTTGGCAATCATTATATTTTTGTCGCAACTCGACCAATTCAAAGATGCTTCCGGAAATTGGCTTAGTGGTACTACCCTATATGTGTTGCTTGGTTTGGTGTCAGTTAACCATGCTCATTATTTGGGGATTGCCAAAACTAACCAAAGCCATTCCTGCATCGCTTACCGCCATTCTGGTGGTGTTCGGATTGGTTTATTTTTTACAACTTGATACCAAAACTGTGGGAGATATCGCTTCTATTAAAGGTGGCTTTCCTCCGTTTCATATCCCTGTTATTCCATTTAATTTTGAAACCATTCAAATTATTTTTCCTTATGCCGCAATTGTTGCGGGTGTTGGCTTGATTGAAAGCTTATTGACTTTAAACATTGTTGATGAACTGACAGAAAGCCACGGGCATAGCAACCGGGAAGCGGTAGCACAGGGCACGGCAAATATAATGTCGGGTTTATTTTCAGGAATGGGAGGCTGTGCCATGATCGGTCAGAGTTTGATTAACGTTTCCAATGGGGCTAGGGCAAGATTATCAGGAATTGTTGCTTCTGTAATGCTTTTGGTTTTTGTGATGTTTGGTCAGTGGTTTAATAGAAAAAGTCCCAATGGCTGCTTTAACCGGATTGATGATTATGGTTGCTATTGGCACCTTTGAATGGGCGAGCTTCAAAACGTTTACAAAAATTCCTAGATCGGATATTTTGGTAATGGTTATGGTGACTTTGGTTACGGTTTTCTTGCACAATCTGGCTTTGGCGGTTTTGATCGGGGTAATTATCGCTGCGTTGGTTTTTGCCTGGGATAATGCCAAACGAATTCGCGCAAGAAAATATTGGATGAACAGGGTGTCAAACATTATGAAATCTTTGGGCCGCTTTCTTTGGTTCGACCTGGCAGCTTTTACCGAAAAATTTGATGTTTTGAAGCTGACCCCGAAGAAGTTATCATCGATTTTGGTGAAAGCCGCGTGGTTGATATGTCGGCCATAGAAGCATTGAATAAAATAACCGAACGATACCAAAAACGGAATCAAGAAAATTCATTTAAAACATCTGAGTCCTGACTGCAGGAACCTTATGAAAAATGCGGAAAGCATCATTGATGTCAATGTTATAGAAGTACCCTACTTTACAATGTTAATGTTGAATCAGTAAATTTCTGAGCCTGAAGAATTTTTTTATGTTACCGATTCGGCAGGCTCAATTTTCGATAACCGCTGTGGTGGGCATTGAACCACGAAACAGGAGAAACAGGAAACAGACCCTCGGATACATTATACCAATGATGAATGTTGAATGATGAATGAAGGGAGTGAATAGTGACTAGTGAAAGAGTGAAGGGTGACGCGGTTAAACAGTTATGCGGTTTTATGAAGGAGCGAATGAGAGAATGAGCGATTGAGCGAATAAAACGGATTTAAACCCCGGCCTCAAATAAAAAAGAATTGAGATCAAAATCAATGCTTAGTAAGACGGGGAAGCTCCGAAGTGGCAATTAGGAGATGGCCCCGCCGCACTTGGCATTGATAAAGGTCAAAATTCAAGCCAAAGGCTGGTTTTTTATGTTTGCAGCCTTGTACCCAAGGATGCTCAGGATTGTTTCTTTTGTGGCAAGACAACTGCGAAGCACATCACGACTACCAAACAAATGAATATGCCAGGGGTGAAGAAGAAAGGAGTAGAACCGAAGTTTGAAAACTTTCAGATTGAGCCTATGCAGAAATAATAATCTCCCTTCAATCGACAAAGTAAGGAAAAAAGGAGATGCCAATCAAAAGATCCACAATAATTCGTTAAGCCCCATGAGATCCCCCCCCCCGACCCAAGGTGCTGGGGGGGGTCAGGATGACCGTAAACAATAAAATGTGTTTTTAATGTACTCAATACCCAATACCCGCCGCGGGCAGGCTCAATACTAACTTCCAGTAATCACAATCCCTTGCTTCTGCAAAATTCGATCAACTCAGCCAAATTATGGCAATCGGATTTCCTCATGATATTCTTTCGGTGCGTAGTGATGGTATTTTCACTGATAAGCAAGTTTTTCGGCGATCGCCTTGTTTGTAAGGCCCATTTTTAACAAATCGATGATGCCTCTTTCTCTTTTTGTGAAGAATTTCCTTTCATTTTCATAAACCATAATTTTGAAAGCCGCTTCTTTTAGCCCTTTCAGAATTTGAACTCCCAAAAAACGCAGTTCGAGGTTTTGAGAAAACTGATATCGGTTAATTTGAATCAATGACCTGATCAGACAACTCCCTTGCTGTTTGCCTTTAAAACAATGACCTGACAGAGGTACCTGCCATAATCACCATTCTTTTTCTTGCACCGGTAGGTAATATTGAGGACATTGCTGTAGCTGTGTTTGGGATATTCCATGGAATACAATAGGGTGGCTCTGCCAAGACGGTGTACGAGATTTTTGTCATCGGGGTGTACATTCTCCAACAGAAGTTCAAGGCTCATGTCATCATCAGCATAACCCCAGGTATTTTCAAAACCTTTGCTGTAAATGAGTCTGTTTTCGCTGTAATCTATCACACAAGTTTTGCCTGCCGCTTGAAGCTGAATTTCTTTGTAATTGAAATTATCATCGCCATTGAGTTCTAGACCTGCCAAAGATCCGGACAACTCAGACAAAAAACTGTAAATATCGTTTTCATCCATAGTACTTTTTTCCGAATAATTTAAACTTCCTAAATCCGGTTTTCAATGGTAAGCCGCTTTTTCCGTTTGTGAAATACCCTGTCAGGGTATTTTTTACTAAGAGGCCATTTGCCGGAGAACGCCTTTTTCCCGACAGAATTGAAGCAATTCACTGAGGTTATGGCATCCGGATTTTCGCATGATATTTTTTCTGTGGGTGGCTACGGTATGTATGCTGATGCTGAGTTGCTTGTATGGTCTTGTTGTCATAACCTTTGGCCATTTCTTGGATAATCTCTTTTTCACGTTCGGAAAAAAAGTCACAAAAAGGCTGATAGACCCTAGTGGAAAATCTTCGAGAATTGAGGTTTGGTGCCTCAGGAAGTTCCAGGTGACTGTTTGCGGGGGGATTGATAAAAGAAATATTTTTTAAACTGATGCGTATTTTATAAATATAGCCCTCCGGATCTGATTGAAAAGGAGAAACCTGGTTCAGTACATTGATGTAATGCCCTGCCCGGGTCTTGTGGCGGTATGTGAGTGACAGCCTGTATTTCATTTCTTTGTCAGGGTTATCCATACAGTGCATAATTGCGGCCATCGTGATGCGTTTTACCATGGGGGCATCATCAGGATGTATGTTGGCAAAAAGAAATTCCGGAGAAATTAAGGCTTCATCATAACCCAGCAGCGAAAACGATGAAGTATGGTGTTGGTGGATAGGTCGAGAATACTAGCTACATTCATGTCCGTTAGGTTCCATTTAACAGGATGAAAAACATTGTCCGGAGGCGAAACCTCAGAAAAATTTTCCACTACCTGATTCAGGAAGGAGTTGATTTCAAGAGTCGATTTTCACAATTTGACAATTTTTAGGATGTCTATTAAAAAAACCACTGATACACTTTGATGATCAAAATTATAATGTATTTTAGACCTAAAAAATCATCGCATTATAATGAGATTATTTTTTCTCCTCTTTTTTAGCTCATTTGAAGTATTACGCTGCCTTATGAAATAGGTACGCTCAGAAAGGTAGTGCCGATCCACTGACAAAATCCATCTGTTCTTTGATGATTTTCATGAGGAAATCCAGCTTCCATCATTCGACAGGAAAACTTCAAAGCTTATATTCGATAAGGATTTTAATTTCGGGATGTACATGCCAATCGCTATTGACTCAAAAATTTATATGGTAATGGCGGCGGAGGAATGGTTTATACACATCTCGCAATCATTCCCTGGTTCGGATCGACCAGTCCTTTGAGCACCGAAATGCGATCGGGTGCCTGGATTTCTTCGAACATGACCATAAAATATTTGCCTATGGGGGTTATGGATTTTGGTCGTTAAGAGACTTTTTTGTCTATTTTGATGAATCATTAAAAGAATGGGAATTGTACAACCCAAAACCTCTGAAAAGCATCGCGCCTGCAATTGAAAGCGGAATTGTACATATTACCGACGATGATTTTTATGTTTTTGACGGCAATTCGATCGATCCTTTGGACAGGTATAAAAGAACGCATAACAACGAAGTCTGGCATTTTTCCTTTAAGCGGAATGAATGGACTTTCTTGGGTCGCACCGGAAAATAGCCTGTTTCAAGATAGCAATCAGGGCGATGACATTTACTATGGTATATTTTTTGACTTCCGCGGGAAAAGATTTTATATAGCAACGGGGGGGATTGAATCTATAGATGTTGTGAACAACAAACGCGCGCTTTATAAACACGGTTTGTTCAGTGCCAGATCGGTTGTAATGACTGTAGGGATTTTTGAAATGGGTGATCAGATTTGTATAGTAAAAAATATGAATGGCTTTGTTAGAATTGATCTTCTTAAACCCGGACCAGTTTTTTGGTGAAAAAATCTCTGAAACCGTTTTGTATCACAACAATACCTGGTGGATAAAACCCCTTAATTTTTTATTTACTGACCCCGCTTTTGGCCATGTTTGGTATTTGGAAGCTGCTTGGATGGTTCAGAAAAAAGAGCAAGGTGCAAATGCTGAGCAACGGCCTGAACTACAAAAATAAATTTACGAATGCAACGAAGCGATGACAATTCTTAAAAACCCTTTTAAAAAATGAAATAACCCCTTCCAACGAGCTCCTGGGTATTGTTGAAAAGGACCAATTCAGCGCTGCACATAATGAACGGATCAAAGTGCAAAAGATCAGCGACCTGAATATCAGGCTCCGCACCCTGATTGGCACCAAAGAGGACATCATACAATCAGTGAAGTCCGGAAGACGACAAAAGGATACGTATTTATAAGATCAACAAAAGCTTTTTTAATGTGTAATTTATTTCATGTACCGCATTTTTTTGGTCACCCTTATTGGTTTTACAAGGGGATAGAAACCACCGTTTTTTGTCTGATGTAAAACACACTTATTTGGAAATGTCCGGTTATCCAATCTGTTACATGTGTAAGCACAAAAACATCGAAGCATGAAAAGAACCTTTTCTCTCTTCTTTATATTTGTATTTTCCTTTAGTGGTTTTGCCCAGAGTTCTAATACTGAATCGCGATTATTCCGGGCTCAGGCACATCCTTCCGGATACCCTTAACAACAAGGTTTATTTATTCTATGATCATTCCTATGAGGAAATTGGCTATCCGGCTTTTGAAAGAAAATCATTTGGTTATCATACCAAACCCGATTTTATCATAAAAGACCGCATTCCCATATGATCAATTCGAAAGTGTATTTTGTAAAAACCGGTGGAGGGAGTGTGTATACATTTCGCAATGATTCTCTTCAAAGGATCGACCAGTCATTTGACCATAAAATGCAATGGCAGGCCAATTTCTTTGCCCATGAGGGCCGGATTTTTGCTTATGGCGGTTATGGCTTTTGGTCTGTGAGAGAATTTTTTATCTATTTTGATGAGGCTTTGAGAGAATGGGAATTGTTCAATCCCAATCCCATGGAGGAAAAGGGTCCGGCCATTTTTGGCGGTTATTTTCTGAAATCCGGAGATGATTTTTATGTCTGTGATGGTTTTACAATCAACCCATTAAACAGGGATGAAAAATTAAATAATTATGCCGTCTGGCATTTTTCCTTTAAAAATAACCATTGGACTTATCTAGGAAAAAGCAGCGCGGATTTTCACCGGGCGAGTAAAGCGGTAAACTGGCCGTTCAGTCACAATGACAAACTGTATATGCTCAACACCAATCATATTGAAGTAATTGAGATAAAAAACAACAGAAGGATTTTATACAAACACGGTATGTTCAGCACAACGGCGATTGGAGATGATGTCAAAATTTTTGCTGACCAAAATAAATTTATTATTGTAAGAAACGAAAATGACCGGATCAAAATAGAAAGCATTGATGCAAACCTTTTTTTGGAGACAAAATCTCAGAAGGTGAATTTTATAAGAACAGCGGCTGGTGGCTGAGACCATTGTTCTTTTATGTGTTGATCCCCCTTTTATTGCTCTTGGGATTATGGAAACTGTTTGCCTGGTACAAAAAAACAAGAAAAAGTAATCATGATGAGCAACGGCTTGCTCTACCGGAATAAGTTTGTTGAATTCGACGAAGAATCCATGCTGATTTTAAGAACCTTGCTCAAAACAGACATAATTCCTTCCAATGAGATTCTGAAAATTGTAGAAAAGGACCAGTTTAGTCCGGCACACAACGAGCGGATCAAAGTTCAGAAGATCAGTGACCTGAACATCAAACTGCGCACCTTGCTGGGAGTGAATAAAGAAATCATCAGTTCTGTCAAATCAGACGTTGACAAAAGAATACGGCAGTATAAGATTAACAAAAGCTATTTTAATTTTTGATTAGGTACGGTAATGCCTGAAAATAAAAAACCCTGCAAAATCAAATTTGCAGGGCCAAGTACCTTGGGCGGGAATCGAACCCGCACGATATTGCTATCACTGGATTTTGAATCCAGCGCGTCTACCAATTCCGCCACCAAGGCAATTTATTTTATTCATTATAATTAATTCTTTGTTCACAATCCCAGCGCGCCTGCCTGCCGGCAGGCAGGTCTACCAATTCCGCCCTGCCTGCCGGCAGGCAGGCACCAAGGCAGAAATTTTTCGTTGGCAAATATAACAATTAAATCTATATTGAAAAGTGAAAAATCCGTATAAATACTTTCTGCATTGTAGAAATCAGTTAAAATAAATTATGTAACTTCGTCACGGTGTCATTACGCTTTTTAAACTTCTAACTATCAATTGTTTACAATGAAAACCAAACAACCCGAGCCTAAAATATTTGCCTGCTCACAAAGTATAGATTTAGCCAGGGACATTGCCAATGCGTATGGTCTGGAACTTGGAAAAATAAATAAAAATATTTTCAGCGATGGTGAATTCCAAATCTCCTTTGAAGAAACCATCAGAGGGAGAAGGATATTTTTGGTGGGCTCTACATTTCCGCCTACTGAAAATTTAATGGAATTGTTATTGATGATCGATGCTGCCAAAAGATCTTCAGCGCGCCACATCACTGCAGTGATGCCCTATTACGGCTGGGCCAGACAAGACCGAAAAGACAAGCCCCGTGTACCCATAGCAGCCAAAATGGTGGCCAAATTGCTCATGAGTGCCGGAGCTACACGAATCATTACCATGGACTTGCATGCAGACCAGATCCAGGGCTTTTTTGAGGTGCCTGTAGACCATTTATACGCCTCAACCATTTTTGTGCCTTATTTAAAAAGCCTTAATCTGGATGATATTACCATTGCCTCGCCTGACATGGGTGGTTCCAAACGCGCCTATGCCTATTCAAAATTTCTGGACTGCGAGGTGGTGATCTGTTATAAACAAAGAAAAAAAGCCAATGTGATCGAGTATATGGAGCTGATAGGAGATGTGAATGGTCGAAATGTGATCATTGTGGATGATATGGTAGATACTGCCGGCACCCTGGCCAAAGCCGCGGAACTTATGTTGGAAAGAGGCGCAAAGAGCGTGCGTGCTCTGGCAACCCATGGTATCCTTTCGGGCAATGCAATCGAAAAAATAGAAAAATCTCCCCTTGTTGAACTAATTATTACCGATTCAATTCCAATAAAACGTGCTTGTTCTAAAATAAAAGTTGTAACTTGCGCCCCTTTATTTGCCAGTGTGATGAAAAGTGTTCAAAATAACCAATCTATTGGCGATCAATTTTTAATTTAAATAAATATATACAATGAAATCAATTACGATCAAAGGATCTAAAAGAGAAAGCGTGGGCAAGGTAGCTACCAAGGCCTTACGTAATGCTGGAAAGGTTCCTTGCGTTTTATACGGAGGAGAAAAACCATTACACTTTTCAGCAGATGAAACAGAATTCAAAGGTTTAATCTACACTCCCAATGTGTACACCGCAACGATTGAACTTGAAAGTGGCGAAAAATGCGATGCTGTTTTACAAGACATCCAATTCCATCCTGTATCTGATAATATCAACCATGTTGACTTCTATCAGTTATTCAAGGACAAAGAAGTTACCATGAATATTCCGGTGAAATTAGTAGGAAATTCTATTGGTGTTAGGGCCGGTGGTATTCTGCGCTTCCCGAACAGAAAATTAAAAGTAAAAGCTTTGCCAGCCAATTTGCCTGATGTAATCAGTGTTGATATTACCAAACTGAAGCTCGGTGAAAAAATAGAACTTGCGGCGCTTAGAAATAAAGATTATACGATCCTGCATCCTGATAATCTTATTGTTGCTCAGGTGAGAATGTCTCGTACTGCAGTAGCTGGTGCTGAAGGCGAAGCTGAAGAAGAAGAAGCTGCGGAATAGATTATTTTCCCGGTAAATGACAAAAGCTTTTCGATACCCGAAAAGCTTTTTTTATATAGTAAATATGGGTTTTCTTAGTAAATTTAAAAATCTATTTGGTCAAAAAAAATCAGGCACAGAATCAATGAAGAAATTCTTAATTGTTGGTTTAGGCAATATAGGTGAATCCTATAAAAACACAAGACATAATATTGGTTTTGCCGTTTTGGATAGCCTTGCGGACAGATTTGGTTTAAATTTCGAGACGAAAAAGCTGGGAGACCTGGCCCAATACCAGGTAAAAGGCAGGACTTTTCTGTTGCTCAAGCCGTCAACCTATATGAATCTGAGTGGAAAGGCAGTGAAATACTGGATGGAAAAAGAAAATATCCTTCCCGAAAACCTGTTGGTTCTTACAGATGACCTCAACCTGACGTTCGGTACCATACGCATTAAGGGCAATGGCAGTTCGGGGGGACATAACGGACTTCAGAATATTCAGGAAGTTTTGCAATCACAAAATTATGCCCGCCTGCGCTTTGGCGTTGGCGACACCTTCAAAAAAGGACAGCAGGTTGATCATGTACTAGGCACATGGTCTGGCGAAGAGCTAAAGCTCCTGCCCGAAAGGCTGGAAAAAATGGGTGATGCAGTTATTTCCTTTGGCCTGTCAGGCCTTCAAAATACGATGAATTCCTTTAACGGAAAATAAGGCTAAACGATTTCGCCGTTTTTAAAAACACCTTTTAATTCCAATTCTCCATCTTCCGTATATTGTTCAAAAGGACCTTCTTCGACTCCATTAACAAAAGTACACGTTAGACTGATGTTGCCATTGTCAAAAAATTCGATATAATCTCCGTGTTTTTTGCCGTTTAAAAACGTCCCTCTTTTGAAACATCGTCCGTTTTCATGGTATTCTTCAAAAGTGTCGTTGTATTTTCCGTCGATATTGTAGTCTTTTACACTCATAATTGTAAGATTTAGTTTAAACAATGGCTAAATATAAAAATAAATCCTGAAAGTTGAAATACCTTAAAACGAAAAATCCATTTTTGGACTGCTGCCGTTCCTAATTTTTCCAAACTAAAAAAATGACTCAGGTTATTCGATAATCGCCCGCAGAGCCACTAATTTATTGATTTATGGATTAATCCATTACCGGGTGGATTGTGAACAAGGTAATGATCATGGAAAGCGAATTGGTGAATATGCCCTGCAAAGGGCCGGTGAAGATGGTTCAGATTAATTATTTAGCTTTCTAATTCGATACACTCAGAAAGTCCTTAAAATATTTCCAATAAAAAGGGCTGGGTTTTTAAACCCTGGCCCTTTTTTAATTTATTTCCTTAAGCAGCCTTTAACATACTATCGCATCATTTGCAACTGTTCAGATAGTGAAGATTATTCCACTGTTACCGATTTTGCCAGATTTCTTGGCTGGTCAACATTACATCCCCTCATCACGGCGATATAATAGGACAACAGTTGTAACGGGATTGTAGTTAACAGAGGAGAGAATGCTTCCTCCACATCAGGTATTTCGATCACATGATTTGCCAATCCCTTTACTACAGTATCTCCCTCTGTTACTATGGCGATGATCTTGCCTTTTCTGGACAGGATTTCCTGAATATTGCTGACAACTTTATCGTAATGTTCTGCTTTCGTGGCAATTACGACCACCGGCATATTTTCGTCTATCAGCGCAATGGGGCCGTGCTTCATTTCTGCAGCAGGATAACCTTCGGCATGTATATAAGAGATCTCTTTCAATTTTAAAGCCCCTTCCAATGCCACAGGAAAATTAAATCCCCGGCCGAGGTACAGACAGTTTGGCACATCTTTGTAAATGCCGGCAATATATTTTACTTTTTGATCTATCTCCAGTAATTTTTCTATCTTACCGGGAATCATTTCAATTTCCTGCAAAAGCAGTCTGAATTTTGAACTGGTAATGGTGCCTCGTGCTCTTGCCAAACGAAGGGCTATTAGTGCCAATACGGTTATCTGTGTTGTAAATGCCTTAGTTGAGGCAACACCTATCTCAGGACCTGCGTGCGTATACGCTCCGGCATCTGTTTCTCTTGCTATAGATGATCCGACAACATTACATACCCCAAACACAAAAGCACCTTTTGCTTTGGCAAGTTTGATAGCCGCCAGCGTATCTGCTGTTTCACCACTCTGTGAAATGGCGATTAGCACATCTTTTTCTGTGATCACCGGATTTCTGTACCTGAATTCAGATGCATATTCCACCTCAACGGGAATGCGGGCAAAATCTTCAAACATATATTCAGCAACCAGTCCGGCATGCCAAGAAGTACCGCAAGCCACAATAATAATCCGTTCTGCATTCAGCAGCTTCTTCATATTATCCTCCACACCAGACATCTTTATGATGCCTTCATCCCTCAAAATCCTTCCTCTGAAAGCATCGGTAATGGCACGGGGTTGTTCGTGAATCTCTTTAAGCATAAAATGCTCATAGCCACCCTTTTCAATCTGTTCGAGATTTAATTGCAGGGCATGAATTTTTGAATCGACGTACATATCGTCTTTTATTCTTCTTACCTTGACTTCCCTTCCGACTTTAATAATAGCCATTTCTTCATCCTCCAGATAAATGGCATCTTTTGTGTATTCTATAAAAGGTGAAGCGTCTGAGGCAACAAAAAATTCCTTAAAATCTTTTCCTACACCAATCGCAATGGGACTGCCCAATTTTGCAACGATGATCTCATCCGGTTTTGACCGGTCGAACACCGCAATTGCATAGGCACCAACTACCTGGTTTAAAGCTATTTGTACCGCCTTACCGAGCTTAATCTCATTGTGACTCATTATCTCTTCGATCAGATTGACCAAAACTTCTGTGTCTGTATCGCTTTTAAATGTAAATCCCCTGCTGGTGAGCTCCTTTTTTATTGAATCATAATTTTCAATAATACCGTTATGTACAATGACAAGTTTTCCGGAATTTGATACGTGTGGATGTGAATTGACATCATTGGGTACGCCATGTGTTGCCCATCTGGTATGGCCGATTCCTATAAAACCGTCCTGGCTCATCTCCCTGTTCACTTTTTCTTCCAGTGAAGATACCTTTCCTTTTGTTTTTGCCACATTTATATGCTCTCCGTCGAACAACATCACACCGGCACTGTCATAACCTCTGTATTCAAGGCGTTTCAGACCATTAATAATAATGGGATATGCCTTTCTGTAGCCTATATAACCAGTAATTCCACACACAACTTTAAAATTTTGGGTTTGTTAATATATTTTGTCAATTAACCTATCAACGTTATTTTGAGTAATATATTTCAATTTTAATTCTTTTTCTTCAGAAACAGACCTGTTGCCATGCAGCACAACGCCTTTCGGAAGCCAGCTATAATCGGTGACAACAGTATCCAGGGAAGTAAACGGATCGTCGGTATTGTGGTAGGCTTTTAAAGCCAATTTTGTATCTGTAATGTTATTATCCTCAATAAGCTTTGTAATAAATTTGGTAATCCTAAACTTATACTTTTCAGGCTCGCCATCTTCATCGTATTGAAGTTCGCCATCGAAAACCTCAAAACCATCACTTCTCAGATCGCTTATAATCGAATTTTCAGTGTATCTATAGAGATATAGCTGATCCGGAAGCTTCCCGCTTTGCATTGATTGGTCAATATAAAGGGTTAAATTCACTTCGTTTATGAGCCAGTTTATTGCTTCTTATGCTTTCAAGTACTTCAGGTGTGAACAATTCTATGACTGCATTGGAACCTGCTGCTCCCTGAACAAATAATCTCGCTTCTCCTTCAATTTTATTCGGATTGGCGATCGCTATTCCCGCCGGTGTTCCACCATAATTCCTGGAGTAGGTACCTACCCTTACGCCACCAAAATTAAACTGCGAGACAGCCTTTGTTTTTACGAGCACCCCGGTCTCCCCTTTAATGCCGTTGTAATTGAGATCCTCCTCGGCCGGTTCATCTTTGGTTTCTTCAAATGTAAAATAAATGTACAAACTACCCCCATTGGCCGGAAAATTCATCAAAGACCCATCTGAACTCAAGGGTTCTATATAGATTCCCCTGAAATATCTCACAAAACTATTGAAATTCTGAAAAAATGGCGAATCCTGCTGATCTATAAAATGAGTTTTAAAAAACTGGCTGTCGAGTATAAACTTCATTGAAGGACTCGCGGTTTCTGTTTTTACAGTATCAATATCATCCACAGTATTCACATTCCCATCCAAATGCACCCGTTTTACGTAAAGAACCGTATCATTCCTGTTCGGCTTAAAATTGCCAGAGAATAACTGGCTACCGGTATTATAGCTCCGGTTGGAATAATAGGTCTTCGATTTAGTAGGATCGTTCGGATCAAGGGTATTCAGAAATGTGGTTAGTTCAGAAATCTTAATCTGGTATTCCAGGTCCTGATTTCCGTAGATAGAATCCAGCTCGAAACTTGGTGTCACGATGGGCTTCCCATCTTCATCCAGTATGAGTTCCCCGGTAACAGGGTTTTCTGCGTATTGTACTGTGTCTTTTGTTGAATAGTAGGGAATATTTAGTACAACCAAGTCAATGATGGCATTGTCACCAAAATTTACCCCTTCAACCGGTAGAAGCAACTGCGTTGCAAAGCTGCTAGTTAAAAGACCAAAATTTGAATTTCTGTTCACTCCCAACAGATAACCGGGCTGTGCCGTAAATTTATTATTATCTACCCTGGATGAGTCTACATTAATGGAATAGGAAATTACATTAAAAAGGGTGTCTCCAATACCAAATCTGTTATTGTTAATAAGGTCAACCCCCAAATTTTCGATGTCCCTTTCACAAGATACAATGGCCCCAAAAAGTACTATAAACAGAAATACATGTTTTATCCTAGCCAAACGCTTCATAATCATAAAAAAAGTGGATTTGATCTTTATTGTTGTAATACTTGCTTTAAAAAAAAGTTAGGGTAACTTTCTGCTATATGCTCAGGAATCTGGTATTTTAAGAGAGGTGTTTTCACAGAATCAAGGTATTTTTTCAGTTCAGGACCACTTGTTTCGCTGCCTGTTATGACGGCGTCTGAATAATCCATTGCTATTTTTAGCAGCGCATCCGAAGTAATTTTCTCCAATTCCCCAATCTTCTCAGTACCCAGCATGTCAAATTTTATATTTTCGATCAGTTTTTCCTTATTCAGGATCCCTTCAAAGGTTTTATTATATACTGAAGTAACTATTTTGCTTCTTGAAAATAAAGGATCATTCTTATAATATTCCCTGATATAAAGAGGAACAAGCGAAGCTAACAAACCCGAAACATGCACGATATCCGGTGACCATTTCAGTTTTTTAACTGTTTCAACCACTCCTTTTGCAAAAAAAATTGCCCTTTCATCATTGTCAGGGTACATCAGGTTGTCCTCGTTTGAATAAATTGCCTTTCTTTTAAAATAATCATCATTATCTATAAAATACACTTGCATCCTTTCTTTTGGAATGGAAGCTACCTTAATGATTAAAGGCATATCCATATCATTAATGATCAGATTCATCCCCGATAGTCTTATCACTTCATGCAACTGATGTCTCCTCTCATTAATTATACCAAATTTAGGCATGAACAACCTTACCTGCGCTCCTTGGTCTTGCATAATCTTTGGCACTTCAAACGCCATTTTGGAAGCTTCTGTATTTGGTAAGTAGGGAATTAATTCAGAAGAAACAAAGAGTATTCTCTTATCTTTCATTAATCGTTCTTTTATGAATGGTGCAAAATTACAAAAATATATGTAATTTTCGCCCCATTTAATTCAGTTTGATTGGCATTAACATTATTTAACAATCCTTATGGTCCTATTTAATGAGATTCTTCCGCTTCAATCTTATCTGTCTGAATTTAAGGGCTCATCAAAAATTGGTTTTGTACCTACCATGGGCGCTTTACACCGTGGCCATTTGAGTTTGATAGAAAGGGCGAAAAAGGAAAATGATCTGGTTGTTGCCAGTATCTTTGTGAATCCTACCCAATTTGATAAAGCCGAAGACCTCTTGAAATACCCAAAAACCTTGGATTCTGACAAACAACTTTTGGACTCTGTGGGCTGTGATGTCCTCTTTGCTCCCTCTGTTCAAGAGATGTATCCTGAAAAAGTAGCCTCTCAAAAATTTAATTTTGCCGGATTGGATGCTGTGATGGAAGGTAAATTCAGAACAGGTCATTTTGATGGAGTGGGAACAGTAGTAAAAAGGTTGTTTGAAATAGTAAAGCCTGATAATGCTTATTTTGGTGAGAAAGACTACCAGCAACTGACAATTGTCAAAAAAATGGTAGAAATTGAAAAAATACCTGTCGATATTATTGGCTGCAGAATTAGCAGGGAACTTGATGGATTGGCAATGAGTTCACGGAATAAGCGGCTTACAGAAGCCCAGCGCCTTGAAGCACCTCTTATTTACAAGTCGCTTCAAAAAGCAAAAGCAATGTTTGCTGATAATGATATAGCAAAGATTAAAGTGATGGTGACTGAAATTTTTTCAGGCAACAAGCTCCTAAACCTGGAATATTTTGAGATCGCCGATGCAACAACACTTCAGCCTGCCAATAAAAAAGCCGATGGCAAAAAATACAGAGGTTTTATTGCCGTGTTTGCCGATACAGTAAGACTGATTGATAACATAGCTTTAAATTAATTATCTTTGCAGCAACAAAAATTCATATAATGAATATTGAGGTTTTAAAGTCAAAAATTCACAGGGTTAAGATCACCGATTCTAATCTGAATTATATAGGAAGCATAACCATTGACGAAGATCTGATGGATGCAGCCAATCTGATTGAAGGAGAAAAAGTCCATGTAGTGAACGTAAATAACGGTGAGCGGTTTGATACCTATGTGATCACTGGCGGACGTAAAACTGGTGACATCATTTTAAATGGCCCTGCCGCCAGAAGGGTCGCCAAAGGAGATATTATCATTATTATTTCTTATGCCTCCATGCCTTTTGAAGAGGCCAAAACATTTAAGCCAAGCATCATTTTTCCTGACGAAAAATCAAATTCCCTTCAATAATTCTTGAATAAGAAACTAAAAAAGGTCCTGCTAAACGTTATACCTGTTCTTGTTGGTATCGCGGTCATTTGGTATTCAATTTCAAAATTGAGTCCTGAAGATATTGCTGCCATTAAAAATTCCTTTAAAACCGCCAATTACTGGTGGGTTGGTCTGTCACTTTTATTAGGGCTGCTAAGCAATATGTCGAGGGCATACCGTTGGCAGTTCATGTTGTCCCCCTTAGGTTACAAACCAAAATTTTTGAATAGTCTGATGGCTATTTTGATTGCTTATTTACTTAAATATGATCATCCCGAGGGCAGGTGAAATTGCCAGAGCCTCCACAATCTCAAAATTTGAAAAGGTCCCATTTGAAAAAGCGTTTGGCACCATTGTTTCTGAGCGGATTGCCGATGTCATTATTTTGTTGGGTATTATATTCCTGGCCTTTGTTTTGCAAACAGAGCTGATTTCAGGCTATCTTTTTAAAGAAGAATCGCCTTCCTCAACTTTGAAATGGATATTCATTTCGGGAATGGCTGTTTTTGGTTTTCTCTTTTACCGCTTGCTGAAAAATTCTGCAAATCCAATTGTAAAGAAAATTCAACTGTTTGTGTATGGTTTATTCCAGGGAATTTTGAGTATCTTCCGGATGAAGAAAAAATGGGCCTTTATTTTTCATACCCTGTTCATTTGGTCAATGTATATATTAATGTATTACGTGATCACCTTCGCAATGCCCGAAACAAAAAACCTACCATTTGGTGCGATTGTTGTCAGTTTTGTTGTTGGATCACTAAGTATAGCGCTCACCAATGGCGGCCTGGGAACATTTCCTGTATTCGTAGCCAGCGCCTTAACACTTTATCAGGTGCCTGAAAGTGCTGCACTGGCTTTTGGCTGGATCGCCTGGACGGCCCAAACATTGATGATCATTGTTCTGGGAGGATTATCTTTTATAATTTTACCTGTGTACAACCGAAAGGAAGTTTTGTAATTGTTTCTTTATGGATGCGTTTTATAGCCATGGCAAATTTTTGATCACCGGAGAATACCTGGTTTTAAAAGGTGCCCTGGCCCTGGCCCAACCCCTTCGTTTTGGTCAGCACTTAGATGTTAAAAAAACTTCTGTACCTGTTTTGCAGTGGAAAAGCTTTGATGCTGACGGACAAGTCTGGGCAGATATGAACTTTTCTTTGCCTGATCTGAGGATCCAGGAAGATAACAATGTCATCAGACAAGATTTTCGACAAAAAAATTGCTGAAACCTTACAACAAATATTGATTGAAGCCAAACTGCTAAATCCGGGTTTTCTGGAAGGCGATACAGGGTTTTCAGTAGAAACGCACCTTTCCTTTTCACGGGACTGGGGACTGGGAAGTTCTTCTACCCTTATTAATAATATTGCCCTTTGGGCGCAGGTTGATGCTTTTACCCTTTCGAACAGAACGCTTGGAGGTAGTGGCTATGATATCGCCTGTGCAAATAGCGATCAGGCCCTTACTTACCAGCTAAAAAATGGAGCGCCAATCATAAAAAAAGTATATTTTGACCCTGGCTTTAAAGAAAACCTGTTCTTTGTTTATCTGAACAAAAAGCAGAACAGCAGGGAAGGTATAGAAAAATTCCGTGCGGGCAAATTTGATGACCGTACATTGGTTGCCGAGATCAGCGCCATAACCGAACAGATTCTGAAAACTGTTAGCCTTGAAGATTTTGAAAACCTGCTAAAAGATCATGAAAAAATTATTGCCGGAATTCTGACAACAGAACCCGTTCAAAAAAAACGCTTCCCCGACTATTTCGGCCAGACCAAAAGTTTGGGTGCCTGGGGCGGAGACTTTATTCTGGCAACAGGGAATGAAAAGACGCCTGACTATTTTAAAAAAAAGGGATACCCAACCATCTTTCCATATAGCGACATGATCTTAAAATAAGCTGAAGATGAAAAAAAAAGTGATCATCATTGGCGGTGGGGCAGCCGGATTCTTTGCAGCAATCAATATGGCGGAAAGCAGCCCTGATTTAGAGATCACCCTGCTTGAAAAAAGCAGCCGGGTGCTTGAAAAAGTAAAAGTTTCCGGTGGCGGACGGTGCAATATCACACATGCCTGTTTTGACCCGAAGGATCTGGTAAAGTTTTACCCGCGCGGAGAAAAGGAATTGCTGGGTCCATTTCATCAGTTCATGACCGGAGATACCATGGAATGGTTTGAAAAACGAGGTGTTCCATTGAAAATAGAAACTGACAACAGGGTATTTCCTGTTTCCAATAGTTCCCAGTCTGTTATTGACTGCCTTCTGAACTCCGCAAATTCTCTGGGTGTAAAATTACTTTTGAATCAGAAGGTGAAGGACATAACTATTGACTCAGGCGTCTTTACTGTTTTTTGCGAAGATCGGAAGTTTCGGGCAGACAGTTTATTGATCACAACCGGAAGCAACCCCCAGATCTGGAAAATTCTGGAAAATCTCGGACATCACATCATAACTCCGGTTCCATCCCTGTTTACCTTCAAGATCTCTGATGTCCGTTTAAAGGACCTCGCAGGTTTGTCCGTGGCAAAGGCCACTGTCAGTATCCCGGATACCAATTTTTCCGTCACCGGACCTGTACTGGTAACCCATTGGGGTTTAAGCGGTCCGGCCATACTAAAGTTGTCTGCCCTTGCAGCACTTTATTTTGCAGAAAAAAATTACCAGACATCCATTCTTGTGAACTGGAATAATGACCCAGAGGATGCCATTCTTTCCCAACTTAAAAATTATAAGAACAGCCAACCCAGGAAACTGGTAGCCAACAAGATAGGCTTCGAGCAAATCCCCAACCGGCTATGGCTTAGATTCACTGAGGTGTTGAACATCAGTCCCCAGCTGAGATGGGGTGAAGTTTCCAATGATAAATTAGCACAGCTTGCGGAACAAATCACCAAAGGAGTTTTCCTGATTGATGGAAAAACTACCTTTAAAGAGGAATTTGTGACCGCGGGCGGCATCGATCTGAAAGAAATTGACTTCAAACGATTTGAAAGCAAAATTCACAACAATCTCTATTTTGCAGGTGAAACCTTAAATATAGATGCCGTGACCGGTGGCTTTAACTTTCAAAATGCCTGGACAGGCGCATTTATTGCTGCAAAAGCAATTGCTTCTGTTTAAAACTTTCTCCTTCCGGGTATTATTCTAATACCTTAGCACCTTTTGCTGCAAAATTATAGCCCATGCCAACCACTTCTCCAACAAATTCATTTGAAGTGAAATCACCTTTCAGTTCAAAATCCATCCCATCATAAACAAAAGTTGAAGTCATTTTTGAATCCATGATCACAAGGTTATTCAAATCAATCGATCCTGCCGGTGATGCCAGAATACCCGTGTAGATTCCTTCACCATTTTTCGCTATGGTCAGGGTGTTTTCAATTGTCCCCTGAGGTGTGTCTGTAACCAGAACTTTCCAGTTTCCCAGCAATGGATCAACTTTTGGTTCAATTTTGGCAATACTTTTGGAGCTGCTACAGCTAAAGGAAATAAAGAGCAGGGAAACGAAAAGAAGTTTTAATGTGTTATTCATCTTGTAAATATTTTTTTATAAAAATATAAAAAGGAATTTTCATATGCAGATAATTATTTTGTTTTTTATTGGTCATATGGTATCCCCATGAAGCAAATCTTCATTGGTATTTGTGATTTTTAAATCAAGGGGATTTCATATCAATAAAAATAATAAATATTTTGGCCTATTTACTATTGGCTGTCAGGCAAGATTCGCTTACCTGGAAACTTCCCCACGGTGAGGTTTCAAAGCATCTCTGAAAACAAGCATATCCCGTTCATTTACGGTAATAAAAGCTATGCTGTAAAGTTCTGAATATTCCATCACAGCGCATGGTTGATAGTCTAAATTTGCTTTGAGCGCAAATTCTTCCAGGTGCACGCAATGATGCTCAGCAATTTTTAAGGCTTCCGGGCCACGAAAATCCCATATCAGCCTGATCTTTCTTTCCTGCATTTTGATTCATTAGAATACAAACAAACTAAATACCGGAAGATTAAAAAAATTTATCTTTGCATAAATTCCTATTATGTCAGCTGCACGCGATTTCCTGTTTGACCTTTCCGGCATTTCTCTGCCCCAATCCGGTAATTATACCTGGAAAAGTCCGAGTAACATTGCTCTGGTAAAATACTGGGGAAAAAGTGAGCCCCAGATCCCAAAAAATGCCTCGGTGAGCTTTACCCTTAGCCAAAGCCATACGGTTACCCGAATAAACTTTGAAAAAAAAGCCCTTACTGAAGAAAGAAGGCTACAGATTTTTTTGGATGGTGCCTTAAAAGAATCCTTCCGGCCAAAAGTTGCGAAATTTATTGAGAGAATAAAAGAATATGTGCCTTTTCTGGATTTTTACCATTTGGGCATACACACGCACAACTCATTTCCGCACAGCAGCGGGATCGCCTCTTCTGCCAGTGGCCTGAGCGCCCTTGCACTGTGCATTATGAGTCTGGAAAAAGAACTGAATCCGAAAATGGGTGAGGTGTATTTTAAACGAAAGGCTTCCTTTCTGGCCAGACTGGGTTCAGGTAGTGCCTGCAGAAGTATAGAAGGAGAAATTGTAGTCTGGGGAAAACATGAAGCTGTTCAAAATTCTTCTGACCTCTTTGGAATTAAACTTACCTCAGATATTCATCCGGTATTTCATCAATATCAGGATACCATTTTATTGGTTGATGAAGGTGAAAAAGAAGTTTCGAGCAGCCTGGGGCATCATTTGATGGTTGGCCATCCCTTTGCTGAAGAAAGATTCAGGCAGGCGAATGACAACTTGAAAAAATTGCTGGTCGTTCTAAAAACAGGTGATCTTGATGAATTTAACAGGATCGTTGAGGGCGAAGCCTTATCGCTTCATGCCATGATGATGACCTCACAGCCCAGCTTTATTCTGATGAAACCCAATACACTGAGAATTATTGAAAAAATCAGGGAATTCAGGAAAAACAGCAACTGTAAAGTTTGCTTTACACTTGATGCCGGCGCCAATGTGCACGTGCTTTATCCCAAAAAGGAGCTCGATCCTGTAAAAGCTTTTATACTGAGTGAACTGCTTCCTTTATGTCAGCACAATAAGTTTATTCAGGATGCTTCAGGTCCCGGAGCTTCTCAATTTTTAGAAGATTATTTTTAACTGCAAAAATATTTTTACCTGCTTATAAAAGTTAGTGAAATTATATTATTTTTATCAGGTTAGATAAGAAAACCGTTTTATCTCTAGTTATTTGTATATTTGCAGCGCTATGAACTAAATTTATTTACCCATGAGAGGACCCCTATTTTACGCTAAGATCTTGTTATTCGGAGAGTATGGAATCATAAAGGATTCCAGGGGATTGGCCATTCCATTTAATTCCTATCAGGGAGCGCTCAAAATGAATGATAATATGAGTCTGGAAGCTCTTGCCTCTAACGAGAAATTAAAAGGCTTTCATACCTACCTGTCCGGACTTGAAAACGATATGGTTCAGTTAAGACTTGATACTTTTGGCAGGGATATTGAAAAGGGTCTGTATTTTGACTCCAGCATACCTCAGGGATATGGCGTTGGTAGTTCCGGAGCCCTTGTTGCAGCGGTCTATGACAAATATGCTGATAACAAAATTACTGTTCTGGAAAATTTAACCCGGGATAAATTACTGAAACTAAAACAGGTCTTCTCTCTGATGGAATCGTATTTCCATGGTAAAAGTTCCGGACTGGATCCACTGAATTCCTATTTAAGTCTGCCCATATTGATCAATTCAAAAGACAATATCGAACCTACAGGGATTCCTTCGCAGAAAGAGGGAAAAGGTGCCGTATTTTTGCTGGATTCGGAAATAACAGGCGAAACACAGCCCATGGTCAATATTTTCATGAACAAGATGAAAAATGAAGGGTTCAGAAAGATGATTGATGAAGATTTCGCAAAGATTACGGATGTCTGCATACATGATTTCCTTCATGGCGATGCAAAATCGCTTTATAAAAATGTGAAAAAATTGTCAAAGGTTGTCTTAAAACACTTTAAACCAATGATACCTGATAATTTTCATCAGGTCTGGAAACAAGGCATCCAATCCAATGATTATTATCTGAAATTATGTGGTTCCGGGGGCGGAGGCTATATTCTTGGCTTCACCCAGGACTTTGAAAAAACAAAAGAAATTCTCAAAGCGTATAAACTGGAACTGGTTTATCGTTTTTAAAAATCCATCTCCTTATGGATTTATTAAAAATGGCTGAAGCGAACACACCAAAAAAGCCTGAAAAATATTCCATTTTTTACAAGCTTTTAAGTATGTTTTCTGTGGTTAGAGGCTACAATATTTTTATTATAGTACTGGCGCAATACCTGGCCTCGATTTTCATTTTTGCACCAGACAAATCCCTGCGCTCAACACTGCTAAATCCAGACCTGTTCCTTATTGTGCTTGCAACCACCTGCGTAGTTGCTGCGGGCTACATCATCAACAATTTTTATGATGTAAAAAAGGATGTGATCAACAAACCTATAAAAACCAAAATCGATAGCATAGTCAGTCAGAAAGTTAAACTAAACAGTTACTTTATACTCAATTTTATCGGCGTTCTTATTGGGCTTCTCGTTTCCTGGAGGGCCGCTATTTTCTTCTCCGTATATGTTTTTCTGATCTGGCTTTATTCTCACAAGCTTAAAAAATACCCTTTGAGCAGGTTGATTTCCGCTTCAGTTTTAGCGCTCTGGCCCTTTTTTGCCATCTTTGTTTATTTTAAGAATTTTTCCACCATCATCTTTACGCATGCCCTTTTTCTGTTTTTGGTTTTGATGATCAAAGAGCTGGTAAAAGACCTTGAAAACATAAAAGGTGATCTCGCTCAAAATTATCTTACAATCCCAATCAAATACGGAGAGTACTTTACTAAGCTGCTCATTACCATTCTGGTTATCTTTACCCTTGATCCAATATATTTTTTATGGAAATATCCTGAAATGGGTATGATGAAATACTATTTCTATTTCTCAGGCCTGATGTTCGTGCTTTTCCTGATATTTCTCTGGAGGGCGAAGTCAAAAAAAGATTATGTACTCCTACACAATCTTATAAAAGTGATTATCGTTGTTGGGGTTTTAAGTTTGATGTTGATCGACACTACGGTTATTATACAAAAACTGCTTGAGGCAGGTCAGTAAATAATCCCCACGGTAACATGCTGATATCGAATCCTATTTGTACTTTTGCAAAAATTTTTTAATTCGGATGCAACTGGAAGGGGAATCTCCATTAAAAAGGGGGAATTATTAAACTGTGGGTTTCCTGTTGGCGGGGAGGAGGGGGGCGAGTTCCCCTTAAAAAAAAAAAACCAAAAAAAATGAAAGATAACAACAACTCGTCGGGAGGACGACAGTCTAAGTCAGAACCAACACCAATCAAAAGAAAAGCCCCGGTAAAAAAAATACAATCTTCAGAAAAAGAGCTTCCAAAAAGCAAGGAGATTCCTAAGAACAGGGAAATTCCCAGAAGCAAAGAGATTCCTAAGAACAGGGAAATTCCCGGAAGTAGAGAGATTCCAAAAGAAGAGAGATTCCTGGAAGTAGAGAGATTCCCAGAAGTAGAGAAATAACCAATAGCAGGGAAGTTCCTAAGAGCAGGGAAATTCCCAGAACTAAGGACTTTTCTAAAAGCAAAGATAAAAATTTCAGACCCCATCCTGAAAAAGTTAAGAATTTCAAAATAAAGTCCGAACCGGCTCCTGTTAAAAAAGACAGTGATACCGTAAGATTGAATAAATATATTTCCAATTCCGGTATCTGTTCGCGCAGAGAAGCGGATACCTATATCAAGGCAGGTAGTGTGCGCGTGAACGGCGAGGTTGTGACCGAAATGGGTTACCAGGTAAAACCGGGCGATGTGGTAAAATTTGATGACAGCACGATTTCCCCTGAGACAAAGCGTTATATTTTATTGAATAAACCAAAAAATTTCATCACCACCATGGATGATGAAAAAGGAAGGAAAACGGTGATGGACCTGATCGCCAATGCCGCAAAAGAAAGAAACTACCCCGTGGGCAGGTTGGATAAATCAACAACAGGATTATTGCTTTTTACCAATGATGGTGAAATGGCTAAAAAACTTACCCATCCAAAGCACCAGGTAAAAAAGATCTACCATGTAACCCTTGATAAAAAACTGGCTATGGCCGATATGCAAAAGATCGCTGCCAATTTTGAGCTGGATGGCAAAATGGTTTTTGTTGATGCTATTTCCTATATTGATGACCAGCCGAAAAATGAGATAGGAATAGAAATTCATTCCGGAAGAAACCGGATCGTTAGAAGAATTTTTGAGCATTTTGATTATGCTGTTACCAAACTTGACCGTGTTTATTTCGCGGGCCTTACCAAAAAAAGCCTCCCAAGAGGCATGTGGAGACCGCTGACACAGCAGGAGATCAATAACCTGAAAATGATTTAATTTCTATTTGATTTGCTAGCTTAAGGCAATCCTCCTACTTCTAAATGAATAGACACAATGCCCATGCCATGTGGTCGGTTAAGGTCTGTCTCAGCCAGTCCCGGACCGATGGATAGGATCACACTTTCTATATCTTCCACACGCAGATTTCCATTCTTGCCCTGATATGAATAAGGCAAAAAAGAGGGGTAGGGTCTCGGAAGAATGACCGTATTCACTATCTTTAATTGGTCTATTGGAATACTGTATTCCTGCAAAGTAGCGCCCAGCTCGAGGAAGGTGCCAAATGCCACTCCCTGCTTGTCTATCAGGGCAAGCTGTATTTTTTCGGGTGAACCTGACAGTGATCTTGCTTTGATGACAAGGTTTTTCCTGTCGGTTAAAAATGGGCTGATGGCTTTGATCCTCTCTTTTACATAACATTTGATACTGTAATCATTGATCACAGGGCCCAAAAGGTTTTCCGGGTCTTCAACAAAAAGTTCATCGATTCTGATCTGATATTCGGATACCCCAAACTGCCCAGTGGGAACCAGTTTTGAATCTTTGGACCAGCGCGTGAATGACAAGGCTGAGGCATCCTTCTCAGCATCAAACAAATATACGGGCTGCTCTTTACTGATAATCCTTACACGGTACGGCTCATTATTTGTAAAATCCCAGTCATAAGGCAAACCTGTTTTCCCTGCCGGAAAGGTTTCGGTTTTTTGATCACTTTTTACATAAATATAATAGGTTAAAAAACCCTGTTGCATGAGTTCCTTCGGAATATCAACACTGTAAAGAAACCCATCTTCTCTATTCATTTCAAGGAGTTTCCATGCATTGTTCCCAATGATCTGCAACTGCACTTTTGCCTCAGGATCCCGGCATATCATCCTGGCTTCGATGCGCAAGTTCTCACCGGCAAAGGCAAGTTCACTCGGTTCATGCATCAAATAGGTTTTTTCAACCGTTGATTCCGGGGCATGAAATTCATTTAATCTTTTATTTTTCCAGATGTCACTTGCTTTCCAGTCATGTTTTGTTTTTTTTCCATAAACCAGATAGGTCCCTGGCTTAATTTTAAATATGCCCTGTACTGCGGCAGCTTTATAGGCATTCCCCTCGTTCAGGGGATTGATCATAAATTCTGAGCCCAGATCAGGTAAGCGTATTTCCATATTCCGGCTGTTCCACTGTATCACCGAGACTTCCTTCTGCAAACTGTTTCTGCCAAATGGATTTCCAACAAGACATACGTCGGGCATCACCTCCAGCCTCCAAACACCTTTTTCAAGCTGGTCGAGAAAATATGCCCCGGTACCCATATATTTTATAACCGGAGAAGATCCTGTACCTGCTATTTCCCTGATCATTTTAAGGTCTTCCGGTTGCTGGTTTGTATTGTTCGTATAAAAGTACTTTTCCGGCCCGTTCAGCATGGCCAAATCTTTTTCATAGCTGACAGAAAAATTATCAAAATTTGCATTTTCCGGGTATAGGCCATAGTCCTTGTAAAGGGGAACTGAATGAAAGATCTCTTTGGATATCATCAGAGACAAAGCTTTTCCGGGTGTAAAGGCCAGATTCATGTAATGCGTATTGTATTCTGTATTCGCAAAAGCCAAAAACATAGGATCGTAGGAAAAATGGGTGGCGATCTGTATTCCCGCCGATCTGAATGACCTGGCCATAGCAGGATAGATGTAGGAGCGGTTGATATCGGCAGCATCAAACTCGTAAACTATCTTTGCCCCTTTGTATTTTTCGATCACAGCCTCAAAAGGGATGGCATACTGATCTACATTGGGTAAAAAATTACCCTTCAGTTCTTTATGATACCCCAGTCCTGTTGGGTACCACTGAAAGGTCCCTCCATTGATCCCTGCTTTGAAATAGTCATCCATAAGTTGTACGCTATGGGTAATATTGTAGAGAACAGGATTTTTATAGCCGCTTTTTTTAACGGCTTCTACCATACGTTCAATAAAAGAGGTTACTTCGTTGCCTGCGCCCCTGTGATGAGGTTCATTGCTGATCTCAATTGCGATGAGATTCGGGTCATCTTTCATCACAATTCCGGTATAGGCATTCTTATGAAGCATAAACTGGCTTAGGTATCTTTCCTGTGCTTTAATTGCTTCAGGATTGGTCAGGCTGCCCTCCTTTCCGTATCTGGCCGAAAAACCGGGAGTTTTTTCATCAGGCTCAGGCCATCCATTTCCCCAGTAAGCAATTGGAGTTAATACATAGTTGATCTTCCGTTCCTGTAATTTCATGAGCAGGTAATCCAGCGTGTTCAGATGTTCATTGGTGATTACATTTCCAAGGGTATCACTGATCTCCGTATCCCAAACATGCACGCGGTAAAGGTCAAAACCCAGTCTTGAAAAATGATACACATCCTCATCAATTGCTTTTTTGGGATCGATTCCAAGTTTTTTGGCCGATCTGTATGCATGCGCAAAAGGAAGGGTATAATTTACTCCAAAACCCTGTAACTCTTTATTATCTTTTTGCCAGCGCAGAATTCCGGAACCATCAACATTTACCGGCCCTGAGTCCGGATGGTTGATTCCCTGTCCAAAATGAGCGGTACTGTAAAACAAAAGGAGCAGATACAGGCGCAAACTGATTGCTTTGAGAATATTCATTGTGTGAAATGTTAATTAAATAGTAGCTTAAAAATACAGCGAATACAAGCTATAAATGACAAAAAGGCCCATAAAATTTTATTAGGGGCCTTTTGCTTGTATTACTTATTACTCTGAATCAATTCACTTTGGTCAACTGGCCTGTTTAACAGGTGCTGAGCTTATTTGATCACAAGCCTTTGCACACTGCTTCCCAGATCGGATTTGATTCTGACAAGGTATATGGCAGGCTTCAGCGGCATCAGATCAAACTGATAGTTAACCGGATAATTTCCTTCAAACGCCTGAACCTTTCTACCCAGAATATCATAGACCTCAACCTTAGTGGCCTGTTTCCCTATTTTAAAACTGCCATCGGCGGGATTCGGATAAATGACAGGTAGCTCCGAATCATCTACCTCCTCATTGGCCAGAGTTACCTGGCTGCTTCCGTAAATAATATATTCTCCAGCCTGCAAACTGATTGGAGCGGCAGTATTGGTCACATTGATTGAATTGGTGCTGAGCAGGTTGTACCAGGTTCCTGTTTTCTGAAAATTGGGAACAATAGATTGGGTGGTCACCCCAAAATTTCCAAGGATGGTAATGTATTGCACCTCTGGATTTGAGCTGTTATCTGTAAGCTGAATTTTTTTCAGACCTGTGGCTGCTGCCACATCCAAAGTGAAAGTTCCTGTGTTGAAAATGGATAATTTATCTTTTAATTTGATCATCTCCGCCCATTTATTGTACAGTGCCTTTCTGTTTGGATCAGTGTAATATTCCCATCTGATTGGTTTATTGCACACCCTGCAGGGGTCATTGATATCCACTTCATATCCCAGTTCTCCGAACTGCCAGATCATTTTTGGCCCCGGCACGGTAAAATAAAATGCCCCTGCCTGTTCCATTCTTTTAAGAGCGGTATTTAATTCCTTTATGCTGTATGTTCCGTTGACATTGCCGAAATTCAGATTCTTATACATCAGGCGCTGCTCGTCATGGCTTTCCATATACGCAATATTGGCCGGCACAGACCATCCCCTGTTCTTATAAGAAATCCATGAGAAATCCGATTTATTGCTGTCGTGGTATCCCATAGTAGCTTCATTGTAACTTCCATTTAAATTACTCCATACCATAATGCCTTTCCCTTCATTTAATCTGTAGTTCACCCATTGAGTTTCTTCTTCATTCGTACCGAGGTGCTCAAAGATCACATAAAAATTCGGATCTATTTCCCACTGATAATCCGCGTATTGTTTTAATACAGCTACCCTGTCTGCCTGTGTTGCGTTGGTACAGGTTTCATTGGTACTGGTGCAGTTTTGAGTAAAACCTTTGGTAAGGTCCCACCTGAAGCCATCAATTTTAAATTCTTCTATCCAGTATTGTGTTGTTCTTTTCACATAATCTCTTGTAGCTTGTTTGCTGTGATTAAAATCGTTGAAAACGCTGTAGCTATGTGTTGCAACCGGGTTAAAGAAAGGGCTGTCTGAAGAGGCCTGTCCGCCGTATTCACCATTGCTCGTATTCCACATGCGGTAAAAAGGATTCTGACCGGAAGCATGGTTGTAAACAACATCAAGTATAACAGCCATTCCGCGTCTATGGCACTCATCAACAAATTGTTTGAATGCATTTGGTGTTCCGTAATACTTATCAAGAGCCATATGAAAAGAAGGGTTATAGCCCCAGGATTCATTGCCGTCGAATTCGCTCACTGGCATGAATTCAATCGCATTTATACCCAGTGACTGCAAATAATCCAGTCTCGTTTTTACGGCATCAAAACTATGCAAAGCATCAAAATCACGAATGAGCAGTTCATAAATTACCAGGTCAGATTTGGCCGGTTTGGTAAAATTTTTAACCTGCCAGTTATACGGTGTGTCTCCTGTTCTCAATACGGTAACTGCATGGGTAGTTTTTCCGGTTGGATAGGCGGGCAGATTGGGATAGGTTACTGAATTAATAAACATATCATTGGCTTCATCCAAAATGGTTGAAGAATAAGGATCGGCTATTCTGATCTTGCCGTCTACCAGGTATTGAAATCCGTAGTTTTGTTGTGCTGTTAGTCCGGTAAGTTCAATCCAGAACCTGTTCTTTGCGCTGTCTTTCTTCAATAAATAGGTACTATTGGTTTCCCAGTTGTTGAAATCTCCCAGAACGTATACGAACTGCTTCAAGGGGGCGTATAATACAAGAGTAACCTTCGTGTTGTCAGTACCATTGAAATTAATTCCGTCTTTCATACCTGCCGGAACAGGCGCTTCGGTGACCGGAGGTAACACTACTGTTCCTACCTGAGCAACATAATCCTGAGATTTTTTATCACCGGTACCGTTTTTGGCTTTTACCAGAAAACCAATGCTCCCAATGCCGGTTCTGTTATAAAAGGTTGTTGGCACAAAGCTGATTGAATAGGTACCATTGCCATTGTTGGTCATTTTTTGTGCTTCATTCGAATTTTCCCAGGTTCCATTGTTTGGAGCATCCAATATGCTTGCCCCCGCGGTATTGAAAGACCAGGCCCAGAGATAAATATCCGTTACACCCCAAAGGGCCGGATTGACATTAGACACGGTAATGGTAATAGAGCGTATCTTCATTAAAGGTTGAAGGGGTAATATTGAAGGTCACATTCTGTACCTGTGAAAACCCCTGCGAGACCAAAAATAAAAAAATCAGTTGTAGATATTTTATCATATGCAAACTAATTAAAGGAGAAAAAGGCTGTTAAAAACAGCCTCTTTCAAAATATTAATAGAAAATCACTATTTTTTAGTAAGTGTATAGGTCATGTTATTAGGATCAGACAAGTCCATGGTAATGCTGTAGGTACCGGCAGTACTTGGAATATTATCTCCTCCGGCATCCAATTTACCATCGAGACCGGTATCCCCATAGTTGGTAGCCCAGTCATTGTTTGCCCTGAACTTGATTTCACCGTCTTTGAGGGTAATGGACTTGATATAATAAAGTCCTTCTTTGCTATAGTCAGGAGTGAAAGGATAATCAGGTGTTGCTCCCCAATCGTTATAACCAGATCCAACTACTCCATAGACAAGTGTTTTTGCCAGGGTATAGGTAAGGTCATTTAAATTAAGAACCACATCATAATACCCTGAGGTAACAGCAATATTTGCTCCACCACCTTCCAGCGTGCCATCCAGTCCGTCATCGCCATAATTCACACCCCAGTCATTATTCAGTCTAAACTTAATTTCCCCTGTCGGCCAACTTAACCTGTGCCCGCCATGTATCAGTATAAGAATCATAGCTAAGTGGCATATCGGGACCATCCCAACCGTTCACAGTAGCACTTCCTACCAGACCTACGGTATAAGGAGTAACTGTATAAGTCAATGCACTTTCATTAAATACAATCTTATAGGTACCGGCAGTTGCCTGAATATTGGCACCGTTGAGTTCTAAGGTACCATTGGCACCATCATCACCATAATTGGTATCCCATGCATTGTCTTTCCTGATCTTCCATTCTCCTGTTAACAGGGTTACATAGGCCACATAAACTCCTGCTTCATCTGTTTTATAGAAAGGAGCATCCGGTCCGGCACCACCCCAGTCATTGTAGGCAGAACCTACAATTCCCCAAGGGGTTGAAAGGTCGAGCACATCTGCATATGGAGTGGCCTTCAAAATATTTGCGTCAGATTCAATTCCATAACCTGTTCTGTCATTCAGAATTGCAGCTACAATTACAGTCACGTCTGCAGACTCCTCAGGTTCCAGTCCAAGATTCAGCATGATCTTATTCAGCTCTTCTGATTTGAACGTTTTTGAAAATGAAGATCCTCCATTTACAGTTTGAACCTTATCTGCATCACCACCCACCTGTATTGAAATATATTTTATAGTTGGCGGCAGCGGCGTAGCCAAAATCCGGTTCAGTCCATGTTACAGTTAGCACATCACTACCTATCGCATCCTTATCCAACACTACCTGAGTAGCGGACAGTGTCGCTGTAGTTTCTGCATTCGGATTGAGTACTATCTGATCGTCATCGCTGCATGATCCCACCATCAGTGAAATCGTGAGCAAAAACAAGATTTTATTAAAAATTACTTTCATCTTTTTGAATTTTTTAGAATTAATATCCGTCATTTTGAACTAATGTAGGATTCGCAATCATATCAGAAGAAGGGATAGGATAGATATCTCTGAAAGCTTCAGTGGTCTTACCTTCCTTAACGCCGCCTTTCCAAGGCCAAACTCCCTGAGTGGAAAACTGACCGAATCTAATCAAGTCTGTCCTTCTATGACCTTCCCAGAACAGCTCACGGGCTCTCTCGTCAAGCACAAAGTTTAAGGTAAGGTTACCGGAAGTAATATTTCCGCTGCCATTTCCAAAAGCTCTTTGACGCAACATATTGATGTAATTTACAGCTGAGCCTGCATCTCCGCCACCGCCTCTCAAAAAGGCTTCAGCATACATGAGATACGCATCTGCAAGTCGGAACATAGGAAAATCAACATCGACAAAATTTCCGGAAGCATCTTTGCCCGGGTTTCCGTTTACATCTACATTTTTGTATTTTGCAATTGCATAACCATCACCAAAATTGAAAGGATCTTCTATTTCCAAGTGTCTGATCTTCGGTGAAGAACATATTTCTGGTATCCCCTGATTTAGTAATTGTGTATTTCAAGGTTGTCAGATTAATCGTTATATAATAGATCCCGGCAGAAGCTACAGGTATATTGTCTCCGCCACTAACCATATTTCCATTGGATCCGCCATAATTATTGCCCCAATCCTCATTAAAACGGAATTTCATTTCACCCGCTTTCAATTCGGCATACAAAGCATAGGTATTTGTTCCTGTTTGCCTCATTTCCATATCTGGTCCGTCCCAGCCATTAATGGTTGCACTACCAACCAGTCCCCAGTCAGAATCAGGGCCTAAATCCGCATTGATAGGTCCAAGATCAGGTTTGCCATCAAATTTCTGAACCAAATTTTTAGTAGTTCTTAAACCTGCCCAACCGCCATTGATACCAAAGTCAGGAACATTCATTTTTCCTCCAACAGCAGCATGTGTTAAGAATGTTGTTCCACCATAACCCAAGGTATTGATTCCGTCGAAACGGATGGTAAAAATGGTTTCATTTTGTGCTCCATTCACATCATTGTCAGCGAGAAACATATGCTGGTATTTAGGCGTCAAAGAATAACCTCCCTGTTCAATTACTTTTTTGATATAGGTCATGGCCTCTGTATCCTTGGCTCATCCCGTATAAACCTCTGCATTTAGATACAGTTTACCCAATAACATCCAGCAGGCTCCCTTATCGGCCCTGCCAAATTCATTCTGACGTGGTGCAACCAATATTGGTTCTATCGCAATTAATTCTGATTCTATGAATTGAAATACTTCTGTTCTGGATCCTTGCTTTGGAAAAAAGTTACCTACCGGGTCTGCTTCTGTCACAAAGGGAATATTTCCATACAAGTCAATGGCATGCCAGTAACTCCATGCCCTCATAAATCTGGCCTCTGCGCGGTATACTTCAATCTCAGCTTTTAATGTAGCATCTACACCCCTTCCATCCAGTTTTTCTGGAGTTGTCTCACGCAGGAACTGATTGATTAACCCTACCTGAAAATAGATTCGGTCATACATAGCGCGCACAAATTCATTTGATGGAGTCCATACATGGTTGTGTAAATCGTGAATGGTTCCATCTTTCCATGCAATTATTGCTTCATCAGTAGTTAATTCCTGATGTTTCCAATACTGGCGCAAATAATTTGAAAATCCTTCATCTATTCCGGAAATATCGGGTTGCCCGGCAGGACCCTGTTGTCCGCTAACGGCAATACCGGCATAAATTCTCGCCAAAAACTGCTTATAGGCAGCGGGGTCTTCAAAAACCTGCGCTTCCGTTAACTGCGTTATCGGCTCTTTGTCTAATTCACTCTCACATGAAGCGAACACCAGCCCAAGCATCACCGTGATCATGCTTAAGCTCAGTCTGAATTGTTTATTAAATACTTTCATTATCAATGTATTTTTTAAAAGTTAACATTAAATCCGAACAACAAGGTTTGCGGACGAGGATAGAAATTGTTGTCAATTCCCCCGTTAATTTCCGGATCTAAACCATCATAATCAGTAACCGTGAACACATTTTGAAATGTAGAGTACAGTCTGAGACGTACATCACCATTTTTGATATTCTCAAAATTGTATCCAAGGGTTATGTTGTCCATTTTCAGGAAAGAAGCATCCTGAATATAATAATCTGACCAATACTGTGGGTTTCTGAAATTCGTATCCAAAATAGAGGCATGTGCGTTTCTGATTGTACCCAGGTCATACAAGTTGTCTTGGTTTCCATTTGCAGATGCCACGTTATTATAGGCATAGTTTCCTATACTGGCCCTCATCGTGAAGCTAAGATCCCAATTTTTGTAATCCATATAGGAAGAAAGTCCCAGTAACCAGTCAGGATTTGGACTGTTGTAGATACGCTTATCTGCATCTGTTAAAACACCATCTTCATTGGTATCTACATAAACACCTTCTATAGGATCTCCGGCAGTATCATATACCTGTTGATAAACGAGGAATGAATTTTGGGGATAGCCCACTTTTTGTGTTTGAATGGTATTACCTACCCCTCCACTGATTCCTCCGGTAGCCAGACCAGGTGAATTTGGATCATCAACGGTATTCAGTTTCATAATCTCATTTTCCAACCAGGTGGCATTGAAATTTAAATTCCATCTGAAATTTTCACTCTGAATTATATCTCCGTTTAAGGTAAATTCCACACCCTGTTTTTCAAGGTCACCGATGTTGGTGAACAAACTGTTGGAAAGGTTTGATCCGGCAGGTGGAGATACCGTATTTAAAATATCCGTTGACTCAGTCATAAAATATTCAATAGAACCAAAAATCCTGTCCTCAAAGAATCCGTAATCCAAACCAATGTTGTAAGTGGCAGCTTCTTCCCATTTTATATTTGCGTCGTAACCGGAAGGTCTTAGTGTATTAAAATAGCTGTTTCCGAATGGATACCTTACATTGTCCTGTCCAACCATGTATACTGGTAAATATCCAAAGTCACTTCCTATTTCCTGCTGACCTGTTTCTCCGTAACCCAAACGCAGTTTTAAGGTAGAAAGCGTTTCAGAATTCTCCAGGAATGCCTCTTCAGCTATATTCCAGGCCAGAGCTCCTGAGTAGAAATTACCCCATCGGTTGTCTTCAGAAAATCTTGAAGAACCATCACGTCTGAAAGTAAAGGTAAGCAAGTAGCGGTTGTCATAACCATAATTTGCACGGAACATATAAGATAACAAGGCATTTGTAGAGGCCCATTCACTTTCAGTGATCGTTCCATTACCGTCCTGATTAAAGGAACTGTTCTCTCTGTAAAAATCCTGAAAAGACTGACCCAGCATGACATCAAAACGGTGCACATCATTAAATGTCTGTGCATAATTCAGATAGATATCCGCCAGCGTGTTTCTTCTCATGCTGTCATAAACACCATTGGATCCCCCGGTATAAAATCCGCTTGCCGAGGCTGCGTCTGTACTGTTGTAGCCATCTACTTCTGAGTAGTCAAATCCAAAGTTAGCTACTATGCTAAGTCCGTCAAGGAACCAGAAAGCGTAGTCAAACTTGGCATTACCAATATAGCGGTTCGTACCTGCATGGCTATTGAAAGCATCAAGCAATCCCAACGGATTTCTGGGAGAGAGGTTATTCGGTGAACCATCATTGTTTAACCATTCCCAATATCCGTTATACTGACTATTCCCGCTGAAAATAGGTTTTGTTGGATCCATAGAGACTGAGGATCCGATAGCACCTTCATTGGCAAATTCATCCTGGGCAAAAGAAGCACGGATATTGAAATCCATTTTAAGGCTGTTGTCAAATAAATTCTGACGTAAATTTAAAGCCAGGGTCTTTCTGTTGTACTCTGAAGTTTTTAAAACACCTTCCTGCAATAAATAACCTGCAGAAATTCTGTAAGCCGTATTTTCATATCCTTCAGAAATAGATACGTTGTTGTCTGTACCAAAAGCTGTCTGATAGATATGATCCTGCCAATTGGTTTCATAAGGAGTTATTAATGCACTTGCATCAGGAACGCCCAAATTATTAATCTCACGAATAAACTGGTCTCTGTTTAACAAATTAACCTTGTTTTCAGCCTCGCCCCAGGAAAATTTACTGTCAAAACTAACAGCGAAATCCTGGTGCATTTTTCCGGATTTAGTAGTGATCAAAATTACACCATTACTTGCTCTGGATCCATAAATTGCGGTTGCAGAGGCATCTTTTAAAATGTTAAAGCTTTCAATATCATTTGGATTAATGGTGTTTAATGCAGGCCCATCCTGATCTACAGGTACTCCGTCAATAACGATCAGCGGACTGTTACTTGCACTCAGTGAAGAAACACCACCACGTATTTTAATGGCGCCGCCTTCACCCGGTCTACCACTTGGCGGAATAACGTTCACACCTGCTGATTTACCGGTGATCAATTGTTCCGGAGATGCAATGGCCCCGGGGTTAAAATCCTCAGAGCCTACTTTTTCAACAGCTCCAGTTGCATCTTTTTTTGTTGTTTGCCCATAACCGATTAAGATTACTTCTTCCAAACTTTCTGCAGATTCATCCAGATTTACTGTCATATTTGGACTTGCTGCCATTTCTATGGTATTGTACCCTACAAATGAAAAAACCAATAAAGCATTCGCATTATCGACTGAGAGTTCGAATACTCCATCAAAGTCTGTTGCGGTTCCCGTGGTAGTACCTTTCTGATATACAGATACGCCAGGTAGTTCAGATCCTGTTGCCCTATCCAAAACTTTTCCTTTGATCACAGTCTGTGCAGACATTGCAAAGGGTAAAAGAATTAATAAACCAAGGATTAAGTGTCTAATTTTTTTCATAAAGTCATTATTATTTTTAAGCACTAATTGTTTAAAGAAAACTTGCCTTTCTCTTAAATTCACCCCACAAAAATAAAATATTAACGTTGATTTAACACTGACATATCTCATGTCGCAAACCACGAAAACGTTTTCGTGTTGATAAGTTTTCTCACTCTAACGTTTGCGTAAGTCGTAATTTTTTGAAGAATTATCTCACGATTCATAAAAGTCGGCTGTATTTTGATGGGTTTAATTAAATTATTCTTAAAACAGGAGCTAATCACTATCATAATTATGATTGCTATGGTGGGTTTTATTATCTTTAGCTTATGAAATCCAAAATAACCTTAAAGAAAATTGCAAAGGAGTTTGATGTCTCCATTTCTACGGTCTCAAAGGCTTTGAAAAACAGCCATGAGATCAGCGAAGACTTAAGAGACAAGATTCAGGCCTTTGCTAATTATTACCATTACAAACCCAATAGTCTGGCGCTTAACCTGCGCAACCAAAAATCGAAAACCATCGGTATCATCATCCCTGAAATAGTGCATCATTTTTTTACAACCGTAATCAGTGGCATTGAGCAACTGGCAAATGAAAACGGTTACAATGTGATCATCTGCCTTTCGAATGAGTCCTATGAAAAAGAAGTGTTAAATCTGGAAATGCTGGCCAACGGAATTGTAGATGGCATCATTGTTTCAGTTTCTAAAGAAACACTTAAAAAAGGTGAATTCGAACATTTTGAAACACTTGTAATGAACGGAATGCCTTTGGTCATGTTCGACCGGGTCATAGACTCATTAGATTGTGGCAAGGTAACCTCAGACGATTTTGGGGCGGGCTATCTGGCTTGCAATCACCTGTTTGAAGTAGGCTGTAAAAGGCTTGCAATAATTACTACAGATGATTTTGTTACTGTGGGTGCGCAGCGTAAAAAAGGTTATCTGAAATCTCTTGAAGAGCACCAAATGGCAATTGATGAAAACCTGATCTTACATATAGACGAGCAGTTTGAAATTTCCGGTCAGATCGAAAATCTTTTCAAACAAAACAACCCTCCGGATGGTATTTTTGCGGTCAATGAAATTTATGCCGCTACAGCCATGAAAATTGTGCAGGAACTCGGCAAAAAAATTCCGGATGACGTGGCTATCATAGGTTTTACTGATGGCTTTATCTCAAAGTTTTCTACTCCTTCCCTGTCAACAGTCGCCCAACACGGATTTAGAATAGGCCTGAAGGCCTTTGAAATATTGCTAGATGAAATAGAGCATCAGGACCTTGATGTGCTTCATCGTACTGAGGTCATAAAACCGGATCTTATCATAAGGGAATCAACAAAAAAAATGTAATTCGCTTTTTTTTCATTTTTTATTTTATATTTGCACCATTCACAACCATTTAAAACTTGCCTTTCTTTTAACTTCAAGGAGTTTTATTTATCATTGCATTTACTAAAGATCAATTAATATTAATTAAGAGAAATATTTTATCTCTCAGGAGCTGGCTATATTTCTTTTGCCAATATCTTTTCACAGATGGAAAAAAGAAGATTAAATATTATGGAAATCTGGAATCTCAGCATGGGATTTCTCGGAATTCAAATGGGTTTTGCCCTTCAAAATGCAAATGCGAGCCGGGTACTTCAAATTTTTGGTGCTGATGTGCATGAACTGTCCTGGTTTTGGATTGTTGCACCACTCACCGGATTAATTGTTCAACCTATTGTTGGTTACTACAGCGACCGGACATGGACAAAGTTAGGCAGAAGAAGACCTTATTTTCTGATGGGAGCGATATTGGCCTCTATCGGATTAATGCTTATGCCGAATGCGCATATGTTTACAGCCTTTTTACCAGCACTTTGGATAGGTGCAGGCATGCTGATGATCATGGATGCCTCCTTTAATATTGCCATGGAACCCTTCAGGGCGCTGGTGGCAGATGTATTGCCCAGCGACCAGAGAACTTTAGGCTTCAGCATACAAACGGTCCTGATTGGAATCGGTGCGGTTATTGGCTCCTGGTTACCCTATGTGCTGACCAACTGGTTTGGCGTTTCCAATGTGGGTGCAGACGGCGAAGTGCCTTTAAATTTATTGCTATCGTTTATGATAGGAGCAGCAGTGCTTATCACGAGTATCCTGATCACTGTTTTTACAACCAAAGAATATACTCCTGAAGAAATGGCCAAAATGAATGGGCCGGCTGAAGGAGATGAAAAAGAATCCAACCTGCTGCATATCTTTAAAGATTTTAAAAAAATGCCTTTGACCATGCGCCAGTTGAGCTGGGTTCAGTTTTTTTCCTGGTTCGGACTTTTTGGTATGTGGGTATTTACCACCCCGGCACTGGCACATCATATTTATAAACTGGATCTTAATGATACCGCGAGTGCTGCATATCAGAATGCAGGTGACTGGGTAGGTATACTTTTTGGAATTTATAACGCAGTGGCAGCAGTTTTTGCTTTCTTCCTGGCCGCCATCGCCAAAAAAATCGGAAGAAAAAAAACACATGCGCTTGCTCTTATCATTGGAGGCCTAAGTTTGATATTTATCTATTTTGCTCCTAATGAGAACTGGCTGATCCTTTCCATGGTCGGAATCGGAATCGCATGGGCAAGCATACTTGCGATGCCCTACGCAATTCTGGCAGGATCTATTCCTCCGAGAAAAATGGGAGTCTATATGGGTATATTCAACTTTTTTATTGTTATCCCACAAATTATTAATGCGCTGATCGGAGGCCCTATGGTGAAATATCTCTATGGAGGAAATCCTGTCTATGCGCTCGTTATAAGTGGCATTTCCTTTTTAATTGCTGCCTCCCTGGTATCAAGGGTGAACGATGTGGATGATGTTGTAGAAAAAAAATAAGGCTCATGCAGAAGAAAGCATTCATTTTTGATTTGGACGGTGTAATTGTCGATACAGCAAAATTTCATTATCTGGCCTGGAAAAAATTGGCCAATGACCTGGGTTTTGATTTTACTGAAACCCAGAACGAAATGCTCAAAGGTGTCAGCAGGTCAAAATCACTTGAGATCCTGCTCGGCATTGGCAATATTTCTTTACCACAAGAGCAAAAGGAAAAACTGATGGATGAAAAAAAATCAGAGATATTTATCCTCGGTCGAATCCTTGGGTGCTTCAGAAATATTGCCTGGTATAAAAGACCTGATTCTGCATCTGAAAAGCAAAAATATATTGGTAGCTCTGGGATCTGCGAGTAAAAATGCAATCCCCCTATTAAAAAGCCTTGAACTTTTCGATCATTTTGATGCTATTGTGGATGGCAATGACGTTACACACGCAAAACCCGATCCGGAGGTATTTTTAAAGGCCGCAGAAAAACTAAAAGTAAGTCCGAAAAATTGCGTGGTGGTTGAAGATTCGCTGGCTGGAATTCAGGCCGCTAATATTGCAGACATGACCAGTGTTGGGATTGGATTCTCCGGAAAACCTGTACGGCTCTGATTTTCTTTTCCCTTCAACAGGTGACTTAACAACAAACCTCGTTGAAAAATTTTTGATTTTTAAAAAAGCTTAACAATGAACTTGAATTATATTGTGCCTGATGAATGGCTGATTATTGAAGATGGATTTAAGACGGAAAATGTAACAGCCTCTGAAAGTATTTTCAGCATTGGGAATGGGGCTATGGGCCAGAGAGCCAATTTTGAGGAATTTTATAGCGGCAAAACCTTTCAGGGAAGCTATATAGGAGGAATTTATTACCCCGATAAAACAAGAGTCGGTTGGTGGAAAAACGGATATCCCGAATATTTTGCAAAGGTGTTGAATGCTCCCAACTGGATCGGTATTAAGAATCTTTATTAACGGCACCGAACTGGACCTGAATAAATGTAAGGTAAGTAACTTCCGAAGGGAATTAAATATGAAAGAAGGTACACTTTCCCGTTCCTTTAACGCTGAACTCACCAATGGCAACCACGTTAAGGTAAATTCCATTAGATTTCTAAGTTTGGCGATTAATGAGGTTGGCGCCATTAAATATGCAGTAACTCCACTTAATTTTTCCGGTGAAATTGCCTTCCATCCTTATATTGATGCCGGAATAATGAATGAAGATGCAAATTATGACGAATTCTTTTGGGAAATCGGAAAAGTTGAGAAAGGAAATAATGAGGCCTTTATCATTTCAAGTACCCTAAAGACAAATTTTTCCGTTTGTACGGGAATGAAAATAGTGTTTACCCTTAACGATTATGAAATCTCCATGGAACATGAGACTGACATTAAGGAAAAGTCCATTGCGTTCCACTACAAAAAGCAGGTAAATCAAAATGACACCTTAACCATTTACAAATTTGGCGGATATACCCAGTCTATGAATCACCCAAAAGAGGAGTTGATTTCGGCCTCAAAGCGTGTACTTCGTCAAGCCTGTGAAATTGGTTTTGATGACTTGTTGGTAAAACAAATAGATGCCTGGGCACAGATCTGGGAAACTGCAGATATTATCATTGAGGGAGATATTAAGGCCCAGCAGGCAATTCGATTCAATATCTTTCAGTTAAATCAGACCTATTCAGGTGCAGATGCAAGATTAAATATTGGTCCGAAAGGATTTACCGGAGAAAAATACGGAGGCAGTACTTATTGGGATACAGAGGCCTATTGCATCCCATTTTACATGTGTACAAAGGACAAAAAAGTCGCTAGAAATTTATTGGTGTACCGTTATAACCAACTTCAAAAAGCAATAGAAAACGCTCAAAAATTAGGATTTTCCAATGGTGCCGCCCTCTACCCGATGGTAACCATGAACGGGGAAGAATGTCACAATGAATGGGAAATAACCTTTGAAGAGATCCATAGAAATGGCGCCATTATTTACGCGATTTACAATTACATCAATTATACGGATGATTTTGGCTATATCCCGGAACACGGGATGGAAGTCATGATTGGTGTGGCGAGGTTCTGGCAACAGCGCGCTACTTTTTCTGCCCCGAAAAATAAATTTGTTATCCTGGGTGTCACCGGACCGAATGAATATGAAAACAATGTTCATAACAACTGGTATACCAACTATTTAGCCAAATGGTGTATTGAATATGCCATGTTAAACCTTGATAAACTGAAAAAGGGCTATGCGGCTGATTACAAACGGATCGTGGAGAAAACTGCTTTGACCGAAAAAGAGGTCGGTGAATGGAAAAAGGTGGCAGACAATATGTATTTCCCTTACAGTGAGCAGTATGAAGTCTTTTTGCAACAGGATGGATTTTTAGATAAAGAACTGATTCCGGCCGATAAATTGCCTAAAAAAGAAAGGCCGATCAACCAGAAATGGTCCTGGGACAGAATCCTGCGTTCCCCCTATATCAAACAAGCAGATGTATTGCAGGGAATTTATTTTTTTGAGAATCATTTTGACGCCGAAACTATTAAAATGAACTTTGATTTTTATGAGCCGTTTACAGTACATGAATCCTCTTTGTCTCCCTGTGTTCATTCTATACTGGCATCAAAAATAAATAAGATAGAACAGGCCTATGAACTTTATTTAAGAACTTCCAGACTTGACCTTGATGATTATAACCACGAAGTACACGAGGGGCTGCATATAACTAGTATGGCGGGAACATGGCTTTCTATAGTGCAGGGTTTTGGCGGTATGAGAAATTTTAACAGCAGCTTGTCATTTGATCCTCAGATCCCGAAACAATGGAAGTCATATTCTTTTAAGGTCAATTACAGGGGCAATACCCTCAAGATCTTTAAGAGTCATGAAACCTGTATATTCAACAATGAGTCTGAGGCTCCTTTGGAAATAAGTGTCTCAGGTAAAAAACTGGTTATTCCCTCAAAAGCATTTATTAGGGTTTAAAACGGATGGTGTTTATTTGATTTGACCCTTACTGTGATCACATATTTTAAGTAAATTATGCCATTATGAAAATATTAGTACTTGTACTTATGCTTTTTAGTTCACTTACCATGCAAAGTCAAAAAATAAAAAGAGTAGAACCTCCATACTGGTGGGTGGGCATGCAACACCAAAAAGTTCAACTGCTGATCTATGGAGATAAAATAGCGGATCACACCGTTGCTATTGACGATAAGGAAATCAAAATATCATCGGTCGAAAAGACGAATAACCCCAATTACCTTTTTCTGAGTCTGGATTTTACGGAAGTAAAACAAGCCAGAGATTTTAAAATAGTTTTTTCGAAAAATGGCGAAGAAAATATTATTTATCCCTATTCCTTAAAATCAAGAGAGCTGATGTCAGCCCAAAGGCAAGGATTCAAAAGTTCTGATGTGATCTACCTGATTACCCCTGACCGATTTGCTAACGGAGACACGGCAAATGATATAAACAAGGGTTTAAATGAAAAAACAATCGACAGAAAAAATGACTATGCACGCCATGGGGGTGATATCAAAGGAATCACTGATCATTTAAATTACATTGGCGATATGGGATTTACAGCCATTTGGCCAAGCCCAATGCTAAAAAATGACATGCCCGGGCAATCCTATCACGGCTATGCCATAACAGACCTTTATGAGGTAGACCCCAGATTTGGAACCCTGGAAGAATACAAAACACTTTCAAAAGAGGCTAAAAATATGGGGATAAAATTGATCATGGATATGGTGGCCAACCATATTGGCAGTGAGCACTGGTGGATGAAAGACCTGCCTTCCGAAGATTGGGTGAACTTTCAAAAGGAATACCTCAGGGATAGTCTGGTTGTGACCAACCACCGCCGAACAACCAACCAGGATCCCTATGCATCTGAAAAAAGACAAAAAATCGATGAGTGACGGCTGGTTCGTTCCCTCGATGCCCGATCTGAACCAAAAAAATCCTTTTCTGGCCACATACCTGATACAAAATAGCATCTGGTGGATTGAAACACTTGATCTTGGGGGTATCAGACAAGACACCTACCCATACCCTGATAAATATTTTATGTCTGATTGGGCGGGTGCCATCATGAATGAATATCCTAATTTCAGCATTGTTGGTGAAGAATGGAGTTATAACCCGCTGTTGGTTGGTTATTGGCAGCGCGGAGCCCAAAATAAAGATGGATATGAGTCACATATGACCTCAACCATGGACTTCCCAATGCAGAAAATGATCGTGGAAGGCGTGAAGGAAGCCGAATCATGGGATAAAGGATTTGTAAAATTATACGAAGGTCTGGCCAACGATTTTTATTATTCAAATCCTAAGGATATCATGATCTTTCTGGATAATCATGATATGGACAGGGTTTTTACCCAGTTAAATCATAATGTGACAGAAAGCAAAATGGCACTGGCTTACATGCTGTCACTTCCGCGCATACCACAAATCTATTACGGCACAGAAATTTTGATGGAGAACAGTAAAAAGCCGGGAGACCATGGTTTGATCAGAACAGATTTTCCGGGTGGCTGGATGGGAGACAAAGTAAATGCCTTCAACGGAACCGGTTTAAGCCAGGAACAAAAGGAAATGCAATCTTTTTTGAAAAAATTATTGCAATACAGAAAAAACAGTGAGGCGATAAACTCAGGCAAAACAATTCATTTTGCACCTGAGAAAAATATATATTCTCTTGTAAGGGTGCTAAACGACGAAATATTTATCGTTATCCTGAATAAAAATAAAAACCCATTCCCTTTTGATTTGAGCAGATTTGACGAATTCGGTTTAAAAGGTAAAAAGGTCAGGAACATTATTACCGGAGATGTTTTTGTTTTTGGAAATACCTTGGAGCTGAAAGAAGCAGGCGTCATGTTGTTGAGCACAAAAATGAACTAAGGGAAATACCCGGTAAAAAAGGTTGTGTTCTATTTATTGCGGAAAACTGCTTTTGAAAGGCAAGGCCAAATGAGTTTTCCCTGAAAATAGCACCAATATTTATTTGATGAAAGAAATAACAAATAGCCTATGAAGAAAATACTATTGTTTCTTTTCGGAATTTCCCTGGCGGCAAATCCGCTCTTTTCCCAAAATGCAGAAAGAACGTTCATTGGTTCCAAATTCGATAAAACGGGTGTATTCATAAACGTTAGCGACGGTGAATATCGAATTAGCTATTACAATAAAAATATTGTAGAAACCACTTTTATCCCAAAAGGTCAGCACCATATTGAAAATTCCCATGCTGTTGTTTTGAAACCCCTGGAAGTTCCCTTCAAATCAAGTGAAAATCAACGGACAGTGGTTATGAATTCTGACGGGATTACGGTAAGTATTGATAAGACCCCGTTTAAAATAAATTATTTTTATAAGAACCGGCCCCTTATCTCGGAAAAAAAGGGGTATATCAAAACAGATTCTCTGGAAATAATAGAATTCAACCTAAACCCAAAAGAAGTACTTTATGGTGGCGGTGCACGTGCTTTGGGTATGAACCGCCGAGGCCATAGACTGACACTTTACAACAGAGCCCATTACGGATATGAAACCCAGTCTGCTTTGATGAATTTTACGCTCCCTTTGGTACTCTCTTCCAGCCTTTACGCCATCCACTTTGACAATGCCCCCATTGGATTTTTAGATCTCAACAGCAAAAAAAACAATACCCTGGCATATCAGACAATTAGCGGACGAAAAACATATCAGGTAATCGCGGGTAGTGACTGGGATGAAATCACAGACCAATATACCTCACTAACCGGCCGCCAACCAATTCCGCCAAGGTGGGTGTTTGGAAATTTTTCAAGCCGCTTTGGTTATCACTCCGAAAAAGAAGTCAGGGCCACTGTCCGGAAATTTGCCGAGGAACAAATTCCTCTTGATGCCGTTGTTATAGACATTTACTGGTTCGGAAAAGATATACAGGGCCATATGGGCAACCTTGAGTTCCTGAAAGATTCCTTTCCAAATCCTGAGCTCATGATCAGTGATTTTCAGAAAAATAATATTAAAACAATCCTGGTAACAGAGCCCTTTATTTTAACCAGTTCTAAAAAATGGAAAGAAGCCTCAGAGAATAATTATCTGGGAAAAGACAATACAGGGAAACCTTTTACTTATGACTTTTATTTTGGGAATACCGGCCTGGTCGATATTTTTAATCCGAAGGCGGTGGATTGGTTTTGGAATATTTATAAAGAATTAACCCAAATGGGCGTGCAAGGCTGGTGGGGCGATTTGGGTGAGCCTGAGGTTCATCCCTCGGCAATGTTTCATGAAACCGGTACTGCCGATGAGGTACACAATATTTACGGGCATGAGTGGGCTAAAATGATCTATGATGGCTATCGCAGGGATTTTCCTGATCAAAGGCCATTTATTTTAATGCGTGCCGGCTACTCGGGATCACAAAGATTTGGACTTATTCCCTGGTCGGGTGATGTCAGCAGGTCATGGGGTGGATTGCAATCACAGCCGGAAATTGCACTTCAGATGGGTATGCAGGGACTCGCCTACATGCACTCTGATCTGGGTGGCTTTGGTGGCGGAGAAAAATTTGACCCTGAGTTATACACACGCTGGTTGCAATACGGTGTTTTTCAACCTGTTTTCAGGCCCCATGCACAGGAACATATTGCTCCCGAACCCGTTTTTCATGATGAGAAAACCAAATCACTGGCCAAAAAGAGCATTGAACTTCGCTATGCGCTGCTTCCCTATAATTATACCCTGGCTTTCGAGAACAACCAGAGTGGCAGGCCCTTTATGCGACCTCTTTTTTTTGAGGAGCCCGGCAATGAATCTTTATACAACAGGGCAGACTGTTATTTCTGGGGAGAAAACTTTTTGGTTCGTCCCATATTGGAATCCGGCATAAAAACAGTGGAAATGCAATTTCCAAATACAAATAACTGGTTTGATTTCTATACAGACCAGCCAGTTCGAAAAGGAAAATCTTATACCATAGATGTTAAGGAAGATCATATCCCGGTTTTTGTGCGGGGCGGTGCCTTTATACCCATGGCCAAACCGATGCAGAATACTGAGGCCTACACCCTCAATGACCTGATGGTTCATTTCTATTTTGATGCTGAGACCAAAACAAGTGATGCATTTGTTTTTAATGACGACGGAAAAACACCCTGAAAGTGTTGAAAAAGGACTCTTCGAAAAACTGACTTTTGAGAGCACCGTTAAAAAAGGAGAATTGATCATAAGCATCCATAGCGAACCCTTGAAATCATTATCCTCATCCGATAAAAAAATTGAACTGATCATACACAACATGGCAAAACCGAAAAAAATAAAGGGTTTTTCGCATACCAGTGATGAGGTCAAAAAAATTACCAGAATTCCGGTAGTCTTAAAAGGATCAGGAAAACAAATCATTCGAATTAAAATATAAACACCATGAAATATTTAAATCCTGTCATTGCTACTTTTGATTAGCAACCAGTGTGAAAAAAATAAGGAGGAACCCAAACAAAAGGAATCAACAAAGGCGCCCTTTCTGTGGGAAGCAGCAAATGTTTATTTCTTATTGACAGATCGCTTCAATAATGGAAATCCAAATAACGATATAAACTTTGGCCGGACAAAAGAGACCGCTGTACTTAGAGGATTTGAAGGCGGGGATATCATTGGAATAACAAAAAAAATAGAAGAAGGTTATTTTAACGACCTGGGAATTAACGCGATCTGGTTTACACCTGTTGTGGAACAAATCCATGGCAATGTGGATGAAGGTACCGGATCAACCTATGGCTTTCACGGCTATTGGGCTAAAGACTGGACCTCTTTAGACCCCAATTTTGGCACTATGGAAGACCTGAAAAAATTAGTGGATACAGCCCATAAAAACGGAATTCGCATTATACTGGACGGTGTGATCAACCATACCGGTCCGGTAACGGAACAAGACCCTGTATGGCCAGAGGATTGGGTGCGAACGGGTCCGAATTGTACCTATAAGGATTATGAAACCACTACTGCCTGCACTCTTGTTAGTAATTTACCGGATATTCTGACAGAAAGTGAAAAAGAAGTTGATATTCCGGTAACACTGGCAAATAAATGGGAAAGCGGAAGGAAGGTATGAACTTGAAATGCAGGAGCTTGACGATTTCTTCGCAAGAACAGGTTATCCAAGAACCCCTACCAATTACATCATCAAATGGCTGACTGATTATATCACAGAATTCGGTATTGACGGTTACAGGGCTGATACAGTTAAACATACACAACCGGAAGTCTGGCTTGCCTTCAAAAAAGAGTGCGATGCCGCATTTGCCCAATGGAAACAAAAAAATCCAGGACTGGTTCTTGACAATAATTCTTTTTATCTGGTGGGTGAAGTGTATGGTTACAGTTCGAGTAACGGCCTTTGGTATGATTTTAATGATAAAAAAGTGAACTATTTTGAAAATGGTTTCAACAGCCTGATCAACTTTGAATTTAAGTACAATGCCAAAGAAAGTTATGAGTCACTTTTCTCAAAATACGACAAAATACTGCACAATGAACTGAAAGATTTCGGGGTGATGAACTATTTGAGCTCACATGACGATGGTTCTCCTTTTGATAAAAGCAGGGAAAAAGAATTTGAGTCAGCCACAAAACTGCTGCTGTGCCCGGGTACCGCACAGGTTTATTATGGTGATGAATCTTCAAGGTCACTCACCATTGATGGGGCAACAGGCGATGCCACCCTGCGTTCCTTTATGAACTGGGATGATATCAAAACAAAGGAGGGCACACAAAAGATTCTCCAACATTGGCAGAAATTAGGTAAATTCAGGTCTGCTCATCCATCGGTCGGTGCAGGAAAACATGAGGTGATCAGCCAAAACCCCTATATTTTTAAAAGAACTTATACTTCAGTCGGCTATTCAGATGTTGTTGTTGTTGGATTGGATCTGGCAAAAGAAAAGAAAGAGATCGGGGTAAAGAATGTTTTTCCGGAGGGTACTGTTTTGAAAGATGCTTATTCCGGAACAACGGCAACTGTTGTAAAAGGTATAGTTGTGATTGACTCTCCTTATGACATCGTGTTATTGGAAACCAAATAAAAAAATATGAAAATTCTTAATTTGATTGTTGTCATTTTTCTTAGTTTCGCCTGCTTAAACTGCAAAAAACAAGAAATAAAAAAACCAGAGCCCGAAATGGAAAAACCACAAAAAATTGTTGTTTATCAAGTCTTTACAAGGTTGTTTGGCAATACCAATACTACCAATAAACCCTGGGGAACCATTGAAGAAAATGGAGTTGGTAAATTTAACGACTTTGATGAAAAAGCTTTACAGGAGATCAAGGCACTTGGCATAACCCATATCTGGTATACAGGGGTACCCCATCATTCCACGATTACAGATTATACTGCTTATGGCATATCAAATGATGATCCGGATGTGGTAAAAGGAAGGGCCGGGTCTCCATATTCTGTGAAAGATTATTACAATGTTGCTCCTGATCTTGCTGTAAATCCGGCCAACAGGCTTGAAGAATTTCAGAACCTTATCAAAAGGAGTCATGCGGCCGGACTTAAGGTGATCATTGATATCGTTCCCAATCATATTGCCAGAAAATATGAGGGGAAATCCAATCCGGAAGGTGTTTTGGATTTTGGAGCCAGAGACAACAAAAATGAAGCCTACCAGCGAGATAACAATTTCTATTATGTGGTGGGAGAGCCTTTTAGAGTTCCCGAATGGAAAAACGGCTATTTGCCTTTAGGAGGTGAAAAACACCCTCTCACAGACGGAAAATTTGATGAAAATCCAGCCAAATGGACGGGGAACGGATCACGTGCTCCCCAGCCTGATTTTTATGACTGGTACGAGACTGTAAAGATCAATTATGGTGTTAGGCCTGATGGAGGAAAAGAATTTGAAGAACTTCCCAATGATTTTTACCAAAAGGATTTTAAAGAGCATTATGCTTTCTGGAAGGACAAACAGGTTCCTGATTCCTGGAAAAAATTCAGGGATATTGCTTTATACTGGCTTGATAAGGGTGTTGATGGTTTTAGATACGACATGGCCGAAATGGTGCCGGTAGAATTCTGGAGTTATATGAACTCAAGTATAAAAATGAAAAATCCTGAAGCATTCCTGCTGGCTGAGGTATATAACCCTTCATTATACAGGGCATACATACACCTCGGAAAAATGGATTATCTGTACGATAAAGTGGCTCTTTACGACACTATCAAGCACATTATGCAGGGACATAGTTCCACAGATTATCTGCCGCGCTTGCATAAAGATCTGGAAGATATTGAACATCACATGCTCCACTTTTTGGAAAATCATGATGAGCAGCGTATTGCCAGTCCTGATTTTGCAGGATACGCTGAGAAGGCCTTGCCTGCAATGCTGGTTTCTGCAACGCTAAGCACCGCTCCTACCATGATCTATTTTGGGCAGGAAGTTGGGGAACCGGGCGCTCAACAGGCAGGATTCGGGTCTCCAACACGCACTTCAATATTTGATTACATAGGTGTTCCTCATCACCAGCGATGGATGAACGGTAAAAAATTTGACGGCGGTCAGTTGTCTCCCAAAGAAAAGGAGCTCAGAAATTTTTATAAAACGCTTTTAACCTTTACGATCAACAGCCCTGCGCTTGCCGGTAATTATCAGGACATTCACCATTATAACAGAGAAAAAACTGAAAACTACAACCACATGCTCTACTCCTTTGTGCGATGGAGTGATCAGGAGAAATTGATTATCATAGCCAATTTTGATGATAAGTCCGGCAGGGAAGTCGACTTGAAAATTCCGGAAGACCTTATTAAGCATTGGGGCCTGAAGGAAGGTACCCACAAGTTAAATCAAAAACTGGCGGGACCAACAGGACAGCTACTGATTGTAAAGAATGGAGAAGGACATATTTTATTGCGGTTAGACCCGCTGGCTTCCTATATTCTTCAGCTTCAATAATATTATTCAGAAATAAAAAAAGGCCTGTCAAAAATTTTTGACAGGTCTTTTTTCAAGGGGAACGAATTTGCGTTATGATCCGCTAATCAATAATTGCTTATGGGATTTTAAGATGTCTTTAATCACCCTGAAAATTTTCTTTTTCAGATATTTAAAATTCAGGACAAATGACTCAACATCGCTTTTCATAGATGTATGTTCTTTTAATATAGCGTAAAGGCCTTCTGGCTGTTTGCTTTCTGTCAGCGTAGCAATTTTCTTGTCGTATGTGTTGATAAAGTCAATTAATTCAACCCTTCGGATATTCATTTTTCATTAAGCAACTGAATTTTCTTATTTGCGGCTTCATATGAATCTTTTGCACTCATTTCTAAAAAATGAGCAGATAACAAATGAGTTAAAAACTCGTACTCATCCTGAATAAAATCCAATTCTTTAATCCATTCCATCACTTCTTCATGCAAATGCACCAAACCCATTGTTTTATATTGTTCATCTTTATACATAACCCCTGAATTTAATGGAGGTGGCCAGGCCACCTCCGAATTTAACTATTCAATTTCAATTACTTTTTTGTGAGGTAAGGCCTCAACAGGAAGTTTATTCAAAATCAGCTTAAGAATTCCATCTTTGTACTTGGCTTTGATTTCTTCTTCTTCATTAATATTTTCTGGAAGGGTAAATGAACGAAGGAATTTATTGTAGTTGAATTCCTTTCTTGTAAAATTTTCAAGTTTTTCCTTTTTTTCGATTTTTTTCTCAGCTGCAATATGAAGAACTCCGTTTTCAATATTTACATCAAAATCTTTTTTATTGAATCCGGGAACTGCAACTTCAATTTCGAAGTTCACATCATTTTCCTTGATATTCAATGCTGGCATCCAATTGTCTTCCAGTAATAGGTCTTTGGTGAATAACCTGTCTGTTCCCAGCAGTATTAGAGAACATGGTATCATACCATGGCAATCTTGGGTTTCTAAATTTAACTAAGGTCATAATCTTTGAATTTAATTGTTATTATTAATTTTCTAAACAAAATTATTACACCTATACCCGGCAAACAATGATGCTCGTCAATCGCCACATTGATCTTCGTCAATAAAGTGTTAAAAAATTCTGATAATAGAATTCTATGTCAGGCAGGTTCAGAAGCCAATTTATTTCTATTTCAGAACCCTGGTGCCATTATCTATTACAAGAAATTACCATTCTCATCCATTTTTACTTTTATTTTTTTATCCTTATTCAGCAAGGTTAATTTGTATGTTTTTTTGGCACCTTTATCCTGATGATAAGTAATTCCATAAACATCTTTATATATACTCCATTTTGGATATTGTTTGGCCACAGATTCCAAAACAGGTCTTGGAAGCGTTACATCTTTGTATTTTTCAATAGTTCGTAGTATATTACCATTTTTATCATAAGCTGCAACTGCCTGACCATCTGGTATAAAGAAAGTAACTTTATAAGAATCATAGTCATCTGTATAGAATTCTGACTCTTTAACATCATATTCCGCTATATGTTTTTGCAGGTAACCTACGGGTAATGCTGCATTTTTAGTTCCGGCTGCAGCCAGGTACTTATAGTTTACGGCTGTCAGATCAACCTCGCCTAAGGTACCTCCTTCAACAACTTGAGCAAAGATTGGAGTGGTTAATCCCCAAATAAATAAACCAAGGATTAATTTTTTCATAATACTTCATTTAGAATTTAGCCGAAGTTACTCCCTCTTTTTAAGATAAAAAATGACCGCGGTCAATCTGCAAACTGATCTTCGTCAATAAAAAAGGAACAGGAGGCAGATGCCTCCTGTTCCTCAAAAAGTGACCTCTATTTCTGTGACCCTTTTTGTCCTCAACCGACTTGTTAATTCATGTTGTCCACAATGGATCCCAAATGCGCATCACCTTTTTAGCCTGGTCCTATTGATTTTGACCCAAACTCTTTCAATTCATAGAATTTTACAGATTAAATTCCTTGTCAAAGTTAGAATACAAGGATCGCCAAAACTATGACCAGGATCAATAAAATTGTTGATTGTTGTCATTGCAGAGGGTAAATAGAGGCTATTTTATAGCCTTTAGCCTATCCAGATCAATAATTCTTATGTATTTTTTTCCTGTCATTATAATCTTTTCCTCTTTTGAGTTCTTTTAAAGTCCGTATTAGGGTTTCTTTTGCAATTCCAATTAAACTTGCCAGATCGGTTCTCGAAATTTCAATGCTCAGGTCAGTATTTTCCTGAGGCAATAGTTCCAGCAGATTGTCTGCTGTTTTTTTTCGAACCGAATCGTAAGCCATTTGCATTAAATGTTCCTTCATCCCTTCCAGACTGAGAATCAGTATTTCAATAAAATTGTCTGAAAAACCTTGGTTTTGCTTTATTAAAGATTGTACCTCACTTTTGGCAAGTTTGATCAATCTAGTTTGCTTAACTGCCATGGCATCTTCGTTGTAGGTTTTATTTTCCAGAAATGATGTGAATCCAAAATAATCCCCCTCATTGTAAAAACTTGTTATGAACTCCTTTCCCTGATCGTTGTATTTATATGTTTTTACTTTTCCGCTCAGAATATAGTATAGGTCCTTTCCCAGACTATTCTGGCTGTATATGGTACTACCCTTGTTATAAATGAAGTTTGATTTACTCTGCAGGTATTTTTTCAGATCATCATAGATGACCTCCTTTAACGGATCAGCATTTTCCTGGAATTCAAATGATTCCCTCAATTTCAGTCGGGTTTCAATAGCACTCAAGAGCTCTGATTCTTCAAAGGGTTTGGTGATATAATCGCAGGCGCCCAGATCCATCCCTTTTCTCTGGTCTTTGTGATCTGTTTTGGCAGACATAAAGATAAACGGGATTCTCTTAAGTTCTTCGTTTCTCAGAATGATCTGTAAAACGCCATATCCATCCAGAACGGGCATTAAAATATCGCAAATGATAAGATCGGGAAGGTGCAGAGATGCCAGTTCGACACCCAATTTCCCATTTTCTGCTGTAATGACATGGTAATTTGCCAGACCCAGTATTTCTGCCGTGTTTTCTCTAACGATGGTATCGTCTTCAATAAGCAATATCTTTTTTTTCATTTTTCAGTGATTGCCAGTATCAATCTTATTTAGTTTTGCTTTTACGGGTAATTTCAGGATAAAAGTGGTGCCCTTGTTTTCTTTACTCTTAAAGCTAATCTTCCCTCCTAACATCTCTATGTGGTGTTTTGCTATGTTCAGACCTATACCGGTCCCCTGAAAATGCAGGGCGTTTTTTGCTCTGAAAAAACGGTTGAAAATATGCGGCTGATCAGAATCCGGAATGCCGATTCCCTTATCCTGAATACTGATAAAAACATCTTTATTCAATTTTATCCTAACCTTTATTCCCTTGTTTTCTTGTGAATATTTGATTGCATTATAAATAAGATTCCGCAAAATAATATTCATAACAGACTGATCATGAAACACTTTAATATCTGCTTCGGGCTTTTCAATAACAACATGCTGGCCCGGTTTCAAAATAGTGTTTGTATTCTGTATAACCTGATCAAGAAATTCGCAGATATCAAAGGAAGATAACTCATATTGAACATTTTTTGACTCACTTTTCTCAAGATTAAGAAAATCATTTAAAACGGCATTCAATTGAAAAATAAGACTTTTAATTGTATGAATATGGTTTCTGATATTTGGGTTGCCCTGTTCGGCGGTATATTTATCAATAAGTGTTATGGAAGTTAACATTCCGCTCAACGGTGTTTTGAACTCATGCGATACCATTGACAAAAATTTGGTTTGCAGATGGTTTAATTCCAATTCCTTATGAAAGGCTTTTACCGCCCTATTTTCTGCAGTTACCTTTTTCTTGATTTCTTCATTCAGTTTCTTATTCGCCTTTTTTAATTGGTAAACTTTTTCTCGTAACTCAGCTGTATGTCTTTTAACTTCTAATTGAAGCTGGTAATTTTGTTCTCTGATCTTATTTTCTTCGTATTTTCTGATACTGATATCAGTTAAAGAGGCCTTTGCATAATTTGTCCCCTGATAAGCAAAACTGTTCAGTTTAATTTCAATATTTTTTAAGGTCTCCGTTTTTAGTCATTCCTTTGAATACAAAACGCTCCCCCCGATCTGTTTGCTGTTGGTGAAATAAAATAGTTATGCAACTGTTCCTTGTGTATCGCTTTATATTTCCCGGCAATCAAAATATTAAAACTCTGATGTGTGAGTTCATCTTTATTGTATCCGAAAATTTCCTCCAATATACTGTTGTTTGCCAAAATAGTTTCCTGGTTGTCAACAATACAAATACCTTCCTCAAGGCTATTAAAGAATGCTGAATAAAAATCCTGGTCATTTAGAAACATGGTCCATTTATTTTGAATAAACCCCCTGACTAAAAGCGACTTAATTTACAAAAAAATAATGGATTTGAAGAAGGAAAACAGGAATAGTTTTGGATAACCAACATTAATTTAGGCCATTGAGAACCCAATCAGGCGAGATTTTCTGGAATAAAAAGTAAAAAAGCCTGAATGATTTACAAATCATTCAAGCTTTTAATGGTGGTGCCACCTGGAATCGAACCGGGGACACAAGGATTTTCAGTCCTTTGCTCTACCAACTGAGCTAAGGCACCATCGCCTATTAAGCGGTTGCAAATATAATTTTAAATTTAAAAGCAGCAAAAAAAATATTGAAAAATGTATTGTATTTTTGTCTTTTCCTATTATTTCAAATATGAATTTAGTAATCGACATTGGCAATACGCAAGGTAAGGCGGCAGTATTCCGTAAAGAGGTGCTCCTTGAAAAAGTAATTTTTGCCAAAAATGACCTTTTGAAAGTCTTGAACAAATTTTATAAAGAGCATCCAATAAAAAAAGGAATCTTATCAAGTGTTGCGGGATTGGAAGAAGAAACCTACACGGCCATCAGGAACGAGTACAACTTCATTTTTCTCGGTTCCGAAACCAAAGTTCCTTTTGAAAACTTATATAAAACCCCGAAAACTTTAGGTGTTGATCGTATAGCGCTGATGTCAGCGGCTGCGGTGCAGTTTCCAAAGCTTCCTGTCTTGGTAATTGATGCCGGTACCTGTATCACATACGATTTATTAACTGAAGAGAATAAATATTTTGGTGGTGCAATTTCTCCCGGAATTGATATGCGTTATAAAGCATTGCATCAATTTACTGCAAACCTGCCTCTTTTAACCAAAGAGGATGAGATCCCTGCAATTGGTGATACAACTAAATCAGCGATGCATTCCGGTGTTTTAAATGGGATTGTATTGGAAATTGAGGGCATTATTGCGCAGCAAATAAATAAAAATAAAAAATTAACAGTGATTTTAACAGGAGGGGATACAAATTTCTTGTCAAAAAAGCTAAAAAGTACCATCTTTGCCAAGCCAAATTTTTTACTTGAAGGGCTGAACAGCATTTTGATACATAATTTCGAAGAATGATTAAAAATATATTTGCGTTTTTTGCAATCTTTTACAGCGTAATTGGTATCGCGCAAAAAAACAGTTCTTCTCCTTATTCGTTTTTTGGAATTGGTGATCCTTTGTCATTGAAAAGTGTGGAAGAGATGAGTATGGGAAGAATTGGCGGTGCGTTGGACAGCCCTTACCGCTTAAGCCTGACGAACCCGGCTTCTTATGGCTCTTTGCTATATACAACCTATGTCTTTGCCGGAGGCAATAACTGGACCAACTTTGATGATGGTACCGAGAAGCAAACCAGTTCAAATGCCAGTTTTACCTATTTGGCCCTCGGAATCCCTATGAAAGGTAACCAGGGACTTGCCTTGGGACTGCAATTGAATACTGCGGTTGGTTATTCCGTGTTGTCCTTTTCGGAAAATGAGGAAGGCATTATAAATGAAAGAACCGATTTTGAAGGAAGCGGCGGAACAAACCGTGCTTTTTTGGGCTACGGATATTAATTTCCTTTTAATTTAATGCTTGGAGCAGAGGCAGCCTATATATTTGGAGGTTTAGACAACAGCGTAACCAACAGGCGACTGGGTGTGCAGCTCGGCACAAAATACAAGGTAGATTCATGGGTTGATGGTTTTGAATTTAAATTAGGCGCGCAATACAATGTGGCATTACCAGATGAGTTGGTATTAAAATTGGGGGCAAGTGCCACTCTGAGTCACGATCTGGAGGAAGACGGCAACGAAATCTTATATTCGATCAACAACTCAAATTCCCCGGTGGATATTCCCGTTGATACATTGTATAACAATCCTTTTAAATCAGATATTTCTTATCCCTTAAAATCTGTTTTAAGTGCCGGTATTGGCAAAGATAAAACTTGGTACGCGGGTCTCGAATACGAATTTATGGATGCACTGGACATCGAAGGAGCTTACTATCAGGAACAAGATGTTTATCAATATACGAGCAATAACAGGATTTCCCTTGGCGGATATTATATTCCTAATTTTAATGCTATCAACAATTACTGGCAAAGAGTTACTTATCGGGCCGGTTTTCATTACCAATCAATGGGTTTGACAATCAACGGAACGGATATTAATGATTATGGCATATCTTTTGGTGTAGGATTACCGGTAGGATTACAATTATCTAATGTGAATTTTGGTTTTGAATTAGGGCAAAGAGGAGAAAAAACTGATAATTTAATTCAAGAAAATTATTTTAATTTTAGATTAAGTTTATCTTTGAGCGATAAATGGTTTAGAAAAAGACAATTGTATTAATTAAAACAAACAAATTTTTTGATTATGAAACTAAAGTTAGGTATTAGGGATTACGTTTATTCTTTTTTTAGGATTAAATGCCAATGCGCAGGATAAATATGGAAGCAACCCTGAAAAGCGCAGAAACAGATCTTTCTATTTTTTATGAGTATGCCAAGGTACAGAACTATTCCGCCGCTTATGATCCATGGAAAGCATGTCTTGAAAACTGTCCTGCTTCTTCCCTAAATGTTTATAAATACGGGCTTTTAATGGAGGAAGACTTTTTAGATAAAGCTGCCGGGTTATTGCCATCAAAACAGGCCGGAGCGAATGTAGTGGATGTTGAGGGTACTTATTACGACCTATCCAAAATGAATTACGCTGAATTCGACAAAAAGGGAGCTGCTATCGATAAATTATACGAGATGCGTATAAAATATTTCCCTGATAACCTTGGAAAGGTCTACAGTGACTGGGCTAATTCTATCTTTAAAAGAGGGTCATTAGATAAAAGAGGAACAAAAGTCTATAAAAAAGATATCTATGACAAACTTGCCAAGTCGTTTAAAGCTGATCCTGCGGGTATGAGCGTGAAAAACCTAGCCAACTATTTTCAGGAGTATACTGATTTAAATAAAGACACAAACCCACAGGCGGTTTTTGATACCTATGATGATATTACAGAAGCTGTGGAAAATAAAATGACTGAGTATTCCAAATCATTGGACCAGCTTACTGCAAAAGAAGCTGCAGGGTCAACCCTTTCAAGCAAGGAATCAAGCGCAAAAAATGCCGCTGAAATCAATCTGACTGCTTTGGGCCAGGTAGATGCGTACCTCGACAATACCCTTACAGAGGTTGCAACTTGTGAAAGATTGATTCCTTTGTACACATCAAACTTTGAAAAATACAAAAATGATGCCGTCTGGTTAAAAAGAGCTGTATCCCGTTTAAACAATAAAGAGTGTACAGACAACAGTTTGTATCCAAAAATGGTAGAGGCCTACGTTCATGCTGCCCCTTCTTCAGATGCTTATGTGTTCTATGCAGGAATTTTATTGGACAATAAAGAAGATAACAAGGCCATCGAATACTTTGACAAGGCAATTAATATCGAAACAGACTCCTATAAAAAAGCGAATTACTATTACAAAATGGCCATGATCATGAGGAGCAAAGGAAATTCAAGCCGTGCAAGAGAGCTTGCCTATAAAGCGCTCAAAGAAAGACCAAGCATGGGTAGTGCCTATCTGCTTGTAGCAAATTTATATGCGGCCAGCGCTAACTCCTGTGGAACCGATGAGTTCTCAAAAAGAATGGTCTATGTGGCCGCAGCTGACAAAGCAAGAAAGGCAAAAAGTGTAGACCCTGGTATTACAGATACGGCTAACAGATATATTTCAAGTTATATGGCAAACGGTCCTTCTACAAAATTGGTTTTTACCGAAGGAAAGGTTTCTGGTTCATCATATACTGTTGGTTGCTGGATAGGCGAAACAACGCAAATTCCATAATTTACCCTATGATTAAATTTGGTTTTCATCACATTAAAAACATTGCCACTCTTCTTTTAGTGGCAATGTTTTTTTCTTGTGGGAATGAACTAAAAGAAATTGAAGATTTTCTTGCAGAAAAGAACTTTCCCGTCGGCGCCGCACACGGCATCAACATGATACATACGGATTCCGGAAGGGCTGTTACCAAATTAATCACGTCGAAAATGAATGATTTTTCGAATAGAAAAAACCATCCATATACAGAATTTCCCGAAGGCCTTACCATTGTAACCTACGATAAAAATGGCGACTCTGTAACACTTAAGGCCAATTATGCCATTAATTACAATAAAACAAGTATTTCAGAGGCAAAGAATGGTGTGCTTGTTCAAAACCATGCCAAAAAATCTATCTTAAAATCAGACCAGCTTTTTTGGGATGCAAATGTGCATTATATTTACACGGAAAAAGATTTTACCCTAATTACGGAAAAAGATACAATCAGAGGCAAAGGCTTCGAAGCCAATGAAGACCTTACAAAAGTAATCATGAAATCTGTAAGGGGTATTGTTTATGTAAAAGAAAACCAGAACCAATGACCAGATATTTTAAATTCTTTGAAATTGCTTATTTAATAATCGCGATTTTTTTTGTAGTCGAAACGTTTTTGACCTGGAATACCAACAGAGAAAAGGCATATTTGTATCTGATTTTTTCCTTTCTTGCCGTGTTCATGTATTTTTTCAGAAAAAAATATCGTAAAAAATTTGAGAATCAAGACAAAACCAGAAAATGATATTTGATATTTTTATCATTCTGCTTTCTCTTTTGTTTTCCGCTTTTTTTTCAGGTATGGAAATTGCCTTTGTTGCTTCTAACAAAATGCAACTCGAAATTGAAAAGAGAAAGGATACTTTTCTTTGCCACTATTTTAACAAAAATAACCAAATATCCTTCGCGTTTTATTACGGTTATGCTGGTTGGAAATAATATTTCCCTGGTCGTGTATGGCTATTTTATGGGTAATGTGATCATGGGTTTTATTTCGCCTTTTATCGATAACGCTTTTGTCATCCTGCTCATTCAAACCCTTATTTCTACAATTGTAATATTGGTTACCGGTGAGTTCCTGCCAAAAACTTTGTTCAGGATCTTTGCCAATGAAACTTTAAAGTTTTTTGCACTTCCCGCCTATTTATTCTACCTGCTGCTTTTTGTTATTTCTGAATTTATCATGTACATTTCCAACTTTATCCTGCGGGTTTTCTTCCATATAAAACAGGATGAAGTGCAATTGGTCTTTAGCAAGGTAGAACTCGAAAATTATATATCGGAGCAAATTGAGTCTGCCAAGGATGAAATTGATGCAGAAATTCAAATTTTTCAAAATGCACTTGATTTCCATAAAGTAAGGGCCAGGGAAGCAATGATCCCACGAACAGAAATTGTTGCAATTGAAGTGCACGACCCGATAAGTAAGCTGAAAAAATTGTTTGTTGAAACAGGACTTTCGAAAATATTGGTTTATACCAGTTCTTTCGACGATATAATCGGTTATGTTCATGCTTTTGATATGTTCCATAAACCCAAAAGCATCCGATCCATGGTGATGCCGCTTGAAATCGTCCCGGAAACGATGATGATCCATGATATTTTAAATGATCTGATCAAAAAACAAAAAAGCATTGCCATTGTTTTAGATGAATACGGAGGCACTTCCGGTTTGATTACCGTTGAAGATATCGTTGAAGAGTTGTTCGGTGATATTGAAGATGAACATGATACCTCAACATTTCTTGAAGAAAAAATAAGTGATTCTGAGTATAAATTCTCTACCCGACTCGAGGTAGATTATCTCAATGAAACTTACGACCTTAACTTAAAAGAGGATAATGCCTATGAAACTCTTGGTGGCTTAATTATGCATCACACTGAGGATATCCCGGATCAGGACGAAATTATAGATATCGACGATTTTCAATTCAGAATTCTCAAAGTTTCCGCTTCAAAAATAGAAGAAGTTCATCTTAAAATTCTTCATCCCGAAACCTAACAATTTGGGGCACTTAAAATTAATCCAAACTACTTTTATAATTAAAAGGTATATCGTATTTTCGCAGCCTAAATTTTAAAGAAAAGGAAAATGGCAGTTTTATCAAAAATTCGGGAACGATCAGTTTTTTTAATCATCATCATAGCCTTGGCATTATTTTCATTTGTTTTAAGCGGCATATTTGATGCCAACAGCCCGCTTTTTAACAAGAACGTAAATGATATTGGCGGTGTAGACGGTGATCCGATCACCAGAGAAGAATTTGCTCAGGAAGTTGATCTTATCAGAGCGAGAAGCAATGGTCGGTCAAACGAGATGCAAAATGTTGATATTGCATGGAACAATCTGGTTCTGACAAAACTCTATAAATCCCAACTTGAAAAATCAGGTGTTATTGTAGGAGAAAAGGATATCTGGGATGCAATCGTTTCGCAGGTTCAATTGCAAAACAGCCCTGCGTTTCAAAATGAGGCAGGACTTTTTGACGAGGAGAAACTTAAAGAATATGTGGCCACATTAAAAGAAAACGCTACAAATAGTGATGAAGACAAGATGGCTTGGTTGGGTTGGCTCAATTATGAAAAAAACATCAAGTCCAGTATCGAGCAAAATACCTATAATTCTTTGATCAATGCCGGATTAAACAGCACCACCAAAGAATCTGAAAGAGATTATTTCTACAAAAATACAAACGTAGATATTGATTATGTATATGTGCCATATGCAAGCATAGCGGATAGTTTGATCAATATTACCAACGACGAAATAAAAAACTATATCAAGGAACGTCCGAAACAATTTACTTCAGAGCCATCAAGAGATATTCAGTTTGTTCACTTTACTGTACAGCCCTCAATAGAGGATGAAAATGAAATAAAAGCCGAATTGGGCGCCCTTCTGAATAATAAGGAGGAATACAGTACAGCTGCAAAAGCGAATGTAACTGTCACTGGTTTTTCAGAGACTGATAATCTCGCTGATTTTTTCGGCACAAACAGTTCCGATCTCCCTCTGGATAAGAATTATTACACTAGGGCAAGCATATCAAAAATATTGGCTGACACCCTTTTTAACAAACCCATTGGTACTGTTTACGGACCTTATAAAGAAGCTGGTTTTTATAAGATCTCAAAGGTAACCGCTGTTAAACAACTGCCCGATTCTGTAAAAGCCAGTCATATTCTGATTCCTTTTGTGGGGGCAGCAACTGCAGATGTAAGTACCGTGAGAACCCCGGAAGAAGCTAAAGTTTTTGCTGACAGTATTTCAAATCTGGTAAGCTCAGATAAAACTAAGTTTGACCAGTTGGCAAGGGACATTTCAGTAGACAGATCAAGTGCTGAAAACGGTGGTGATCTGGGATGGTTCGCCTATACAACCATGATTCCTGAATTCAGGGATTACGTGTTTGAAAACAAAGTAGGAGATGTAGGTGTTGTTAAAACGCAATTTGGATACCATATTATTAGAATAGACGGACAAAAGAATCCCCCAGTCCTCTGTGCAGATTGCAACCTTTGGAAAGAAAATAATTCCTTCCGAAAAAACGGAAAGCGAATTGTTTGAAAAAGCAGAATCGTTTACATCAGATCTGGCCTCCGGTAAGGACATCAAAGATCTGGCAAAAGCAAACCGGTATTTTGTAATGCCTGTTCAAAATCTGAAACAATTGGATCACAATGTTTCCAGTTTAGGGTCGCAGAGACAAATTGTTCGGTGGTTATTTGAAGATGGCACAAAAGAAAATGATGTCAAGAGATTTGATCTTGATAATGGCTATGTAGTAGTAAAGGTTGATGAAGTTAATGAAAAAGGAAGTTATTCATCTGTTGATATTCAAAATGTAAGATCGATCCTGATAAACAAGAAAAAGATTGATATGATATCAGAACGATCCAAAGGAAGTCTGGAGGAAATTGCAAAGCAGAACAATTCAACTGTAAAATCCACTATGGCTCTATCGCCTGCTAGTCCGGTACTCTCAGGAGACGGAAGGTTTGAAATAGCAGCCGGGGTATTGACGGGGATGGAACCAAACAAGCTTTCCGGGTCCAATCGAAGATCAGATTGGAGTAATCTTTGCCAGAGTTGTAAAAAAGACCATGCCAACTGTACTCAATAATTACCTTAGTAACAAGAAAGCGATAGAACGATCTTTAAAAACAAGAAACGTTGAAGTATATAATGCCATCAAAAAAAATGCTGAAATTGAAGATAACCGGGCTGTGTTTTATTGAAATATATTAAGGAATACCGGAAAAAGCTTTAATTAATTGGTGATCATTCAAATATTTTAAGACAAAAGGTTGTATTAAATTAACTTTTTATATATTTGCCTACCGGTAAACTTGTTTTTTAAGCTAACCATTATATAAACAGAAAATTACTAATTTAAATTAATTACAATGAAACATTTTAAAAGAATTTTATTTATTGTTTTGATTGCTGTAGGATTTAGCAACTTGTATGCACAAGACGCTAACAATCCATGGGTAATCGAAATCGGTACAAATGCTGTGGATTTTTATCCAACTGGTGCAGATGATCCATTTGCCACCAGCACAACAACTGAACCATACATTGGAGACATGTTTGAAGATTTCTTCAATTATGACGACCATTGGAATACTGCTTCTATTATCTCCAGACTTAGAGTTGGAAGGTATTTAGGATCTGGTTTCTCTCTTGGTTTGGCAGGGTCTTTTAACCAGATTGACAAAATTGGCAATTACGATGCAGATGATCTTTCTTACTTTGCTTTAGACCTGGACGTAAGATTTAACTTCTTAGATGGTTGGTTTGATCCTTATTTGTTGGCCGGTGGTGGTTACACCTGGGTTGATGAAGATGGAAATCCAACTTTAAACGGAGGTTTGGGTATTAACTTCTGGTTCAATGACTTCATTGGTGCCAATGTTCAAACCATGTACAAGCACTCATTTGATGAAGAAGCTATGTTACCACATTGGCAGCATGCTTTAGGTCTTACCTTTAAATTTGGAGGTAAAGATACTGATGGAGACACTATTTACGACAAAGATGATGCATGTCCGGAAGTAGCTGGTATCGCAGCCTTCAACGGTTGTCCTGATACAGATCTTGACGGAATTCAGGATTCAGAAGACGCATGTCCTACTATTCCTGGTTTAGCCGCTTTAAATGGCTGTCCTGATGGTGATGGTGATGGTATCGCTGACAAAGATGACGCTTGTCCAACTGTAGCTGGTGTTGCCGCTTTAAGTGGCTGTCCTGATTCAGACGGTGACGGAATTGCTGACAAAGATGACGCTTGTCCAAACGAGGCTGGTGTAGCTGAGTTACAAGGTTGTCCTTACAAAGATGCAGATGGTGACAGTGTTTATGATAACGTAGACCGTTGTCCAACCGTTCCTGGCCCAGCATCTAACCAAGGATGTCCTGAAATTACTGAGGAGTCACAAAAAGAACTTACAGATTTAGCGAGAGCAATCTACTTTAATACAGGTAAAGCTACCTTTACTGATATTACAATGGTTAGATTGACAAAGATTTCTGAACTGTTGGGAAAACATTCAACCCTTCCTTTCAGAATTGAAGGACACACTGACAACACAGGTTCTGACAAGATCAATGATAAATTATCTCAGGCCCGTGCTGATGCTGTTATGAAGTATCTGATTGACAATGGATTCCCTGCTGACAAGCTGAGAGCTGTAGGTTATGGTTCTAAAAATCCGATCAGCGATAATAAGACTAAAAAAGGAAGACAAGAAAACCGTAGGGTTGATATCTTCTGGGATAAATAATTCACAGTTTGAATACTAATTAAAAAGCCATCTTTACGGATGGCTTTTTTTATTTTGTACTTTTACTGATATTCCTGATTTATGCTTTCATTTCTTAAAGAAGTTGTCACAAATGAACTCATTAAAAATAGATGATCTCTCAGAAACAATATTTATATTACCCAATAACCGTTCAGGTATATTTTTAAAAAAAGAATTAAAGCAACAGCTAAAAGAGGTCGCATTTATCCGAAAATTGTAAGCATCGAGCATTTTATTGAGGAATTGAGCGGCCTGCAGTTAATAGACCACACCTCACTCCTGTTCGAATTCTACAGGGTTCATAAAAGCCTTTATCCGCATGATACGGAACGATTTGATTCCTTTATCCGGTGGGCCGGCTGGTTGCTTAGGGATTTCAATGAAATAGATTGTAACCTGGTTAAGGCTTCAGATATTTTCTCTTACCTAAGTGACCTGAAAAGAATCGATGTTCAATTTGATGCAGATGAGGTCAGATCTGCAGTCTCTGCCAATTACCTCAACTTTATTCAAAAATTCCAGCATTATTATAACGCACTTACCAGCGTACTGAAGGAACAAAAAATTGGATACCAGGGCATGTTGTTCAAAGAGGCTGAGAACCATATTTTTTCATACCTGCATAATGGCTCACCAAAAAAACACGTCCTTGTCGGATTTAATGCCCTGAACAGAGCAGAAGAAAAGATTTTTAACTCCCTTTTATCCGTGCCCGAAAATAATGTCTATTGGGATTATGATGCGTATTATTTTAAGAATAACAATAGTATTGGATCCTTTGTCAATAAATACCTTAAAGAATGGCCCTATTTCAGAAGTAATAAAATAAAATGGGTAGGTAATTATTTGGCTGAACCTAAGGAAATTCATGTACTTGGCAGTCCGCTCGACATTTCCCAGATAAAAAATGTTGGCGCCCTTTTGGAAATATCTGCTGATAAAGTAAATAATTACCAAAACACTGCCATTATTCTTGGAGATGAAAACCTGTTGCCCGTAGTATTAAACTCCCTGCCTAAAGATGTGAAATCGATTAATATCACTATGGGGATCAAACTCAGCAATACCGGTTTTACCGAACTCTTTGACCGTATATTTAAACTTCATCTTAACCGGCTTAAAAGCCGCGATCTTCAGTTTTTATTTCGCGACCTGGTTGCCCTTTTTGATCAGAACTGCCTTTCCGGATTTATCGATATCCTCCTTTGGGAGAAATTCAAACAGGAAAATTTAAAGACCAACAAGCTCTATTTCAATGAAAATGAACTGAAAACAAACCTGGATCGCTTTACCAAACTGCCGCTTGATTTTCTGTTTTTTAAATGGGACAATGGGGTAAACAGGATACTGGAAATATTTTTACACTTTATTGAGTCGTTTGAAAAACATTTGACTCTGGGGATCCTTGATAAAGAATATTTATTTCGTTTCAAGAACTTGTTTCGGCAGTTAAGCTATTACCATGAAACATATGGCTATTTTAATGATTTAAAGGGCCTTTATAAAACCTTTCTGGAGCTTCTTGCTCAGGAAACCCTTCCCTTCAAGGGAGAGCCCCTCTCGGGTTTGCAGATCATGGGAATGCTGGAGTCAAGAGCTCTGGATTTCGAAAATATCATTATCACCTCGGTAAATGAAGGAGTATTGCCTGCCGGCAAATCAGTGAGCAGTTTTTTACCATTTGATATTAGGGTGGCCTTTGGCCTGCCAACTTATAAAGAAAAAGACACTATTTATGCCTATCATTTCTTCAGGCTGTTGCAAAGGGCCAAAAAAATTCACTTGCTTTACAATGCCGAAGTTTCCAATTTTGGTGCGGGAGAGAAAAGCAGGTTTATCACCCAGTTGGAAGTTGCTAAAGAAAGTGGATTGTTTCCTGAACTGCTATTGAACAATATAATCTCTCAGCCCCTGTTCCAAGCTGATTTTCTCGAATTAAGACAAATTGAAAAAACAGTACATTTAGAATCCATCCTGGAAGGTCTGGCGAAGAACGGGTTTTCTCCGTCCGCCTTAAATCTTTTCATCAGAAATCCATTTGATTTCTACAAAAGAAAGGTTTTGAAATTGTCTGAACTTGAAGAAATGGAAGACAGTGTTGCACAAAAGACCTTCGGAACCATTATACACGATGCGCTGCATATGCTTTATACGCCCTATGTCGCTAAATTTCTGGTTCTTGCCGATATTCTGAACATCGAATCAAATATTGACAATGAGGTAAACAACCAATTCATAAAACACTTCGCTTCCAATAATATTCATTCCGGCAGGAATTATATTGGATTCATGGTAGCTAAAAAATACATCCATAATTTTGTACACTACGAAAAAAATGAAATCCAATCGGGGAAGGCAATAAAAATACTCGCACTCGAAGAACCATTGAAAATTGAACACCGTATTCCCGGTTTAGAATTTCCGGTGATCCTTAACGGCCGTGCTGACAGAATCGATCAAACCGAAGGTATAACGCGCATTGTCGACTATAAAACAGGCAAGGTTGCCAAATCCGAGTTAATACTTAAGAACTGGGAGGACCTGATCCTTGATGAAAAAAACAGCAAGTCCTTGCAGGTACTTTTTTATGCATACCTTTACAAGCAAACGATTAATCACGATACAGAAATTTCAAGCGGGATCTATTCTTTTAAAAATCTGAAGCAGGGATTTTTACAATTTAACGGCACTGCAATTTCAGGGGAAGATCTTCAGTCTTTTGTTACTCAATTAGACTTACTCATTCTCACAATCTTTAATAAAACCGAAAATTTTTTAGAGAAGGAAGTAGATTATTTTAATTACAAATAATGAAAATACTTAAAAATATCCCAGTTAAGGGAGACCATAAATTACCCATACTGACAGACCTTTACTTTCTTGAAAATAGAAGGCCAAAACCCGTGCTTATTTTTTGCCATGGCTATAAGGGCTTTAAAGATTGGGGACCATGGGAACTGATTGCCACACATTTTGCCCAACAGGGATTTTTCTTTTTAAAGTTCAATTTTTCCCATAATGGCGTTAGCTCAGAAAACCCTGTTGATTTTACTGATCTGGAGGCTTTTGGAAATAATAATTTTATCATAGAGCTCGATGATCTGAAGGCTGTTATCAATTGGATTTCAAGTTCACATACCTTTGAAAACGAGATTGATATTAACGATATTTCCCTCATCGGGCATTCGAGAGGAGGCGGGATTGCTGTTTTGAAAGCAAGCGAAGATACGAGGGTAAAAAAAGTAATCTCCTGGGCTGGAGTATCCGACTTCGGCGCCAGATTTCCTGGCGGACAGACTTTGTCAGAATGGCAGAACAAAGGGGTAGTATATATTATGAACACCCGAACCAAGCAACAATTGCCACATTATTTTCAGTTTTACACAACTTTTTTTGAAAACGCGGACAGGCTTTCAATAAAAAAGGCAGTGGAAAGATTAGAAATTCCCTATCTGATCATACAGGGTGAAAAAGACGACAATGTAATTCTGAAAGAAGCACTGGCACTGCAAAGCTGGAACAAAAATAATGAACTGTTTGTTATTGATGGTGCCAACCATACTTTTAACAGTTCCCATCCTTATGAATTCGATTACCTGATTTCTGAGTTACAACTCTTAATAAAAGCCTCTCTGACATTTTTAAATAATCAAAAGGCATAAAATTATTTAAATAACCCACGCTGCAATCCACTTTCTGATAGGTGCAATCTCATATTTCTTTAATAGAGGAGTCTATTATTTTGCTCATTATAAAAACCAGTTAAAAAAAACATGGTTGCTTTTTTTTTGTTACCTTAGAGATCCTAAAAATTCCATTCCATGAAACCTAACATAATTTACTCCTTGTTTTTTTTGTTCCTGTTAATTAATATTCCAAACTGCCAGTCACAGCTGCTAAAAAAACTGAAAACTGCGGTAAATCAGGCTGCAGCGCAGGGATTGCAAAAGAAGTCAAATCAGGAATTGGACTCAGTAACTGAAGAAGATCAGGAGTCCAAAAACAGACTGAAAATAAAATAGCCAATTTTTTAAAGGGCGGAGAGAAAATTCCTGTTGCAGATGTCTATAACTTCAATACCAATGTAATTTATGTCATGAAAACAGTAACTGATGGCAAACCGGTTAATATGGATTATAGTCTTTGGTTCTCCTCAGATGAGAATTACATGGGTATGGTTGTCGAAAATATTAAGACAGAATCTGATCAAAATAACCAGATGCCGGGGATGCTGACCATCCTGGATGAGGGAAATCAGGCGATGATCATTATCATGGAAGAACAGAAAATCGCCCAGCTCATGTCGATGGAATCTATTAAGAAAATGGCAAAAGACATAGATGAGGAAGGTCTTAAAGACAATAAAACGGAGGCTTACAAAGTACAAAAAACCGGGAAAAGTAAAAAAATTCTTGGCTATACAGCCGATGAGTATCAGTCGCAAACCGATGATGGCAAAATTACCTATTGGATTACCCAGGACCTGAAATTTTATCAAAAAAATATGTTCTACAGCATGAACCAATCAATGGGTGGAAATAATTTCGAACTGCCTGAATATGCCAACGGGTTCTTGCTGGAAATGCATTTTGTAGGCACAGCCAAGGATAATACCGGAGATACCATGACCATGACCATAAAAGATATCCAGAAAAAAAACAAAACTATTACCATGGGGGATTACCAGCGTATGAACTTAAACGGATTAATGAAAAACTAATCATATTTTAATCGTACAAAATCGAAAGCGTTGTTGTTTTTTTCGAACTGTTTATTCATTAACCCTATAAATTGTGCTTTTCTTCATTCAGAAAATATCAGTCCTGAAGGCTATTAACAATTGTCTGATAGACTTATTAACGAAATGTGAATAAATAAGTCTTTTTTTTAATCAACTAAAATCGAAATCTTTGCAGAAGTCCCCTCTTGAGTTAAATAACCAAATACTTTATTGAAAACATGTCTATTATCGAGCCTATTCTACTACCGAACAAAAATCGATTTGTAATTTTTCCCATTCAGCATGCCGATATCTGGGACTGGTACAAAAAACAGGAGGCCAGTTTCTGGACTGCTGAAGAGATTGATCTTGAGCAGGACATTGTTGATTGGGAAAATAAGCTTTCTGAGGATGAAAGGTATTTCCTAAAGCATATTCTCGCATTTTTTGCGGCATCTGACGGTATTGTAAATGAAAATTTGGCTGAGAATTTTGTGAGTGAAGTTCAATATACAGAAGCTAAATTCTTTTACGGTTTTCAGCTGATGATGGAAAATATTCACTCTGAAGTCTATTCCTTATTAATTGACACCTATATTAAAAACGAAAAGGAAAAGGCTGAACTTTTCCAGGCCATAGAGGTATTTCCTGCCATTAAGAAAAAAGCCGACTGGGCGTTAAAATGGGTTGACAGCGATAGTTTTGCTGAAAGGTTAATTGCCTTTTCTGCTGTGGAGGGAATCTTCTTTTCCGGAAGTTTTTGTGCTATCTTCTGGATGAAAAAAAGGGGTCTGCTTCCCGGACTTACTTTTTCAAACGAATTGATTAACAGAGATGAGGGACTACATGCTGATTTTGCAGTTTTTCTGCATCAGAACCATGTTAAAAATAAGGTTCCTAAGCCCAGAATAACTGAGATTCTTGTGAATGCACTGCAAATTGAAAGGGAATTTATAACCGAATCCTTACCTGTAAGTCTGATAGGTATGAATGCCGTTTTAATGACCCAATATTTGGAGTTTGTAACAGACCGGCTTTTGGTTGAATACGGCTGCGATAGAGTGTATAATGTGACAAATCCCTTTGATTTTATGGAGATGATCTCCCTGGAAGGAAAAACGAATTTCTTCGAAAAAAGGGTATCGGAATACCAGAAAGCAGGGGTCAAATCCGGTGGAACCGGATCTATTTCCTTCGATGCAGATTTTTAATTAATTAGCTGTTTATTTTTTTATAAATTGTATAAAAATTATTTTTTCAGTTATTCCTTATCAATTTTATAGTCTATTTTTCAAAATAATTTTTTCTTATGTATGTAATAAAGAGAGACGGCAGAAAAGAGCCGATCATGTTTGACAAGATTACCGCAAGGGTAAGAAAACTTTGCTATGGGCTCAATAACCTGGTAGATCCTATTAAGGTTACCATGAGGGTCATAGAGGGAATTTATGAAGGAGTTAATACCTCAGAACTGGATAATCTGGCTGCGGAAATAGCCGCTACCCTTACCACAACGCATCCTGATTATGCGGTATTGGCGGCCCGAATAGCAGTTTCTAACCTACACAAGAACACCAACAAGTCCTTTAGCCAGACTATCAATGACCTGTATTATTATGTAAATCCCAGAACCGGTAAGAAAGCTTCCATGATCGCTGATGATGTTTTCCAGATTATCAGTGACAATGCAGAAAAACTGGACTCGACCATTATTTATAACCGTGATTTCGGCTATGATTATTTTGGCTTTAAGACCCTCGAAAGGTCGTATTTGCTCAAAATAAACGGCAAAATAGTAGAGCGTCCGCAACATATGCTTATGAGGGTATCTATAGGTATACACAAAGAAGATATTGATGCTGCCATTGAGACTTATGAATTAATGAGCAAACGATATTTTACACACGCCACTCCCACACTTTTTAATGCCGGTACACCAAAACCGCAAATGTCTTCCTGTTTTCTTTTGCAGATGCAGGACGATAGTATAGATGGCATATATACTACCCTGAAACAAACTGCCAAGATATCACAATCTGCAGGCGGAATCGGGCTTTCTATACACAACGTGAGGGCTACAGGCTCTTATATAAGGGGTACGAATGGCACTTCAAATGGAATTGTTCCTATGTTGCGTGTTTTTAATGACACAGCCCGTTATGTAGATCAGGGCGGAGGAAAAAGAAAAGGTTCCTTTGCGGTTTATCTGGAGCCCTGGCATGCGGATGTCTTCCAGTTTCTGGATCTCAGGAAAAACCACGGAAAAGAAGAAATGAGGGCAAGGGATCTGTTTTATGCGATGTGGATACCGGACCTTTTCATGAAACGTGTTGAAGAAGACAAAAATTGGACGCTGATGTGCCCTAATGAATGTCCTCATCTATTTGACAATTACGGAGAAAAATTTGATGAGCTCTATCTAAAATATGAAAACGCCGGCAAAGGAAGAAAAACAATAAAAGCAAGGGAATTATGGGAGAAAATACTTGAGTCTCAGATTGAGACCGGCACTCCGTATATGCTGTATAAAGATTCCGTAAACAGAAAATCCAACCAAAAAAATCTGGGTACCATCCGTTCTTCCAACCTCTGCACAGAGATAATGGAATATACTTCAGAAGATGAAGTTGCTGTTTGTAATCTCGCTTCTGTTGCTTTGCCTATGTTTGTGAGTGAGGAAGCCGATGGGTCGAAGTTCTTTGATCATAAAAAATTATTTAAAGTAATTAAAAAAGTAACCAGAAACCTGGATAGCGTGATTGATCAAAACTACTATCCGGTGAAAGAGGCTGAAAACTCAAATTTCAGACACAGACCCGTTGGGTTGGGGGTACAGGGGTTGGCAGATACATTTATCATGTTGCGCATGCCATTTACCGGTGATGAGGCCAAAAAATTAAATGAAGAAATTTTTGAAACCATTTATTTCGGTGCTTTAACTTCATCGATGGAGCTTGCCAAAGAAAAAGGCGCTTATTCAACGTTTATCGGTTCCCCGCTATCTGAAGGGAAGTTTCAGTTCAATCTTTGGAATGTGAGCGAGAATGACTTGAGCGGCCGCTGGGACTGGAATAAATTACGTGCACAAATTCTTGAATCAGGTGTAAGAAACTCATTGCTGGTAGCGCCCATGCCAACAGCATCAACTTCTCAGATTTTAGGTAATAACGAAGCATTTGAACCCTACACTTCAAATATTTACACGAGGCGTGTGCTTTCCGGAGAATTTATCATCGTCAACAAACACCTTTTGGAAGATCTGGTTGGGCTTGGTTTATGGGATAATGACATGAAGGAAGAAATCATGAGGGCAAACGGTTCTATTCAGCATATAGAAAATATACCCGCAGAGATAAAAGAGCTCTACAAGACTGTTTGGGAAATGAGTATGAAAGACATTATTGATATGTCAAGACAAAGAGGCTACTTTATTGACCAGTCCCAGTCACTCAATCTTTTCTTAAAGGATCCTGACTATGGTAAACTAACCTCTATGCACTTTTATGCTTGGAAATCAGGGCTAAAGACCGGAATGTATTATCTAAGGACGAAATCTGCAGTAAACGCCATACAGTTCACTGTTTCCAATGAAAAGAAACAGGAAGAGGTAGAGCTAACCGCAGAGGAATTAAAAAATATGATTTTAAAGTCCAAAGAGAACCCTGACGACTGTTTGATGTGTGGTTCATAAAAAAAGAGGTTAGCCCAAAAGCCAACCTCTTTTTTTATAATTTGAAAACGCAAGCCTAGTTTAAGGCTAGCTCCTTTGTTGAAGAAAGGGTGTGCGCTCGTAAAGTAATATCTTTAACCGACTCTTTACTGTTCACTACAAAATTTTTGATTTCTACCGGCGCATAGCCAATAAATTCATAAACCAATGTATAAGTTCCTGGTGCAAGCTCCAAAGAGAATTTACCTTCCTGGTCTGTATATGTTTTTGCATCGATTTCTTTAACTGTGACTGAGGCGAATGCAAGTGGTTCGTTGGCATTGTCGCCATCTTTTACCTGGCCTGTGAGTTTGGTTTCCTGAGAAAACATAACTGTTGTGAAACAAAATGCGAAGAGAAATAATACGTTTTTCATGTTTGTATTTATTTTTGACAAAGGAACGAATGAAATCCAAATACCAGGTTAAGCAATTGTTAAGTTTCCGTAACGAATCCATTAAAGCTCACATTTGATATTTTCATTAACTCTTAAACAATTGGTATATTAGCACAAAAAAAGATGGATTGGGTACGATTATTGTCCTTAAAAAGATATGGTGACACAGGTCCGAGGTTAAGGGCGGAACAGGATGAAACCAGACTTGGATTTGAAGTTGATTACGACAGAATTATTTTTTCCGACTCATTCAGGAGTCTGCAGGACAAAACACAAGTTGTTCCGCTGTCTAAAACCGACTTTGTACACACACGTCTAACACATAGTCTGGAGGTCTCTGTTGTTGCCCGGTCCTTGGGAAGGATTATTGGTAAATACCTGCTTGATACCTATAAGGATTTAAAAGAAAGAGGCTATCAGATCAATGATTTTGGAGCCATTGTAGCGGCTGCTGCACTCGCCCATGATATTGGCAACCCGCCGTTCGGACACAGTGGTGAAAAAGCGATCGGTGAATTTTTTAAAAGCGGAAAAGGACTGGTTTTTAAAGATGAATTGAATGAAAAACAATGGCAGGACCTTATTGATTTTGAAGGTAATGCCAATGGCTTTAAAATACTCACCCAGTCTGTATTAGGAACAGAAGGCGGCCTCAGGCTTTCTTATGCAACTTTGGGAACCTTTATGAAATACCCAAAAGAATCTTTGCCAAAAAAGCCAAGTACAAGAATTTCCGACAAAAAATTTGGTGTTTTTCAGGAAAATAAAAATTTCTTCATTGAAGTAGCTCAGGAATTGGGTTTAATAAATTCAGGAACCGAAGGTGACCTGTCTTTTGTAAGGCATCCCTTTGCTTTTCTTGTAGAAGCTGCTGATGACATCTGCTACACCATCATTGATTTTGAAGATGGAATTAACCTGGGATTAATTTCAGAAGATTATGCCCTTGAATATTTGATCAATCTGGTAAGAGAAAATATTAATACCAAGAAATACAATAGTTTGCAAACTACTAAAGACAGGGTCAGCTACCTCCGTGCCCTGGCAATTGGTAACCTTATCAGTGAAGCTGCTAAAGTTTTTGTCTCTAATGAAACACATATTATGAATGGAAATTTTCACCGCTCCCTGCTAGAAAAAAGTAAATATGAAGCCCAGATCAATGATATCATTCAACTGAGTATTGATAAAATCTACCAGAGCAAAGAAGTGGTTGAGAAGAGATTGCAGGATATAAAGTAATTGGGGACCTCTTGGATGTTTTCATTCGGGCGGTAAATAATACCCATAATGAAAGTGCTTCCAATTATGACAAACTTATTCTGATGCTCTTGCCAAACAAAAATCTGGGCATTAAGAACGATCTTTATGGGCGGATTCTGGATATCTGCAGCACTGTATCCTTATTTTCTGATAGTTATGCCATCCAGCTCCACAAAAAAATACAGGGAATTGATTTGTATTAAAAACTATAGGTAAACCCGATATTAAACACCTGCTTTAATTGAACCTTGGCGCCAAAGGTCTCCAAAGTGCCATCTCCGTTAATATCTTCTTTATATTTTATATCATTGTCATAAATCAGGTGAGCCCCCAGATTGGCTTTGATCCATTTGTTAACTGTCAATTTAAAATCCAGAACCCAATCCACATCAATATTCCCAAAATCATTAAAATAATCCGTGTATAAGCCCAAACGGTTTGTCATCGTTACGTTCTTCATAACTTGTTTTTCCCAGGAAGTTTCAGTAAAAAATCCAAATTCAGTACGTGATTTTTTTCCTATATCAACACCAAATGCGCCATCCTGCGAGAGCTCATCATCTAAAACAAAGGTCGATTTAAAGGTGACCGGAGAAAGATAAACAGATAATTTTTCCTTTTTTTTAAATTGTATTCAGAACCTGCTCCAAAATACATATAAGCAGGTGCAAAAAATTTTGAAATCGGGTTTTCTGTATCTGGATATTTATATCCGTTTGTAAACTGGGTCTTGAAATTGAATTTTGCCGTATAGTACCAATTGGATATAGTGTCTTTGCGGTATCCGAAAGTAGAATTGATCAGGATCTGGTCGTCCGTTTTTCTCAATCCCTGTTCTTCATTTTGATTTATACCGTAGGTCAGAAAAATCTCATTGTTCCAGAGAGTAAATAATTTTTGATATTTTCTTATTATTGCGAGTTTTGCTAAACCAGCTACCGAATTATTACCTCCTGCATTCCAGTTGATAAATGCAGATTCATTGGCCGCAAGGGTAAAGCTTGCCTCATTTTTCCACCAGACCGGTGGATTAAGTTTAATCAGCCTGCCTACATCCTCGGCTGTTACTGGTTTTTCTATTTTCAATTCATTAAAATGTGCTGTTATTTCCGGGGCCAGGTATTTTTCTTCTTTTGGTAAAGGAACATAAATAGTGTCTCCTGAAATTGCTTTCAGATTCATTCTGAATTTTGCTTTGTACAAAATATCATTATTAACCGTATCAATTAGAGAAAGAATAAAAAGGATTCAACAAAGAATCGAGTACAGACTTTTTAATTTCAATATAGGGGTCTTCTTTTTCTTCAGTAACTGCCGGTAAAGCCATTTTTGCCGTATCAGTGTCCTGTTGGTTTTGAATGGAATCCTTTAACGCTTCTTTCTTATAAGGAATGGTAATCTGGGCCGATAAATCCGGTAAAAAAAGCAATATGAAGAAAAAACAGAGTATATGTTTTAATTCAAATTTTCTCACTTCTCTATTCGTCTGATATAGTTTTTAATATTTCCATAACCGACTCTTGATCCAATTCAACACTTCGGTATAATTCTTCTAATGAGCCCTGGGGAATAAAAAGGTCGGGAATACCCAATCTTCTTACTTTTATCTGCCTGTAGTTGTTTTCATCCAAGAATTCAAGAACTTCACTGCCGAATCCGCCTTTGATTATCCCGTCTTCAACAGTAACCAGGGTATTAAACCTTTGTGCAATTTCATGCATCAAATATGTATCAAGCGGTTTTACAAATCTCATGTCGAAATGAGCAATCGAATTTGTCTTTAATTTCTCAATGGCATTTTTCACAGTTTGACCTATTGCTCCAATACTCAAAACGGCAATTTTATCCCCTTCTTTTATAATTCTGCCTTTGCCAATTTCTACAGTTTTGAAATCTGTATGCCAGTTACTGTAAAAACCCCTACCTCTTGGATACCTTATGGCCATTGGCTGTTTCAGTCCCTGTTGGGCAGTGAACATCAGATTGCGCAATTCTATTTCGTCCATTGGAGCCGCGACTATAAGGTTTGGAATAATTCTTAAATAGGCCAGATCGAAAACACCGTGATGGGTTGGACCGTCCTCACCAACCAGGCCAGCCCGATCAAGACAAAAGATTACAGGCAGGTTCTGCAATGCAACATCGTGTATAATCTGGTCATAGGCTCTTTGCAAAAAAGTGGAGTAAATCGCACAAAAAGGTATAAAACCTTCAGTTGCAAATCCGGCCGCCAATGTAACGGCATGCTGTTCAGCAATACCCACATCAAAGGCTCTTTCGGGAATTTCTTCAAGCATATATTTCAGTGAAGTTCCGGTTGGCATGGCCGCTGTTATTCCAATTATTTTTTGATTTTGCTTAGCCAGTTCCACCAGAGTAGTTCCAAACACATGCTGAAACTTGGGGGGTTTGTTTTTATCGTCCTGTTCAAGAAGTTCACCTGTATCTTTATCAAATTTACCTGGAGCGTGATAGGTGATCTGGTCATTTTCAGCCTGTTTTAGTCCTTTGCCCTTTTTGGTAATTATATGCAAAAGATTGGGTCCTTTTTTTTGCTTTAACTCAGACAATACAGCCAATAATACGTTGATATCGTGACCGTCGATGGGTCCGTAATAATTAAAATTCAGCGCTTCAAAAATATTTTTCGCCTTTTCATTTTTGTCCAGTTTAACAGAGGTCAGGTATTTCTTTAACGCCCCTACATTCTGGTCTATCCCCATTTCATTATCGTTCAAAACGATCAGCAGGTTAGCATTTGCAACACCTGCATGGTTCAATCCCTCAAAGGCCATACCGCCTGCTATGCTCGCATCACCAATAACAGCAATATGGTGTCTGTTTGTCTCCCCTTTCAGCCCGGAGGCAATTGCCATTCCCAGAACAGCCGATATGCTTGTAGAGGCATGTCCTGTGCCAAAGACATCATAGATGCTTTCTGTTCTTTTTGGAAAACCTGAAATCCCTCCAAACTCCCGGTTAGTACTGAAAACGTCCCTTCTTCCGGTTAATATTTTATGTGGGTATGCCTGGTGACCAACATCCCAAACCAATCGGTCATCCGGTGCATTAAATACATAATGAAGTGCTATTGTAAGTTCAACAACCCCCAAACTGGAGCCTAAATGACCTTGTTTTACAGAAACGATATCAATGATAAATTCTCTTAATTCTTTGGCCAAAAGGGGCAGTTCTTCGGGTTTCAGTTTTTTGAGATCTTCCGGATTGTTGATATATTGTAAGTAACTTTTTTTCACAATCACAAAACTACAATTATCTTTGGTGAAACGAAACTCTTTATAAGACCTTTATTTCATTAAATGATGACGGAACAGCCTATTGGTATTTTCGATTCAGGCAGCGGCGGATTAACAATCTGGAATGAGATCCATAAGATCCTTCCTAATGAGAACATGATTTATCTGGCTGATAGTAAAAATGCCCCTTACGGAGAAAAAACCAAGGATGAGATCATTGCTCATAGTTTTAAAAATACTGAATACCTCATAAATAATGGGTGTAAGCTGGTTGTTGTTGCCTGCAATACTGCCTCTACCAACGCTGTTGCTGAATTAAGGGAACATTACAAAATACCCTTCATCAGAATACAACCCGCAATTAAACCGGCAGCCCTGCAAACAAAAACCAGAACTATTGGCATTCTGGCAACCAAAGGCACATTAACCAGTGAGCTCTTTTACGAAAACACGGAAAAAATTTGCCCAGGGAGTAGAGGTAGTCGAACAGGTTGGCGAAGGTATCGTTTCTCTGATTGAATCTGGTAAAATGAGACTCTCCGGAAATGGATGTCCTGCTCAGACAGTACCTGTTTCCCATGCTGGAAAAAGAAATTGACCATTTGGTTTTGGGTTGTACCCATTACCCTTTACTAATTCCACAGATCAGCAAAATGATCGGTCATAAAATTTCTATCCTTGATTCCGGCGAAGCTGTTGCGCGGCAGACCAAGAACATCCTGATTCAGGAAAATTTGATCAATCCCCAAACTGCCACCGGATACCAGAAGTTTTATATCAATACAGATCCGAAGTACTTTCAGCAGATTCTCGATTCCTTCAACAAAGGATTTATATCCCAGCAAATTGATTTTTAAATGGTAAGCCCTTATAACGATGAATATTTTATGAGAAAGGCCCTTTTGGAGGCCCAATCTGCTTTTTACAAAGGAGAAGTGCCTGATTGGTGCGGTTATTGTCTTAAAGGATCAGATCATTGCAAGGGCACACAATTTAACAGAAACGCTGACTGATGTGACAGCACATGCTGAAATGCAATGCTTTACGGCTGCTTCTGATTTTTTAGGCGGAAAATATTTAAAGTACTGCACGCTTTATGTAACACTGGAACCATGTCAAATGTGTGCCGGAGCCAGCTACTGGACTCAAATTGACCGAATTGTTTTCGGAGCCTTTGACCCCAAAAGAGGTTATCAGCATTATAAAACCACCCTGCATCCAAAAACGAAAGTCACAGGTGGCATACTCGAAAATGAATGCAGCGAGATCATCACCCGTTTTTTTCTGCAAAAACTCACTTCAAATTGACCGCTAGTTCTTTTTTATTGCCCTTTTTTTCCTGATCATTTTAAAAACATCCATTCTGAATCTGTATTGTGACAAGTCTTTACCATGATAGCGGTGATAGAGAAAAAGTGGCAAAAGCACAAAGGCGAAAAGTAACACGCCAAAGCCAATAAATTTATCTCCTTGTTCTGCATTCGATGCCATTCAGAATTGTCCCCCCAACGATAAGAAGTAAAACGAAGAACAAAGTGATTTTCAATACTATTTTCATATTAACAATTATTGAACGAATTTGAATATTTTGAAAAACAGGTCAATTCTATGAGCTCCTATTTTACTTTTAAAAAAACCATTTACGAGGTAACCTGTATTAATTTTCTTCTGTATGCTGTTAAAAGCTTTGATTTAGAAATAAATCCGGCATATTTTCCGGCTTTTAAAACCGGTAGGTTCCATGCACCACTGTCCTGAAATTTTTGCATTACCCTATTCATATTGTCAGATTCATATTCAATAACCTCAGGAGCGTCCTGCATAAAATCCTCTACTTTCATTATATCGTAAAGTTCTTCATTGAACATGTTCGGTCTGACAGTATCCAGTAAAACAATTCCCAAAAAATTATTTTCTTTATCTATCACCGGAAAAATATTCCGATTAGACTTAACAACACAATTCTTTAGCATATCTCCAAATGTCATATCGGTAGTCAATGGAATAAAATTATCTTCTATAATTTTGTCAAAATCCATCAGGGCCAAAACGGTCTTGTCTTTATCATGGTGATCAATTCGCCTCTTTGTGCCAATTGATATGTATAAATATTGTTTGGGACAAACTTTTTAGCAACGAGAAATGAGATGAGGGATACGATCATTAAGGGAACAAAAAGTTCATACCCACTTGTGATCTCTGCGATCAAAAAGATGGCCGTTAAAGGTGCATGTAAAACTCCGGCCATAAGACCAGCCATACCCAGAAGCGCAAAATTACTTTGTGACAACTGATGCTGAAAAAATCCGGTATGGTTAATGAATTTTGCAAAAACATATCCTGTAAGACTTCCTGTAAATAAGGTTGGCGCAAAAACGCCACCTACACCACCCCGCCCGAAAGTTACAGAAGTTGCGAGCACTTTAAAAATTGCAAGTCCGGCTAAGAGAAAATAATATAATCACGGTATTGTCCGTTGGTATCTTTAAAAAATTGTATTTTAATACCCCTTCATAATTATCGACCAATAAGTTATTGATTACTTCATACCCTTCTCCAAATAACGGAGGGATGAAAAATACGATCACCCCCAACGAAACCCCACCGACAAGAAGCCTGTGAAAAGGGCTTTTTAATTTTTAAATGCTTGCGCCACGTAATGATATACCTTGCTAAAATGAACGGAGACCAATGCTGTTGTCAATCCGAGCAGAAATAAAAAAAATACATCCTGAAATTCAAATCTGTCTATCAATTGAAAGTGAAAAAGTACATCATCACCAAAGAAAAAATACGATGTGAGTACTGCTGTGACAGAAGCTATAATAAGCGGTGTCATGGAAGCCAAAGTAAGGTCCAGACTAAAATTTCAACAGCAAAAACAATGGCTGCAATGGGGCGCCTTAAAAATGGAAGACATCTGCTCGGGCCGCTGCTGCTCCGATCAGGAGCGTTCTTGTTGCCTGGTTAAGGTGAAGGGCCCGGCCAAAATTTGATCCTATTGCAGCTCCCGTAGCTACCGTTGGACCCTCCAAACCTACAGAACCTCCAAATCCAACAGTCAATGGAGCAGTGATCAATGATGACCACATTTGATGGCTTGGCATAATACTTTTAAGCCTGGAAATCGCAAACAAAGTTGCAGGTATTCCATGCCCTACATGTTTTCTGATAATATATTTTTTTACCAAAAAGACCAAGTAACAACCTATTATCGGAAATATAAAATAAAATGCACTGTGGAATTCAAAAATAAATTTTCCTTCGAGAATTTTCTGAATCAAATGGGTCAAATTCTTCAGGACAACAGCTCCCAAACCAGCCAACAAACCGATAATTGCACTGGCAATATTTCTGAACTGGTTTTGAGTAATATACTTGTACCGCCATTTCAGAAATTTTGTAAAAGCTGCTTTTGTATCCATTTTAGTTTAAAATCAACCCATTCGGAGCTTATTTTTTCAGGTCAAGTTTCAAACACAATTCCTGTAATTGTGCTTCGTCAATTGTTGCTGGAGCATCAATCATCACATCCCGTCCTGCATTATTTTTAGGAAAGGCAATAAAATCGCGTATAGTTTCCTGGCCTCCCAGAATAGCTACCAATCTGTCCAATCCAAATGCCAGTCCGCCATGAGGAGGCGCGCCAAACTGAAATGCATCCATCAAAAAGCCAAACTGTTCCTGAGCCTGTTCGTCTGTAAAACCCAATAGTGTGAACATGCTTTTTTGTGTTTCTTTGTCATGAATTCTGATTGAACCACCTCCAATTTCGTTTCCATTCAGCACCATATCATAAGCATTTGCCCTTACTTTTCCCGGCTGATCTTTTAATAATCCAAGATCTTCAGGTTTTGGTGAAGTAAAAGGATGGTGCATGGCATGGAATCTTTTTGTATCCTGATCCCATTCGAGCAATGGAAAATCAAGAACCCACAATGGTGCGAATTTGTTTCGTTTTCTTAAACCTAATTTCTCTGCCATATGCATTCTCAGCGTACTTAATTGTGACCTGGTTTTATCGGTATCACCAGCCATGATCAACAACAAATCTCCTGGTTTTGCTTCCATTCTTTCAGCCCAGGCCTTCAGATCGCCTTCTGAGTAAAATTTATCCACAGACGATTTCAATACCCCGTCTGCCTGAAACTTAACCCAAACCAAACCACTTGATCCTATCTGTGGTTTTTTAACAAAGTCTGTCAAGGCGTCTATTTCCTTTCTTGAATATTCAGAACAACCCGGAACAGCAATACCAACAACCAGTTCCTTGATCAAACACCTGAAATCCTTTATCTTTTACCAGATCATTCAACTCACCAAATTTCATCCCAAACCTAATATCCGGTTTGTCATTGCCATAAGTTCTCATGGCATAATCATACGTTATTCTTGGGAATTTCTCGACTTCAACGCCATTGATCTCTTTTAATAAATGCCTTATCAAGCCTTCAAAAACGTCCAGAATATCTTCTTGTTCCACAAAAGCCATCTCACAATCGATTTGTGTAAATTCAGGTTGTCTGTCTGCACGAAGGTCTTCATCTCTAAAACACTTCACAATCTGAAAATATTTATCCATTCCGCCAACCATCAATAACTGCTTGAATGTTTGAGGAGATTGCGGTAAGGCGTAGAACTGCCCCTGATTCATTCTCGAGGGCACCACAAAATCACGCGCTCCTTCGGGTGTAGATTTTATAAGATAAGGGGTTTCAACATCTATAAACCCTTGGTTTGTCAGATATTTCCTCACCGCCATGGTCACTTTTGATCTCGAAGATCTAAATTATTGCGCACCGGGGCCCTTCTAATATCAAGATACCTGTACTTCATTCCCCCAATTCATCTCCTCCATCGGTCTCGTCTTCAATGGTGAATGGGGGTAATTGTGCTCTATTTAAAATCTTCAGCTCTTTTACTAAAATTTCAATTTCGCCTGTAGGTAAATTCGAATTTTTAGCTTCTCTCTCAATTACTTTTCCTTTAACCTGAATTACAAATTCTCTGCCCAGGGTTTTTGCCTGTTCAATAACCGATTTATCCGTTCTGTCTGCATCAAAAATGAGCTGTGTGATTCCATACCTGTCGCGAAGATCAACCCAGATCATAAATCCTTTATCTCTTGTTTTTTGTACCCATCCTGCCAAAATTACCTCTTCATTCAGGTTTTTAAGACTAAGTTCTCCGTTTGTGCGATTTCTATACATGCTTTTAAATTTAATGCGCAAATTTAAACAATTACACGTCAGGTTGAAGTAAATATTTTAATTTTAAGGGATAAACAGCGGAATAATGGTATGGATGAAATCAAATCAATTGTATAATGGAAAAGGCTATTTTGGTGTACATTTGAAAGAAATAAGTGCCAGATTGAAAAGGCAGATGGGGCAGCTTCTTTGATGCGCCATTTGGAGGCTTTTTCTGGTTCGTAAAAATACCTTAAACTCATGAAACTATACTTAGTTCCTACACCGATTGGAAATCTGGAGGATATAAGCCTCAGGGCAATAAGAATCCTTAAAGAAGTCGATCTTATATTGGCCGAGGATACACGGACATCAGGTAAGCTTCTAAAGCATTATGGCATTGAAACACCCATGCAAAGCCATCATATGCATAACGAACACAGAATGGTCGACCAGATTATTACCCGATTGTTAAACGGTGCCGTGATTGCATTGATCTCTGATGCAACTCTCTGCCATTTCAGATCCTGGATTTTTGATCACAAGAGCCTGTGTGCAAAACAATATTCCTATTGAATGCCTTCCCGGGGCTACCGCCTTTGTTCCGGCACTTGTGAACTCAGGCCTGCCAAACGACCGTTTTGTTTTTGAAGGATTTCTGCCCCTTAAAAAAGGCAGGCAAACCAGGTTTTTGGAATTGGCAGAAGAGCCACGGACAATGATCTTCTATGAATCTCCTCATAAATTGTTAAAGACCCTGGAACAGATGAAAAAGTATTTTGGTGAAGACAGAAATATTTCGATTTCCCGGGAGCTATCAAAACTTTATGAAGAGACGATAAGATGCACTATTTCACAGGCAATTATTCATTTTACCTCACACCCGCCCAAGGGTGAATTTGTTTTGATCGTTCAGGGAAAATCCTGAATTATCATTTACTTTTGCAATAACCATTTATAATAATTACTTACTTTTGACCCTTCAAAATAGATAAATTGATGCAGCTTATCCTGAGGTCTTTTGATCTTGAATTGAAACATACATTCAAAATTTCAAGGTATTCATTTGACATTAAACGCAACCCTGATCGTCGAATTAAAAGATGGAAATTTAACTGGTTTAGGTGAGGCCTCTGAAAATCCATACTACAAGAAGACAATTGAAGTCATGGCCAATGATCTTTTGATACAAAAGGAATTTATTGAACAATATTCCGATGAAAGTCCGGAAGAAGTTTGGATAAAAATGTATCCTTATCTTAAAGACGATATGTTTGCTTTGTGTGCTCTTGACCTTGCATATAATGATCTCTATGCCCGCAAGAAAGGCAAGAAACTTTACGAATTATGGGGCTATGATATCAGCAACAATCCGCTTAGCAATTACACAATTGGAATTGATACCATAGACAATATGGTTCTTAAAATAAAGGAAACCCCATGGCCAATCTATAAAATAAAACTTGGCACAAAGGAAGATCTGAAGATCGTACAGGCGTTGCGCAAGGAAACAGATGCTATCTTCAGAATAGATGCCAATTGTGCCTGGGGTGTGGATGAATCTATTTATAATGCAAAAGAATTAAAAAAATTAAATGTTGAATTTATAGAACAACCCATGCCGGCGGAAGATTGGGACGGGGCAAAAGTGGTTTTTGAGAAATCCGTTTTACCAATCATTGCAGATGAAAGTTGCCAGATAGAACAGGATGTAGAAAAATGTGCAGGCCATTTTCATGGAATAAATATCAAGCTGGTAAAATGTGGCGGTTTAACTCCGGCCAGAAGAATGATAGCAGAAGCCAAATCAAAAAAACTAAAAACGATGGTTGGCTGTATGACAGAATCAACGGTTGGGATGTCTGCCATAGCGCATTTGTTGCCAGAGCTGGATTATGTAGATATGGATGGCCCCTTGTTACTGAAAAAAGACATTGCCGAAGGAATTGCATTAGAACATGGCAGAATTATTTATTCTCTGGAAAATGGCATTGGCAGCAAACTTAAAAATATAAACCCAAAAATGATAATTCAATGAAACAGGAAATAAAAACCAAATGGAAGGAAATATGCTATTCCATGCGGAAAGCGTTGGCGGAAGTTTAAAAATTGACACGGATGCGGCAAACGGAGGCAGCGGACAAGGCCTTAGGCCAAAAGCTTTGATGCTGACTGCCCTTGCAGGTTGTACCGGTCTGGATGTGGTTTCACTTTTTAAAAAAATGCGTATTGAGGTTGAAGGTATTGAAATTGACGTTCAGGCAGACTTAACAGAAGAACATCCAACCTATTACAACAAAGTAAAAGTAATCTATAAGTTTTACGGCAAAGATTTTGAGAATGAAAAGATTGAAAAAGCCGTGAAATTGTCACAGGAAAAATACTGTGGGGTTAGCGAAATGTTCAGAAGATTTTCTGAACTGAGTTATGAAATATTGTATTTCGAAAATAAAAAAAACATGTCCAATTAAAATTGGGCATGTTTTTTTTTAAGATTTTTGATAAAATCCTTAATCTATATTTAACACGGCTACTATAACCGCTGACAGAGAAATTAACAGTCCGATAGCGCTGATTACAACTCCGGTATCAGCCCCGATAGAAGAGTTTTTTGCCCTGGTTTTGTTTGGTTCTACATAAACTACATCATTTTGCGAAAGATAGTATGCGGGTGATTCAAATAATTTTTTATCCTTAAGATTCACTCTTGTAAATGTTTTTTTACCATCATAGTCATGGATCACCAAAACATTTTCTCTTTCTCCGTAAATGGTCAGATCTCCTGCCAATCCAAGGGCATCGATCAGCGTAATTCGCTCATTTGAGGCTGTATAAGTACCAGGTCTAGCCACTTCTCCCAATACGGTAATCCTGTAATTTAAAGTCCTGATATTCACAATAGGATCCTTGATATAATCCTTGAGTTTTTCTTCGATGAATGCGGTAGCCTGGTCTCTGCTTAACCCGGAAATTTTAAGCTTCCCTAAAACGGGAAGTCTATTTCTCCTTGAGAGTCAATTATATATGTCTGAATTCGTTCCTGTCCTCTGGCAAAACTAAGGTTTTCGGAATAGGCAACTGCTGTCTGATTGAATGGTTTCGCGGCTTCTGCATCTATGGCATTTACAACAATGAGCAGCTCATCATTGATGTGGTATGTTGGCATATATGTATCTATGCCTACAATATTATCTGCCGGGTTAATGCCGTTAAAATAAACAACATCTTGCTTGGTTGCGCAAGAAAACAACAGGACAGCGAACGAAAATAAAAGGACAAATTTTTTCATGAGATTAAATTTTATTAGGGTCTGTTTAGTTTTTTATGTAATCTGATATTTTACTGTTTTTTACACCAATCTGATAATATTCAAATCCTTTGTCTTCGAGATCCAGACTACCGTATTGGTTCCTTCCGTCGAAAATAACAGGTTGTTTCATCTTGTTCTTTAGTTCTTCAAAATCAGGAGACCTAAATTCTTTCCATTCCGTCAGCAGCAACATGCCATCCACATCTTTTACACAGCCATATTTGGAATCGAAAATAACTAATATTTTTTACATCTTTCAAATAAAAATGTTTGGCCTCTTCCATTGCTTTTGGATCATAGGCATTTATTGTAGCGCCTCTTTTTACCAGATCCTTTATGATATAATTGCTGGCGCTTTGCGCATATCGTCCGTGCCCGGTTTAAAGGCCAATCCCCATACAGCAAACGTTTTACCGCTAAGATCTTCTCCAAATCTACTTACCACCTTTCTCGCTACCACGAGTTTTTGTTTATCATTGACTTGCTCGACAGCAGAAATCAGTTTGGGCTGATATCCATTTTCTTCAGCAATTTTTTTGAGGGCTTTTACGTCTTTCGGGAAACAGGAACCTCCATAGCCACTGCCGGGATAAATAAAACTGTATCCTATGCGGGTATCAGATCCAATCCCCGTTCTTACCATATTCACATCTGCGCCCACCAATTCACAAATATTGGCCACCTCATTCATAAATGAAATCTTTGTTGCCAACATGGCATTCGCAACGTATTTAGTCATTTCGGCAGATTTTATATCCATTGTGATAATTCTGTCATGACTATGGGTAAACGGATGGTATAAATCCCTCATTTTTTTAAATACCTCTTCATTTTCTGCACCGATTACAACCCTGTCAGGTTTCATGAAATCTTCGATTGCCGCGCCTTCCTTCAGAAATTCCGGATTCGAAACCACATGAAATGGTATTTTTGCCCCTCTTTTATCCAATTCTTCCTGAATTGCAAGTTTCACTTTTTCTCCTGTACCAACCGGAACCGTAGATTTATCTACGACTATAATTGGTTTGGTCATTTCCTGACCCAACTGTCGCGCCACACCGGTTACATATTGAAGGTCTGCTGAGCCATCTTCACCCATTGGAGTACCTACTGCTATGAATACCATTTCGGCCTTATGGAGGCCATCTTTTAAGCTCAGTGCTAAAATGCAGGCAATTGTTAGCCATATTCTTTATCACCATCGCTTCTAATCCCGGTTCATATATAGGTATGATTCCCTTTTTTAAATTTTCAATTTTTTTTACATCTACATCAATACACATAACATTATTGCCCATTTCAGAGAAACAGGTTCCAGTAACCAATCCGACATATCCGGTACCTACCACAGTTAAATTCATCTTGTATTTTGACTTTTAGGGATGCTACAATAACTCCCAAATATTAAAAATATTATACTTCTTTTTGATTTTAAATTTTTTCCAAATGGTTTAATGGAATATCCACACTGAAGCAGCTGCCAGAGAATCAATTTGTACAACAACCCTGTGTTTATTTCCTTCTTTTATGCAAACTCCTATTAAACCAGCAAATGAGCCTTTCGAAACCATTACAGCATCTCCCTTGCCCACTTTCTTAACGACGCTTATAATATCACTGGCATCTGCGTTATCACTTAGAATCTTTAAATTATCAATCTCGCTTTGTTTTACTTTGGCAGGTTTTCCAAGGTGCTTGAGCACGGCTACTGTTCCGGGAAATGGCAGAACCTTATTCAGATCCTTTTCAATCATATGAACAAAAACGTAAGAAGGAATCAATGGGAGCTGCACGTATTTTTTTCGGTCACTCCATTGTCTCGAAGTTTTCACCAGAGGCAAAAATACTTCTATACTATTTTCTTCTAATCGTTCAACAACTTTTTTCTCTGCACGTGGTTTTGTAAAAACTGCATACCAGTTCTTAACAGTTTCAGATTTGGTCAATTCCATTACTTAGGGGTAATAATAAAATTCAACTGCGTAATATTAAGCCTTCATTTAAAGTAACAAATATAATATTTAATACCTTTATCCGCACTTTGATAATTCTTTATTTCGACGTTTTTCTCTTTGTCTTTTCATTCTTTAAAACCCACACCATTGCAAAGAATCATAGTTTCTGTTATAAATGACCTTGACACAGACCAACGCGTAAAAAAAGTCTGTCAGACTTTATTTGACCTGGAATATGAAGTGATTTTAATTGGAAGGGTGCTGCCAAATAGTTTACCCCTTGCAAGACCCTACCAAACCAAGAGGTTAAAATTGTTTTTTAATAAAGGTTTCCTTTTTTATGCCGAATTTAATATTCGTCTTTTCTTTGAGCTGCTAAATGGAAAAGCGGACATACTTTTATCGAATGATCTGGATACCCTTTTACCAAACTACCTTATTCACAAGCTGTTCAAAAAAAAACTGGTATACGACAGCCACGAGCTTTTTACAGAAATCCCTGAACTGAAAGAAAGGCCCGGAATTAAAAAAATATGGGCTTTTATTGAAAGTTTTATTCTGCCAAATATAAAAAATATGTACACTGTAAACTGGCAGATAGCGCTCCATTACCATTCCAAATACAAAATTCCTGTAGAAGTAATCAGAAACCTGCCATACAAACTGGAAATAAATATTCCTGAGAGTGAATTTAGGGAACGGATCAAACAAAACCGGAAAATGATCATTCTGCAGGGTATGGGATTAAATATGGATCGCGGAGCAGAGGAGTCTGTTTTAATGATGAAATACCTCGAAAATACCGCGTTGTATATTATCGGCGGCGGCGATATACTTGGAAAACTTGCTGATTTAATATCAGATAATCATCTGGAAGAAAAGGTTTTCCTGCTGCCAAAGATGCCCCATGAGGAACTAATGAAATACACTTGTTTGGCTGATCTCGGCCTTTCGTTGGATAAAAATACCAACCTAAATTATGAATGGAGCCTTCCAAACAAACTGTTCGACTATGTACAGTGTTGTGTTCCGGTTTTGGTATCGGACCGAAAACTGGTGGCTGAGTTCGTTAAAAATAATAATATTGGGTTTGTTACAAAAACTTTTAATCCCTTGCTCTTAGCTCAAACTGTTTCAAGTATATTTGCAGATGAAAAGACATACCAGATCTGGAAGAAAAATCTGGAAAAAATCGCCCCGGAATATACCTGGGAAAATGAATCTGAAAAACTAATAAAATTTTTTAACAACATTGTCTGACTGCCTGCATTTAGTTTCTTTTGAAGTTCCTTACCCGGCAAATTATGGCGGCGCAATTGACGTTTTTTACAAGATCAAAGCGCTCAAAGAACTGGGACTTAAAATATATTTACACGCTTTTGAAAGCAGAAATACGAAAAGTGATGAGCTCAATGCTTATTGTGAAGAGATTTATTATTACGAAAGAAAAAAAATCGAGCCTTCAGACCTTTTCTTATTTGCCCTACATCGTTTCCACAAGAGCGAGCAGGGCCTTATTAAAAAACCTGAAAACCATCAAAGCGCCAATCTTGTTCGAGGGCTTGCATTCTACATTCCCATTATTCAAACACAAATTTGACGACCGGATCATCCTTGTGAGAACACATAATATTGAACATGCGTATTACAAAGGATTGGCCAGTTCAGAGACAAATTTCATGAACCGTTTGTTTTTCTATGCGGAGTCTTTCAAACTTAAGCTTTATGAAAAGGTACTGAAAAGGGCAGATTATATTTTGCCGATTTCCCTCTCTGACCACGCATATTTTCAGGAGCGGTACAAAGTTCCTTCAATTCTGATTCCTCCTTTTCATGCCAATAAGTTGGTAAGAAAACCCTCTAAAAAAGGATATTTTGCCTTGTACCATGGCGACCTCAAGGTTCCTGATAATCAAAAAGCGGTTGAATATTTGTACAAGGTATTTAAAAGTGTGGATTATCCTCTTGTAATTGCCGGCAATCTCGATTATTCCCCTATCGACGCAAAAACTTGCCGGAACAAAAAAATATCATTTATTCAGTTGGAGAATGATGAACAATTGATGGAACTTTTTAAAAGAGCCCATGTAAACGTGCTTCCAACCTTCCAAAACACAGGAATCAAATTAAAATTGATTAATTCATTGTTTAACAGCCGTTTCTGTTTGTGCCACCCGAATATGGTAAAAGGAACCGGGTTGGAAAATTTATGTGTGGAAGCCAAAAGCAAATCTGAATTCATCAAACAGATGTACCGTTTGATGGAACAGGAATACTCAGAAGAAGATATAGCTATTAGGGAACACGTACTGGAGGATTTCAAAACGGAAGCGAATGCCCGCACAATAAAAGACCTGATCTTTTAAACTACTTCAAAAATGATTCCTCCTTCACACTTAATGGTCTTATGGGGAAATTTTAAAATAAGTGCATAATCATGCGTCGCCATTAAGATTGTGATCCCCTGTTTGTTGATCGCCTCAAGAACATGCATAATTTCTATAGAAGTTTTTGGATCCAGGTTCCCGGTTGGTTCATCTGCGAGAATCATTTCAGGATTGTTCAACAGCGCTCTGGCTATGGCAACCCGCTGCTGTTCCCCACCCGAAAGCTGGTAGGGCATTTTAAACCCTTTCGACTTCATATCAACCTTTTCTAAAACACTGTTGATCTTGTTCTCAATATCTGCGGTATTCTTCCATCCCGTTGCTTTTAACACAAACAGCAGATTGTCATAAACACTGCGGTCATTCAACAGGTTAAAATCCTGAAAAACAATCCCTATTTTTCTCCTTAAAAAGGGGATCTCCTTTTCCTTCAATTTTATCAGATCATAGCCAACAACTGTTCCCGCTCCGTGGAGCAATGGAAGATCGGCGTAAAGCGTTTTCATCAAACTGCTTTTACCACTTCCGGTTTTACCGATAAGGTAATTAAATTCTCCCTTTCTGATGTCTAAATTTACCTTTGAAAGAATCAGGTTTTCCCTTTGAAAAATCGAAACATCTTTTAACTGGATCATACTAAATATTTTAGGATAATTTTCTGGTTACAAACTTACTGTTAATATTTTAAATTAGGAAGAAAGCACGATGCCGTTAAAGAAATATACAGGCAATTTCTAGCCCTGAAGCCATTTTTATTTGTGATTATTTTAACATACCATTCAGACCTTACTTTTTTGGTCGCGGTTTAAATTTTTATATTTGACCCAGAATAATATTACCGATGCTTTTACGAAAACTAGTTTTTATAATAACCCTCTCCCTCCTTTTCATCCAATGTAAGGAAGAAGAAAAACCAGTTGTTTTAAAAACGGGAATTTGGAGGGGAGCGCAACAAAACCCAAAATCAAACGATCCCATTCAATTTTAATATTATTAAAAACGGCAACCGTATCCAGATAACACTTATAAATGGAAAGGAAACATTGACCATTGATGAAGTTTCTCTTCTGGAAGACAGCCTTAGTTTTAACCTGCATATTTTTGATGCCGAAATCAAAGCCAGGATAGTTAATGATAGCCTGAAAGGGTATTACAGAAAAAATTTTGCCAATAATTACAACCTTCCCTTTGAAGCTGTACACGGCATTCAAAGCCCGTTTGATCGCGTAAAAAACAATACTACTTTTAACGGGAAGTGGGAAACCATTTTTATAAATTCTGAAGGTGATCAACAGTCCGGCATTGGTCTCTTCGAAGTCAGTATACTTCTTTTTCCGGAACCTTTTTAACAGCAACCGGAGATTATCGCTATCTGGATGGCTATACCCTGAAAGACACATGTATCTGTATTCGTTTGATGGTGACCATTTGTATAAATTCCGCGGAGTAAAATCTGCCGACACCATACATGGAGAGTTCTGGTCCGGCAAAAGCGGTTATAAAACTTTTAAAGCAATAAAAAACGAAAACATTGAATTGCCGGATGCCTATAGCCTGACCTATCTTAAAAAAGGTTATGACAAAGATAGATTTTTCCTTTAAAGATCTGCAGGGCAATATGGTATCATTAGAAGACCCAAGATTTCAGAATAAGGTTGTGCTTATACAAATTTTGGGAACCTGGTGTCCGAACTGTATGGACGAAACCCGATTTTTAGCAGATTGGTACAGAAAAAACAAACACCGGGGGGTGGAGATTATAGGACTGGCTTATGAAAGAAAGCCCGACTTTACTTATGCAAAAACCCGGGTTCAAAAAATGAAAGAGATTATGGGCGTTGATTATGAAGTACTCATTGCAGGGGTTTCTGACAACCGAATCAGCCTCAGAATCATTGCCCATGCTCAACCAGATTATATCGTTTCCAACTTCAATTGTCATAGATAAAACCGGAACTGTAAGAAAAATACACACAGGTTTTAATGGTCCGGCAACAGGCAAATATTATGATGAATTTGTTCGGGAATTTAACCTCCTGATGGATACTTTGCTAAATGAATAAATCCAGACATTTAACTTTTCAACAAAAGGTATAAGTAATTAACATTTGGACATTTTTCCATAATTCTAACGTTTACTAATAAGACATTACATTAATTTTGTTTAAAAATAGTCTTTACATGCAGCCTGACAAAAGATTCTTAACTTGGGTCATCATATGTTTTTATATAGGTGTTTACAGCCAAAAATCAGAAGTTTATACAGATGAACTGGCTGAATTCAACCATGCTGTCCAATTATACGAAAATAAAGATTACTATGCCGCCCAGATAATTTTCAAAAATATCAAAAACGATTTTGACGACACTTCAGAACTTAAAGCGAGATGTTATTATTACGAGGCATTTTGTGCAATAAAAACAGGAAAGGATGATGGTGAATTTTTAATGAAGGAGTTTGTTGATAAGTTCCCGACAAGCACCAAACGAAATAGCGCTTTTTTAGAAGTCGGCAATTATTATTTTGCAAACGCAAATTATCCGTACGCCCTAAAATGGTATTCACGTGTAAATGAAGAAAGTCTTTTCCCCGAACAAAAGGAAGGTTATCAATTTAAATTTGCCTATGGTCTATTTGCAACCGGAAATTATTCCAAATCTAAAAGCTATTTCTCACCCCTTCTTGATTCTCCTGTTTATGGTGCCGATGCAAAGTATTATTTTGGCTATATCGCTTATAAAGATGATGATTTTGTAAGCGCAGACAAGTACTTGTCTGAATCAGACGCAAATAAAAAAGACAAGGATATCCCCTATTTTCTGGCTCAATATTAAATTCAAAACAGGAAAATTCCAGGAGGCTATTGATGCGGGCGTCCCTCTTTACGAAAAAACAAATGGCCTTCAAAAATCAGAACTTTCAAAAATTATTGGCGAAAGCTATTTTAACCTGGGTGACTTTGAAAATGCAATTCCCTATTTGGAAAATTATCAGGGAGTAAAAGGCCGCTGGAACAATACCGATTTTTATATGCTGGGATACGCATATTACAAGCAAAAAGATTATGAAACGGCCATTTCCTGGTTCAATAAAATAATCGATGGTAAAAATGCTGTTTCTCAAAACGCCTATTACCATTTGGCAGAGTGTTATATGAGGACGGATAAAAAGTCAGAAGCTCTAAATGCTTTTCGAAATGCCTATCAGATGGAATTTGACCAGACCATCAAACAGGATGCCTGGTTGAATTATGCCAAATTGAGCTACGAAATAGGAAATCCTTATGAAAGCACTCCGGAGCTTATAAAGGCATACCTGGCAAAATATCCAACAGATATCAGCGCAAAAGATCTTAACAGCATTCTTGTAAGTTCGTATCTTTCAGAAAACGACTATGAAGGGGCACTGTCCTTTCTGAGTACCCAGAAAAATAGCGAAGACTATCAAAAAGTCGCCTACCTAAGAGGAACACAACTTTTTAAACAGCAATCCTTCAAACCGGCTAAAGAACATTTTATACTGGCAGCAGAAGGCTCAAAATGAATATTTTGCCCAAGCCTTGTTCTGGGCAGCTGAAAGTGATTACAGAATGGGCGATTATCGAACTGCATTAACCGGATTCGAAGCTTTTTTAAATAATCCCGACACATCAAAAACGGAAGAATTTAAAAATATTAATTACCATATCGCTTATTGCTATTTCAATTTGAAAGATTATAACCAGGCAGGTGGTTATTTTGATCAGTTTATTAAGACCAATCCCACCGATAAAAATCTTCTGAATGATGCCTATTTGCGTCTTGGTGACAGCTATTTTGCTCTTGGCAATTATTTTAAGGCCTTAATACCTTATAATAGTGCCATTGAAGGGAATAGTTTGGAAGCCGATAAAGCCGCCTTTCAATCTGCCTTGTGTTATGGCCTGATGGGTGATAATGACAAAAAAATTAAAGCACTTGAAGATTTTTTGAACACGAATCTGAAATCTGTCTTGCGCGATGATGCCTTTTACGAACTCGGAAATTCCTTGACCGCTAAAAATCAGACAGACAAAGCCCTGAAAGCATATGATGAAGTGATCAAAAACTACCCTCAGTCAAATCTTGTCCCAAAATCTATGCTTAAACAGGGGCTGATTTATTTTAACAAGGATCAGAATGAGGAAGCACTGGCAAAATACAAGACGGTGGTTAGGGATTATCCAAATACCTCCGAGGCTGTAGAAGCGATCTCAAATGCACGTCAGGTATATGTTGAACAAGGCAGGGTTGCCGAATATGAGAAATTGGTAAAAAACATTGATTATATAGATGTTTCTTCCAAGGAAATTGAAAGTGCCTTGTATGAATCGGCCGAAAAACAATATGTAGACAACAATTACAAAAAAGCAATTCAGGGACTTGAAGAATATGTAAAAAGATTTCCAAAAGGACAACAGATCATCGCCTCAAAATACTATCTGGCAAGTTCGTATGAAAAAGACGGACAAACAGACAAAGCCAAAGCCAACTACAAAAGCGTTACCGAATATGCCACCAATGATTATACCGAAAACTCTCTGAGTAAGTTGGCCGAGATTTATTTGAAGGAAAATAAATACCAGGATGCCCTTCCCTTGTTGACCCGACTTGAAAAAGAAGCCGGAACTGAAAAAAACAAACAGTTTGCTCAAAGTAATCTGATGAAAAGTAATTATGCTTTAAATAAATACGAGCAGGCCGAAAAATATGCTGAAATACTTCTGGACCAGCCAAAACTGGAACCGGAAATACGGTCAGATGCTGAAATAATCATTGCCCGTTCTGCCTTTAAAAAAGGAGACCTCAGCAAAGCCCAGGCTGCTTTCGAAGAACTTGAAAAGACAGCAACCGGAGAACTTAAGGCGGAGTCTATCTACTACAACGGATATTTCCTCCATCAGGACGGAAATTACAAAAATTCTAATGAAGTGATGCAAAAACTCGCCTCCTCTTATAGTAATTATCGTTACTGGGGCGCTAAAGGCCTTGTCATTATGGCTAAAAATTATTATGGCCTTAGCGATTTATATCAGGCAACCTATATTCTGGAAAGTGTGATCAAAAATTTTTCAGAATACTGATGACGTGATGCAGGAAGCAAAAAGTGGAAGCTTCAAAAAATAAAACAGGAAGCAAAAAAAACTAATGAGTCTGTTATTCAAGAAAATTAATGGGATATTTATGAAAAAGCTGGTGTTTTTTATTTTTTTACTTTTCAGTTCAGGCATTGTTTTTTCACAAAAAAAAGACACTTTAAAAACAGAGGTAATCAAGGTGGTAAAACCCTTTGCCCCCCTTGTCTCTGATGCACAAAAAATAAATCAAGCACCTGTATTGGACTCCATATCGCTGCAGACCAAAAAAGACGTGAAATACACTTTTAACTCCGTGCCCGTTGTATCTACCTTTGTTCCTGCAAAGGGCAATGCGCGGACAATCCCGAAAGAACCCAAGGAAATTTTTTACAACAACTATATTTCTTTGGGCTTTGGCAATTACAGTACGCCTTTCGCTAGAAATTTTTGCACATTATGACCTTACTCATTACAGTGAAATAGGAGGTTTCATACACCATCAATCTTCAAAGGGCGGGATTGAAGGTTTGCTGCTTGATGATAACTATTCCGACACAAAAGTTGATCTGTACTACAAACAGATGGAAAAATATTTTGACTGGCAGATCAAAGGAGGTGTAAAAAGTCAGGTCGTCAATTGGTACGGGCTGCCCGAACAAATAACTTTTACAGAAAATGTGCTCAGCTCAATAGAAGAAGAACAGATGTATGGCACGGTTTATCTGACTGGGGATATTGAATTTGAAGACGCATGGATGAAAAATGCGGAGCTCTATCTGGCCAATTTTGTAGATGACAGTAAAAGTTCTGAATACAATGCAAAAATCAAAACCAATATTGAATTTCCGGTTTGGGATGCTTTCATGAATAGTTTTATTGCCATTGAATACCTGGGAGGAAGTTTTGATAAGGATTTTACAAACTTCAATTCTCTGGAGTACAGCTACCTGAATCTGGGTTTTAGTCCCAATTTTGCATTTTACAGAGAAGACCTTACCGTAAATGTTGGTGCAAATTTGTGGTACAGTATCACTAATACAGAGGGGCAGGACAGCAAATTCTATGCATACCCAAATATAACCGCCTCCTATAAGATTTACGAAGAAAACCTTATTGCGTATGGCGGGGTTACCGGTGACCTCACTCAAAATTCTTATAGAGAATATGTAGATTCAAATCCTTTTTTATCTCCGACACTTGATATACTTAGAACGAGCCAGCCCTATATGGGTTTTATTGGTGCAAAGGGGAAAATAATGTCTGATCTCGGTTTTAATGCAAAAATCGGATATGGCAATGAAAAAGACAAACCATTGTTTAAACTGAATCCGTCCAAAACAAATGGAAATATACTTCTGAATGATGGGTATGCAGCCGGAAACTCATTTACTGTTGTCTATGATGATGTTAATACGCTGAATGCCTATGCAGAAATAATCTATGATTTTGATAACCACCTTAAATTTGGAGCCAACGTGGATTATAATCTGTACAGTCTTGAAAATGAAGATCATGCATGGAATTTACCCATGCTAAAAGCAACACTTCTTGCGAAATACAGTCGTAAAAAATGGTACGCAGGCGCTGATTTATATTTTTACAGCGACAGAAAAGATGAGTTAACCATCATCCCTGAAAATACAACAGAGCGAATTACAAACAGTGCTTTCTTTGATATAAACCTTAACGGAGGTTATTATATCACAGACCGCTGGTCTGTATTTCTAAAATTGAATAATGTGCTCAACCAGACCTATCAAAAGTACTCAAATTTTGATGTGCAGGGCTTTCAGGTCCATGGTGGATTAACGTATCGGTTTGATTTCTAACCCGCTTGACGGTGATTTAAGAGCCCCAATACTTTGAACTCCGCATTTTCTGGTATTTGTTTCTTTTTTACCTCTTTTTTGGGGGTTAATTTTTTTCGTAGCTTCTTTTTTTTGTCTAATTTTTGTTTACTTTGCCAGCAATTTCAACACTATCTATTGTTTTTCTATTAGCTTAAATCAAAAAACCAAAGAAATGAAAGTAGATCTAGATTTAACAGACATCCAATTAATTATAATCAAGGACGCCTTAAATAACCATTGGAGAGAAGCTGAGATAAAATTAACAGAAGAATTTGAAACCCTCAGCTTTCTGGAAACTGAAAAATTCGAGATACAAAAAGCGGAAACCTATAAATTGCTCATGATATTTGAGAATTTATAAGTTCTGAATTTTTTATTGAAACCAAATTTTTAGAAAAAAATAAACCGAATAAACCTTTTTTCTTTATCAATCTCCCCCATTTTTAACCTTGTCATCGCTCAATCTATACTTTTAATAGAATTCTGTTTCCAGAGAAGACTATTTGAATTAAGTTTTTTTGTTTTATCCTTTTCTTTGTTTTCTTTGTTTTGATGACTGAAGCCAGCAAAAATATTCATCTTGAAGCCCTTAGAAAAGGAGACTCATCCGTTTTGGAAACCATTTATAAGTCCAATAGGGCAATCATTTCTAAATTTTGCACATGGTTTTGGTATAAACCATGATGATGCCCTGGATATTTATCAGGATACCATCATTGCATTCAGAGAAAATATAATCAGCGGGAAGTTAACCGAGCTGAAATGTGCTCCTTCTACCTATCTGTGTGCTATTGGAAAGTATAAGATCTTTCAGTTATTAAGACGTCAGAAACCCAATTCTCTGGATGGAAAAGTAATTGTTGAAGAAACGAACGAGGTTTTGGATGTTAACCTTTTTGAGGAGGAATACACTAATAAAGTGGAAAAGATCGGAGAACAGTTAAAAAAATTGGGCAGTCGTTGCAGAGAAATCTTAACTTTGTTCTATTATGAAGGCTATACACTGGATGAGATAGCGGCTATACTTGATTATAGCAATAAACTAGTTTTAAAAAGCCAGAAATCACGTTGTTTGAAACAGTTGAAAGATTCAATTTTATGAAGAAAAAGAATTTAATAGAAAAATATTTTACAGATACCTTATCCCATGAGGAGCGCATCCTTTTTGATAAACTTCTGCAAAATGATCAGGAGTTCAAGGACGAGTTTATTTTTCAAAAAGAGCTTAAACAATCCATAGCCCATCAGCAAAGAGAAACTATTAAAAAAACTCTTAAAGGATTTGAGGATAAACTAAGCAAAAAAAAGGTCTTTACCCTGAAAAATTGGTTGGCAGCTGCATCAGTACTTTTGGTTTTTTCTTTAGGGTATTTTGCCTTTAATAAATATAATTCCTCACAACCAGAAAAATTATTCACTTCCAACTTTGCCCCTTATGAAAACGTTGTGCATCCAACGGTAAGAAGTCCAAATGATGAAAGTATCGAATCCAAAGCATTTTCAGCTTATGACAGCGGTATGTATTACAAGGCTATTAACCTGTTTAATTCCGTTGAAAACAAGGATGCAGATTACATCCGGTTCTATAAGGCGATGAGTTTTTTGGCACTTAAAAAGAATCAGGAAGCCATTGATTTGTTATTACCCCTGGCAACTACTCCGGATGCATCCACTTCAAAATTTAAGTGGCATGGAAAGGCAAATTGGTATTTGGGGCTTGCCTATCTGAATAATCAGGAAATAGACAAGGCTATATCCCAGTTTAATGTGGTTGTTATCCATCCTGATTGTGAGTACAAAAAAGAGGCGGCAAAAGAAATTATTTCCCTAATAAAATCCGATTAGGCCTTCCATTTTTTATAGGACACAAAAATAACCAAACCTAACAGTATTGTTCCGGCAATGTAAATATTTCTGTTGATTGGCGTTTCTAAGGGCTTCACATTGCCACTTAAAACAAATCCCGACCAATAAAAAGGATGGCTTAGCAAGGGGTCTTTAACCTCTTTCAAATAGGCTAGTTTTGCTTTCCTAAGTGCAGTTGCTTTTGAGTTTTTCTTAGCAATATTTTTGTAAAACTCAGTCATTACAAAAGCTGTTTCCTTATCCGGAACTTTCCACAGACTCATAATTATAGCCGGAACACCGGCAAAATGAAAGGCTCTGGCCAGACTCATTACTCCCTCGCCGGTTTCTATTTTTCCGAAACCCGTATTACAGGCACTCAGCACTGCCATGTTTGATCTGATCTTTATTGCAGATATTTCCCCTAAAGTCAGATCGCCATTATCAAATTCAAGCCTGTTGTACAAAGGATTTTCATGATCTATTTCACCATGCATAGCCAAATGTAAAACTGAATAGTTTTTATTGTTCTCTATAAAATTTTCCTTGGTGCAATCTTGCCCGTAAAATGTTTTGCCCTTGAACAATTTAGAAATATTCTCCACTTCACTTAGGGTTCCCTTCAATCGCTGGTCTTCCAAATACTCCGGTGCAAATCCTGCCCAAAATCCGTCAGTTTTATAATTAAAGAAAGGATTATTGAGCTCTTCCATCAGCCTGATCGAACCTGCATAACTAATGGCATACCGCTCAATCAGGTATTTTCCCTTTTTATCTTTTAATGCCTCAAATGGCAGGTAGTTAATTGAGTTATCGGGAACAATGACCAGATTATGGTATGATTCGTTCAGCTTGCCCTCTAAAAGTTCCTCAAATAAAAAGGTACTTTCATTATGAAGATTTTCAAGCTTGACCATTTTTTTCTGGAAATCTTTAATTTCTTCTTTAATTCTATTTGCTGACCTGCTTTTGTAGAACTTCACCTTTTGTCTTTCAATAGAAATCGTATACAAATTTTCCTCCCCAAGAAAATAAGTAAGTATTTGGGTGCCTGATTCTAATTCTGCCTGGACATCGGCTAATCTTAAAGGTTTGTATGCGTATTTCAGTTTTGAATATTCACTGAATTTCTTTTGAAAGGTTCTTTGTAAACTGTCGAGCTTATTGTTCATTATAATCCTTTCAGAGAGCAATTCCCCCAATTCTTCCTCTCTGAAGCTATCAGAACGAATGTCATAAATAGCCATATTTATTCTATTCAGTTCTTTTTTCCACTTTTCCTCTATAAGCAACAGCTCCTCTGAAATACCGCTGAATTGTTTGTACTTGTTATCTTGAATCCCGCTGAGTAAAATGTTATTCCTGTTCGCGTCCGAGAGTTCAAATGCCTTTTCAAGGTACTTGTATTCTTTAGTTAACTTATAGAGCTCCCAACAGGTGTTTAAACCGCTTTCAAAAATACTATGGTAATCATTCGCAAACAGAATCTTTGCATTGTCTGATGAGAAATTATTTTGTGCAAAGCGGATCAGTGCCTGTTGTTGTTCTAAAATCTCAACTTTCTTTAGTAAATACTTTTTGTCATGGGTCTTTTTGTATAAATCTTCGTACCAGATTCCCTCGAATGCCATCGCTTCTAATACCTCAAAGGGAGTATATGTATTCCGTAGATCACCATTCAGGTAATTTGCCTGCTCATATACCGCCTGAATTGATTGAAAAAACATTTTTTCATTTTTTATATTCTTTGCATATTCCGCCAGTGAAATGTAATTTGATGCCGAAATAATATTCCCTTTGCCATAGATCTGATCATTGAGTTGCGTTGAACTTTGCAGCAAAGGCACTATCAGGTCTTCATGTCTCTTGTTTTTAATGTAAAATTTTGCCAGTGTTGCCTGGGCCTGGGCCTGGTTTGACAGGTTTTTGGTTTTCTTTCCAATTGTGATAGCCCTTTTCAAATTTGATTCTGCCTTTTCCAATTGGTTGTCACTGGCCTGGGCTCTTGCCAGATCATAATAGCTTTCGCAGGTCCATTTATGGTTTTCCCCATAAGTGTTTAACCTGATTTTCAAGGCTTTTTCCAACACAATGATCGCTTTTTTGTATTCCTTATTTACCGTAAGTATGTTCCCGTAAATGGTATACACAAAAGTCATATTTGGATTAAATTCTCCATAGGATTTTATTCCTATTTGCATTGCTTTTTCGGCATAGATCTGCGCCTTGGTTAATTCCTGGTTTGTGTTGTACAAATGCGCCATTCCAATGTATACATCAGATAAGAATGATAATTTTTCAGGCGTTTTCAGAAGGTATTTTTCAGCTTCCTTATAAAGTTCAAGCGCCTTGTCCACTTGCTCCAGATCCTCATAGGCAATTGCGAGGTTGTAAGAGGAAATAGCCAGTTCGTTATTATCAGCACGGTATTTCTTTTTTATCGCATAAGACTTTTCATAATAATACTTGGTACTGTCATAATCGTATAAAAAATAATGCCCCACTCCCAATCTGTTGTAGATAGATGCGATTTCAAGGTTGTAATGCAAGTCCTTATATATTTGAAGGGCTTTATGGGCCGAAAGTATTGCCTCTTTATACCTGCCCAAACTAATTTCTATATTGCTTTGGGTACCATAGGTCATTGCAAAATATACTTGTGGCGCTTTTTGCCTTCTCAATTCCTCAAGAAGTCCGAGGCTAATCGATGGGCCTCTGTGAATTTTCCTTCCCGGTTTAATGATTCTGCCCTCCCAATTACGCCAATTACATAGGTGCTGTCCAATTGTTGCCCTTTTAGCAATTGGCTCAGAAATAGAAGAATGATGAAAGAAAAAAAAGAAATCCTTGTTTTCAAAAGGTCTGCTATAGGTTACTTGATTTGGTACATCAAATAAACAAATCTTTCAGGAAATTTAAAAAACAAAAAAACTGATCTATTTATAGTGTTTTGCGATCAGATCCAATTCATCAAACCATTCCTGTCCAAATTTTCTTATCAGCGCTTCTTTAACAAATTGATAGATAGGGAGTTGCTTTACTTTTCCCAAAGCGCAGGCTTCGTCACAAATCTGCCACTGATGGTAATTTACGGCCGTAAAATTCGTATATTCCCTGTATCCGAACCGGATATAAATGACATGAAACTGGTTTTTTAAAATCAATTTCTCCTTTGTTATAAGCAGCTTCAATACCACATAAGGCAATGTTTTGCTCATTATAAATAACATATGCGCAATCGGCTCCATCAATCAGAGGGGTTTCATATTCGCCCATTTCATTTTCAGTATACAGCCCCTGCGATTCTATTGCTTCAATACCTTCCTTTCTTAAAAAAGACTTGATTTTAGGGTAATTTTTCTTGAGAATCTTGATCTCCTGTTTCTCTAATGGGGCTCCGGCTTGTCCGTCTACGCAGCAGGCGCCTTTGCATGCGTTGAGGTTGCATAAAAAGTCTTTCTGAAAAATTTCTTCAGAAACCAGGGTCTTGCCAATCTGAAACATGCCTATGAATTAAAAAGCAAATTTACTTGGTTTTTTAAAATAAATGTTCCCTTTTGCAATCAAAACAATTAAGTATCTTTGCACCTCGAAAAAAATACGCAGCATGCAAGTAGATTTTAAAGAAATTTTAACCGCATCAATGGTGCTTTTTGCAGTGATAGACATAATTGGGAGCATCCCGGTCATTATTTCCTTACGCCAGAAAGTTGGGCATGTGCAATCCGAAAAAGCATCTATTGTTGCAATGATCATAATGATTACCTTTCTGTTTATTGGTGAGGAGATCTTAAAACTTATTGGTATTGATGTCAATTCATTTGCTGTGGCCGGTTCATTAGTGATTCTTTTTCTTGCAATAGAAATGATTTTGGGTATTCAGTTGTACAAAGAAGAAAACCCGGAAACTGCAAGTATTGTTCCAATTGCATTTCCGCTGATTGCCGGTGCCGGAACCCTAACAACATTGCTGTCTATAAAAGCTGAATATCAGACTGTTAATATTATTATTGCAATTGTTGTCAATATGATATTTGTATATCTGGTGCTTAAATCATCCAATACCATTGAGCGTTATTTGGGCAAAGCGGGTATTGGCGTTATAAGAAAAATATTCGGGGTGATTTTGCTCGCTATTGCAGTAAAACTTTTTGCTTCAAATGTAAATGGCCTGTTTCAAAACCTTTAAATTGTTTATCTTTGATTAAATCGAGTTTAAATGTTTTTTGATGTTTTAGTTATTGGAGGCGGAGCAGCAGGAATGTCTTGTGCTCTGGTATTAGGATCTGCAAAAAAGAGTCCGTTTGCGAGCGAAAAGAATATTGGAATTGTTTTACACCAGCGGACTTCTGTTATGGAAAATGCCATATTCTATAATGTTTTAGGCGTTAAGCCAGGAACAACCGGTAAAGAAATTATGGAATCGGGAATTGCGCAGCTCTCGGACACTTATCCGCACATTGCCCAGATCAAAAATGAAAAAGTTAACCTTATTAAGGGAGAGAAGAACAATTTTACTGTAAGTACAAACAAAAACACTTATCAGGCTAAAATGCTGGTTATTGCTGTTGATGCCTCTAATCTTTTTCAGATAGAGGGATTAATGGAAGCAGTTATTCCCCACGAAAAGATCCAGGCAATAAAGCAAAAAATTCAGCTTAAGAATTTGAATCACCTTGTTAAAGAAGGCATATTTGTTGCTGGTGTTCTGGCAGGTCACAGAAGCCAGTTCGCTATTGCGTGCGGTAGTGGAACACAGGTGGCCACTGACATTTTAACTGAATGGAATAACGGTATTTCTACCGTTATTCATGATGCTATTGAGAAATAGTTGTTCCTTTTTGATTCAGTTCGATAGTCTTTTCTATCATCTGGTCATCCCTGTTTATTATTTTAAAATAGGCATTCACATCAAATAACTGCTGTGCAAAAACAGCTTTCAGATATTGGTTGATGAGTTCTTCTTTGTCTTCTTCCTTTCTGTAGTGAAAACTGTTCTCTATGCTCTTAATATAAGCCTTGTATATTGTGTTGTTCTTATTAAAAGACTTATCAAACTGTTCAAAGGATTTGCCTTTAAATTCATTTCTGTGTGTGTCAAGATAATCAAAAGCAAAATCATTTATTGTTGTAAAATGGATCCTGTCAATATATTGGGTAGTATCCAAAGCGACAAAAACATCAGGAATTATTCCCCCACCGCCATAGACAATTTTTCCTTTTGGAGTTGTATACTTTAAACTATCAACAACTTTTATGCTGTCTTCAGTCATCAGTTCTCCTTCCAGAAAACGGTTTTCAGACTCATTGAAATATCCCTCAGCTCCGTGATCATAAGGCTTCTGAATTGATCTTCCGGTAGGAGTATAATACCTGGAAACTGTTAACCTTACTGCTGATCCGTCCCCCAGATCCATTTCCTGTTGTACCAATCCTTTTCCAAAAGACCTTCTTCCAATTACAGTGCCTTTGTCATTGTCCTGAAGTGCCCCTGCAACGATTTCACTGGCCGATGCTGAACCCCCGTCAATCAGAACATACACATGTCCGTCTTCAAATTCTCCTTTGGATGTTGCAAAAGACTTTTCTGATTTTATCTCGTTTATTTTTCGTAAAAACAATTAGTTTTCCATCTTCTAAAAACTCGTCAATAATTTTTGTTGCCACCTGCAAGAACCCGCCGGGATTTTGTCTGAGGTCCAGTACCATATTTTTCATGCCGTCCTGCATCAGGGCATCCATGGCAACCTTAAATTCGTCATAGGTTGTTGCTGAAAATTTATTGATCTTAATATATCCCAATTCCTTTATCAAGCATATAAAAGGCATCGACGCTTTCAATAGCTACATCTCCCCTTACTATTGTATACGGTATTTTCCTATTTCCCTCCTTTCTGTAAACTGTAATATTTACTTTGGTTTCGGGTTCTCCTTTTAAGGTTTTTAAAATATAATCGCTATCAAGATTCCGGCCATAAAGTGTGTCATTATTCGCTACCAATATTCTGTCTCCTGCTTTTAACCCTGCGCGTTTGCTCGGTCCGTTCTCCAATACCTTAATGACTGTCAGCGAATCCTTATACATTCTAAACTGAATACCGATACCAACAAACTTTCCGTTCATGGTTTCTGTGATACCGTCCAGTTCCTGAGAGGGAATATACACAGAATGCGGATCCAGTTTCACAAGCATATCCCTAATCGTTCCATCCAATAAACTATCAGCGTCAACCTCATCCACGTAATCATATTGAATATAATCAATTAACCGTTTAATCTTTTTTTCCTGAGAACTGCCCCCGAACATCAAAACCGTTTTCTTTTGGTAATTCAGCACTGAACCAATCAAAATGCCTGCCGCTATTGAAATAGCGACAATCAGGGGTATTAATAATTTTGTTTTTTTATTCATTTTCTAAATGTACAAGTTCTACGTTGGCTTTATCCAAAAATTCCAATCCTGAAGTGTCACTGTAAGCCGTTTGAAATACTACCCTGGTGATACCTGCCTGATGGATCAATTTGCTGCATTCCCTGCATGGTGACAAGGTAATGTATAAGGTAGCATCTTTGCAAGATTGCGTTGATTTTGCAACTTTTAAAATTGCGTTTGCTTCAGCGTGCAATACATGCCATTTGGTATATCCTTCTTCATCTTCACAATGGTTTTCAAATCCACTTGGCGTGCCATTATAACCATCTGAAATGATCATGTTTTCCTTAACAATGATCGCTCCCACCTGCCGGCGTTTGCAATAGGAAAGCTTAGACCATTCTTTCGCCATGCCCATATAGGCCAGATCGTATCTCTTTTGCTTTTCCTTCTTCATTATAAACGTTACTTAGTGTCAAATTTCTATCCAAAATACATTAAATACAGCATGTCTCCTGTTAAATATTTACCAAAAAACTCTTTCGATCATCATGGGTATGGTTATTCCTGCCACTAACGAAGAGACTATTAAAATCCAGTCTCGTTTTGAGACTTTAAAGACATTTTGAAATACCAGCCCCAAAAAGAGTGTAATGATTACTATTACGATTTGGGCAGCTTCTATACCAAGGGCAAATTCCAGTAAGGGTATTAATTTTGCCGCACTTTTCCCAACCATAAGGTGAAAATAGCTCGAAAACCCAACACCATGTATCAATCCAAAAATAAATGCCAACCAGATATTGGCGGTCATGGTAATTTTTGGTTTTTTTTGAAATAAAATGTTCAGTAAGGCGGTTAAAAAAATGGTAAGTGGTATTAAGAACTCGACAATTGCCATATTGAAGGTAAGAATCTGATAAACAGACAAAAGCAATGTAAATGTATGGCCTAGGGTAAAAAACGTAACCAGCCAAAGAACTTTTTTCCAGTCTTTATACTGATAAATGATGGTGAGAACCAACAGAAATAATATATGGTCATAAGCTTTTAGATCGAGTACATGAAACAATCCTGTTTGTACATAAAACTGAAAATCATCCATATTAAAACCCATACTGTTTAAACAAATCCCACAAAACAATTCCACAACTTACAGCAATATTTAACGAATGTTTTGTTCCGTATTGCGGAATTTCAATGCAAATATCACTATCACTGACCACCTTTTGATCAACACCCTTAACTTCATTGCCAAAAATAACAGCCAACTTTTCCTCCTTAACTGCAATAAATGATTGCAAAAGAATGCTGTTCTGTGCCTGTTCTATACAGGCAATCTTAACTCCGTTTTGCCTGAGTTCAGCCAGCAAAGGTAAAATTTCTTTTCTGTATTCCCAGCACACAGATTCAGTTGCTCCCAGTGCGGTTTTATGAATTTCCTTATTTGGAGGAGTGGCTGTTATACCGCATAAATAAATTTTTTCGATTAAAAAGGCATCGGCCGTTCTAAAACAGAGCCAATATTGTTCAGGCTTCTGACATCATCAAGAATCACAATGAGAGGTATTTTCTTCGCATTCCTGAATTCTTCAAGATTCAATCTTCCTAACTCACTGTTTTTCAACTTTCTCATAAGATCTGCAACAAGTACATCGCGCTGCGAAATTAAATAAAACCCGGCGATTATCCTTGTGTTCCGAACAAAGTTCTTTAAAGTTTTTAGCAGGACAAAAAGTGCTTTCTGTTGATATTTTTCTATTTTTACGGGATTGAAGATAAATCAGTAAATGAATTTCCTGAAATTGTTCGATTTTATCACATGATTATATTTATTTTTTATCGGACATCCGCCCTCTTGTCCGGCATGCAGGGAACACCCATAATCCCGCTGGGTGTCAAAAATTAGGCGTGGGTGTTTCATTTTGTCTCAAATTTTAAAAAATCAGCCATTGCCAGTCAAAGTTACTCCCTTAATGCAGCAATACAACAAAATAAAGGCAAAGTACCCTGATGCCTTACTTTTGTTCAGGGTAGGCGATTTTTATGAGACCTTTGGAGAGGATGCAAAACGAGCCGCTAATATTCTGGGCATAGTCTTAACCAAAAGAGGGGCCGGCAGTGAAAGCGAGACACAACTCGCAGGTTTTCCACACCATTCATTAAATACTTATCTGCCCAAGCTGGTTAAAGCCGGATTGAGAGTTGCAATCTGCGATCAGCTTGAAGACCCAAAAATGACTAAGAATATTGTGAAAAGAGGGGGTAACAGAATTGGTCACTCCAGGAGTTGCATTAAATGATGAGGTGCTTCAGGCAAAAACAAACAATTTTTTGGCGGCTGTTCATTTTGGCAAAAAGAATCTCGGGATTTCCTTTTCTGGACGTGTCAACCGGAGAGTTTTTTACGGCGCAGGGTGATGAAGCCCATATCGATAAGATCCTTCAAAATTTTAACCCAAGTGAAATTCTGGTACAAAAACAGAACAGATCAAAATTTGCACAGATCTTTGGCAGTCTTTACCATACTTTTTATTTAGAAGATTGGGTTTTTCAAAGCGAATTCGCCACAGACAGTTTATTGAAACATTTTAAGGTGAAATCTTTGAAAGGATTTGCAATCGATGACCTTGAGGAGGGTATAATCGCTGTCGGGGTGCTATTCTCTATTATTTGTCAGAAACCCAGCACAATGACCTTTTGCATATCAGCAATATTCAAAGGGTTATGGAGGAAGATTATGTTTGGATGGATCGTTTTACAATCCGGAATTTAGAATTGTATTACTCAACTGCCCCAAATGCAGTAACCTTACTGGATATCATAGACAAAACCGTTTCTCCCATGGGAGGCCGTCTTCTAAAAAGATGGCTCAGTTTACCCTTAACAAACTTAGAAACAATCACAGCAAAGACAGGCTGTTGTTAAATTCTTTATTGAAAATGAGGCTGTTTTTGAAAAATTAGTATTCCAGATCAAACAGATCGCCGACCTGGAACGGCTGATCGCGAAAGTAGCAACGGGAAAAATTAATCCCCGTGAAGTGATTTCCCTGAAAAATTCGTTGCTGGCAATTTCCCCTATAAAATCTGCAGGAGAACTAAATAGTAATAAGGCATTAAAGCACATTACCAGCCAACTGGATACCTGTATGTCATTATGCGAAAAAATCACTGAGACGCTAAATGAAGATGCTCCGGTAAACCTTCAAAAAGGCGATGTAATCGCAAAAGGTGTTTCTGCGGAGTTGGATGAGCTCAGAAATTTATCTGCTTCCGGAAAAGGATACCTCGCCATGATGGAAGAAAGAGAAATTGCACGAACGGGTATTTCTTCGCTTAAAATAGCCTTCAACAATGTTTTTGGTTATTATATTGAAGTACGCAATACGCATAAGGAAAAAGTTCCGGCCGACTGGACCAGAAAACAAACCCTTGTCTCGGCTGAGCGATATATCACTGAGGAGCTCAAAGAATATGAAGAAAAAATATTGGGAGCCCAGGAAAAAATAAGTACCCTTGAGCTATCCTTGTTCCAGCAGCTCGCTTCTTTTTTACTAGAGTTCATAAAGCCTGTTCAAAAGAATTCCCGGCAAATCGCACAGACTTGATTGTTTGCTGGCCTTTGCCAAAAACGCCGTTGATAATAATTATATAAGGCCCGTCATTGATTTAAGTACAGATCTTGAAATAAAAAACGGAAGACATCCGGTGATCGAAAAACTATTAAATCCCGGGGAACATTATATTCCGAATGATCTTATTCTTAACCGTAATCAACAACAAATCATCATGATCACAGGTCCGAATATGAGCGGTAAATCTGCCATACTCAGGCAAACCGCACTTTTGGTCATCCTGGCACAAATGGGCAGCTATATTCCCGCCCAGCATGCCAGAATAGGTCTTGTGGATAAGATCTTTACTCGTGTGGGAGCAAGTGATAATATCTCGATGGGGGGAATCTACCTTTATGGTGGAGATGAATGAAACAGCCAGTATCTTAAATAATCTTTCTGAAAGAAGTCTTGTTTTGCTCGATGAAATTGGAAGGGGTACAAGTACCTATGACGGTATTTCAATAGCATGGGCCATAGCAGATTTTATTCACCAGCATCCCTCACATCCCAAAACCTTATTTGCAACACATTACCACGAATTGAATGACATGTCAGAATCGTTTGATCGGATTAAAAACTTCAATGTTTCTGTTAAAGAACTTAAAGACAGTGTAATTTTCCTTCGAAAACTGGTTCCTGGCGGCAGCAAGCACAGCTTTGGTATTCATGTGGCCAAATTGGCTGGAATACCGGTTGAAGTAATTCATAAAGCAAATAAAATGCTGAAAAGACTTGAAAAAAGTCATGCATCTGAAGATATGCAGGAAAAAATGAAACAGTCAAATCAGGAGAATCTGCAACTCAGTTTTTTTCAATTGGATGATCCGCTTCTCGAAAATATCAGAGAAGAAATTTTAAGCACAAATATTGATACGCTTACCCCTATTGAGGCACTGATGAAATTAAATGAAATTAAGAGGATGCTCACAAAAAATAAGTAACTCATAATGTGCTAACCCAAATATATTATCTTTGTACTAAATACCCATTGTATGTTATTATTTATTAGTGGCGGTGAAATATTTTTAATCCTTGTTGTGGTTGTCATGCTTTTTGGAGCGGATAAAATTCCGGAAATGGCCCGGGAAATTGCTAAAATCATGCAGCAGTTAAAAAATGCCACCAATGAAGTTAAAAAAGAAATTGTGGAAAGTGGTATTGAGAAAAAAATGGATACGGGACTGGTAAAGGATATAGAGCAGGAAGTCTCAAAAATAAAAAACAAGGTTCAGGATAATATTGACGAAATAACAGGCCCGATTAAACGCAATTTGTAAATGACCGGTTTTCAAAATCTGATTCAAAAAGACAAGACTTTATTTATTTACCTCAATGGCCTCGGCAACGAAAACTGGGATTCCATATGGCTACTTATCACCAATCAGTTTGTATGGATTCCATTATATCTATTTTTTTTAATCCTACTATATAAATCCTTTGGCCGGAAAAATTTTTTATACTTTTTGTTAATCATCATCCTGTTGATCGCTTTTTCAGATCAAATTACCAACCTTGTCAAAAATGCTGTTGAAAGAACACGCCCTAATAATAACCTCGACTTAAAAGAATTTATTAGGATAAACTTACATCCTACCGGTTTTGGATTTTACTCCGGTCATGCCAGTACGTCTATGGCATTAACAACCTTTTTGTATCTTTCTCTTAAAAACTATTATCAGTCTGCTTTCTTGTTTTTTGCCTGGCCGATATTGTTTGCCTACAGCCGGATTTATGTTGGGGTTCATTATCCCTCGGATATTTTGGCGGGCTTAATTATTGGTTTTATGACAGGTATACTTTTTTATAAAATAGCCTTAAAGTTCTTAAAAGTTCAGACCCGGTAAGGATTAAAATTCAAATAATTCAGTTTAGACCCGGGTCAGAAAACATTCTCAGCTAAACATGACAAATATTAGGGTTTTTAATTCCTGTTTCTCTTAATTTTACAACACTAATCATCAGAAAAATCATGAAAAAAATAACCCTCTTTTTTATTGCGGTTTTTTTTGCGTTCCAGTGCAAAACAACCCAGGCCCAAAATTTAGCCCCCTATACCAATGTTGGGATTTATAAAGATAACATTACCGAAACTTCCAAAGCTGTTCAGACTGCGCTTGAATCAAAAGGCTTTGTGATAATCGGATCATATAATCCGGAAGGAAAACCCAATTTAAAAGTACTTGCCTATACCAGAACTGATCTGCAGCAGGCTGTGATCAAGGTAAAAGACCGGGGTGCACTTGCTTCTGTTTTAAAAGTAGGTTTGAAATCCGCTACTGACGGGACATCGGTTTCTTATCTCAATCCCGATTATATTTTTAATGCCTATCTGCGCAGCGAATATCCAACCCACGCAGCTTCCCTCAGCAAGGTAAGCAAGGATGTTGTTTCGGCCTTATCTCCCTTAGGAAAAGAAAATAAAGGATTTGGCGGCTCTCTTTCTCCTGCTGACCTCCGAAAATACCAGTATAAGCCTATGATGCCAAACTTTTCAGACCCTGTTACCTTAAAAACTTTTTCTTCTTTCGAAGAAGGAATGAAGGTCATAGAAAAAAATCTTGAGGCGAAAAAGGGAGGTACAAAACTTGTGTACCAGCTTAAGTTCAATTCAAACAAAGTAGCGATATATGGGGTTGGTCTCCTTGATCCTAAAAAAGGGGAGCCATCTTTTCTGCCCACCATCGGAGAAGATCATTTAGCTGCCCTTCCTTATGAAATTATCCTTCAGGATAAAACCGCCACCATGCTGCATGGAAGATACCGAATTGCATTGCATTGGCCGGAACTTACCATGGGAACATTTATGAAGATTATGAGCGCTCCGGGAAACATTGAAGATGCCCTGTCATCACTATGTGAATGATTTAAAATACATTATTTTCTGCTTGTGTACTGAAGGCCAATAAAATTACTTACGTATTTTTTATTGGTTTTTCTGTTGCTTATTGCCTACCTCGTTTCTCAAGGAACTGATCATCCCTTAACAGCTTGAAGCGTTTGAACCATATTTATTGCCGCCTTTTCACTCGCTCCTTTTCCACCCAACATTTTTTCAAGCTGATAGTAATCTTCAAATATTTTTTCTCTTCTGTCGCGATCCAGGAGGCCTGCAAGTTCAATTTTTAAACGCTCTGGATTAAAATCATCCTGGATTAATTCCGTAACTGAGGGTTTATCAAGGATCAGGTTGACCAATGAAATATATTTGATATTCTTAACAAGGCGCTTGCCGATTTCATAGGAAATTGAACTCGTTTTATAGCAAACCACTTCCGGTATTTTAAACAGCGCTGTTTCGAGGGTGGCAGTGCCGGAAGTTACTAATGCAGCATAAGACAATGAAAGCAGGTCATAGGTTTTATTTTGGATGAATCCGACCTTCGTATTCTTAATAAACGGATCGTAAAAACTTTTGCTCTGACTTGGCGCCCCTGCAATAACAAATTGATATTCAGGAAAAAGAGGGACCATTTCAAGCATTACCGATAGCATTTTTGTTATTTCCTGTTTTCTGCTTCCCGGTAATAGTGCGATGATTGGTTTGTCATTCAGCTGATTTTCTGCCAGAAATTGTTCTGCCTTTACTACTGGTCTGTCGGCAATGGCATCCAGAAGGGGATGGCCAACATAGTGCACCGGGAAATTGTGTTTTTTTTCGTAGAAATCCTTTTCAAAAGGAAGAATGACATACATTTCATCGACATCCCGTCTGATCTTATGGATTCTGTTCTCCTTCCACGCCCATATCTGCGGTGAAATATAATAATAACCCGGTATTTTATTTTCCTTCGTGAATTTTGCGATTCGCATATTGAAACCGGGATAATCAATAAAAATGACCACATCAGGATGAAATTTTAAAATATCGCTTTTACAAAACCGGATGTTTTTCAAAATGGTTCTTAAGTTCATGATCACTTCAGCAAAACCCATAAAAGCGAGTTCGCTGTAATCCTTTACTTTAACGCCGCCAACCGCCTGCATAAGAGAACCTCCCCAAAATCTAAAATTTGCCTTAGGATCACTTTTCAGAAGGGCTTTCATCAGGTTGGAACCATGCAGGTCACCTGAAGCTTCACCCGCAATAAGATAATATTTCATGGAAAGCGAATAAAAAATCTGTTATAAAAATTGCGCCAATAAGATAAAAAAAGCAATGAAAAAACAGGCCAGCACCACCCCCCTCGCCCGGTATTCCTGTTTCTTCTTCAAAAATATAAAAAAAACAGCCAGGTTGGGTAGGGCTGACAAGCCCAGCACTTTACCAATCAGATCTGCTTCTCTCATCATTTTTAATGTGGTCTCAAAGCTGTATTCTGTACTGAATTCCACATAAAGGTAAAAGCCGAAGGAACAGGCCAGCAGTCCGACCAAAAAACCAATAAATATTTCCTTCTTTATAAATCCCATGCTTCCAGATTTCCTAACATATGGTGGGCTGTCAGATCAAAATGTACGGGGACCATTGATACGTATCCGTTTTCCAGGGCCCACACATCGGTATCTTCACCCTGATCCAGGTTCACAAACTTACCTGTTAACCAGTAATATTCTCTACCTTGCGGATTAACCCTTTTATCAAATTCTTCTACCCAGTTCGCCCTGGCCTGCCTGCAAATTCTGAGTCCCTTGTAATCTTCTGCTTCAGGTTTGGGAAAGTTCACATTTAAAACCACCCCATCGGGAAGTCCTCTTTCAAGAACTTGCCTGGCTATATTTATTATGTATTTTTTGGCTGGTTCAAAGTTGGCATTCCAGGAATAATCGAGTATAGAAAATCCTATGGCCGGAATTCCTTCTATACCTGCTTCAATAGCCGCACTCATGGTGCCGGAATAGATCACATTGATAGAGGAATTATTTCCGTGATTAATTCCCGATACACAAAGATCGGGTTTGCGGTCAAGAATTTCACTAACCGCCATTTTTACACAGTCGGCAGGAGTTCCTGAACATCTAAATTCATTTTGTGGCACGGCATTTGAAGATACATTCTCACAATAAATTGTTGAATCGACAGTTATAGCATGACCCATTCCGCTTTGCGGACTGTCTGGTGCCAAAACGACCACATCCCCGATCTCATTCATCAATTCGATGAGCATTCTGATCCCGGGAGCAGTAATACCGTCGTCATTCGTAACCAGAATCAGGGGTTTTTTGTACGTGATTTCATTCATGAACACAAAAATAAACTATTTATATCAGCTCATTCATTAATATTTAACAATTAATTGTGAAAAATTTGGTCGAATTAAGGGCGTGATTGTTAAAAGTGTGTTAGTAATTTAATTTTGTTCTGCTTTTAGCTACCAAATTATTATCTTGGCTGCTGTTTTCAGTCAGTAATTAGGTGCTTAAAATAAAATTGCTTTGTTTATGCTAAGAAATTTGAAATATTTATTCCTGGTTTTAGTTTTTAGTGCGGTTTCGCTGGGATTTCAGAAAATACAGGAAAATGATCCTGAAAAAGATAAATTGCTTATTTCCCTGATTCGGTACGCTTTATCCAAAGGTCATTACGAACCTGTTGCAATGAACGATGCCTTTTCAGAAAAGGTATATGATGACTTTCTTGCGAATTTAGATCAGTCCAAACGCATGTTCCTTCAGGAAGATATAGATGAATTTTCCGAGTATAAGTTCTTAATTGACGACCAGCTCAAAAATGAAGACCTTACTTTTTTCAATCTGGTTTATGACCGCTATCTGCAGCGGTTTGACGAGTCAAAAGTTTATTATAATGAAATTCTGGCCATGCCGTTTGATTTTAAAAAAGAAGGACAATTCAATTATGATTATGAAGCCAAGCCCTATGCCTCAAATCAGGCGGAATTGATACAGGTTTGGAGAGATCAGTTAAAATTGACTACCATTACCAGGCTTCACGAAAAGATTGAAATGGATAAAAACCGTTTTGAAAAAGACAGCACCTACCGCAAAAACTCTTATGCTATACTAGAACAAGAAGCCAGGGAGGGAACGAAAAAAAGTATGGATGAATATTATGATTTTATGGGGGACCTCGATCAGATGGACTGGTTTTCCGTTTATATCAATAGTATTACACTCGCCTTTGATCCACATACAAATTATATGGCGCCAAAAGACAAAAAACGGTTTGATATAAGTATTGCCGGAAAACTGGAGGGAATTGGTGCGAGATTGCGCAAAAAGGACGATTATGTTACTGTGGACGAATTAATTTCTGGTGGTCCGGCATGGCGTGGCGGTGAATTGGAGGTTGGCGATGCTATATTAAAAGTGGGAGAAGGAGAGGGAGAACCAAAAGATATCATTGGCATGCGACTGGATGATGCCATAGAATTTATAAAGGGTAAAAAGGGTACTGAAGTAAGACTTACTGTTTTAAAAATTGATGGTTCATTAAAAGTTATTCCAATTATTCGCGATGTGGTAGAAATGGATGAAACTTTTGCAAAATCTACCATTATCAAGAAAGGAGACAAAAAATTTGGCATGATCGAATTGCCCAAGTTTTATATAGATTTTGAAGAAAAGGATTACCGCAACTCAACTACGGATATGATCCAGGAGATCGAGCGGTTAAAAGAAGAAAATGTAGAAGGGATTTTAATTGATCTTAGAAATAACGGTGGTGGATCTTTAAAAACTGCTATTGAAATTGCCGGCCTGTTTATTAAAGAAGGACCTATAGTTCAGGTAAAGTACCGGGACGAAAAACCTGTGGTTAAATACGACACCGACAAAACACTGCAATACGATGGCTCATTGGTAATTCTTGTAAATGAATTATCTGCCTCTGCCTCAGAAATTTTTGCTGCTGCAATGCAAGATTATAACCGTGCGGTTATTATTGGAAGTGAACAGACTTTTGGTAAAGGAACAGTACAAAATCTGTTGCCCCTTAATAATTATTACAAATATGATGAAGATTTGGGGGCATTAAAAATGACCATACAAAAGTTTTACCGGATAGATGGAGGTTCTACCCAGTTAAAAGGTGTTAGTTCTGATATAGCCATACCAGACCGCTACACTTACCTCGAGATAGGAGAACGAGATGAAAAAAATCCGTTGAATTGGGATAAAGTGGAACCGGCAAATTACAAACCCATGAACTATTATGAGAATTTTAATAGTGTGATACAGGATAGCAAACAAAGAATACTTGCCAATCCACAATTCAAACTAATCGATGCTAACGCAAAATGGCTGAAAGAAAGTAGCACCAATACGGTTGCATATCTAAATTACGATGCTTATAAAATAGACCTTGTAAGAAAGGACCAGGAAGCCAAAGCCTTTGAAAAATTAAACGATTATAAGAATAATTTAATCTTTAGTTCTCCTCAATATGAACTTGCCGCAATAGAGAAAGATTCCATTCTGCGAGAAAAGAGAGAAATCTGGCACAAAAATCTGAATAAAGATATCTATGTGGAAGAAGCCGTTAATGTGTTGGCCTCACTCAAAGTAAGAAAAGACAACCTTCTGGTTAAAAATTAAAAAGACCTCATGATAAACCATTGTATAGATCTGTTACAATGGTTTTTTTGTCTTTATTTTGAGTAAACAGAGATATTCTGTCTATAGCCATTCGTAAAAAATTTTTACTGTTCAGACCCAGTAATGCTCTGGATAGTTTTTAAAAAAATTATGCTATTTTTGTCCTATTAATTATTGTATTTCAAATCCTTTTAATTAATTAAACCATGGTAAAGTCATTTAAATTTATCATCGCTGTTTGTCTTTTGTTTTTCAGCTTTCAATCCCTGTCTGCGCAAACCATTTTTGAAAAATGGCCTGAGATAAAGAGTTTTCATGAAGTGATGTCGCAGACTTACCATCCCAGTGAAGAAGGCGACCTGAATCCCATAAAAACAAGAATTGGTGAAATGACCACAAAAGCTGCTGCTTTACAAACCAGTACACCGATGGAATTCAATACCCCTGAAATTTTAGCCTCAGAAAAAAAGTTATATACTGATAGCCAGGCCTTGCAAAAACTTATTGCAGAAAAAGCCAATGATGAAACAATCACATCCGCATTGGAAGGCTTGCACGATGAGTTTCATAAAATAATTGGACTCTGCAGCGACGGCGGCAAGCATTAAGGCATTATTTGTTAATAAAACCTTTTTTTACCCTGGTTCATAATTTTATTTATCGGGCTCAATATGTAATTAGTACCTGACCGAGATTTGGCAGGCTCGCCCTTAAAGTGTCCTTAAGCTGGTGTGAAAGCTTCATGCCCTTTCGTTACTGAAATATTCCCGTCTACCACTGCGTGAAGATCAATATGGTATCTCGTGCCGGCTTTTCTGACAAAACATTTTTCAGTAGCGACTATTCCATCAACAGTAAGAGATATTTTTCTCACCTCATCGATCAGTCCGTCATGATGATTCTCGTCCATCACCTCGCCCAGTGCTGGCCTGAATATCTTGTAGCTATTGTACAAAATAAACCCGGATGCCGCTAAAGCAGCCCAGTCATCAGCCGTTTCATAGCCTTCTCCAAAAATTACCGCAATGGTAATTCCAACAAATGCTGTTACCGAGGTAATCGCATCACTTCTGTGGTGCCAGGCATCCGCCCTTAAGGAGGAACTTTGTATTTCCTTGCCCTTTTTAATTACTATCCGGTACGATATTTCTTTCCAAATAATGATCAGCCCAAGAATGATTAATGTCCAGGCTTCCGGAGCTTTATGCGGTGTACGGATATTTTCTATACTCTGGTGGGCAATCACCAAGGCTGAAGTTATCAAAAACCCAACCACCAGAAAAGTGATGAGGGGCTCTATTTTTCCATGACCATAGGGATGATTTTTATCGGGCGGCCTTTTGGCATATTTTAACCCGAGCAGCACCAATGTTGAAGAAAAGATATCAGTGGTTGATTCAATCGCGTCGGCAATTAGAGCAAAGGAATTTCCAAAAAAACCAGCCAGCCCTTTAATAATTGCTAAAAGCGTATTTCCAATTACACTAAAATAGGCGGTTTTAATGCCTTTTTGTTCATTTGTCATTTGAAATTTTGAATCTTGTTGTAGGGACAAAGATATGTCTTTAAAGACTTCATCAGCACAATTCCACAAGCAGAAAATCCTAAGTTTTCCCAATTATTCCGGGCTTTCTATTTCATAAATATGAAAGCTTCTTATAATCAGGCTCACAAGAGTTGTTGCCAGAATTGCCCCTGAAAATGCCATAAAAATATCCTTTTGGGCATCCCAAATATCCCCCTGCGTTCCCAGATAAGCATCTCCCTGGGCCTTAAAGAACACATCCGCAACTGCCCATTCGATGAGTTCGTATAAAGCTCCAATGGATAAGGTGATTTCAATAGGCAGGATCCATGACACCTTTTTGGGAAAGTTGAACCATTTCAAAAATAATTCCCTCATAGGATAAGCAAGAAGAAAACCGAAGCCAAAATGCACAATTCTGTCATACTGATTCCGGGAAGTTTCAAACAGGTCTTTTAAATAATAACCAAAGGGGTTTTCTGCGTAGGTATATTTTGAACCATAAACATGCAGACAAAGGTAAACACAGATTAGCAGGTATGAGAGGTCACTGAACTTGTACTTAGTATAGGTGAAAACCAAAAAAGTCAGAAATAAAATAGTCAGTGTGTTTTCTATGATCCAATTGGCCATATCAGTTGTTCCTATAAATGAATCTGCCCAGACTATCAGGAAAAAGCCAATAAATACCCATAACCAATAATTCGTTTTTATGGGATTTCTTTCAGGAGAAATAGCAATGGTAAACTTCATAATTACATTTTTTTCTGATAAATGGGTATCGTAAATGTTTCAATAACAGGGCTTTGTCCTTATAAGATAACATCGGATTGAGGTCTTAAGCTTCAGGTTTTTCGGATTTAAAAAACAATATTCTGCATTTGAAAAATCTCTCTGTTTTCTGTCTCTTGTTTTCTGAGGGCCAGAAAAAAGAAAAAAATCTAAAATATTAAATCTTATAGACCCACTCTTCCGGGTTCTCTCGGTTGATTTCCTTAAACAAAACAAAGGCCAGTATGGTTTGTCCTGTTACTGCATCTGTATGGATAGTGCCTAAATTTTGCTTTGTTTTTACCTGATCGCCTTTATTGACCAGCACATTGTCCAGGTTTTTATAGACGGATATATAATTACCATGCTGAACCAGAACAGCCTTTTTATTTCCGGGCAATACCTGAATGGCCAATACCTTTCCATTAAAGATCGCACGGGCAGGCGCTCCTTTCTCAGTGGCAAAGAAAACCCCATTGCTTTCAATGGTAATTCCCTTTAATGTGGGGTGTGGTTGTTTTCCAAAGTGACGGACAACAATCCCTTTTTCGAACCGGTGAAGGCAGTTTACCCTTATTAGAAACAAAATTATTCTCGAGGTCTCTGGCCTCAGGGGTTAAGGTGAAACCACTGCTTTTAGTGCCTTTGGCAGCTGTTGCCTTATTAGCCGCTTTATTTGAACTTGCAATGGCATCACGGATAATCTTTTCAAGCTCTCTTTCAATGCGCTCTTCTTCCCTTTGCTTCTCCTTAATTTTTACTGTATATTCCTTTTCCTTTTGTTTTATGGATTTTATAACTTTTTCCTGTGATACTTTTTCTTTGGTTATGCTGTCATTTTCCTTTTTATTCTCAGCAACCAATTCCAATTTTTCTCCCTTCTTTTCTTTAAGCAGGTCATTTAAATTCTGAAGCTTTATTGTTTCTGTTGTAATCTCTTCTCCCTGCTTTTTTTGATAATCTGCATATTGGTCTATGTATTGTATTCGTTTATAAGCCTGTAAAAAACTTTCAGAGGACAATAAAAACATTAACTGGCTTTGTTTAGCCCTGCTTTTATAGGATTGTACAACCATTTGTGCATATTCCTTTTTCAACGCATTCAAGTGATCTTCAAGTTGTGCTACCTGCTTTTCGTTTTTTGCTATATCTCTGTTTAACTCTCCAATCTCCTGATCAATAGTGCGGATTAACTCATTACGAACATTTATACGCTTGTTGAGGTCCCGCAGGTCGATCAGCAGGTCTTTTTCCTGAGCCTTAGACTGAAATAACAATTGATTGATTTCCTGAATCTCTTTTTGAAGTTTTTTTCGTTGCTTCTCCAGATCAGCTTTACTCTGTGAGAATGAGGAAATAGAAGAAAAAAAGCACAAGATCAGCATCAATAAAAGAGCGCATTGCCTTCTGTAAACTGGCTTTGCTGATCCGGATTGTGTTTCTTTTCTTAAAAACATTAAACTCATTGCAACTTTATTTGCTTATAGCCCTCAGGCATTTTGAAGGGGAAGTTCAAATGCCCTACAAACTCTGCTTCTTTGATATCGACTTCTAATGAAATGTTCTTATTATTTTTTCTGGTTTGCAGGATTAAAGATCCGGGTAACCAGACATCCTGTTTGTTCCGGTAATTTTTATACACTATATCCAGGCTTTTTTCAGAATCTAGAATCAGTGTTTCTTGGTTCATTTTAAAATGAACCGGATCAATCCGGAACATGGCCTCAAAATTATGGTTTTTATTCTTAGGAACTAATAAATAATTATGCTCCTCTACGGATAATTCCAACCTTTCCTCACGCAGATCAATGAGGGCATTTCCTAATAAAAGATTCTGAAACATATGATAGTTAAACTCAATGCCGGTCAAATCACTGATAAGCTGAAAATCGCCATCAAAATAAGATTTGTTGATCACCTCATAGAACTGCACTTTTTTGGGTGTTATGTACAATTTTCCTACCTGAAAGCCGAGTTTGGATATGCTGATCCAAATGGCCGTATCTTTAATCATTCTGCAAGAGGCTTCCAGGGTCAATTCATCCTGATCCTTTTTATATTTAATGACCATTTTTGAAGTGAATTTCAATGGCTTGTTCTCATCCGTATAATGCCGTGTCACTATTTCCTTTGGGGGTAGATATACCGTCTTTATTTTCGCTGTTTTAGCGCTTTTGCAGGCACCAAAAGCAACAAACATCAACAGAATATAACCTAAATGCAGAATACTATTTTTTCCCATCTTTTAATTCAATCATTTTGTTATAGTATTCTGTAGCCTTTACATTTTCCCCCAAGGCTTTATGCGATAAACTGAGTTGCTCATAAAATTTTGCCTCCATATTTGAATCTTCTGCAATCCAATCCATGCCATTTTCAAATATGTCAATTGCCTCCCTGTATTTTCGAAAGCTATTCAGGGCAATCCCATGCATTAAATAAACATAGGCTTGTTCCGGATAAAGGGACAATGCCAGCTTACTATCTTCCATCAAAAGCGAAAATTGCTTTGTTTTCAATTCGTTTTCCAAAACAGCTACAAGCGATTTATAATCCTTTTTTTCCTTGTAAACATCTTTCAGTTTTTCAAGGTTAGACTGAGGTAATACAGTTTTTACCTCTTGTTCTATCAAAGTTTGTGGTTTGTCCTGAAGCAAGGAATGTTTTATGGCATCGAATGAATCCGGCAATCTGTTTTCAGAAATCAATTTGTTCAGCAAATCTTTTGCCTCATCCATTTTTCCGGCCTGAAAAAAAATATAGATCATCTCCGGTTCTTCATCGGGTTTCAGGGCAATGATATGCAATTGTGCTTTGATAGCGCCTTCATAATCATTCTGTCTCAAATTAATCTCTTTCAGGTGACGAAGGATATACAGGTTTTTTGGTTGAATTTCGAGTGCCTTATTTGCATAGTATTCTGATTCGGTGTATTTGCTCAGTTCAAAATAATTTTTCGAAAATTCAAACATCACCGCCAGGTTTTCACCATCAATATCCTGGCACTCTTCCAGGGCATAGATTGCTTTATCAAAGTTGCCAATAGCCTTTTGCTGCAAAGCTTCATAAAAGAAAGTGTCGAAATTGATTTCTTGCTGCTCTTCTTGTAACTGGGTGCGCATTGCTTCATCCTCCTGCCCGAAGGCAAAAGAAACCATAAAAAAGCACAGCAGTTTCAGAAGCGAATTCATATTGAAGGTATCAAATCATAACAGAATAATCACCGAGGCTGACTGATTTGAAATTGCCGTCAAATTGCACATTATTTCCGATCATGGCGCCGTCAAGCGTTGCATTTTTTATGCTTGTTTTTGTCTGGATCAATGAATTTTTTATCACAGAATTTTCTACCCTGCAATGATCGCCTATCGAAACATTCGGGCCGATTGTTGAATTTAGCAAAACTACCTTGTTGCCAATATAACAGGGTTCGATAATCGTGGCATTTTCCATGACTACATCGGATGAAACCAGATTTACGCCTTCTGCTTTCGCAAATTGCAATACCTTCCCATTTGTTTCCACTGTAATTTCCTTATTCCCACAATCCATCCATTCCGACACTTCGCCCGGAACAAATTTCAAACCTTTTTGCTTCATATTCTCCAGGGCATTTGTCAACTGGAATTCTCCTTTTTCGGTGATATTATTGTCTAACAAATACTGTATCTCATCGCGCAAAATGCTGCCTTCCTTAAAATAATAGATCCCGATGATGGCCAGGTCTGATACAAATTCTTTCGGCTTTTCAACAAAATCGGTGATCACTCCATTTTTGAGCTTAACTACGCCATAGGCACTTGGATTATCGACCTGTTTAACCCAGATTGATCCATCAGAATTTTTATCCAAATGAAAATTTGCCCTGAACAGGGTGTCAGCAAAAGCCACAACGCAAGGGCCATTAAGTGATTCCTTAGCGCATTGAATGGCATGTGCCGTTCCTAAAGCTTCCTCCTGAACAGTTACAATTCCTTTGGCATGCAGGCTTTTCGCAATATCAAGCAATTTCTCTTCTGTATCTTTAGGAAAGCTCGGTCCTATCACAAAGGCGATTTCTTCTACTTTTTGATCGACCACTTTTACAATATCTTCAACAAGTCTTTGCACAATGGGCTTCCCGGCAATTAATGTCAGTGGTTTTGGGATGGTAAGTGTATGGGGACGCAATCGGGAACCAATTCCGGCCATGGGGACTATGATCTTCATATTATCTGATTTTAAAATAAGAAAACGGGCAAATATACATAAAATTGCAGGGAAAAAACGATTAGTAGCTGTGCACGTATGCACCACTAATGCCTGTTATATGCAACTTTACACCTCTGGTTTTACAGGTTTTTTCCCAGATTTTAATGAGATACGGAAAATTTGACCCGTCGGCGATTATCGTTTGCGGCTCAAAATAACTTATTAACCTGTCGAGATTAATCTTTGGAGAATTGCTTAAAATAAGATGCGGTTTTGCAATATGTATGTCTCTATAATTGAAATCTTTTGTTATGAGCAAATAATTCGATTGCCCGCAACGAATAAGTCTTAATCCCGTTCGCTTGATTTGCAAATGATTTACCTTGTTTGCTGCTAAATAATTTGCCAGATACAAATCCTTGTCTGTAAGGCTGTCCTTGCTTTTAATAAGTTCTGCGTTTTGCCCTTTTCTGTGTACCAGTGTTGTCTCTTTGAATTTCTGCATGACCACAAGCTCATCGGTTGATGTTGTCTTTTTTTCTGAATAAGAAATATGGCCTGAATAAATATAATTGTGATAAATAAATAGGGCAAGATGGCAAAATTGCGGTCTTTCCAAAATGCAAAAGCCAGAAAAAGAAAAATATACAATAGGATCGTTATACTGGTGGGCAGATAGATATTGTTAAATACAAACCCTTCTGAAGAACCTAGCCAGGCAATTCCCAGGTTCAAAAAGTCAACCGTTTTACCAAAGATCATGGCTATTATATGAGGTAAAACCCCAAAATATGCAAGAATGATTACTACAAATCCAAGGCCCAGTATAAGGCCCAAAGCCGGAAGAAAAATCAGACTCGAAATAAGAAACAAGCCTGAGAACTGATGAAAATAATACAAGCTCAATGGGAGTACACCCAGCTGAGCGGCAAAAGTCACTGAAGCTAAATTCCAGAAATACGATCCTGTTTTATTCTTAGGCTGGTACATTTTTTTTATCAGGGGTTGAAATCCGACAATAAAAAACACCGCCAGATAACTCATTTGAAAGCCCACCTGCCAGAGATATAAGGGGTGCAGGAGCAGTAAAAAAAACAGGGAAGTGACCAGGGAATTTTGCACTGTAATCCTTCTTTTGAATTGCAGGCCGATAAGAACAGCGGTAAACATGGTTGCTGCCCGAACTACCGAAGCGGAAAATCCGATGAGAAAGGCATAAAACCACAAAAAGAGAAGGAGCAGGGCAAAATGAATTATTTTTCCATATCTGAATCGTAACAAAGGTTTTAACAACATTTTGAGGAACAAGAGCAAAATTCCGATATGCAGACCCGAAATAGCAAGAATATGAACCATCCCGGTATTCTTGTAATCATTGTATAAGTCTGGGTTCATTTCCTGTTTTTGGCCGAGGAACATGGCCTGAATGATGGCCATGGCATCAGTAGATATCGACTTTTCAGACATATTTTCCAATATCCTTTTTCTTATTTTATACGCTGTACTATTGGGTGTTTCTTTTTCCGGAGTTTTTCTCAAATAACTTCCTGCACTCAAATAGATCTGATCAAAAACCTGTTCTTTTTCGAGGTAATCACGGTAAGAAAACTGGTTTGGGTTTTGGGCTGCGGGTACGCGAATAATTTCGTTTTTGCAATAAACCAGGTCTCCAATCTGCCACGCAGTTTGCACACTGTCTTTTGGAAGATAAAGCAAAATATTGCCCAGTGTTTTGTGTTGCCCAACTTGCTTCACTTCTGCAAGATAAGCGTAATATCTTCCGGTTGGCTTCAGTTGTTTATCCAGCTGTAACGTGAGCACATTTTCTCTTTGTAAAAAATTGCGGTAATGCAATGGTTTATTCAGAACCTGATTTAAATTAAACACGATAAGCCCGATGCCAAAAAAGAGCAGGAATGCCAATCCGGTAAAAAGAAAATGCAGTTGATTTTTTTTATTGATGTACAAGCCGGTAAGCAGCATGGCTGCCAATAAAAATGAACAGAGGTAAAACGCCACACTCGCAGCTATCTGAAAAGTTGCTCCCGCATAGATGCCGAGTGCCAAAAATAGCACCAGCCAGGTAGGAATGTATTTGTAATCAACCACAAAATTGCTTTGTGATTAATGTAAATTTCATGAAATTGTAAACGTTAGGCTTGGCAAAACAGCCACAGAGATGTCAAAACCAGTGGTTTTCAGGTATTTTTAAACCTCATAACTTTTGGGTATTGTTTATGCGTTCTTTACAATTTAGGTTTAGTAATCTCTGGACTTAAAATAAACAAATTCCAACCACAATCTGCCGGTCCTGTTCTGCGAAGTCTCCTATCCTGCTGTTCATTCACCCTGACCCGATCGGGGGGGGATAAGGGGGCCCATCGAGACCGGGGGGGAGTGGGGGTCACAAGGAAAACTTTACTGCCATGCCTGCGGCAGGTAAACCGCGGCGGACAGGAAGGATCAAAAAAGGATAGGAAAGGATAAAGGACAAAGGACAAAGCTTATATGAAGGCAGGGATAAAGGATAAAGGATAAAAGATAAAGTACACGATGCCTAAATAACATTAACCGTTTTTAATTAATACTATTCAGAAGACTTCGAGGAGCCTAATCATTTTTCTTGCTTGATGCTCCATTCAATCAATACTGCTCTTTCGATGGCAATCTCTTTGGGGCTCAAATCTTAAATTTTCCACTTTTGAGAAACTATCGGGAACGTATTCGCTTTCTACTATTAATACATCATTCCCATAATAAGAATAATTATGGGTGATTTTGAGTTATTTTAACTAATTCTACACCTGTTGTTTTCGCAATCAGTTTTGCTGTTTTATTTCCATTTTTCAAGGGCGCTTTTCACTGCAAACTCATTTAGTTTTCTTTTTGAGAATCCGATAATTTAAAATTCAGCGTGTAAATGGATTGATTATTTTTAAGTACTTTAATAACTTTACCCAACAAAGTGGGTGTATAGAAATCTATCACCTGCAATCCAATGGTACCGTGTATAACCATTTTTTACTTGATTACCATTCACATATTTATAGTTTTCCGAAATGGAAAATTTGGTCGTTTTTATCAATTTTTCGTTGAGACCTATTGATTTCAATTCAGCCTGAATGGCGTTTAACTTAGTGATCAGGTTTTGCAAGCATAAAGCATACACTGAATCCTGTTCAATTATAGAAATATCAACAACAAAGTTTTCAGGTATCGCTTTAAATGAAGCTTTCCCTACCGCCTGTATTATATCCAATTGCTGATCCTGCCCATAAAATGATGTTGTTGTTAAAAGAAAAGCCAGTAAGGCAAATAAAAGACTCTATTTTTTTTCATAAATTATAATTTTATCGACAACATTTTTCTTGTTTTGGCTTGGTTTTGGCGTGGTTGGTCCTTTCCCGCTTTCGGGTGTGTGGCTTTGCTTCTTTCTCTTTTCTTCTTTCCTTGGTCTTTTCTTTGGGTTCCCCTTTCTCTTTGGCGTTTCGGGGCCTTCCTCCTGTCGTTTCTTCCTCCTCTTTTCTGCCCCTGTTGGCTCGTCTCTCTTTGTTCTCCTGCTGTTTTGTTGCTCGTTTTTGTCGTGCGGTTGGCCTCCTCTCTGGTGGTTTGTTGCTTTTTTCTTCTTCTCTTTCCTTTCTTTCTGGTCTTCTTCCGGTTGCTCTTGTTCGGTTTTGTGTTTTCCTTTCTGGTCTTTCCCTTTTCCTTTCGCCTCTTCTCCTCCTTTCCTTTTTCCTTCCCTTCGTTTCGGTGGCGGCCCTTCTTCCTTTCTTCTCTCTCTCTTCTTTTTTTTTCTCCTTCTCCTTTTTCCTTTTCCCTTCTTGGTCTCCCCTTCTTTCCTTCTCTTTCTTTCCTTGTCTCCCCTCTTCCGGTTTTCTCCCTTTTTCGGCTCCTTTTTTCCTTCCTTGGTCTTCTTCCTCGGTTGGTTCGGTTCTTTTCTTTCCCTCCCTCTTCTTCCGCCCTTCCTCTCCTTGTTTTCCCCAATTCCGCTTCTGTTTCCCCCTTGGTTTCCGGTTCTCCCTCTCTTGGTTTTTCCCCTTTCTTCTTTTCTTCCTTTTTCTTGCCCCTTCTCCTCCTTTCTGCTTGTCTTTCCTTTGCTTTCGGTCTGCCTGCGCTCCTCTTTCCCTTTTTGTCTCTTCTTCTCTCTTTTCTTTCCCTTTTCCCCCCCTCCTCTGGTTTTGGTTTTCTTTGGGTTTTCCTTCTCCCCTTCCTCCCCCTTTCTTCCTTGTTCCTCGCCCTTCTTCTGTCTTGTTTCATGGTTGTCTTCCCCTCCTTTGTTCCTTTGGTCGTTTTCTTTCCCTTTTGGGTCCTTTTCTTGTCTTGTTTTCTTTCTTTCTCCCACCCTTGAATTAATGGAGTTACAACAATTCCAATTTTTTTCTTTTATCTAACTGGTTATATCTATTGGGAAACCTTGTATCTTGCGCTCTCTCTTGGTGTCAATCTCCTTGGTTTTTCCTTCTTGTGGTTAAAAATCTCTCCCTCTTTTAATATTTCCTCTCTTCTTTTCGATATTCCATTCAATCTTTATCCAAATCCAAACCCTCCTTTTGGTTTATTTTTTTCTCATCCCCATTCCTTGTTTCATCCAATTATATTTTTTTCCTTCTGGTTCTCAAATTTTTTTTTTTCTTCTCCCTTTGGAACTCATCTTCTTTTGATACCTTCTTTCTAAACCTCAATAACAATCCTTTCTCGATTGTGGGCGATTCTGTCCGTCTATACTTTGGTTTTCCTTTCTTTTAGGTTTCCTTTACTTTAATTTTTTTTTATCTGTATCAGTTTTTCATTCTCTACATAAAAACTTTGTTTTTTGCTCTTTTCTTCACTCAAAAAATAATTCTTTTTTTCATCCTCCCCTCCTACTTCTTTTTTCCTCCTGCAATTGAAAGGGCTGACATGCCCCCAAGTAAAATATCGTGGTCTGGATATCTTTCTCCGAATTTCTTTCTCCACAATGGTACTTCTCCAAAATTCGCTTCGTTTTTTCTTTATATTTCCCACTCGCTTTGTGAAACACATTTCCCTGTTGTTTTGAAAGCCATTCTTATTCGTCCGATTCCTGCGAATAAATCAATAAACTTAAATTTCGGTTCTCGTGTGGGGAAACGGAATATCCCATTTTATTGGTAAATAATATTGAAAATCAGGTTCTTCTACTATATTTAGTTTCTTCGTGTGAACTTGATAAATAAGCTGTGCGGAAAATATTGAGAAACTCCATTTCTATGATTTTGAAAATAATGTAAATTCCAAACCGTTGTCCTTCTTGTTTCATCAATTTGAGCTTTCTTTGTGAATATCCTTTCCTTTATCTGTAAGACTGAAATTTGGCTTTTCTTTTTGTTTCTCTTGCATCTTTCACGGGTTCTTCTAGCGCGCAAAGCGAAAACCTTTTTGCTCCCGATAGTAATCGGGATGGTTTTGAGCGTTGGCTCGTGTGGCTTTGGCAATGTGCTGCAATGTGGGTGGGGTTTCTTTCTTCTTTTTTTGCGGGGGAAGAAAAAAACAAAATAAATTTCCATCAAAGCACTTCTGTCAAAAAGCTAAATCTTTCTTTCTTATTATTTATCACTATCTATCTGTCTGGTCGTCTGTCTTTTACACTTGTTGCCAAAATGGTTTTCAGCTATACGCAGGCAGGGATTTTAACCACTGAACTTCCTACGAAGAGCTGAACTTTAAAATTAGCATATTCCCTGTCCTACGAAGCACCAAGCCCCTGCTTGCGTATAGGTGATGTTAGTGCATTATTTCTATTTGCTTCATCCACTTTTTCCCAAAATCTCTAAAAAATTCCTTCTTATTTACTCCTTCTCTTCTCTTGGGCCCTTTTTTCTACTTCACAAACCCTCTCTCTGTTCTTATGTCCTTCAATCTTCGGCCCTTTCAATAAGACGTCTCTAAAGCTTTTATTTGAATACCTAGCATTATAGAAATTTCCTTTGTATTCTTCTCTTTCTCTTTCGAAATCATTTATGTGCGTTCTTGCTTCACTTCCTACTTTCCAATTCGATTTTCATTGATTTCGTTTTCAATACTCTTTCTATCATTATCTCTTTTATCCCTTCTGTTCTTCCCGCGCCGAAAAGTTCTTTCTTGTTCCTTTCCTTCCGAAACACATCCCCGGCTTATTCCCTCCTTTATACTGCTCTAGTGTTTTCTCTCTCCTGTCTTTTCCTTCTTGGTTTGGTTCCTTTGGTTTTTACATCTTGTTCTTTTTCCTTCCTTCTCTTCATTCTTTGTATATATGTTCTTTTCCTTCTTCCTCTTTTCGTCCATTGAGTTCCTGCTCCCTTTTATTACTTCTCTTTTCCTTAATGCTCCCTTCCACACTTCCTTTGGTTTCTCCCTCGCACTTCGAAGCTTCGTGAAATTCCCTTTCAAAATCCCACTCGAGATGCTTTCTGTCTTTCCTCAGTTCTAGAAAAATCCCATTCTCTTTTCCTTTGTTCTTTGGTAGTGCGATGTTTTCCTCTCCTTTTCAACCTCTTAAGGTTTCCCTTCGGTTTTTCAATCCCGGTCGCCTTTTGGTCTTTCTTCTCCTGGTTGCTTTTATGTCCTTTCCGTTACTATCTTTTTCTTCTTGGGTCTTGTTTTTCTTCCTCTTCTATCCTTAAGGTTTTTCTTCTCTCTTTTTTCTGTTCTTCTATCCCCGCGTGATTCTCTTTTTCCTTGGTATCTTTCCCAATCCCTCTTTTTTTACATTTTTTCTTTTTTATTTTTTTTCTTTTCTTTATTTTTTTTTTTCCTCAAAACCCAAATAATTTTTATCTCCTTTTTTCTCTAAATTTTTCTCCCTTTATTAAAATTTTCATCAAAATTCTCTCAAAATAGAAAATCTTCATTACTATTATTAAATATTTTTTTTGGACTTTTTTTAATAATTCTCTCCTCTTTTCTCCTGGCCTAGCGCTCCCGGTAGTAGTCGCTATCAAAGCGTTTTTTCTCTCATATACTGTTTGCGGGATAGTCCATTTTTCATCAAGGTCGCTAAACTACAAATAAAACTCAGCAAAGGAGATAAATATCAAGGATTTACATCCCCTGGAGGGTATTTTACAAATAGGTGAAAACATTTAGATGTTTCTGATGGGTTTATTCTTTTTTGCAACATAAGGCCAATTCATTCCTCCCACACCACGGAAAGGATGGTTTCATGGGCTTTGGTGGGAATGCAGTATTCAAAAAATGGGGTATCTTTATCATATTTATTTAACTGAAACCAGGTGGATTTTTCGATTTGCTGGGTCTTTTCATTTTCTTTGTAAACAAAGTCATATTTAGCATGAATGTATTCCATGGCAATGGAATCTTCGGGTGGAGGTAATTTAGAAAGGTCTTTTACAAATACTTTCAAGTCAGGCGATTTGAGCCAGTACAATACCTTGCCTTTATGAATACTCGCAATAAAAATCGGGTGAATATTTAGCCGGAAACAGCGGTAAACTACTGAAGTAAGGCTGGTATTAAAGCGCAGGGAGATTTTCATAAAAAAGGTAACAGGTTGATAGGCCGGGAGGGTATTGGCCTTTTTGGTTCCCACTTTGGCTTTTTTCGGTGCTAACCGTTCAGGGTATTCATTTCCCATTAAAAATTTTTTTAAAATTTTTTTGGTAAGTTCTTTTTTAGGGTCCCATTTGGGTTCCTCACAACAAATCCCAGTGGTGGTACATCTCGGGATATTTTTATTCTTTCTCCATTTTTGTTTTTTCCTGGCCGCTCCTTTTTTCATTTCTTTTCTTTACGCTCCAGGAGTGATAATTCTTTTTTTCCCATTCATTCAAATTCTGGAATTTTTTTAGGGGGGGTTTTTTTTTTTTTTTTGGTTTTTTTTTTTTTTTTTTTTTTTGGTTTTCCAGTTAGTTTTTTTTCTGGGGTTCTTTTTTGTTCTTTTTTTTTTTTTTTTTTCTTCAAGAGTCCCACCCTGACACCCTGATTCTCACCCCTTCCAACGCTGTATCGGAATGACAAAGCCTGGCGGCAGGAAAAAGGATAAGGACAAAGAACAAAGGATAAAGGAAACTCTCGAGGCAAAGGAAAAAGTATTTTCCTTACCAATTCCACCCTTTAGAGGCGGGCTGCCCAACTGACAGGTCGTGGGCTCGCGATCCCTTTACTTTTTCCTTATGAGACCTCCAACCCTTCCAGGCTTTATCGGAATGAACAATAGCCTGGCGGCAGGAGAAAGGATAAAAGGAACAAAGAACAAAGGATAAAGGATAAAGCTTACTCCGGAGGCAGGGAAAAGCTTGCCTGCCATGACTGCGGCAGCCTGGTAACCTTGCAGCAGGGATCCAAACCCGGAAACCGTATTATCTTTAACCACTTCCCAACCCTTTGGGGCCTCGGGGTCAGAGAATTCGGGCTGCAGCAAAATCGCCGCATACTTTTTATCCGCTTTATGAGATTCCTCAACCCTTCCAGGCTTATCGGAATGACAATAGCCTGGAGGAAAGGAAAAAGTTCAAAGGCAAAAGGATAAAGCTTGCCTGCCATGCCTGCGGCAGGTAAACCGGAGGCAGGGATAAATATAAAAAGTTTTGAATGTTGAATTATGATTGCTGAATTTATTTGCTATGATACCCATTCTATTTATGGAGAAATAACTGATCTGTGTAAATCAGTCTAATCCGTGTCATCCGTGTGCTATTTAGACAAGGATAAAGCTTGCCTGCCGCTGGCAGGAAGCGGGAATCTTTTGCCGGTTTACGAATTATTGTAAAAATGGAATAGTATTTCGGGAATCTCCCTATAATACTATTTACTGCATAGTTTATGTATAGCTTAAGTATGGATAGTGTATGGATAGTGTATGGATTCCGTATTCACAGTCCCACTTTTCCTTTTTCCTTTTTACTTTTGCCTTTAAACTTTGTCCTTCACCCTGCTCAGTGTCAAACCGTCTCTTATTGGCAATAGCACCGTTTCAATGCGCGGGTCATTTTTTAGCAAATGGTTATAGGCCAGAATTGCCTGTGTATCCAGGTCGTCTTTTTTCAAAGGCTGAACCACTTTTCCATACCAGAGTACGTTGTCGGAAATGATCAGACCTCCCGGGTTCATTTTTTCGATCACCAGATGAAAATAGTTGCAATAATTGGCTTTGTCTGCATCAATAAAGACCAAGTCAAATTTTGTTTGCAGTTTGGGAATGATCTCTGTTGCATCACCCAAATAACTGATGATCTGATCCTTAAAAACAGATTGGGAAAAATACTTCTTCTGAAAATCTACGAGTTCTTCATTGCAATCTATGGTGTGTAAAATTCCGTTACTTTTTAACCCTTCAGCCAGACACAGGGCTGAATATCCGGTAAAAGTGCCTATTTCCAGGATGGCTTCCGGTTTTACCAACTTTGAAAGCATTGAAAGCAACCTGCCCTGAAAATGGCCGCTCAGCATGTTTGGGGCAATCGATCGCTGCCAGGTTTCCCTGCTTAGTTGCTGCAAGAGTTCAGGTTCCGACTCTGAGTGATCCAGGGCATATGCCATTAATTTCTCATCGATAAAATTCATGTCTGCAAATTTATAAGATCGGGGCAAATAATCTGGTCAGAGAGCTGATCGCTTTTTTGTACCAGGGTCTGTTTTTAAGTGAGCTGAGCAATAAGGGATGGGAATCTTTCAGGTCTTCTTCAAATTGTCTTTTTAAGGCTGCTGCCATTTCTTCATCAATAAAAAAGGCATTGACCTCAGAATTTAAACTGAAACTCCGCTGATCGAGGTTGGTGCTCCCAACCGTGCTGTACAGGTTGTCAACAACCATCGTTTTGGCATGCATCATTCCTTTGGTATAACAATACACTTCAACACCACTCTGCAAAATTTCCATCAGATAACTTTGCGAAGCGTAAAAAGCTGTGCGCATATCAGGTTTTCTGGGGATCAGCAATTTGATCTTCACCCCGCTTTTTGCGGTGATCTTAAGGGCATCCAATATGATCTCGGTTGGTAAGAAATAAGGTGTTGCTAAAAGTATTTCTTCTTTTGCACTGCTGATGATGCCAAAATAAGCCTCCATAATACTTTGATAGGTCGCTCCAAAATCACTGCCAAGAATACAGGTGTTTGTGCCTTCCTGGATGTGGTCAAAGTTTATTTCGAGCACAGGGTCTACCTTTTTTCCTGTTGCATAAAACCAATCATTGATAAATAAAAATTGCAGGTCTGTCACAGCTTCTCCCCTGATCATCAAATGGGTATCGCGCCAAAAGAGATCCTCCTTGTTGGGGTTTATATACCTGTCAGCTACATTGATGCCTCCAACAAATCCAATCTCACCATCAATCACTACAATTTTTCTGTGATTCCGGTAATTGGCCTTGTAGGCAAAGCGCGAGAAAAAAACAGGCATATACGCATGTATCTGAATGCCGGCACTTTTCATTTCCTCAATAGATTTGTTTTCAATTGAGCTTCCAACATCATCATACAAAACATTGACTACGAGACCCTCCCTTGCCTTTTTCTTCAAAAATTTCAAAGATCCGGTTACCGATTTCATCATCTTCAATGATATAATAAAGGATATAGATAAATTTTTTGGCCAGCTCCAATTGTTCCAGCAGAAAAGGGAATTTTTCCTCTCCATTTTTCAATATGCGCACTTCGTTCTTTGAAGTAAATTGAACCTTATCGATATTGTAAAACAGATTCGAGAGTTTTTTAACATTTTGCTGTTCTTGATTGTTTCTCTTTCCTTTTTTTTTCATTGAGCTTAGCAATAAAATTATTGCGGCGGTTTCTTAATCTTGTGTGGAGAACTTTTCTTTGATAATGAAAACCAAAAAGAAAATAAAGGATGACGCCGAGAATCGGGAACAGGAGCATCAGAAAAATATAGGCAAATGCCTTTTCAGGTTTTTTGTGTTCCAGAATAATTAAAATGATCAAAAAACTAACGAAAAGATAGTAAGGAACTAACAAATAGGTTTTCCATCCAAAAAATTCATCCATAACAAAGCCATTTAACCGGACCAACACCATTGTTACCCTGCCTTCTTCCAATGCAGAAACAAAGACAGTCACAACTAAAAATAAAGGTCACCGCGCTAAATTACGTCCTTTAAAAGTCAAAACAAATAAAAATAAAGAATTGAAATACAGCCTGCCAGTTCAAGTAAGAATTTTTAGGAATTATCCAACTAATTTTATCAAACTCCTACATCCTCTGAAGCGATTGGTATAAAAGGCAGTCTATAATTTCACTAAATTGTGCTTTTTAGATTATTTAGATTGTATTTTTTTGATTATCGCCAAATCAAAGTTTATATTTGTGAGATTAAAATATCATAAAAAATGAGCGGATTTATATCTTCATCTTTAGGGAGAAAAGTCGTTATGGCTTTATCGGGTTTTTTCTTAATCATTTTCTTACTCGTTCACCTCAGCGTAAATTTAAGCTTATTTGCCGGCAGAGAAACTTTCAATGCTGCTTCCCATTTTATGGGTCACAATCCTGTAATTCAGGTGATGCAATATGTACTCGCCGCAGGTTTTATCATTCATATCGTCATGGGTATGATACTCGAATGGAAGAACAAGAAAGCCCGGCCAATAAGGTATGCTAAGAACAATGCTGCAGCTAGCGCCGGTTGGGCGTCAAGAAATATGATTGTTACGGGTGTGCTGATCCTGCTATTCCTGATCCTGCATATGAGAAACTTCTTTGTTGAAATAAAATTCGGCAATGTGTCTGATGATTATGAACTGGTTACACAATTGTTCAAGAATCCGTTGTATGTGTTGATTTATGTGATCTCTTTTATTCTTCTGGGAATTCATTTAAGCCATGGTTTCCAGTCGTCTTTTACAAGTGTGGGAGCCCGCTCTCCTAAATATTTATCATTGGTTAAAAAAACAGGGGTCGTTTTCAGTTATCCCATTGCTCTTGGTTTTTCTGTAATTGCTATTTACTTTTATTTCAATTAATCAATAATTAAAAAAACGCCAAAATTCAAGAATCAAAAAGACGAATGAAGACTGGCAATACCATATGACCATTAAAAAGTAATAAATTTCTATATATGAAATTAGATTCTAAAGTTCCGGAAGGTCCGATTCAAGATAAATGGACAAAATATAAAGACAAAATAAATCTGGTCAATCCTGCCAATAAAAGAAACATTGATATCATTGTGGTAGGGACAGGCCTGGCGGGAGGTTCAGCTTCTGCCACCCTTGCGGGATTGGGATACAATGTGAAGGCTTTTGCTTATCAGGATTCCCCAAGAAGGGCGCATTCCATTGCTGCACAGGGCGGAATCAATGCCTCAAAAAATTATATGGGTGACGGCGACTCTGATTACCGCTTGTTTTATGATACTATAAAAGGCGGAGATTACCGCTCACGGGAAGCAAATGTTTACCGTCTGGCAGAGGTTTCCACCAATATTATAGACCAATGTGTGGCTCAGGGTGTTCCATTTGCCAGAGACTATGGCGGATTACTCGACAACCGTTCTTTTGGCGGTGTTCAGGTTTCAAGAACTTTTTATGCAAAAGGGCAGACAGGCCAACAATTGTTGCTGGGAGCCTATTCAGCGATGAACAGGCAAATAGCCCTTGGCAAAATAACCATGTATAACCGCCATGAAATGCTTGATGTGGTGATTATAAACGGAAAGGCAAGGGGAATTATAGCCAGAGACCTTGTTACCGGTAAGCTCGAAAGGCATTCTGCACATGCGGTTGTTTTGGCCTCGGGTGGTTATGGTAATTTATATTACCTTTCTACCATGGCGATGGGATCAAATGCCACTGCTGCCTGGAAGGCACATAAAAAAGGAGCCTTCTTTGCCAACCCTTGTTATACCCAAATCCATCCCACCTGTATACCTCGAAGCGGGGATTATCAATCGAAACTGACGCTCATGTCAGAATCTTTGAGAAACGACGGTCGAATCTGGGTCCCAAAAAAACTGGAAGACGCAAAAGCACTTAGGGAGGGCAGATTAAAACCTGGTCAGATAGCTGAAGAGGATCGTGACTATTATTTGGAAAGACGCTATCCTTCTTATGGAAATTTAGCCCCTCGCGATATTTCATCAAGAGCGGCCAAAGAACGCTGTGATGCAGGCTATGGAGTAAATAAAACAGGTGAAGCAGTTTATTTGGATTTTTCCTCTGCCATTGAAAGATACGGTAAAACACAGGCAAGAATTTTGGGAATTGCAAATCCGAACCAAGAAAAAATTACAGAACTGGGAGAAAAAATCATCGAAGAAAAATACGGGAACTTATTCCAGATGTATGAAAAAATCATCGATGAGAATCCTTATAAAACACCAATGATGATCTATCCGGCTACACACTATACAATGGGTGGGCTTTGGGTGGATTATAACCTGATGACAACCGTTCAGGGATTATACTCAATTGGCGAGTCCAATTTTTCTGACCACGGAGCGAATCGCTTAGGCGCTTCTGCGCTGATGCAGGGTCTGGCAGATGGATATTTTGTACTGCCTTACACCATAGGAGATTATTTGGCTTCCGATATTAAAACCGGAGCAATTCCTACAAATACCCCTGAGTTTGATGCCGCTGAAAAAGCAACTAAAGACCGTATTGATTTTTTTATAAATAATAAGGGTACACATTCTGTTGATTATTACCATAAAAAACTAGGCAAGGTGATGTGGGATAAAGTTGGAATGGCACGCACAGAGCAAGGTTTAAAAGAAGCTGTTCAGGAGATCAAGGAGATCAGGGAAGATTTCTGGAAAAATGTAAAAGTGCCGGGATCTTCTGAGGATCTAAACCCCGAACTCGAAAAAGCGGGCCGGGTGGCGGACTTTTTAGAATTAGGAGAACTATTTGCAAAAGATGCACTGGAAAGGAACGAATCCTGCGGTGGTCATTTCAGGGAAGAATACCAGACAGAAGATGGAGAAGCATTGCGCGATGACAAGAACTTTGCCTATGTAGCTGCCTGGGAATACACGGGTAAACCCAGTGAGGCGGTTTTACATAAAGAAGAATTAGTATTTAAAAATATTGAGCTAAAAATGCGTTCTTATAAATAGACCGCCCAAAAGACACCTGGTGTCAATTAGTAACAAAAATATTTTCACAAATGAATCTTACATTAAAAATCTGGAGACAAAAGAACGCTAAGGACAAGGGGAAATTAGTGGATTATAAAGTAACCGATATACATGATCACATGTCCTTTTTGGAAATGCTGGATGTACTGAATGAAGGTTTGGTGAACAAGGGTGAAGAGCCTGTAGCTTTTGACCATGACTGCCGCGAAGGAATCTGTGGTTCTTGTTCTCTTTTTATCAATGGCGAAGCTCATGGGCCTGATCGCGGGGTGACTACCTGCCAGCTCCATATGCGGATGTTCAAAGATGGGGATACCATTTATATTGAACCCTTTAGAGCAAAGGCCTTCCCTGTGATTAAAGACCTTGTCGTTGACCGAAGTGCTTTTGAGCGAATCCAGCAGGCCGGAGGGTTTATATCTGTAAATACCTCAGGAAACACGCAGGATGCCAATGCGATTCTGATCCAAAAAAAAATGCCGATCTCGCAATGGATGCAGCAACCTGCATAGGTTGTGGGGCTTGTGTGGCAAGCTGTAAAAACTCAAGCGCCATGCTTTTTGTGTCGGCCAAAGTTTCTCAATATGCCTTGTTGCCACAGGGAAGAATTGAAGCAACGGACCGTGTTCTCAACATGGTAAAACAAATGGACGCTGAAGGATTTGGGAATTGCACAAATACCGGTGCCTGTGAAGTAGAATGCCCAAAAGGCATCTCCTTGGACAATATTGCGAGAATGAACCGCGAATATTTGAAAGCAAATATTTAAGTTTTTTTTAATCCGTTTAAAAAACGCTAAACTTTTGTTTGGCGTTTTTTTTATTTAATAATGTGATAAATATCGTATTTTTAAAGTTCAATAAAAAATACTTACTTATGTCTTACGACTTTTATAAGCAACTTCTTGATAACAACAGAAATTGGGTACAGAGCAAGTTGTCTTCTGATCCTGAATTTTTTGAAAAATTAACCAAAGGTCAAAAACCTCCCTTATTATGGATTGGATGTGCTGATTCAAGGGTTCCGGCAAATGAAATTATTGGTGCCCAGGCCGGAGAGGTATTTGTGCACAGGAACATTGCCAATTTAGTCGTTCATTCAGACATGAATATGCTTTCGGTACTTGATTATGCCGTGAATGTTCTGGAAGTACAGCATATCATCGTCTGTGGTCATTACGGCTGCGGTGGCGTTAAGGCGGCCATGGGAAATCTATCTTATGGCATCATCGATAACTGGATCCGTCATTTAAAGGATGTGTACAGATTTCATGCCGAAGAATTGAATGCCATCAAAGATGAAACAGGAAAATTTGATCGTTTTGTGGAGCTGAATGTAGTCGAACAGGTGTACGATCTAGCTAAAACGAGCATAGTCCAGTCTACCTGGAAAAGTGGCAGATTCCTTGCTATTCATGGATGGGTCTACTCGCTGTCTGATGGACTTATTAAGGACCTTAACCTGAACTTCACCGATAATTCTCAATTGGACGATACTTATAAACTACATTTATAAACCCCGTAAATTTTGCCTTATATAAGCAAACATATGCTCTCTAAACTGCCAAATGTGCCCATGAGTATCTTTGCAAAAATGAGTAAACTTGCCGCTACTCATAATGCTATAAATTTATCTCAAGGATTTCCGGATTTTAAGTCTTCTGAAGTATTGATTGAACTAGTGGCTAAAGCTATGAAAGATGGTTTTAATCAATACGCTCCAATGCAGGGCTTGCTTTCCTTAAGGGAATCGATCGCTCATAAAATTAAACAATTATATAATTATTCCTATAATCCGGATTCTGAAATTACCATTACTGCAGGCGGAACACAGGCCATATTCACCATTATTACTGCTTTTGTGCATCCCGGGGATGAGGTCATTATCTTTGCTCCCGCCTATGATTGCTATTCTCCGTCAATTGCTTTAAATGGAGGAAAAGTTGTGGAAATAGTTTTATCCACCCCTGATTATCATGTTCCCTGGGAAAAAGTAAAGGCTCAAATATCGGATAAAACGAGGATGATCATTATCAACTCTCCACATAATCCGACAGGGGCTTTGTTGTCCAAAGAGGACATGAAAGAATTGGAAGGTATTGTACAAAATACGAATATTATTGTTTTGAGCGATGAAGTTTACGAACACATCATTTTTGATAAAAACGAACACCAAAGTGTGGCTCGCTTTCCGGAACTGGCCAAAAACAGTTTTTTAGTAGCCTCTTTTGGCAAAACTTTCCACAACACGGGATGGAAAATGGGTTATTGCGCTGCTCCTGAGGAACTGATGTCAGAATTCAGAAAAGTACATCAATTTAATGTTTTTAATGTCAACCACCCTATTCAGGTGGCATTGGCTGAATATTTAAAAGAGCCTGGGCACTATTTGGCCTTACCGGATTTTTATCAGTCAAAACGTGATTATTTTTTAAAACTCATCGGGCCATCTTCGTTTAAGTTCAAACCAACCTCAGGAACTTATTTCCAGCTGTTGTATTACGATGATATAACTCAGGAAAATGATGAAGTTTTTGCAGATCGGCTGACCAGTGAATTCAGGATTGCTTCCATACCTGTATCTGTTTTTTATGAGACAAAGCTGGACCAGAAAGTGTTGCGTTTTTGCTTTGCTAAAAAAGACGAAACTCTGGAAATGGCTGCAGAGATCATCAATCGTATAAAATAAATATCCATGAACGAGGTCCTCAAGGTTCAGTCTGTTACAGACAAGCTACATATCTGGGAAGATGCAAAAGCAAATATTGATTCGTTAAATTTTAAATTAAAGCATCTTGAAAATGATACTGATGTACTTCTTTTACCCGAAATGTTCTCTACAGGATTTTCGGTTGGAAAGGAGGGTCTTGCAGAAAATATGGATGGACAAACCATTCGCTGGATGCTTGAAAAAGCTTCAGAAAAGAATTGCCTGATAATGGGTTCTGTTTTGATTAAGGATGATAACAAATTTTTCAACCGATTGATTGTAGCTTATCCGGATGGGCACCTTTTACATTATGATAAACGGCATTTGTTCTCCTATGCCGGAGAAGACAAAGTCTTTGCAAAAGGAACCAAAAAACTTATTTTTTCCCATAAAGGATTTAGAATTTGTCCTTTGATTTGTTATGACCTGCGGTTTCCTGTTTGGAGCAGAAATGACGAAAATTACGATGTTTTGATCTTTGTGGCTAACTGGCCATCTCCAAGGATAAAAGCCTGGGATACGCTCTTAAAAGCCCGTTCTATTGAAAATTTATGTTATACTATCGGTCTTAACAGGGTAGGTATAGACAATAACAAGCTGAATTATCCCGGTCATTCTGCAGTTTATGATTCGTTTGGTGAATGTCTGCTCTCCTTCGAGGAGAATGAAGAGGGTATAAAATCAGTAATCCTTGAAAAAAAGGCGCTTCAGGCTACCCGGGATAAATTTTCCTTTTTGGAAGACAGAGATGATTTTACCATCAACCTATAGCCCTTTTTGCAGCAGGGAGCAGTGCATCTCTATGAACTAAAAAAGTGGTTTTTTTGAAATTCAAATTTCTTTCACTTCTGTAATCAAAGACTTTTTTTTATTGGGTGAATTTTCCCGGGGAATTTTAAGTTTATAAAATGCCTAAAACTAAACGTTCATAAACTATGCTATAAATTAGGCTTTTGTATTATGAATTAAACAAGAACAGAACTTTTAATATCCTTTTCAGCTTTTAAAAACAGTGCTTCAAAAGACATATCACTGTTTTTAATTGGCTGATGAACTTCAACAGTCAGATCAACAAATATTTCGAGCGGAAAATGACCGTATCTCACCGTCTTCCATGAATTGTTGATTGTAATAGGAACCACATAACCTGAGGGTGCTTTTTTTACGAGCATTTTCAGACCATTTTCAGAAAATCTCTTTGGAACACCATCCTTACTTCTTGTGCCTTCAGGGAAAATTATCGCCGATCTTTTCGTGCTTTCCAGATATTCACCAAACTTCATAATAGCTCCTATGGATTGTTTCGCGTCTTTTCGGTCGATCAGGACAGAGCCTCCATGCCTGAGATTAAATGAGATACTCGGAATTCCTTTGCCCAATTCTATTTTGGACACATATTTTGGATGGTATTTCCTCAAAAACCACCCAAAACAGTAACATCATTTAAACTTTGGTGGTTGGAAACAAATATTAAAGGCACTCCTTCAGGTAACTTTTGTTTATTGGTAAATTTGATCCTATATCCCAGGGCATAAATACTTACCAAAAGAAAAAAAACAAGGAGATCAACGGATTTTTTATGTGCCTGATACCCTATTTTTAAAGCCAGCCATTGTATCGGGTGAAAAATAACAATGGCCAAACCAAAAATAAGGTAATGTAATACACTAAGGGGATAGGATAAAATTTTCCTCAATGCTGTCATAGATCTATTAAAATACTTCCATATTATTTATTAGGAAAACCAATTTCCCCATGGAATTCTGCTCAAAACCAAAAGCAAGGCAAGTCCATAATAAAGCAATATGGTCTTAAATTTCCCTTTATCTGAGAGTTGTTTTTTGTGTTTTGAAAAACCAATGGTAATTAAAATAATTGCCAGGATCATCATCAGAGGGTGCTCCACCAGCATTAACCTTAATTCGGCTTGCTTCATTACTTCTCCCATACCCAGGGCGCGCATGCTATCATAATAATTTGAAGCGTAATACGCTATTAGACCAATAATCAGCTGTAAATGATATACAATTAAAGTGAAAAGAGGGATTCTCAAGGTCTTTCTCCTTGAAAGACTTATCAGAAAAAAAACCCAATGCTGCATTTACCACAGCAACAACAAGAATAAGTAAGGCGATATAAGCCCATCCGGAATGCAACATCTGTATCATAGTGACTCTGTTTATTTTAAAATTAGAAAAGCAAATTTAATGATTTTGACAAATAAAAAATCCCATTCTTGATCAAAGAATGGGATTTATATGAGGTAAAACAATTTCTAATTAAAATCTGTAACGTACAGAGGCATTCCAAGTGGTACCGAAACCAAAAAATACACGATTTCTTGTGTCAATACCCTTCCATTCTTTGCTTGTATCATTAGTAAAAATATTGGTATCTGACTCTGAGATATACAATTCATCGAAGATATTATCCACATTTACAGCAAATTCTAGAGTATTTCCTTTGTCAAAAAACCAATTGTAAGCCAACCTTGCATCAAAAAGATTATACGATGGCAATTCCAATGATTCACCTCCTTCAACGGTAAAGTCCGGAGCATTGATGTTGGCGTATAAATTGCCTGCATACCTCCAGTTTACACCCAAAGTAAAGCCTTTATAAAAATTATAGTCAGCGCCAAGTGCAGCAGTAGTCTGAGCAGCATCACCCACTTTCACGCCATCCAAATATAAAGTTGAAGTACCCTGAAAAACCTGGCTTTCATCAAAAAGATCTGCTGTGGCATTCCCGTCGTATTCCCATTGTCCATAAGAGACCATACCGCGCAGGCTTAGGTTATCCAAAACTTTATACATAAAATCTACTTCAATACCGGTATGCACCTGCGTGATTCCCGTGTAATTGGCAAAACCTCTGAATTCATCTGGTGTTCCAGGATTTATAGTAACCGTTCTTGATTCAAACCTGTCAGCCCATGAGGTTCTGTAAAGGTTCGCATTTGCACTCAATTTTGCACTTCGGTTAACCGTAGCCTAATTCAAGTCCAAATATTTTTTTCATTGGTAAGATCCGGATTTACTGTATTGCTGAAATTAATAAAGACGGCATCAAATAAAGGTTGTTTTGAATAGTACCCTGTATTAAAAAACACGTTGTGGTACTCATTGATGTTATAGTTGACACCTCCTTTGATGTTTCCGCCTGTTAGGTTCTCATTACCTGATTTTTGCTCATCAGGGGTATACAGAAATAATCAACCTTTCAAATCCCTGATTTGAAAAAGACCCTTGTACAAAAGCAGAAATATTGTCATTTTTGTATTCCAGTTGTCCGAATACTCCGATCCAGTTTACCAAACCATCGTTGTTATAATCGATTTTCTCCTGACCGTCAATATCTTCCCATGGGTTCCAGCTTGGACTTGCACTAACAAAATCTTCCTGAGTAATCACGTTTCCAGCAGGATTATTGATATCATCATAGTCAATATAACCATCTGCTCCTAAATCACTGTTCACTACCCTGTAATGCAATCCTTCGTAAGTTCTAAGATCCAATCCCACATCAAAGGTGAAATTCTCGTTGATCTCGTGGTTAAAGTTGATGATACTACCATACCAGTTATGCGAATTCATGGAAGCCCTTCTTGAAATACCATTGTCAGAACCATTGCCTCCGCCACCACCGAGAGAAGAAGGGTGTCCGGAATTACCTGAATTATAAAATGCTCCGTCAAAAGTAGTTCTGTCAACTCCAAAATCAGGAACGCTTTGACCAGAGTTCCATGCCTTAATATCATCGAATCTGATTAAGCCTCTGTCAGTTTTTGGTAATGCAAAACTTCTTCTATTATTTATTTCTCCTATTTCTCCTGTACCACCACCGCGGCCCCAGGAAGCATATAATACTGTAGACAATCTAGAGGCATCAGACATTACCCACTCCCAGTTTAAAGACATTACAGGTTTGTGGTAAAAATTTCTCACCATACTGTATTCTTTTCCATCAAGATAACCCCAGTCACTGTTGTATTTCCTGTTTGGTTTTGTGGCTTCCAAATCAATGCCTCCTGGTTGGTATTTTTGGTGGTCAGCAATTGAAGGTGCCTGACTTTTTTGGTGGTGCCATTGTGGCGCACCTGTAAAGATGAATTGCAGGTCGTGTTTTTCATTAAACTTATATCCCAAACCAATAAAATAGTTTGAGCCCTGAAATTTTGTTCCGTCAATATACCCATCCCCTGAAGTATTGCTAAACAAAACACTGGCTGAAAGTCCACTTTCTAAGAGCCCTGTATTATAAGAGGCCAGGAATTTCATGTACCCATCGTTTCCGAAGGTAGAAGCCAAAATACCACCTTCACGGGCGGTAGAAGTTTGGGTAATCACGTTAATGGTTCCACCTACTGAAGAGATAGCCAATTTAGAAGATCCCAGACCGCGTTGTACCTGCATGGCAGTGGTTACGTCAGATAATCCTGCCCAGTTCGACCAGTAAACCCAGCCGTTTTCCATATCATTTACCGGTTGGCCATTGATCATAACTGCTGTATTGCGCTGATCAAATCCACGAATATTGATTCGTGAGTCTCCAAAGCCTCCTCCTTGCTTGGTTACATAAACAGAGGGTGTGCTTGCCAAAATTTCAGGAAATTCATTATTTCCCAACCTGTTTTGAATATCTACAGCCTTGATTGTAGAAACCGCAACTGGAGTTTCTCTGTCTTTCGCTATATCTATTGTTCCGGTAACTACTACTTCTTCCAATACATTTTCATCGGCACTAAGCGTAATCGTTCCAAGATTAATTGTTTCTCCCTGCGCATTAAAAGGAACATCCTTTTTCCCCATTCCAACAAAAGAAAATTCTAAAACACCCTTCCCGTTCTTAACAGAAAGTACAAAATTGCCATCAAAATCAGATGTAGTACCATTGCTTGTTCCTTTTTCAAGGATATTCGCTCCTGGCAAGGGTCCGGTTTGATCTGAAATTTTACCTTCAATTGTAGTTTGTGCAAACGAAACTGATGTAATCAGAAGCATTGCAAAAACCCAAAATATTTGAAATTTTTTCATAATAATTGATTTGAGTTAAATTCAGCGCAAAAATACAACAAAAAATGACTTTCTTATTAAATTATCCATTTTTTGCATTAAGAAACCGTTAACAATTTTTAACTATTATTTGGCTAAAAGTTTGTTTGCAAGTTCCTTTCCCAATTCAACACCAAACTGATCAAAACTGAATATATTCCAGATCACGCCCTGTACAAAAGTTTTATGTTCATACATGGCTATTATTGAACCAAAATTATACGGAGTTAATTTTTTTATGATTAAAGCATTAGAGGGCTTGTTGCCGTCAAATACCTTAAAAGGAAGTAACTGATTCACCTTATCGAGGTTATTGCTTATTTTCATGTCTAGGTGAACTTCTTCTCTGGTCTTTCCTGAAAACAGGGCCTCTGCCTGTGCATAAAAATTTGCCATCAGTTTTTTATGATGGTCCTGATTGCCATACAAGGATTCTTCAAAACCTATAAAATCTACAGGTATGAGTTTTGTTCCCTGGTGTACCAGTTGCATAAATGCATGCTGCACATTGCTCCCTGTATTTCCCCAAATGATATTACCGGTTTGGTAAGATACATTTTCCCCATTCCTGTCAACTGATTTTCCATTGCTCTCCATGGACAACTGCTGTAAAAATGGAGCAAAATTCTCGAGATACTGGGTGTATGGAATAACCACTTCAGACTCAGAACCAAAAAAATTGTTGTACCAAATACTGATCAGGGCTAAGGTTATGGGTAAATTTTTTTCAAATGGGCTTTTTCTAAAGTGTTTGTCCATGGCAAAAGCGCCTTTTAAAAAACTATCAAAGTGATCATATCCAATAGCCAGGCTAATAGAAATTCCAACGGCACTCCAAAGGGAATACCTTCCTCCAACCCAATCCCACATGGTAAAGATATTTTCTTCAGCTATTCCAAAATCCTTTTACTTTTTGCAAATTTGTTGAAACCGCCACAAAATTGTATTTGATATCACTTTTGTTAGCGCTTTTTAAAAACCAATCCTGTATGGTCAATGCATTTGTGAGGGTCTCCTGGGTGGTAAAGGTTTTAGAAACAATTACGAATAAGGTGGTTTCCGGATTTAATTTCTTTAATGTTTCATAAACATGATCACCATCAATATTGGAAACAAAATGGGTTTTTAGGTGATTTTTATAAAATTGCAGGCCTTCAACTACCATTCTGGGCCCGAGATCAGAACCTCCAATACCGATATTGACCACATCAGTAAATGGCTTTCCGGTATATCCTTTTAATTCGCCGCTGATTACCTTTTCCGAAAAGGCTTTAATTTTGGCCAATGTAGCACGCACTTCTGGCATCACATCCATTCCGTCAACATAAACAGGTTCGCGATTTTGGTTTCTTAATGCTGTGTGCAACACGGCCCTGTTCTCGGTCTGGTTGATAATATCTCCATCGAAATATTTTTCTATGGCGTCATTTAATTTCGATTCTTTTGCCAACTGGAATAAATAATCAAGGGTCTCCTCTGTTAAACGGTTCTTTGAATAATCCAGCGAGATCTCTTCAAAAGCAAGACGAAATTTGTCTTTCCTGTCCTTTTGTTTCTGAAATAACGATTTCATGTGCACCTCTTTAATCTGTTCAAAATGTTGTGTCAGATTATTCCATGCCATTGTTTGGGTGGGATTGACATTTTCTAAAGCCATTTTTTATTGCATTTAATTTTTTTGTTTTATAATTCTCCTTCTTCAGGCATGATCTTTTTAGCAGGAATCTTATCGAGCTGGGTTTTTAGGGGTTGAATAAAAGTAAAATAGTTGCCTTTTAAATCATCCCTGATTGGTTCTGCTTCAGGTAATTTTTCTTTAAGGGGATCTATCTGTTTTCCGTTTTTCCAAAAGCGGTAACAAACGTGAGGCCCGGAAGTATTTCCGGTCATACCGACATACCCAATGACGTCTCCCTGTCTTACAGACTGTCCTACCCGTACCTTCCTTTTACTCATGTGTAAGTATTGGGTTGTATAGGTTGGATTATGCTTAACTTTTACATAATTTCCATTACCCCGGTTATATTCTGAGGCAATCACGGTCCCATTGGCAGTACTCATAATCGGGGTGCCAACCGGTGCTGCAAAATCGGTTCCCAAATGGGGTCGAAGACGATATCCGTAGAACTTTATTCTTCTGTTGAGGTTGTATCTGGATGAGATTCTACTGAACTCCAGTGGGGCTTTCAAGAATTGTCTCCGAAGAAATTTGGCATTATCGTCGTAATAATCACTCCGGTTATTGATAGAATCTGTCATGAAATGAAAGGCATAGGTGGGTTTTCCCTTGTGTTCAAAATAAGCAGCCTTAATATTTCCAACACCTACAGATACCGTGTCATCTATAAACTTTTCGTCGTAGATCAATTTAAAATTATCTCCCTTCTGAAGGTGAAAAAAGTCAATGCTCCAGGCATAAATTTCACTCATTTCATGGGCAAGGATATAATTAAGGCCCTCTTCATTCATGGCTTCAGACAAGGAAGAGCTGATCACCCCGGAAGCGGTTTTTGTTTCAATCCTAACATCCTTTCTGCCAAAGGTGGTCTGAACGGTGTCTTTAAAATCAATAATTAAATATTCTATTTGATTGGGTTGGTAGATAAAAACCTGTGCCTTTTGAATGGTGTCATTTTTTGCAAGGATGGTATACGGCCTTCCAACAATTAGTTTTTTAATATCAAAGGTGTCCATTGCAGAGGCTGCTATATTGTGAATTTCAACTCCGCTCACTTTGTGTCTTGATAAAATTTCGCCAAAAGTTTCGCCTGTTTTAATCGTGTCTTTTATAACAAAATAATCATTCAATCTGTAGCCGAATTCTTCAATTATTGGAGCGGTTTTTTCAGCAATATCTGCAGTCAATTCAGGTGCGGCATCTTTTTTACAGGAGAAAACAAGTAGTAATAGAAGCCCTGCAACGACGGTTTTTTTCAACATTCTTAATGTTTTGTGCAAAGCTAAATAATTTATGATGCCAGAAAACAAAAATTTTAGTTAAAACTGGTTTGAAAACCGTATGATAGTCCTTTAAATTCTTCTAATTCCATTTTAATACTTCCCACCAAAATAGAAGCTTTTAATTTTACAGGAATTTTGTTTTGGTCATCAGAAAACCAAATGGTTAAACTTTCATTTTCTTTAAAGACCCTTCCCTGTTGAACCAAAGGCATGATCACCAGTGTGTTTATCTTGCCAAATTTTGTGTGTATTTGCTCCCTTCCTTTCACAATAATTTTTAAAGAATGTATCTCTTCATCAAAAAAAAGATCCAATGTAACGATTTCACCTGTTTCCAATTTGTTGAAATCCAGGCTTCTGAAATAATACACGGACATCATCATGTCCTTCACCTTTTTATTGATGGGATAGTCTTTTTTGGTCTGTTTTTTATAATTGATCACCGTGGCTTTAAGATCATTAAAATCAAACAGGATCTCTTTATTCTTTGTATGCCCCCCTTCTCTTATGTTTCGAATAAATCGGTTTGGCTTTAAGGTGTATGGGTCGAAATACGACTCGTAATTATCCCTTACAGGAAATAAAAGGTCCGTTATACCTACAGACCATCCTTTACCTATAACATGTAATACCGGTTTATCATTGAATTTAGCATTTTCAACTGCCAACGAGGTAAATCCGGCGTGTATCAATCCATAAGTGACTTTATATTTTAATAATTCACCATTTTTATACGGCAAGTTATTTTGACCTTGAAGTTGGGTTGTTAATAAAATAAGAAAAAAAAGTTTTTTCATTTTTTTAACCGGAAATTATGATTACCCTATCTATTAAGGTTTCCTAAAATTGTTAATTCCTTCTTTTAGCCATGCCAGATAATCATTAATATCAGGATTGTACGCGGAATGCTCGTTCAGATTTTCACCATCGTGGTTCAGCAAAACGTAATAGGGCTGGGCATTGGCCTGGTATTTCTTTATTTGAAATTCACTCCATTTATTTCCAATGCTTCTGATATTTTTACTGGTAATTTCAGAAAAATACTGCTCTTCTTTAGGCAGTTCCCTTTTATCATCTACGTAAAGTGAAATCAGGACCAGGTCATTTTTTAAGACACTTAATACCGCTGGATCCGACCATACTTTTTCCTCCATCTTCCTGCAATTTACACAAGCATGCCCTGTAAAATCTAACAATACCGGCTTGTTTACCTGCTTGGCATAAGCCATTCCCTTGTCGTAATCCAAAAATGCAACAAGTCCGTGCGGGCCAAGGTGAGCACCCTCAGGGAGAAAATGTTCCCCCTGAGTATTTCCGACACTCAGGTTTACATAGCCAACACCGTTCGGTGATTCACTGTACTGCATTGGTGGAGGAAATCCGCTGATTAATTTTAATGGTGCTCCCCATAAACCTGGGATCAAATAAATTGTGAAAGCCAGTACGATAAGACCAAAAGATAGTCGTCCAACAGAAACATGCTCCAGGTTTCCGTCATGAGGCAGTTTTATTTTTCCAAATAAATAGAAGGCAAGCGCTCCAAAAATTGCGATCCATAGAGCAAGAAAAACTTCTCTTTCAAGAAGGTGCGTCTGTAAAACCAAATCTGCATTGGATAAAAATTTAAAGGCCAAAGCGAGTTCTAAGAATCCAAGTACCACTTTTACTGTGTTTAACCAGCCTCCTGACTTTGGCAAAGAATTCATCCATCCCGGAAAGGCAGCGAACAGGCTGAATGGCAAGGCTATTGCCAATGAAAAACCGAACATGCTGATAACAGGTGCAATCCCTCCCTTGGTAGCAGCTGCAACAAGTGCAGTACCTACTATTGGACCTGTGCAGGAGAATGAAACAATAGCAAGGGCAAGGGCCATAAAAAATATACCGATAAGCCCCCCTCTGTCTGCCTGAGAATCAACTTTTGTACTCCAGCTACTCGGTAAGGTGATCTCAAAAGCCCCTAGAAATGAGACTGCGAAAACAATAAGCAAAAGAAAGAATATCACATTAAACCAAACGTTGGTCGCCAATGCATTTAATGAATCTGCTCCGCCAACCAGGGGCGTAACTACAGAGCCCAATAACACATAGATCACAATAATGGCTAGTCCAAACAGGATTGCGTTTCTTATGCCGGTTGCCCTGTTCTTACTTTGTTTTGTAAAAAAACTCACTGTCATTGGAATCATTGGAAAAACACAAGGTGTTAACAAGGCCGCAAATCCGGCAAGAAAAGAAAGGAAAAACAGTCCCCACAAACTTTGCTTCTCTTTTTTGGGAATGGGTATTTTTTGGACCTCTGTTTTTTCTTTAACAGCGGCAGTGACGGCAATTGCCGGTTCAGATTGAACAGTATCCTTTTCTGAGACAACCGCGGTAACTGACTCCGCGCTTTGACCTGGAATCTCTGGAATATTAAAGCTCAAATCGACTTCGGTTGGCGGTAAACAGCTTTTGTCATCACAAGCCATAAATTCAACCATCCCGCCAATTGTTTTTACATTGGGATTAGTATCCTGACTTTTTGTTTAAAAACACTTTCCTTTTCGAAATATTTGATATTCATCTGGAAAACATTATCGAAGGATTCATGGCCTTTCCCTTCCTGGGTTTTTCCAACAAACTGGTAAGCCTTTAAAGAATCCTTAAAATAAAAGGTTGTGGGAATAGGTCCTCCTTCAGGTACTTGCTGAGAATACAAGTGCCAGTTATTATCAATTTTCGCCTTAATTACCAATTCATATTCCTGCCCGCTGATTTTATTTACAGCGGTTGTCCATTTTACCGGTTTTAATATTTGCCCATTTGCTCCGGATATTAAGAGGATCCATACCAGATAAAACAAGGATATCTTCAGTTTTTTCATTTTTTTATACTTATTTTTAATATGTTCTTTGTCGTTTCTGTCATTTTAAAACGGTCATCCAACCTTTTTCCAAGCACCCAAACAACTTTATCATTTGAACAGAGAAGCCAAATATCTTGTTTTTCAGTCAAAGAAAGTTTAAGATCCTTTAAATATTTGCTGATCTTTTTCTTGCCATTTAAACCCAAAGGATAAAAATAATCCCCTTTTTCCAATGTCTTAAAACAAGGGGATACGCTAATTTGTCTGCATCGGCAAAGATTGCATTTAAATCCGAATTGCTTTCGATTACTTCTATTTCCGATTCAGGGTAGCCATCATGTGTCTTTTTAAAACACAACCTATATCCGTCAAAAAGAACCTCATCTGTATCTGCATTGATAAAATAATGATTATCGGCCCTTTCTTCATTTTTCCCCAGGCATAAAAAGCCCCTGTTACTTAAAAGATAGTGTGATTTTGAAAGTACTTTTTTTCCTGTTTGTGCAAAAAGTAGGTCATAAACGCTATCCCAATCGGTAAAATCGTAATCCTTAAAGAATTCGTACAGATACGCTTTGGGATTTTCAAGTGCCATTATTTTTGTGATATCGTACTGCACTTCTTTCGGCAAATCATTCTTTTTAATAACAGGTATTATTTCTTTTATATGGGTATTCACCAGATCTCTTGACTGCTTCAAGTGGCTTATTGTGCTTTGAAAAGTATTTAAAACAGCAGGGTTGATTTCTTTAAGCAAGGGAATTATTTGATGTCTGATTTTATTGCGTTTATACTTTGTCTCTGCATTGGAAGCGTCTTCCCTCCATGACAGGCTGTTCTCTTTGGCGAATATTTCCAACTCATTTTTTGAAAACGGTAACAAGGGCCTGATAATATTGCCATTTCTTTCAGGAATTCCACACAATCCATCCAGACCTGAACCCCTTAAAAAGTGAATCAAAAATGTTTCCAGATTATCGTCGGCATGATGGGCTGTAAAAACAAAATCGATGTCGTTTTCTTCACAAGTTTTTGAAAACCATTCATAACGCAGGTCTCTGGCGGCCATTTGAACAGAAATCCCTTTTTCCATGGCAAATGGACCTGTGTCAAAATAAATGCTGTGAAAAGGTGTATTCCAATCTGAGGCGAGTGACTTCACAAATCTTTCATCTTCATCAGAATCGCTGCTGCGAAGACCAAAATTGACATGTGCTACTTCAAAATTTAACTTAAGCATGTGCAGCAGATGTCCCAAAACTGTGCTGTCGAGTCCGCCCGAGGCTGCTAAAAGAATTTTTCTATCCCGAAGATCCGGAAATTTTTGATAGAGGTGTTTTTGAAATTCAACAGGTAAATTGTTCAAATTTATGCCGATTTTGTGCAAAAGTACGGTTTTCAGATTATCGTCCACAAAACTGCAGCCAATTATATTTTAGAAACTTGCCATGACTGAAAAAGTATAATTTCTACCCGGGGCACTGATAGCCGATGCAAATTCCTTATAGTGCTGATCAAAAATATTATCAAGTCCAAACTGCAGGTCTACTTGTTTTAAAATCCGGTATCTCGCAAAGAAATCTAAGCTTGTCCATGACGGAGTGCCATAATATTTCTGGGTTTCCTCAATAAAAGGTGTTTCTTCTATGTTGTCTATCCCTTCCTCAAGGTTATAATCTTCAAGGCTTTTCCTGGCGTTAAACTTGAAATTTAAACCGGTGGCCAGTTTGTTTTTGTTATACCCGATTCCCAAATTTCCAAAAGTAGGGGGTATTGATGACAAAGGCACATCGGTATCATAAGATTTTCCCTTGGTAAATGTTACTGAGGCAAATCCATTAATGGTTTTAGTAAAATTTCCCGAGCCATGACCGTACTTCCAAAAACATAGGCCCTATTCATGTTGACATTGGCTGTCATTGTCATTTCTTCCCCATTATAAATGATCGTATCTTCTCCGTTTATCTCGAATGGAGCCCTGTAGATATAGTCTTCTAATAATGTATAATAAGCCACGGCGCTCAGAAAATAATTTTTATCATTAAAATATTTATTCAGACCAAATTCGAGGTTATAGGCGTATTCTGGTTTTAAATTAATATTGGGAACCGAAACAACGCCCCTTTTATCCCTTACTTTTCCAACATCATCAATATTGGGAGATCTGAATCCTGATGAAAACACGCTATTGAGCTGCCAGTTCTCATTTGGTTTTAAAACATATCCAATAGTTAAAGTAATGGCATTATTTCTCAGATTTGCTTCATCATAGGGTAATTTAAAAAAGCTTGAGTCTATCCATTTTAAATTCATATTCGTATTGGTTAACCTGATTCCGGTATTAAGAACAGCCTTACTGGACAAGTCCTGTCTGTAATTTCCATACAAGGACATACTGATATAATTATTACCTCCGTCTGGATATCTGGTTGGCACGGGATAATAATCTGCAACTCCCATCACTTCATTGCCTTCTACCCTAAGGGTTTCTCCGATAGATTCTGATTCTACGTCGTTATAATTAAATTCCAATCCATATGAAAAGATCCTGTTGGATTCTTCCCTTACTGTAGAATAAAAATCTGCATTTAAACTGTAAACCTTAACATTCGTAAACTCTGATGACCTGTCCAAATTATTAAATCTTCGTTCGGTGGAAGATTCATCAATATCCTGAAAAGCTAAAGTAATGGTTCCGTTTTCCATAACCGGGGTACCTGGGTTTAATGACAATTGTGTTGAAAAAAGAAATCTTTTCTGTGGTTGGTAATACCACTCTGCGTAATTAAGTGTTTCGTTATTGTACTCATTTAATCTATCGTACCTCGGTATATCAGAGGAAGTACTGTATTGAAGGTTAAACATTAAATCAGTTGAGATGGTCAAAGGAATATTGAACTTTTGTAAAAGGTCGAGTTGGTTGTATCCAATATTTCTTTGAAGTTCGGGATCTGAATTTTCTATAGGCTCCGGGTTATAAAAATTATCTGTGTTGTTGGAATAGAGGTACTGCTTTCCCCAATCATCGAAACCGTGATTTCTGTTTTCACCCATTTTTAGGTCACCAAAATCGCTGCTTGAAATGGCGGTAAAAGATGCTATTTTTCTGAATTGCAATTCTATTCCGCCGTATAAAGTTTTTTCGCTGTTTACAGAACTGTATCGGGACATAAAATCAACAAGCACCGCGTTTTTATCACTTATCTGCGGTTTGCGCGTGTAATAATGTATGACTCCACCCAGCGCATCTGAGCCATAAATTACCGAAGATGGCCCAAAAATAACTTCTGTCCGTTCCAAAATATTCGGAGATACCGTTATTGAATTTTGTATGTGCCCCTTTTCTGTAAATGGCATTGTTCATTCTCACCCCATCAACAACAAGGAGAACCCTGTTGGCCTCCATTCCACGCATCACAGGGCTCCCTCCGCCGAACTGGGTTTTTTGAACTTTGATTCCGGGAATATCAGCGAGCATATCCGCTGAACTTTGGGGAGAAAAATCCTGAATGTCATTTTGAGAAAAAACAGCGATCTGTTCAGCAATTCTTCCCGTATTTTCAGGCCTTTTTGTAGCGGAAAGAAAAATTTCACTCAGTATTTCTGTCTTATACTGCAGATAAATCTTTTGATCACTTTGAATAATATGCTTTTTAAGGATCTCTGTTTCTATGTAATTTATGTGGCTGAAGGAAAGGATATCCATTTCATCAAAATAGGACAGGTCTGCACCACCGTTGTTGTCTGTGATTACTGTATGCGACTTGCTCTCATCGGTGATCACGACATTTGAAACCGGAAATCCGGAATTATTATCAAAAACAAAGCATTGCTGGGAAAATGAAATTTGTCCGGTAACAACCAATAACAATAACAGGATTTTTTTCATTTTTCTCTGAATAATTCCTTTAAAATCGCTAACGACCTGGGCTTTTTGAAACCGGGCAGGTGCAAAGTGTAATATGATAAGATCATATCTAACAATGCATGCCTGGAATTTGAATTGATATTCAACCCGTCTGTTACATCAAAATTTGTGCCGATAAGTGTTTTAAACAGAGAAAGATTTTCGCCGGAAAGGGATTCCTTGTTTACCGGATGGTCAGAAAATATTCCTTCTTCCAAACTAAAATATGGTTTATGGCTGTTTATTACTTCAGGATAAAATCCCAGATGCTTGGTAAGTTTCAATAAAAAGATCAAATGAAAATTGATCGTTTTTTCGTGTGTATCCAGCCATTGGAAGGCAGCGCTTAAAAAATGAAAAAGATCTTCATTTTTTGACTCTTCTTTTAGTGCATTATTTAAAGTTTCTGCCAGAAACATTACAATAGCCTGCTTTTTTAAGTCTGTGGGTATAGATGTATATACATGGTAAACATGGACCTCCAGAATACTGTTCAATGTTCCTTTGCTATTGTGTTTGGCTGTTAACTGAAGTAAGTTTAACGGTTGAAAATAGGCAATATTCAATTTGCTGTTCCTTGATTTCAAGATTCTTTTGATCATATAAGACCTCACTCCATCTTCAGTATAGCATTTTATGATCAGGTCGGATTCCCCGTATTTAATAGCAGATAAAACAATTGCTTTTGTGTTTACAAGCATCTTAATTGATTATTGCAATTTTAGTGATTGCTGTTTCCGAAGTATCTGGTAAGGTTAATAAAACAAGGTAAATACCAGACGAAACGGCGTGTCCGGCGAGATTTCTTTTATTCCACACCACCTTACCTCCAAAAGCCTCCTGATTTTCGATGACATTTGTTTCAAAAACAAGCCTTCCGGCAGTATCCAGTATTTTAACATTGGTGCCTCTGGGCAAATGTGAGCCATTTCTTCCATCAATAGTAACAGTGCTGTGTTCCTTTTTTACCGGATTTGGAAAAGCATAAACACTTGTCAAGGATTCTCCATAAGGAGAAATGTTGTTATTAAATGCCACGATCCCTTTGTCTGTGGCAAAATACACTTTACCTGTTAAATCATCAATTGAAATTTTTAATATTCTATTCGATGGCAGTGGAGAATTGTCTTTGTTAAAGATATGAAGGGTTTTTTGTCCGCTTCCATTTGTATTTACCGCACCACCGGTGTCCGTTCCAAACCACTTGTTATCTGCACCGTCAATTGCGATCGTATTAACCGGCTGATCGCCAAGCAATTTTTTTGGGATTCCATCATCTATAATCACCACTGGTTCAGCATCATAGATCGTTTCATTGAATAAATTGCCTGGATCATAATACACGACAAGGCCCTTTCGTGTGCCGATCCAAACCCTGTTATTTCTGTCAACTACCAGAGAATTTACATTTGCATCCGGCAGCGATCCCTTTGTTGCTTCGGTGGTGAGGGCCTTTTTTTTATCTCCATTTTCCTGATAAACCAGGGCTCCATTTCTTCTTGAACCGATCCAAACATTATTATTTCGGTCTAGCACCAGCTCTGTGAGTCCATAGGCTTCATTTGTAATGATGGAACTTAGATTGAAACTACGCCATGTTCCCCCTGAGCTTAATTTTTTAAGTCGGTTATCAACCCAGGCATTTGCCACCCAAAAGTTATTCTGTGCATCAAAGGCGGTGCCGTTGATCCGAATGCTGGTATTCGGATTCCCGGGCGGATACAAGTCTTCCAAACCGCTGTTTGAGTCGTCGAGCAAAATAGCCGGCTCATCATTCTCAACAACCAGAATGCCGCTATTCCAGGAGCTGATATACACCTTGTTTTCGTGATTTGGGTCAAACGTTACATGTACAAGATCAAGAGCAGGAAAATTGCTGTTAAATCTTGAATTGATCCATATTTTTGTCTCATCGTTAAAATGAGTATATCCGGCCCTCTTGCCAAGTGGTGTAAATGCCTGATCGTAACCACCGTATACAATCCAGAGTTGTTTGTTTCCTGCCGTAATTGAAAACACTTCGTTCGAAATAGGACCCTCCGGATGGATTTCTTCATACTCCAAAGTACTCATTGTTTTCTTCAAAATTCCATATTGATTTGTCCCGAGATAAATTTTATTGTCTTGTGTGAAAGCCGTATTTAAATCAAAGGCGTATTGGGCAGTATTTATTTCCTGAGCGATTATTTGCAAGCTGATATCCAGTACAACCGCTTTTTTTAATTGTGACAAGGTCAGGTATTCTGCTGAAGCTTTCAGATCTAAAATTGTATTTTCAAATGAGCTTATTAAAACAAGGTTATTGCCGGTAATTTCAGATAATACATTTTCTCTGGAGGCAAATAGTTTGTCGTTAAAAACAGTAATTGCTTTGAAATCGCCTAGAAAATCACCCATTGGCTGGGACCAGTTATTAAAGTCTACCAGTGCAGGATTATCAGTTTCTGCGGAATAAATGCCATTTTTGGTTGCTGCGAAAATCTGATTCCCGAAAATGGCTGTCTGGTTTACAAAAACTGCGGTTGACCCTTGCCCGATATAATAGGTGTCTCCAAACCTTCTCTTTTCAAGGTTATACTGCACTATTCCAAAAGGAGTGGATAAGTATATAAATTCTTTATCTTCTGAAATGTGATTGATCTGTTTCTGACCAGAAATATCTAATCTTTCAATATCATTGGCAATTTCAATATTCCCTTTGTCATCAATTATTTCGATCAGCCCTGTTTCATATCCCACCACAAAGCTTTTTGTTTTTTCGCTGTAATATATACTCGTAGTTTGTTTGCCTGAGAGTCCGCGAACAGATGAGAATTTCTGAGTGGTTTTATTGATTTCATCATAAATAAATACGGCATTATCAGCTGCTGCATATATTCTTTTGTTAACAACTGTGAAGTCCTTGACATTATTGTAGGAATAAAAATCTTCCCATGAATCACTGAAATCAGATTGCGAAAAACAGTGGGAGCTCAAGATAAAGATGAGAAAGTGAAGAAAAATAATCTTATACATTGATCTTCCGGGCATTTGTTAAATTTTCTCAAAGATATTATAAAACGTTTATCTTCTAAAAATTAAGAAACAAAAAAGCCTCAAACACTTGCGTGTTTGAGACTGACCAAAACAAAACCAACTCTTTTTCAATAGCGCAATTTTCCCATAGCGGGGGATTTAATAATCTTGGTTTTTAAGTTTATGCTTTAATAATGTTATCCTCTTTTACTTAATAATTTCCAACTGTTGATTTATTATCTATTTCATCTTCATTGTTTTTATTTGCTGAAAGCTCATTTTTGTTGTTCGCTTCGTTGAGTATTTGTTTATGAATGCTATTGAATTCATTCACTGTTTTTTTGTATTCAATAATATTTGCCCACTCCGGTGCTGTATTATTTTTTACAGTTTCTTTAAAGTTGACTATCTTATTGATCTGAACCATGCATTTATCAGTAAATTTTGGTTTCATGTTTTTTGTGTGTCTGAACTTTTTTTCTATTTCCTCCAGCTGAACAATTGTCAAGGCTTTTTGTTCCTCCATATAGGCGTTGACCGTACTTTTTGCCTTTTCCTCTGCTGTACTTTTATTTGTGCTTTCAGACAGAATTATGATGTTGTCATTCACTTTCGGGCTTTTCTTATTCACATTCTCAAGCAGGCGCTGATGGGTTTTATTTAAGGAGATGATCTCATTATTATATGCGATGATATTTGAGTATCCAACACCCGTATTATCGGTTACTTCTCCTTTTAATTCTGTTGCTTTTAATTTTTCTTTGGTCAGTGCAGAGGCGATCTCCGGATATGATTGTATCGCGTTTTCGTATTTCTCTTCTAACACGGACAGATTCTCAATTACCTTAATTTTTTGGCTATTAATATAAATATCCGCTTTATTATTTGTCTTATTCGGTTCGGCGCTGGCGGATGTAACCACAACTGTTTTTGTAGAACTCGCTGCTGATTCAATTTTCTTTTTTGCAGGTACTGCTGTTGTTGCTGACACCTTTGCTGGCTCTATAATTGTGATCGGTTGATCAGGTCTAATGTTTGCAACGGTTCCCTGGCTGCTTTTGATTTTTATTTCCTGTTTTGGAGCACTAACTAATGTTTCAGTTACCTTTTTTTCCGGTGTTTTCGCTGCTGTTGCTGCCACCTTTATTGGTTCCTTAATTGTGACCGGTTGGATTGGTGTAATGCTCGCAACAGTTTCCTGACTTCCGGAAATTTTATTTTCCTTTACCTCCTTTTTTTCCTTCAGAATTGGGGAAACAGCTTTTGGCGCAACTTCAATTTTCTTGTTTTCAACCAAACCTTCCAACTCCTTTTTTGATTCTTGATTTAATTTCAGTGGATCAACGGAGGCCACTACAGGTTTGCTTGTTTCTAACTTATTGTTATAAGGATTTTTAACAGCTATTACATTCTTCTTTACTTCTGGTAAAATTTCCTTTACTGATTTCTTTTGTGCCAAAGAATTACTATTCTCTGTGCCTATTTCTTTCTTTATTTTTAATTTAATTGACGCACCTGGATTTGCAATTACGAATTCAGTTCTCCTATTCAACTGATTTTCTGATCGTGAGCATTGCGAAGGTTCTTCACAATTATTGAGCAATCTTTCTTCGCCATAACCTTTTCCTGATATCCTGCCTGGATCAATTCCCTTGCCAATTATATAATCAACCGTTGATTGCGCCCTTCTTTCAGAAAGAATCTTGTTGTAAGATGCCGGACCCCATGAGTCAGTATGTGCACTTGCTTCGACGATGATCGTTGGGTTTTCCATCATGATCTTTACAATCTTATCAAGTTCAGATTTTGCATCAGTTCTAATGGTAACCTTATCAAAGTCAAAGTATATAGGTGCCAGGTTTAAGATTTTAGACAGATCCTTGCTCTCATCGATGCGGTTCTTCTCTAACCTGCTCATATTGAGATTAGAATGTAGTGTTTTATGGTAATTGTTCTCTAGAATTTCTAACCTTTGTTTCTCTTCTTTATAGTTTGCAAAGTTGCCGACCAAATTGTATTCCTGGCTGCATGGCACCTTAAAGGAATAGAAACCATCATTTTCTGTAGAGATAGATTGTATCAGCTCATTTTTGAGATCATACAATTCCACGTTGGCACCCTTTAACAGTGTCTGGGAGTCTTTGTCTTTAACCCTTCCTTCAACTGTTATAAAACAATCTTCTGTTTTTATATCTTTTTTCAGAGAAAATGCGTACAAATCTACATTTTCATTTCCCTGTAATCGGTTTGAAGAAAAGAATCCTGTGCTGGTTTCTTCATTGATTATATATGCAAAATCATCATTGATACTGTTAATCGGTTCTTCCAAATGGTAAACCTCAGAAATGTAGTTGTTAAATACTTCAGCTGCATAAATATCCAGACCTCCCCTTTCCTCCTTTTTTGTCACTGGCAAAAAATAATACGTTCTTTGAATTTATATAAGGTGTTGTTTCTGTTCCTTCAGTATTAATTGAATTGCCTAAATTTTGTGGCTTACCAAAAGAACCATCTTCCTTAATATCAATCACAAAAATATCTGTACCTCCGGAAGAAGGTAACAGGTCAGATACAAAAAAAAGTTTGTTGTTCTCACTGTTTAATGTAGGATATCCATATGAATGTTTGTCATCATTAAAAGGTAATTTTTCAATTTCAGACCAAGTTCCTGCTCCGTCCACTTTTGCGCGGAACAACTCCATGCGAACATATTTGTCAGGGTTTTTTTTGGAAGTACTTTTTGAATTTTTGTTCCGGCTGAAATAAACAGTTTTCTGGTCGGCAGTAAAGGCAACACCCGTGGTGTTATATTTATTATTGGTCTCCTTGCTTACAGGTTTTATATTTTGTATTTCTCCGTTAAGATCAATGTCGCCAACAAACAAACTTCTCTTTTCATTTGAATTCTTCTTTACCAGATGTATTTGACTTGCCTGAAGAAGTAAATACGAGCTTACTATTTTCGAGCATCGCTACTGCAAAATCAGAGTCTTCCTGATTAACTTCTAAAAACTTAATTTGGTATTTCCCCTCGGATTGTGCCAGTAAAATTGAAATATTACATATCAAAAAAAGGCCCAAAAATAACTTTTTCATAAACACATTCATCTCTATATTGTTGTTTTTAAATACTTTATTCTTTGTTAATTGGATGAAAGATTGCAAATAGTAAAGACTTCTTTCAAATTCACGGGGGGAGAAAAAGTAATTAACAATATGTTAATAACGTCAATATGGGAATTTAATTATGTGAAAATCCTTTTGTTTGTAAAAAATAAAAATGTCCACAAAGACCGGACATTTCGATTGTTATTGAACTAAATAGTTATTCTCTTCTTTAATTAGAAAAGGTGACTATTTTTTTTCTTCTGCTGCAGGTTTTGGAGTTTCAGCTGCGGCTTCAGTTCCAACTGACCCTGAAACATATTGTGCATTCAAACTTTCGATAACCGCTTTAGTGATATCGGCCTTTTCCTCACCATAAAGAATGGCGTTTGTCTGACGGGTTGTTCCAAGAATAAAAGAATAGCCGTTCTCCTGAGCATATTTCTTGATATATTCATCAACCTGCTTAAAAACATCGTCCATTTTTTGCTGGCCCATTGCCTGGATTTGTTGCTGAGCAGTTTGTTGCTGTTGCTGCATTTGCTGTTGCTGCTCTGATAAAACCTGCTCTCTCTGGGCTTTGGCCGCAGGAGATAAGGTAGCTAAGGATTTTTGATAATCCTGTACATTGGTCTGGAATTCAGCTGCCATTTTATCTAAAGATGCTGACAGGTTTTGTGATTCTGTTTGCATGCTCTTTTCCGCATCCTTTGCGCCATTAAATTCTTTAATCACTTCCTGAATGTCAACATAAGCAATTTTTTGCTGATTACAAGAAGTTAAAAAAGTAAAACAATAATTACTCCCAATAATTTTTTCATTTTTTTTTATTTTTTGTTAGTGCTGGCAAATGTATGAAATTGAAGAATGTAAAAAACCAAAAACAATAAAATATATGTCATCGTTAGGCATATACTTCATTATAAATAAATTTTTATTTGTAAAAATAGTATTATTGAATTTGTCTATTGATTTTAAGCGTTAATAATGCCCAAAACTTCAATATTTTTAAAAAAAGCTAATTAGAGGTCCAAGGGAGTAAAAACTTGGCTTAAATCGCGTTTAAACGTGTTTTCTGTTTTTTTATCACATAAATCAGTGATGAGTACTCTCCATTCCTATTTGCTTTCCAATTTGAAACCAATCCGTTATAGAATGCCTTCAAATAATTATTTTTCCCGTTCTTGTATTTTTCAGAAAGCAGGCTCACATAAAAGGCATCCCATTTCAAAGGTTTTATCTCAATCACTTCCATTTTTACAGTAGCGAAAAGCAAGGATACAGATTTCTTAGAAAAATGCCATAAATGACGGGGTGTATCATACGCTGCCCAATATTTGCCATAAACACCTGCATCATGCGATTTATAATTTGGAACGGCCACTACCAAACATCCGTTTTCCGCTAACAGGCCTTGAAGTTCTTTCACATAATTCGTTATATCCGACACATGCTCCAACACATGCCACAGGGTAATAATATCAAATTTTTCTTCAGTTCTTTCCATTTTCAATTGATGTCCTGTATTCATTTATATCCTGAAAAATATTTTCAGAATTTTCTTCATGTGAATTACTTTTTAATTTCGCCATACCGGACTTTCTTGCTTTTCGTTTGGTTCAATTCCGGTTGATTTCCAACCACGGATTTTACATGCTACGAAAAAATCCCCGTCCCACATCCTATGTCGAGAAGATTTCCCCTCTCGGTTGCCAATCGGTCAATAAAATTTATTTTGCTCCTAAGGGCTCTTTTCTTTACCCATTGATACATTTGATCTATTACCGTTTTTTTTGAATCTGTATGAGAAATATAGTTTGTACTCTCATAATACTTATTCATATTCTCCGCGAATGGCTGGGGACTGGTAACCAATAATTCAGCATTATTATCCAGCAATACAGAAAATTCTTCCTGCGACACAGCGTAATCTTTACACTGAAAAAGAAGCTCTAAAGGTTGGTTATCAAAGGGAGATTGTGTTATCTGTTTCATTAAATACCCGTTAAATTTTTGGCTAAGAATGTTTCACGTGAAACAATGTTGTTGGCAATCTATCTTCCCATATATACTAGTAGTACAGAAATATCACTAGGCGAAACTCCTGAGATTCGCGCTGCCTGTGAGATAGAAACCGGCTGAATTTTGGTAAGTTTTTCGCGGGCTTCAAAGGACATTGATTTTATTTTATGGTATTCAAAATTTTCGGGAATTTTAATGCTTTCCAATCTGTTTACCTTGTCTGCATTATTTCTTTCCTTTTCAATATACCCAGCATATTTTATATGTATCTCAGCCTGCTCAAGTATCTCCTCATCGATATTGTTTTCCTGAACAAATTTTTGAACCTTTTCAATACCCTGTATATCACGAAAGGCCAATTGCGGCCTTGATACTATTTTATACAATTTCATGGACTCGTGAGTGCCGCCACTTTCTTTTTCTTGATAAAAGCTGGTTAATCTCCTGTGGACTAATGCTTGTTTTCTGTAAAAAATCGATACAGCAAATCCGTTTCCGATTGTTTCTGTCTTACCCTCTCTAATCTTTTCATCACTTGCCAATCCAATCGCATGGCCTTTTGGTGTTAACCGAATATCAGCATTATCTTCTCTTAACAAAGTTCTAAACTCAGCCCGCGAAGTAAACATTCTGTAGGGCTCTTCTGTGCCTTTTGTAATCAGGTCGTCAATTAAAACTCCAATGTATGCTTCATCCCTTTGTAACACAAATATCAGGTTTGCCATTTATTTTTAGTACTGCATTTATCCCCGCCATAAGACCTTGTGCAGCCGCTTCTTCGTACCCGGTTGTGCCATTAATCTGTCCGGCTAAATATAAATTTTCAATACAGTTTTGTTTCCAGAGTATGCTTGAGTTGGGTAGGTGGAAAGAAATCATATTCTATCGCATAGCCAAAACGCAAAATGCTCACATTTTCAAAACCTGCTATTTGCTTTAATGCCTTAAATTGTACTTCATATGGCAAACTTGTGGGAGAATCCGTTCACATAAATTTCACGCTGTATGCCATCCTTCAGGTTCAACAAAGATCTGATGCCTGTCTTTGGTTGAAAAGCGATCAATTTTATCCTCTATGGAAGGGCAATAACGCGGGCCTACTCCCTGAATTCGTCCTGTGAACATCGGTGATTCCAAAAAACCCTCCCGTAAAATGTCATGTACTTCCTGGGAGGTATAGGTCATATAACAGGATAACTGTTTGGTCAAAGGTTTAGTTTCTTTGGAAAAAGAAAATTTTCCGGGAATTTCATCTCCCGGCTGTTCTATCATTTTGCTGAAATCCAAAGACCGTCCATCAACCCTTGGGGGTGTCCCGGTTTTCATCCGCCCGGCTTCAAAACCAAAGCTTACAAGATCTTCCGTGATTCCGGTTGATGCGTTGTCTCCAGCCCTGCCTCCACCAAATGTTTTCTTTCCTATATACATTCTTCCGTTCAAAAAAGTTCCTGCTGTTATTACAACAGACCTTGCTTTAATTGAAAGTCCTAAATTTGTTCGCACACCACATACCCGGTCGTTTTCAATAATAAGTCCATTTACAGAATCCTGAAACATGTCCAAATTTGGCATACTCTCCAGTTGCCAACGCCAGGCCGCCGCAAACTCATTTTTCGGTCACTCTGTGCCCTCGGACTCCACATTGCAGGCCCTTTCGATTTATTGAGCATTTTAAACTGTATCGCAGTTTTGTCAGTAATAATGCCGCTATATCCCCCTAAAGCATCGATCTCCCTGATGATCTGCCCCTTAGCGATTCCGCCCATTGCCGGATTACAACTCATTTGAGCTATATTCTGCAAATTCATTGTAACCAATAGTGTTCTGGCGCCCAAATTGGCAGATGCAGCCGCAGCTTCACTACCAGCGTGGCCACCACCAACAACAATCACATCATAGACTATATCATTCAACTGCATTTGTTTCGGCTTTTGTTCCACGTGGAACAATTAAAATTTCTTTTAAAAAGATCGCAAAGATAAATAATAATCCTCTTTATTTCTCATTAATTCTTTTTCATTCAGTGATTTATCTTTGTAACCACAATAATGAAGCAGTCCATGCACCATTACACGGTGCAATTCGTCTGTTAATGTTTGTCGTAGTGTTAGGGCGTTTTCAGCGACCCTTTCAATGCTGATAAATATATCCCCTAAAATTAATTCGCCTTGGCTGTAATCAAAGCCAATAATATCAGTTAATGTGTTGTGCTTCAGATACTTTATGTTCTTTTCTAACAAATAATCGTCATTACAAAAAATAAAATTTACCTGTTGAATGGCTTTTTGTTCATTGTTTGCAACCGCCGCCAACCAAAGCTTGATAGCCCTTCTGTTTTTCAGATTAAAATCGTTTTCAAAAAAAAATCGAACCATGTTATTCCTTATTAAAATATTCCTTTACTTTCTCTTTATAAAACGGTTGAAGCGGCAAGCTCTGTCTGATCAGCTCATCATTCGTATTTAAATATTTTAAATATTTCTCTTCTCTTTTCAGGTCTGGAATTGTAAAAACCTTTTGGTTACTGTTTGCCTTCCTTTTCTCATCATCTCCCTGTCTTTCGTTTGCCTCCTCGAGTTTTAACAATTCATAATTGAAGGATCTCATCTTATCCAAGGTTTGCTTGTTTATCCCCTTTTCCAATAACATTCGCTCTAACTGATCCATATCACCACTGAGCTTTTTCAATTCTTCCGAGTGAAATCCTTCCTTTTTCAAAAGATCATTAAGTTCCTTCCGCAGCTGGCTTTGTTCCTGAAAAATTCTGTACTGCGCCTCACTCTGCTACTTCCTTATTGCCATTCATTTGAGATTGCTTTTTCAATTCCCCTTCCAGCTTATCGAGTAATTCCTTCTGCTTTTTTATAATATCGGGTAAAGAAATTGTTTCTTTTGATTTTCCTTTACCACTTGAATTTTGCATATTCTTTCGAGATCATTCAAAATATTACTTTAAAAGATCGGCCAGTTCGTTAGCTGCTGTCATGGTATATTGCTGATAAACCGTTGCCTCACGCACTTTGGCATCTGACAGTTGCTCAAGAGTCTTATCGATATTGTAGTGGGCACCGGCCACCTCTTTCTGCACCCGAGAAGTAATCTGAACCACCCTTAACGAAAGGGTAAACAGGCTATCATCTATATGCTCAAAATATTCCTTCAAAACCTGTTGTTTCTTTAACTTTTCCGGAAAATCCGCACTATTTTCCTGAGCCTTTTCCAGTGAAACCATCAGGGCTTCCTGATCCAAAGAGAAGACCAACAGATTATTCAAGATCCTTTCTAGATCCTCAATGTTTTCATTGATCATTTCCATCTCCATTTCCATCATGCTCTGATTCATTTTCTGAGCAAGTTTTTTCATTTTGCCGGCAGCTTCCTTTTGTTTTTGTTCGGCACTCTTGAGATTGACATCGGCCTCCTTTTCAAGTTCTTCTTTGGCGCCTTCCATATTCTCTTTAATATCTTGTTCTTCTGCTTTTGTATTTGGCAAATCCAGAGGAGATTTTAAGTTCTTATTGTCCTTGTTAAGTTCCTGTAATTCCTTTCGTATTTCTTCAAACTTTTCATTTAACCTTTGCTGCTTGTCCTTATTATTATCCGGATTTTGGATCAGTAATTCCTGCTCTTTTGCTAAATTGTCAATTTTCTTTTGAATATCAACAGCCTTTTTCTCCACATAGAACCGCTTGGTCATTTCAACTATTCTTTCAAGTGATTTTTCCTGCCGTTCATTTAATGAATTTAGTTTTTCAAGATTTTCCAAAAGTCCCTCTTTTTCCAATTTCTCTGTTAACGCCTTCAACTCATCCAGCAAACGCTGTTTCTCTTCCATATCCTTTAATTCTTCAAGCCTCTTTTTTAATTCCTCCTTTTGGTCCTTTAAATTTTCTTCTTCTTTCTCTATCTTTAATTCCTCTAGATTATCCATTAATTTGTCTGAACTTTTCTCTAACATTTTTTGATATTGCATTTGCCTTTCCAGGTATTTCTCAATTTCTATTTTGTTATTCCAATTCAGACCTTCCTGAGTTTGAACTTTCCTGTTCAGGTTCTCCAGAGATTTATTAATCTGCTCATTTTCTTTTTGGTTTTGTTGCAATTCCCTTAAATTCTTTTCCTCGCTCCTTGAGTATTTCTCTGGTTTGCTCCTCCACAGATAACTGATTATAAAAAAAACTACCTGTTTTGTTTGACCTGCTTCCATAAACACCATTGTTGTCGTAGACCACAAATACAATTTCATAGGTTTTTTCAGGTAAAAGCTTCAGGTCATTCGGAAAAGAGTAAAAGAAGTTCTGTAGCGTTCCTTTTTGTATTTCTATGATCTGTTTAGTAAAATTTTCCTGGTCTGTGGATTTGTAGAGCACTTCCAATTTTGTCAAACCATAATCATCACTGATTTTTCCAAAAAATGAAGCTTCTCCTCTTGTTATGCTATCTATATCTGATTTTACCTGAATTTCTGGCAGGGCATCCTTAATGACAGCGATACGATAATCCAATTTTTCAAAAGCATTTAGTTCTTTATTCGAGCTGGTGATCCTATAGTCTGAACTTTCTAAAAATCTTTTTGTAAACATAAAACTATCTGCCCCTTTCTTCTCAAAACTAAGCAGCTCTTTATTTTGAATAAAATTTAACTGATCAGTTGATTTTGTCTTTAATTTCCAGGCGATGTTGCTTCCTTCCGGCACAGAAGCATTGCCTGTATTAACAACGGCGGCTCGTTTTATTCCGGTATATGCCGGATGATTAATCTCCATCTCAAAACCAGTAATATTTGGCGTTCTTACAACAGTAACTTCGAAGGATTCTGAATTTACACCATTTGCCCTTAACTCAAAAGAAAACGGTTCCAGTACAGATTCCAACGAATAAAAAAAACTATTTTCACTCTCTTTTTGCATGAAATAGGTATTTCCTTCAAAACTAATGGTGACTTCTTCGGGCATTATATCGCCTATCACCTCTACCCTTACCCGTAATTCATTCCCTTCAATTACCTCCAGACTGCTGTTTGAAAGTTTAAAATAAAAAGGTGCCGGTGGCTGGAACGCTTGCCTGTGATGAACGATCCTATCAAAACTGCTGGAAAATATATTTCTATTCCCCGTGATATAGGGAAAAAGTGCAATAATAAGCGGAATGATCAGATATTTTAAATATTTCCTGTTTTCTTTAAAATTCACCGCTTTTTTAAAAGGGACGGGCTGAATCTCAAGTGATTTTTGTTCAATGCTTGCAAGTATCAACTCGGTAGGATTCTTTTCATTTTTAAGCTGAATAATATTTAATAATTTATCATCCACTTCTTTGAAATGTGCTCCGATTATTCTTGCTGCCTGTGTTTCTGATAATCCTCCCCTGTATCCAATTAATTTAAGCGCGGGTATAATCAAAAACCTGAACAGTAAAAAACCTTCAACGAGAACAAATACCCAAAACAAGATGGTTCTGAGCCCAGGGTCCAGCCATAAGAAGTATTCAATCACGAGGGTAAAAAAGAAATACAGCAAGCCAAACGAAAGAAAAAGAATGGATCCTTTGATCATTTCGCTGGTATGGTATTTTTTGATGAAATCAAATAATTTCTCTTGTATGTGACTAAAATTGTTCAACAATTCAATTTAAAATTAACTTATTACTAATTCAGAACAGCCTTTTTTTAATCAAATAAAGTACCAATGGTGGCAAAAGCTTTCTTTTCCTTTACAATATTATTAATTATTCAAATTTAAGGAATATAGACAATATCAATCAAACCTCATATATATTTAAAATTTTATCATCAGTCCCTTTTTATTTTTTCTGTTCTGTTAATCTTTGAAATTTTATCTTTGCACTCTAAACTCTAAATAATGGATAAAGAAGTCAGGGTTCGTTTTGCCCCAAGTCCAACAGGTCCCTTGCATATTGGCGGTGTCAGAACGGCACTTTTTAATTATTTGTTTGCCAAACAAAAAAAAGGAACTTTTATTTTGAGAATAGAAGATACAGACCAGAACAGGTATGTGAAAAACGCAGAAAAATATATTATAGATTCTTTGAACTGGGCAGGAATTCCTTTTGACGAAGGACCAGGAAAAGAAGGGAAATACGGTCCCTACCGCCAGTCAGAAAGAAAGCCTATCTACCAGGAATACGCAAAGAAATTAATTGATTCGGGCCACGCCTATTACGCATTTGATACCAATGAAGAGTTAGATCTGCTCAGGGATCAGTACGAGAAAAAGGGCGAAACCTTTATTTACAACCATCACAACAGAAAAAACCTAAACAATTCCCTTACACTCTCCGCTGAAGAGTTGCGGTCAAAATTGGACAAAGGAGAAAAATTTGTGATTCGGTTTAAAACGCCTAAAAATGAAATACTGCTATTAAATGACCTTATTCGGGGAGAAATCAGGGTTGATACCAATACCCTGGATGATAAGGTTTTGTTTAAATCAGATGGAATGCCAACCTACCATTTGGCCAATATTGTTGATGATCATTTAATGAAAATAAGCCATGTAATTCGTGGAGAAGAGTGGTTACCAAGTCTTCCTCTTCACATTTTGCTCTACAATGCCTTTGGCTGGGAAGCGCCCGAGTTTTCTCATTTACCCTTAATCTTAAAGCCTGCCGGACAAGGAAAACTGAGTAAAAGAGATGGCGACAAACTTGGTTTTCCTGTTTTCCCATTGGCTTATACCAACGAAGAAACCGGGGAAACATCCCGGGGATATAAAGAAGATGGTTACTTTAAGGAAGCGTTCGTAAATATGTTGGCCCTACTGGGCTGGAATCCGGGCACAGATCAGGAAATTTTTAATTTAGATGAATTGATTGCAGAATTTGACATACAAAGAGTCAATAAATCGGGAGCTAAATTTGATCCTGAAAAAACAAAGTGGTTTCAGCATCAATACCTGATAAAAACTGATGACCTTCAGTTGGCACAGGAATTTGATCTGTTCCTCCGTGAAAAAAATATTGAAAAACCTCTGGACACCCTGGTAAAAATTGTTTCAATTATAAAAGAAAGAGCCAACTTCCCGAATGAATTCTACAACCTGGGGATCTATTTCTTTGAAGCCCCGGATAAATATGATGAACAGGCCTTATTGAAAAACTGGAAGGAAGATTCTTCTGCGCTCATGCTGGAGCTTATTAATTTACTTCAACCTATCGAGGATTTTACTTCTGCCAATATAGAAAACATTGTTAAAATCTGGATTCAAAACAAAGAAATTGGTTTTGGGAAAATTATGCAACCCTTCAGGATCAGCCTGGTTGGCTCTCTGAAAGGAGCCCATTTATTCGATATTGCAGAAATTATTGGTAAAAAAGAAACGATAGCCAGGCTAGAGAAAACCATTAAAAAAATGAAAGACCAGACAACCTAATACAATTTAAAAAAGTAATTACCCGCTTAAACCACCTTAGGCTTTTTCTCAACCGAAAATAAGAAATCGGCATTTTGTAGACGTATATTGACTGATTTACTCTTTTAATTCAGTTTTTTCAACTGCGGTTATAAAATGATTGGTGTCTCCCAACCATGGAAAAGTTCCAAATCTTTCAATATAGGTTACTTTTACGTGTTGACCCTGTAAGTCCTTTTAATTGCTCCAAAACCAGCGTTTCATTTCCTTCTACAGAAAATTCAAAGTGCTGTGATTCAGACACTCCCTGGCTTAGCCTGCCTTCCCATGTTTTAAATACCAACCCTTTTTTAGAAATTTTAACCAGTTCGCCAGCACGGTAACCTTCACTGTAAGGAACAAAATAAATAAACAGGAAATAAGCGATAAAAGCAACTATGATTACAATAATACCTATAGTCAGAAACCGTTTCATACAAGAAGTTTTTTCAAATATAAACAATTTTAGTACAAAACATGTGTCCGAAAAAATTTCTATTCTTAGACAAAAATTAAACATCATTAAATCAAAACATATATCATTTAAAACAGAGTCATGATAAAACCAAGAAGTTAAAAAGTCGTATATTTATAGAACTAAATTTTGAATTATGTTAATAATCCCCATCATTATAGCTCTAATTTTCATAGCGTTTTTAGCGGCTTTTATTGTCAAACAGCAAACTTCTGCTCTTGTAGAGCGCTTTGGTAAGTTTCACAGTGTAAGAACATCCGGTTTACAATTCAAAATCCCCCTGATAGATAGAATCGCAGGTCGCATCAACTTAAAGATTCAGCAATTGGATGTAATTGTAGAAACCAAAACAAAAGACGATGTATTTGTTCACCTGAAAATCTCCATTCAATTTCAGGTCTTACAGGATAAGGTTTATGACGCTTTCTATAAATTAGAAAGTCCAAGAGAGCAAATTACCTCATACATTTTTGATTTGGTAAGGGCAGAAGTTCCAAAAATGATTCTGGATGATGTCTTTGAAAAGAAAGATGATATTGCCTATGCTATCAAGACAGAATTAAAAGATGCCATGTCGGAATATGGTTATGACATAATCAAAGCGCTGGTAACAGACATTGACCCTGATGCTTCCGTTAAAGAAGCAATGAACAGGATCAATGCTGCTGAAAGAGAAAAAATTGCTGCTCAGCATGAAGGAGACGCCCAAAGGATCTTAATTGTGGAACGTGCCAAGGCTGAGGCTGAAAGTAAAAGGCTACAAGGTAAAGGAATTGCAGATCAACGACGGGAAATTGCAAGAGGTCTTGAGGAAAGTGTGGACACACTTAATAAGGCTGGAATTAATCCTCAGGAGGCATCAGCGCTGATTGTAATTACCCAGCATTATGATACGCTGCAGGCCATTGGATCAGATAGTAAAAGTAACCTGATTTTACTTCCAAATAATCCCAATGCTGCAAGTGCCATGTTAAATGAAATGACTGCCTCTTTATTGGCTGCAAACAAAATAAATAATATGGAAAATACTAAATAAAAAAGCCTCCAAACGGAGGCTCATTGTTTAGATTACTCTTTATTTTTTTCCTTATTCTTTTCTTTTTCGTCTTCGGCATTCGTGGCATTTTTAAACTCTTTAATGCCTGTTCCAAGACCTTTCATTAATTCCGGTAATTTTTTACCTCCAAAAAGCAACAGAATTGCCAAACCAATTATTATCCATTGCCAAGGACCAACAAAACCTAAAAAAATCATCTGTAACATGTCTGAAATATTTTAAACAAAAGTAATAATTAATTCTCAATAATCATTCAATTTCGAATATATCCCCCCAAAGATTCTGTCTTTAAAATTTCGACTGGTTTTCCCAATACTGTAATCACAGCCCCAATCTTAGCATCTGCGTCAAGATATTTTGATACATTAACAGTACATTGTGCCCCAGTTGAAGAGGATATATTCGCGCGTTCTGTCAGTAAATTATCCCCGCTAAAAATCCCCCCGGAATTTGCGATCACATTGAGGCTATCAGCGCTACCCTTTAACTTTACAACGCCGCCTGAAATACATTTAGCATCCAAATTTTTTACTTTTACAGTAAGGTCAATCTGACCTCCTTCCTGTGATTTCACTGTAAGCTTATCCTGATTAATGATCTCTTTTGATGTAAGAATAGACCCTTCATTCGAATCTAAAATATCAAGATTTTTATAGTAAACCGTTACACTAACGTCCTTTGCAGAGAATGTTTGAATAATCGCCATAGTAATTTTTAATACCCCATTGATGTTTTTTACGACTACATCGCTAGACTTTTCACCTTCAATTACAATTTTTTGCTCTCCCGATTTAATTAAATTTACAGTGATACCGCGGTACACCTTAATTTCATTAAAATCTCCTAAATTACTTGTAATTGTATTCTGAGCCATCATGGACTGCCCTAATAATAACGCCGAAAAAATTATTTTCTTTAACATATACTTCAGGTTTTGTTATTCGATTAGGTAAAAATCGAGTTGTTTCTTTTCAAGATCAGCCCTTTTTACTTTAACACTGACTTCGTCTCCCAATTGGTACATATTTTTTGTTGATTGTCCAATTAGGGCGTATTGTTTCTCGTCAAAGATATAAAAATCTGATTGTATGTCTTTGATTCGTACAAGTCCCTCACATTTATTTTCAACGATTTCAACATAAACCCCCCATTCTGTAACACCTGAAATTACGCCTTTAAATTCCTGATTATTATGGTCTTGCATATATTTTACCTGCATATATTTTATTGAATCGCGCTCAGCTTTTGAAGCCATTAATTCTCTTTCTGAAGCGTGCTCGCACTTTTTCTCATAAATTTCTGCTTTTGGAGATTTTCCACCTTCCAGATAATGCTGTAATAATCTGTGCACCATAACGTCAGGATACCTTCTGATAGGTGAAGTAAAATGTGTGTAGTAGTCAAAGGCCAGTCCGTAATGTCCAATATTCTCTGTGGTGTATTCTGCCTTGCTCATAGCCCTTATAGTAAGTGTTTCAATCATATTTGATTCACTTTTTCCGTGTACATCAAGAAGTAATTTATTTAAAGAATCAGTTATCAGTTTTTTTGTATTTGTATTTATTCTGTATCCAAACTTATAGATAATTCCCTGAAGTGCATTCAGCTTATCCATATTAGGCTCATCGTGAACCCTGTATACAAAAGTATTCTTTGTGGGCTGACCTGCTTTTGCCCCTATTAATTCGGCAACTTTTCTGTTGGCAAGCAGCATAAACTCTTCTATTAATTTATTTGAATCTTTAGATTCTTTAATATAAACACCTGTTGGGTTCATGTTTGAATCCAAATTGAATTTAACCTCTGTTTTATCAAAGGAAATCGCTCCTTGTTGCATGCGCTTTTTGCGCAATATTTTTGCTAATTCATCTAATTTTAAAACTGCATTCTTTAAATCAACCGCTAACTTCACCTCTTTACCTTCAATAATCTCCTGGGCATCCTCATAGGTAAACCTGTGGTCGGATAAAATAACCGTTCTTCCATACCATTGATTAATCAATTCGGCTTTACTGTTCAGTTCAAAAACCGAAGAAAAAGTAAGCTTTTCCTCATTTGGTCTCAAAGAGCAAACATTATTTGATAAAATTTCAGGAAGCATAGGAACGACCCTATCCACCAGGTAAACTGAGGTACCCCTGATTTCCGCTTCTGTATCCAAAATTGTATCTTCCTTTACATAATGAGATACATCTGCAATATGAACACCAACCAAAAAATTGCCGTTTTTAAGAACTTCAAATGACAAGGCATCATCAAAATCCTTTGCATCCACAGGATCTATGGTAAATGTTAAAATTTCCCTGAAATCACGTCTTTTTTCAATCTCTTCCTTATTAATTTCTATAGGAAGTACTGATGCATACCTTTCTACTTCTTCCGGAAATTTATATGGCAAACCGTATTCTATTAAAATAGAATGCATTTCGGTTTGGTGATCTCCAGGCTTTCCTAATACTTCAATAATTTTTCCAAACGGATTTTTAGAATTGTTCGGCCAGTCAACTATTTTAACCAGAACTTTATCTCCATCCGTTCCTAATCCTATATTATCCTTTGAAATAAAAATATCCGTATACATTTTTGTATCATCAGCTACTACAAAACCATAGTTTTCATGTACCTCTAATACGCCCACAAATTCATTTTTAACGCGTTGAATTATTTCAACGATTTCGCCCTCCTGCTTTCTGTCCTTTTTACGTTTGTAAATATATACCTTGACAATATCACCGTTCAAAGCTTTATTAATATTTCGGGATGGAATGTAAATATCGTGTTCCAGTTCTTCACAAATGACATAACCATTACCATTAGCAGTTACATCAAGGGTTCCGGTATAATAATTAACTTCAGGAACAAGTATGTATTTTCCTCTTTCAATCTCTTCAATTCTGTTATGGGCTTTTAGCTCGGCAAATCTTTTAACAATTTCATTTCTTCCTTTTGCCTCTGTAATATTCAGCTTAGCTGCAACCTGTTTATAATTTAGTGATCGGGAATTGTTATTTATAAATACCTGAAGAATACTATTGGTTAGATCCTTTATGCCTTCATTATTTCTTTTAATTCCAACTATTTTTTTTGGCATATAAATTTTATTAATAATTTATAAAGGTACAATAAAAAAACACTTTGTATTTGGACCATGAATTAGTAAAATAAAATCACAAAAAAAATTAACATTTATGTAACATTTTAATTTTTCCTTCGTCTTTTTAATATACGAAACTATCTGATAATGAAAGCTTTCTTAAAAATACTGTTTTTTGTATTGCTAATATTTACGGCAGTTTTACTTTCTGTAAAATTAAGTATTGATCATTCATTTCATAAGACAGAGTGTAAAACAGTTGTTACTACTGAACTTCCCTCAATAATTCTAAAAAATACCAAACAAGTCTAAGCGGACGTACTTGTCAACAATCTATTATAATAATTTATATTTAAATTTTTATTTAAGTAAAAAATAGTGGTATATATTGTTTGTTAATAGGTATATAAACTTTTTGATAAAATGTTTTTTTAAAGCACTTATCAAAATTAATGAACATCTTAAATTATTGTAATAGACTAAAAATTAAAATAGTACTACTGATATTAACAAATTGTTAATAAAGGAAAATAGGTATTTTATTCATAAAAAGTAGGTAGATTTCTTTTGATAAACCGGCAATTTTTTGTTGATAATATAATTTTAAAAATAGCCTAAATAATTTTGTAAAGTATTTTTTTATTTTGATTATAAAAATTAGTGATAACTAAAAATGTTATTATTAATTTTTAAGACAATTATATTAACAATTTAGTGCTGAAGTAATGATTTAAAAATCAAGCATTTCTATTTCTTATTAACAAATCATTAAATAACGGTTAATAATACAACAAAAATGTATTTTTGTATAAAACAAAAAGATGAAAGTAGCCATAGCAAATGACCATGCGGGTACAAAATACAAGTTCTCTATTGTTGAATATTTAAAAAAAAAGGGAATTGAAGTTATAAACTTTGGGACTGATGATGAAAACAGTATGGATTATCCGGATGTTATCCATCCTGCAGCCAGTGCTATTGAAAAAGGAGAAGCAGATCTTGGGATCATTCTTTGCGGAAGTGGCAACGGCGCTGCAATTACAGCAAATCATCACCAGAAAATAAGAGCCGCTTTGTGCTGGAATAAGGAACTTTGTGCCTTGGCCAGGCAACATAATGATGCCAATATTTTAAGTATTCCGGCCAGGTATGTATCGGAAAAGGAAGCCTTAGAAATGGTTGAAGTATTCATTAATACGCCTTTTGAAGGCGGCCGGCATTTACAAAGGATTAAAAAAATACCTATTTCTTATTAAGATTTATGTCACATTCACACCAACTGTCTGGGAGGAAGCTCTTCTTTTCAATTATTTTAAATATTTCTATTACCGTCGCTCAGTTTATTGGGGGTATTATATCTGGCAGCCTTTCGCTAATCTCTGATGCAGTACATAATTTTTCAGATGTTATTTCATTAATAATAAGTTATATAGCAAATACATTAACCAATAGAAGGAAACAGACCTCCCACCAGACTTTTGGATATAAAAGAGCAGAAATTGTAGCTGCATTTGTAAATTCTGCGTCTTTGATAGTGATTGCGGTTTTTCTGGCCTTTGAAGCTGTGAAACGATTACAGAATCCCGTTGAACTGGAAAGCAATATTGTTATTGTTCTTGCCTTATTGGCTATTTTTGCCAACGGATTTAGTGTATTATTACTAAAGAAAGATGCCCACCATAACCTGAATATGAGGGCAGCCTATTTGCACTTATTATCTGATATGCTTACTTCGGTTGCGGTATTAATAGGTGGTATCCTAATGAAATATTTTCAAATATTCTGGCTTGATGGTGTTCTTACAATCCTTATTTCTGTTTATCTGCTTTTTATGAGCTGGCATATTTTTAAAGATTCATTGCAGATTTTAATGCTCTTTACTCCAAAACATATAAAGATCGAAGAAATTCAACGTGAAATAATCAAAATAGACGGGATCAAAAATATTCATCATGTGCATATCTGGCAGCTAAATGACAGTGACCTTCATTTTGATGCACATATTGAGTTTAAAAGAGATATTCTCTTATCAGAATTTGATGAAAAATGTTCGGAGATAGAAAAGATACTCTCAGATAAATTTGAAATTCACCACAGTTTTTTACAACCGGAATATTCCAGAAATGATAAAAAAGAATTGATAATTCAGGATTAAAAATGAAGTGGATATTAAAAGCCTTTCAAAATTTAACAATTGAAGAATTTTATGAAATAGCAAGGCTAAGGATTAATATTTTTATTGTTGAACAAAATTGTCCCTATTCTGAATTAGACGGAAAAGACGCATTAGCCCTTCACTTTTTTGCTGTTGCAAACGACCAGCCTTTAAAGATAGTTGCCTATACCAGATTATTCAAAGCAGGAGATTATTATGAACATGCCGCTATAGGCAGGGTGGTAGTGGATGCGGATTTTAGAAATCAAAAGTTAGGTCATGAACTGATCAGGAGGTCAATAGAGCAGATTGAAAATAACTTTGGCACTTCGAAAATAAAAATAGGCGCACAGGCACATTTAAAGAAATTTTATGAAGCCCATGGTTTTATCCAAATAGGAACAGGTTATCTCGAGGATGGGATTCCACATATTTACATGGTGAGAGAGAAATGATGCCGGGTTTAATTCTGTTAAAAAAAGATTGAATATAAGTTTTTTGATGCATCAAATTCATACGGAGCATTTTCCAATCGCGTTTCTTTAAAGACTGTAAATGAGCAACAGTTTTCATATTTTCTTTCTGCATCAACGAAAAAATTAAAATACCCTTCTCCATTTAACTCAAAGGTTACAGTGGTTTTTTCCGTTTGCCAGCCCACCGAATTTAAAACGATTATATTCGCACCATTTTCATCAATAAATTGATAATCCATCTGCACTTTAGTTACTGCATTAAAAACTTTGAGTTGATTTACGTTTAAAGTACCATTGCTGTATAAATTTTCCCCGTTGGTCTTATCCAGTATTTGAAAATTGAAATAATTTGGAGGCGAAAAGCAATCATAATCTTTACAATCATCATTATCACAAGACATAATAAATGATAAAATAAAAAAAAGAAAAAGGCCCGTCTCATTTAGTGGTAAAATCAGGATTGGATACCTGCAAAAATAGTCAAAATACAGTGTCCTATTCTGTTTTTATAAGAATATTGTCTATATCGAAGGTTGTTGTTTTTACCGGATCAGCACCCAGATATTTAAATCCGATGACAACATTTTTATCCAGACAATCCAGATTTATTTCTCCGGAATAGGTATAGTTTGTGCTTTCCTTATTCTTTGCTCCCTCAGCTATTTTTACCCTGAGCCGGGTCCAGTTGGCTGTTTTTACATTGCCTTCATAATCAGATGATATCCAAACCGTTAGTTGCGCCCCGTTTGTCGTCAGGAAGCCGATGGTTTGAAAAGTCAATATTTCTTTTCGAGTCGTATCTAAATTTATGATTGGGGTAACAAGCCAGGTCTCTACATTCTCTTCACCCGTTTCATAGGCTGATATTCGCACAAAGGTATTGGCATTGAGCAACTTTCGTTCATACCTGCAATTACCGGTATTTGCATTCCAGTTAGTCCATCCCAAACCCAGAAGACCGTTCGTGTTCTTGATCGTTTCAAAATCTTCAAAGTACAACACCTTGTCTCCCGTTGAAGGGTTTGATTCACAGGTATAATACGAGGGATCACATCTTTCATTTTCATCGAAGGAGATAGAAGCAGGATCATTTATTACCAGAATGTATTTTTCTCCATAATAGTCCTTTCTTAAAACAGCCTCTAAAGTGCCTTTTTTTTCAGAAATCAGTGATGATTTAAAACTGGCATAGGTACTGGTACTCAATAAGGTGGTCAATTGATTGTTACATTGTACAATTTCACGGTCTCCGGTATATTGGTCATATTTTTCTCCTGAATATGTTTTTCCGAATTCACGATCTGAAAATTGCATATTTTCAAGAGAAATATAGGTATTGATATCGTTTTCAGTGATCTGTGTCAGCTCTTTTGTTTTGGGAATAATTTTTTCAGTACCCGAAGAACGGACTAGGTATTGATCGATCATCGCAGAGGGTATTGCAGTCACCTCATCCGAAATGAGATAGCCAAGGGTATAATTTCCATTGTTGTTGGTCATGCTCAAGCCGGCAAGCTTTAGGAATACTTTTCTTCCAAAATTAAATTTTGTGTAATAATCACTTTGATCAATTAAAATTTCTATACCTGCTGTCGGATTTTCAGGCTCATCCTGTATGATCAGATTTTTGTAAAAATTACCTGCCGCATCGCTGGAAATAACATATCCCTCAATAATAGTCTCCTCATTTTTCTGGAAACTTAAAACTTCTAGACCAGATTGCAGAAAGGCTCCTTTTAAGGACTGGATATTGGCATTGACTGCTATATCCGGCTCTTCATTTTCCGGTTCCGGAAGAGAAAAATCAGTTTCAGGCAGGCATCCCTGCATCAAAATAAACACGACAATTAAGGTATACATAGTTTTCATAAGTGTGGTTTTATATTCGCCAATAAACAGACACGAAATAATTGGTTCCTGTTCCATACCAGTATTTAGGTCCGAAGAGTGGCATTTGTCTTTTTTTATCCTCTAAAAGTGTATTGTAATTTGCATTTCTTGATTGCTCATAGCCTCCTGTTTTGTAAATGGTATTATTGATATTGGCGACACTCAAAAATCCTCCGAAATAGTGATCTTTGAATTTCCAGCTTTTGCCCATAGATACATTCACCAAAAAAAAGGGCTCTATCTTTTCCTGCTCAAGCATTTTTTTTGCCAGATCAGCATCGAGATCATTAATCGGTAAGCCATCAGTATCCATTAAAAAATTTGAAGTCCTCAACAAAGGGGCAACCTGAACAAATGAATTGTCGAAATAGTTTGCGGTCATATTGAACCAAAAATACCTGGGACTGTTGTATGCGAAACCTGCAGAATAAGCTTGTTGCGGACCACCCGAAAGATGGTAATTTTTAAGGTAGGACTGACCGAAGGAAGCAGCATCTATAAAATCGTCGGAGGTCAGGTACAAATTTGGATTATTGGTATAAACAGCCTGTCCTGCGGCTGCAACAGCGGTCAATTTAAAATCATTTAATACAGGAATTTCTAAGGCTATTTCCATGCCGGTATTCTGGCTGCTGATACCCGTTAAAACTTCCTGAACGAAGGCAGTTGTCTGGTTTTCTGATATATTCATTAAGCCATCCGCATAGTAAAATGAAATTGAAGTGCGGTCTTGTTGCTGTATAAAATAACCACTGATCTTTGCGTTAATTTTAGGATGCCGGAAATAATAGTTCAGATCAGCAGAGAGATTTCCCTCAGACTTCAAATCAATAACTGTCTCATTGGTTTCTCTGATATTTGAAAATGAATTTTGAATGGAAGGAGCTTTTGTCGCATAAAATGCATTGCTGCTTATAAGATGCCGTCCGGTAATTTTATAAATAAAGCCAATTTTTGCGCCGTAATTCATAAAATCGAGGACTTCACTTTTTCCAAAAGATTTCTCGCCAGGATACCTTCCGTTTTCGTATAATCCGTTACGCTGGTAAGAAGTCCGATCAAATTGAAGGGACGCATAAGCTTCTATCTTTCGCCTCTGGTATTGAATTTGTGCAAATCCATTCATGATTGAGGCTATAACTTTATAGTTATATTTAAACCGGTCCTCATTTTTAACAATTTTATTTGGATTCCGTAGATCATTTTGGGCTTCAATAATGTCTTCCGAAAAATTATAAACATCCAGATACCCCTCACCACCTAACAAATCAGACATTTCAGCGTAGTTCTCGGACATTAAATTTTTGTAGCCCAGCGCAGCGTTCAATTTGAGTCTTTCTGAAATTTTATGGTTTATCACAGAATTGACCCAGAATGATCGGTCATCTGTTTTATCTTCATATAAGGCATACGTAGAAAGCAAGCCATTGTTTTTATTATTGATATTGGCTTGATACAGATCGTTCCAGTTTATTTGTCCGTTCTTTAAAAAGTCCTGCTCAGCCAGATAGGCATTTGTATAATCCGGATTTTCGGGGTCTCTGAGGAAGTAAGAAGGCAGTTTCTGATAATAGGAAGGGTCAGGATTGGTTCCTCCTCCAACGAGAAATTCATTTCCTGCCGAATCACTGATCAGGCTTGACCCGCCATAATCTATGCGGGTATTTCCAACTGTTCCGAATTGACCAGCGAAGTTGGTCTGTACTTGCGTCCCGGGTTTTGGTGTCCAGTAATGATTGAGAATAATAAGGGGCTCAAAAACGGTTTGTGTTCGTGCATTTCTTGTATCGTTATCCCAGGAACCCCAGTAAGTATTGTATTTATTGTCTTTGAGCGCAAAGACCTCCTTGGTAACAGAAGAGGTCTTACCCCGGTAATTTTGTGCTGTAATTGCAGTCATTTGCAGGGATTGACGGGGGGATAAAATTTTTTCCGCTGAAGCGAGAAATGAATTCGCAAAATAGGGTGTTCCTTCTTTATACCCTGATTCTGCGCTTCTGTGGCTTGCCGAAAGAAGGAATGACCATTTATTTTTAGTTAATCCTGAGCCATAAGTAAGCATGATTCTGTTGGTGTAGGCTCTGTTTGAATAGGCATAAGACAGTTTAAATCCCTTACTGTAATCCATCGGTCTTGTGCTAATGTTCACAGAACTGCCAAGATCACCAAAGGAAAATGAGGAAAGTTCAGTGTTGTTTGAGATCATCTGGTATCTGGTAGCGTCATTTAAACCACCCCAGTTAGACCAATTGGCGCGGCCATCCCGGAACTTATTCATCGGTATCCCGTTAAGTGCTATCTCGTTGTAATGGGCATTTACATTTCTTGGTTTGAAGAAAGCGGCACCAAACTCAAATGAAACTGTTCTGTTAAAGAGGTCTCTTCCACTGCTCAACATACCGGTCACAACATTGCTTTCGCCATTTTCATCATTAATATTTGCTAATTCATCCGCAGAAATAATATTGGACAAGTCATTATTGGTTGAAGGATATAATAAGATAATACCTAATGATAAAGTGTCCTGAATGGAGTTGCTGTCCAGAGTTATGTTTTTGGTTTCATAATCAGTATGCGAAAAGGTAATAAGCTGTTCTTTGTTTGAGGATAGAAAAAAATGGAAAGTTCCATTCAGATCACTTTGGGTAAGGAATTTCGTTTCTCCAAGAAAGAGTTGTACCCTCTGAACAGGATTGTTACTTAAGTGATCCAGAATATGGCCTTTCACAACAACCGATTGCTGTGCATTAAGAGAAGTGTGTAGGAACAACGTCGAGAAAAGGAGAAATGCAATTTTCATTAATAGGATTGTTCATTTATATCTTTATCAGTTTTTTAAAAAAGGTTAACAGAATTTTTTACCGAAAGTGTTTACCCTTTAGCAAAACAGACATAAAAAAGAAAAAAATGCATTACAGAATCATAATAAAAACCTGTCTGCTCCTTGTTTTTTCAAATGCAATTGACCTTTCGGCACAAACTAAGGATTACAGCATCTATACCATTGCATTTTATAATGTCGAAAACCTGTTTGACACCATAGATGACCCGGTTACTTTAGATGAAGATTTTACACCTTTGGGCAAAAACAAATATGATTCAAAAACCTATCTTCAAAAATTAAATAAACTGGGAACGGTAATTCATAAGTTGGGATATGACCTTGCGAAAGCGCCACCCGTGCTCATTGGACTGACAGAAATTGAGAACACAACTGTATTGGAAGACCTGTTAAAAACAGAAGAACTGATCAGATATCCATATGAGTTCATTCATTTTGATTCTCCGGATCTCAGGGGAATTGATGTTGGGCTGCTTTATCTCTCAGATTTATTTAAACCTGTGCACCAGGAAAAAATTGAAGTAAAAATTTGGGACCAGTATGGAAACCGGATTTATACCAGGGATATTTTGATGGTAAGCGGAATACTTGATGACGAAGAAGTTCATTTGTTTATAAACCACTGGCCGTCAAGAAGGGGAGGGGAAAAGATAAGTGCGAACAACAGGAAAAAAGCTGCATTTGTTTTGCAAAAAGCAATGCAACAATTGCGTGACGAAAATCCGTTTACAAAAATTATTGTTATGGGTGATTTTAATGATAACCCATCGGATGCGTCTATAAAAGAAGGATTGCTATGCAAAAGCAAAAAGGAAGAAATAAATGCCAATGAATTGTATAATCCGATGGAAGCGATGTACAAGAAAGGATTGAACACCCTGGCATTCCGTGATGGATTGCACCTGTTCGATCAGATCATGGTAAGCGAAGGGTTATTATCAACAAATGAAGAAACGGCGTCTTTGTTTTTTTATAAGGCAGGGATTTTTAATCCTGAATTTATAACTTCGTCCACGGGAAAATTTAAAGGTTATCCATATCGAAGTTTTAGCAATAACCAGTTTTCTCATGGTTATAGTGACCACTATCCGGTATATTGCTTTTTATTGAAAGGGCGGAGTCAATAGAAAAACTGAAAATAATTTATTCTTTGGAAGCAGGATCGACAACAGGATCAACCTCTTCAACATTTTCAATTTTATTATCCTTATAAGTAACCTTTGTTTTTATACCATCTTTCCAGTAAAACCAAACGCCTACTTTATTACCATTATCATAGGTTGCAATACATTTTCTGTTTCCATCCTGAAAATAGCTTTCCCAGGAAGCGTGCAATTTTTGATCTTTATTCAGGAATCCATGTTGCATAATATTACCATTTGGATAATAAATAGTGACTTCATATAAATCGCCAACAGGAACTACTTTTTTAACATTTTCCTGCCCATAAGAGCAAACAAAGAAAAAGAAAAAGGGTATCAGTGTAAGAAAAATTTTCATGGCACAACGTTTTCAAAATTCTTCTCTAAGATAATATTTTTTATCGATTATAAAAACTTTGTTGCACAAGATAGTAAAGGGGGCATAACAAGCATTTTTAGATCCTGCTTTGGTAGGTATACAGATCGTAATAACGGCCTTTTTTATTGATTAGGTTATTGTGATCACCCCTTTCAACAATATTTCCATTTTCAATAACCAGAATTTGATCTGCTTTTTTAATTGTACTTAGTCTATGGGCAATCACGAGTGTCGTGCGATTTTTCATCAATTCATGCAAACTTTTTTGGATGAACAATTCGCTTTCGGTATCCAGATTAGAAGTTGCCTCATCAAGTATGATAATTCGGGGATCAGCCAGAAGCGCCCTTGCAATAGAAATGCGCTGTCTTTGACCACCGGAAAGTTTTACTCCCCGTTCCCCGATAACAGTATCCAGTCCTTTTTCAAAACGGTCGGTAAATTCATTGACATAGGCGCCATTTACAGCTGAAATTAAATGGGCTTCTGATGCATTGGGCCGCGGAAATAATATGTTTTCCCGTATCGTGCCTTCATACAGAAAGTCATCCTGTAATACCACTCCTAATTGATTCCGGTAGCTGGAAAGATCAACATTGAGCAAATCAATTCCATCGATGGTGATTTTACCAGAAGTTGGATTTAAAAAGCTGGCTGTAAGTCCGGCTATAGTTGATTTGCCTGAGCCTGAAGATCCAACCAGGGCGGTTACAGATCCGGCAGGGGCTGAAAAGGAGATTTGATGAAGGACTTCTTTATTTTCCTCATAACTGAAAGAAACCTTATCAAATATGATTTCTCCAATTATATCTCCCAATTCAACTGTTCTGACCTTTGCATCCTGTTCTTCTTTCATCATCATAAGCTCCTGGGTTCTGTCGAGCCCTGCCATTGCCTCGGTTAACTGGCTCCCAATATTGCTCATCTGCACGATGGGGGCGATCATAAATCCCAGAAAAAGGGTAAAGGAGACAAATTCACCATAAGTCATTTTATTCTGCATAATAAAATAGCCACCTATTCCCATAATGCCCGCAGAGGCAATGCCTAATAAAAAGGTAGAGGCACTGGTAATAAACGCTGTTGCAGTCAGGCTTTTTTTTACATTTAGGAATAGTCTTTCCACGCCATTTTCAAAGGTTTTGCTTTCTTGCGCTTCTGCATTGAAGCCCTTGATGACCCTGATACCGTTAAGCGTTTCTGTTAACCTTCCTGTTACATCTGCATTGATCTTTCCTCTTTCCCTGAAAATAGGCCGTATTTTTTTAAACGCATTCAATGAAATGACCGCAAACACGGCGACAGGAACCAGTACGAAAAAGGTCATGATCGCATTGATCTTTATCAGGATGATCAGGGAGATGACGGCAGTTATAGAACCTCCAATAAGTTGCACCAAACCTGTGCCAACGAGGTTTCTTACGCCTTCAACATCAGACATTACGCGCGATACAAGAGCCCCCGATTTATTATTGTCAAAAAAACTTACAGGCAGGGTAAGAAGTTTTTTTTGTACCTGAGCCCTCAAAGTTGAGATCAGGCGCTGTGCCTCAACACTCAATAGTTTTGTCAGAGAAAAAGAGATCACAGATTGGATCAAAATGGCAAAGCAAACAATAGCCAGAAGGCTTAAAAGTGCATTTTTATCCCTTGACGGGATCACCTCATCGATCAGATTTTTGCTCGCATAGGGAAGCACAAGTCCGGAAAGACTTTTAATAATGATCAATACCAAACCGATCAGGATAATTGATTTTCGAGGCCATATAAATTCTTTAAAGGCCCAGCTGTAGGAAACATTTTTTTTACTCATTACATTTTCAGGGCGAATATCGGGCCAAATTTATTTAATGACATTCAGGCAGATTATTTTGTTAAACCAGGGTCTTTAAAAATTAAAACAAATGTTGAACGACTTCTTCTATTTTGGATACTTTAATAATTTGAATAGAATGATTTTTTGATGGAATTTTATTGAATCTGGAAACAATGATCTTTTCAAAACCCAGTTTTTCTGCCTCTACAATTCGCTGCTCAATTTTGTTTACAGCCCTAATTTCACCTGCCAAACCGACTTCTGCAGCGAAACAAAAATTTTGCGGAATAGAGATATCCTCATTTGAGGACAGAATAGCACAAACAACTGCCAGGTCAATGGCAGGATCTTCAACATTCAGTCCTCCTGCAATGTTCAGAAAAACGTCCTTTGCTCCCAGCCTGAAACCCGCCCTTTTTTCAAGAACAGCCAGCAACATATTTAATCTTTTGATGTTATACCCGGTGGCAGAGCGCTGTGGTGTGCCATAGACAGCTGAGCTTACCAGAGCCTGCACTTCAATCATCAGAGGTCTCATTCCTTCAAGAGTTGCAGAAATAGCTGTTCCCGTAAGGTCGGAATCTTTTTCTGAGATCAGTATTTCAGAAGGATTGCTCACTTCCCTCAAACCCGAATTCAGCATTTCGTAAATGCCCAGTTCTGAGGTTGAACCAAACCTGTTTTTCTGGGCCCTTAAAATTCGGTAGGTATGGTTGCGGTCTCCCTCAAACTGCAGCACGACATCAACCATATGTTCCAATATTTTTTGGACCCGCGATGGTGCCCTCTTTGGTAATATGACCTATCAAAACAACCGGTGTGTTCGTCTCTTTGGCGAACTTGATCAGTTCTGCAGTTGTTTCCCTGATCTGTGAGATACTTCCCGGAGAGGCATCAATATAATCCGTATACAGGGTCTGAATCGAATCAATTACCACAATATCGGGCTCGGATTCTTCTATGATTTTGAATATATTCTGTGTATTTGTTTCAGTCAAGATCAGACACTCATGCTGGATTCCTTCTAGCCTTTCTGCCCTTAATTTGATCTGAGACTGACTTTCCTCCCCTGAAACATAAAGTACTTTATTCTTCATCATAAGAGCAATCTGCAGCAACAGGGTGGATTTTCCAATTCCGGGTTCACCGCCAAGCAAAACCACAGATCCCTTTACCAAACCCCCTCCGAGAACCCTGTTCAGTTCTCCATTGTTGGTATTGATTCTGTCCTCCTGAGAGCTAGTTATTTCATGAATTTTTAAGGCTTTTGCAACTTTTTTAACCGCAGAGGTCTGTTTCCAGCTTCGTTTTTCCTCTTTCTGTATGATCTCTTCCACCACCGTATTCCACTCACCGCAGGAAGTGCATCTGCCTACCCATTTAGGAAATTGCGTACCGCAATTCTGACAAAAAAAAGTGGTTTTGGTTTTCATTCAAACAAATTTTTTAATTTCTAATTTGTTTCCGTCAAAAACTGCATAAGTAAACTGGGTAATCCAGTCACCGGTGTTGATGTAGGTGCTCGTTCCCAACTTAATTTCCATTGGCAAGTGCCTGTGCCCGAAAACAAAATAGTCAATATGTTCTTTCTTGAGTATCTCCCTGGCGTATTGTGCCAGCCATTCCTTGTCTTCACCAAGAAAGCGGATGTCTTCCTCCCCGGAGATCAGTTTGTTCTTTGTTGACAGGTAATTTCCCAACCGCATTCCTATATCAGGATGCAACCAACGGTAGAGCCACCTGGAAACAGGGTTGGTAAAGACTTTTTTCATTCTTTTGTAACCGGTATCTCCGGGGCCCAGGCCATCGCCATGGCCAATGAGGAAATCCTTTTTTTCAAAGGTAAATTTTTTGGGTTCTCTATAAACGGGAATTCCCAACTCTTGCTGAAAATAATCGGCCATCCAAAGGTCGTGGTTGCCCACAAAAAAATAAACCGAAATGCCGCTGTCCCTGATTTCAGCTAATTTTCCAAGGATGCGCACATAACCTTTGGGGACAACTTTTTTATATTCGAACCAGAAATCAAAAAGATCGCCTAACAAAAATATCACTGCCGCGTCTTGTTTGACGTGGTCAAGCCAGGCAACAAACTTTTTTTCGCGAACCTTGCTCTCTTCCGGAGTCGGGATACCAAAATGCTGGTCGGAAGCGAAGTATATCTTTTTGGTTGGCGACAAATTCATGCGATTACAGGATTCATTTATTGTATTTTATTCTTGATCCTCAGCAAACCATTCCGCATAGGAATTGGCCGTTTCAAAGAGCTTTAATGAATGTAAGGAAACATTTTTTGGAAGTTGTTTTTTAATTTTATCAGCAATATCAAAAAGCATGTTTTCACTGGTGGGCTGATAATCTACAAGGACAATTTTATGCGCATTGTCTTTTAATGTCTGGGCCAGGATCTTGTGCGGTGAATTTCCATTTAGAATGATGGTATGGTCAAAAACGTCGACAATTTCTTCTTTCACAAGCGTTTTAAGATCACCAAAATCGAGCACCATCCCATTTTTATGGTGGTTGATGTCATCAATAGGCGTCCCGATTACTGTTACATGCAAATGATAGCTGTGTCCGTGAATATTCTTGCATTTCCCATCGTAACCGTACAGGGCATGTGCCGATTCAAAATCAAACTGCTTGGTAATCCTGATCTTCTTCATAAGGTGATTTTATAATCCTCGGGGGGCTAAATTACATTTAATTTTTTACCTACCTTAATAAATGCAGCAACGGCTTTATCGATATGGTCTTTTGAATGGGCCGCACTTAATTGCACCCGGATTCGGGCTTTTCCTTTGGGCACAACGGGAAAAAAGAATCCGATTACATAAATACCTTCTTTTAAAAGCTCATTGGCCATTTGCTGTGCCAATTTGGCATCGTATAGCATTACGGGAACAATTGCAGCATCAGCGCCAACCAGGTCGAAGCCGGCAGTTTCCATTTTGCTTCTGAAATAACGGGTATTATCTTCGAGCTTGTCGCGAAGGCTGGTATCGTTTTCTATCATGTCAAAAACTTTCAGAGATGCACCTACAATGGCCGGAGCCAGCGAATTTGAGAACAAATAGGGCCTTGAGCGCTGGCGTAAAAGTTCTATGATCTCTTTTTTACCTGTAGTATATCCACCCATGGCACCGCCAAGTGCTTTTCCTAAGGTACCGGTGATAATATCAACCCTTCCCATCACATTTTTCAGCTCCAGGGTGCCACGGCCTGTTTTACCGATAAAACCGGCGGCATGGCATTCATCAACCATTACAAGTGCATCGTATTGATCAGCCAGGTCACAGATCTTGTCCAATTGCGCGACAATGCCATCCATCGAAAAAACACCATCGGTAACAATAATTTTAAAACGGTGGCCTTTTTGTTTGGCGTCGATAAGTTGTTTTTCAAGATCAGCCATATTGTTATTTTCATAACGGTAACGGGCAGCTTTGCACAAACGAACCCCGTCTATAATGGAAGCATGGTTGAGTGAATCAGAGATTATTGCGTCTTCTTCACCAAACAAAGGTTCAAAAACACCGCCATTGGCATCGAAGGCTGCGGCATATAGAATAGTATCTTCTGTTTTATAAAAATCGGCAATGCGTTTTTCCAGTTGTTTGTGGATATCCTGGGTGCCGCAGATAAATCTTACTGAAGACATTCCGTAACCATGGGCATCCATAGTGTCTTTTGCGGCTTGTATTACTTTCGGATGGTTTGACAAGCCCAGGTAATTATTGGCACAAAAGTTTATGACTTCTTCCCCTGTAGAAATTCTGATTACCGCATCCTGAGAGCTGGTAATAATTCTTTCTGATTTATACAGTCCGTCCTCTTTTATGGTTTTAAGCTCGTTTTGCAGATGTTCTTTTATTTTTCCGTACATGGGATTATACTTTAAGTAGTACAAAAGTAAGGAATTATCAAATTAGAACAGATATTGTTTTTGACTGCAGATTGGAAGGGAATCCTTATTTTTGGCATTCTAAAATGTGATTTGTGGCAAGAGATGAAAAGTTAAAACTGCAATGGGAAGAGGTGCAGGAAAAAGTGTCGAAAATTTTTGGCGGAGGAGAGGTACTTGATGTAGATGCCATCACTTTTATTATTGGTGTTCAGGAGCTGGGCCAGGGGTACAGGACTTTTAAAAAAGACGAGAAACTTGACATCATGCACATAGCCGTTTGCACCTTGTTAGAACCGTTTGGTTATTATGAATTTGAATTTTTCGATGAACAGGGTTGGCCCCATTTCAAGGTTTTGGATGAACTTCCTTATTTAAAACCCGGTGAACAAACCGTGCTCATGAAAGAAGCGATTGTGATGTATTTTGAGAAAAAGTATTGAGATATTAGTATTTGAGTAATGAGATTTGAGTGGTGAATGTTGAATGTTGAATGTTGTGACATTTTTACTTTTATCTTTTTATCCTTTATCCTTGTTCTGCGCCCTGGTGTCATTCCGATAACCCTGTAAGGGTTGAGGAATCTCATAACGACGGGTCAAAATACACCTTCAGCTCTTCGAAGTCTCCCGAATCGGAGGAAGTGTTTTTTGTTCAAAATTCTCGCAGCTATACAATCGGATCTAAATTAAAGACATTAAATTTTAAGGTAAAAATGAGATAAAATAAAAGACCTTTAAGGGGAGAAATAAAAGTATATAAGGAAACAGACATTACCAACTCCTCCCCTAATTTTATTACATATCATTAAATTCAATAATTTCAAATTATCATCCCTTTTATAGGTAGACCTTCCTATCTTTATCTTCACTCAAAATACATATTATATTTAAATTTTATGGAGAAAATATTGTCAAATCCCAAATCATGAAAAACCAACTCCAAATTTACCATTTTCATCATATGTGAGAATTCCTATCATGGGAAGTAAAACATCTACATTAGCAAAATTAAACCGAATGATCCCTACATTAATTGTATTTCTATTTTATCGTATCTTGATCCAATTAGGAATGAGAAGAAGATAGAGAAAAAAGTACCTCATATTCAATACTCCCAAACACCAGAAGAATAAAAACTAGAAAAGAATCACTCGGGAAAAAAAAAAAGGACAAAAAAAAAAAAAGAAAAAAAGGAAAAAAAGAAAAAGAAAAAGGAAGAAGGAGATCATCATATTCAAGGATAAATAGTATCATACTCGAGTGATGCTATAGCAGAGATATATTTTCCGAATTTTTAATAAAATCTATTCAAATCTGTCTATCAAGAGATATTGTATTGAAAAATAGTGTATATAAGACATTATAATATTATAGAAAAACAGTTATATCATATCAATACAGTTGGGGTGTAGTTTTGTGGAAAAAGAATAATAAAGGAGGAATATATTATTAAAAAAAATATAAAAAAAGTAAATGTTTATTCCTTATCCCCTCCATTAATTTCATAATAACATCTTCAACAGTAGTTGCAGCATCAATATCTATTTCCATACGGTTTTGATAAAACCATAAAGCACTAATTACTGATTTTCTTATCATACCAACTAATTCGGGTTCTATAAATTATTTTATTTATAAAATGTATTGAATTTTTCTTTTTTGTAGATATCTTCCCTGTATTTATACCTCCCCTATGCCAACATTTCCAAGTTTGTTTTTTTTACCTCTATTTGCATCTCGTAAACATATTATATAATTTTTCGTTTAATATATATACCAGTAATCATAATTCTTTGGGTTTTGTTTTGGTTTTGGTTTTGTTATTGGATATTATTTATTTTTTATTGTATTTAGTTATATTTTTTATTGTATTTGGTTTATCATTCTTTTTAGGCTCTTTTTTATTTCTCTCTTTTGGATTTTTTATTTCTTTTAGTTGGTGTTACCATACCCATTTTCTTTTTTCATTCCGGAGGCATTTCTTCTTACTCCACACATTTCCCAGTATATTCTCCTTCATCCTTTCCCCCCCCCCCCCTTTAGATAATATAAGTGTCACTCCAATATATTTAAATTTGGGGGACTGTAAAGTTATTCCAGTGTGTTTCACATCAAATCATTTTCAAGTATATTCATACATCATTTTTTTCAACATTTTTTCTTAATTATTTTAATAATATATTGATCATTATAAATTCTATATCCATTCATGATTTACCTTTATCTAGTGTCCATAAAAACCATAATTGACGTTTCCTTCTTTTTACTTTATGTACCATTATAATTACTTCACCCTCGTATTTTATGAGATTAAGTGTGGTTTCAATATTCTTAATATTCGTAAATCCGGGTACAACCGTCATATATTCATTTTATTTTTATACCACTTTATAATTTAGTATAGTCAGGGGTAAATTTAAATTTTGCGGATTTATTTTTCTTTCTTTTGTACGGATTTAGAGAACTCATCAATTTCTTGCTATAATTGTTTCATATTTCTAATTGCAGGAGAAATTTGTTCATCATCTATGACAAAAACTTCAGAATCTTCTTTTTGTTCCAACTTATAAAGAAGAGAAGGATCATAGCAAATTTAAGAAAAAACCAGGTTAATTGTCGGTTTGTAGCTGGTGGCTGGTGGCTGGTAAAGTTGTTCATTCTATTTCAAATACTTTGTCATTCAAATCTAAATTGTAAAAAAGTTATAAACAATACCCAAAAATAGTGAGTTTTAAAAATACCTGAAAACCACTGGTTTTTAAATTATCTCAAACAGCTTACCCGGCAAGGGCTTCACCAGGCCTTTTAATTCCAGTTGCAGCAAAAGGCTTGCCGTTTTATGGATAGGAAACTGGCATCGCAATGCGAGATTATCCAAAAGCAGTTTTCCGTTGTTCTGCAAACAGGTACAAACCACTTTTTCCTGTTCATCCAGTTCCACGAAAAGCTGCTTTTGTATGGCTTTGGTTTTCAGTACTTTTTCCACGGTCCAGTTCAGCATATATTCCAGATCTTTTACGCCTGTAAGCAATACCGCTTTGTTTTGTTTGATGAGATTATTGCATCCTGTACTAAACAGGTCTGTGGTTCGGCCCGGAACGGCAAAAACATCGCGGTTATAAGAATTGGCGATGTCAGCCGTAATAAGAGAACCTCCTTTTTTGGCGGATTCTATCACAATAGTGGCTTCCGAAATACCTGCTACAATGCGGTTTCTTTTTACAAAATTCTCCCTGTCGGGCCTTGACCCCGACCAGAAATCTGAAATGATCCCGCCGTTTTCCTGCATTTGCTCCGAAAAATGACGGTGTACTTTCGGGTAGACCCCATCAAGTCCGTGGGCCAGAACACCGATAGTTTGTAAACCATGTTGCATGGCGACCTGGTGGGCAAAAACGTCAACACCAAAAGCCAGGCCACTGATAATGACAGGGTGGTATTTTTTTGCATCGGCAATAAAGGATTCTAAAAATGATTTTCCATAATTGGTCATCATGCGGGTTCCTACGATACTGATGATTTTCTGAGCGCGTAAATTGATTTTTCCTTTTTGAAAAAGCAACAAAGGGCCATCAGTACAATGTTTCAGTCTTTCGGGATAATCTTTGTCGAAAACGGTAATAAGTTCAATCCTGTTTTTTTCTATAAACTCCAATTCTTTTTCAGCCTCTTCAAAAAGTGCTGCATTATTCAATTCCTTCAGAATGGCTTTTCCGATGCCGTGAATTTTTTTAAGGACTAGTTTTTTTTCTTTGAACACAGCTTCTGCACTTCCGCAGTGGCTGATCAGTTTTTTTGCATTTATATCACCGATACCCGCCGCGCGGTGGAGTGCCAAAATGGATAGTTTTTCCGTATTTTCCATGTAAATTACTCGTTTTCAATCAACAGTACTTTGTTAATAAAAAAAAGCAGTAAAAGGTAAACACCTGTCGATTTTTTTTAGTTTTGCTGTACTATTTACTTAATTGCAATCTTTTGAAACTGGCGAATTATATTGCGGATCTCCTCTACCGTTACGAGTGCGTTATTGTGCCGAGTTTCGGGGGTTTTGTAACCAATAACAGATCGGCCAGGATCGATACTTTTTCCAACACGTTTTATCCACCTTACAAGCAGATTAGCTTTAACAGCCAGTTGAATAGCAATGATGGTCTGCTGGCAAATTATATTGCAACTTCAGAAAATATTGCTTACGAAAGTGCCCTGAACTATATTAAATTTGAAGTTGAGGAATGGAATAAGAAATTAAAGCTGCAGGATCTTGAACTTGAAGGGCTTGGTAATATAGGTCTTGAAAATGACAAACTTTTGTTTGAACCCTTAGATAAAGTAAATTATCTGACCTCCTCTTTTGGTCTGACTAATTTTGTAAGTCCTGAGATTAAAAGAGAAATATACAAAGAGCAGGTAATTGCCCTGGAAGAAAGAGCGCCTATCTTGTTTACTGAAGAGAGTAAAAAAGCACCCAATTACCTTAAATACGCTGCCATATTTGTGATTGGGTTATCAAGCCTTGCGCTGGCCGGTAAATTTTATCAGGATTATCGAAATACCCAGGCAGCCAGAGTGATGCAGGCAGAGCAAAATGTGATGCAGCAAAAAATTGAAAAGGCGACTTTTGAGATCTCAAAACCTTTACCTGCCGTTCAGCTGGAGATCACTGCAGCGCAGAAAAATTTCCATGTCATAGCCGGAGCCTTTCGCATACCGGAAAATGCCGAGAGAATAGTGGTACGGCTTAAAGAGGAAGGATACGATGCCAGAATTTTAGGCGTGAACAAATGGGGTTTAAGCGTTGTTTCTTTCAACAGCTACCAAACCAAAGAGGAATCAGAAGCCGGTTTGGAGGAAATTCAGCAAACCAAAGAAAAGGATGCCTGGATTTTGTTTCAGGAATTATAAGCCTTTCTGCACATCTTTTTCTATTTTTACAGGATAATTTAAAAAAGTCTTCATGGCATCAAAAGCTCCAAAAGAGTCACTTACCATTGTTACAGATATTGTCTTACCGGGTGAAACGAATCCTCTTGACAACCTGTTTGGAGGTGAATTGCTGGCCCGCATGGACCGTGCCTCAAGCATTGCCGCGCGACGTCATTGCAACAGAATTGTGGTTACCGCAGCGGTAAATCAGGTGGTATTTTCAAAAGCGGTACCCGTAGGAAGTGTCTTAACACTTGAGGCCAAAGTTTCCAGGGCTTTTTCCAGCTCTATGGAAATCTTTGTTGATGTCTGGATTGAAGACAGGGAAACCGGGGAAAGATCCAAGGTAAACGAAGGTATTTACACTTTTGTTGCCGTGAATGAAATGGGTGTTCCGGTAAGGGTTCCTGAACTTATTCCGGAAACTGATCTTGAAAAAGAACGATATGCAGGAGCCTTGCGCAGAAAGCAGCTGAGTTTGGTTTTAGCGAAAAAAATGAAACCCGAAGAGGCTACTGAATTAAAGGCCCTTTTTATTTGATCCTCTGAAATTCAATTTCATAGGACTGGTTCATGGCTGCCTGAAAATAGATTCCAGAGAACAGGTCATTATCTTTATTATAGGTCAGGGTATAGGTTGAACCAGGATAATTTGTATCCCTCAGCTCAACAAAAACAAAAAGTTGCTGGTTTTCCATCTTCCAGTTGGCCTGATGCACATGGATGCTATTCGGATTAAAGTAGGAGGCCTTCATAGCGCCATCAGGTTTTATCTCTTCCAGAACGAGTCGGTATCCTCCATCCGTTCTCTCCCACTGACCGGCAAGAACCTGAGGGTCTGCAATTGTAGTTGCTTCAACTTTTTTTTCGGTTGAGGAATTGTCCGTATTTTTTATTTGTTTATTTTGTGAATTGCAGGCAACAACACTCGCAATGGCCATTGAGATAATGATAAGCTTACACCGGGTCATGATTTTAATTTTAAATTATTCGACTTCATCAAGTTTAAAAATAATGGGACATAGAAATTTTATTGGTAAACCAGTGCTATGTAGACTATGTTTGAATCAATTTTTCTAGTTTCAAATATAGCAGTATATTTTTAATTCTGTAACAAATGAACTTTGCTCATATATTGAGCAATCACCTATATATAATTTTAGCAAATTTGTATTTACTAAAGACAAAGGGGCAAGATACTTTTTTGTACTTTAGCTGTTCTAACAAAAGAAATATTAATTATGGCAAGTGATAAAGAGAAAGAGTCAAAGTTAAAGGCACTGCAGTTAACGCTGGATAAATTGGATAAAACCTATGGCAAGGGGTCTGTTATGAAATTGGGGGATATACCACCAAGTGATGTTGCGGTAATCCCATCAGGATCAATAGGGCTGGATGTTGCCTTAGGAATTGGAGGCTATCCCAAAGGGCGGGTGATTGAGATCTATGGTCCGGAATCTTCCGGTAAAACTACCCTGGCGCTTCATGCGATAGCTGAGTCACAGAAAGCAGGAGGTATTGCGGCATTTATTGATGCGGAACATGCATTTGACAGGTATTATGCAGAAAATTTGGGTGTAGATACTGATAATCTGATTATTTCACAACCCGATTATGGAGAACAAGCCTTGGAAATAGCGGATAACCTGATTAGTTCCGGTGCTATTGATATTATGGTAATCGACTCGGTAGCGGCCTTAACTCCAAAAAGTGAGATTGAAGGAGAAATGGGAGATTCTAAAATGGGTTTGCAGGCCAGATTGATGTCTCAGGCGCTTCGAAAACTTACAGGCGGTATTAGTAAAACGAACTGTACCGTAATATTTATAAATCAGCTTCGCGAGAAGATCGGCGTTATGTTTGGAAACCCGGAAACTACCACCGGAGGCAATGCATTAAAATTCTACGCTTCTGTGCGATTGGATATACGCAGAAGTTCCCAGATCAAAGATGGTGAAAAAGTTATCGGTAACAGAACCAAGGTAAAAGTTGTTAAAAACAAGGTAGCACCACCTTTTAAAACGGCAGAATTTGATATTATGTATGGTGAAGGGGTATCAAAAGTTGGAGAAATACTGGATATAGGAGTTGAACACGGCATAATCAACAAGAGTGGTTCCTGGTTTAGTTATGGCGATACAAAATTAGGTCAGGGCCGTGATGCAGTAAAAAGTCTGATCGCAGATAACCCGGAATTGGCAGAAGAACTCGAGGTCAAAATCAAAGAAGTACTTCAGGGAAGCAAATAGTGAAAAGAGCAAATATGAATAAAAATATGTGCTATGGAATTTTCCGTAGCACTTTTCATTTTTTGAGAACTATTTATTTACTTCCTTTATATATTTCTCCAGTGCCATGGTCATGGATGGAGTTTCTTTGGTAGGCGCTGCTATATCAATTTTTAAACCGGCCCGCTCGGCAGCCTGAACAGTTGAATTTCCAAAAACAGCAATTTTAGTATCGTTTTGTTTAAAATCCGGAAAGTTTTTGAATAAGGATTCAATACCTGTCGGACTAAAAAACACGAGGATATCATAGAAAACGTTTTCGAGATCGCTTAAATCGCTGACAACAGTTCTGTAAAGAACAACCTTTTGCCAGGCAACACCCAATTCGTCTAAAATGGGAGGAATGGTAGGCTTCAGTTTGTCGGATGAAGGGAGTAAAAACGTTTCATCTTTGTGTTTTTTAATGAGTGGAATCAGCTCCTCGAAAGTGTTCTTTCCCACATAGATCTTCCTTTTTCTGTAGACTACATATTTTTGTAAATAATAAGCGATTGCCTCAGATTGACAAAAATACCTCATTTCATCAGGTATTTTACACCTCATCTCCTCAGCTATTCTGAAAAAGTTATCGACTGCGTTTTTACTTGTGAAAATAACCGCACTGAATTTTAGAAAATCAACCTTCTGCTCTCTTACATTTCTCGCACATTCGCCCTCTACATGAATAAATGACCTAAAGTCAATTTTCACTTTTTGTTTTTCCATTAGTTCGTGGTAGGGAGACTGATTAGAAGAAGGGACTGGTTGCGAAACAAGAATACTTTTAATTTTCATTGTCTTTTCCATTAACTAACAATTAATTTATAAATTAATATAATTGGAGCTATTTCCAGCGCGCAAAGATATAAAAATAAATAGAAAATGTTACTAAAATTAATCCGGTCGTATTGGAGGGCTCTGATATATCTGTACAAGAGAAGCAAAACTAACAAAACCAGAGAAGCGCCAATGAAGATCTTGTAATGACTTGAATTGACATAGGTTATAAATAACAGAACAGGTAACAGGTAGATTGAAATCAGAAACAGGTTGCTGATTTTTACAAAGGAAAAAAACTTGTATTCCTGAAAAATCTCGAATAGAGCAGACAAAAAAACCTCAAAGGTGTACCTGAGGGCTAAAAAAAGCAGCAACCCGGCGAGAATTTTTAAGAAATAGCCAAAGTCAAACCGGAATGATTCGTTCACATAGGCGTTTAGCGCATAGTAGATCATTACGGAAGAAATTAATAGAAATATGAAAAAGAAAAGAATATTGAAATTATTCCATATTGCGGGTTTTACTTTTCCAAAGTCAGAATAGTACTTATCAGAATACACAAGGGAAAAAAGAGAAGTTAGTTGTCCGCCGAAGTTATTTTTTATTATAGCGATCAGGATCAGTACAACCAAAAAAACTATTGTAATCCAGTCTGGGCTAAAAACAATTCTTTCTTGTCCGTCAAACATTAATGATCCATTTAATCTTGTGTTTCAATTTGCAGCGATTTTAGATCTTACAAAGATGAATAAACCCGGCCCGTAAAGGTAATATTTTCTTTAATATCTAATTAACGCTTTGATCGTCCTTTTGAAAATCAGTATTAAACAAAGTAAATAGACGCTTCAACCAAAACACGACAGATAGATTTTATAAATCCCGATACAGAAAGCGTTATAAAACTATTAACACAAAATTAGAAATAAATTATAGTAACTTTGTTTTCGCAAAAATCGTAACATGCAGGATACGCTGGTTATTATACCTACTTACAATGAGAAGGAAAATATCGAAAAAATAATTCGCACTACCTTTTCTCAAAAAAAGGCCTTTGATATCCTGATAGTCGATGATAAATCTCCGGATGGTACTGCTCATATTGTTGAAGTGTTGCGCAAGGAATTTCCAAAAAGCCTGTATCTGGAAAACAGAAATGAAAAGAATGGCCTTGGATCGGCTTATATTCATGGCTTTAAGTGGGCTCTTTCCAGAAAGTATGATTATATTATTGAAATGGATGCCGATTTTTCTCATGATCCTGCCGATCTGGAACGCCTATATGCAGCTTGTGCTCATGAGGGCGCTGATTTGTCCATTGGTTCCCGTTATTCAAAGGGAGTAAATGTTGTGAACTGGCCAATGAGCAGAATATTGCTTTCTTTTTTTGCATCAAAATACGTTCGCATTGTTACCGGAATGCCAATACATGATACTACAGCAGGTTTTGTTTGTTATAAACGCAATGTATTGGAGACAATTAATCTGAATAGAATACAGTTTGTTGGATATGCTTTTCAGATAGAAATGAAATTCAAAGCCTGGAAACACGGCTTTAACATAAAGGAAGTCTCAGTAATCTTTACAGACAGGTCCCTTGGTGAATCAAAAATGAACCATTCCATTATATCTGAAGCAATTTTTGGAATCATAAAAATGCGCTTAAAAGGATTGCCAAATTAAACACGACTAACATGAATAGTTTTCTGATAAAAAATGCGAAGCTCGTCAATGGAGGCAAGATCACAGAGGCCGATGTGCTGATCACGGGTGAAAAAATTGCAGCCATTGGTAAAAACTTAATTGAAATACCTTTGGGAACAAGGGTAATTGATGCTACCAGGAAGTATTTATTACCGGGAGCAATAGATGATCAGGTACATTTCAGGGAACCCGGACTTACACATAAAGCTGATATTGCATCAGAATCTATGGCAGCAATCGCAGGGGGAATAACTTCCTTCATCGAAATGCCGAATACAAACCCGCAAACCACTACACAAAAATTACTGGAAGAGAAATTTACTTTGGCAGAAAACAAGGCATATGCAAATTATTCCTTTATGTTTGGAGGCACAAATGATAACCTTGAAGAACTGTTAAAAACTGATGCAAAAAATGTAGCAGGCATTAAGTTGTTTTTGGGATCCTCAACGGGAAATATGCTTGTTGACAATGAAACGGTACTGGAAAAAATCTTTTCCTCTACAAAAATGCTTATCGCTGTGCATTGCGAAGATGAAGCGACTATAAAGAGAAATATGTTAAAATACACCCAGGAATATGGAGAGGATATCCCGTAAAATTTCACCCTGAGATCAGGAGTGAAGAAGCATGTTATCTATCTTCGTCCAGGGCTGTTGCACTGGCAAAAAAGACCGGCGCCAGATTGCATGTGTTTCATCTCTCCACAGCCAAGGAAACCTGGCTATTCTCGAAAGAGGTTCCTTTAGAGGAGAAGCAGATAACCGCTGAAGTTTGTATACACCACCTCTATTTTGATGACAGGGATTATGACACAAAGGGAAATTTAATCAAATGGAATCCGGCAGTGAAAACAGAAAAAGATAAGTTGGGTCTTTGGGAAGCCCTGCTGGATGACCGGATTGATGTCATTGCTACAGACCATGCTCCGCATACCCTAGGAAGAAAAACAACAGGTCTATACAAAAGCACCGAGTGGCGGACCATTGGTACAGCACGCCCTTATCGCTATGCTAGAGTTCTACAGGCAAGGGAAAATTTCGCTTGAAAAAATAGTAGAAAAAATGTGCCATAATCCGGCGCAAATCTTTAAAATAGAAAAAAGAGGTTACATAAAGGAGGACTTTTATGCGGATCTTGTTCTGGTTGACCTCAATGAAAATACAATCGTAGAGAAAGACAATATTTTGTACAAATGTAAATGGTCTCCTTTTGAAGGAACAACGTTTCACAGCGCAATAACCCATACCTTTGTCAACGGGAACCTGGTTTTTGAAAAGGGAAAAATTGAAAAGCAGCCCAGAGGCAAAAGATTAGTATTTAACCGATGAAGACAATTTATTTCTCTATTTTAACCACATTAATCTTTATAGGCTGCAACAGCAAAGCAGATATTGATAAACCTGAAGATTTGATTCCACCGGACCAAATGGAGGATTTGCTTTTTGATATGTATGTAGCTAATGGCGCGATGAGTGTTCCCAATCTCAACGGCGAAAAGAACGTAAATTACATGCATCTCGTTTATCAGAAGTATCAGATAGACAGTGTACGTTTTGCAGCAAGCAATTTGTATTACACTTCAAGGGTAAATGATTACGAAAGGATTTTCAGGAATGTTAAGGTCAGGTTGGATGAATTAAGGGAAGAATACAACATTGAGGCTGATTCTTTGCCGATGACCAAAGCGGATTCTTTAAGAAAAATTCCACAACGCATAAAAGATTCGATTAGGCTTAAAAAATCAGTCGAAACCAAAACAACAAGCTTTTAATCATCAAAGGTTATTTTTCAAAAAAACAGTACTGGTTTCCTGTATTACCTCATTCATTGGTTTAAATTTAAAGCCAAGCGAGCGCTGCAATTTATCTGCCGAAAAAAGTTTTATTCCTGATGCCGCTCTTGCAGAATCCTTTGTTAATTCCTGTTTTTTCCCCGTCAAACTACTTTTGAGCAAGGCAAGGAGCCATCCTAATTCCATACCCAGGGCACTAATTTTTTCCGGGGCGCTTTACATTCATACTATCCGCAATTTTGAAAAGCAGGTCTTTTAAAAACAAATTCTCAGAAACAAGAATGAAACTTTCATTTTTTATATCGCTTTTCATAAGCGCGATCATGGCCTTAGCCACATCATTCACACCTACAAATCCGGTTTTTCCTACCGGATAATAAGACAAGCCACGCTTTACTTTACTGAATATTTTACCGGTGCCTGCATTCCAGAAACCAGGGCCAATAATAACTCCCGGGTTAACAATAATACACCCAACACCCTCCTGGCAAGCCCTCCAGACTTCCATTTCAGCAGCCCTTTTCGTTAGGGCATAGACACTCTTTCCTTTATTCGTGGTCCAAATATTGTCCTCTGTAATGGGTTCATTAGGTCTGGTCATTTCCAAAGTAGCAATTGAACTTACAAAGCAGAATTTTTTTACGGATTTCACAATGCAGAGGTTTGCAATATTACTTGTTCCTTCCACATTTACTTTTCTCATCAGCGAAAAATCCTTCTGGTCAAATGAAACCAAAGCGGCACAATGAAAGACTTTGGATACTCCAGTAAAAGCAGGTTCCAATTCTGAAACATCATCGATATCCGCCTGAACCCATTCAATGATTTTAAACAATGCATCACTTTGGTTAGAATAATAAGAGAAAACCCGTCTAACCAAGGCCAGATCACTCTGTTTTCGGTAGGTCGCTCTTATCTTGTCATATTCAAGACTTAGCTGAAATAATAAATGAGAACCAACGAATCCGGTTCCACCTGTAACTAAAATCATGGGGTAAAAATAATTATTCCTCTGTTGAAAATCACATAAAGTTGATAAATAAGCTTTTTGGATAAATGGATATCAGACAAAGTAAAATTAAAGCTTTGGCTGATATTGAATTGGAATTATAAGAAGCCTTCAGACTTTCTTTTTTATATTTGCCAAAATTTTAATGAAATGACGATAAATTTTGTCGAAGAATTGCGATGGAGAGGTCTGTTACATGACATCATGCCCGGAACCGAAGAACAGTTGCAAACAGAAAGCACATCTGCTTATATTGGATTTGATCCCACGGCAGACACCTTGCATATAGGAAGTCTGGTACAGATCATTTTGCTGATGCACTTGCAGCGAGCAGGGCACAAACCAATTGCCCTGGTTGGCGGGGCAACAGGAATGATAGGAGATCCATCAGGAAAATCTTCTGAGAGAAATTTATTGGATGAAGAGACCCTGAACAAAAATATTGCCGGGGTTAAAAAAACCCTGGCCCGTTTCATTGATTTTAACAGAGGCCTTCCCAACAGCGCAATTCTTGTCAATAATTATGACTGGATGAAAGGCCTCAGCTTTCTGGATTTTGCCAGGGATATCGGCAAGCACATCACGGTAAATTATATGATGTCAAAAGATTCTGTAAAAAATCGGTTAAATCCAGATGCCAAAGAAGGAATGAGTTTTACTGAATTCACCTATCAATTGGTGCAGGGCTATGATTTTTTATATCTCTACCAGAACAATAATTGCAAATTACAGATTGGCGGAAGTGACCAATGGGGAAATATTACCACTGGTACTGAATTGATCAGAAGGAAGGTTCAGGGAAAGGCTTTTGCAATCACCAGTCCATTAGTAACCAAAGCGGATGGCACTAAATTTGGAAAGACTGAAGGAGGAAATATCTGGTTGGACCCCAAAAGAACGTCACCTTACAAATATTACCAGTACTGGATCAATGCCAGCGACGAGGATGCCGAAAAGTACATTAAGATATTCACTTTTTTAGACAGAGATATCATTGAAAAGCTAATAGAAGAACACCACAGCGCTCCTCATGCAAGGTTATTACAAAAACGTTTGGCAGAGGAAGTTACCAAAATGACACATGGAGATGAGGCATATGGAAATGCTGTTTCCGCTTCGTCAATCCTTTTTGGAAATTCAACGGCAAGTGATTTGAAACAATTGGACGAGCAAACTTTTTTGGACGTATTTGAAGGGGTGCCACAGGCTGAAATATCAAGAAATGACCTTAGCACAGGGGTAAACATAGTGGATGCGCTCAATGTTAAATCCGGTTTTGTAAAATCTAATGGAGAAGCTAGAAGGGCATTGAGTGAAAACTCGATTTCAATCAACAAGGAGAAGGTAACAGAGGACTTTGTTCTGGGTTCAGATGACCTGATCGCCGATCAGTTTATTCTGATGCAAAGGGGAAAAAGGAATTACTTTCTGCTGCGCGCCATTTAGTCAGAATACCAATAAATTGCAGCCACGGATATCAGAATAATCAAAGCGGCCCAATACCTCAAAGGACCCATCTTGATAGGTTTTTCCGAGATCCTGTGTGGCGATAAATGAACATGAATTAATATTGGCAAGATCAATGACATTTATACCGCCACTTCTCGATTCAGGCAGAATAGCAAGGGCATCTTCAGGATCTCTGATCTGCACTTTCATCCAGGGCGGGGTGTAAAAAATTCCGTTTCCTTTTGAGTAGGCCTGTGATAATAATTCCGTCATGCCGTATTCCGAATGTATAGCAGAAACACCAAACCCCTTGCACAATAAACCATGCAAATCTTCACGGACCAGCTCTTTTCTTTTGCCTTTCATGCCTCCGGTTTCCATAATGATAGTGTTTTTTAGTTCAAACTGATTTTTTTCCAAAAAGTCCAGCAAAGCAAAGGATACACCAATTAGCAGTGTTTTTTCTTTTTTTTCTTCCAGGGTATGTAAGGTTTCTTTAAGTTTTTCAAAATCGTGAAGATAAAAACCACTTTTCTCCTTTCCAGATTGCGCAATAAGGGCATTCATCATATAGATAAGAGAAGACCCTGAACGATCGAGATAGCTGGGCAATAAAGCCAGCAGGGTATAATCTGTGACAGGTCCATAAAAAAGTTCAAATCCCTTTTTAAAACTATTCTCATACCATTGCAAATCCGCAACAAAATGCCTGCTTTGGTGATTCCCGGTGGTGCCGCTGCTCGTAAAAATGATCCCTTCTTTTTTCAAGCCAGTAACCACACGATGCGTCTTAAAAAACTGGATTGGCAAAAAGGGAATCTTCTGAACAGAATCGATTTTCTCAGCAATTAATTTGTAAAAATTGGAGGAAAGATCGGTAAACAGCATTTTCTTTTGCCTGAAATCTAAATATTTTCAATGCCGTTTCTTCAAAATCAGCAGTATTTTTTAAATTGAAAATATCAGGAAATTCCATGCCGTAAAATTACTATAAAACGATAGTATTTTTACGCAACCAAATGGCAAATAAGTTATCTACATAGGACAGTGAATGTCTTTTTTTGATGAAAAAGGTATTTTATTATTTTTTATTGTAATTTTATCTTCTTGTTTTATAGGCAATAAGATTAACGGCAAGAAGAAAAACAATAAGATAATAAAATAAAAGATGAGTCTGGAACTGCTCATACAAAATTGTAAAAAGAGAGACATTAAAGCGCAAACTGAGATTTATCAGCTCTTTGCGGGTAAGATGTATGCGGTAAGTCTGAAGTATTCCAGAAGTACGGAAGAGGCTGAAGACAATTTGCAGGATGCCTTTATTACGATATTTGATAAAATTGACCAATACAAGTTCAAGGGTTCATTTGAAGGTTGGATGAAAAGAATCGTAATCAATACAACACTGCAAACGTACAGACAAAAGAATGTTCTGAATTTAGTGGAAATGAATCTCCCTGAAGATGTTGAGGTTGAGGTGGTTGAGGAAGATATTTCCCTGGATTTTTTATTAAAGATTATTCAGGAATTACCGGAAAGATACAGAATGGTTTTTAACCTGTATGTTTTGGATGGATATTCACATAAAGAGATAGCTGATTTATTGGGGATCGCTGAAGGGACCTCAAAGTCGAATTTGTCTCGCGCAAGACTTATTCTTAAAGAAAAAGTTCAGTTGAACCAAAAACAAAAGAGTATCGGAATATTTTCGTAATGAAAGAATATAAAAACATAGACCGAATTTTTCAGGAGAACTTCAAGGAATTGGAAATATTCCCTCCTGACCGGGTATGGAAAAATATTGAAGCACATTTAAATAAAAAACAAACTTCGCCAATAATTCCGCTTTATCAGAAGTTAAGTGGTGTAGCGGTTGCTTTTCTCTTGTTTTTTTCATTGGGATTGGGCTATCTTAACCCCTGGAAAAAAGATGGCGTTTCAAGTAATGTAGTACAGAAAAGCAGGCCCGAAAGTGTCTCTCAGAAGCAGGTCGTAGAGGAAGGTACCAATATTTCTAATCCGATATTGTTGCAGAATGAACTTGGTTTTAAGGAAGAGACAAACAAAGAAATTACAGTTAAACAAACTAAATTAATTATTCAGGATCAGTCAAACGAATTGGCGGGAATTGAAAAGAATAATCTTGCTATTGCAGACGAAGAGAAATTTAAAGTTGTAAATGAAGTGAGTTCAGAACGGGCAACGACATTTTCGAATAGTTATCCTGCAAAAAACAGCAACAGGGATTTTATTGAGAACTTGAATACAGATGTCGTTCAGAATGAAAAGGAGAAAGGAAGCAAGCGAGAGAAAAAATGGTCTGTAGGACCAACAATAGCTCCGGTTTACCTGAATTCTCTGCAATCTGGGTCAGCAATTAGTGAAACCTTGAAAGATAACAAGACCATAACTGAAGAGGCTCTTTCTTATGGAATGAAATTGAATTACCAGTTAACAGAGAAGATTAACATTCAATCGGGAGTTAATAAAGTTGAATTGGGATATAATACCAAAGATGTAAATTTAGCTATTACTACTTTAAAATATCCAAATCACAATTTAAAGGCCGTAACGCCGGGAATTTACCTGTCCAGCGCCAGAGAAAATGCTGTAAATGCTGATCTGTCAGAGGTACAGAATAAATCGAGTGTAGACGGACAGTTAAACCAGTCATTTGAGTATGTAGAAGTGCCTGTTGAAATGAAATATAACGTATTTCAAAGCAAGATTGGTTTAAATGTGGTTGGAGGAATAAGTACTTTTATTTTAACGAATAACGAGGTCTCATTTATCAATCCTGATAATTTTTCCACTGTATTGGGGGAATCAAATAATATAAATTCATTAAATTTTAGCGGGAATCTTGGATTTGATATTGACTACAAAGTTACCAAAGATTGGTTTTTGAATGTATCACCGATGGTAAAATACCAGTTCAACACGTTTTCAAATACTTCTGGCAGTTTTCAACCCTTTTATTTCGGAGTTTATTCTGGGGTTAATTACCGATTTTAAAAGCGTACCTATTTAAGTATAATACAGCGCCGGTTTGATTTCAGATCGGCGTTTTTATATGCCAAAAAACACAAAAAAATGGTTAATATCTCTTAACTTAGCTAACTAAAATTACATGTAAAGAATTATATAAATCAATATTTATGGCTATCAATATTCAAAAGATTTTAAAGAATTTAGGGGTTCAGGATTTAAATTTTGGAGTGTCAACAGGTTTGAAATGGAAAGATTCTTCGGGAGACATAACAAATTCTTATTCGCCAATTGATGGAGAACTTATTGGCAAAGTGAAAAATGCGACCATTGGCGACTATGAAGATGTTGTGAAGAAGGCCCAGGAAGCTTTTCTGGTCTGGCGAAAAATACCGGCTCCGATAAGAGGCGAAGTGGTCAGACAGATTGGCTTGGAACTTCGCAAACACAAAGACGATCTGGGCGCTTTGGTGAGCTATGAAATGGGTAAAATATACCAGGAAGGAAAAGGGGAAGTACAGGAAATGATTGATATTTGCGACTTTGCAGTGGGGCAGTCCAGGCTGATCAATGGGGTCTCACTTCAATCAGAAAGAAAGGAACACAGACTTTTTGAGCAGTACCAGCCCTTAGGAATAGTAGGAATTGTGACATCGTATAATTTTCCGGTTGCAGTTTGGGCCTGGAATACTGCTTTGGCTGCCATAGCAGGCGATGTGGTCATCTGGAAACCCTCTTCAAAAACACCGATATGTGCAATTGCCACCCAGAAACTTATATCAAATGTACTTAAGGAGAACAATGTGCCGGAAGGCGTTTTTAATCTGGTAGTGGCAAAATCTTCTGTAATGGGAGATAATTTTCTCGCAGATAAGAGAATTTCACTTTTATCCGTTACAGGTTCTACAGCCGTAGGCAAAAAGGTGGGCGCAATTGTTGGTCAAAGATTAGGAAAAACCATACTCGAACTTGGAGGAAACAATGCGGTGATCATAACCCCAAGTGCAGACCTTCCGATGGCACTTTCATCAACTGTTTTTGGAACAGTAGGAACAGCTGGTCAAAGATGTACCTCAACCAGAAGGATCATTATTCACGAAAGCATTTATAAGGATGTAAAAGAAAAAATTGTTCAAGCCTACAAAAAGATTGCAGATAAAATTGGGAACCCTTTGGATGAGAAATACCTGGTGGGACCATTGATCGATCAGGGCTCAGTGGAAAACTTTTTACATGCAGTTAAAAAAGTGCAGGAAGAAGGAGGTAAAATTCTCTTTGGCGGTGAAAGATTAAAAGGCAAAGGATTTGAATCCGGAAATTATGTGATGCCATGTATTGCTGAGGCACAGAACGAATTTGAGATTGTACAGGAAGAAACATTTGCCCCAATCGTATATCTTCTTAAGTATAGTGGTGATATCCACAATGCCATAGCAATACAAAACAATGTACCTCAGGGCCTTTCGTCAAGTTGTTTTACCCTTAATGTCAGGGAGGCGGAAATATTTGTATCTGCCACTGGATCTGATTGTGGCATTGCAAACGTTAACGTCGGAACTTCCGGGGCAGAGATTGGCGGAGCCTTTGGAGGAGAAAAAGAAACAGGAGGAGGCAGAGAATCAGGTTCTGATGCCTGGAAAGTTTATATGCGCAGACAAACCAGTACCTTTAATTATGGAACGGACCTGCCTTTGGCTCAGGGGATAAAATTTGATTTTTAATCAGGACGACTTAAAAAAATGATAAAAAAAAACCGCCCCGAGAACTGGGGCGGCGATTGGTTGAAATAAATCAACCAAAATCAACTAACCAAACCTTATTTTTACATTCGCTTTAAACGAACACATTTAAAACGAGCTATTTCAAATTTTGTTGCATCCTGCAATTCCATTTTGGAAACTTTTCTACAGTTTACCATATACAGAAATCAATAAACGTGCCAATAATCGGGGAAAATTACTAAAGTTTTCTTAAAAATTCAATCAGTTAGGGGGAAAGTAAACAGATGTTCAATTCCGGTTGTATAAGACACAAAATCCGACTGCAAATTTATCAAATTATTTTTAATCCTCAGCCATTTTTTAATTAATTATTGTTAAAATAAACACAAGATTTCAAGGCATTTTACGTTATATATACAGATGAATTTTAATTTTTATGCTATGAAAAAATTAAGTCTCTTAATGCTGCTCGGTTTATTTTCAACTTCCATTTATACCCAATCCTTCGAGGGGAAAGGCGATGTAAAAGCCAATATCGGATATGACCTTTACGGTTACGGTAACGGTATAAAAGCAAGTCTGGATTTGGGCCTGTGTGATATCTTTTCAATAGGAGCCGGTGGCTCTTATTATTTTGATGAAGAGTCTGACTATTTTGTTTTTGCCCGAACCGCAGTTCACTTTGGACTCATGCTGGATCTACCCTCAAAATTCGATTTTTATCCTGGTATTGAAATCGGTTACCAGGAAAGTAATGATGTCGGATTTACGGCGTTTATTGGAGCCAGGTACTTTTTCACCGACAACCTGGGTGTTTACGCAGAATTGGGGAATAATGGCAGCCTTGGGTTAAGCTTTGGCTTTTAGAGTTATTGAAGCTCAGTATCTGCTAACGTTTCTATGTCGCTAACTTTGTAATAGAACTGCTTGCCATTGACATTATAAAGCAGGACAGCCTCATTTTTCTTTAGCTTAAATGGGGTATCTGAAGTTTTTGGAGCCACCGTATTACCATATTCATTTTTTGGATCCAGGGTCATCTTCAGGTCTTTATTCATAACGGGACTTATCATATTCAACCGTATGCTGAAAGAATTTATGCTCTGAAAAACGGCCTTGGCCTCGTAAGATGTTTCATTAAAAAAAATGGTTTCAAAGTAAACATTGGGGTTACTTGTAGTGCCGCTGAGCTCTAATAAGCCTCCTTTCTTTCCTTCAGAGGGTTGTGTGTAGTTGCGGAAGGTTTTTTTGGTTATTTCAAACGGGACTTTGTTTTCAACTTTTTCCGTCTGAACCTTACAGCCCGATAGTGTAATCATTGTTAATAATATCAGTACTAACTCAATGGGTTTTTTCATAATTATATTTAATAAGCACGTTCTCTTTTACCCTCGTAAAAATTCATAAATGCCTTGTTTACGACACGAATTCCGCCAGGAGTGGGGTAATCACCTGTAAAATACCAGTCACCCGTATGGCCGGGACAGGCTTTATGTAAATTAGAGATTGTTTGAAAAATGATTTTTACTTCTGCATGGATCTCGTCAGTTTTCAGCATTTCAGCAATTTTATCTGAAATCTGGTCAGGAGTGAAAGGGGCATAGATTTTTTTAACATAATTTTCCTGATGTGGATTTTTCATGTTTTCCCTGCATAAGTCATAGACTTCTTTTATCAGGTGGTACTGATTGGTTTCCTTTAACAATTTCAAAGTTGCCTTAAAAGCGATGAAATCTTCCAGGTTTGCCATATCAATGCCATAACAATCTGGATATCTTATCTGAGGGGCAGAAGAGACCACAATGATTTTTTTCGGATTTAAGCGGTCTAAAATCCGTATAATACTTTCCTTTAAGGTAGTTCCCCTTACTATACTGTCATCAATTATTACCAGATTGTCAGCAGGTTTTACGACACCATATGTTACATCGTACACATGTGCCACCAAATCGTTTCTGCTATTGCCATCTGAGATAAAAGTCCGCAATTTCACATCCTTGATAGCGATTTTTTCGGTACGAGGTCGCATTGCCAGTAATTTTGTAAGTTCCTCTTTCGAGATACTCCGTTTACCGGCAAGAATTATTTCCAACTTTTTTTGATTTAAATAATTTTCTGCAGCTTCTGACAGTCCGAAAAAAGATGTTTCTGCGGTGTTGGGAATGTATGAGAAAACGGTATTTTCAATATCATTATCAATGCCTTCCAGTACTTTGGGGAAAATGTATTCACCAAGTTTTTTTCTTTCATGATAAATATCTGCATCACTACCCCTTGAAAAATAGATACGTTCAAAGGAACAGGCCTTGTTTTCAAGAGGGGCCTTGATCTCTTCAACAGAGATTTTTCCATCCCGTTTAACAATAAGGGCGCATCCCCGTGAAAGTTCCTGCACATCTTCAATGGCTACATTGAAAACAGTTTGAATAACGGGTCTTTCCGAAGCAACCACTACAATCTCATCATTTTTATAAAAAAATGCCGGTCTGATCCCGTTGGGATCTCTAAAAACAAAAGCATCTCCATGCCCTAAAAGTCCGGCCATGGCATAACCTCCGTCCCAATTTCTTGAGGCCCTTCGCAGGATATTGCCTATGTCCAGGTTTTTCGCAATTAAGGCAGAGGCATCTTTTTTTGTAATTCCTTCCATTTTCAGGGAGTCATACAAATGTTTTACTTCATCATCTAAGAAATGTCCGATCTTTTCCATGATGGTAACCGTATCTGTGCTTTCTTTGGGATGTTGTCCCAATTCGATCAGCTCCTGCATAAGTTCCATGGAATTGGTCATATTAAAATTGCCTGCGACAATCAGATTTTTATGCTGCCAGTTGTTTTGCCTCAAAAAAGGATGTACATTTTCTATGCTGTTCTTGCCGTAAGTACCATACCTCACATGCCCTAAAAACAAATTACCAACATAAGGCAGGTTGTTTTTATGCCATTCCAGGTCGTTTCTGTGCTCGGGATTTTGGGTCTAAAAGACCATTGAGTCTTTCGGTGATTTTTGCAAAAATATCCTGAATAGGTTGTGGATCATTTGATCGTATGCGACTCATAAATCTAGTGCCCGGCTCAACATCAAATTTAATACTGGCAAAACCAGCCCCATCTTGTCCGCGATTATGCTGTTTTTCCATCAACAAATACATTTTGTCGATGCCGTAAAATGCCGTTCCATATTTTTCCTTGTAATAGGAAACGGGCTTTAACAACCTCAACAAAGCAATCCCACATTCATGTTTAACAGCATCACTCATGCGTACCGGATAATTAAATAATTATTGTCATTTTATTTCAATATCAAACTGGGTGAGTTGTTTGAACTCATTAAGTCTGTCGCTGATCTCTGATTTAGTTAGATCTTCCATTCTTAAGGTGCCAAATTTTTCTACATTAAAGGAAGCAAGATTGGAACCATAAATTACTCCCCGTTTCATATTTTCAAAACTTATATCGTGTGTACCTGCCAGATACCCTATGAAACCGCCAGCAAATGTGTCTCCTGCGCCCGGTTGGGTCGAAGACCTCTTCCAGGGGAAGTGCAGGAGCAAAAAACACTTTACCGTCATAGAAAAGCAGTGCTCCGTGTTCTCCCTTTTTTATCACCACATATTTTGGCCCCATCGTAAAGATTTTTTGTGCGGCCTTTACCAGTGAATGTTCTCCACTCAATTGTCTGGCTTCTTCATCATTAATAGTGATCACATCTATTTTTTTCAACACAGCCATCAACTCATCCCAGGAATTATTCATCCAGTAATTCATCGTATCCAGCACCACAAGCTTGGGTCTTTTTGGAATTTGTCTGATGACCTCCAATTGAACAGAAGGATGCAAATTACCCAGCATCAAAAAATCAGGCTGTAAGAATTTCTTTGGAACCTTTGGTTGAAAATCTGCCAACACATTCAATTCTGTAGCCAGGGTATCCCGGCTATTCAAATCATTGTAATATTTTCCGCTCCAGAAAAATGTTTTTCCGTTGGGGATAATCTGAATGCCTGAGGTGTCGATATTTTTTGTCTGAAGAAATTCGAGGTATTCGTTAGGGAAGTCACCACCTACTACAGATACTATTGCAGAATCCACATTGAACTGAGAAGCTGCAAGGGCAATATAAGTTGCAGCTCCGCCCACGATTTTGTCTGTTTTCCCGAAAGGGGTTTCAATAGCATCAAAAGCGACAGTTCCAACGATTAAAAGTGTACTCATTAAAGGGTATTTGATTACTTTTGCAAAAGTAGGTAATATTGAGAAGATAACAGCCATGGTGCTTCCTAAAATCTAAAATATGGATTTACCTTTGCAGGGCACTATTAGGCAGGCTTATCTTTTCGCACTAATTTAAACCCGGTTATTATGGAGATCAATGAAATACAGGATGAAATCATAGATGAATTTTCCTCCTTTGAGGATTGGATGGAACGCTATGAATATATTATAGATCTGGGAAAATCAGTTCCTGAAATGAAGGAGGATAGCAAAACGAATGACAATCTTATAAAAGGTTGTCAGTCAAAAGTTTGGCTGGACACAGAACTGAAAGAGGATAAACTGTTTTTTACTGCAGATAGTGACGCTATTTTGACTAAGGGAATAATTGCTCTTTTACTCAGGGTATATTCAAACCAAACCCCAAAATCAATACTTGAAAACGAATTGTTTTTTGTTGATAAAATTGGCCTTAAGGAACACTTATCTCCCACAAGAGCGAATGGACTCGTCTCTATGATCAAACAATTTAAATTGTATGCACTGGCCTATCAGGCTAAGTTATCCTAAAAAATGTATATTTGCACTTATTTAGAATCATTCTTAAAGGAGCGATATGAACTCAATCGATACAGAAGTACTGAGTATTAAAATTGTTGAAAAGATAAAAACAATATACGACCCCGAAATTCCTGTGGATATTTACGAACTGGGATTGATTTATGATGTTTTTGTGAACGAACAGCACGATGTGAAAATATTGATGACACTGACTTCCCCAAATTGCCCGGTTGCAGAAACCTTGCCCATGGAGGTAGAAGAAAAAGTAAGGTCTATTGATGAGGTTAGAAATGCTGAGGTAGAGATCACCTTTGATCCTCCCTGGTCACAGGATATGATGAGTGAAGAAGCAAAACTTGAGCTTGGTTTTTTATAACATAATATGCCGGACGAAATAATCAATAAAGTTGCTAATAGCAAACTGGTTTCTTTAGACCTTGAGGATTATTATCCAAAGGGAGAACGAGTGCTGATCGATATAAAAAAATGGCTTTTTCAGGAACAGGTATTGATCGAAAAAGATTACAGAAGCAGGCTTAAGGAGCAGGACTGGACCACTTATCAAGAGAAATATGTTGGAATAATATGTTCCTCGGACGCCATTATTCCTTCATGGGCCTATTTATTGCTTACAGTTCATCTGGCTCCCTATGCAAAGAAAATTGTGGTTGGTGATTTAGAGCAGCTTGAAACCATTTTGTTTGAAGAGGTTATTGCTAAAATGGATATTGAAGAATTTGCGGACAAACCGGTTATCATTAAAGGATGTTCGGAAAAATTTATTCCCAATGCCGCGTACGCTTTATTAATTCAGAGACTCTATCCGGTTGTTTCTTCCCTAATGTATGGCGAGGCCTGTTCCAGTGTACCCTTGTACAAAAGAATAAAGGGTTAATAAAAGAATAAATGGTTTTTTAAAATACTTTACAATCAGAAATTTTTAATTTTGCCACCTGACAACTAAAGCAACCGAAATGAAAAAACTAATTTTTATACTTACTCTTATTTTTCTTAGCCAGATTTCAACCGGGCAAACAAAAGAAGAACTTGAATCTATAATTGCCTCCAAAAAAGATTCAATAGCAGCAATTCAAAATCATGTTGACGCGGCTCAGGCCCAATTAGATGCCCTACCCGGCTGGCGATATGATATTTTTGGCACAGTTGGAGGAAGCTTTTCCGGAACAAAGAATTGGTATTCCAAAGAAACGCCAAACAGTTCAGTTGGCAACTTCGGAATTAATTTAAACGCGAAAGCTGATTTGATCAGGGAAAAATTCTTCTGGAAAAATGCTGCCAATGTGAATGTTAGATGGACAAAACTGGATGACAAAGATGATAGTACAGACAGCGAAGATTTTGAGGTAGCAACAGATATATTTAATTTGTCATCACTTTACGGATATAACATAACGAAGAATTTTGCTGCTTCTGCTTTTGCAGAATACAGATCATCTCTAATAAATAATTTTAATGATCCGGGATTTTTGGATCTTGGAATCGGAGGTACATGGACACCATTTTCGGATCTTGTAGTAGTTATCCATCCGTTAAACTATAACTTTGTTTTTAGCAGTTCCGGAAATACGTATGAGTCTTCTCTTGGAGCAAAGATTGTGGCAGACTACAAAAAAGTCGATCGGTAATTTAAATATTGGTTCAAATCTTTCTGTCTTTTTGAGTTATCAGGATGCTGACTATTCCAATTATACCTGGACAAACACCCTGAGCTATACAATATGGAAAAATCTGGGTCTTGGATTTGATTTTGGCTTGAGAAAAAACAAGCAGGAAGCATATAATTATGAATTGAAAACAGATCCGGATGCTACCCTTAGCGGTACAGATAATAAATTACAATCCTATTGGTTGTTTGGATTGAATTACAAATTGTAATGGGGTCATATTGAATACAAAAAACTTCCAAAAGGGAAGTTTTTTTTTGTAATGAATTAAAAAAATCTTTTTATTTTAAATCATGACCGACTAATTCTCTTCAGTATATTCTTCGTATAAGTAATCGTTGTAAGGAAATCTGGTCATATGTATTTTTTTAACTTCTTCATAAACCAATTCTTTAAATTGGTCCAAATTGCTTTGGTTGAGTGCAGAGATAAAAATACATTTGCCATTCATTTTGTGCATCCAGGTCTTTTCCCAGTCCTGCAGGGTATAATGCAATTTGTTTCTTTGGGTGATCAGATCATCTTCCTCGATGGTTTCCGGCTCAAAGGCATCAATTTTGTTAAATACCATAAGCGTAGGTTTATCAGCACTTTTGATTTCCGCAAGGATCATATTGACTGATTCAATATGATCTTCGAAGTTCTTATGTGAAATATCGACCACATGAAGCAAAAGGTCTGCTTCCCGGACCTCATCAAGGGTCGATTTAAAGGATTCAATCAGCTGTGTTGGGAGTTTTCTGATAAAACCAACAGTATCAGTAAGCAAAAAAGGAATATTTTTTATGACTACTTTTCTAACGGTAGTATCCAATGTGGCAAACAATTTATTTTCAGCAAAGACTTCACTTTTACTGATCACGTTCATCAGGGTTGATTTTCCGACATTGGTATATCCAACCAGTGCAACCCGAACCATTTTTCCCCGGTTCTTGCGCTGAACAGCCATTTGTTTATCTATGGTTTTAATTTGTCTTTTAACAGGGCAATTTTGTCCCTGATAATTCGCCGGTCAGTTTCTATTTCTGTTTCTCCGGGTCCCCGCAGACCAATGCCTCCCTTCTGTCTTTCGAGGTGTGTCCATAGTCGGGTAAGTCGGGGCAATAGGTATTGGCATTGTGCCAGTTCAACCTGGGTTCTGGCATAGGAGGTTTGTGCTCTTTGTGCAAAAATATCGAGTATCAGGTTGGTTCTGTCCAGAACTTTAATGTTCAATACTTTTTCAATATTACGCAATTGGGCCGGACTTAACTCATCATCAAAAATAGCAGTTCCAATCTTGAGTTCCTCAATATAGGATTTCACCTCATCAAGCTTTCCTGATCCAATAAAAGTCCGCGGATCCGGAAATTCTAACTTCTGCATAAATCTTTTTTTTGCCTCTCCACCTGCAGTATAAGTCAGAAATTCAAGTTCATCCAGATATTCATTAGCCTTTTCTTCATTTTGTTGTTTGGTAACGATACCAATCAGGACAACATCTTCTATTTCAGCTTGTTTTTTTTCTATCATTCAGCAAATTTACAAAGACCTTTTCATTTCCTTTCACAGAATCAAAAAATTGTACCTTAGCAAATCAAATCTCCGCGATGGCAGAAAACCTGCAAAAAAATTACTTTTCTGTGGCATTTTATAATGTAGAAAATTTTTTTGATCCTGATTGTCATGAATTTACACTTGATAAAGATTATACTCCTGAAGGAAAATTTCAATGGAATGAGCAGAGATACCGGATAAAGCAGCAACATATTGCCCTGACAATATCGCAGATAGGATCGGAAATGAATGCGGCACCCCCTGTATTTTTAGGACTTGCTGAAATTGAAAACAAAAAGGTTCTTTCAGATCTGGTAAGTTCTGAGCATCTGCTGGCTTATAAATATGATTTTGTTCACCATGAATCGCCGGACTTAAGGGGAGTGGATGTGGCGTTTATATATCAGAAAAGGCTTTTTCAACTCATTTACTCAAAGCCGTATTCTCTTTTTCTTTATGATCATCAAAATAGTAGAGACTTCACAAGAGATATTTTACTGGTTTGTGGAAATTGCTTTGGGTCCAGGGTATATGTAATCATAAATCATTGGCCATCCAGAAGTGATGGTAAAAATTCAACCGAGGAAAAAAGAATAAAAGCGGCGAAAACCGTACTTGAAATTATTTCTGAAATTAAAAAAGAAACTCCGGAGCCGGTTATTTTTATTATTGGAGATTTTAATGACAATCCGAAAAATAAAAGTATCAAAAACTTATTATTGTCCGAAGACCTTGTAAATCTGATGACAGAATTGGAAGAAAACGGGAAAGGGAGCCTCATTCATCTTGGAAAATGGCATTTATTCGACCAGCTTATTTTGAGTAAAAACCTGTTTGAAGGTGAAAAAATTCGCTTTGAATCTGCCCGGATCTTCAACCCGATTTCCTTACAGGATAAGTTTGGCAGGCACAAGGGGCCTTTAAGAACCTTTGCGGGCAGAAGATATATTGGCGGATATAGTGATCATTTTCCGGTTTATGCTTATTTTTCAGTACAATTAGACCATCATCAGGAGATCAATAGCTGATGAATTCAATTAACGGAAAATTGATTATAACAGAGTTTACAACAAATTAAGTAATAAATGAAGAAAAGCCACTACCTGTTATTTTTGCTAATAAATTTGAGTTGGATGGGATATAGCCAAAACCTAAAGGTCATGACTTACAATATTCGTCTGGATCTGAATTCTGATGCCGAAAATTCCTGGACGAACCGCAAAGATTTATGGATCTCGCAGGTCAGATTTTATAGTCCTGACATATTGGGTATACAGGAAGCCAGACCAAATCAGGTGCTTGATATCGCCGGAAACTTTCCTTCTTTCGGGTATGTTGGAATTGGCAGGGATGAGAATAATACCGGGGAATCCTCAAATATATTTTATAAAAAAGACAGATTCATTGTACTGCAGGAAAGCACTTTCTGGTTATCTGAAACACCTGATGTAATTTCGAAAGGCTGGGATGCGGCCATAAACAGGATTTGCACGTATGCCCTTTTGGAAGATAAATTATCAAACAAACAAATCTGGGTTTTTAATACCCATTTGGACCATATCGGAGAACTTGCGAGAACGAAAAGTATTGAATTGATTCTATCTAAGATCAGTGACCTGAATACCCGGAATGATCCGGTCATATTTATGGGAGATCTGAATTCAGAACCGGATACTCCAAGAATAATGGATCTCAAAACAAAAATGACCGACACAAGAGAAATTTCTGAAGAAAAGCCTTTTGGTCCCAAGGGGACTTTCAATGGGTTTAATCATGAGAAACCGGTTACTGAATTGATAGATTATATTTTTATTTCGAAGAACAGTAATTTTAAGGTAAAAAAATATGCAGTTTTGAGTGATTCTGTCAATGCAAGATACCCCTCAGACCACTTGCCTGTTTATGTTGAAATCAGCTATAATTAATTTGATTAAATAAAAAAATCAAGCCCGTTTATATGAGAAACTCTCTTTTTATTGCATGGTGTTTCCTGGTTATAATTGGTAATCTCAATTCCCAGAATACAGGAAATTCAATTGACTCAGGGACAGATCTGGCTGATTTTTGGCTAACGAAAGCAGATGAATCAGTAAAATTAGAAAAACAGCAAGCCTTACTCAAGTTTGGTAAAACACCTAATTCGTATTCCAATATTGAAGTAAAAGAGACAGAGGTCTTTCAAACAGTCGAAGGATTTGGGTACACACTAACGGGAGGCAGCGCCCAGGTTATAAACCGTTTGACACCGGATAGAAAACAGGAATTGCTGAAGGAATTGTTTGGTTCGGGTGAAAATGACATTTCGATCAGTTACATAAGAATCAGTATTGGGGCCTCAGACCTTAGTGAAACAGCCTATTCCTACAATGATCTCCCGGAAGGGAGAACTGATATGAACCTGAAACTTTTCAGTATTGCTCCCGAGATGACGGATATGATACCGGTCTTAAAGCAGATTTTAATGATTAATCCTAGGCTCAAAATAATCGCCAGCCCCTGGTCAGCCCCAGTCTGGATGAAAGACAATAACAGCACGATTGGCGGAAGCCTCCAAACGAGGTACTATGGTGTTTATGCCAGGTATTTTGTAAACTATATACAAAAAATGCAAGAGCAGGGGATACCGATAGATGCCATAACCCCACAAAATGAACCCTTGCACCGGGGCAATAATCCGAGCATGTACATGTCGGTATACCAGCAGGCCGAATTCATAAGAGACCATTTGGGGCCTGCGTTCGGGCAAGCCGGGATAAACACTAAAATTATTATTTACGATCATAATTGTGATGAACCTGGTTACCCGATTGAGGTATTGAATGATCCGGGGGCAAAAGCATTTATAACGGGTTCGGCATTTCATTTATACGGAGGGGATGTGAGTGCCATGTCCATTGTAAAGAATGCCCATCCGGACAAAGAGGTCTATTTCACTGAACAATGGACTTCTTCTGGCGCTGAATTTGGTCCGGATTTAAGATGGCATTTGCAAAATGTGATTATAGGCTCTATGCGGAATTGGAGCAAAATTGCTTTGGAATGGAATCTGGCCAACGACGCATCTTTCGGACCGCATACACCGGGTGGCTGTAACCAATGTCAAGGAGCAATTACGGTTAATAATAGTACGTCATTTTCAAGAAATGTGAGTTATTATATCATCGCCCATGCCTCCAAATTTGTGAGTCCGGATTCTCAGAGAATTGCAAGTACAAGTACTGAGATCCTTCCAAATGTTGCATTCAAAAGGCCCGATGGCAGAAAAGTTTTAATCGTTTTGAATAATGGAAACATGCCCGAAACATTTAATGTAAAATACAATGAAAAATGGTTTACGACTTCGCTCGAAGGCGGCGCGGTGGGAACCTATGTATGGTAAAACAATTAATTTTAGATTATGAAAAACCATTTTTTTAATTTAGGTCTTTATTTGATCCTTTTTATTTTAGGATTTAATGCATGTAAAGAAAAATCGGTACAGCCGGAACCGGAAAAGCCTGCAACCTCTGTTTCATTTTCTATTCAGGGTAAAACAGTAGAGGTTTTCACTTCTGCAGACAGCACTGACTTGAGGTTGTCAAAAACGGACGATCTCATGTTCACAGAGTTTAAACAGCCCCTCGAAACCCAAACTTGTGTTTTTGTTAATCCCGAAAAACAATACCAGACTTTTTTAGGGATAGGTGGTGCCATAACCGATGCCAGTGCAGAAGTTTTTGCAAAACTTTCTGCTGAAAAACAAAGGGAATTACTCGATGCCTACTATGATAAAGAGAAGGGAATCGGATATAAAGTAATAAGAACAAATATCCACAGTTGTGATTTTAGTTCTGCCAGTTATACCTATATCGAGGAGGGGGACAAGGAATTAAAAACATTTGATATTGCGCATGACAGGCCATTCAAAATGCCAATGATAAAAAGAGCCTATGAAAAGGCTGGCGATGCCATATTTTTTGTTAGTCCCTGGAGTCCACCCGCATTTATGAAGGATAACAATAACATGCTTGAGGGTGGAAAATTATTACCTGATTATTACCAGCCCTGGGCGAATTACTATGTGAAATTTATTGAAAGCTATGAAAAGGAAGGACTGCCTGTATGGGGATTGACAATTCAGAATGAGCCTATGGCAAAACAGCGCTGGGAATCATGCCTTTACACCGCAGAAGAAGAAAGGGATTTTCTAAAAAATTACCTCGGCCCAACACTTGAAAAGGCAAATATGGCAGATAAAAAAATTATTGTTTGGGATCATAACAGAGACCTAATAAGCCAGAGGGCAGATGTTATATTGGGAGATCCGGAAGCCTCGAAGTATGTGTGGGGAGTAGGATTTCACTGGTATGAAACGTGGACAGGAGGTCAGCCGATGTTTCAGAATGTAAAAGCAGTTCATGAAAACTATCCTGATAAAAATCTGATTTTTACAGAAGGATGTGTAGAGCGATTTGATGCACAAAATTATCAGTTGTGGAAAAATGGCATGCGCTATGGAATATCGATGGTAAATGATTTTAATAGCGGAACTGCAGTTTGGACAGACTGGAATATATTGCTCGATCAGAATGGTGGTCCGAACCATGTTGGAAACTTCTGTTTTTTCTCCAATACACGGAGACAATTCTACTGGAGAGCTTATCTATACGCCTTCGTATTACTTTATCGGACATTTTTCAAAATTCATCCAACCCGGAGCCAAAAGAATTAGCAGTGTTGCCAGTAGAAGCCACTTATTGACTACTTCGTTTTTGAATCCTGACGGAAAAGTTGTGAGCATTGTTCTAAATACCGGAGATCAGAAAGTAAATTATTTTCTTACGGTTGCTTCCAGTGCTACGGAAATTACCATTTTACCTTTTGCAATTCAGACACTGATTTATTGAATAAACATTTGATTTAGGGGGGTTTATAAATTATTTTTTAATATGTTTAATTTTCAATTAATCTTTGAGTCTGTAGCCTTTAGAAAGCGAGGAAACTGTTTAAATGAAAGGAATCATAAGTAAAAAGTATGGATACGAAAAACACATTGAAGTCTAAAAAAAGAGTTGTACAAGAATACATGGTCTTTGGTATTGGTTTATTATTCCTCTTTGTTTTTATTACTTCCTTCTCAAACAAGAAAAACAGTATCATGACAAAAGCTAATCAGAATTCGGTAGTCGCTCACCGGGGGGCATGGAAGCTGGCAGGATTGCCACAGAACTCCATAGCCTCATTGAAGCAAGCCATTACTTTGGGCTGTGTGGGTTCCGAATTTGATGTTCGGATGACGGCTGATGGACACCTGGTTGTAAATCATGATGCAGATTTTCATGGGCTTGATATTGAAAAGACAAATTACAATAACCTACTGGTTTATACACTTTCGAATGGAGAGAAAATTCCTACACTGGCTGAATATATCCAGACCGGAATGGAAAATAACCCGGGTACACGGCTGGTCTGTGAAATTAAACCTTCAGAAATATCAAAGGAACGCGGACTATTAATCGCAGAAAAAGCTGTGAACCTGGTTAACAGCCTTAAAGGAGGGTTTATGGTAGACTATATTAGTTTTGATTATGATATATTGAAAAAAATCAAAGAAATAGAACCGGAGCACAAGTTCAGTTTCTAAACGGCAACAAGTCACCAAAAGCGATCAAAAAAGATGGCATGGAAGGCATTGATTATCACTATCTGGTTTATAAGACCTTGCCCAAATGGGTAAAACAGGCAAAAAAAGAAGGAATCATATTAAATGTCTGGACAGTAAATGACCCCGAAATGATGGACTGGTTTTTAAAGAAGGAATTTGATTTTATTACGACAGACGAACCGGAAATACTGCTGCAAAAACAGAAAAAATTATGGACAGAAGGAAATTCATAAAAGACGGAACCATATTATCTGCAGCCCTGTCTTTTAGCCCGGTGAATAGATCTCATTCGGAGAGATCATGCGAAAAAAAATCTTTTAAAGCAGCTTTTCTGACCGATGTACATGTTAAGCCGGAAAAGGTTGCAGAACTCGGTATGCGTAAGGCCTTTAGACATGTGAATGGGCTGCAGCCCGCACCGGTTTTTATCATCAATGGAGGAGACAGTATCATGGATGCTTTGGCGGCAGATCAAATAGAAACTAAGGCGCAATGGGATATTTGGGAAAGGGTATTGGTTGAGGAAAATAAACTGCCTGTTTACCATTGTATTGGCAATCATGATATTTGGGGCTGGCAGATAAATGATGAGCGCATCAGGTCAAATCCATTGTATGAAAAGGGATGGGCTATTCAACAATTTAAACTTCAGAACAGGTATTACAGTTTTGAATGGGAAAAATGGAAATTTATTGTTTTAGACAGTACACAACAGGAGGGTGCCGGCTATATTGCACGGTTTGATGAGGAACAGGTAGCCTGGCTTGAAAAAGAATTGCAGCAAAATTCAAGGGAAAAATATATTTGCATTGTTTCTCATATTCCGATTGTATCTTTTTGCAGCGCTATGTTCTTTGATGAGATGCAACCTGATGGAAACTGGAAACTTTTAAAAGTTTTGTTGCATTCTGATGCAAGAAGGATGATTAAATTATTCAGGACTTACCCGAACATTAAAGTTTGTTTGAGCGGTCATATTCATTTGCAGGATGAGGTCGAATACCTTGGAATCAGGTATTTTTGTAATGGCGCAGTGAGCGGTAACTGGTGGAAAGGTCCTTTTAAAGAGTTTGAACCGGCCTATGCCCTGTTTGATTTTTATGAAGACGGTACCGTTGAAAGAAAAATGATCGGGTATTGAGCATTTCTTGTTTTTTGATTATAGTTCGGGCCCAAGCTTTCCGTAATGAAAATGCAGAAATATTTTTTCAGAATCAGGTAAAGACAGCTTTTAAGCCAATCACAGCGGATTATCAAGTATGTAATCCTCTGAGCTGATATGAAATAGGGCATCACCTCTGTTCACGATTGCTGTCCTGTTGGTACAAATGATATATCCGCTGTGAGGCGCTTTTACTTTTTTTTCGAAGTCACCATAGGGATCGATTATATAGCCTAAAACCTCTTTTTTCTTTACAAAAGCACCATTATTTATTTTTAAATGAAGCATACCTGAATGTTTGGCGCGCAACCAGGAGGATTTTTTAACCACGATGGTATTTGATTCCATTTTGTAGTCATCTTCATTCATCCCAAGATATGACATAATATTTTTAGCTCCTTGTACACCACTCTGAAGTACGGTATTATCGATATTTTTTGATTTACCTCCTTCAAAAAGCAAGGTAGTTTTCCCCATTTTAAAAAGTGTTTCCCGAATGGATTTGCCAATATATTTTGAATGAACGATAAAGTGAGCTCCGAAGGCTTTTGCAAATTCAAATGACTTTTCTTCGCTGATAACGCAGCGGACATGCGGGATGTTATCACGTTCGACACTACCCGAATGAAAATCAATGACATAATCAACAAGAGGGGCTATTTCTGTAACAAACTGATGTGCGAACTGACTGGCCAGGGATCCCTTTGGAGATCCGGGAAAGACACGGTTCAGATCGCGTCCGTCAGGAAATTCCCTGGTTTGATAGAGGTAGCCAAAAATATTAAATACCGGTATGCAAATAACCATTCCCCTGGTGGGTTTGTTAGATCCGGTTTTGATTATTTCCCTTATGATTGCAACGCCATTTACCTCATCACCATGAATCCCTCCGATTAGCAATAAAGTAGGACCATTTATTTTGGCTCGTTCAATTATGATCGGAATGTGCAGGTTATCTCTGGTATGCAGTCTGGCAACTTCAACCTCAATTACCTTGCTGTCTCCCGGCTTGATTTCTTTTCCTAATATTTTCATTTTGGATCAAATGTGTCTTTCCACATATTTAACAATTGCACCTGCAATATTTTTGCCTGTTGCCCTTTCAATTCCTTCAAGTCCCGGTGAAGAATTTACTTCTAATACAAGCGGTCCACGATTAGATCTTAATAAATCCACACCTGCTATACCCAATCCCAGGGCACGGGCTGCTTTGATTGCAGTAATTTCTTCCTCATCTGTAAGCTGAATCAGGCTTGCTGTGCCACCGCGGTGCAGGTTTGATCTGAATTCACCTTCTCTTGCCTGTCTTTTCATGGCACCCACCACCACACCATCAACAACAAAAGCCCTGATATCAGAGCCTCCCGCTTCTTCGATAAACTCCTGTACTACAACCCGGGCCTGTAAGCCATTAAAAGCTTCAATAATAGACTTAGCAGCATTTTTGGTTTCCGCCAGAACAACTCCCAATCCTTGCGTGCCTTCAAGCAGTTTCAACACAAGTGGCGTGCCTCCAACATAATCTACCAAATGATCCACTTCCTTGGAATAATTTGTAAAAACAGTTTTAGGCATACCTACTCCGGCGCGGGATAAGATCTGCAAGCTTCGCAGTTTGTCTCTTGACCTTACAAGAGCAACAGATTCAACAGCCGTAAAAACCTTCATCATTTCAAACTGCCTGACAACGGCAGTACCATAAAAAGTAACCGAGGCACCAATCCTGGGGATAACGGCATCAAGATCTTCCAGGTAATGGTCTTTATAAAACACTTTCGGGCGTTTTTTTTCAATTTCTATATTACACTTCAGATGGTCTACAACTAAAGCCTCGTGTCTTCTTTTTTCTATTTCATCCACCAGTCGTTTGGTAGAGTATAATTTCGGATTCCGCGACAATATGGCTATTTTCATTTTTTTCTTTTAATGTTTTTTATTTTTTGTTTGTACGAAAGATTGGTTCTGTCTGTATTCACATTGAAGCGTTTACTCAATAATTCTCTGCCCAAAAGAACAGGGTATTTCATATCTCCCCTTTCACTCAAGGAAAGTTTTATTGGATATTCAATTCCGAACAGGATAACCACTGTTTCAATAACAAAGCGATCTTCTGCGGCGCCGAATGAATTTTTGATTGTTTTTATTGAATAATGTTCAGTGTAAAATGGCTTTTCATTATAATCATTATGACTTGGATCCAGTAACCGGAATTGTATCACTTTTTTAAAATCAATGATTACTTCCTCAATTAAATGGCAATGGATAGAAGAAGAATAGGCACCGGTATCAGTTTTAACAGCTATATTTTCCAATCCGAATTCAGGAAAATCCACCATGTCTTCTCTTCCGATAAATAATTTTGGACCCATTGAAAAAGTTTTTATCCCGCAGAAAAACAGTACATAAAAGTAAGTAATAATCAATTACTACTTTAATCATACTGAGATAATCATGAAGTTTACATCGAATTTTAGGAAATATTGCTTAAACAAAGGCCGGAATTCCCGTAATATCCATACCCGTGATCAACAGGTGAATATCGTGTGTGCCTTCATAGGTAATCACAGATTCAAGGTTCATCATGTGCCGCATGATGGAGTATTCCCCTGTAATTCCCATTCCTCCAAGGACCTGTCTGGCTTCCCTTGCAATATGGATTGCCATATCTACATTATTCCTTTTGGCCATAGAGATCTGTGCCGTAGTTGCCCTTCCTTCTTCGCGCAACACGCCTAATCTCCAGGTTAACAGCTGGGCTTTTGTAATTTCAGTGATCATTTCAGCCAATTTTTTTTGTTGCAACTGAAATGCTGCTATGGGTTTACCAAACTGTATTCTCTTTGGCATATCTCAGGGCAGTATCATAGCAGTCCATGGCTGCTCCAATTGCCCCCCAGGCAATGCCGTATCTTGCAGAATCCAAACAACCCAAAGGGGCACCTAAGCCAGATTTTCCCGGTAGGAGATTCCCTTTTGGGACCTTTACATTTTCAAAAATCAGTTCACCTGTCGCAGAAGCACGCAAGGACCATTTGTTGTGCGTTTCAGGCGTAGAAAATCCCTGCATTCCGCGTTCAACGATCAGCCCATGAATTCTGCCGTCCTCATTTTTAGCCCAAACCACTGCAATATCAGCAATAGGAGAATTGGAGATCCATAATTTTGCACCATTTAGCAAATAATGGTCACCCATATCTTTGAACCGGGTTTCCATACCACCCGGATTTGAGCCGTGATTTGGTTCTGTTAGGCCGAAACAACCCATCATTTCACCCGAAGCCAGTTTGGGTAAGTATTTTTGTCTTTGTTCTTCGTTTCCGTATTTCCATATCGGGTACATCACCAGGGAAGATTGTACCGAGGCCGTTGAACGCACTCCGGAATCCCCTCTTTCGATCTCCTGCATAATTAGGCCATAGGAGATCTGATCCAGCCCAGCACCACCGTATTCCAAGGGAATATAGGGTCCGAAAGCGCCAATTTCAGCCAAGCCCTTTATAAGCTGCTTAGGAAATTCCGCCTTTTGGGCAGCCTCCTCAATGATGGGAGAGACTTCTCTTTTTACCCATTCTCTGGCCGCATCGCGCACGAGTTTGTGTTCCTCAGATAAGAGATCATCTAATTGATAATAGTCAGGGGCTTTAAATAGATCTTGTGCCATGGGTCTTTTATTTATTGTGTCAAAGGTACAATTTCAGGCAGGATTTTTAAATAAAAAAAATCGTTTTAAAGCTTAATTTTAATTGTCTAATTTTGCAAGGATGCGATATACATTTACCAAGCCGGAACGGTTAAAAAATGACAAAGAGATTTCAAGATTGTTTGAAGAGGGCAAATCAATCACCGTTTTTCCGATCAGGCTCATTTATTTGTGTTGTGATGAAAATGACAAAGTGTTAATCAAAGTCGCTTTTACAGCATCCAAAAGAAATTTTAAAAAGGCAGTTGACAGGAACAGGATAAAGAGGCTGTTAAGGGAATCATACAGGTTAAATAAACCCTTGTTATACCAGAGTTTAGATACTAAAAATTATATATTTATGTTTATATACATTGGTAAGGAAGTGTTTAAAATGGAAACCGTGAATGACAAAATGCTGCAACTTTTCGATAAATTTTTATCAAATGAAAAACACAAATAAACATAGGTTAATCCCTAATTTGATTAGGTTAAATCATATATAAAATGAGATTAAAATTGAAAAAAATAGGAATTCTCCTGGTCCTGATTGGCAGCGGATATTTTTTTGTCGCCTTTAAAACAGATTACTTTGAAGTGGCAAAACAAATAGAAATTTTTACTACCCTATTCAAAGAGATCAATATGTATTATATCGATGAGACAAATCCCGCTGAGCTCACTGAAACGGCCATTGAAAGCATGTTAAACGAACTGGATCCGTATACAAAATTTTATGATGAGCAGTCTGTAGAGGATGTAAAAATGAATGCGGCAGGTGAATACAGCGGAATTGGAGCTACCACCAAATATATGCAAAATAGACTGGTATTGTTTGAATTGTACAAAGACCTTCCTGCTGAGAAAGCCGGTCTGAAAGTAGGAGATGAAATAATTTCTGTCAACGACATCAGGGTTACAGAAGAGAACATAAATGAAATAGCTTCCCTCCTTAGGGCTCAGAAGGCACCACGGTTAATTTGACTATCTTAAGGCAGAAAAGCAGCTCCAATTTTCTGTTGACCGGACCAAAATTGAAGTGGAACCGGTACCTCATTACCAGATGATCGATGATAAAATAGGGTATATTGCTTTTGACAAATTTAATTCAAAGGCCTCTGCATCAGTTAAAAAAGCATTTGAAGATCTGAAATCCCAGGGAATGGAAAAGCTGATTTTTGATTTAAGGGGTAATCCGGGCGGTTTGCTCAATGAAGCCGTTGATATCACCAATTTTTTTATCCCAAAAAATGAAGTTGTTGTCAAGACAGAGGCAAAACTGCAAAAATGGAGTGAAACTTATAAAACCAATAACGAACCCATAGATCTCGAAATCCCCCTTGTGGTTCTTATAGATAAGAACTCCGCTTCAGCCTCTGAAATTGTTGCCGGATCTTTGCAGGATCTGGACAGAGCGGTAATTTTCGGAGAACGATCTTTTGGCAAAGGTCTCGTGCAGCGTTACAGAAATTTATCCTATGGAACCAAGCTCAAGATCACTATTTCAAAATATTACACTCCCAGTGGGAGAAACATACAGGAATTGGATTACAGCCATCGAACAAAGGGTGAGATTCCAAAATTTTCAAAAGAGAAAAGAAAAGCTTTTAAAACAAAAAATGGCAGGACTGTTTATGACGGAGGAGGTATTGAACCGGATCTGAAACTCGGGGATACAGAAACAACCAATGCATCAAAGGCATTATTTTCCTCAGACCTTATTTTTGATTATGCGACAGAATATTATTACGCACACCCCGGGATTGATGTTCCGGAAAAATTTTCATTTAAGGAACAGGATTTTCAATCTTTTTTAGGATATTTAAAAAAGCATCCGGATGCTTATAAAACAAGGTCGGAGGAAATGTTTAATGCGGGAATGGAAGCTGCAACCGAAGAAAAATACAACAGCTCAATTAACTTGGAGTATAATGGATTAATGACGAAAAATGGAAGAGACAAAAATAAAGGAGATCTCTGAGAACAAAGAAGAAATATCCAGACATTTATCAGATGAAATTATCAACCGGTATTATTACAAAAAAGGAGTATATGAAAATCATATTTACCACAGCGAATATATTTTAAAAGCTGCTGAAATTTTGAGAGATCAGGATAGATACAGGCAAATATTACAAGCCAAATGAACAATATAAAGCGAACCAAATCACAGGAATCTTCTCATGCCATAGAGCGCCTTTATATCACGATGCGCCATCTTTTTAACCGGGGGTTTTATAAACCAATGGGGATATCCGGAAAAACGCTCAGAGATGCCCTATTAACACTTCGTCCTGAAATCTATGGGTCGATTGCTGAAGAAAAATCTGAACTCGAACGGCATTGCTGTACATTATCGAAAGATTGCCCGAAGGGATAGCGGAATGCCAGTATATACAATTAACCGCAGAGGAAGGAATGTCTAATTCTCACTTTGAAGCAATAGTTCCCGCCAAGAGAAGGAGGAATTGTTACCGCATTGACAAAGACCAGATGAACATTGAAATAACACGCGGAAGATCCGATATTTACGATGTACTCACACACCTGACCTTCCTGTATATGGAGTCTGAAAAAATCGCGAGAAAAGTTTTGTATAATGAAGATGACAATTTAAGCAGGGAGTGGTCTATTCTTGAAGAAACAGTGCTTGGCAACAAAAAATTGACCAAAAACGAGAAAGAGATTCTTTTCTCTTACCTGTCGACTATTCTGGCCAGGACATTTCAGGAAGTACAGATTTTTTATAACAAGTTCGAAACCAAAGAAAAACCCAATCGTTTCTTTGAGATTATTTTCTGGATGGGAAACCTCGCCATTAAAGAGATACTTGAAGACAAAAAGCATGTCATCAATTTTAGTCCGGTGCTGCGCGAAAGAATCGGGCATCATATTTATGGAGAAAAATGGGCCAATAGCATTAAAGTTGTTTTGAATCAAAAAATCTACTCCAACGAGAAATACACATTATAAGTGCCAATATGCACAGCGTGATGAACTCTTTGTTCATAAAAATGGCACTTCCGGAGGAATTGGAAAGGAATCCCGGCATGGGAATGTTTGAGATTTTAAGCAAAGAAGAAAACGACCACCTTCAAAAAGTGGTAAAAAAAACAGCAGCAAAAAACGGGCTGGTATTTGTTGATGACACCTCCGGCACAAACATCGATGTGCAGATTATAGATACGGCTAAAGATCGATTTCGAAAAAACTATTTTTAAGACCAATAAAAACGGGAGGAAAGACCTGTGATTATTGTAATGGATTATGCCTTTGGAGAACAGGCCTATGAGACTTTAGATGAATTGATTAAAACCATATATAAGTCTGACCGGAGAAAAACATTACCTGAATATTGATTCTATTTCCATTATGGGGAAGGCAGGTATTTTAAAAGGGGGGAAGGGAGATATTATGATCCCAACTGCCCATATTTTTGAAGGGACAGCAGATAATTATCCTTTTAAGAACAGGTTGAGTACGAAAGATTTAAATGGCCATGGCATCGATGTATATTCAGGAACAATGATAACAGTGCTTGGAACTTCTTTGCAAAATAAGGATCTTCTGGAATTTTTTTATAATTCCAGCTGGAAAGTAATTGGGCTGGAAATGGAAGGCGCACACTACCAGAAAGCAATTCAATCTGCTTCTAAAATAAGGGGAAATATTAAGAAAAAGGTAAAAGTGCGTTATGCCTATTACGCATCGGATAATCCGCTTGAAACGGGAAGTACTTTGGCATCCGGCGGTTTGGGAACAACCGGGGTGAAACCCACCTATCTGATTACCCAAAAGATACTGGAGCAAATATTTAATGGTTAAATAATTATTTAGAAATGGCTGAAGAAAAAATGTCATCCCAAAATGATGAGGTAGATCTTGGAAATTTGTTTAAGATCATAGGCAGAGGATTTAAAAACTTATTCAATGCGATTGCCCGGTTTTTTATTGGAGTATTTCACCTGTTTGTACAGCTCTTAATTTTTTTGCGAAACAATATATTCAAAATTGGCATTTCAATGATCATTGGGGCGGCAATTGGCTTGTTTTTGGACTTCACAATTTCCCGGCCCTATTATTCAAGCATGGTTGTTGAGCCAAATTTTAAAAGTACAAATCAACTCTACAGCAATGTATTGTTTTATCATGAACTTATTAAGCAAAAAGAAACTGAGCAATTGGCTGGGCTATTGAATATTTCCCCGGAGGAGGCAAAAGACCTTAAAGGCTTTTATGTGGAACCGATAAGAAATGAAAACGAGAAATACGAGCTTTTTAACAGGTTTATTGAAACCATTGACACAGCAACGATAAGAAAGATAGATATAGAATCATTTAAGAAAGCCTTTACAGATTATGACTACAGGTATCATAAGATCAAGGTGAAATCCGAAAGCAACCATATTTTCGGAAAACTGAGCGCACCAATAGTTAATTCTATCGGGAGCAATTCGTATTTTCAAAAATCAAAAGAAGGTCAATGATGAAAATCTGCTTCAAAATGAAAAGGTTTTGAAACAGTCGTTGGTAGAGGTTAGATACCTTAAGAAAAATTTATAATGAAGTACTGCTTTTAGAAGCCAAAAAAGCAGAAACCGGAACGTCTATCATGCTGGCTGAAGGAGCAAAAAAAACCGGAGAGTTAGAATTGTTTTCCGAGAGCTTGCTGCTTAACAAAGAACTGATAGAAAACAACCAGAACAAAGCAGAAACAACAGAGATCATCAATATTGTTTCCGATTTTAGCAAATCAGGCTTGAAAGAAAGGGAATGGTATAAAAAATACACTTTTATTTTGGGCTTAGGTTTTGGCTTGCTGATGTTGCTGGGCATATCTATGGAAACAACTATACATCTACTTAATACAAATTGATCTCTGATGAATAATAGAGATAGTATTTTAAAAAAAAACATTTCGTTAGGGGTTCTATACAAAATATTAAATATTGGGAATTGCATTTTTTACAATTCCAATGGTTACTTAATCTATTTGGGCACAAAGGATTATGGAGTTTGGGTGACGATTTTTTCTATGTTAACGTAATTTTTTACCTGGATGGAGGAATAATTTAATGGGCTTAAGACTCTCATATCTGGCTGAAGTTATATCGAATAAAGAACTTGAGAAGGCCCAAGACGTTATGTTTCTACTGCATATATCCAACTAATTTTTTTTTCTCTAATACTGTTTTTGATAGGGCTTACCTTAATTTACTTTGTTGATTTAAATGAATTATTAAAAACAGAAATTGATCAGCAATTCTTAAAAAGTATCTTTTATATTGTATTTACCACAAGTATAGTTGGCTTTGTTTTTTTAAACCTATATAAGCCGCTTTTTTATGCAAATCAGGCAATCTTCAATGGTTGAATTATCAATGTTGATAAATTGGGACTACCAGCTTTTATCATTATTCTAATTTTTTTAAATTATTTAAGAGCTACTACTCAATATGTTGCTATTATATATGGCGCCTCTGCCATTTTAACGGGCATAATTTTTTCTTATTTTTTTTTTAAAGAAGAATTACTGACTATTTCACCTTCTTTGAATTATTTTAATAAAAAACTCTAGAAAGCTCTTTTTAACCTAAGCATAGAGTTCTTTATGATTCAGCTATCTATGATTGTAATTTTCAGTACTGACAATATAATTATTAGTATTTTCTGGGTCCTGAAGAAGTAGCAAAATACGATGTGGTGTTTAAATTTTTCCAGTTCTTTATTACCTTTCAATAATCATTCAGGATCCATATTGGGCGATGTACACAGATGCATATCAGAGAAAAGATTTAACTTGGATCAAAAAAACACTTAAAAAATGGAATCTTTTATTTATTGGTTTTTTTTTATTTGTTCTCGTGATAATATTTATTGCCAGGCCATTAATTGAATTTTGGTTAAAATTTGATTTGGAAGTACCATCAGAATTAATTTTTTTAATGGGAACATTTGTAATTGTAAGAGTTTATGGGGTTGATCTATATGTACTTTCTGAATGGTATAGGTAAAATTAAAATACAAATGTGGTTGTATATTTTCGGCGCTGTAATAAATATTCCATTATCAATTTTCTTTGTAAAGAGCACGAATATGGGTAGCAGTGGAGTTATATTAGGTACGATTTTAAGTCTCTTGGCAATGGTACGTTCTTTTACCTGTACAAACTTTAAAATATTGAAAAATGAAACTCATTGACTTAATAAAAAAGGTCATCAATCCCTTAAAAATTGACATTATCAAATATCCTAATTCTGATTTAAGGCGAAGAAAAAAATTATTAGAGTTTCATAAGGTTTCAAAGATTATAGATGTTGGGGCTAATATCGGCCAATATGCAATGCTAACAAGAAAACTCGGATTTAAAGGAGAAATAATTTCATTTGAACCGGGATTATCAGAATTTAATAAATTATTAAAAAATTCCGAAAAGGATAAAAATTGGAAAATTTATAATTTAGCTTTGGGATCAAGAGAAGAAAAAGAGTACAATAAATATTTCAAGAAATTCTTACCGTAGCTCTATGTTAGAGGTATTAACAAGCCTTACTTCATGTTCGCCCGATTCAGAATTCATCAAAAAAGAAGATATAAATGTGACTACATTAGATAAATTATATTCTGATTTCAGTAGCTTTAAAAATATGATGTTGTATTTTTGAAAATAGATGTGCAAGGGGCAGAAAAACAGGTAATTGAAGGAGCGAACAGAATCGTTAAAAAAAATAAAAGGAATTCAAATTGAAATGTCTTTAGAAGAATTATATAAGGAAGAAACTTTATTTATAGAAATGATTGAAAGATTAAAAAATCTTGGATTTAATTTTATATAGTATTGAAAATGGATTTTTTAATTCTTCAACAGGGAAATTACTACAAATCAGATGGAATATTTTTCAGAGATGAATAATGAACGCATTAGTATTATAACTACAACGTATAATAGTCAAGCAACATTAAAAGACACAATAGAATCCGTTCTAAACCAAAAATGCGGTAATATAGAGTATTTAATTATAGACGGTGCCTCAACGGATTCTCCTCTCGAAATTATTGCAATCCTATAAAGAAAGCTTTAAAAATACCGGTATTGATTTCAGATACATTAGTGAACCAGATAATGGTATTTACGATGCAATGAATAAAGGAATAAGATTGGCAACCGGCGAATGGATTGGCATTTTAAATAGTGATGATTGGTATGGTCACTTTAGCAGTTTTGAATTGTTAAAGAGTTCAAGTTAAAAAATGAATTTTCTATTATTTGCGCAAACATGAATAAAGTGGACAAAAATGGAAAAATCCTAAAAGTTCTTTATAACAAAAGGAACCTGCCTAAATATATTAAAAGAACAATGCCTATTAATCATCCGGCAACGTTTGTGAATAGAAAAGTTTACTGAAGAAATAGGTAATTATGATTGTAAATATAGGTTATCAGCTGATTATGACCTGATTTTAAGAGCCTACAATGCAGGAGTTCATTTTGTTTTTCTGGATAGTATAATTGTAAATATGAGAAATAGCGGGGCTACTCATCAAATAAGCAATATTTTTGTAACAGCCAGAGGAGTTATGCCATCGAAAAGCTCATTTCATTAATGGAGCACAGTTTTATTACTTCTTGAGAATTGGGTTTAATGTGTTGGTAATTATCCGGATTTTTACTAGAAAGTTACTAATATTGCTATTTAATTTATGATAAAAGTACTTTTTTATTTATTCATTTTTTCGCTCCATTTACAAGTTTTTTTGCCATATCAGGCTGGCTTAGATTACCTGTGGTAATTAATCAGCTGTTACTGATTAGTGTAATAATAATGATCTTGCAAAAGGGGAGGTTAAAGATAAAATGGATAGTTAAAGAGGATACTTACTTAATTGGCTTCCTGATAATCGTATGGTTGAGTTTCCTTTAGGATACAAAGAACAAAGAAGTTTTAATCATTCACTCGCATATACTAATGGAGTACTATTTTATTTTTCTTATCAAAATATGCAATTACATCCTTAAAAATTTCCGGCTTAGAAGTATCTAAAATTGTATATTGGTCATTTCTGACATCTTCTTTCATCATTATTGCCAATTTTATTAGCAAGAATTATTTTAACTATAGCATACGAGATTTATTTTCTACCATTCGATGGCGTCACGAGCAATATGGACTATTTTATTAGGGCAAAAATGTTTCGTGTTGGAGGTGTTGCAGAGGAACCCGGACGTATGGCACTCTTTTACAATATTTATTTGGGCATAAGTCTCTACTAGATCCAAATGCAGCAATCTAAGGTGAAATTAGCTCTCATTATAGCTTTATTTATTTTAGCGCAATTGGCCATGTTTTCCAATGCCGGTATTGTCTTGTCTTTAGTCGCTATTGTATTAATATTTATTTTTGATAAATTGAACAATTCGAAATTATCAATCAAGGAAATCTTATCAATTTTCTTGATAGGATTTTCTTTTTTTTAATAATCCTATTAACAAGATTTAATGAATATTCTAAAATTTTTGAAACTTTTATTGATAAAATTATGTTTGATGAAGGCCAAGGATATTCCTCAAGTGGAGCAAGAGTACATCAGTGGCTAAGGTGGTTAACAAATTTTATTAAACATCCGGTTTTTAGTAGTGGTCCGGGGTATGGAGTTCAGGAAGACGAAAAAGGATATTTGAGCGTTTATCTAGCAATATTATCAGATTTAGGGATTGTTGCTTTCCTGTTTTTTATGGTTTTTCTATGGAGTATTATTGTTAAAGCATCAAAGTCAAATAGAGAAATTCGAAGCTTTCTATTTTTTAGTATTATAACTGCTTTTTTGCATTTATTTATAATAGCTGATTTTTATAATGCTCCATTGTGGATATTGTTTGTTTTTGTGCAATTAGTGTATTTTGAAAATAACAACGTCATTTTTCTCTTGAAGAACAATTAATTTAAAAGCCGGAATGAAAATTGTACATTTAATAACAGCTTTTGGTTTTGGTGGGGATGCCAAATTGTTACTAAATGTGATAAATGCTTTGGTTCAAGTGCATACAAGTTTCTTTGATATATTTTAAACCCATCAATGATCTAACCGTTGATCTGAATATTAATGTTAGAAGTGCATTTTTATTCCAATGAATATTTTTACGATGCAAAAACTAAAAAAATATTTTGCAGAATATAAACCAGATATTATACATACACATTTAGGACACGTCGATATATTTGGACAGCTAAGTTTCCAAAGGAAGTACTTCAAAAAGGTTTTCTACTATGCATAACATTTATTTTCAGAAAAACTTTTTGGACATTGTTATCTTTAAATTATTAGAGTATATTTTAAACGATGGAACAAATGTGATTTCAATCTTCCGATCTATTGAAGACCATGTTATAAACACCTTTAGCGTCGCTAAAGAAGGATCGTTTTTATTGCCAAATGCTATTTTGCAAAGAGCAATTATTAAATTAAAAAGGCAAATGGTAAAATGGGGGTGTTATTTGTTGGTAGGTTGGTAAAACAAAAAAATGTTGAAACCCTAATTAAAGCGCTAAGTATATTAAACGATAAAGATCCAGGGAAATTAATAGAAGTAGATATTGTTGGTGATGGGCCATTAAAGAAACAATTAATTTCATTGACAAAAAGGCTTAACTTAAGTCAGATGGTCGGTTTTCAGGGTAATAAAAAAAGATGTTGACACATATTATCCAAAAGCAGATATTTTTGTGTTACCTTCAACTTGGGAGGGGTTTGGTATAGTTATATTGGAAGCCTTCCAAGCGAAGAGGTAGCTGTAAGTTTCCAGTAATATTGAAGGACCATGAGAACTGATCAATCACGGGTTTAATGGGCTATTATTAGAATCAGGAAATTATATCGAATTATCAAAAAGTATTGAAGAATTAATTAAAAATGTTAAAAAAAGAGAAGGTCTTGCCGAGAATGGGTACAACACTTTTAAAGAAGAATATCATTTAGATGTATATGTGAAAAAATTAAATGCACTGTATGAAAGATTTATATAATTTAAAAAACCAATACTTTATAGATACCTACTCATTATTACTCTTTCTTATAGTTTCCTTAGCTTCCACAAACATATAAATTATCTTTAATAGTAATACTTATAATTACTGCTGTACAGGTTTTCAGAATATTAAATAATAAGGTAAGTATAAAATGTGTAGTGAATGTATATTTTCTTTTGTTGGTTTTTTCATTGCCTTTTTATAGAAGTGTTCACACATTAATTTTAGTGCTTAATATATTGTTTAATCTGTAGTTTTTTTTTAAACAAAAGCGGAAATTAAAACTGAAAGATTATAAAGCGGAAGTATTTATTTTTATTTTTTTATTTTTATAGTTATAAACGGTATGGTACATCAACCGATTCTTAAAGACATAGATACTTATTTATACCTGCTTTTTTATCCGGTTTTATTTGTTCTTTTAAAAGCAAATAATATAAATGACCTTGTTAAAAGAGCAGTTAAAACATATATCGCATCTGTTCTACTCTCTAAGTGTTTATTTAGTTTTATTAATTATTTAATAATAAACTCTCTTTAACTACAAACACTTTTTTTCTGAATCATAGGGAATGATATCCGTCTATTTTGGTATGTCCTTAGGACTAGCTATAACATTTTTAATCATATTATTTGTAAAAAATGAAAATTATATAAATATAAAATCGAGATGGATAGATATTATTTTGTTTTTATTTCTATTATTAACATATATTGGTGCAAGAACAGCCTTATTTGGTGTGCTAACAATAATAGCTATAGCCATATATAAAAAGGTTGATGCGAACCAATTAATAAAGATTACTATTACAGTCCTTACATTACTCGCCTTATGGTTGTTAGTTATAAAAAAATACCAAGGATAAAAAACGATATGATTTCCTTCCAAAAAATGTATGTATCAATGGAAACACACAATAAAGGAGATCTTATATATAATTCATGGAGCAATGTATACAAAAGATATTTAGTCTTAAATTATTCTCTCAAAGAAATAAAAAACCATTTTGTGTTTTGGAATAAGGACTCAGGAAATGTAACCCACAATATAAGCAATCAGATTTTGAATGATGGCTCCAAGTATTTTCAACCAATAAATACGCACAATCAATACCTACATTTTTTACTCGGATTGGGAGCATTACCTTTTTTATATTTCATGTTTATTTTATATCGATTCAAAATGCATAATCCTGAGTGGATTTATTTTTTAATTTTTTTTCTCTTGATAATGCTAACAGAATCTATTCTTGTAAGGGTAAAAGGGATTTCGTTATTCTTTATGTTTTACCTTGTACTTTCATCACATAAAAATCATTGAAAAAAATTGTCCATATTGCTATTCCCGTTTCCGGATTAGGGTTATATATTGACCTGTTAACCCGGTATATGGATATGAATCGATTCACGAACGTATTGATAAGATATATGGAGAAGTCACATTTTTATTTTGTACGATAATTTAAAAAATCCAATACCAATTTATGTAGTTCATACTCAGACGAAATGTGAACATCATTACAGATATAGATGTTTATTCCAAATTTTGAAAAATACTAAAGATTTCACCCAGACTTAGTTCATTGCCATGGCACAAAAGCCGGAATAATTGGTTGGGAGTTACGGCGCTTATCGTAAGAATTCCCACGTTACATGCCCCTCATGCTTTTTCATATTTAGAGTACAAAAAATAGTATAATAAAGCTATTTTATAAATCTATAAAAAAATGTTTTGTAACTTTTGAGTCTTCAAATCTAGCATGCTCCAAATCCGAATACAATCGGGCGTTAATTGATTTAAAATTTAAAAAAAAAAACATTTACTTATGGGAAAATTCAATTGAAGAGCCAATAAACCTTAGGCCCATGGATGCAACGAAAAAGCACCAAAATCACTTATTTGTGTTAAGTGGGGAGGGCTTCGTATCAGAAAAATTTTGAAATGCTTATCCGCACAATAAGTGTTGTTAAAAAAAGTATTAACGATATACAAATTAATTATTACTAGAATTGGCAATACATCAAAACAAAAGAAAGATTTAGTGGCACTAGATTAAGAGCTTGGGGTTAACAGAAAATGTTACTTTGATGCAATGGTTGGACAGAAGAGAAGCATTAAGTCTTATAAATCAATCAAATATCTACCTTTCATCCTCATTATAAGAAGGGCTTACCTTATGCTATTATTGAGGCCATTTCGCTGTCAAAGCCATGTATTGTAACAAATGTTGACGGTAACAATGATCTTAATTTACTAGATACGTTTAATGAGATTTCTGATCGATAAAGATGATGAAGAAACAATGGCTAAAAAAATAATATCCCTACTAACGGATAAAGACGTACTAAAAGAATGTCAAATAATAGCAAGAAAGTATTTATAGAAAAATATAATATCATAAATAATATAAAAAAATTAGAAGAAATTTATTTGAAAAAAATAGCTTAGCGAATGTAAATTAAAATTCTACCTTTAACCTTTAAATGAAGGCTATTCGATTATTAATCAGACCACTTTCTCTTTTAACTGACCTGCTTATTATCAATGCAGTCATATTTTATTTTGCTGATAAGATTTTTCTGAGCAAAGGATTTCTGCTCTATGTAAACCTTTTCTGGATAGTATTAAGCTATTATACCGGATTTTACAAGATTTACAGATTTACTGTATTCTTTAGGTTAATTACACTTTTATCAGTTCAGCTATCATTATTTTTCCTTGCGTATTTCGCATATTTCGGAATTTTTGCAAGGGCTCTGGTGGTTAAAGATCCGTTTTCAGTATTTTTTATTATTTGTTTTTTCATTGCGGTTGTTAAATTCATATCATTTTATGTGCTTAAAATCTATCGGAGATCAGGAAGAAATTACCGGAATGTAGTCGTCCTGGGAATGGATGACGCAACAAGAAAGATCATCAGGCTTTTTAACGAAAGAAAGGATCTTGGCTACAGATATTTTGGTTTTTTTTCGGACACGGAAAGCAAGGAAAAAAAATATCTCGGCCCTCTGAAAGCATGTCAGGATTACCTGACCCGGAACAATATTGACGAAATATATTGTTCTCTGGCCTCTTTAAACAGGGAACAGGTGAAGGTCTATACAAAGTTTGCAATTAAAAATTCAATGAATTTAAAACTTATACCGGAATCGGGTGAATTTTACAGCAAACATTTTACCATGGAATTTTATGAAAATACCCTGGTGCTGAATGTAAAAAAACATCCTTTCGATGACCCTAAAAACAGCATGATTAAAAGGGTTTTCGATATAGTCTTTTCACTTTTTGCGATCGTTTTTGTTCTGTCGTGGTTAACACCAGTACTTTGGGTAATGATCACCTTAGGATCAAAGGGACCTTTATTTTTCAGGCAGGAAAGGGAAGGATTGAATGGAAAAAAATTTACATGTTACAAGTTCCGTTCCATGAAAGTGAATAACCAGTCTGATTTTGTTCATACCATTAAAGATGATGAACGGGTAACAAAAATTGGTGGTTTTTTGCGAAAGACCAGTATAGACGAGGCACCCCAGTTCTTTAATGTTTTGCGCGGAGATATGAGTATTGTTGGCCCAAGGCCGCACATGAACTATTTGTCACTGTCATATCAGAAAGAAATAGACAATTATATGGCGAGGCATGCCGTGAAGCCCGGGATTACCGGGCTGGCTCAGGTGAGCGGTTACAGGGGTGAGGTAAAAAAAAGAGCAGATATTAAGAACAGGGTCAGGCTGGATATATTTTATATAGAGAACTGGTCCTTTTTCCTCGATCTTAAGATCATCATACAAACAATACTGAATGTTTTTAAAGGGGAGGAAAAGGCCTATTAAAGCACATGATAAATAAAATACAAATAAGCGGAAGCATCGTTTTATATAAAGAGGATATTAAAGAGTTATCAGAAACCATTGATTGCTTTTTAAAAATTCCCCTATCAAAAAGGTTGTTTTTGATAGACAATTCTCCTAAAAAAATATTTTACGACAAATATCTGCATCCGGACATTGAATATATTTTCGTTGGCAAAAATGTAGGATTTGGGGCAGGACATAATTTAATTTTGGATAGAATTAAGGGGCTTTCTGATTGTCATTTGGTGCTAAATCCCGATGTATCCTTTAAGGAACAGGTTATTCCAAACCTAATGGAAGAATTAAATAAAAACACAGATGTGGTTTTAATTGCTCCAAAAGTATTGTTCCCAAACGGAAACCACCAGTACACCTGCAGGAGATATCCTGATTTTTCAGAATTGCTTTTGAGGTATTTAGGCTTTTCTTCATCAAAAGTGCTAAGCGGAGAATACAAAAACCGGGATCTGTCGAAACCGTTTAATCCGGATGTCTTACACGGTTGTTTTTTATTATTAAAAACAGCGTGTTTTGAAGAATTAAAGGGATTTGATGAAAGGTATTTTATGTATATGGAAGATGTTGATCTCTGCCGAAAAATTGATATCATTGGGAAAAAGAAACGCTATTTTCCGGACGAATTCATTTTTCATGTACTGAAAAGGAAATCTTCCAGAGACATTAAACTTTTTATCATTCATCTTATTTCAGCGGTCAAGTACTATTTTAAATGGAATAACATAAATAAGTAAAAGGTAAGGGCTAAGGAAGTATGAGTTTTACCGTATATTCGTAAATTAACAATTAAATATATCATGAACATATTGATCATTGGTTCAGGTGGCAGGGAATGTACTTTCGCCTGGAAATTGGCGCAAAGCAAAAAAACAAAAGATCTTTTTATAGCCCCCGGAAATGCAGGCACTTCACAGTACGGAACAAATATTGAGATAGATCCAAATAATTTTGAAAAAATAAAAGAAGCTGTTCTGTCTAAAAAGATCGATCTGGTATTGGTTGGCCCTGAAGACCCCCTGGTAAATGGACTGCATGACTATTTCCTTGTTGATGCCGTCCTTAAGTATATTCCGGTTGTTGGTCCGCAAAGAGAAGGAGCAAAACTGGAAGGGAGTAAAGAATTTGCCAAGGAATTTATGATGAGAAATCAGATCCCTACAGCCGGTTACCAAAGTTTTACCAAAGATAACTTAGAAAAGGGTTTTGTTTTTTTAGAGGGCCTAAAGCCACCGTATGTCCTGAAGGCAGATGGCCTGGCCGCCGGGAAAGGCGTATTAATTCTGAATGATCTTGAGGACGCGAAGAATGAACTGAAGGAAATGCTCGCCCATCAAAAATTTGGCAAGGCCAGTGCGAAAGTTGTCATTGAAGAATTTTTAGACGGTATTGAAATGACACTTTTGTTCCTGACAGACGGTAGAAAATTATGTTGTGCTGCCGGGTGCCAAAGACTACAAGAGAATAGGAGACGGTGATAAGGGCCTGAATACCGGTGGTATGGGAGCTGTATCACCATGTATCCTTTGCCGACAGTACGTTTATGGAAAAGGTTGAAAAGCGTATTATCAAACCCACCATTAATGGCCTAAAAAAAGAAGGGATTCCTTATGTTGGTTTCGTTTTTATAGGCCTGATTAAAAGTAAAGGAGGAACCATACGTAATAGAGTATAATGTTCGAATGGGAGATCCTGAAACTGAAGCAGTAATACCGCGAATAAAATCTGACTTTTTAGACCTTCTGATTGCAGTATCCCGGAAGCGGTTGAACGAAGTTTCTATGGAAACAGATAGGCGCACTGCGGTTACTGTCATGGCGGTATCTGGTGGCTACCCGGAAGCTTATGAAAAGGGAAAAGAAATCCATGGACTTGAACTTATTGAGGATTCCATTGCCTTCCATGCAGGCACAGAGCTTAAAAACAGCAAAATTGTTACAAGTGGCGGACGCGTGCCTCGCCATAACCTCCCTTGGGGACACAATGGAGGAAGCTATAAAAAAAACGTATCAAAATATAGGAAAGATTTGTTTTGATAACATGTACTACCGAAAAGATATTGGATCCGACCTGTAATTAATTATCCCTCAGGGTGATATGAAGAAGATTTTAGTCGCACCATTGAACTGGGGATTAGGGCATGCAAGCCGGTGGTGATACCGGGAACTAAAGCATTAATTAAACTGGGCTATCTGCCTGTAATTGCGAGTGACGGGCCTGCGCTGGAACTCCTGAAAAAAGAATTTCCTGATATTGCGGCCTATGAATTGCCTTCGTACAATATTCATTACAGCAAAAACGGAAATCTGCTGAACGCATTGCTGATCATTCAATCCGGAAAGATCATAAAAACAGCAATAAAAGAACAGGAAGTCACGCAGAAAATCGTTGAGAGGAAAAGATATCCGGGATTATATCAGACAACCGGTTCGGAGTAAGATCAGGACAAGGTATTTAGTGTTTACATCACCCACCAGCCGCGTGTCTTTTCCGGGCTAAGCACATTTTTTACCAGTTGGATCCACCAAAAAATTATTAAAAAATTTGATGCCTGCTGGGTACCTGATTATCAAAAGCCTTTTTGTTTATCGGGAAAATTGTCGCATCCGGCTCCAGAAGGCCTTCAGGTAAAATATATAAACCCCCTCAGCAGATTTGAGAAGATTTCTTATGAAAAGGAATTTGATCTGATGGTAATTTTATCCGGACCTGAACCACAAAGAAGCATGCTGGAAGAAAAACTGATGAAAGAGTTGAAAAATTTTAGGGGGAAAATACTTTTTGTACAGGGAATGCTGGCCGACAAACAGACGAGAACAGTATCTGATAAGATGGTTACTCGTCAATTTTATGCTGAAAGCAGAACTTAGGAATTTATTTGCAAAAGTCGTTTGATTTTGGCCAGATCCGGGTATTCCACCATTATGGATTTGGAAAAACTGGAGGCTAAAGCATTTTTCATCCCAACGCCCGGGCAAACCGAACAGGTGTATCTGGCAAAATATTTAAAAGAGCAAAGAATAGCGGACTATGCCACACAAAACGAATTTATTAGTGCCAAATTAGAGGATAATAGCGAATACACCGGATTCACACATAGAAAAACACCAGACAAAAATATCGACTTATCTTTGTTTGATGTTTTCAGATAAGGGTTTAAATTTTAAATAGGACTGGTTTCAGTACTATCTATGTCTCTTACATTGACCAATTTATTTGAATCGTAGATCAATTCTTTTTTTGAGCCATTCGCCAACACATACCATTTGCCATCTTTTTTTCCATTTTCATAATTGGCAACAGCGGTTTTTTTACCTTCATCATCAAAGGTGGTCCATTCTCCGTGTAACTTGTTATCCAGAAAAAAGCCAACTTCCTTTACCTTGCCATTGTCAAAATAATAGGTAGCTTTTATAAGGTCTCCCTGTTTTTCTAATTTGGGTTTAATTTCCTGAGCAAATCCGAGGTTAACAAAAAAAATAAAAATTAGCAGCGTAAAAAATTTCGTTTTCATGACAGTCACACTTTATTATTAGGGATTAAATGTACATTATTTACATTAAAGAAACTATTACTTAACAATAACTTAACATTGGACGTTATATTGTGCTACTCTAATTTGTTGAGTGTAAAGCCAAAAACAGAACCTTTCCCCGGTTTACTTTCCACGAACAGTTCCTGATTATGCGCCTCAACAATATGTTTTACAATAGCCAAACCCAAACCTGAACCTCCGTGCTCTCTGGAGCGGCTTTTGTCGGCCCGATAAAATCGCTCAAATAACCGGGGTATGTGGGCAGGATCAATGCCAATGCCATTATCGGAAATTTTTACTATAAATTTCTTTCTGGTATGTGAGCCTATACTCACAACCGTTTTACCCCCATGTTTGCCATAATTTATCGAATTGGTGATCAGATTGATTAAAACCTGATGAATTTTTTCAATATCGCCGTTTACCAACAAAGGGATTTCATATAATTTATCAAATGACAAGACAATATTGCGTTTGGCGGCATTTATTTCCAGCATTTCAAATACTTCATTAATAAGACTCACAATATTGAAATTGCTGTAATTCAATTTCATACCACTTTCCAACTTTGAGATCATATCCAGGTCTTTGACAATGGCGTCAAGTCTTTCCAAGACTTTTGTTGGCTCTGTTTAAGGTATTTTTGCAACAACTCGGGATCATCGATATCATCTCCCAGCAAGGTAAGTATGTAACCCTGTGCAGTAAATAACGGTGTTCTTAGTTCGTGAGACACATTTCCTAAAAACTCCTTTCTAAATGTATCCTTAAGGTGTAAATTCGCTATTTCAGCAATCTTTGAATCTTCAAAATGTTTAATCCGGGTGATAAGATCTGCCAGATTTGGATCGAGTTCAGCGGTCCTGTTTATTTTTTGCGACAGAAAATTAGAATCAGAGATCTGGTTAATTTGCTTTTTAAGATAAAAATTCAATCCCGCGTAGTTGACCAGACTGAACAGGAGAACAAGAATTAATACTACCAAAAAATAAGGATATACCAACCCCGTAAAATCGAAAAAGAAATGGAGGGTTGTCCAAGCAAGGAAGGTCAACATCACGAGAACTGCTGCCAGCTGAACCGAAAAGCGGGTTGTAGGGTTTATTTTCAAGTTCAGAAAATGAATTTATAACCAACTCCTTTTACAGTATCGATTCTCTTCTCTCCAATCTTCTCTCGCAGTTTCCTTATGTGAACATCAATGGTTCTTCCGCCAACAACCACATCGTGGCCCCAGATTTGTCTCAGAATTTGATCCCTGTTAAAAACTTTGTTGGGAGTACTTGCCAGTAAAACCAATAATTCAAATTCTTTGCGGGGTAAAATGATTTTCTCATCACCTTTTTTTACAAAATATTCTTCCTTATTAATTATGAAATCGTCAAAGATCAATATACCATCCTCAGGTTTACTTTCAGATTTTACCCTTCGCAACAGCGCATTAACTTTGCTGACCAATACTTTCGGTTTTATCGGTTTGGTTATATAGTCATCTGCTCCTGCTTCAAAGCCGGCTAACTGGGAATAATCTTCCCCCCTGGCAGTAAAAAATGTAATGATGGTCTGTTCAAGGCCTTTTGTTGCCCTGATCTTTTCGCAGGCTTCAATTCCATCCATTTCCGGCATCATAATATCAAGCAAAATAAGATTTGGCACTATTTTATTGGCCATCTTCACGGCATCAGCGCCATTAACAGCAGTAAATACCTGATACCCTTCTTTTTTTAAATGGTAACTCACCAACTCAATAATATCCGGTTCATCGTCCACTAACAGTATTTTTATCGATTCATTTTGCATTTTTCAAAGGATTACAAACCAAATTTAAATAAAAATCAGATACCCTTCAGGAATTTACCATTTAATAACGCATATGTTTCGAGATCCACACATCATTTACATAATCATAAAATTTAGATAACAGGTACTTAACATTGTAGCCGCAACTTTGCAGCGAATAAATTTTAACTATTTAAACAAACAAACAATGAAAAAATTAATTTTAATCTTTTTGGGAATTTTGGCTTTCACTTTTACAAGTTGTGGTGATGATGACCCGGATCCGATTGTAATAACACCTACTTGTAATGATGGAATTCAAAACGGGAATGAAACCGGAATTGACTGTGGTGGAACTTGCGCACCTTGTATTGGAAGCGTTGATGTAGCTGGTTTAATCACCCAGAATACCACCTGGACAAGCAACAATATTTACATATCTGATTGGTAAAGTCGTTGTAGGTGTTGGGGTGACTTTGAAAATTGAAGCGGGTACAATTATAAAAGGTAAACCAGGAACAGGATCTTTGGCTTCAGCCCTTATAGTGCAGAGAGGTTCTAAGATTGATGCTCAGGGAACAGCGGAAAAGCCGATTGTTTTTACTTCCTCCGAAGATAATATTCAGGTAGGCCAGAAATTCGGAACAAACTTATCATTTGCGGATAATGGAAGATGGGGCGGTGTATTGGTACTTGGAAAAGCCAAGGGATCCTTTAAAGGAGACGTTTCTGAAATTCAGATTGAGGGTATTCCTGCAAGTGATACTTTCGGTTTGTATGGAGGAAATGATGATGCAGATGACTCAGGAATCCTGAAATATATTTCTATCCGTCATGGTGGCGCAGAAATAGGTGAAGGAAATGAAATTAACGGACTGACTTTAGGTTCGGTAGGTAACAAAACGGTCATTGAGAATATTGAAGTAATGGCGAATTTTGATGACGGTGTCGAATTTTTTGGCGGTACAGTTAGTGCTTCAAACCTGATGGTGTGGGGAGCAGGAGACGATGGTTTGGATGTGGACGAGGCTTATTCCGGAACAATATCCAATTCAATGGTGATTCTTGGAGACACTTCTGACCATGGCCTTGAAATTGATGGTCCTGCAGGGGCATTTGAAGCCGGATTCGTTATAAAAGACCTGACCATGAAAGGAAATACTGTTACCGGTGACGGAGAATATGGAGATTTCAGGGATAGGGCGATGGGTGAAACCTTTAATGTGTATGCTTACGGATTTAAAGCCTCTGCAGATGTGGAGTTGGACAATGACGGTGTAGCGACAAATTATAACAATGGCAAGCTGAAATTTGGCATTTGGCAAATCGTATTGCCTGAAGGAGTTACCGATGTAACAAAGATTTTTGCGAACAAGGCAGAAGGAGTAACAGTTACAGGTTTTGGCGATAATGCTTCAGCTGTAACTGCCGGAGCTCAAACAGTTGGTGCAACCTTATCAGTTTTTGACTGGACCTATGCTAAAAGTAAGTCAGCCTATTAAATCAACTCATCAAATATAGATTTCAAAAAACAATTGCTCATTTTTTTATGTGAGCAATTGTTTTTCATTAAAATAGAAAAGAAAAAAGCATTATAATTTTAGAAAAGAAGAAATGAAAAATTTTAAAATTACGTTCCTTATTATTTTGGGTTTAAGCATACACAATGTGATCGCTCAGAATGGGGACTTAACAGGAAAAGTAAGTGACAAGGAAATCAATGACGTTTTACCTTTTGCCAATGTACAGGTAAAAGGCACATCAATAGGGACAACAACAGATTTTGAAGGTTATTATAACCTAAATTTGGATCCGGGTGTATATACAATCACTTTTTCCTTTATTGGATATGAAACCATAGAGATCACAGAAGTCACTATTAAACCCCGCCAGGAGACAGTTGTGAATGCTTCTATAGGGCCATTATCAAATCAATTGGAAGAAATAGTAATAACAGCCCGCACGTCGGAAAATACTGAAGCATCACTTTTAGATATACAAAAGAAATCGGTTAATTTGATCGATGGAATGTCTTCCCAGGCATTTGAAAAAGTGGGCGCAAGTAATTTGGTAAATGCGGTCAGAAATGTACCTGGAGTATCGGTTCAGGGAGGAAAATATGTTTATGTAAGAGGGCTGGGTGACCGATATACCAAATCCATTTTAAACGGCGTGGATATTCCGGGTCTTGATCCGGATAGAAATACTGTGCAAATGGATATTTTTCCAACCAATATTTTAGACAATGTTCAGGTTATAAAATCTTCTACAGCGGATCTTCCTGCCGACTTTACCGGAGGAATGGTCAATATTGTTACCAAAGACATGCCCACCAAAGAAGAATTTAGTATATCATTAGGAATACAGTATAATCCTGATATGAGTTTTAATTCAGACTTTTTGACTTATGAAGGCAGCTCTACCGACAAGTTGGGTTTTGATGACGGAATGAGAAGTTTGCCAATAAGCCGGCAGCAATATATTCCAAGCCCTTCAGAAAATAATAATTTGTTGACGGTGATTACCCAGCAATTTAATCCGGAAATGAAGGCCAAGAAAAAAGATAGTTATATGGATACTAACCTGGGATTTACCTATGGAAATCAATTTAATGTAGGCAGTAAAAAGCAACTTGGTTTTTTAGCGGCAGGTTCCTACAGGGAAGATTACATATTTTATGAAGGCTTTGAGAATGGAAATTACAGAAAATCTGCAGATAAATCTGTAACTGAATTGTCGCTTGCAAAAGGACAGGTTGGTGATGTGGGCAGAAACAATATTTTATGGAGCGGATTGGCCGGATTGACTTTGAAAACACCAAAAAGCAAATACAAATTAACTGCTATGCATATCCAGAACGGCTTGTCTACCGCCGGTTATTTGAAACAACAAATTCTTTTTCTTGACGCAGTAGAGGTTTTTAAAGACAATTTGGAGTACAAACAGAGTCAGATTTCGAATGCCCTGCTTTCGGGTAAGCACTCAAATGATGATGGTTCCTGGGTTACAGAATGGAAAATCTCACCGACTTATTCAAGAATTGATGATAAGGATGTAAGGGTAGCCCCATTTAAGTATGAGGAGGATGAGGATATTTATACAATTAGTCCAAGCTCTGCAGGTAATCCTTCAAGGATATGGAGAAATCTGGAAGAGATAAATGGTGTTGGTACATTAAATGTTCAAAGAAGACACCAGCTGTTTAACAAACAAGCCAAATTAATTTTTGGCGGTGGATATACCTACAAAGAACGCGATTTTAGTATTGATAATTACAGAATCAGGATTCAGGGCGGACAAGCTATTGAACTGGATGGTGATGCAGACGGCTTGTTGCTGCCAGCCAATTTATGGAATGTAAAAACGAAAAAAGGATCTTATTTAGAAGGGAATTTTGAACCGGCAAATACCTATAATTCTATTCAAACAGTTGCAGCAGCCTTTATTTCTGAAGAATTTCAGATCACTGAAAAATTAAAATCCATTTTGGGATTGCGCTTTGAAAAATTTGATTTGTATTACACAGGGCAGAATAACTTTGGAGATATTGTTTATGATGAACAAAAAGTATTGGATAAGGCAGATTTCTTTCCCTCTCTGAATTTAATCTATGGTGTAAATGATGCCTCAAATGCACGATTTTCCTATGCCAGAACTACAGCAAGGCCATCTTTTAAAGAAGCGTCGATTACCCAGATCTTCGACCCGCTTTCCGGCACAACTTTTAACGGAAATATTACACTGCAACCTACCTATATAGACAATTTTGATGTGCGTTACGAAAGATTTGGAAATAACGCGCAAATGTTTGCTTTGAGTGCCTTTTTCAAAAACTTTGTTGATCCAATTGAGTTGACCTATTTTTTAGCTGCACCAGATCAATTTCAGCCAAGAAATTTAGGAAATGCCATTGTATACGGTGTGGAATTTGAAATGAGAAAGGACTTTGAATTTATCTCTGAATCATTGAAAGATCTGAGTTTTAATATGAACTTTTCACTGATCAATTCTTCCTTAGAGATGGGTGAAGATGAACTTGAAGCAAGAAGACTGAGTTTAAGAAGATGGTGAAAAACTGGAAGATACCCGGGAACCTGCAAGGCCAATCTCCATATTTAATCAATGTAGGAATTAATTATGGCAATGAAGAAAATGGCTGGCAAACAGGACTATTCTATAATGTCCAGGGAGAAACCCTTGAAGTGGTTGGTACCGGAGATGTTCCTGATGTGTATACGATGCCTTTTAATAGCCTTAATTTCACTTTGTCAAAATCATTCGGTAAAAATTTAGGTTCTAATATCAATTTTGGTATTAAGAATATACTGAATGATGATATAGAAAGCCATTATCAGTCTTATAAGGCAGAAGATGAAGTATTTTCCAAGCTAGCACCCGGAAGAGGTTTTACTTTGGGTTACGCCTATAAATTTTAATTAAGAGCTTTTTTTCTTTTCTGTGCCATCCTGTAAAGGTTAAATTCCTTTTGGGATGGTCTTTTTATGTTTACCTTTAACTTGTAAATTCATTAAAAAAGAAAATGGTAAACAAAAGACAACTGAAAGACATCCTTTTTTTAGATATAGAAACAGTCCCTGAAGTTGAGAATTTTGCTGAGCTGGATGTGAACAAAACAATTGCTTTTTGAAAAAAAGACCTCCTATCAGCGCAGGGAAGAAATAAGTGTTGCCGATTTTTATGAGCGGGCGGGCATTTGGGCTGAATTCGGAAAGATCATCTGTATTTCTGTGGGAAATCTAATCATGAACAATAACAAGCTGCTGTTTAGAACCAAATCGTATTATGGAGAAGACGAAAAATTAATCCTTACAGAATTTAAAAAGTTGCTTGATAACCATTTTAGTGGTCCGCAACATTTGCTTTGTGCCCATAACGGGAAGGAATTTGATTATCCGTATATAGCCCGAAGAATGGTTATAAACGGACTGGAACTGCCGGATAAGCTAAATCTTTTTGGAAAAAAACCATGGGAGGTACCTCATCTGGACACCATGGAAATGTGGAAGTTCGGAGATAATAAACATTATACATCTCTGGCTTTGCTTACCAACATCCTAGGAATTCCTTCACCCAAAGAAGATATAGACGGGAGTCAGGTTGCCAAAGTGTATTACGAGGAAAAAGACCTCAAAAGAATCGTTGAATATTGCGAAAGAGATACCCTGGCGGTGGCGCAGATCTACCTAAAGCTAACATATCAAAGTTGTTGGAGGAATGGAAATTGTTTTTGTACATTGATTAAATTGCCATATTATAAATTGACCAGAATTACTTAACACATGATGAAATTTAAATTATCAATTTTATCCTCTTATTTTTCTTCAAGTTCACTGGTTTCTCAAAATTTTTATGATCATTACGACGAATATTTTCAATCTCGTCTAATAAGTCTGAGGTTGATATTAACCATTTAAAACGATTTGGCTTTGATGATATTTATGTTTTTAATAAACAAGAGTTTGAACTGTACCGCGATTCTACAGCCATATTATCCAAAAAAAATGTATCGATTATTTTATGATATATTAATTAATGATATTAAACACTAAATTATTCTAAAATTGAAACAATAAAAAAATCAATATGGCTAAAAAAAACAATCTTTTGGCAATCCAAGGAATACAAGTTAGAATTAAAATAAAAAATAAAATTGAACTTAAAAAATATTATATTGGAGTTTTTGGGAATGGGTGTAATAGATTTATAAAAAGAGTCAAAGATATTATAAAAAAAGAAAAAATAACATTCCGAATTGGATCTAAAATCCAAAAAAAAGGGAGGTGAATCTTGAAAACAAAGGAATACATAATAAGAAGAATGAAGCGAAAAGATTGAGATAAAATGGAGGTTATTTAATTGGATCTTGAAAATGGTATTAAAAAATCGATAAATGGATGTGATATATTTGGATATTAAATAATGATTCCGAATCAAATACATATTAAATAACTTATTTAAAATAATTCTCCACTTAGGCAACTTACATGCACTGCGGTATATTGAGTTGGAACATAATATTCTGTCAGAGTTGCCAAAATCTATAAAAGATTGTAAAGACGGTGTTTTTAAATCCAGACGGGAATGATTTGGAAAAATTGCCTGAAAATATTGGGAACCTTGAAAAGTTGGAACTTTTGAAATTAAATTCAAACTTTCTTCGGTATTTACCCAATTCTATTGAGCGTTTAACAAATTTAAAAAGAATGGAATTAAGGCATAACAGTTTAGATCTGTATGGTTTTGGTAAACTGGAGAACCTTGAATTTTTGGCGGTAAATAATGGACCGAGTTTTAATTATATGTTTCAAAGGTATGATTTTAAAAAGAAAAATTTGTCTTGATTTGAAAGAAAAGGGCATACAATATGATTTATAATATACCTAAGGATTTTATTGATTTCTAAACTAGGTTACATTGACTTCTCACAATTTTAATTTGAATTATGAAAATCTATTTGAACAGTTTAAGCATTTAAAATCAAAAAAATATGACTTGATCATTTCACATTGTAATATAAGGACCCTTCCACAAGGGGGCTGGGAGAATATAAATGTAAAAACATAATTTTAATAATTTAATAAGTAAATCTAATTACCAATATTATTCATAAATTTTAATAATATGGGTTTTGGTTAATGAATATCAGATAAAAATATTTTTGAGGAGGAAGGAATAATTTCACAAGAAGATACAATCAAAGGAGATGGCAAAGCATATCGGTTATTATAAATATTATAAATATAAGAAGGCTGTGGAATATGGTAGATTTAATTGAACATTTAAGCTATATAATTTTATATAATAACAATATGATCAGTTACTTGCAAGGGAGGCGATTAAAAAAGATAAATGGCAGGCATGAATTTTTTTATTATTCAATTTTAATATGGAAAGGTATTTATTGGAGATACATCAAGCTCATATTCAGTTACAAAAATTCATCGGAGCATTGTTAAGGGCAGGATTATACACGAAAAATTGGGGATATTTAATAAATCAAAAAATTATTTTATAATCAATATCATATTACCAAATAAAATTGACAAAATCAAAATGATTGGGGATCTCATTAACTTTTGGAACCCTTGTGATTCTGTAATTTTGAATCACCAATCTTTATTTAATAAAATTAAAAATTAATATAAATTAAGAAAATACACAATATTGATTCAGCAATTCGATTTGGTTCTTAAAGTCAAAAGGATAATTCAAATTCCAATTTTGATGAGAATTCTTTGAGTTTAAAGAAGATATAAAAAATAAAGAAGTTTCATATTCTAACTGGAGCTTTGACACTTTTATTGATTGGAATTCGCTAAATGATTTGAGAAAGCTGCAAAAAGAACGGATTAATAAAGCAATTTATTTAATTTATTACGGATTACCCCTCAGTTTTTACTGATAACTCCAACCACCGGTTTTCTTTTTTTTCAATATCTTCCATGAGCTCTTGCAAGGTATGAGATAAAGCTGCGATCTCACCAGGAGCAACGGAATTTTCGGAAAACTGCACTTCAATCGCCGATTTTTTCTTTTCCAGTTGCGCGATCTCCTTTTCCAAAAGGCCAAATTCTTTCTTTTCAGAATACGACAGGCCTTGTTTTTGTGATAAAATTTCAGGGGTCTTTTTATCAACAGAAAGGCTTTCTGCAGGAGAAGAATCCTCATAAATCCGGTAATCTGAATAATTTCCCGGAAAATCTGTGATCACGCCATTTCCTTCAAAGACAAAAAGATGGTCAACGATCTTGTCCATAAAATATCGGTCGTGTGAGACTACAAGCAAATTTCCGGGAAAGTCGAGTAAAAAATCTTCCAAAACCTGTGAGGTGATGATGTCGAGGTCATTTGTAGGCTCATCAAGGATAAGAAAATTTGGATTCTGAATTAATACGGTACACAGGAACAGCCTTTTTAATTCCCCACCTGAAAGTTTTTCAACATAGTCGTACTGTTTTTTCCGGTCGAATAAAAAACGCTCCAGAAGCTGTGAGGCACTGATTTTTCTTCCTTTGGTCAAAGGAATATATTCGCCAAAACGCTGAATGACTTCAAGAACTTTTTCTCCGGGGTTTATTATGATTCCTGATTGTTTGTAATAACCAAATTTCAAAGTCTCTCCTACCACCACTTTACCCGAATCAACAGGAACTTCTCCGGTTATGATATTTAAAAAGTAGATTTGCCGGTTCCGTTTTACCGACCACACCAATCCTTTCTCCCCTTAAAAAAGTATAATCAAATTTGTTAAGCAAAACATTCTCTCCAAAGGATTTGGATATTTTATGCAGTTCAACCACCTTGGAGCCAAGCCTTTCCATATTGATCTCCAGTTGCACCTTATGGTCTTTTCTTCTTTGAGAAGCCTTTTCCTTAATTACATAAAAATCGTCGATTCTTGATTTCGATTTGGTAGTTCGGGCTTTGGGCTGCCTGCGCATCCAGTCCAGTTCTTTATTGAAGAGATTTTTTGCCTTATCAACGGTGGTTTGCTGCATCAGCTCCCTTTCCTCTTTTTTTTGAAGAAAATAGGAATAATTTCCCTTGTATCGAAATAATTTACCCTCGTCCAGCTCAATAATATCATTACAAACCCTCTCCAGAAAATAGCGGTCATGTGTCACCATAAAAAGGGTCATATTCTCTTTGTGGAGATACTTTTCCAACCATTCTATCATATCGAGATCCAGGTGGTTGGTGGGCTCGTCAAGAATGAGAAGGTCAGGTTTGTTCAGCAGTGCGATGGCCAGTGACAATCGCTTTCTTTGGCCCCCGGATAAGGCACTGACAGAAGTATTTATGTCAGTCAAACTCAATTTGAACAGGATTTGTTTATACTGTGTTTCAAAGTCCCAGGCCTGGTGTTGTTCCATCAGCTCAAATGCTTTTTGATAAGCAATTTCGTCCCCGGGATTTTCGAGGGCATGTTCGTATTTCGCGATGATCTTTAGCGTTTCATTGTCTGCGGCCAGTATGGATTCTTCTATGGTGAAGGAATCATTAAGTGCTTCTTTCTGAGAAAGATAAGCAATTCTTAAGCCATTTCGTGAAACTACCGAACCGGTATCAGGTGTATCAACACCCGCAATGATATTGAGTAAAGTAGTTTTTCCTGTACCGTTCTTTGCCACCAGCGCAATTTTCTGGTCTTTGCTTATACCAAAAGAAAGGTTTTCAAACAGCAGCCTTTCGCCGAAAGACTTGGAGATATTTTCTACGGATAAATAGTTCAAACTTTAAATTTTCTGCAAAGTAAGTCAATTTTAAGCGATTGGTTTAAACTATTTTGTTTCAGAAACCTGCTAAAATTTGATTATCAGCTACCCGTGAATTCAAACTGAAATTTGCTCTGGTATTCGTCCCAGGCTTCCTGGGTTTTAATCACCTGATGGTCGTTTTTATAGAATAACTTCAAATACAATTCCAGTTGGTTTGGTGATTGATAACCAATGATTGGCATAATAGGATTGCCCTGTTCATCCAGAAAAATAATAGTAGGATAGGAATTTATGGCAAAAGCCTGTGAAAGTTCATGCTGGGCATTTCTGCCTGTATTGTCCGGATCAAAATCGGGGTTCTTAAATTCTTTTCCCTGGTATTTTATCACCTCGTTACCTTCTGCATTAAACTTAACGGCATAGTAATTCTCATTCACATATTTTACCACATCCGGATTTTGGAAGGTATTCTGATCAAGCATTTTACATGGCCCGCACCAAACGGTGTAAACATCCATCATTATTTTTTTAGGATTTTTTTCCTGTGCTTTTACTGCTTCAGTCAGTGACATCCATTTAATTTTGGTTCCTTGTGCATTGATTGAAATGCCCACAAATATGAATGCGATAATAAAATAAATCTTTCTCATTGCCATTATTTGATATATAATTTTTGATCAGCAAATATAATGCCTAATTCCAGAATTAACGTATGGGTTGTTACATTAGTATATCATTTAACCCCGTGCATTAATTTTTTTAACAGCGGGGAAAGCAGCAAAGCAATAATGCCGATACCTATGGGAACAAAAGTGAAAATTAAAAAAAATGTTGAAATATCATAATTGGCAGTTATTTCATCGATCATGGAACCCATTTTGCCTGAAGTTTTATTTCCTATCGCCAGTGCCAGATACCAAACTCCAAACATAAAGGCAATCATTCTGGCAGGAACCGATTTACTCACATAAGAAAGTCCGACAGGGGGATACACAAAGTTCGCCAAGGGTATGAAAGAGATAAGCCAATATTAACCAGACCATGCTGACTGAGGCTGTTTTTGCTCCCTGAGGAATATTGCCGGCACCAAAGGCCAGAAAGGCAAAGCCAATACCCAATAGAAATAGTCCGATGGCATATTTTGATGCAGGCGCCGGGTTGTATTTGCTTTCCCACCATTTGGAAAAAAGAGGGGCAAAGGCAATTATAAACAGCGAATTAAGGATCAGAAACCAGGTCGCCGGGATCTGAATTTCATTCTCTTTTTTGCTGATAACAGTTGCTGCAATCGCTGTGCCAATTGATTTTTCTTTTTCTGAAGCGAGATATTTAAAATTTGCGCCTTTTTTATCTATATCAACTATGGTGATTTCATCATTGGGAACCAGGTTTGCGGAAGCCCTAATAACGGTATTTTGGGTTCCGGGAACCGCATTTTCAGGCATAGTTGTTTCCCGGGTAATAATCTGAGGTGCAGCGCCTGTTTCACCGGCCAGCTGATAAGTTGGGTAACTGATTTCATAAGAATAGGTATTGAAATTATTGTATATTTTCCATCCAATAATTCCCCATATCACCATAAAACTGAATCCAAGAACTAAATTTGACCAAAGGTATTTTTTAAAGGTTTGTTTAAACAACAGGAATAAGACCCAGGTTATGATTGCAATGGGTACTACGGTAATAACAATATCAACAAGGTTAAAAACAATGGCATCATTACCGGACAAAATCCTGTTTGTATAATCTTTTGCGAAGATGCTCATAGAACCACCTGCCTGTTCAAATGAGGCCCAAAAGAAAATGATAAAAAAGGCGATGATCACAACCGCGATCATTTTATCTCTTGTGATGTGGCTGTACCGCACAATTCTGGAAAAAATCAGATAAACAAATAACAGTAAGGTCATCAAAATGGTATGTCCTGAATAATCAGTTCCTCCAAAGCTGAGTAAGTTATTGTTTGCAATTTTAGAAAATGGATCGTTGATGATCCAAAGCAGGCCTGTTATTGAGATAATAGTAATAAGTATCCTGTCAACAACAGTGAAGGGATTCAGCTTATCCTCTATCTCTTTGTGATTGTCGGCAAGGATTGTTTTATATTTCTCTATTTGGTTTTTTTCCTACTTCTCCGAATATGCCCTGGGCCAATGTAAATTGTAATAAGCCGAGGAGCATAAAAATACCGGCAAGTCCGAAACCCCAGCTCCATCCCAATACTTCTCCCAGATAGCCGCAGAGCATGATGCCTAAAAAAGCACCTGAGTTTACACCCATATAAAAAATGGTATAGGCACCATCTTTTTTTTCTGGGAAGTCCTTGTAAAGAACAGAGATAAAGGAAGTCATGTTCGGTTTAAAAAAACCGGTTCCAATAACGAGCAAAAGCAAGCCGAGGTATAGAAAAAAAGGATGATTTTCTATGGCCATACTCGCATGGCCAAGGGTCATAACCAACGCTCCGATGATTATGGCTTTTCTGTTTCCCAGATATTTATCTGCCAGTGTCCCACCGATTATCGGTGTCAGATAGAGCAATGCAAGATAGGTTCCGTATAGGGCCAAAGCGTGTTCTCTCGGCCAGTCCCAACCGCCAATTCCGAGAGCACTTACCAAAAAGAGTACCAATAAGGCCCGCATTCCATAAAAGGAAAAGCGCTCCCACATCTCGGTGAAGAATAATACGAATAATCCAGCCGGATGCCCCAATACCTGGGTTTTAAAAAACTCGTTTGTTTCTTTTCCCATAATTGTGTTTTTAAAGGAAAAGCCCAAATAATAAAATATCTGAGCTTTTTGTTTGTGGTTATTAAATAAAAATTTTTAATGAATTCCTTTCATTGCTTTGTTCAGGAAAGGAGACAAAAGCAACAAACAAATTCCCGAGCCTAACATTAACATGGTTATAAAAGGATACAATTGAAAATCGTATTTATGCAATATACTTTCTAGCATACCTGCCAGGTAATTACCTGCTGCAAAACTCGCCATCCACAATCCCATAACTACTGAAACCAATTTTGTAGGTGCCAGTTTTGTGATCATTGAAAGTCCGATAGGAGACAACATCAACTCGCCAAAGGTCAGTACTACATATACAATAACCAACCACCAGGGGGACACCAAATTGCCTCCGTCTGCAGCATTACTGGCCTGTGTCATGATCCAGAAGGCCAAAGCACCTAAAAATAAACCGATGGCAAATTTTACAGGTGTTCTTGGGTTGATCTTCATCGCATCCAATTTCAACCACAATACAGAAAAGATTGGGGCAAAGATTAAAATTCCCAGGGGGTTCACATTTTGAAACCAGCTGGCAGGGATATCCCAGCCAAAAACAAGTCTGTCAGTATTTTCTTTTGCAAATAAATTCATGGTTCCACCGGCCTGTTCAAAACCTGCCCAAAAAGCAATATTAAAAAAAGCGAGTACCAGAATTACAATCATTCTGCTCCATTCTGCTGACCCATTTGTGCCTTTAAAAATAACATAGGCCAAACCGATTACCAGTGCAGCGAAACCCACATAGGTAACTATGGATGTAACATTTTCAGGCAGCATTCTCCAAATATATATTACAACAAAAGTGGTAACGACAAGTCCTATGGCATATACAATAATATCACGCCAGTCTTTGCTGTCAAGAACAAGTTTATTCTTGGGAGAATTTGGAGGCAACCCTTTGTCTTCGAGAGAGCTTTCACGGGCTTTTAACCAAAGAACACCAATAACCATACCGATTGCAGCTGCTAAATACCCATAACCCCAGGCAACATTTTCTCCTAAAGCACCTGCAATGAAAGGTCCCAGGATAGCCCCAAGGTTAATACCCATATAGAATATATTGAATGCCGAATCTTTTCTCGGGTCGTTATCGTCGTAAAATTCACCTACAATTGTGGAGATATTTGGCTTAAAAAAACCGTTTCCAATAATGAGTACCCCCAAACCAAAATTAAAGAGAAGCAACCGAGATTCCACATCCAATGTACTCGATAAGAATGCACTTGCAGCCAACAAGGCCTGGCCGATTGCCATGACAATTCCTCCGATGTAAACAGTTTTTCTTTTGCCAAGGAATTTATCGGAAATATAACCACCAAGAATAGGGGTCAGATAAACCAGTCCGGTGAAAATAGCATAGAGCGCTAGTGATTCCTCTCTATTTAAACCAAATCCACCGTTAACCAATTCAGCGGTAAGATACAGGGTTAATAATGCACGCATTCCATAATAACTGAATCGTTCCCACATTTCAGTCGCAAACAATGTATAGAGCGCCTTTGGATGTCCTTTTTCGTTTGTCTTGTTTGTCATAATAATTATTTAGTTTGAATTGGTTGTATATAAAGTTTAATTTTTTACTGATTCACTGCTATTTCCTATACTTTCATGGATAAATTTAGACATTTTTCTGTACAAATGTACGCGTGTATTTTTTCCTTCAGAAATTCCATGAGACCGGTCGGGGTAAACAAAGAAATCAAAATCCTTATTTGCAGCAATAAGCGCATTTGCCATTTGCATTGAATTTTGTACATGCACATTATCATCTCCGGTCCCATGAATAATCAACAAATCACCTTTAAGCAGATGCGCAAAATTGATGGGTGAATTGTCATCATAACCCCTGGGATTTTCCTGAGGAGTTTGCATATACCTTTCCGTGTAAACCGAATCATAATAACGCCATGAGGTAACAGGGGCAAGGGCAACAGCCATTTTAAACACATCCGCACCTTTTGTTATGGCCAGACAGCTCATATAACCGCCGTAGCTTCCTCCCCAGATGCCTATCCTGTCTTTGTCTATATAAGGCTCTTTTCCCAATAATAAAGCTGCTTCGATCTGGTCTTCAACTTCATATTTTCCAAGTTCCCTGTAGGTCATTTTCTTAAAATCACTGCCTTTAAATCCTGTTCCACGTCCGTCAACAATGGCTGACAATAAAACCCTCCTGAACCAGTGTGGCATGGTAATAATCGCGGTGGTTATACCAGCTGTTGCTCACAGATTGTGAACCCGGACCCGAATATTGATACATAAGCAAGGGATATTTTTTCTTGCTGTCAAAATCTTTTGGTTTCATCATGATCATATTGAAATCTCCATTTTTTGTCTTTAAAATAGAGATTTCCTTTTTAGGAATTTGGTACAGATCTGTTTTGGCTTTTAGCGCCTCATTATTTTTGAATTCCCTTAAAATAGCACCTGTTGAGGAATCATTTAAAGTATAAGAATGCGGAGTGTTTGTGTTGGAAAAGGTATTGATATAGTAACCAAAACTACTGCTAAAGACAGCGCTGTTGGTACCTGTATTCTTGCTGAGTTTCTTTTTATTATTTCCATGAATACCGATGGAATAAATACTTCTGTTTGTAGATCCCTCCTCAGTAGACTGGTAAAAAACAGTTTGGGTCTTTCCGTTAAATCCATAAAAGGCAGTTACTTCCCAATTTCCTTTGGTAATTTGATTTATTAATTTTCCCGTTTTGTCATAGTAGCACAAATGATTAAATCTGTCTTTTTCACTTGACCAGATAAAACTATTGTCTTCCAGGAATGTGAGATCGTCAGTTATTTCTACATAGGCCTCATCTTTTTCATTAAGTACCCGTTTTGTCCTCATATTTTTTGCGTCTACAAAGAGCAGGTTCATATTATTCTGATGGCGGTTTAGGGTAGTTATAGCCAAGGTATTCCGATCATTGGACCATTGCATTCTTGGTATATAGTATTGCTGATTGTCACCCAGGGCAACTTTTGAACTTTTTGAAGTATTCAGATCATAAATATGAACGCTCACTTCTGAATTTTTTTCACCGGCTTTAGGATATTTAAATACCTTCTGTGTCTCATAAAGTTCCGTGCCATAAATATTCATTGAGTACTCCGGGACTTCGCTTTCATCAAACCGGATAAAGGCTATTTTATCCGAATCTGAATTCCAGTGGAAAGCACGCACAAAAGAAAATTCCTCCTCATAAACCCAATCGGTGATGCCATTGATGATCTTGATTGATTTCGCCATCAAAAGTAATTTGTGTTGTTTTTCCAGAACCGAGATCCTTTACAAATAAATTATTCTGGTAAGCAAAAGCAATTTTTTGTCCATCGGGAGAAAACAAAGGCTCCTGAATTTTGGAGTCAGCTATTTTCGACAGTTTTTTCGAATTGCGGTCGTAAACATAAAAATCACTTAATTTAGAATGTCTGAATATTTTTTCGGAATTGGTACCCACAATTATTTTTGTTTCATCACTGCTGAACTGATAGCTGTCAAAAGATTTTATTTCTCCCAGGTTCCTGCTATCCAAAATAGTTTCAATCTTGCCGGAAGTTTCGGTGTCGTATTTGTCTAGTGTAACTGCATTGTCTGCTTGAGCCATAGTGATATAAGAATCACTGTTTTGCATGAAATGAAATTCCGGGAGGCTTTCTGTGGAGAAAGTGTTGTTAATATAAATGTCTTCCAGTGTAATTTTTTGCTGCGCATGGGAATATGCGATGAGAAGAAAGAACAGGAAAAAAGATTTGATCATAAAAATCTTCTTTAAAAGCGAAGGTCAATTTTACGTAAAAAATATGGAATGAAAGATGATATTTGTTATATTTTAATTACATTCCTTGGTGAATGATTATCTTTGGTAATGATTTAAAGAGATATTTATGTCGAAGATCATTGCGGGGTTTTCAAAATTTACCAAAGAACAGAAAATTCAGTGGCTAGCTGAAAATTACTTTTCTGATAAGCAATCAGGACTTGAAACATTAAAACAATATTTTCTCACTGACCAAAAACTTCAGGATCTTCACGATGAATTCGTAGAAAATACAGTTTCTAATTTTATTATTCCCTATGCGATAGCACCAAATTTTGTGATCAACGGAAAGGTCTATGCCATACCCATGAGCATTGAAGAGAGCTCGGTTGTTGCAGCGGCGTCGCTGGTTTCAAAATTCTGGAGTACGCGGGGGGGGTTTCGTTCCAAGGTGATTTCTACAACTAAAGTGGGTCAGGTGCATTTTATGTATGAAGGGGAAGCGGAGAATCTTAAGACCTATTTTGACCAGATTAAGGAAAAACTTATCCGGGCTACAGATGATATCACAGAAAATATGCGCCATCGTGGTGGAGGAATTAAAGATGTTGAATTGCGCAATAAGACGGCTGATCTGGATCATTATTACCAGCTGCATGTCACCTTTGAAACAATTGACAGTATGGGCGCGAATTTTATAAATTCCTGCCTCGAAAGGATAGCAGAGACATTTAAAAATGAGCACATTCAAATTATGATGAGCATTTTGTCTAATTATGTGCCTGAATGTCTGGTTAGGGCTGAAGTAAGCTGTCCGGTTGAAGATTTTTTTGACGAAAACCCTGCTCACTATGCCGAAAAATTTGTGCAGGCCGTCAGGATTGCACAGGTTGAGCCTTACCGGGCTGTAACGCATAACAAAGGAATCATGAACGGAATTGACGCAGTGGTACTGGCCACCGGAAATGATTTCAGGGCCATAGCTGCCGGGGCTCATGCCTATGCGGCAAAAAGTGGAAAGTACAAAAGCTTAACCGATGCAAAGATTGAAAATGGCATATTTCATTTCTGGATAGAAATACCTTTGGCTTTGGGAACGGTTGGCGGCTTAACCAAATTGCATCCTCTTGCAAAATTGTCACTTGAAATTCTACAGCAGCCATCGGCAAAAGAACTGATGCAGATTGTAGCTGTAGCCGGCTTGGCACAAAATTTCGCCGCTTTGAAAGCGCTTACCACTACAGGGATTCAGCAAGGGCATATGAAAATGCACTTGATGAATATCCTTAACCAGTTAGAGGCCAATGTATCTGAGAAAAATAAATTGGCTGTTCAGTTTCAAAGAAAGACTGTGTCTTATAATGAGGTCGCAAAGGCCCTGCATTCCCTCAGACTGGCAGAGGTAAATAAATAATACATATAAACCCATTCTTTTTTTCTATGTTGTTCCTTTCTTTTTTAAGGTTTTTTCTGTGTATCTTTGAGAAAAGCAAAGCAATAATAACTAAAATCTAAAAATTATGTCATTTCAATTGCCAAAATTACCCTATGCTTATGATGCACTTGAACCTTATATTGATGCAAGGACGATGGAGATTCACCACACGAAACATCATAACGCATATACTACCAATTTAAATACGGCCATCGCAGGTACAGATCTGGAAGGCAAAACAATCGAGGAAATTCTCGCCAAACTGGACATGACCAATATGGCAGTTCGAAACAACGGAGGAGGATTTTATAACCACAATTTGTTCTGGGAGGTAATGTCACCTAACGGAGGAGGAACTCCATCTGGTAAGCTGGCTACCGCCATCGATACTGAATTTAAAGGATTCGATGGATTTAAAGAACTTTTCTCTAAAGCTGCTGCTACCCGATTTGGTTCAGGCTGGGCCTGGTTGTGCGCGCATAAAGGAGGTAAACTGGAAGTGTGTTCAACCCCTAACCAGGACAATCCACTGATGCCCAATTCAGGTTGTTCAGGAACCCCGATCTTAGGACTGGACGTATGGGAACATGCCTATTATTTACATTATCAGAACAGACGCCCCGATTACATCAGTGCTTTTTACAGTGTGATCAATTGGGATGAAGTAGCAAAAAGATACAATGCCGCAATATAAATGGTTTTATGATTTTTTGTTTAGCGAACCACGGAAATATCCGTGGTTCTATTTTTTAAATACCTGAAGCATTGAGATCACGTAAAATTGCTTTTACACTGGCTTTTTTGGCTTCACTTTTCTATGGAGTAGGATTCACGATCGCAAAGGATGTCATGCCTCAGTACGTAAAACCCTATGGTTTTATTTTGCTTCGTGTGTTGGGGACCACTCTTTTGTTCTGGATTGCCGGATTACTGATTAAAAGGGAAAAGATTGACTTTCAGGATTTTTTGAGAATATTTCTCGCTTCTGTATTTGGTATTGCCTTAAATATGCTCACTTTTTTTAAGGGATTGAGCATGACCACACCCATCAGTGCGGCCGTTATCATGGTGACAACCCCAATTTTTGTCCTTTCCTTTTCGGCCCTGCTCATTCGCGAAAAAACATCAAAAGCTAAAATTCTTGGTATCATGATTGGAATGGCGGGCGCATTGCTTCTCATTTTGTATGGCCGGGACCACGACAGAAGCGGCAGCAGCGCCTGGGGTAATTTTCTGGTTTTTATCAATGCGGCATCCTATTCTCTTTATTTAATACTTACACGCAGTTTGACGCAGAAATACAATCCGATCACACTTTCAAAGTGGATCTATTTGTTCGGGTTATTCATGGTAATTCCGTTTGGTCTTGAAGAAGCAAATCAGATCAATTGGGCTGAATTACCTATAGATATATTGCTCAAGATAGCATATGTTGTGGTGGTGCTCACATTCATCACTTATTTATTCAACATTTTCGCCATCAGGAAACTAAAGGCCACAACCCTGAGCATATTTATCTACCTCCAGCCCGTTATCGCAAGTTTTTATGCTATTTTGGTTGGAAGTGATTCATTAAACGAGGTCAAGATCATCGCCTCCCTCCTGATCTTCTTTGGCGTATATCTGGTGACGCGCCAAACGAAGGAGGAATTTTCATAAAACTGAGTCAAAAAAGGTCATTTCGCGTATGGCTCAGCGTTATTAGAAATTGCGTACTTTTGTTCATTAAAACGCTTATTTATGATACAATCAATGACCGGATTTGGCAAATCTACCCTTCAGCTGCCATCCAAAAAAATAAGTATCGAAATCAAATCTCTGAACAGTAAAAATTTAGATCTGAATACCCGGATTCCATCTCTTTACAGAGAGAAGGAAAACGACCTGAGAAGGTTGATTTCCGGTGAAATGGAAAGGGGAAAGATCGATTTCAGCATATATATGGAAGTTTCTGTGGATGAGGTTACCGCCAAGATTAACCACGCTTTGGTACAGAGTTATATCAAACAATTAAAAGGGATCAATGACAATCGGGAAGAGGATTATCTTGCCATAGCGATGCGATTGCCAGATGTCCTGAAATCGGAAAGGGAAGAGCTCGACGATAAGGAGTGGGATCTGATCTGGGAATCTGTACAGGACAGTATTTCTAATTTAAAACAGTTCAGGCTGGAAGAAGGTAAATATTTGGCGAAAGACCTCTTGTTCAGAATAGAATCAATAGAGGGTTTATTGAAGAGAGTATTGGAGGAAGATGCTGAAAGATTGAAGCAAGTAAGAGAAAGGCTGTATAAGGCAATAAGCGACCTTAAATTAACCGTTGATGAAAACCGGTTTGAGCAGGAGATGATCTATTATTTGGAAAAACTTGATATTACAGAAGAAAAAAGTAAGATTGACCAACCACCTGGATTATTTTAAAATGGAATTAAAGTCGGCTATTTCAAACGGAAAGAAATTAGGCTTCATTTCTCAGGAGATCAGGCAGGGAAATCAATACGATCGGTTCAAAAGCCAATTATGCACCTATGCAAAATCTGGTAGTGCAAATGAAGGATGAGTTGGAAAAAATCGAGGAACAACTATTGAACATTCTCTGACATGGATGCGAAGCAAGGCAAATTAATAGTATTCTCTGCACCCTCAGGTTCGGGTAAAACCACAATCGTACATCATTTACTAAAGCAAAAGGATCTGAACCTTGGATTTTCTGTCTCAGCAACATCCCGTCCCAGGCGGACTAACGAAGAACATGGCAAAGACTATTACTTTATAACAAAAGAAGCCTTTCTGGAGCATATCAAACAGAATGATTTTCTGGAATGGGAAGAAGTCTATAAGGATAATTTTTACGGAACACTGCAGTCAGAAATTGAAAAAATTTGGAAAGAGGGCAAAGCGGTTATTTTTGATATTGATGTAGTGGGGGGATTACGGATAAAAAATAAATATCCGCAAAACACCCTGGCTGTATTTGTTCAACCTCCATCCAAAGAAGTGATGGAACAGCGACTGCGCAACAGAAAAACGGAAACCGAAGAGAAGATCACAGAGCGATTGAACAAGGCAGAGAAAGAACTCAAATTTGCCGTGGAATTTGATCTTATTCTAATCAATGATGATCTTGAAACTGCAAAAAGGGAGGCTGCAAGCATGGTGGATTCTTTTCTAAAAAAAGGATAGGAATGAAAATTGGATTGTTTTTCGGAACTTTTAATCCTATTCATATCGGGCATATGATCATCGGCAGCTATATGTCCGAATTTACAGACCTGGAAGAAATCTGGTTCGTTGTTACACCCCACAACCCATTAAAAGAAAAAAATTCTCTTTTGCCTGATGTTCATCGTTTTCGCATGGTGCAGGAAGCCACAGAAGATTATCCCAGACTAAAGGCATCGAATATTGAATTTGGTTTGCCGCAACCCAATTATACGGTGAATACGCTGGCCTATTTGACCGAAAAGTATCCGGATCATCAATTTTATCTGATCATGGGGGAAGATAATTTAAAGACCCTGCACAAGTGGAAAAATTATGAGGTGTTGCTGGAAAATTATCCTATTTATTGTTATCCGCGTACTTATGACCGGAATGAAGTTGTCCAAAAACCAATTCAGGGGAACATACATTTTATTGATGCCCCTGTGGTGGAAATATCTTCCACCTTTATCCGAAAGGCGATTAAGCAGAGAAAAGACATAAGGGCCATGTTGCCACCCTGTGTTTGGACTTACATCGACAGAATGAATTTCTATAAATAAAAAAACCTCAAAAGCAGGGCCTTTGAGGTTTTTTTAATGATCTTATAAAGGAGGGTTTATTGTGCCCACCAAACTGGAGTTACCGGTGATTCCTCAAATTCTGCAACCACATCCGGATTTGCATTTCTTTCTGAAACAGGATAATCTCCTCTTTTGAACCATTGTCCGGCAAATTCAGGATCTTCTGCTTCTGCTCCCAACCTGATCTGTAATCCTTTGAATACATCCGTAGAGAAGTTATATCGTCTGAAATCATTGTATGTTTCAGAATTCAGGATATTCGCGATATATTTTTCTTTCATGATGTGGTTCAACTCTAAGTTTTCTGCACCAACATCCACTGAAGTATCAGCGAGGTAAGCTCCGCCGGATACGCCGAACTGCGCCATACTGGCTGCAATACCAAGCTTATAAGCATCATAGGCTGCTGCATCAGCACCTGAACTTGTACTGGTTCCACCTCCGGCAAGAAAATGAGCCTCAGCCTTAATAAACAAGGCTTCCGCGAAGGTAATCATAACTAAAGGAGCAGTGGCACTAGTGTAATAACCTCCATCTTTAAAATAGGTGTTCAGGGGTAAACCATCAGATGATTCTCCGTTACCGCCATTCAATCCGCCTCTCCATGGGTCTGCTGGATTGGTTTTGTCAAAAATTGCAGGCAATCTGGGATCTTCAGTAACTGAACCGCTTTCAAAAGGATAGTATTTCCCGTTCATCATGCTGATTAACTGGTCACAGGGAGCTTCAAAATAATTACCTGTATTTCTGGTAAGAATAGTGTTCTGGTACCAGGGATTCAATTTGTCGGTTGGATAATTCATCACAAAATTATCGGCATTGGAAACAAATCCCTTGGATAAGTTGGTCAGAATATCAGCAGTAGTCGCTTTGCCTCTTTTTAATAAGTGCAACTGATAACGGGCTTTAAGGGTATAAGCGGCTCTTAACCACTTATCGTAATTCCCTCCGTAGATCAAGTCTTCACTACCCAGATTATAGCCGGAATCATCAGTACCTTCCAATTTCACAATCGCCTGATCAAGAAGCTTAAATATCTCGTTATAAACAGTTTCCTGCGCATCAAAATTTGGTTTAGGATAGGCTGATGGTTGTACAGCCTGAGAATAAGGTACTGCATCCCAGGTATCTGCAGCCAAACCCATGTTTGCTGCTTCAACAATCATGGCCACGGCTTCATATTTGGTAGCGTTAAGATCGATTGCTTTTTGTTTGATAATTCTGACATTCGGCAGAACACTCAGGTAGACGCTGTTCCAGGCACCAGAAAAGGTACTTCTGCCCAGGGCAGAATAACCATAACCACCAATATACTGGCTATAATTACTATAACCTGTTGATGCGCTGTACTGCGCGATCATGGTATTGTACAATACCGGACCCATCAGGTCTTTCATACCCAGTTGATCAACATCAACCGAATCAGCAGGCGTGTTCACATCGAAGTAATCCTCATTGCACGCCACAAATCCAATTAGTATAGCAACTAAAAGGCTTGTTATTTTAATTATTTTTTTCATCTTCTTAAATTTTTAAAATCCGATTTGAATACCAAAACTATAGTTTTCAGTCAAAGGAATACCTTGTCCAGAAAATCCGTAAATACCACTACCGGCAGAATAAGTACTTCCTTCAGGATCATAACCGTCATACGGAGTCCAAAGCAAAATATTATTTGCGCTGGCGCTGAGAACAAAATTGGTAATGTTCCATTTTTTCAGGAAAAGTCCGGCAAAGTCATAGGAAACACCTATGTTGCGCAATTTCACCCAGGAAGCATCCTGCAGTATAACTTCTGCTGCTCCTGTATACCTGCTCCAGCTTCTGTAATAATCCTCATCCAATCCGCGGTTCGTAGGATTTGTGTTTGGAATATAATTGTCCGGGTTGGCAGGATCTACCATCACGCCGTCAAAAACATAATCTGCTGTACGAACACGGAATTCAGTAGCTTTACTTGTTCCCTGTCTCAGCATTTGTCTTCTTGTCCAGTCATATTTATCTCCTCCTTCTTTCCATTCAAAAAGGAAATTGAAACTGAAATTTTTCCAGCGCAGGTTACTTCCCAAAGAAGTAACAAAGTCAGGGAAAGCATTTCCCACCACAACATAACCCTCACGTGTATCAATGGTTGGGTAGCCATCAGCACCGATATACAATTGCCCGTCATTTTCCCTGCGGTATTTGTAACCGTACATGGTACCCATTTTATCACCTTCTTTAACTCGCGAAAATATTTCAGGACCCAGGTCCTGGGCATAGGTAATGTTATCAATATCATCCGGAAGATCAGTCACTTCGCCTTCATTGGTAGCGAAGTTATAGATCAGTTCCCAGGTCCAGGTATCATTTTTAATGATATCGCCGGCAATCATTAATTCATGTCCCCAGGTTTCATAATCACCTGCATTGGTTACGTATCGTGAAATACCTGTAGAATAAGGAACAGATGTTCTAAAAATCTGGTCGCTTATCGCTGTGGTATAATAAGCGTAATCAAATCTGAGTCGGTTCTTAAAGAAACGCAAGTCAGCACCAACCTCCCAGGATTTAGATCGTTCCGGCTTCAAATTTTCATTCCCTGCAAGGTCAGAGGTTGCATATCCTCCAACACCTCCAAAGGGGAAGTTTCCGGCTGGATAGATGTATTGTCCGGTTTCTCCAAAACCTGGTCCGTTACCAACTTCCGCATAGGAAGCTCTTAATTTACCAAAAGAGAAGAAATCACTATCTTTAAACAGGTCTTGTGTAAATACGTAAGAAGCACTTACGGAAGGATAAAAGAAAGAGTTGTTTTCTTCCGGCAAGGTAGATAACCAGTCATTTCTGCCTGTAACAGAGAGGAATAATTTATCGTCATAATCCAATTTCAATTCCCCAAATATACCTACGTTCCTTTCCTGGTTTATACTGTTGAAGTTATCTCTGGTAGTTGTATTGCTAATATGGTTGTAATATGGAATATTCAATCTTTCTCCATACATCCTGTCATAATCTCTTTTCCTGTCAGAGATCTGGTTACCAACCAAAAGAGAGGTAGAGAATTTCTCACTCCAATCTTTGGTAAAAGTTATCAGAAGGTTCGAATCCAAACCTAAGTAATTGATATTTTCATTAATTACAAAGCCCCCAACCTGTGAGCCTGAGTCCAGATCTGCTGAAACAAATCGATCGCGCTGGTCAGAGAGAGTTATCTATTTGGGCCGTATAATTTACATTCATCCATTTATTGGGCATCCAGTTTCAGTGTTGCACTGCCTATCCATCGGTTCACATCATCCACAAAACTGGAAGTTTCTGCATAGTACCTTGGGTTGTCAATAATACCGAAGGAGTAATCGCGTTCGGAACCATCGGCATTTTTATAATCATTCACCGGATAGGACCAGGAAAAATACGCCAGGGCACTGGATACCGACTTATCGCCACCATTGGCCCTTCTGCCTCCTGAATTGGCGTAACTGATCGCCGAACTAATTTTTAACTTGTCGCTGATCTGGTATCCGCCATTAAAACGGACAGTGGTCTTGTCAAAATCGGAGTTTGGAATCGTACTTTCTTCATTCTGACGGCCGATAGAGAAAAAATAATCCATTTTTTCTGTAGCACCGGCAACATTAAAGTTCACCATGGTATTTATCCCTGTTTTATAGAGGTCCATTGGGTCATAAAAGCGGTCTTCACTTAAATCTACTACTGTACCATTCGTATTGGTATAGGTGTCATCTGATAACAGTGGGCCCCAGTTATAAAAAACTGTACCGCTGTTTACCCTTGTAAAACCCGATTCAGTTTCAGGAGTGTAAAGTTGTCTTGGTTGCCCGATTGATTCAAAGGGCTGCCCACCTGGTTTGGTTACCCCAAAACCTTCTCTGTATATTTTTTGATATTCAGGGGTTGTATTCACTTGTTTAAAGGTAGTAGAAGCTGTAAATCCAAATTTGGCACGCCCTTGCTTGCCTTTTTAGTGGTGATGATAATAGCCCCATTAGCGGCCCTTACACCATACAGTGCGGTTGCTGCAGCGCCTTTTAATACGTTATAGGATTCTATATCATCTGGATTTAAGTCACCTGCCCGGCTGGTAAAGCCGTACTGCTGGCTGCTGTTATCAGCATTGGAACCTGCTGAGGGCAATACATTACCCGCAAAAGTATCATTGTTAACAGGAACACCATCAACAATAATCAATGGTTGGTTGTCTCTTCCGGGAGCAACCGAGGGTAATACCCCTGATCAGAATATCTGCTCCGGCACCGGCACCACCTGAGGTTTGTGTGATTGTCAGACCGGCAACCCTACCCTGAAGGGCATTCAAAGCATTGGTCTGACCCGATAAGTCAAGATCTTCTGTTTTTACCTGGGAAACAGAGTAACCCAGTTCCTTGGTTTGTTTTTCAATACCAAAAGCGGTTATCACAACTTCGTCAAGTTGGTCTGAATCCTCACTCATGATTACATTCATTGAGGATCCTGTGACAGGGGTTTCCTGTTTTGAAAATCCCACAAACGTAAAAACAAGCACTTCACCTTTTGCGGCATCAATAGAATACTTACCGTCAAAATCGGTTGAGGTTCCTTTGGTGGTACCCTTTACCAGCACGTTAACTCCGGGAAGTGCTTCTCCAGAAGCGTCCACTACTTTTCCGGTAACGCTTAATTCCTGGGCAAAAATAAATTGCGAGGCAGAAATTAAAAGAACCAGTAGGGAGAACAAGTACTTTTGTCTCATAATCTGTTTAATTTTGGGTTAATAAATAAGTTAGTTAATTTCAATATATGGCTAATATATATAAAAAATTATTGTTAGGCAAAAAAACGCAAAAAAACGCATTAAAACAGGTCTTCTTTTGAATAGTTAGCCGATATATTATTTAGGAGATGATTTTTTCGCAATACGTTGCGCGATTCTAACCCTTTTTTTTAATTTTTTTTGTTATTCATTGTTAACCTATTAAAAAATCATATATTAATACTACAAATGGATTGTTTAAGAAAAAAGAATGAAATGGATTGTTAAACAGGAGCCGGATAAGCTAACAGTTGCAGTGTTGGCACATGACCTTCAGATCGATGAAAGTCTGGCAAGGCTATTGGTACTCAGGGGGATCAATAATCTGAATGAAGCAAAGAAATTCTTCAGACCTGAGCTGCAGGATTTGCACGATCCGTATCTTATGAAAGATATGGATAAGGCCGTTAAAAGGATACTGGAAGCAATTGAGGGTGGGGAAAATATTTTGGTTTTTGGTGATTATGACGTTGATGGTACTACCGCTGTTTCTTTGGTTGCATCTTACTTACTCAGGTATTATCCGAATGTGGCTACCTATATTCCGGACCGGTATGCCGAAGGATACGGAATTTCTTTTCAGGGCATCGACTTTGCCATGGACAATGAGATGACACTGATCATTGCCCTTGACTGCGGCATAAAGGCCAATGAAAAAGTAGCCTATGCAAAGGAAAAAGGGATAGATTTTATTATCTGTGACCACCATTTACCGGGAGATGAGTTACCAGAAGCGGTCGCCGTGCTGGATCCCAAAAGAAGTGATTGTCCCTATCCTTATAAAGAGCTTTGTGGCTGCGGAATCGGATTTAAACTGATCCAGGCCCTCGCTAAGCGGAAAGGAGAATCGGCTGAATCACTGTTGACTTATATGAGACCTGGTTCCCACAGCGATTGCAGCAGATATTGTTCCAATTACAGGAGAGAACCGGGTGTTGGCAAGCCTGGGCTTAAAGGTAATCAACAGCTATCCGCGGTGCGGGATCCGGGCCATCACCCATCAGATCAAAAAAGATAAGCTGAACATAACCGATGTGGTCTTTGTTATTGCCCCAAGAATCAATGCCGCCGGAAGGATGAAACACGGTCAGTATGCCGTTACCCTGCTGATGGAAGAGGACTTTGAAAAGGCAAAAATAATGGCGTCTGAAATTGAGGTGTACAATAGCGACCGGAAAATAGCTGATAAGCTTATCGAAGAAGAGGCTTTGTTACAGATAACCGAAAACGGTGAAGAAAGCAATTATACCACAGTGGTTTACCGGGAAAACTGGCACAAGGGGGTAATAGGTATCGCTGCCTCCAGACTGATAGAAACATACTACAGACCAACACTTGTTTTTACTAAAAGCAATGATAAATTGGCGGCATCGGCCCGTTCTGTAATCGGATTCGATCTTTACGAGGCATTAGAACAATGTACTGATTATTTGGTGCAGTTTGGAGGACATAAATACGCAGCCGGACTCACCGTATTGCCGGAAAATTATCAAAAGTTCAAACTGAGATTTGAGGAGGTAGTGAAAGGTTCCATTCCTGAAGAACTCCTGTCTCCACAAATTTATGTCGATATGCAAATAGACCTGCGCGATCTGAACCCAAAGTTTTTGAGGATATTAAAACAGTTTGAACCCTTCGGCCCTGAAAATATGAAGCCTGTTTTTTTGGCTACCGGATTGGTTGACAATGGTTATGGCAGAAGGGTGGGAGGAGATGAAAGCCATTTGAAATTAAACATCATAAACGGAACCGATACCAATACTTATAACGCCATTGGCTTTGGCCTTGGAGACAAATATGACCTAATCCACAATGGCAAGGTCTTCAGTGCGGTTTTTACTGTGGAAGAAAATGTCTGGAATGGGATAAGCAGCTTGCAGCTCAATATAAAAGATATAAGAACAGAGGATATCTTAGACAAAAAAAGAATTGAGTATTTAGTATTTAGTATTGAGTACAAAGTACTGAGAAAGAAGCAGGAGACAGGGGAGAAGGGAAAAAAGATAAAAGATAAAAGAACAAAGATAAAAGATACAAACGACCACGATGGGTTTTTATTTGTAGCCCCGCGATGCTTCGCGGGGTATAATTTTAACGGATCTAACCAAGGAAAAAGTATAATAGAAACAAGAGACAAGAAACAGGAACCAGGATAAACTCTTTTGAATGTTAAATGTTGAATTTTAAATTTTATCCCTGACTTCGGAAGGCAATCTTTATCCTTTGTCCTTTATCCTTTATCCTTTATCCTTCTCTGTTACCCACATTTCGAATGACCACAACTCTTGCAAGTCAGACAGCCTTCAGCATAGATAAGGCCTTGAGGATCACCGCACTCCGGACATTTTTTGTCGGCTGCTTCTGAACCCTCCGGAATAAATCTTTTTAAAGCCCTTGAAACACCATTTTTCCAGGTATTGATATGCTCGTCGTACAGATTCAGATTCTGGATCAGGTCTACCACATAAGGAATTGGCATTCCGTGCCTTAATACACCAGAAATCAGTTTTGCATAATTCCAGTACTCTTTGTCAAAGGATCTTGATAATCCTTCGATAGTAGTTTTATAGCCCTCTTTATCGAGGTATTGGAAATCATAACGCGATTTGCCGTCAGCATCCCGCTTTTTAATGACCCAGCCTTTTTCGAGCCATTGTGGCAGATCAAAAGCATCCGTCATTTTACCTGTAAAGATCTCGTAAGGTCTTTTGTCGATTAACCCAACCACAGCCAGCCATTTTTCAGATTCATTATAAAACCTGATCACCGAAGCCTCGATTTTTTTAGGTCTTTTTGGAAAGACGGTATTTTTAGGACCTTCTGCCACTTCTTTCTTCTTTTCATCAGCTGCAATCAAAATACCGCTTCTCGATCCGTCACGGTAAACGGTAATGCCTTTCAATCCCTTTTTCCAGGATTCGAGATAGATATTTCCTACCAGGTCTTCTGTTACGTCCGAGGCCAGGTTAATCGTTGAACTGATCGAATGCGTGGTGTATTTTTGAACCATAGACTGCAATTCCACCCTTTTTTTCCAATCGATTTCGGGAGCCGTCGCGCCGTGATACGGACTTTTAGTCACATCAGTTTCACCGGTGGCCTCCATCCAGGCTTTTAATTTGTCGTGGTAAACGATAAATTCCTCAAAAGCATCACCCATATCATCCACAAAATCAACTTTTGCATGGTTGTTTGAGCTATTTATTTTTCTTCTCCTTTTGTAGGATAACAAAAATACGGGTTCAATGCCCGAAGAAACCTGGGCAAGCATGCTCAGCGATCCGGTTGGGGCTACGGTACTAATAGAAATATTTCTTCTGCCGTACTCCATCATTCTGTTATAAACCTCCGGAAATTCTGCTTTCATCATCTGAACAAATTCAGATTTATCCTCAATGTTTCTGTTAAAAACCTCAAAAGAACCTCTTTCAATGGCCATGTCTATGCTGCTGTCAAATTCGGCAGTAAGTTTGGTGCGCATCATGTCTTCAGCCGCTTTTAATCCTTCATCTGTATCGAATTTAATTCCCAGGGCAGCAATTGCATCGGCCAGGGCAGTAAATCCAAGTCCGGTACGCCTACCTTTTTTACCTGTTTCCTGTAATAATTTCCAGATATCGATTTCTGTTTGTTTTATAAAATCAGGCTCAGAATCTGCGTAAACTTTTTCCAGTATTCTGTCAACCGCTTCCAGTTCAAGGTCAACAAGGTCATCCATTAATCTTTGGGATTCATAAACAACCTCATAGAATTTTTGGGTATTGAATCTGGCCTTTTCAGTGAAGGGATCTTCAACAAAGCCGTAAAGATTAATTGCAATCAGTCGGCAGCTGTCACCGCCCTGCATAGCGATCTCAGAACAAGGGTTCGTGGATGAATTCCTGAATCCGGGATACATGGAAGAGGTAGAATAATTGTGCTGGCGGTCCCAGAATATCAGTCCTGGTTCTGCCGTGTTATGTGCACTTTTTATAATGAGATCCCATAAATCCTTCGCTTTTATGTTTTTGGTATACTTTGGTGTTTTTGAGTCGATTGGCCAGCGTAGTGTAAATTCCTCATCTTTTTCTACTGCATGCATGAACTCATCGGATAACCGGATGGAAATATTTGCTCCGGTCACTTTTTTCAAGTCCTGCTTGACTGTAATAAACTCTTCAATATCCGGATGGGCGATGTCCATGGTAAGCATAAGCGCTCCGCGCCTTCCATTTTGCGCTACTTCACGGGTAGTGGCTGAAAAACGGTGCATAAATGAAACCGCGCCGGTTGTGGTTCCGGCAGCATTGGAAACGGATGCTTTTTTAGGGCGCAGTTGTGACAGATCAACCCCAACGCCACAGCGTCTTTTAAATAACTGAGCCATTTGCTGGTCTGTCTGAAAAATGCCGCCATAAGAATCATACGTTGGCGGAAGGACTATGCAATTGGAAAGTGAGGCGATCACTTTTTTATTTCCCAGACCGTACATGACGCTTCCTTGTGGGATGACGTATTTAAAATCGGCAAAGAGGTCATAAATATCTTTTTCTGTCAACTGTTTTCTCGTTTTTCCGTAAGGTGAAAAATTACTTTTTTCTACAGTTTCCTGGGCATATTTTGACTCAATTCTCCCAAACTCTTTGGCCATTCTTTTGTGCATGTCAGCCGGTGAAAGCTCCGAAAACCTGCCATCCTGACCTTTTACTGCGTATTTGTTGATCCAAGTGGTAGCGGCCAGCTCATCCCCATTAAAATAGGCCATTGAGGCCTTTAGTACTTCTTCATAAACATACGTTTTCTCTTCCACTATCGCTTCAATCATGATTTTATTAATTTATTGTTAATTTTGAGTCCGTTAAAAATAGGACAATTAAAAAGGCTTTTTTATGGGCATATTTTTTAATTATTAACAATTCACGGTTAATATTAATTTGCTGTAAATATTGAAAGAAAAGGAATACTGAGTTGTTGAGTACCAAATTGCCTTAAAAATATTATTTTTTAATCGCGAGGAGTACTAATACTTTTTCCTGAAATGAAAAAATTTATTACAATGATCAACACAAATAAAATTTCAGAATTTCAGAATGTTGAAAAATTATCAAATCAAATTAAATTTAAGGCTGTTTTTAATCAATTAGCCTTTCGCATAATCCTGCAAATAGGCAAACCTTTCGGTGAGACTGCCATTTTTCGTCATTAGGGCGCGTGCTAAAATACTGTCTTTGTCGCCGTCAAAAAAGGCTGGGAGTACCTGGGTTAAAAAGCATTCACCAAAACCAATCGAGGAATCACGAGGCAATTCGCAGGGCAACGTATCAACTGCCATTACGGCGATCGCATTTTCATTGAGGTAATCAGTTTCTTTTTCAGTTTGCGGATCATATCCGTAAATTGGGTCAGCAATGGTAGATGATCTCAGGGTAGAAGCTACGGGACCACCCACATCGCAACTGATATCGCCAACCACCCTAATCTTAAAAGAAGGATCTTTGGCATCTTCTCTGGTATAGAGATAAGGTGCGCCTGCGCCGTAAAAATGACCGGCAATATACACATCGCTCACTTTTGCAAAGCGCATAAAAGTGCTTTTATAATCCTGGGCATTTTGAAAAAAGTCCGATTCCGGCAATACCTGTCCATCAATCCTTTTGTTATAATCCAATACGTCTATCTGGGTATACACTGCCTCGTCATACACTTTGGTGAGGTAATCATCAACGGTCACTTCTCTGACCGGCATGGCATCGAGCATTTCCTTTACTGAATTCCCCACACGTCCTTTTCCGGTGAGGACGATCTTAATATTTGGCAGTGTCACTTTCCGGAGTACTTCTATCAAGGCTTGTTTGTCGGGCAGGTCCTGTGCTTTTGGCAGGTTAAATGAGCGCATTTTAAGTCCATAGGCACGGATGGTATCATAAGCTCCCACAATTCCGGCATATTTTCCGAAGGCCACGATTCTTATACCTTTTGTATCAGTAATTACTTCATGGTCATACAATTCGATGTTTTTTTGCAGTATTGCCTGCAATAATTTTTGGTTATGGGGTTGTTTTTTGATGGTATGGGAAAAGAAAAAATACTTTTTGTTTGGGATCAGGTAATCTGCGGGTACTTCTTTTATGCCTAGCATCACATCGCAGTCACTGATATCATGGGTAACTTCAATACCCAATTTGAGGTATTCTTCATCAGAAAAGGCCCTGTTGCTATCGCTTTCTACTTTTATTTCAGCTTTTTGGAATATTTTTTTAAATGCGGCACAGGCTTCGGGAGAAAGCACAGCCCGTTTATCGGGCGGATTCTTTCTTTCTTTGATGATGGCAAACTTCATAAGTAAGGTATAGGACCGTAAAAAAGTAATAAGACTTTGGTACAGATTTTGCTCAAATGTATTTGGTTTTGGGTAGAAAATCAAATAATACCAAAGAATTTTGTACCTTTGCCACCTGTTCTTAACATATGGGGATGACTGGTTTTGACTGCAAGATCAATTGGATTATAAGCATGTCGAGTCATGAAATAGATCTCGTAAAACGCGATTTCAAAGCTATAAACGGCGAAGATAACTACGCTTTAGCTGCTTAATCCGAAGTCACAGTAGGATTGGGCCTCGTTCCGCAAGGCGGAAGAGCTAAATGTCTCTGGAAAGCCTTGGTTCACGGCGTTCCGTATAGAGGCATCGTTAAAGTAAACCTAGATCTGTAATGGCTTCTTTTACATTTCGAAACTCTACGAAGCTAGGCTTGAAGTAGGTCGTTTTTAACCGGCTTCAAGATGAAAACAAAGTAAAAACTAAGCATGTAGAAAGTAATTGGGTTGCTTGTTTGGACGAGGGTTCGAGTCCCTCCATCCACAAATGAATAACATCTTTAAGACACATCTGAATCGGGCCAAAAAAAAAGCCAGGGCTTTTTTTATGAGCGGAGATGTGAAAAGGCGGAGCCTTAAATGTTTATTTCCAGCGTGGGAGTAGATAGGGCCCGGCGCAGTCAAATCGAAGATTCGACGGAGTCAATCCCTCCGTTTTCGGATTCCTATTTTTTAAGATATTACAGAAGCGGGCCAAAAAAAAGCCCGCTTTTTTTATGGCAAGCGGATGATGTGAAAAGGCGTAGCCTTAAAATGTTGATTTTCAGTATGGGAGTACCTAGGGCCCGGCGCAGTCAAATCGAAGATTTGGCGCAGTCAATCCCTCCATAGGGTTAAATCGCCATTTTACTTGAGCGATTTTTTTATGAAAAGATGTAAAATTGCGACATAGCAATTTACAGGTTTTATTTGCAGGACTGGAGTAATTAGGGCCCGGCGCAGTCAAATCGTTCGGCAGAGCCAAATCGAAGATTTGAAGGAGTCAATCCCTCCAGAAGGTTAAATCAAACTTAAAGTCTACTAATTCGTAGTTTGCGTTTCGTCCTCCTTCGTCAGTTTGTTTCAAGATGCCTTTTTCTACCAAGTCTTTTATGTCCCGTAAGGCAGTGTCGGTAGAGGTTTTGGCAATTTTAGCCCATTTTGAGGTTTGTAGTTTTCCTTCAAAATCGTCAAAGAGTTTGTTAAGTATTAAGCGTTGGCGTTCGTTGATGGGTGTGTGTTCGTGTAATTTCCAAAACTCAGCTTTACGCAATATTTTCTGTGTGGTGTTTTCGGTGGAGAGCATCGCATTTTTGAGACAATGCAAAAACCAGTCGAGCCATTCGGTAATGTCGCCTGAACTATGTTGCACTTTTTGCAATACTTCGTAATAGCGTTTGCGTTCGGCTAATATTTGGCTAGACATACTGTAAAAACGTTCTCCACTGCCTTCGGCACGGGCAAGCAACATGTCGGTTATGGCTCTTCCAATTCTGCCGTTTCCGTCATCAAAGGGGTGAATGATGATAAACCAAAAGTGTGCTATGGCGGCTTTTAAAACAGGGTCAAGGCTATTTTCGTTGTTGAACCAATCCAAAAACTTGTCCATTTCCGTTTTTACTAATTCGGGCTTTACGGCTTTGTAATGCACTTTTTCTTTACCCATTGCGCCCGAAACAACTTGTATTTCACCAGTTCGGTATCGTCCCACTTCTATTGAGTAAGGTCCGCTGTAACCAGTGGGGAAAAGTGCTGCGTGCCAACCAAACAAACGTTTTTCGGTTAAAGGTAAAGTGTATCGTTGAGTGGCATCCAGCATCATTTCTACAACGCCTTCAATGTGGCGGTTGCTCGATACAAGTCCTGCGGTATTTATGCCCAAACGTCTTGCAATGGACGAACGTACCTGGTCATAATTGAGTAATTCGCCTTCAATTTCTGATGATTTTACTACATCTAAGGTTAAGGCGGTTAGCGTGGCTTCTTCTTTAGCAGAAAAGCCCAAAGCGTTCATTTGCCCTATTATTTTACCTTGCATAAGCCGCACCTCACCAAATACGACATTTATGGCTTTGTCCTGCCACGAAAAATCTGTCCAGTTTTTGTACTCGTAAATGTATTTTGCCATTTCCTAATAGTATTGTGCGGTAAATATACGAATTAATTACCGCATAATATGCGGCGATAATTTTATTTTTTCACCGCAGCGGAATTAATCAAGGAAGAAAAAAGCCTGCCGGCCGGCATGGAAAAAGTAATTTGAATATTGAGTTCCTATAAAGTCTAGATCATGGCATAGCCTCTTGTAACCCTCCCATTTTTAAGACTACTCTAAAATAAGAATTTATAAGTTCAATGATCGGGAGCTTGTTACTTTTTGAACCTTTGAGGGGTGAGGTCGTAAATGCTGGCCATATTCATACCCTTTTGTCTTTGGTAGTCAATTTCTCAAAACGCTCTTTGAAATCAGGGTCTCTCAGTCCCCATCCAAATATCCCAGAAGGTGAAATATAGCCCGTAGTTATAGTTAAATTTTTTGTGATGGTCGTCGTGATGCGCCGCTCCGATTAGCCATTTTGCAAAAGGGTTTTGAGACCATTTGGCGGAATAAATTTCCACACCACCGTGGTTAATGGTCGCCGCCAAGGTCATCAATACAAGGATAGCCAGTATGACTCCAGTATGTAAAGGCAACCACAGGACCAATACAGGTAAAGCGATGGCTTGCAATAAAGATTCCAAAGGATGAAAGGAGAATGAGGTAAAGGCTGATGTTTGTATACTCCTGTGATGATCTTTGTGCACCCATTTGTAAAAAGGTGGTATGTGCATCCAGCGATGGAGCCAGTAATAAAAAGTATCCTGGATGATAAGCACAAGCAATACACTCAATACTGAATACCAGACAGGATAGGCATCAAAATTCGTATAAATAGCTGTGTGTCCGCGCTGCCACAAAATGATCACCCCCATCCCGAGTATGGTAAAGATGGCCGCACTCATCGCAGCACTATAGACCTCTTTTTTAACCTGCTTGCTTTTTAATTTTGACAGACTTAGCAATCGATGTCGAAATTTGTCCTTCAGCCAACGGCGGAAAAAAAGATGATATACCCAGGAGAATATGAGATACCGAAAGAAGATGATCACAAAGAGGCCCAGTGCTGACCAAAACACATAAGGAGGATTGAGCTGTCCGATTTGTTTAAGATATTCCATCCCTTGTAATTTAAGACTATTTTTTTCTTCTCCTCATTTGGTCTCTCACTTTAAAGGGCTCAACGGACCATTTTCTGAAGTTAGGTCCGCCAAAGAATTTGATCATCCTTTATAGCTTGGTCAATATAAGTAATAAGTAACAACTTTATAGGTGCACTAAAATAATTATTTGTCCTCTATTGTTGGGAGCAAATGCAATTTTTCTCGGCGGTTGGGTTAAACATATCCCCTCCTTTTAGGGCTGTTGCAGTATACCGGGGTAGTTATTTTCTTTTTTTTTGTCTTTTGACTCAAAAGAACCAAAACGATTAAGGCTGAAAATAAAAAAGTCCACGATATGTATCCATGCCAAGTGCAGCGTGGTGATCTCCTTGTCTACACGGCTGAGCCAAATCGAAGATTCGGCGGAGCTAAATCGAAGATTCGACGGAGTCAAATCGAAGAATCAGCGAAGTTAATGTGCTTTAATCAGTTTTGGCCCTTGGGCAGAAGAGGGCAGATTTCGAAAGCACACAACTGTCTGCCACCACCAAAACTTGTTACGAAGCACCAAAAGCTTTATTTAACCACTGAACCCGCTTTTTTACCAAACGCCCGTTACCTGCTGGCGTTGTATACTCGTAGAGTTGTCTGTAGCCATTACATCAATTTTTCAGGGTCTGAATAATTACTACAGAAGTAGGATGTCTAATATTATTTGGTTTTCTGTTTCAGCCTTGATTTGTCGTTCTTACTTAATACAGCATTTTGAACTGCCTAATCTGTTGTCAGAATCATTAATCGCTGCAGTATGGTCGAGTCAATACTTGCTACAAGAATAATCATAATTTCTCTGCTTTTAAGTACCACTGTAAATCAGGCTCCAATAATTATCATAGTAATTGGAATTTTGATTAAGTTTTTTATTGCTTTTTGTGTGGTATCAGAAAACGAATAAGGTGATTGAGAATGAAAATTTTCCAATGCCGTTTGTGGTGTTCCATCTTCATTTCATTCTTTTCAATTTGTTCTATCTATATAAAAAACCTCATCGATTCACTTGGAGTAGCGTCTGAAAGTCTTACAACTCTTTTTGCTCCATTTATAATGATGTTCCCAATCAATTGTATTTGGATTAATTGCAAAAACAGCTTGTGGGTTTAAGTGAGTAATTTTCTTGAACAGACAAATTCTGCGTACTTGACAGCACAAGTCCCACCAATTGAAAACCCACCAATGTAAAATTCTTTGTCTTTTAATTCATATTTGGTAACTACAAAGTCAATAATTTCTTTTAATGATTCTTGAGAAGCAGAATCGCTTCCCCAATAGTAGCTTCTATTGTTACGAAACTGGCATAATTGTTAAGATTGCCGTTTTTTGAAGACGGAATTTTGGAATTTTCTGTTTGCGAAATCAAAACACTTTTTGGTGAATTTCCAAAGCCGTCTAACAGAAGACCATAGAGGATGAACTTACAACTTCACCTTTAGGAAAAAGTCCAACATACATATTTGAAGTGCTGTCTTTCTCACTTCAAAAAGAACTGTCTCAATTGTCTGTTCGCATGAAAAAATGAACTGAGATAAAAAGTGTTAGTAAGAGTAATTTCATTTTTTTCATTGCCTACTTGTCTCAAACTTTTGGTAACGGTCTTGCGGTACACAAATGGTGTTTGCGTTGAAAGCGCAGCTTTCATATCAACAATTAGCCATTATACGCATATTCAGAAAAACCGTATGTTACTGGGATAGTGCACACGGCAACAAATGTGCAGTCGCGCTGCTTGTAGAAGTGGTGGTAATTGTTTTTTGATCCTCGATTTTGAGAGTTTAGTATTTTCAAATGCTTCCTGTCCCAAACAATAGAAAAGAAGATACAGTTGCTTCCAAAACGATAAGGTCAGGATATTTTGAATTTGTCAAGTAAACAAGTCCGCCTGCTAAAATTACACCAAGATTCACAATTACGTCATTTGATGTAAAAATCATACTTGCTTGCATATGTGCTTCTTTGCTTTTACTTTTTTGCAGTAAATACAAACAAAGTCCGTTTCCAATAAGGGCAAGAATTGACAAAATGATCTATCCATCGTCTGTAAACGTTGGAAATTGTTTCAAAATCCTCACAACCCGTCTGGATAACATGGAATAAAAGCCAAAAAGTGCAAGTGTCAATTGAAAATAAGCACTGCTGACTTAGCAATGCTCTTTTTCTTTGTCATTGCACCACCCAAATCCAAAAAGCGCAAGTCCCTAAACAAAGCTGTCGGCAAAGACATCTGGAACTGTCGGCAAACCAGTCCCATTGAATTTGAAATAAAACCTGTAGCTAAGTTCAGAGTGTAAAAAAGAAAAAGTTTATAGCCAAAACTTGCCAAAGCAATTTCTTTTCTCGGTTCTGTGGTGTCAGCTGTTATTCGTAATCGAGTGTATACCGGAACTCACTGTCAATAAGTGAAGAGTGTTAAACTTTAGGTTGTCAAGTCGCTGAAATATTTGGTCGTGATTGTCGGTGTGAAAAACGGTCAGTTGTCGGTTTGCAATATCAAATTCCAACGGAGTTGATGCTTTGTCCAGGCCGCAAGTTTCATGCCCGTATCATGCTGTTCTTCGGATGGATAGTCCAGTTTTGAGACTTAAATGCTGGTTTTCTGCATATGATTTATCGTTTCCAGATTGGGTCGTTCCTACCTTCCCTGCTAACGGTGGCGGTATGGCCAGTAAAGGATTGCCAGGGTGTTTCTCTATCAGAGTTACACGAAAAGTTGAAGCCGGGCTACAGAACTTCCTTCCGCATACCACTGAAACCCTTACTGGCTAGTACCGCGTGTTATGCAAAGTTATTTTTTTATTCTAAATACAATATATTCTGTCGAATCAGGTTTCCCTGGAGAAATCCTGAGTTCGCTATAGTCATTATTAAACTCCATAATCGTTGAAACAAAAGTATTGCTATTGCAGATAGGTTTTTTAGAAAGTGCATCCTTAATAGTCATCAAACTTATGTGCTGATTATTTAATATTATATTTTTTTATTGATTCTAATCTTTCATCCGAGAAACTTATAGATTCGGGAATTGAACCATACAATGCTTTTAAATAAGTCAAATAAGCAGGATGATATGAATTATTTGTAAGTGGTCTATTTGCATGAAAAGTATAGTTTTTTGTTGAATCTGGCCAATATTCCGTAACCAAGTCAGAAGCACATTCCAACGATATTATATCATGATTTGAGCCAACAATATAATTCTGACCAGAGGCATGTTTGATAGTTTTAATAAAATTCACAGCTTCTTCAAACGAAGTTTTTTCTAAAACACCCCTTCCAATGCAGCAGACAGGCAATCCATCAAGCGAACTCTTTAAGTCAGATAAAGTATTCTCTGTAATACCAATATGTTTGTTTAGTCCATTTGCTCCTATGTATCCGGCAAAAGTTGTCACGAGCTTTCTCGAATCTGTATTTTTATCCTTTATGTCTAATAGAATTTCAAAACCATGATAAAATGGAGTAATGTCAATGTTTTGTGCAATATAATTTGAACTGCCGTCCTTTTTATAATTGTTTATCCCAACAGAAGTACAATGATGTGGAATGTTTATCAATCTGGCATTTGTCCATATCTCATCAATGAGTTGAAATGCAAATATGGTATTAAAATCAATTTCAGAGCCAGCACTAATACCTTTAATCTCTTCCAATAAATCCGGTGTCCATTTTATAATCGCTGGAATATAATCAGTAGAGTCGAGAAATATTTTAATGAATGTATCAGCGGGTATTTGATAGTTTTTTTCAATATCGTTCTTCCATAGCCCAACAAGTTCAGTAATCCTACTTTTCATTATCCTTCCATGTTGAAATCCATTTTCATAAGGAGTTCCATTTAAATGGAGAATTGGCAAATTAGGATATGTTGTATCAAGGATTACATCATTTTTTGAACCAATTCCAATATTCACAGATGAAGTGAAAACATAAAATACTGTAATTGTCAGAATGGTTATCAGAATATTTTTCACTTGTTTAAACTCTAGTTAAAATCAGTCGTTCGGAGCTGTTTTATAATTTTGCACAACGTTTCGCTGACAGACGCAGTCGCGGCCATAGAAACGTTATTTCTTCATTTAGGAGAAACGAATATAAGAAATAATAGTTCCCGAAACCGAATTAGCGATTGCGTTTGTCAGTTGTTAGCATTAGTTTTTATTTCTGATTTATTTTTCTAGATATTTTTCTCTGTCGAACCATTAATATCTTCATAAATTCTGTCTCCGTTTTTTTTGATGTAGATAATTGAATCCGAATTTTTTAATTTGACTATTGAATCTCCAACTCTAAGTTCTAAATAAACGTACAATGGGATTTTTTTTACTGAATTGTCATTTAATCGAACTGTTCTAAAACGGATATGATTCTTCAGGCAAACTTTTCAGTTATTGAATTAGAATAATTTAAGTTTTTGGTTTTGATATACTTTTTATACAAGAAACTTTCAGAATTATTTTGAATTTTATATATAATAAATACTAACAAAAAACAAGAGCCCAAAATAAGTAATACTGGCTTTTTAACAGTTATTGATACTATTTCAGAATCTGGTTTTCTCATAAAATTACTGCCAACTCGTTTATACTCGCTACAAATAGCGATTATGCACTCAAAATAGGGAGATAGTTGCTAATTAATAGCTTTTTTTCTATCAAATGTACTCATTTAATTAATTCCTACAAATCATCGAACAGACTTTTTATATTTTGTAAGTTTTGTGTACTTACATGAGTATAAATTTTGTTTGCCATGCTGCTGTACTCGGTAAATTCTTGTATGATTTTAGATTTTGCATTCCAATGTTGCCGTTTGTAATGCTTGTACCTCAATATCCTGTCCGAGACCATTGGCTTATGAAATTTGCATATTAATCTTATGATTTTTATGCTTTATGGCTTGTAAATGGTATAAGTATGGCATAAAAATACTGAGTATTAACCATAATAAAAGCAGTAATAATGCCTTTGATCATGCCTTTTTAATGCTTTTATAGTGCCCTTTTCATGCACTTAACTCAGAATTCGGATGAATTTTGCCATGAATAATCCATAACCGAAATATGATTTTTTTAAACTTAATGTGCGATATTTTTTTTTGATGAATTTTTGTCTGCAGATCTGTTAACCGGAAGCAGTAAGGTTGCAAAAAGTGGTCGAAGCTGGGCATAACGGGGCAGGCAACTGTACTACAGTACTTTGCTGCTGATTTTGCCAGAGGGTCTAATTAGAAAGTCTATTTCCCCTTTAAATGTTTGTCCAGAAATTGTTCCTGTTCCCAAAGCACATGAAGAATATTGTCTTTGGCAGCATAACCATGGCTTTCTTTTGGCAGGATCACCATTATGGCATTTCCGCCAAGTCCTTTGATTGCCTGAAAATAGCGCTCTGTTTGCAGGGTAAAAGTACCCGGATTGTTATCTGCCTCGCCATGGATGAGCAAAATTGGTTTTGTCATTTTATTGGCTGTATAAAATGGCGACATCTCATTATACACATTGGGAACATCCCAGAAATTGCGTTGTTCAGACTGAAACCCAAAGGGGGTCAATGTTCTGTTATAGGCACCGCTGCGCGCAATGCCGCAGGTAAAGTCAGTTGAATAGGTGAGAAGATTTGCGGTCATAAAAGCCCCATAGGAATGTCCGCCAACAGCAACTTTGGTGCGGTCTATATAACCCAGCTGATCCACCGCATCTATGGCGGCCCTTCCGTTGGCTACCAATTGGGTGACGAATGAGTCATTGGGTTCTTTTTCGCCTTCACCAATAATAGGAAAAGACGCATCATCCAACACCACATAGCCCTTGGTAACCCAAAAAACAAAGGATCCGTAATAAGGAAAGGTAAATTCATTGGGGTTCTTGGATGATTGTCCGGCGCTGCTCTTGTCCTTGAATTCTTCCGGATATGCCCAAATCAAAAGAGGCAATTTTTCTTTTTTGCTCTTGTCGTAGCCCAGGGGTAAATACAAGGTGCCCGACAACTCCACGCCATCAGCTCTTTTGTATTTGATCACTTCTTTCTCAACATTTTTTATACTTTCGAAGGGATTTTTATTAAAAGTAATCTGCTGTTTCTTGTCTTTTTCTTTATAATTTCTGAAGTAATAATTGGGGTACTCATTTTTCGATTGTATCTGCACCAGTGCTTGTCCGTTTTTAAAATCCTCAATGGAAAAAATAGCTTCTTTTTTTGTCGGTATACAAAGACTGATACAGCCGGTTTGTTTTTAAGGTATTCAGATCAAAGGTATCAATAAAAGGGAACTGTCCTTTTTCTGTGTATCCTTCTCCGATCAAAAAGAGCTGGTCTTTTTCTATGGCCAGAACATCACGCTGGTATTGGTTCTTTCTGGTCTCAAAGTTCCCGGGATCATTGTAAATATCCTGGTAATTTCTGTCGTAAATAATCTTTCCCTGGTCACCGGATTTTGACGGATCAATCAGGTAGGTTTTCATATTTCTGGTATCGTACCAACTGTCATAGACAAGCGCTGTTTTTTCATCGCCCCAGGTAATGTTCGAAAATCTTTGGATGGTTTTTGTCAGTGAAACCGGCGCTTTTGTGAAAGGTGCCTCCAGGGTATAAATGCCATCCCTGAAGGGCACTTTATTGGCAGGATCACCTCCATCCAGCGCTTCCACATAATACAAGGTTGAGGGCAGATCATCTCTCCAGCCCATATTTCTTTTGCCGGTTCTTACCGCACCAAAACCTTTGGGCATGATCTCTGTAAGTGGCACTTCATTCACCACCTTGATTTCTTTTCCATTGAGATCATAAACTGCAGTGGTCTGCGGAAATCGGCTCAGCGGAACAATATAGGAAAAAGGTTTTTTCAGCGTGGTGATCATGAGATAATTTCCATCGGGAGAAAAGGACTGAGAACCATACAGGTCTTTGCTCTTGTAAATGGATTTATTCCCGTTCAGGTCTATTTTGTACAATTCGGAAGTGATCAGGGTTTCAAAATTCTGTTCATCCGTTTTGTTTTTCAGCAGGTCCTGATACGTTCTGTTTTGCGATACTTTTCCATCGGCAACAGAAACAATAGAGCCATGGGCAGGTCCTTTTTCGGATCAATCAGGGCAGGTCTGTTGCTAGGGATCAGTTTGACCAATAAATGCCGGCTATCGGTATACCAGCTGTAGGGGCTGCCTAAATTTCCATTTAAATTGGCTTCACTGAGTTTTTTGGCCACGGCAGTAACAACATCAATCACCCAGAGCTCTACACCTGTGCCTGTTGTGTGGGTAAAGGCGATCTTTGAATCATCCGGTGACCAGGATATGTTGGTGATCTTCGCATCTTTTGGCAGACCTGTTACCTGGGTAGGCTCAAGGTCTGTATCTTTTATCTTTCTGATTTTTAGGTTATTGATATAGGTTACCGCAGAGGAAATATTGGTAACGGGATTGATCCTGAGTCCGCCAAGACGCATTTCTTCCTGGTTTAGCTCATCAAGGGTCTTATAAGTGTTTCTGTAAGACATGAGCATGTACACTTTTTTATTATCCATAGAAACAGAGGGTGGCCGCTCATAATCTGCAAGAGCAAGGATTTCTGCAGAAGGCTTTTGATAGCTGATGTCTTCCTGAGCGAAAGCATGAATGGATAATAAGAATAGAAAAATGCAGGCAAGAGGTCTCATATATAAAGTTTTTTCAAATATCAATTTTGTCTTTGAAAAAAATCGCTTCATGTTTATATAAACCGCTTCTAGATTTTTGCGAGTTGTCTGGTGGGTTTGTGGCCTTTGTTCTTTTTCCTGTTTTTTTTTTGGTGTCGGCGTTTCTTTGCCCGGGTTCGGGGGGCGGGCGTTCTTGCCTCCGCGGCGGCCCGGCTGGCCCCCCGGCCGCCCCCTGATCCTTCTCCTTCTTCCTCTTTCCTTCTGCGTCGGTTCGCTGGGTGGGGTTTGGCGCTTGGTTTTCCTTTCCCTCTTTTGGCGCCCTTCTCTTCGGGGGCGGTTGGGGGGGGTTCTTCCGCGTCGGCTGCCCGGGCGCTGTTTTGGTGCGGTTTTTTCTTCCCCCCCTCTGGTGTGCTTTTCTTCGCCGGTTGGGGCCGGTTTTTGGTCGCTTCCTGTTTTTTCCGGTCCTGTTTATTATGTCTTCTCTCCTTTCTTCCTTTTATGCCACGGCCTTTCGTCTTCTTTGTTTTCCGCTCCGGTCTTTTAGTGCGGCCTGTTCTGTTCTGCCTCCGCCCATGTGCTTTTTATGTGTTTCCATCCTTATTGTATATGATGATTCCCCTTTTCGTTTTATCATTTTGATGGTATTTTTGCCTTTTAATCTGTTTCTCCGGCCTCGATACCCAGGCGGTTCTTTCGGTGTTTTGGGCAGGCTGCCCCGGCTCTATTTCACAGGAGTGCCGGACCGGAGCTTCTCATTGCGTCTTGGGCCTCGCCACCGCCTGATAATCTTATCTGCCGTCTATGGCTGCGTCTGTTCGGCTTTATGACCCTTTTGTTTCTCTTTAACTCACGGCGCCTCTTGAAGTCCTACATCCCTTTTCCCGACAATTCGAAGCATTCGCCGTGGAGCTTCAGGAAAATGAATTTTTGGGCGATCTGTCTTTAAGGCTCAGCCATTGCCTTTTTCAGTGATTCTGGGCTATATAAATGGCTGCCCTGATGCCATATTCACGTGTTTTGAAACCAACAGTTCTAATTTAATATTTTTAAAGATAGTAAAAATATTAATTCGGATGAATTGTTCGAATAAATTGTCTTTGAAAAAACGGAATCGGAAAAGAAATTTGGTTGGGATAATTTCAAGAGCCATAAAAGGAATATCTCGCCTTCACAATTATTGCTTATCGGATACATTTTCCATGACAGAAGTCATAAAATATACAGTTAAATTGATATAGCTTTGGTACTCCAATCAAAATATAGAGAAGATGGACAAAAATTTAGTGCTTGGAAATGAGGCGCTCGCACAGGGCGCCATTGATGCCGGATTATCAGGTGTTTATGCCTATCCCGGAACCCCTTCTACAGAAATTACAGAATATATACAGAGATCAAAAATTGCCAGAGAACTGGGTATTCATACCACCTGGTCTGTGAATGAAAAAACAGCTATGGAATCTGCCCTCGGCATGTCATATACCGGAAAAAGGGCAATGGCGGTGATGAAACATGTGGGTCTCAATGTGGCCAGCGATGTGTTTATGAATATGTCCGTTTCCGGGATCAACGGCGGCCTGGTAGTGGTTGTGGCAGATGACCCTTCCATGCATTCTTCACAAAATGAGCAGGATTCAAGATTCTATGGCAAATTTGCCATGGTGCCTATCATAGAGCCTGCAGATCAGCAGGAAGCTTATAACATCATGCACTACGCTTTTGATCTGTCGGAAGAATTGCAATTGCCTGTATTGGTAAGGATGGTTACGCGACTTTCGCATTCAAGAGCCGGGGTACTATTTAAAGAAAGAAGGAAACCGGAATGCCATTCAGCTGCCGGTAGACACAAGAAGGTTTGCCCTGATTCCGAATTATGCCAGAGAGCGATATAAGAACCTGGTAGAATAAAAAAAGCCTGTTGCTTGAGTATTCCAAAAAATCTAAATTCAATAAACTTCAGCTGGAAGCGGACAGGTCACTGGGAATTATTACAACGGGAATTGCCTATAACTATGTGATGGAAAATTTTTCGGAAGCGAAAAGCATGCCTTCTATTTTAAAGATCAGTCAGTATCCGTTGCCCAAGGAAAAGATCAGAGAAATTTACAAGCATTGCGACAAGATTATGGTTGTGGAAGAGGGTTACCCTCTGGTGGAAGAGATCCTGCATGATTATTTTAGTGATGATTCAAAGATTATCGGAAAATTAACAGGCCACCTGCCTTTACGGGGGAACTCAATCCGAATATTGTTGGGAAAGCCCTCGGTTTTACACAAAAAGAGACACAAAAAATTCCGGACCTTGTTTCGGGCAGGCCACCACAATTATGTGAAGGTTGCGGACATTCTGACCTGTTCCACGTGATCAACGAACTCATTCCTGAAATAGGCAACAAACAGGTATTTGGCGATATTGGCTGTTATGCTTTGGCTGCTTTGCCACCGCTCAACACCATCAATACCCTGATCGATATGGGCGCTTCTATCACCATGGCAAAAGGGGCGGCTGATGCGGGACTTAAGCATGTAATTGCAGTTATCGGTGATTCTACTTTTACCCATTCCGGCATGACCGGTCTTCTGGATGCCGTATATGAGAATACCCCAATCACAGTGATTATTTCAGATAACTCGGCCGTTGCCATGACCGGAGGGCAGGACTCCACTGCTGTGGGAAGGTTAAAGGAAATTTGTCTGGGCATTGGTGTTCATCCTGACCATCTCAGAGAGATTGTGCCACTGAAAAAAAAATCATGAAGCCAATGTAGAACTTCTGAGGAGTGAATTGAACTACCCCGGAGTTTCCGTAATTATATCTGAGAGAGCCTGTGTACAGTTATCACGAGATAAAAAAGAAGAGATCAGAGAAAAGATAGCCACCTTACATCATTAAAATTTGACTATGAAAACAAATATTATCATATCAGGCGTTGGGGGTCAGGGGATACTGACTATTGCTGCTGTTCTGGATACAGTCGCCCTTGGCGAAAAATTGAATGTAAAACAATCCGAGGTTCATGGTATGAGCCAGCGGGGCGGCGCAGTGCAGTCGCATGTGCGCATCTCTGATAAGCCCATACATTCTGATCTGATTCCTGAAGGAAAAGCAGACATGATCCTGTCGGTAGAACCGTTGGAATCATTGCGTTACCTTCCATACCTTAAAGAAAACGGCTGGATCATTACCGATTCAGAAACCTTTGAGAACATCAGAAATTATCCGGAAAAGGAATTGGTTTTTGATCAGATCAAGGCCTATCCGAACCATAAGATTCTCAATGCTACCGAAGAGGCAAAAAAACTGGGAAATTCAAAAGCTGCCAACATGATTCTGCTGGGCGCTGCATCCACCTTATTGCCAATACCCGAGGAAAGCTTTATAAAAGCCATAGAAAAAATGTTTGGGCGGAAAGGAGAAAGGGTTGTCTCTCTTAACCAGGAAGCCTTTCAAAAAGGAAAGGCTCTGGCACAAAACTATACAGAAGTATAATTTTGAAAATCCATCACCGCTGATATGGCTTCGGCGAGTATCCTGATTCCGCTTTCAATTTCGCCTTTTGGCACATTGGAGAAAGCGAGGCGCAGAGCAGTTGTCCTTTTTTCCTGCCGGATCAAAGGTTCTTCCGGTTACGAAAACAACACCCTGCTTTACACTTTCTTTGAAAACATCTACAGACAAAATATTGTCCGGAAGGGTGAGCCAAACATAAAAGCCTCCCTTGGGTTCATTCCAGTGAACCCCATCCGGCATGAAATTTTTTAAGCTTTGAAGGAGCAAATTTTTTCGTTCAGCGTATTCTTTCCTCAAAAATGATAAGTATGGTCCGAGTTTTCCCTGCACCATGAATTCATTCGCCAGGATCTGGTTAAAATTGGAAGTACAGGCATCCAGTGCCTGTTTGATGGTTTCTGCCTTGTCAAATATTTCGGGAGAAGCGAGCATATAACCCAACCTGAAACCGGGACCAAGAATTTTCGAGAAGGAGCCGGTGTATACAATTTCCACCCCATTTGCTTCCATGGCCTTCATGGGAAGGGTAAGGTATTTTTCAGCTTCATCAAAATACAGATCATTGTAGGCATCATCTTCCAGCAGAATAATTCCTGTTCCGGCAAGTGCCTCAAGCAAGGCTTTTTTTCGCTCTGGGGAATAAATAATACCGGCGGGATTGTGGTAATTGGGTGTTACGTATAAAAACTTCGGCTTTTGTTCGAGGCGGTAGATCATTTCTTTCAGGGCCGGGATGATGATGCCATGTTCATCCATAGGAATACCCAGAATTTTTGCTCCATAGGTTTCAAAAACGGTTAAAGCACCAACAAAACAAGGATTTTCTGTGAGAATTATATCCCCTTTATTTACGAATTCCTGGGTAATGATGCTGATGGCCTGCAGGGAACCGGTTGTAATAAGCACTTTATTTTCCTTTAAAGGCAAGCCTTTCTGCGCCAGGAATCTTTCCAGGGAAGCCACCAGTGGCGGATAACCCGATGTTGGACCGTATTGAAAACAAAGCTTTTTTAAATGTACAGGTAAATTGAAATAAATATCATCGATCTCTTTAACAGGAAACAGATCGTTGTTTGGCATGCCCCCTGCAAAGGAAATCATGTTTTTTCCGGAGGATTGCTTCATCAACAGCATGACATCTCTGGCATGCACAGAATTTACCATATGAGAAAAAGCGTATTCCATGTCTTGATTTGTTGTTCCATTCAAAATAATGAATTTTTTTTAATTTATATATTGATAAAAATCACTCAATTAAAAAGATTTTTTTGTTTATTTTATAACGATTAAATCAAATAATTTTTTATTCAATAAAAAAAGAATGATACACGATAAATTGATCAATCCTGAAAGCATTGTGGTCATCGGGGGATCAGACAACCTGCAGAGTCCGGGTGGCAGGGTTTTAAAAAACCTGACCGATCACCATTTCAGAGGAAAGATTTTTGTAGTCAATCCCAAACAGGAACAGGTACAGCATAGAATTTCTTATGCGGATGTCAGGGAACTGCCGCAGGTGGATCTCGCCATTTTTGCCATTCCTGCCAGGTTTATTCCTGAAGCCGTCAAAGTATTGACTGAAGAAAAAGGCACCAAAGGTTTCATCATTTTTTCTGCCGGATTCAGTGAAAAGGATGCTGAAGGCGCAGCGCTTGAAAAACAAATTGCAATACTCATCAATCGTGCCGGAGGCTCTTTGCTCGGCCCAAATAATATTGGTTTAATCAACAACCATTATGCAGGGGTTTTTACCAGGCCCATTCCCAAATTAAATGAAAAAGGGGTCGATTTTATTTCCGGTTCAGGAGCCACAGCAGTGTTTATGATCGAAGCGGCCCAGGGCACCGGACTAACGTTTTCAAGTGTTTATACAGTAGGCAACAGCGCGCAGATTGGGGTGGAAGAGGTGCTGGAGTATTTCGATGCAGTGTATGAAGAAGGCAAAAGTTCAAAAATCAAAATGCTTTACCTCGAAAGCATAAAGAAACCGGATAAATTTTTAAAGCATTGTGCTTCCCTGATACAAAAAGGATGTAAGATCGCAGCAATAAAGGCAGGGAGTTCTGATGAGGGGAGTCGCGCAGCTTCTTCACATACAGGCGCACTTGCGGGCTCTGATGTTTTTGTGGATGCCCTTTTTGAACAGGCCGGCATTATTCGTTGTTATGGAAGAAATGAACTCATTACCGTTGCCGGAATTTTGATGCAGAAGGAAAGCAAAGGCAAAAATATAGCCATCATCACCCATGCCGGCGGACCGGCAGTGATGCTTACGGATGTTTTGGCGAAGAACGGATTGAAAATACCACAGATCAGTGGTGAAGCGAGTGAAAGATTGCTGGAGACCCTTTACGACGGATCTTCTGTAGCCAACCCGATCGATTTTTTGGCTACCGGCACTGCCGCTCAGTTGGCAACCATCATAGATCACTGTGAAGAGGAATTCAAAGAGATCGATGCCATGGTGGTTATATTTGGAAGCCCGGGATTGACGACGGTGTATGATGCGTACGATGTGTTGGATGAAAAGATCCGTACCTGCAAAAAACCCATTTACGCCGTGCTGCCTTCGGTGGTGAATGTAAAAGATGAAATGGCAGCATTCGTTGCCAAAGGAAATATATTTTTTACAGATGAGGTATTGTTTGGGACTGCACTGTCAAAAGTGTACCGGACAAAAAAGGATGTCACAACCAACACTTTTCTTCCGGCGATCAACCCTGTGCCCATAAGAAGCATAATAGACAGATCAGAAAACGGATATTTAAGTCAGGAAAATGCCCTGCAGCTTTTAAGGCTGGCCGGGATCAGCGTGGTCGAAAGTATAGAGACCAATAATCGGGCAGACCTGATTAAATTGGAGGGAACCTTGCCCTATCCGGTAGTACAAAAAGTGTTAGGGCCGCTGCATAAATCCGATGTGGGCGGGGTGATTAGTCAATATTAAAAATCAAGAAGAATTACTCAAATATTTCGATCAGCTGATGGAAATTGAAGGAGCAGGCGGTGTGCAGATACAGCCGATGATTCAGGGAACAGAACTTTTTATTGGAGCCAAAAAGGAATCTAACTTTCCTCATGTCGTTTTGTGTGGTTTGGGCGGCATCTTTGTAGAGGTATTAAAAGATGTTAAAGCGGGAATGGTGCCCATATCAAAAGAGAGGGCCCTTGATATGATCGGTGATTTAAAGGCATTTCCAATATTAAAAGGTGTTAGAGGGAAAATAGGAATCAACATAAATGCTTATGCAGAAAATATACAGAAGGTTTCAGGACTTTTGGAAAATAGCCCCGGAGATCATGGAGCTTGATATTAACCCTTTGCTGGCCGGGAATGACAGGCTGATAGCCGTTGATGTGAGGATCAGGATTGAAAAATAAAAGAAGACGATGCTTTTTAAAGGGCAATCTGAACAGATATCAGAAGTGAGCAGGAAAACAAAAAACTCCATTTTGCGGAAAGACTTCCGCAAAATGAAGTTTTATAAAATTATGATTAAATAAGATACTTCAATAAACTAGATTTTTTTGCTAAGGGTTTTAACAAATTTTTCATAGAATCAGAATACTTTCCAAAACCATCGGGGCCCAAGAGCTTCGTTAAATCAGTTTTTGAACCTGTAGCCAGGTCTTTTAAGCCTGAAATTTTTTGATCAGTGCTCGTTTGACCGTCCGTTATATCAAAAATTTTATCAACATAATTATGTGTTATAATCACTAAGTTTTGTTGTAACATCATCAGAGAAACCAAGATATCCTCCACATTATTTAATGTGCTGAGTAAATCAGTCTTTGAAATACCAGCTTGCGTTGGCGATAATACTTCTTGGGTGCTTGAACAGGGGACGATGTTAAGGCCAATAAAGCTATAAAAAGCGCAAATAAAATTCAATTTTTTCATTAGGTTTAGATTAGGGGTTAAAAAATTGTTTAATTAATTGCAGCTAAAATGACAATTAAATTTGAATTTTTTAAAATTATATGATTTTCTGACATATAAATAAACTAATTATTATAATTTATTAAGAAAAAAAGAATAAATATTTGCTTGTAATATTTTGGCGGGCTTGTAATTTTTACGGAAATTTAATCATTAAAATTACGCGGATGAAATGGTATTTTTATCTTTTGGTTTCACCTTTTTATTCAAATGTAAGCTGAACAATTGAAGAACTCTGAATTTACTTCTGAAAAGAGCTTTTCGATATTCAGGCAGGATGGACAACAGCCAAAAAGAGCAGTTTCTTATAGGATCTGCTGCATCGGTTGAATTTTTGGCTCAGGGAAAGAAGATTGACCTTATAATGAACGGAAAGGGGAGTACTCATAATTATATCAGTATTGAAGTCAACGGAACTTACGACAAGCGCTATAAAATCATAAACGGCGAAGAGGATACGATCATTACACTTGACCTGCCGGAAAATGAAAATCGCATTGGCATATATAAAGCCACAGAAGCAGCGAGTGGCGAGATCATTTTTAAAGGGATTCATGCCGAAAAATTGCTGCCCTTACCCATAGTAAAACCCAGTACCATTGAATTTATCGGGAATTCCATTACCTGTGGCGCACTTGCAGATGATTCCCTTGTGCCTTGCGGGCAGGGGGAGTACCATGACCAGCACAATGCCTATTTGGCCTATGGACCGAGAACTGCAAGAGCCCTGAACGTAAATTATATTATGAGTGCAGTTTCCGGTATCGGGATTTACAGAAACTGGAATGATGAGCACATCCGGGAGCCGATCATGCCGGAGGTTTATGAGAACCTGTATTTGAATCCGATATCCCGTAGCAAATATGTCAGCTCGCCTGCTCCGGATGTTATTACCATATGCCTGGGAACAAATGATCTTTCTGACGGCGACGGCATGAATCCCAGATTGCCGTTTAATCCGGAAATATTTACAAAAAATTACATTAAGTTTGTTGAGATGCTGTTCAGACATTACCCGAAAACAAGGGTCGCCTTGCTGAACAGCCCAATGGTTTCAGCAGAAAAATCAGCTGTTTTATCAGCATGTCTGGAAGCGGTTAAAAGGCATTTCGAAAAGCAACACACCATTCAGATTTTTTCTTTTACCCTGCTGCAACCCGGAGGCTGTAATTACCATCCGGGAATTGAAGACCATAAAGCCATGTCAAATGAACTCATTCCTTTTTTAAAAGAGTTTTTAAATGAACCAGTCAATGAATAAATTTAAAAAAATCGTTTTATGTTTCCTTATGCTGGGCTCCTCTGTTGTTTTTGCAAACATAAGCCTTCCATCCGTTTTTGGAGACCATATGGTGCTGCAGCAAAATGCCGAAATTACCCTTTGGGGCTGGGCCGATCCTCTTGAAAAGGTACAGGTCAGCACGACTTGGTCAGACCTGAAATATGAAACAGAAACAGATAATTACGGGAACTGGAAAGTTATTCTGAAAACTCCGCTTGCGGGCGGGCCATATATAATTGGGATTAAAGGGTATAACGAGATCACAATTACCGATGTGCTGATTGGTGAGGTGTGGTTGGGCTCCGGACAATCGAATATGGCCTGGAGTGCGGCCTCAGGAATCACTGATGGGGCAAGGGAAACAGAAAATGCAAATATTCCTGCCCTTCGTTTTTTTACGGTTGAAAAGCGTACAGCCAATAATCCGCAGATCGATGTGGTAGGCAAATGGGAGGTCTGTACTCCGGGAACTATGAAATATTTTAGTGCAGTAGCGTATTTTTTTGGAAAGGAACTTACAGAGAAGCTCAAGGTACCGGTGGGTCTGATCGTGTCAGCCTGGGGAGGAACACCTGCTGAAGCCTGGATGCCAGAGGAAGTTTTTAATGAAAACGAAAAACTCAGGGTAGCAGCCGACCTGATGAAAGAAAGGCCATGGGGTCCTCACAGAAGATCCACAGCCTTCAACGGCATGATGGCTCCATTGACCCTAACCAAACTGGCAGGGGTGATTTGGTATCAGGGCGAGGACAATACTGTGAATCCATCAATTTATGAGGAAGTTCTTAAAGAATTGATTATTTCCTGGAGAGCACAATGGAAGGATAATTTCCCTTTTTATTTAGTTCAGATTGCTCCTTATGAGTACGGAGCGGGATATACCGGGGTTCAGGTTAGAGAGGCCCAAAGGCGGGTGAGGAGGGAAGTGCCGGAAACCGGAATGGTAGTGACCAGTGATATTGGCGACATTGCAGATATTCATCCAAAGAACAAAAAAGATGTGGGTCTGCGTTTGGGACATCTGGCTCTTAAAAATAATTATAATATTCACGAAGAGCTCAGTTGAAGGACCTCAATTTTCATACTGTGGACTATAAAAAAAACAAAGCGATCATTTCTTTTGACATGGCCGATGGACTTCAATTTATAAACAAGGAAAACCTTTTTGAATTGGCAGGGGAAGACAGAATATTTTATCCCGGTAAGGCAAAGATAAAGGGGAATGTTGTGGAGGTAATTTCCGAAAAAGTGAATAATCCTGTCTATGTCCGTTTTGCCTGGGGGAATACTTCACTCTCGAATCTGTTCAATATAGCGAATCTTCCGGCGAGTAGTTTTACAAGCGAGTAAATCTCATTTATAAAAGGCATGCGGTTAGGCGCAGGAAAAGTGGCTTTGTCAAATGCCTTATGCGGGATGAAGCTATATGCCCAATGCCTTGTTCATTTGAATACAGGCCCTGCTATTGTGATAAGGTGCTTTCCACATACCCATTTTATAATTGGAGGTATTTGGTTCGCCTTTGCTGTTTACCCGCCAGTGCCACTCTCCGTTTTTTCTGTCAATGATATTTTTTTTGGTAAATTCCCAAATGGAATCTGCACAAAGCAAATATTTTTCTTCCCTTGAGATCTGCCAGGCATATACCAGTCCTATAATGGCTTCTACCTGTGGCCACCAATGCCTGTCGTTATCGCGAACGCCTGTTTCGGGATTAAATTCATACCGAACACCTCCCTCAGAATCAACAGCTTCTATCATAAATTTATCAGCAATGTCAAGGGCAATATTTTGTGTTTTTTCCAAAAGACTTTTGTTTTGAATCACCTTGGCAGCTTCAATCTGTAACCAGGCAGTTTCAATATCATGGCCATAAGAGATGATCCTTCCTTTTGGCTGCCATTGTTTCATCAAAGAACAATTGTAAATGGCTGTTGGTTGGGATATAGAATTTATTCAGAAAAAGTTCGATAAGATCCTGTTAGCCTTTTTGCCAGGTCTGTGTCCTTATGCACCCGGTAAAGATTTGTATAGGCTTCCAAAACATGCAGATGCGTATTCATGGTCTTGGCCTCATTGGCATCTTTTTCGCTCAGGCGCATGTCTTCTATTATTGACCAGTCATGGGCAAAGGCTTCAGTATAACCTCCATAGATCCGGTCATTCGCATGTTTTTCGATCAGCCCATAGATCTCAAGGGCCCAGTCAAGTGCCATGGGATTTCCTGAGAAAATGTAATACTCAGACAGGGCGTAGATCATAAATGCCTGGGCATAGACTTGTTTGCGCAGATTGCTCGGTTTTCCTGCATGGTCCAATTCCCAATAGACACCGCCATATTTTTCATCCCGGAAATATTGTTTCAAGTAGTGAAAAGACCGGTCGCAAAGTGCGGCGTATTCATTGGTTTGAAGGTGGTTGGAAACGGCAGAAAATGACCAGAGAATCCGTGAATTAAGAATAATTCCCTTTGGCGCCTCAGGTACGATGGTATTGTAAAAGTCCCTTTCTCCTAAAAATCCTCCGAATTCGTGGTCTATGGCGGATGTACTCCAATAGGAGAGTATATACTTTAATTCATCAGCCATTTCAGCCGACAATTTTTTATGAAGCGGATGCATTAATAAAGTCCTTTATTCTTTTCTATGAGTTCCAGAATGGTTCCTACCGAACCGGCCGAGTTGAATTTGTCTTCAGGTGAATGCATTGCATAATCCACCAATTGTTCCACAGTTGATGTGGCCACATGCATTCTTGTATCTGAAGAAGCATAATAGATATAAACGGTACCATCTTCATCTTTAATCCAGCCATTGGAAAATAACACATTAGAAACGTCTCCCAGTGTTTCCTTGTAATTGGGCGCCATAAAATAACCGGCTGGCTGGTGGATTACTTTTGTGATGTCATTGAGGTCGGTCATAAAAAGGTAAAGGGTGTAGCCAGAATCCCGGCTGCGGTATTTCGAACGCCATGTGCCAGGTGCAACCAGCCTTTCTCTGTTTTGATAGGTGCCGGTCCGAGTCCGTTTTTCAGTTCATAGACTGTATGGTATTTTTTATTCTGAATGATCCGTTCCTCTTTTACTACGGGTTTTGTCATGTCATCCACAAAACCAAAACCTATTCCGCCACCTTTTCCGATATCGATAAATCCATCCTGTGGTCGCGTGTACAAAGCATATTTTCCATCTACAAATTCAGGATGCAGGACTACATTTCGCTGCTGACCCGAATTGGAAACAAGATCGGGCAGGCGTTCCCAGTTAAGAAGGTCTTTTGTGCGCACAAGGCCTGCATTGGCGATGGCCGAGCTCGTATCTGCTGCGGGCGCATTGGGGTCTTTCCGCTCGGTACAAAATATGCCGTAGATCCATCCATCTTCGTGGTCGATCAGGCGCATATCATATACATTTGTATCAGGATTGTTTTTGATCTGTGGCAATACTACCGGTTTGTCCCAAAAACGAAAGTTATCTATCCCGTTTGGGCTCTCAGCAATTGCAAAAAAAGATTTCCGGTCTGCGCCTTCTACCCTTACCGCTAAGATATACCTGTCTTGCCATTTCATCGCTCCCGCATTGAATGTTACGTTAAAACCGATCCTTTCCATCATAAAAGGGTTGGTTTTGAAATTCAGGTCATAGCGCCAGTGCAAAGGGACATGCTGCGCTGTGAGCACAGGATTTTTATAGCGTTCATAAACGCCATTGGTAAGAGATACCGGTTTATTCTTTTTAGCAAGTAATTTTTGCTGGTGTTTTTGCGTTTTCAGGAAATGATTTACTTTCATACAATGTCAAAGGATTAATCTAATTTTTCTTCAAGTTTATCCCACCAGAATTTTTTCAACAGATACCCGCAAATAATGAGAACTACTACCAGAACAATTGTTGGTAACTGCTGTCTGAAAACCATGTACATAGGCAAAATAACAAGGGCAGTCTGGGCAATGATGCCTACAAAAACATTGAACATATCCATTTTGAAATTCTTGTTCTTTTTAAAGGAAGGATTTTCTTTTAGGATTTTTTCTTCAATAGGCTTCCAGAATCCCCAGGGCCTTACATTTGTATAGAATTTTTTAAGAATGGCTTCTTCGGTAGGAGGTGCCGAATAAGTGCCAATGAGGCAGCCAATAATGGATGTTATCAGCAGTACTGGAAAATAATACAGATCAAGTGTATTGGGTAAAAGTGAAGGAAGGATCAGTGCGGGGATCATGCCGGCCAGCATCCCCCAAAAGAATCCTTCTCCGTTAAATCTCCACCAGTGCCATTTTAAGATGTTTGCCACAACATAACTTCCAAAAAGGGCGGATACCAGCCATTGAAGAATTGAATTTACATCCTGCACAAAGAAGCCCAGGATTACACTTACAATGACCACAATGATACCAGAGCCATAATTCATGAGTTTTACTTGCTTCTGACTGACTTCCTTTTTTTGGTAATTCAGATAGATATCATTAATTATATAGGCCTGAGCCGCATTGAGCGTACCTGCAAAAGTGGACATAAAAGCGGCTAACAAACCAGCAAGCAGGAGTCCCAGCAAACCAACCGGAACAAATTCTTTTATGGCAGAAGGCAGGATCAGTTCAAAATCGATGGTACCGGCAGCGGTGATCAAATCCAGTTTTTCATAATAAATCAGGGCGAGGGCAGCAAAACCCGCGATCATCAGATAGCGAATCGGCATTAAGATCACAGAAACAAAACCACTCATTTTTGAGGCTTCCTGGGGAGATTTGGTAGAAAGAATCTTTTGCATATCGTAATTCGGTGCCGGACCGGCCAGACTGACGAGAATTCCTTTGAATACCATCATCATAAAGAAAAAGGAAAACAAGCCATAGCCATCAGATTTTATTTTTTCGTTTACCTGTGGAATAATTTCTGCCCAGTTCATGTTCAATTCCCATCCGAAAAACGGGCTCATCCAGCCTGCAGGAACATGAAGAGGGTTTGATCCAACTGCTGCAAAACCGAGATATCCGATGATCAATGCTGCTACTGTCATAATGCCAAACTGAATTACATCGGCCCATACGATACCGGACATACCTCCCAGCAGTGAATAAAAAACAGCAAACAGGGTAAATATAATACCATAAAAATGAGGCACATAGGCAGGAGCTATCGCAAAGGGAATGTAATTTTGAACCATTTCCCATGGGATAAAGATTTCCACAAATTTTCCCAGCCCGATAAAACCATAGGCCAAGAACCCAAGACAGCTTAACAAGGCAAAAAGAACCACAATGGTATGGGATAGTTTTCCGCCTTTTCCAAAGCCAAACCGGGTTTGAATCCACTCTGCTCCCGTGGTTGCATTAGACCTGCGAAGCCACTTGGAAAGGTAAACCATCAAGAATATCTGGTTAAATACAGGCCATAACCAAGGGATCCAGGCGCTTTTTATACCATAGACAAACATGAGGGTCACCAGCCAGATGGTACCGGAAATATCAAACATTCCGGAAGCATTTGAAAGACCGAGCATGTACCAGGGTATCGATTTTCCGCCCATTAAATAGTCATCTTTGCTTCTTTGTGCCCTTTTTCTAAGCACAAGCCCAACAACCACAATGGTTACCAGGTAGGCTAAAATGATCAGAAGATCGATGGTGTGCAGTAATTTCAAGACCTAGTATTTTAGTTGGTTAATATCTTTTAAAAATAGTGTTTTTGGTAAAGCTTTCAAAGCTTTTAAAATCCTTTTCTGATGGATGGCCGTTAAACGGCATGTAATGGTGAGAGGTAATGTGATTTCGCCACATTAAAACCCAGGAAATACCTGAATTTTCTATGGCCGGATATAAAACTTCCGTAAACCATTTTTCTGTCGGAATTTTTTCGAGTCCGGTCTCTGTAAAGGCATAGAGTTTATTCTTTTTACCGGCAATGGAACTTACCAGTTTCAGGTCCTCCTTTACAGATTTTATATAATCCTCTGAATTGTTCCTGTCATAAATATCAACACCAAAAATATCCACAAAGTTATCACCGGGATAATATTTGAGGTACTGGTCCTCCTGATTGAGTTTATTGGGAGAATAGGCATATAACAGATGATGTACCTGATGTTTATCTCTTAACAACATCACAGTGTCCTGCCATAGGCTGATATAATCTTCTGCTGTGCAATTGGGGTCTCCCCACCAGAACCAGGAACCGTTCATTTCATGGAAAGGCCTGAATATTATCGGGATCTTTTCTCCTTTGTATTCCAGAGAATTCAGAAAATCGGCAACGCGTTTTACCCATAATTCAAACTTTTCTCTTTGGGATCCATCTTTTAAACATTGGGCAACTGCCGGAGTTTTATCCCAGGAGTCACCACCCGAAACCGGATTGTCTGCGTGCCAGCTTATGGTGACGATCGCGCCTTTGCTATGCGCATCAATGATCAGTTTTCTCATGTGGTCAAAAGGCACGCTATCCAGGTTTTCCTGGCTATCAAGTTCAATCCCCCCAATATCAAAGCCAAAAACAGCCGGAAAATCGCCAATTACCCTCTTCACATCGCTATCGATTTTATCCGGATGGTCTTTATGTTTCCAGCCTATCCCATAGGAGCTGGCATCCTGATGTCCTATGGCAAACCCGTGTTTTGAAATGATCTGTAATTTCTTTGAGAATAATACGGGTTGCAGGGCTAGCCTTTTGGTCAACAAGTGGACTCAGATCCATGTCTTGTGACCATAAGCTACTAAGGTTCAGAAATGCAGAAACAATAAAAGCAAACCTCAATATGGGCTTAATTTTAAACAAGGGCAAAACCAAAAAGTAATTTTTCATTTTTTACTGCAATAGCATATTTTAAGGGGGACCACATACTTCCGGGCGGGGTTTTCCCGAAGCGTATCAAAATTATAGATTAAGTCATTATTCCGGCAATATTATATTGTCATTTAATAATCAAATAATTAAAGCAGAGAGACTATAATTTCAGTAAAGAGATGAACTGAAATTAAAAGTCGATCTTATCCCGAGCGAAGTCTGGGGAACTTCCTGGCCTTATTACTCTGCCTCAGGGTGCGAAACATCAAAGAAATATTTTTCAGGTATCTCAGCCCTTAGTGAGTTCGTTTATTGAGAAACACACCAAAGGGTGTTTTTGCTATAATAAAGTCCCGTACATTGATAAGGATCATCTTTTTTGATGACCGCAGTCATTGTAAATGATTGGCAGAAGAAATAACTTCACGGAACAAACACTTAAGGATGATTTCAAATTTTTATTCAGACCAAAACACTGGCAAGATGAATGAAAAAAATCTAAGACCGATCGATAAGATCAGATCCTAATAAGATTGTACTTTATGAGTAGAATGAACTTTAAATCGCGGAACAATGAAAACTTTATTTAATTTGTTTTTTGGAATTTATTTATTTGTTGCCCTGAATGCAGTGGCAATGATGGCTTTAATGACGGTAATGATCATCAAAAATTTAATTTCATAATTGAGGATCTAATCAGTAACCGGCAATTGTTTTTGGTTAAGATATTTCTGTATTTTTGGAAACTGATTTTAATCAAGTGTTATGCGTTTTTAATTTTTCCTTTTTGCGAAGAATTTAAATTAGGATTCAGTAGCATATAATAAAATTAAGAATCATAGGTTATAATTAAAAAACATACTATATGAAATATGTACTGAAATTAATTTTAGGAATTTTCATCCTAAGCAACTTGTTTATTGGGTGTAGTGATGATGACGATGATGACAAGGCAAAAAACAACGAGTTAAAAGTAGAAGATCAGGTCTATGGATTAAATTCAGGTATGCTGATAAATGTTGGGCAAGCGGATGATGAAATTACACAGTATAAAGGATATATGCAGGTTGTGGCCCTGGTTTCTGAAGAAATTGACCTGATCAATGAAACCGGCGTCGGACAATTAATCCTATTTCAATTATTCTCCTCCAGCGCAAATACTTTAGATACAGGGGATTATACTTTTGACGCAACGCCTCCACTTAATGTAAAAACCTTCGGCGGAGGGGGTTATACGCTCAATTTTGATGCAAGTGCTGACGAGATTGAAGACGACGACTTGGTAGCAATAACTTCAGGCACAATTTCTGTGACTAAAAATGGAAATAGTTATGAGATCAGCGCCAAATGTAAGGACCTGAATGGAAAAAACGTAACCGCATATTACAAGGGTTTACTTATTTATGTAGACCTGACTGCAGGATTTAAACCTGCACCAGTTTTCACAAAGATTTTAAATTAAGCCATTCTAACTTACCGGTATTGGTGTTAAATATTTTCTAACCTACTGGTAAAAAGCAATTGTTTGTTGAATGCAGTAGGTCAATAACCGGATATGTAAGATGATATTCGGTTTTTTTTTGTGAAGGAGCCACAAAACAAGCAATTTAAAACTATCTTTATTTCAGATCATAAACAAATAAGAAAATAATTTATGTTAAGAAGGGCCATCAAAAAATGGGATCTTGTTTTGCTCATGATCAATACCATTGTTGGTGCGGGAATTTTTGGTTTGCCCTCGAAAATTTTCAGTCTATCAGGTATATATAGTCTGCCGGCTCTTTTTTTATGTGCATTCATTGTTTTTATATTGGTGTTGAATTTTGCAGAGGTCGGAAGCAGATTTGACAAAACAGGTGGACCGTATCTTTATATTTACAGTGCTTTTGGAAGAATACCGGCCTTTATCATCGGGTGGCTCATGCTTCTTACAAGGATTGCAGCCTATGCAGCGCTGATCAATTTGTTTGTCACTTATTTGAGTTTTATTGATCCCGTTTTTCTACGTCCGTTTTTTAGAAATGCACTTATGGCAGGAATCACTCTGGTTTTGACCTGGGTCAATTACCGTGGAGTAAAAAATTCTACTATATTCAACAATTATTTTGCTATTGCAAAAATAGTACCGCTCCTTATTTTCGTACTGGCAGGACTTTTTTATATAAATCCGGAACTTTTTGATATCGGACAAACACCGCCGCCTCTCCCCGACTTTTCTGCTACCGTGTTGATCCTGATTTTTGCTTTTACAGGATTTGAAGCAGTTCTTGTAAATACCGGCGAAATAAAAGAACCCCGCAAAAACATTCCATTTGCATTGGTCGTTTCCATGGTTTTTGTAACGGTCTTTTATGCATTGATACAATTTGTAAGCATAGGCATATTGCCGGGGCTCGCTGATTCAGAAAGGCCAATAACGGATGCTGCACAGTTATTTATGGGCCCCTCGGGAGGACTTTTGATCACCATTGGCGCTTTGGTATCTATTGGCGGGGCCATGAATGCAATGATGTTAATGGGGTCGAGAATTCCTTTTGCTTTAAGTGAAGAAAATCAATTCCCTAAATTCTTTTCTATACTTCACCCAAAATATCATACGCCCGTTTATTCAATACTTTTTTATGCGGCTGCAACGTTAATTGTCTCATTAACAGGGTCTTTTATTTATGCTGTTTCAATTACAGTAATCAACAAAGTATTGGTATTTTTAATGGTGAGTGCGGCCATGATCAAACTGCGCATGACAGACAAAAATAAGACAGATTATTTCAAACTGCCCTATGGAAATGTCTTCGCAATTGCCGGAATTTTGGCTTCACTCTGGTTACTTTCAAGTTCCAAAATGAAAGAATTATTTGATGTTCTTATCGCTATTGCTTTTGGAATAATTCTCTTTGCCACCTACCATTATATAAAACAAAAAAATACACACCATAGGAGACTGTGTTTTATTAACGATCCTGTCGCACACATCCACCAAAGTCACATGCCTGAATTTGTTCCATACCTTGATAAAAAGCAGGTAAGCCTCAGGAGAATTGAATTTTTTTACTGAACTTTGGGTATAAAATGGGGATATGATTAAGAATACCTTAAGCGTACTGTTTTTTGTTTTTCTCACTTCCTGTGGTGATCAGGAACAAAGAATTCAGGCTTCCAAAACCACCATTACAGAAGCTGTTTATGCTTCTGTAACTGTACAGCCGGATAGCTTATACCGGGTTTATGCTGTTGTGAATGGTATCCTGGATAAGATCTTGGTCCAGGAAGGAAGTGTTTTTCGAAAAGGGGAAGCCTTATTTCAGATCATCAATAACAGTCCGAAATTAAATGCAGAGAATGCAAAACTTACCTTGCAACTGGCACAGGAAAACTTTCGGGGCAGGGATGCGCTGCTCAGCAATATAAAAAGGGAAATAGACGCTGCACAGCTCAAATATTATAATGATTCTGTTAATTTTTACAGACAGAAGAACCTCTGGGAACAAAAAATTGGTTCGAAAGGAGAATTTGACACAAAAAAACTTGCCTTTGAGCTCTCTACAAATAACTTAAACCTGCTGAAAAGCAGGTACACACAGACAAAAAACGAATTGGAAACTCAATTAAGACAGGCTGAAAATAATTACAGGAGTGCCATGAGCACCTCCGGGGATTTTACAGTCAACGCAATGATCAACGGCAAGGTATATGCAATTCACAAACAACAGGGTGAAATTGTAAATACAATGGAGCCCCTGGCAACAGTTGGCAGCGAAAAAAGTTTTGTCATTGATATGTTGGTGGATGAGGTGGATGTAGTAAAATTATCTTCCGGACAATTGGTTATTATTAGCCTTGATGCCTACCCGGATGAGATATTTAAGGCAAGGGTAAGCAGGATTTATCCAAAAAAAGACGAAAGGAACCAGACCTTTAAGGTAGAAGCTCTGTTTGAAGAGAAGCCAAAGATTCTTTACCCGGGCTTGTCAGGAGAAGGCAATATTCATATCTCCACAAAAAAAGAAGCACTGGTTATTCCAAAACAGTATTTGACAGAAAAAAATACAGTAAGAACGGATGAAGGTATCATGGAGGTGCGCACAGGATTGCAAACCCTTGACAGCATAGAAATTTTATCCGGCATCACTGCCAATACCTGGATCTATCTCTCTGAAAAATGATTAACAGGAAAGTTATCTTTAGCATTGCGAAGACACATCTTCTCACGAAATATAAGCAGACAATTGTGGCCGCTCTGGGAGTCACCTTCGGTATTGGATCGTATATTACACTTTCGGGTTTCATGACCGGGCTAAATGGGATGCTTGACGATCTGATCCTGAACCAAACACCCCATATCCATATCTACAACGAGATCCAGCCCTCTGAGAAGCAGCCTGCCGAGAATTATGAGGGATTTAAAAACACCTTTAACGTTGTACATTCGATAAAACCCAAACAAAATCAAAAAAAAATTCACAATGCGCTGCCGTTGATCCATTATTTGAATAATGATCCCAGGGTACGCGGAGCCCTACCGCAGATAAAAGCACAGATCTTTTACCTGGCAGGATCAATTGAGATTGGTGGAAATCTTACCGGCGTGGATATAATGAAGGAGGCTGCACTTTTTAATTTTAGCAATTACATCCTTGAAGGAACTGCTGCGGATTTAAAAAATAATGACAATGGAATTTTGCTTGGTATCGGACTAGCCAAAAAAATGTCTTTGGAAATGGGTGATCGTATACAGATCAGTACCATTAAAGGAGAAATATTTCCCCTGCAGATTGTAGGTTTTTACCAGAGTGGTATCGGGGACATAGACAATATGCAAAGTTTTGCAAATCTAAAAACTGTCCAGCGGATATTAGGTCAGCCAGAAAATTATATTACAGACATCAATGTGAAGCTCCATGACATAGAACAGGCCCTGCCCATGTCAGAAAATATTGAGCAACAATTTAAACTCAGAGCAATAGACGTAAAAACCGCCAATGCCCAGTTCGAAACAGGAACCGACATCAGGAATTTGATCACTTATGCAGTATCTGCTACCTTGCTGATTGTGGCCGGCTTTGGCATCTACAATATTCTGAACATGCTCATCTATGAAAAAAATGAATGACATAGCTATACTTAAGGCCATTGGTTTTACCGGCAAAGACGTACAGTATATCTTTCTGAGCCAGGCCATGATTATTGGAATTATAGGAGGTGTGTTGGGGCTGTTGCTGGGATATTTTCTCTTGATTACAATAGATCAAGTACCGTTCAAAACCGAGGCTCTACCTACCATAACTACCTTTCCTGTCAATCACAACATCATTTTTTACATCATTGGAATTAGTTTTGCTTTGCTTTCAACTTTTTTTGCAGGATTTTTTCCTTCTCAAAAAGCCAAAAAAATAGACCCGGTTGAGAATTATCACCGGACAATGAAATTTTATGACAGACAAAGTCCTTGAGGCCAAACATATCGACAAGTATTTCAGGAAACCAGTCCTTTTTCAGGTTTTAAAGGAGATTAATTTCAGTGTGGCAAAGGGAGAATTTGCCACCATCATGGGTAAATCTGGTTGCGGAAAATCAACATTACTATATATTTTATCAACTATGGACCGGGATTATGAAGGACAATTGTTTCTGAATGAAGAATTGATAACAGGGCAGTCGCCTAACCACCTCGCTTATCTGCGAAACAAACATATAGGTTTTGTTTTTCAATTTCATTATTTGCTTGCAGAATTTACGGTACTCGAAAACGTAATGCTTCCTGCAAAAAAACTTGGTGAAAAATCAGTGATGGAAATAGAGAAAGAGGCCAGACAAAAATTAGGCATTTTGGGAATCAGATCACCTGGCCAAAAAGAAAGCGGCTATGATTTCTGGAGGAGAAAAACAACGCGTGGCCATTGCCCGTGCCCTGATCAACAACCCTTCTATACTTATGGGAGATGAACCAACCGGCAATCTGGACAGCCATAATTCTGACAATGTTCTGTCCATTTTTAAACAACTGCGCGAGGATTTTGGCCTGTCTCTTTTAATTGTAACCCATGACATGGATTTTGCTGACAAAAGCGACCGGATTATTACAATGGAGGATGGTCGTATCCTGATTTAAATCTAACTTAATTCACATAAAATCGGGACGAAAAATTCTCAAAATCAGCGGAATTGAATAATACGAATCGAATTTTAGCGTTATAGAATAATTGCCATGAAAATAATTTCCTTATGCACCATCAAACCAATTCAGCTTACAGATTCTTCTTTGTACAGAAATCAAACCTTTTTTGATCAGCCTGATGTAGCCATTGATGTAAACCAACTTTATGAAATTATAAAAGACGGTTACCTGGAGAAGGAGATAAAAACACTAAGAAAGGTCTGCAACAATGAAGAGATTTGCAATAAGATTATCACAGCACATTTACCGGCTGTAACCTTAAGCGGTATTTTTAGCGAGAGAAATAACAAGGGTTTGGTAAGGCATAGCGGACTAATGCAGATGGAGCTGGCAAGCGAAGAAAATTACGATGCTCTTTTTTCAGCAATCTGTAAGGATGCTTATACGTATCTGGCTTTCAGAAGCCCGGGCGGGAAAGGGATTAAGGTCATTGTTAAGATAAAGGATTCGGCCGAAACCCGATTCTGATCAATACCTGGCCTTAGAGCAGTATTACAAGAAACAATATGGGGTTGATCCGGATACTTCCTGCCGGGATGTTTACAGTGTGATGCTGCTTTCGCATGATCCAGGGATCTATTGTAATCCGGAAGCAAAAATTTTCCTTGAGCTTTTTGAGACACAAAAACCTGAAATGAGCATTTCATACAAAGCCGAAGAGAACCCTGTGATACAATTCACTACCAAGAAAAAAGACAATCCGGCTGAACCGATGCAAATGCCCACCCTGCAAAGAAAAATAAAGGTCAGGTTTATGCATTAAAATGGTTTTATTGGAATCCATTTCTTGAAATTCCTTGAATCTTACCCTAATTTTTGAACTTTCCTTTTATAAATAGGCCTGATTATATACTGCCAGATTGGCCTTCAGATATTTAAATAATCAAAAATACAGAGGGTCATACAATTCTTATAATCGTTAAATCAAGAAGGTAAAACATTTTTTAACTTTGTGATTTCCTGAAATGGGAGTTGATGCATTGATTTACTTTTTTTTTACTTTCCAATTCATCAAGAATATTCTTGCAGAAAAGAGGGGTGACAATAACGGGCAGAATTTGTATTTTTATAAAATTTAATGAAGCAAAATACTTCATAAAATTAAAAGCTGCGAGCCTAAATGAATATCTAATGAATGAAGTTTACAAAAGAATATTTGTTTTAATACTTCAACTTTTCAGCTTTATTACTGTAGTAAATGCCCAGGATCTTGATCCCAGGGCATATGTCAATATACCGGTAAATGCCACCATTGTTATTTCGGGCCTGACTTTTTCCAAAGGAGATGTGCTACTTGATCCTTCCCTGCCCATAGAGGATCTGGATGCTACAGTGGAATCTGCATCCTTAGGGGTCTCTCACACTTTCAGTTTATTCGGACAAACGGCTCAGGCATTGGCCGTACTGCCTTATAGCTGGGCTCAGCTTACAGGAAAGATAGATGGGCTGGAAAGAGATAAGAATCTCAATGGGATAGGAGATATGCGATTTCGGTTGTCGGTGTTATTGCTTGGGGGAAAAGCGATATCCCTGAGTGATTTTTCAAAGCAGACCAACCGCACAATTCTTGGTGCCAGCATTTCTTTGGTAGCGCCAACGGGGGAGTATGATTCAGACAAACTGATCAATTTGGGAACGAACAGGTGGTCATTTAAACCCGAATTGGCCTTGTCACAGAGAATGGGAGATCGTCGGATGCTTGATGTGTATTCCGGAGTTTGGCTCTTTACAGAGAATGATTCATTTTACCCGGGTAAATCGGAACGAAAACAAGACCCTTTGTACTCATTTCAAACACATTTGAGCTATAACATCAATCCAAGGATGTGGGCTGCATTTGATGCTACCTATTACGTTGGAGGACAATCTTCTGTAAATGATGAATACAATGACGACAGACAATCCAATGCGCGTCTGGGAGCTACCCTGGTATTTCCTGTTGCCAAATGGAATTCAGTTAAAATTGCCTACAGCCAGGGGGCAATTATCAGAACAGGCGCAGATTTTAAAACTTTTAGCGTGGGATGGTCGAGAACCTGGTTCTAAATTATAAATTTGTATAATTACTCCAAGTTAACTTAATCCGGTCATAAAAAATGAACGATTCAGTATTACACAGAATTATCAGCACCTCATTTTTTTCATTTTAATGAATCTCATCCTCAGAAGTTATATCCGATATGTATGAGGTATCGGAATCCAATAGTTGTTTGGCGAAGCGTACCATCTGCATCCAGTTCGTCATCATCCAGGGTGTAGTCAAGTCCTGGAAATTTTTCCTGAATCAGATCCAATACTATATCCTGTACCTTCTCTTTTTCTTCCTGAGTTAAGTTTCCCTCGGCTTTGGCATTTAACTTATACCAGCCAACACCAGGTCCGATTAGCACGAGATCCAGTGTCATTCTGTCCCAGAAAACGAATTGGTAGCCCAATTCAAAGCCAACCATATTAATATTCAGTTTTGAATCAACGGTAACCTCTCTTTCCTCATCGGAAACAGCACTAAAATAGGACCATTCATTTTCGCGTCCCCAACTGTTTATTGAATAATAGGGACCAATATATACTCCTCTGGGAGCACTGTATTTATTCAGTTTGCCGAGATAAAAGCGGTAATCAACAGAAAAATTATATCCTTTATTGCTGACATCATTTAAGAGCTCAAAATCTTCAGTGATGACTGATCCTAATTTAGGTAAAGACATTCTGCCAATGTTCACAGAAATGCTCTGATTAGGCTTTAGCAATCTTTCGTAACCAAAAATAATGGCATTGTCAAACCCTACAAGCATGGGTTGGGAAAGATTATAACGTATGACATTTTTCTTGGCCTCCGTCCAGGTACTGTCAGATTTCCAGGCCTGTCCGTAAACCTCCTGAAAACACAGGATTGTCATAAAGAACAAAAACGATAATACAACTAATTTTTTCATTATATTTATTTTAAATAAATCGGAATTCATATGTTGTCAAAGACCGTAAAATATTTCATTACACAACAGAAATTAAGCGGCTTATGCTACATCTAAGGTAGTAAAAAAAGAATCCCCTTAATGGTTAAAATAAGATTAAAATAGCACACGAAAACAGGGGTCTGATCTATGAAGTTATAGAAAAAATTTACGGTTCCACCCAAAGCCCAAGAAAAAGGCAGTTGAGAGGCGGGCTTAAAGCGGTGGAAGAAAATAAGTAAGAGACTACTTTACCGCTATCAAAGGTTTTAGCAAATAAAAAAATGTTGCACGGATTGTTAATTGTTGATTTGGAACCTTACAGGAATGGAATACATCATCTTTATCTGAAGCATCAATAATCTATCCATACATTTTTTTATAATAGTCCATGTATTGCCCCGAGGTCACATTTTTTAACCATTTTTCATTGGCCAGGTACCAGTCAATGGTTTTCGATAAACCTTCTTCAAAAGTCACACTGGGTTTCCAGCCAAGTTCCCGATTGAGCTTGGTTGCATCAATAGCATAGCGCCTGTCATGCCCTGCCCTGTCCTTTACAAAAGTTATCAGTTCTGCAGATTCACCTTTCTTTCTGTTCAGTTTTTCATCCATTAAATTGCATAATAAATGGATCAGATCAAGGTTTGTCCACTCATTAAACCCTCCAATGTTATAGGTTTCACCAATTTTTTTACAGTGAAAGATTTGGTCTATGGCAGCCGCATGGTCATCAACGAAAAGCCAGTCGCGGGTATATTGTCCGTCGCCATACACGGGAAGGGACTTTTTGATCTGGATGTTATGTATAAAAAGCGGGATTAGTTTTTCAGGAAATTGGTTTGCGCCATAATTATTGGAGCAATTGCTGATCACAAAGGGTAAACCGTAGGTATTGCCATAGGACCTTACCAGATGATCAGATGCTGCTTTTGACGCCGAATAGGGCGATTGCGGATCATAGGAGGTTTCTTCTGTAAATAAACCGGTTTTACCCAGTGAGCCATAGACCTCATCTGTTGAAACATGATAAAAAAGCTTGTCCTGATAACCGTCTTTCCATATCTCACGACAGGCGTTGAGCAGGTTGGCAGTTCCCAGCACATTGGTCTCAATAAAATCATTCGGATGGGTAATTGACCTGTCAACATGGCTTTCCGCAGCCAAATGGATAACTCCGTCAAATTTGTGTTCATCAAAAATATCATAGATGAAACGCGAATCCTTTATATCGCCTTTAATAAAATGATAATTTTCTTTGTGTTCGATGTCTTTGATATTCTCCAGATTTCCGGCATAGGTCAAAGCATCTAAATTATAGATCTCGTATTGGGGATATTTTTCAACAAAAAGGCGTACTACATGTGAGCCTATAAAACCGGCTCCTCCGGTGATGGCAATTTTCTTCATTTTATTGATAGGGTATTTTTTAGGGATATGAACCCTATTGAATTTGTTTATTGTTTCAGTTGCCATTTCCAGGCAGAGGCAAGGGCATCTTCCAGGCTTAATTTTGCTTTCCAGCCCAGCTCCATGTTCGCCAGGGTTGTATCGGCATAGGCTGCCGTAATATCTCCTTCACGTCTTCCCACTACCTTATAGTTCAGCGGTCTGTCAGAAACTTTGACAAAAGTTTTGATCACTTCCAATACGGAACTTCCTTTTCCTGTTCCAATATTAAAAGCTTCAAAATTGGCTTTATTTCTATTTTGGATCAACCGGTCAAGGGCGGCCACATGGGCCTCTGCAAGGTCAACCACATGAATATAATCCCTTACCGCTGTGCCGTCAGGTGTTGGATAGTCATCACCAAATACAGAAAGTTCCTTTCTAATTCCTGCTGCAGTCTGAGTAACATAGGGCACAAGATTTTGGGGAATTCCCAATGGCAATTCACCAATCTGAGCACTTTCATGCGCCCCGATCGGGTTGAAATAACGCAGTGCAATCACATTCAATTTCTCTGCCTTTGCCACATCCCTCAATATTTCTTCTCCGATCTGTTTTGTTTTTCCATAGGGGGATTCAGCAGGTTTTATCGCAGCGCTTTCCGAAATGGGCAAGGTATCTGCCTGCCCGTAAACGGTACAGGAAGAACTGAAAATCAGGCTGGTGGTTTTATAATTAACCATTTCTTCCAAAATATTCATCAGGGAGATCAGGTTGTTCTGGTAGTAAAGTAAAGGTTTTTCAACGCTTTCTCCGACTGCCTTGGAAGCCGCAAAATGGATGATTCCCTGTAGGGGATGGTACTTAAAAAAATGTTTTACAAGATCTTTTTTCTGCAGGTCCAACTGAACAAATTCAGGTCTTTTGCCTGTAATGGCGGTGATTCCATCAAGAACCCCGATTTGAGAATTTGACAGATCATCGATGATGATCACCTCAAAACCTTTTTCCTGCAAGGCTACCACTGTGTGCGAGCCAATGAAACCTAATCCTCCGGTTACAAGTATCTTCATCTTTTATTTTTTCATGAAACTTAAAACGGTATGGATAATATAATCTTGTTGTTCTTTTTCAAATTCTGTATGCATAGGTAGTGACAAGACAGTTTCTACAAGGGTATTGGTTACCTTGAAATTTTCTTCCTTATAACCATAGCCTTTATATGCCTCCTGTCTGTGCAGTGGTACCGGATAATAAATGGCATTCGGAATATCCTTTTCCAGCAAATGCTGGTGCAAGGCATCTCTCTGTCCGTTAGTGATCTGAAGGGTGTACTGATGAAAAACATGGCAATCACAGGTATCGCATATTTCTCCGCATTTGCTCGTTTTTGGGGTGATGATATTGGGATTTTGCCGGAATGCTTCATTGTAAACACGGGCAGCCTCCCTTCTTTTTCTGTTATAATCATCCAGATGAGGTAGTTTAACCTTTAAAACGGCAGCTTGTATTGTGTCCAGCCTCGAGTTTACCCCAATCGCATCGTAATAATACCTTTTGTACATTCCATGATTCACAATGCCCCTTAACTTGTGGGCCAGTTCATCATTATTTGTAAAAATGGCACCGCCATCCCCATAGCAACCCAAATTCTTGGAAGGGAAAAATGAGGTAGTTCCTATGTCGCCCATGGTGCCCGCTTTCTTTTTGCTTCCATCTTTAAAAGTATAGGTGGCTCCAATGGCCTGGGCATTGTCTTCTATGACATAAAGATTGTGTGCTTTGGCTATTTCCAGAATCGTTTCCATATCTGCACACTGTCCGAAAAGATGCACAGGAACGATGGCTTTTGTCCTGGGGCTTATTGCTTTTTTCAAAGCCTCTATGTCGAGGTTAAAAGTGTCTTTATCAACATCAATCAGAACAGGAACCAGCTTTAACAAAGCAATTACTTCCACTGTTGCAGCAAAGGTAAAATCAACAGTTATTACCTCATCACCCGGCTCAAGACCCAGTGCCATCATGGCAATCTGAAGGGCATCGGTGCCATTGGCACATGGAATAACATGCTTTACATTTAAATAATTTTCAAGGTCCTTTTGAAAGTTTTTTACTTCTGGGCCATTGATAAACGCAGTAGAATTAATCACACCTGCAACGGCCTCATCTATTTGATTCTTTAAATTCAAGTATTGACTTTGCAGGTCAACCATCTGGATTTTCTTCATTTCTAAAATAATTTGGTTCGGGCCATACTGACAGACAAAAATACAAATAAATTATGCCTGAAGGCGCTAATTTTATAAATTAGCAACCAGTATGAATTTTTTTTACAACATAACTGTTTTCCTGGCTGATTTATTGTTAAAGGTTATCGCTTTCTTCAATCCGAAAATTAAATTATTTGTAGAGGGGAGAAAGGAAACTTTTGTTAAGTTAAGGGAAGCATTCCGAAAAGAGGATCGGGTTATCTGGTTTCATTGCGCCTCTTTGGGTGAATTTGAACAGGGCAGACCAATTATTGAAGCAACAAAAACACAGTTTACAGACCATAAGATCCTTCTCACTTTTTTTTCCCCATCAGGGTATGAAGTGCGAAAAGATTACGCTTTCGCTGACCTGATAGTCTATTTGCCCATGGACACAAAGAGCGAAGCCAAAAAGTTTGTTGATCTGGCTCACCCCTCGCTTGCTGTGTTTATTAAATACGAATTTTGGCCGAACATGTTAAATGCACTTCAGGGCAGCCAAACTCCTGTCATTTTGGTCTCTGGTATTTTCCGGCCGGACCAGGCTTTTTTTAAGTTTTATGGCGGATGGATGAGAAGCTCCTTAAAATCCTTTGATCATTTTTTTGTCCAGAATGAAAACTCCAAAGTGCTTTTGAACCAAATTGATATTAAGAATGTTACGGTTAGTGGCGATACCCGCTTTGACAGGGTTTTTGCCATCGCGCAGCAGGATAACCATCTTGATTTTATCCAAAGGTTTGTCGGAGATAAATATACCCTGGTAGCAGGAAGTACCTGGCCCAGAGATGAAGAACTGCTGGTTAGCTATATAAATGAAAGTCTGGAACCAGATGATAAATTTATTATTGCTCCGCATAACATAAATGAAAAGGCCATACAGGAATTAAAAAATTCTGTTAAAAAGGAAACCATACTTTTTTCCGAAAAGGATCGGTCAGAAAATGCCCAGGTATTTATTATTGACACCATAGGCATTCTTACAAAAATATACAGTTATGCAGATTTGGCCTATGTTGGCGGAGGATTTGGGAAAAGTGGGATTCACAATGTGTTGGAACCCGCTGTTTTCGGCTGTCCCTTGGTCATAGGGCCAAATTATCAAAAATTTCAGGAGGCAGCAGACCTTGTAAATGAGCAGGCCTGTGAATCTGTAATTGATCAGAGCACCTGAAAAATTGTTTGGACAAACTGAGGTCAAATGAACCTATGCGAATTAAAAAAGGAAATCTGGCACGGAATTATGTGCTTAAAAATACAGGTGCTACCAAAATTATTTTAGATTATATGAAGAATAATCTAAGGCAATAAGTTTAAATTTGTAGAATGAATAAGGAAATACTACGCGAAAAATTGAACGACTTTTTTCATGTCCTCTTTGAAAAGGAACTGATCGAAGAAATATTGGAGGTCGGAACCTACAAAAAGATTAAAGAAGATGAGCTTCTCATTGATATCGACGATAAGTTCGATCATATTCCTTTGCTCCTCAGCGGTGCAATCAAGATCAGCAGGGAAGATAGAAACGGAGATGAGATTGTGCTTTATTTTCTCGAAAGAGGAGATACCTGTACCGTATCTTTTGGAAATGGACTTGGCCTTATAAAAAGTAAAATCAGGGGTATTGCAGAAAAAGATTCGGAATTGATTCTGATTCCCATTAACAAACTGGATGAATGGATGGTCAAATACCCGTCCTGGAGAACTTTTGTTATTGACAGCTATAACATACGTATAAACGAAATGTTTGAAGCCATCGATACCCTGGCCTTTATGAACATGGAAGACCGCATTTTCAAATATTTGGGGGATAAGGTAAAAATATTGAGAGATCCCATGCTCAGCACTACCCACCAGGAAATCGCCACGGATTTACATACTTCAAGGGTAGTAGTTTCGCGACTTTTAAAACACCTGGAGAACCAAGGAAAAATCAAATTATACCGCAACAGAATAGAGGTTTTGGACTACTAATATGTAACATATGTTACTCTAAAAACTAGTGAAACGTATATATTTACTAGATAAACCTGAATTATGGATTTTCTTTTACAACCCTGGCCCTGGTATGTGGCTGGTGCACTGATTGCACTCTGTATGTACCTCATGTTTTATTTTGGAAAAAAATTCGGCGTGTCTTCTAATCTTGAAACCATGTGCGCCATAGCAGGTGCCGGAAAATTTGTCGATTTTTTTAAGTTTGACTGGAAGAAGAATCTCTGGAATCTCGCTTTTGTTTTTGGACTGGTCATTGGGGGGTTTATAACCGAGCAATGGTTAACACCGGATCAAACCGTAGCTCTGAATCCAAAAACGGTGGAAGATTTGTCACAAATAGGGATACAAAATGCGGGTTCCACCTATCTGCCTGAAGAAATATTTGGCATGGAGGCATTGTTTTCGGTAAAGGGGTTTTTGATTCTACTGGTTGCCGGTATACTGGTAGGCTTCGGTTCCCGGTACGCAGGTGGTTGCACATCCGGACATGGAATTGTTGGATTGAGCAGTCTGGCTCCCGAATCTTTTATAGCTGTTGCCGGTTTTTTTATTGGCGGCCTTATCATGACCTGGCTCATTTTACCTCATCTGTTTTAAATAGTTTATCAAATGAAAAATCTTAAATTTTTACTCGTTGGGGTACTTTTCGGAATCACATTAAGCAAGGCAGAAGTAATTTCATGGTTCAGGATTTACGAGATGTTTAAACTACAGTCATTTCATATGTTTGGGGTTATAGGCACAGCGGTTGTCATCGGGTTTTTTATAATGAGAGGATTCAAAAGTAAAAAGCTGAAATCAGTTTCCGGAGAGCAAATTCTGGTGGAAAAAAAACCAAAGGGAATACCCAGAAATCTCGTTGGTGGAATTATCTTTGGCCTTGGCTGGGCCCTGGGTGGCGCTTGCCCGGGTCCCATGTTCGTATTGCTGGGCAAAGGTGTCATCCCTATTCTTATAGTGCTTTTCGGCGCTGCTCTTGGGGCATTTTTATACCATGCCATCAAACATAAACTACCCCATTAATATTTTAGATCGGCTAATAAAAAAACATAATGTACCTTTGCATTTCTTTATGCGACAATTAAATTTTTTAAATGCTGACAGATCAATTCGGAAGAAGGATAAGCTATCTCAGATTGGCGGTTACAGATCGTTGTAATCTGCGATGCCAATACTGTATGCCAGCTCAGGGAATAGATATTGTTGACAAACATGAATTGCTCACTTATAAAGAGATGTACAGAATAGTTCGGGTTCTGAGCGAACTGGGTGTTGATAAGGTGCGTCTTACAGGCGGGGAACCCTTTGTCAGAAAAGACTTTATACATTTTCTGGAATCACTGTCCTTCAATGATAAACTAAAGGAGATCAACATTACCACCAACGGGGCGCTTATTTCCGGTCATATCCCTACTCTTGAAAAGATAGGAATTCATGCGATCAACCTAAGTCTTGATACCCTTCAGAAAGACAGGTTCAAAGTGATTACCAGAAGAGATGCCTTTGACGAAACCTATCAGACTTTTTTGAACCTGTTGAAGAGTAAAATGAAACTTAAATTAAACGTAGTCATCCAATCCGGAGTAAATACGGATGAAATTCTCCCATTTATTGAACTCACCAAAGACAACAATGTCGCTGTGCGGTTTATTGAGGAAATGCCCTTTAATGGTGTTGGTCTGAGAAATACAGAGGTCATCTGGAATTTTGACAGAATCCTGAAGGAAATACAAGACAAACACAGCCATTTAATACCTGTTGTTTCAGAGAAAAGCTCAACCTCGATCAATTATAAAATTGAAGGCTATGCCGGTAATTTTGGAATCATACCGGCTTTTACGCGTACCATTTGTTCGGATTGCAACAGGATAAGAATTACTTCGACAGGCTTATTCAAGAACTGTTTGTTTGATGAGGGCGTATTTAGTTTGCGAGATTTTATCCGGTCCGGAGCCGGAGATGATGAGATAAAAGATATATTTATTAAAACTGTTTCCAAAAAACCAAAGAACGGATTTGTTGCAGAGGCAGACAGGATGAACAACAATGTTTCCGAAAGTATGTCTACCATCGGAGGTTAAATAATTTTTTTATGTCCGGAGTCTGTGATCTGTCAAATGAAAATATAAGTGTTGAGAAGGCCTTCGCCATAGTCCTAAGCAATGCAGAAAGTTTTGGAACTGAAAAAGTCGAATTGACCGAATCCTTCAACAGGGTCTTAAAAGAAGCTATTTTTGCAGACCGTGATTTTCCGCCATTTGACCGCGTAAGTATGGACGGTATTGCCCTTCAGGAGACTTCTTTTCATTCCGGTCGCAGGCAATTTTATATCGAAGGCATTCAGCCAGCAGGAACCCCCAAAAAGACATTAAAGAACAAAGATCATTGTATTGAAGTCATGACCGGAGCAATTTTGCCGGGTAATACTGATATTGTAATTCCCTATGAGCAGGTTTTCATTCAAAACGGCACGGCAACTTTGCAGATTGATGAAATTAAATCCCTGCAAAACATACATTTAAAAGGGTTTGACAGGAAAATATCGGACAAACTGATTTCTGAAGACCAGCTTATTTCACCTGCTGAGATTAGCGTTCTGGCCACAGTAGGGAAACATGAAGTGCTCGTTTCAAAAAATCCGAAAATAATGGTCATTTCTACCGGTGATGAACTTGTAGAAGTAGACAAAATCCCTTTGGAACATCAAATCAGAAGGAGCAATGTGTATGCCTTACAGGCACTGCTGAGAGGATGGAACCTCGAAGCAGAGCAGGTTCATCTTAGGGATGACAAGGAGCAGCTTAAAGAAAAGATCGCCCGGATTATTGAGGCATATGATGTATGCATTTTCAGTGGTGCTGTGAGCAAAGGAAAATTCGATTATTTGCCAGACGTGTTGGATGAACTTGGCGTGACTAAAAAGTTTCACCGGGTAAACCAGCGTCCCGGGAAACCATTTTGGTTTGGCAAGAAAGACAAAAAAACATTCTTTGCTTTCCCTGGAAATCCTGTTTCCACCTATCTCAACTGCATCAAATATTTTTATCCCTGGTATAGGAAATCCATGGGATTGAACTTTAGGAATGAATCTCAGGCCATTTTAGATGCAGATTTCCAATTTAAGCCATCGCTGACCTATTTTCTTCAGGTTGAGGTTGTGAATAAAGCCGGTCTGCTATATGCAAAACCCATTTCTGGCAATGGTTCCGGGGATCTGGCCAATCTGGTTGAATGCAATGCCTTTCTAGAATTACCGGCTGATCAAAGTACCTTTAAAAAAGGGGAGGCTTATCCCGTACTTTTTTACCGGTAATATCTATACCTTTGTGTTTAAAGGATTAAAAAAGCGCACCTGAGAAAAAAATTGCCGGTTTCTATGAAAAAAGAATTTTCACATATAGACAAGAATAACCAGCCTAAAATGGTTGATGTTTCTGATAAATCAGTTTCGAAAAGAAGTGCCACGGCACAGGCAAAAATGTTCCTGGGAAAGGAAATTATAAGCCATTTTTCAAATAATGAGCTCACTACAAAAAAAGGTCCTGTTTTTCAAACAGCGGTAATTGCAGGAATTCAGGCGGTAAAAAGAACAGCTGAACTAATTCCAATGTGTCATCCTTTGTTCATTGATGGCGTTCATCTCGACATAAAGGTATTGGATGAAGAGCATATTGAAATTACCTGTAGGGTAACCATAGAAGGAAAGACCGGAGTTGAAATGGAAGCGCTTCATGGGGCAAGCACTGCGGCTTTGACCGTGTATGATATGTGTAAGGCCATTTCGCACAACATGGTGATCAGAGAAATAAAACTGCTTGAAAAAAAAGGAGGAAAATCTGATTTTGATGCCAGGTCAAATGAGGGTAAAAAATAAACCGGATTCTTATTTAATAAACCGGTTTATTCCAATAAAATGAAAACACTCGAATTTAACAATAACCTATAAAGAATAACCTTACAATGGATTTGCGATGACTTTTACCTGCATCGTGATCTGTACCTTAAAAGACAAGTTATTGCACCATTCAGTGGCAGTTCCGTCATATTTTGCAGTTACAGATTTTCCGTTTTTCAGTGCTGTGGCAACTTTATTTAATAGGTCAACATTGGATATGGTATAAACCGTACCATTGTCGGCTGCTGTCTTCACTACGATATTCTCGGTTGCCAGAAGTTCATTATTTATGTACAGGCTTGCTGCCATCGCGCTGGTAGCTGGTCCAACAAATTCAACTATTTTATAAGATAAGCTTTTGATCTCATACCGATTTGATTTTATTGAGATAATCATGCGTATCATTATTGTCAATGGTCAGTATTTCAGTTCCTGAAAATGCTTTTGGCGCACAGTCCATGACAGTCGACTTTGCTGCCAGATTCAGGTTGATTGGAATTTTCTCATCAATATTTACTGAAAAAGTCTGATCAAGTAACTCCTCAGCATCACTGCAGGCCTGTAAACCAAATGCGAGAATCAGTAAAATTGCGATATTAAATATTATTTTCATTACCCGGGTATTTAAGTTGAAAAATCATTCGAGATGGCGCACATATATTCAATGTACATCATTTAAATTGCTTTTGATTTCGAAGCAAAAAGGTCAGAAGAATCCAAAAATTTTTGTTGGCTAACATAAAATTAGCCAACCCGGCTCAAGGAAGTTTCAAAGGGTGGTTAAATGCGAAGACTATGTTCATATGCCGAATTTTAAGAGGGATAAATCCGCATTAGCTCATTATAAAGGTAACTAAATTCAGACAATAGACAAAGAAATATAGAGGATTATTTGTTATTGGAAATGCGTATTTTAGCTTTTGATTTTCTTTAAACAGGAAGATCAAAAAATAAGCCTGAATTATTGGAGTTATGGAAAAACACAAGAAACATCAGGATCTCATCAGAAGATCTTATGGGAATTTTGGCCTGAATGAGGTGGCCTTTTTAGGAGCAAGCTGCCAGGTAATTAGTGATCTCGCAGGCATATTGGCCAAAAATCTCCACAAAAAATACAAATTGGCCTATCTCGATGCTTCTCATAAGGAAGGTTTGGAAGTTCCGGCCATCGCCGATTTTACCTTCCATCCATCCGGAAATTACGCAGAAAGAAGTGTTCAGAAAATGAACCCCTACAATGAAAAAATACGATTTTCACAATATGACTTCCTGTTTGTCAATGGGAGCCATTACCAGGCAGCGCAGCAGGTATTAATTCTAGACCGGGCAAAAGAAGCCTCTGTTTTAAAGCGGCTGGACCAATTAACGAATATCCAATTCCTAATCAAAACAGAAAAAGATCTGGAGGTCTTCGATTTTTTGGTGGAAAGATATCCGGGTATAAAAAATCTGCTATGCTATTCAATAGATGAAACAGAAAAAATTGCGGCACACATAGAAAGGATTATCCTTCAGAAAATTGCGCCTGTTCAGGGTCTGGTGCTGGCAGGAGGAAAAAGCACTAGAATGGGGCAGGACAAAGGGCTTCTCAATTTTCATGGTTTGGAACAACGAAATCATTTGTTAAAGCTTTTAAAATCACATAATTTACCTACCTTTTTATCTGTGAGAGCGGAACAAAACATACAGGATGCCGATGTTGTAGAGGATGTTTTTTTGGGATTAGGACCCTTTGGGGCAATCTGCTCTGCTTTTCAAAAAGACCCGAATAAAGCCTGGCTTGTGGTTGCCACAGACCTGCCTTTTGTTGATGACGCAGTCATCGACCTTCTTTTAAGAAACCGAAATCCGAAAAAAATTGCAACCGCATTAAAAGGAAAAGACAAAAACTTTCCGGAACCACTGATCACGATCTGGGAACCAAAAGCCTATCCGGTACTGTTACAATATCTCGCCCTGGGTATTTCCTGTCCGCGTAAAGTTTTGATCAATAGTGATACGGAAATCCTTGAAGTGGATGAAAAGTGGATCACCAACGTGAATACACCGGAAGAATATGATCTGGTAAAAAGCAAAATAAATCCAATATAAACGGAAGCAGGAAAATGAATTTCTCAAAGGAACAACTCTATCAGAGGCAAACCTGCCTGCAGGAATTTGGTGCTGAAGGCCAGAAAAAACTGGAAAATGCCAGGGTGCTTATTATCGGTTGCGGAGGTTTGGGAAATGCTGTTGCCGTTTATCTGGCCGGCAGTGGTGTTGGGAGCATACGTTTGATTGATGATGATGTGGTAAGCATAAGTAACCTGCACAGACAGGTTTTCTTTACTGTAAACGACATTGGGAGGTCAAAGTCAGAAGTTTTGGCGGATCATATCAGGGCGATCAATCCTTTTGTGACTGTTTTATCAAAAAAAGTACGCCTTCAAAAAGAGAACTGTTCAGAAGAATTCAATGAAACTGACCTGGTGGTGGACTGCACAGACAGCCTGCCCACAAAATACCTGATCAATGATGTTTGCGTGATGAATGAACTCCCTCTGGTTTACGGTTCGCTATACAAATTTGATGGTTATATAGCCAGTTTTAATGTGAAGCGTGAAGGAGGCTATTCTGCCAACCTGCGTGATGCTTTTCCGGAGCCTCCAAAGAACCCCGTGCCCAGCTGTGCCGAAGTGGGCACTTTAAATCCGGTAGTGGGGCTTATAGCCTTGCTCCAAACCAATGAGGTAATAAAAATAATCACGGGTATTGGTGAGCCATTGGTCAATCAGTTGTTGGTTTATAACAGTCTGAATAATCAGCAATTAAAGATAAAATTACATGCAAAGACTGACAAGAAACAGATTGCAGCGCTATTTTCAAAAGAATCCTATTTTGATGTAGCCTGCGAGTTTCAGCAGCAGCAATTGCTTTTAGATGCTGACACCCTGAAGGAAAATTTGAATAGTGACAATTTTTATCTGATATCTGTAATTGAAAAAGCTGAGACCTTACTCCCTTTTCATGTGCATGCCAAAATACCCTATTCAGTCTTTGATCCAAAGAAATTGGAAGTGGAACATAACAAGAAATACATATTTGTTTGCAATAGGGGAATTCTTAGTTATTCTGCCTCGCTAAAGATGAAAGAACTTTATCCTGCCCTTCAGGTATTTAGTCTTGAAAAAGGAATACAGGGTTTCAACGACGAACAAGATGAAGAATAGAGCCTGTTTAATCCAAAAAGCTTTGGTTAGACTTTGTTTTATGGATGTGCATTAACCCATACTTCCCCGTCAAAAAAATGCTCTTTCTTCCAGATGGGAACGGTTTCCTTTAGGCTGTCGATCGCAAATTGGCAGGCCTCAAAAGCATCTTTTCTATGAGGTGATGAAACAGCAATAATCACAGGAATGTCACCAATTTGAAGCAGTCCTTTTGCATGATGAATGGCAATTTTTTTAATTGTGTATTTCACATGTGCCTGTTGCGCTATTTTCTGCATCTCTTTGACAGCCATCGCTTCGTAGGCAGAGAAGTCAAGAAATTTAACTTCCTTTTTTTGGGTATTATTTCGTACTGTCCCGATAAAAATAGCCACTCCGCCACAGCCGGGATCTTTGACAAAATCAAAGCATTCCTGCAAATTCAGGGTTTGTTCAGTTAGTATTACCGATATTGTCTTTTCCATGATTATTGGCTTCAACCTCCGCTTACCGGAGGCAGTATTGCAATGACATCGTTTTCTTTGATGTGGTAATCTCTTTCAACAAAGGATTCATTCGCAGCAAAAGCAAAATTTTGTGTGTCTTTCAGGCCACTGAGCCGTTCCGAAAGTAAAGATTCAAATTCCCCTATGGTCATATTTACAGGAATGTCCAGAATCAGTTCGGCACTTCCTGAAAGGTCTTTGGCAATTCCAAAAAAAAGGGATTTAATTTTCACTGCGCGACTTTTAACAAAATTAGAAATAATGACGAAAGTAAAAAACTTTCCTTAATTAGAACCAATATAAATTTGAACCATCCTGAAAATATAAAACCTTTAGTTCCAGGTTAGTTTTACCGCCACTCTTTTATTAAGTAACTATTGTTACAGTTTAGAAGTGTGAATTTGATAAATTTGATTAGCTAAGAATCTCAGGTATTTCTTATTTTTAGTATGTACTTATCAGAATTTCCGATGAAAATAAATTACAATCCTTTTTTTAACCAACCCCGATAAAATGAAGTTTGGTTTTATTATAGATAACAGAAAATGCATAGGTTGTCATGCGTGCACAACAGCCTGCAAAAGTGAACACGATGTGCCGATTGGCGTTAACAGGACCTATGTAAAGCAAGTGGAAAAAGGAATTTTTCCAAACACAAAAAGGGTCTTTTCTGTCATGCGTTGCAACCATTGCACAGACGCACCCTGTGTAGAGATTTGTCCTGTAGAAGCGCTTTTTACAAGGGAAGACGGTATTGTTGATTTTGACAATAACCGATGTATCGGGTGTAAATCCTGTATGCAGGCTTGTCCTTACGATGCGTTGTACATCGATCCCGACAACAACACTGCAGCAAAATGCAACTATTGTGCCCATAGGGTAGAGGTAGGAAGGGCTCCATCCTGTGTGGAAGTCTGTCCGGAACATGCCATCATAGCAGGAGATATGAACAATCCGGATACGGAGATTTCTATGCTCTTGTCGCGTGAAAACGTTATGGTCAGGAAACCGGAAAAAGGAACCAAGCCTAATTTGTTTTATATTGACGGAGATTATGAAAGCCTTAATCCCGAAGCGACTGATAAATCAGGACCAAGCCTCTGGAATTCACAGGCAAGGGGTGTGGGTCATTATGCCAAGGCCGCAGAAAAAATGATCCATACAAATGACGACCTCAATCTGGTTCAGTTGAGTATTGAAAATGAACTTCAGGCAGCCTATCAAAAGAAGGAATCTAAAAATCCGAATTATATTGATGTGCTTAACGGAAAAGCCAGACGCGTCTATGACACCCCTGATAAGGGGGTACTTTGGGGCTGGGAAGTTTCTGCCTATGTGATGACAAAAGCCATAGCCGCAGGTGCTTTTTTAGTTCCGTTCATCGCTATGGTACTCGGTTATGAATTGACCTACGAAACGAAATTATGGTCGGCAGGAATTTCATTGGTCTTTTTGGGATTGACAGGTCTCTTTTTAGTAATGGATCTCGACAGACCCGATAGATTTTTGAATGTGCTTTTCAGACCTCAATGGAATTCATGGCTGGTTAAAGGAGGTTATACGATTACAGTATTTGGGCTTTTGGTGACTGTGTGGGCTGTGGCAACTTTCTTTGAATGGTCGATTCCCGAAAAACCACTTTTATGGATTACAGCAGTATTTGCCGTACTTTTAGCCGTTTATACTGCCTTTTTATTCTCGCAGGCCAAGGGCAGGGATTTCTGGCAATCACCCATGTTGGTATTGCATATGCTTGTGCATAGCTTTATGGCAGGGTCCACTGTATTTATCATATTGGCATCTTTCTCAGACAACGCGAACTGGCAAAATTTACTCCCTTCTATTTTGCTGATCGCTCTCGTGGTGAATCTCTTTACACTTATTACTGAGATTACGGTTTCGCATCCCACCACAGCTGCAAAAGCAACAGTAAAAATGATCACACACGGCAGGTATAAACAATCTTTCTGGTTAGGTACCGTACTCATTGGCAATGTACTACCGGTTGTTCTGATCTTATTTTTCCCTGGTACAACAGGTTTGGTTCTGGCCTCCGTTCTCGTTCTTATTGGAATATATATTACAGAAAAAATATGGGTGGAAGCCCCGCAAAGAGTGCCATTGGCTTAACTTAATTACTATTAAATCCTTTAAAAATGGGCTATAAAAAACCATCGTTCATAGAAAATATAGCGGAGAAAATAGGTCTTATCCCTAATCTCCACAAACAGGCCTATCAGGAGGCTGACAAGAGCATGATGCATTTTTCTGAAAAGGAACTGGCAGAGATGTACAAGAATTTTCCCCCGCCTGAAAAATGGGATAACTGGGTAGAATACGATCCTACCGTCTGGCCAAAAAAAGAGAAAAAAACCTATCAGATAGTTCCAACGACCTGTTTCAACTGCGAAAGCGCCTGTGGTTTAACAGCCTTTATTGATAAGGAAACGAATGAAGTAAAAAAATTTGAAGGGAATCCTTACCATCCGGCCAGCCGAGGAAGAAATTGCGCTAAGGGACCCGCTACCATTAATCAGATTCATGATACCGATCGTATTTTATACCCCTTAAAAAGAAAAGGAAAAAGAGGCGATGGAGAATGGGAAAGAATTTCCTGGGACGAGGCTTTGGATACTGTCGCTGATCGCATCAGGAAAGCGCTTAAAGAAGACAGGCACAACGAAATTGCCTACCATGTAGGAAGGCCGGGGCACGAAGGATTTATGGAATGGGTATTGCCCGGCTGGGGTATTGACGGACATAATTCTCATACCAATGTCTGCTCATCAGGGGCCCGTTTTGGATATAATCTATGGTATGGATATGACAGGCCGTCGCCTGATCATGCCGAAGCAAAATTCATTTTGCTTATTTCTGCTCACCTCGAATCCGGACACTATTTTAACCCCCATGCCCAAAGAATTATTGAAGGCAAAATGAAGGGAGCCAAACTGGCCACCATGGATCCAAGACTTTCTAACACTGCCTCTATGAGTGATTACTGGATGCCTAGTTATCCGGGTACTGAAGCGGCTGTTTTGCTGGCGATGGCCCTCATCATTCTGCAGGAAGGGCTTTATAACCGGGATTACCTCGAGAACTGGACTAACTGGCAGGAATTTCTTAAGGCCCTACATCCTAAAAAGGAAGTAACCTTTGAGAATTATATCCAGGCAATGATTGAAACCTACAGTGAATTTACCCCTGAATACGCAGAACATGAATCAGGAGTAAAAGCTGAAATGATAAGAGAAGTAGCCGTAAAGATCGGTGAGGCAGGTGAAAGGTTTGCTTCGCATAACTGGCGCAGTGCCGGGGCCTCTAACCTTGGTGGATGGGCCGTTGCCCGTTGTTTGCATTTTTTGCAGGTGTTGACCGGTTCTGTTGGAACAAAGGGAGGAACTTCCCCCAATGCCTGGAATAAATTCCACCCCGAGGTGCCACATCCCGCAAAGCCACAAAAAAAATGGAATGAATTGCATTTTCCAAAAGAATACCCATTGGCATTCTTTGAAATGAGCTTCTTGCTTCCGCATTTTTTGAAAGAAGGCAGGGGAAAAATGGATGTTTACTTTACAAGGGTTTTCAATCCTGTATGGACCTATCCTGACGGATTTTCCTGGATGGAAGCGCTTATGGATGAAAGCAAATTCGGCTGTCATATTGCACTTACACCCACCTGGAATGAAACTGCATTTTTTGCTGACCTGGTTTTACCGATGGGCCTGGCCTCAGAAAGGCATGACCTGAACTCCTATGAAACGCATGGAGGCACCTGGATTGCTTTCAGACAACCGGTATTGCGGGAGGCCGCAAGAAGAAATGGCAAGAAAGTAAATTTGACTTACGAAGTAAATCCCGGAGAAGTTTGGGAAGAAGATGAGTTTTGGATGGAACTGACCTGGCGCATTGATCCGGATGGAAGTATGGGAATACGAAAGCACGTTGAGTCACCCTACCGACCCGGAGAAAAGATTACCATTGAAGAGTATTATCAGTATATTTTTGAAAGGGTAAAAGGATTGCCTGAGGTTGCTAAAAAAGAAGGCCTGACCGAATTTGCCTATATGGCCAAATACGGAGCCTTCGATATTGAAAAAGGAGAATCCTACAAGAAAAACGAGCACCTGCTTTCTAAAGATGCCCTTGAAGGGTCTGTTGCAGATAAAGAAACCGGGGTGATCAGAAAAAATGGTAAAGATATTGGCGTAATGATTGGCGGTAAGGCTATGGTCGGATTTCCAACACCGTCGCGAAAAAATGAGTTTTACTCGCAGACCATGGTAGACTGGAACTGGCCGGAATATTCAATCCCTACCTATATCAAAAGCCATATTCACAATGAGGTATTGAACAAGGCAAATAACGAATATGTACTTGTACCTACATTCAGACTACCAACCCTGATTCATTCCCGTTCAGGTAATGCGAAATGGCTGGTAGAAATCTCCAACCGAAATCCGATCTGGATGCATCCGCTGGATGCCGATAAGTTTGGATTTAAAACAGGGGATCTCGTCAAGATCAATACAGATATCGGTTATTTTGTAGATAAAGTGTGGGTTACACAATCTATGAAACCAGGAGTAATTGCATGTTCCCACCATATAGGAAGGTGGAAAAGGGAGCAGGACGAAAACGGCAACAGATGGGCTGTTAACACGGTAAAAATTGAAAATAACGGAGACGGACAATGGAAGATGAGGACCATAGCCGGAATCAAGCCCTATGAATCTGGTGATAAGGATTCGAAACGCATTTTTTGGAAAGATGGTGGCGTTCACCAAAACATAACACATGCCGTACATCCAGATCCGATTAGTGGGATGCATACCTGGCACCAAAGGATCAGAATTGAAAAGCCGGGTCAGGATGAGCGTTACGGGGATATTTTTGTGGATACGAATAAAGCACATGAGGTTTACAGGGAATGGCTTGCCATGACAAGACCAGCTCCGGGGCCGGGTGGTTTAAGGAGGCCACTTTGGTTCAAAAGAGCTTTCAGACCGGATGAATCGACCTTTAAAATCTCTAATGACTGACCGTCTTTAATAAAGAAAGTGTAAATTTACTTTATGATAGAAAATATTTTTCCATTCTTGCGCTGGTTACCCTTGGCCAAAAAAAATTGGAAAGATGATCTGATCGCCGGAATAACCGGAACAATTATTGTTATCCCGCAAGCGGTAGCCTTTGCCATGATCGCCGGGCTGCCTCCCATTTATGGCTTTTATACTGCCCTTGATTACACCTGTTATCGCAGCACTTTTTGGTTCTTCATACCATTTGGTATCGGGGCCTACTACGGCCATGTCCATTGTTGTGTATGCCACCATTTCAAAACTGATCAATCCCCAGGATGATATCGATGCATATGTTGGCCTGACCCTGGTTCTGACTTTAATGGCAGGCCTTATTCAGCTTGCGATGGGTCTTGCCAAAATGGGTAAACTGGTCAATTTTGTATCCCATAGTGTAGTTTTGGGTTTTACAGCAGGAGCAGGTATTCTCATTGCCTTTAAACAATTAAAATATGTATTTGGATTACCTGTACCTCAGGGGAGTTCCTTTTATGAGATTATAGAATATATCATTAAGAATATTTCAGAAACCAATTGGTATGTATTTTTGGTAGCCATGTTCACCCTTGTTCTGGCTGTCTTCATCAGGCAGTTCATAAAACCGATTGCACGGTATTATATGCTCATCGCCATGATCATTGGCAGTGTTCTGGCATATTATTTGGGGGGTGAATTGAGAGGTATTGAAACTGTAGGTAAAATTGAAGGTCGCTTACCACCCTTTAGCATCCCGCCCGTAACCTTTGGCAATATTAAAGAACTTGGCTCGGGAGCTTTGACCCTGGCATTGCTGGGTTTGATAGAGGCGGTTGCGATTGCAAGATCAATAGGCCTATCCTCACACCAAAGGATTGACAGTAACCAGGAATTCGTCGGACAAGGATTATCGAATGTGGTTGCCAGTTTTTTTTCAAGCTATGCAGGTTCCGGTTCATTCACCCGAACGGGCGTAAATTATCAGGCTGGAGCAAAAACACCAATGTCAGCAATTTTTTCAGCATTTTTTTTAATGATTGTGCTTCTTCTGTTCGCGAGCTATGCAAGTTATTTGGCAAAACCGGTGATGGGAGGTATTATTTTACTCGTTGGCTATAACCTCATCGACATTAAACATATCAGGCAGGTGCTGAGCACAAGCAAAAGGGAGATTGCCGTTTTAATCACCACTCTTTTTGGAACCCTCTTTTTTGAACTGGAAATTGCATTGCTTATGGGAATAGCGATGTCCTTATATTTTTATCTGGAAAGGACTGCCAAACCGAATATTGCCATTCTTGGGATGAATAGCGATAGGCAATTCATCAATATTATCAGGGATCCCAAAACCCTTGAGTGCCCGCAACTAAAAATTATCCGTATAGACGGCTCAATCTATTTTGGAGCTCTTGAGGTTGTATCAGATTATTTTAATACCTTATATGAAAAAGGTGAAATAAAGTATGTTTTGGTCAGTGCCAAAGGAATTAATTTTATAGATCTGGCAGGTGCCACCTGGCTCACACATGAAGCAGAAAAATGGAAAGCCAGAGGTGGAGGCATCTATTTCAGCGGTTTGAAAATTGTAAGCCAGGATATTCTTGATGAAAGGCGGATTCAGGGAGCAAATTGGCAACGAGAACTTCTTTATTGATAAAAAATCTGCCATTGCCTATATTTTTGAAAAACTTGACAAATCGGTCTGTGAAAACTGTAAGGCCAGAATTTTTCATGAATGTAAAAAATAGGGTTTAAATCCGCTGAATCTTCTATTTTTGTGTCAGTTTCTTTAGGTGATGAATTTTAAACAGTATCTTCCTGTTTTTCAATGGGCTTCTTCCTATCAAAAGGGATGGCTCAAACCGGATATTTTTGCCGGACTCACAGTGGGCGTTATGATAGTTCCGCAGGGAATTGCCTACGCAATGATCGCCGGGTTACCTCCGATTTACGGCTTGTATACTGCCTTGGTACCCCTGCTGGTCTATGCTGTTTTAGGAACTTCACGACAGTTGTCCGTTGGTCCTGTTGCAATGGATTCCCTAATTGTCGCTTCCGGAATAAGTACTTTGGCCACTGTGGGGTCTGAGCATTTTGTGGTTTTAGCCATTACATTGGCCTTTTTTGTAGGGCTTTTTCAGATCTTGTTCGGTCTTTTTCGTTTGGGTTTTTTGGTCAATTTTTTGTCAAGGCCGGTCATTAGTGGCTTTACTTCGGGATCAGCAATAATTATTGCATTCAACCAGTTAGGAAATTTATTTGGTATACCGCTAGGGCAAGGCAATCAAATTCATCTTTTGTTGCTGGATTTTTTCAAAGAAATTCAAAAAATTCATTGGATTACAGCCCTTATTGGAATTAGTTCAGTCACACTTCTGTTTCTTTCAAAAAGGTATTTATCTAAATTTCCCGCTTCCTTTGTCATAGTTGTTTTGGGAATTATTTTTGTTTATGCATTTCATCTAAACGAACTTGGCGTGGCAGTGATTGGTGAAATTCCAAAAGGCCTGCCTCATTTTCAATTGCCTTCAATAAATCAGGAAAATTTTCAAGCCCTTAGTTCCCTGGCCCTTACACTGGCACTAATAGGCTTTATGGAAGCGATCTCAGTGGCCAAAACAATGGAAAGCAAACACAATGACCACAAGGTAAATGCAAATCAGGAATTGGTTGCTCTTGGTTTCGGTAATATGGTGGGATCATTTTTTCAGGCTTATCCTTCAACAGCAGGCCTGTCAAGAACGGCGGTGAATGATCAGGCGGGTGGTAAAACCCAGTTATCTGGTCTGATTACTGCACTGGTTGTCGGGCTGACACTTTTGTTTCTGACTCCTGTCTTTTTTTTCCTGCCCAAAGCTGTTCTGGCCGCCATCATTATTTTTGCTGCCTTCGGACTTCTGGATTTTAAGGTGCCTCGCAAACTACTCACCTTTAACCGGCTGGATCTGATTATTCTCAATGTAACACTTTTAATTACCATTATTTTTGGTATTAAAGAAGGAATTCTGACGGGAATCATAATTTCCTTAGCAATGTTGATTTTCAAATCGACCAAGCCGCATATTGCCGTATTGGGGAAGGTCCCCAATACAAATTTCTACAGGAATATTGAACGATTTGGTGATTTGGTCATTGATAAAGAAATACTTATCATCAGGCTCGATGCCCAATTATATTTTGTGAATACAAGCTATTTTAAAGACAAAGTTCATGAATTTGCCAGAGAAAAGGGGATGATCTAAAGTTGATCATACTGGTATTTGACAGCGTAAATAACCTGGATAGCAGCGCTATTTATGCCCTTGATGAAATTCATAATTTCTTTAGCACGAGGGGAATTTCTATTGTATTAACAGGAATAAAAGGACCGGTAAGAGATGCTTTGGCAAAATCCGGTTTGGTAAAAAAAATAAAATATGACCATTGCTTTATGAATATACAAGATGCTGTAGATAGTTTTTCCCAAAACAGACTTGAAAAACCAAGCACTTATTCTTATCAGCAATTTATAAAACAGATCAATCGGTAAGAATGGAAACCCTTGATTATGAGTAACAATTGTTACAATTAATTATTTCAAGTTTGGTTAAATTTGATAAAATAACAATTTAAAGAGTAATAATTAAAAAATCCATTTATCATGAAAGTTGAACAATTATTTACAGGCTGTTTGGCCGAAATGGCATATTATATTGAATCCAATGGTGAGGCTGCAGTGATTGACCCCTTGAGAGAAACAGATCCCTATATAAGAATGGCGGAAGCTGATAAGGCACAGATAAAGTATTTTCCTAACCCATTTTCATGCAGATTTCGTTTCCGGGCAATATGATTTGGCTCAAAAAACAGGCGCTACCATTGTTTTTGGACCCAATGCAAATGCTGAATATGAAATTTATAATGGTAAAGATGGTGAAGAATTCCAAATAGGAAGTATTAAGCTCAGATTGTTGCATACACCAGGTCATACCATGGAATCGTCTTCCTATCTTTTGATTGACGAAAAAGGCAAAACACCTTATGTGTTTACAGGAGACTGTTTATTTATTGGTGATGTGGGCAGACCTGATCTTGCTGTTAAATCTGATATGACAGAAAGAGATCTTGCCGGACATTTATATGATTCTTTAAGAAAAAAGATCATGGTACTTCCCGATGATACCATTGTATATCCAAATCACGGTGCCGGTTCTGCCTGTGGCAAGAACATGAGCTCTGAGACGTTTGATACGCTTGGCAATCAAAAAAAGACAAATTACGCGCTCAGGGCAGATATGACCAAAGAGGAATTTATTAAGGAGGTTACTACCGGATTAATGCCACCGCCACAATATTTTCCAAACAATGTGCGCATGAACAAATCGATTAATGTGAGTATAGATGATATTATGCATCAGGGGACTACACCGTTGGATCCTCCTACGTTTAAGGAATTAAGTGAGCAGAAGGATATTCTGGTTGTTGATACGCGCTCAAAGGAATCTTATACAGAAGAAGGAACTGTTCCTGGTGCATGGTTTATTGGTTTGGATGGCACATTCGCTCCATGGGTTGGGTCATTGATAAAAGACATAAAACAGAAGATTATTTTTATTGCAGAAAATCAAAATCGTGTTAATGAGGTTGTTACCCGATTCTCGAGAGTGGGATATGACAATATTTTAGGTTATTTATATGGTGGTATTCCAAATTGGGTTGACCATGGATATCCTGTAGATAAGATTGGATCTATGTCTGCCGCAGTTTTTGCTAAAAAATTGGCTGAAGGGTCACTGAAAAACCCACTGGATGTAAGAAAAGAATCAGAATATTTGTCTGAACATGTCCTGGGCGTTGAGAATTTTCCATTGGATTTTATATTCCAGGATTTTTCTTCAATAAAGAAAGACCAGCCTTATGTGCTGCATTGCGCATCAGGTTACAGATCTCTGATAGCGGCATCCATTTTTAAGGCATATGGAATTGAAGATGTAACAGACGTAAGAGGTGGTTACAAAGATATTAAGGAAACCGGCATCCCTGTTTCAGATTATGTTTGTCCAACAACGCTCTTGTAGAGAGTTGATTTTTAGGTAATAAAGGGAGGTGAAAACCTCCCTTTTTTTATTATATTTGTTAAAAATATTTTTTTAATGTGTTTGTTTGTAAGAATAAATTATTGGTATTTGTCATGACCATATTGTTGTCTGGGTGCGAGCCAAAATCGTCCGGAGAACAAACTTCGGCAGGCAAGGGAGGCGTGATTTTGCTTTCTCCGAAGGAATTAAAGCAATTTCCTGAAAATGTTCAATTGATTGATGTGAGAACAGAGGGAGAATACCAAAGAGCCCATTAAAAAATGCGGTCAATATCAATATGTACGACAAAGATTTTTTGACAGAAATCAACAAGCTGGATAAGGACCGGGAGGTTTATCTGTATTGTCAGGTAGGAAGCAGAAGTCGTTATGCAGCTAAAATATTCCAGAAGCAAGGCTTTACAAAAGTGTATGACATGGAAGGGGGCATATCTTATTGGCGAAAATTTAATTACGAAATTGAAACAGATAAGCCATGACAAAAATTAGTTTGGTCATAGTAATAAGTTTTTTCTTTTTCAATTGTCATGATAAGATTACGAAGGAAGAGGAAACTAAATTTAGAGCGCTTGGACTTGAAATTGCCCAAAGTGCCACCAAAGAACTCGGATCAAACTTAATGAGCAAGATGAAAGAAGGTGGTGTAGAAACTGCCATACCTTTTTGCCATGCCAGTGCCCTTCCGATTACAGATCAAATCGCCAAAAATTACCAGGCAGAGATCAAAAGAACGGCACAAGAAGATAAGAAATCCGAAGAATAGCCCATCCCATGAGGATTCTGAGATACTGAAAAAATTTGTGTCACTGGTTGAAAGCAATACCAATGTTGACCCAGTCCTTCAAAAGGATAAAGACCACAGGCTGGTATTTTATTCACCAATCATAATGCAAAAGCAGTGCCTCGTTTGTCATGGTAGTGTAGGGAAGGAATTGGATGTAAGGACCGACTCCATATTAAAAAATTATTATCCTGAAGATCAGGCAACTGGCTTTGAGGAAGGAGCACTCAGAGGTATGTGGAAAATAACTTTTAAAAAATGATACTAATGGAAACAGCAATTGAAATACTGAATTTAAAATGTGGCGGCTGCGCAAATTCTATTAAAAAGGGGCTTCACTCTGTTGAAGGAGTGCAAGAGGTGGAGGTTGATCTGGATTCATCCATAGTTAGGGTACAAACGATTGATCAGACCATCGTGGATGCCGTGAAGGAAAAATTGTCAAAAATGGGTTATCCTGCAGCTGATGAGGAAAACACCCTTATGCACAAAGCAAAATCTTTTGTGAGTTGTGCTACTGGTAGGATGAGCAAAGAAATAGATTAATTATGTCAAGTTTCAATGAAATAATTGATCAGGAAACGCCTGTTCTTGTTGATTTTAAAGCCGATTGGTGTGGTCCGTGTAAAATGATGGCTCCCATTTTAAAGGAGGTGAAAATGCATTACAACGAGAAGCTTAAAATAGTTAAAATAGACATTGATCGAAATCCGGAAGTCGCTCAAAAATACAGTATTCGCGGTGTGCCAACGTTAATCCTATTTAATCAGGCCCAAGCAGTATGGAGGCAATCCGGAGTATTACAGACACATCAGTTGATTTCAATCATTGACACACATATAAAACCTTAAAAGAGAAGAATTATGAAAAAAAATGTAGGCAATACTGATAAAATCATCCGATATGTCATTGCCGTAGTGGCTCTTTATTTCGCCTATAAAGGCGTGGAAAGCCCATGGAACTATATCTTGTATATTGTAGCAGGAATTATGGTAGTTACTGCAGTTACAGGTGTTTGCCCCTTATTTTCGCTTATTGGCATCAATACCTGTAAAGTAAAAAAATAAAATATTCCTTAAATTTATCACATGTCACATTTCGAACTCCTCATTATTGGTGGTGGTACCGCCGGGATTATGGTTGCCGCACAAATTAAAAGAAAAAATGCATCAGTCAAGGTAGGGCTTATTGAGCCTTCGGATAAGCACTATTATCAGCCGGCATGGACTTTAGTTGGTGCGAATACCTATAAATTCAAGGATACTGAAAGGGAGGAGTCCGCTCTCATACCAAAAGGGGTTAAATGGATAAAGGAACATGCAGATAAATTCTTTCCGGAAAGCAATAAAGTAATAACCGCCGAAGGAAATGAATATACCTATGACCTTCTGGTTGTTTGTCCTGGTCTGCGAATGGCTCCTGAATTGGTTGAAGGTTTGACTGAAGCAATGGATAAGGGGATTGTTTGCAGCAATTATACAAATCCGGAGCATACCTGGGAAGTGTTAAAGAATTTCAAAGGAGGCACAGCCTTATTCTCGATGCCGACTACACCGATTAAATGCGGTGGTGCACCTCAAAAAATAATGTACCTGGCTGATGACCATTTCAGAAAAACAGGTATCCGAAACAAAACAAATATAGTCTTCGCCATTCCCGGAGGCGTTATTTTTGCAGTAAAAAGAATTGCAGATACCCTTATGGAAGTTATTGATCGAAAGGACATCAACATCAGGTTTTTCCATAAACTTGTAAAAGTAGATGCAGATAAAAAGATTGCCTGGTACGAACTGGAAAGAAGTATCACTGCTGGCGGCTGTATCGTTATGTCAGACGATGATTCAAAAACCCTCGATAAGGAGATTCAATATAATTACAAGCATGTCAATACCACCTCTGACGGTAAATTGTTCGGTATCCATTTTGATATGATGCACCTGGCCCCGCCTCAGGCATCACCAAAGTTTATCGCAAATTCTGTATTGGCTACTGCAGATGGTTGGCTGTCTGTTAATGACAAGACGATGCAGCATACCAAATACCCCAATATTTTTGGATTGGGCGATGTTGCCCAATTACCGACAGCTAAAACGGGAGCGGCCATCAGAAAACAAGTGCCGGTTGTTGTGGCAAATGTTCTGGAGATGCTTAAGAACAAGCAAATTACAAGTAAGCAATATGATGGGTATTCTTCCTGCCCGCTGGTAACCGGTTATGGCAAAATGGTTCTGGCTGAGTTTGATTACAGCAAAGAGTTCAAACCAGATCCCAAATTAAAATCACAGTTGTTTATAGATGATTCCTCTAAGGAGCACTGGCGTTTGTGGATCCTCAAAAAATATTTATTACCCTATCTTTACTGGAATAAAATGATGAAGGGAATTGACGTGTAAATGATCATTCAGAGCTTATTTTTTCACTTAAATTTTAGCGTAACACCAAAAAGAAAGTTGATCTCGGCCTGAGGATAATAACCCGGAGTTTCAATTGTGGTTATTTCACCCGGAACTGACCAGGTGTCATCATAGGTGTAAAAATAACCGTTTGAAACATACTCAGTATTAAAAAGGTTATTTACTAACAGATTAAAGGCAACGGATTGAAAAATCCATGACTTTGCAAGCTGATAGGAGGCATTAAAATCGTGGACAAAATAACTGTCTAATTTTGAAGTCTCGCTGTCGGTATTTCCCATATACTGTTGCCCTACAAATTTTGACAATAATCCTACAGAAAAGTTGTCCATCGGCTGAAATAAAAGCATATTTGAAGCTACGACTTCAGGCGAAAAGGCGATATTTGTTTCTCCAAGGGAGATCAGTTCACCATCGACAGAAGTTACGAAATCGGTATTTTTATTTGTGCTTAACGCGAGGTTTGGCATTATAGTCCATTTCTTTAGGAATTTAATACTTGCATCAAGTTCAATTCCGAACCGATAACTATCCCCACTTGTCGCTCTCACCGGGTTTCCAACATCATCCAGTTCACCGGTTAAAACAAGCTGGTCTTTGTAACCCATATAGAACAGATTGGCATTTAACCTGGTTGTTTGATCGGAAAATCTCCATCCCAGCTCAAAATCATTTAAGGCTTCCGGTTTGGTAATTCCGTTTTCGAAGTCATTTCTGTTTGGCTCCCTGTTGGCCCGTGCATAAGAAAAATAAACATTTTGAATCTGGTTGATCTTAAAGGTAGTGCCGAATTTTGGATTAAAAAATGCATAGGATTCATCAATAAGCAGCGGCACCCCGTCAGAAGTCAGGCCAGAGGTACTGTATTTGACAAACCGTTCCTGAAGGTCACCAAATATTGTCCATTTTTTATCAATAGTATAGGTTGCCTTGGCAAAAAAGCTGAGATCTTTTTTTGTTACCATTTCCATTTGTAGTATTGGAAAGGGATTTCATTCTTTTCCCGTTGTTTGGGCCCAGATTACTTCTCCGAAGTGATCGCCATCATACAGGCTGTAAGAACTACCGAAAACGAGATCCAGATTGGATTTGGAATAATTGGCCAGGGCATTCATTACGTAAAAATCATTGTCCAGCCACCTTCTTCTGACAAGATCGGTTACTGAAGGATCCGATCCATTTTCAGTAACAGGATTTAAGCCATAGTCTTCAAGGTCTTCGTCTTCTTTAAATTGTTCAAAAAATCCTTTCCCGCGGGTATAATTGAGTCCTGCGTTTGTACTCCAAAAAGGACTGATCTTTTGGCTCCAGTGAATCTGAAAATGATTTTGCAGGTAATCATCAACTTCATTCTCATAAAAGGCAGTATCCCCGTTTTCATCAGTATAGATTCCGGCAAAATTAAAAGTACGGTCTGTTTTTAAAGTTTCCGCATCAATGCCATACCAGGCCTGATAGGTAATTTCATGTCCTCCAAAGGCCAGAGCCTTGATGAGCGTATTTTCATTTTGGTATGCGCCCTGCAGAAAATATGATTTTAAATCCGAAGTTGCCCTGTCTATATAGCCATCGGATTTAATCAGAGAGAATCTTCCGGCAAGTTCAAAATGATCTTTAAATAAGCCGGTTGTGAATTTTATATTGTTCTTAAAAGTGTTGTATGAACCAAAACTACTGCTGATCTCAGTCCCCGCCTTTTCAGCGATGGATTCCGTCAAAATATTCAAGCTGGCACCAAAGGCCCCGGATCCGTTTGTAGAGGTGCCTACCCCCCTTTGCAACTGCATATTTTCAACCGAGGAAGCAAAATCTGGCAGATTGACCCAAAACGTACCCTGTGATTCTGCGTCATTATAGGGGATGCCGTTTATGGTAACATTTACACGGGTCGCATCACTGCCTCTCACCCTAATGCCCGTATAACCAATACCTGCACCGGCATCGCTGGTTGAAACAACAGAAGGCAAATAGTTGAGGAGTATGGGAATGTCCTGTCCCAGATTTCTTTACAATCTCTTTCTTTGTTAGGGTTGATTGGGTAAAAGTTCCATCTTCTTTTACCCTGACCGATTTAAGGACAATTTCCTCCAGGTTTATTGTATCCGACAAAATCAATGGATTTTGTGACCAACCAAAAAGTGGAAGTGCCAGGATCAGTAACAAATAGAATATTTTCATTTTTTACCCTTCGTGAAATAAAATTGTTTTTGAAATTCGAAAGGGTAAAAAATTGTTTTGCAAATCATTTCCCTTAACAGCATTACCTGTTCAGGTTCAATGGGTATTATCTCAGCAGGTTTTTTACAACCAGCACCCCTAAGAATATTCGATGCAAATTTACGAAAGATTTGAATTAGAATTGGAAAATTGCAAAAGGTTTTTCAAGTTGTTTAAATGCCCTGTACTTATTGAACAGATAGAGAGGGAATTGAAAAAATAGTTGGGTGCGAATGGCAATTTTATGCTAATATGACAGCTTACCAATGATTGCACTTAATTTTTATTACCTTTATTTTGCAGTGAGCAATTGTCATTACCATGATTTCAAAATACATATTAGGGTTTATAGTTTTATTTTCGTGCGCAGCTTGTGAAGAGATCATCAATTCTGCCCTTGAATGCAGTATTAAAGATGTCAAACTGGAAAATAAAGAACTTAGAATTGGAGCCATTGGCAGAAATTATTACGAAACAATTTCTGTTAATGTGAAAAATGATCCAAATGACGATTACTACCAGTACAGTTTTTATTTAGATGGGCAACTTCAAAAAGGACTCCAGTTTTATTCGGAGGGGAACAAATTTATCATCACAGGCGTTCCGGAAGTGGCCGGCACGGTTAATTTTCAATTGTCAGTAGAGGTGACGTTGGATGAAGAAGCACTTGGTCTTTGCACAGAAACTGAGAAATCTGCCTACACCCTTACGGTAAATGAACGTTAATGGGAGGTACTTTATCACTATCAATGGTCTTATTCTTTTTTTGTCATAAACCCCAAACCTATTTTTGCTTTTTGGTAATCGTTTTGAGAATTCAATTTTGCCTGGCAGGTGAAATAATGAGGCCGCGAATTGAAATAGCATCGCTGAAAATGTGGTGATGATCGTCTGGAAATTGAATCATTTGAGAGGTTTTCCTAATAAAATGTTTCGTAACCAATAACTACCCCTTTCTCCATTTTGGGTATCTCAATACCATATAAATCTCCGTAATTTGGATCATAATCCTTTGCAATACGAATGTACTGAACAAACCCCTCACGCTCATGAGCCAGTAGGTAGTAAACTTTTTTTCCATCTTTTATTTCAGTAACTTTATCTATAGTTATATCCAGGGTTTCAAAGTAAAATTTATTACTCATGGGGTAATACATTTTAAGCTGGTTGTCCTTTAACTCCACCCGTAGTGGTTCTTTTAATTCAATTGTGGGATCGCTGTTTCTTCCAAGAGGCAAATCCCATTTATACATCACATCAAAACGTATATTTTGGCAAAAGGCCAGCTCAGAAAATAATACAAAAAAGACCAGATATTTTTTCATAAGATCAAATTATAATAGTAAAGATAATAAATGAGCAAAAAGTATGAATATTTTATAAAAAAAAAGTGGAGAACATTTAATTAAATTCATTTATAATGTTAATATTCCATTTAAAAATTTGGTTTTGTAAAATTTATTTTTAGCTTTGCCATCATCATTTACACACAGGATGATCGTTTTGAACAATTATTTTACTCGTTTTTATTTTTACTTTTATTATAAAAAATAAGAGCGGGACTTTATTGTGATAAATATAAATTAGAATAATATAAAAAGTCTCGAGATGGTTCGGGATTTTTTTTTTGGATTTATGTAAGTATGAAAGTAGCAATTCAGGGTATAAAAGGGTCTTTTCACGATTTGGTAGCCAAAAAATATTTTGGTGAACAAATTGAAATTATGGAATGTATGACCTTTTCAGAAATACCGGTTCTTTTAAAGAATAATACTGTAGATAGTGCAGTTATGGCAATTGAGAATTCCATTGCAGGGGCCATTCTGCCAAACTACGCCTTAATCGATGAGTATGATCTTTCCATAGAGGGCGAATTGTATCTCAACATACACCACCACCTTCTGGCATTAAAAGGACAATCCATTCAGGATATCAGGGAAGTTTGGTCACATCCTATGGCAATTCTTCAATGTAATAAATTCTTTAGGGACTACCCGAATATAAAACTTATTGAAGAAAAGGATACTGCAGAGGTGGCTAAACGAATTCAGGAGAAACAAATTTTTAACGTTGCCGCTATCGCCAGCAAACAGGCAGCAAGCATGTATGGATTGGAGATTATTGAAGACGATATCCAGACCATAAAGAATAATTCTACCCGTTTTTTTATTTTGAAAAAAGCCTTGGAAACCCCTTTTCATGAAAGTAAAATGGGAGGAGCCAAAAATAAGGCTTCTTTAAAATTTATAACCAAGCACAAAAAACGGGAAGCTTGGCCGAGGTACTTGATATTCTTGCCAAGCATGAAATCAGCCTTACAAAGATCCAGTCTATGCCTATTATTGACAAACAATGGACGTATGCTTTCTTTATTGATCTCCTGATAGACGATTTTAAGTTATATGAAAATGCGCTACACCTGATTCAGAAAAAAGTGGTCCATTTAAAAATTCTTGGTGAATACCAGCAAAACAAAAACGGTAATGATTGAGGTCGCAAACAGATTAAAACATGTTGAAGAGTATTATTTCTCTGTGAAACTAAGAGAAGTAAGGGATTTGATGGCAAAAGGAAGGCCCATCATTAACCTTGGTATTGGCAGCCCGGATTTGAATCCCCCAAAGGAAGTGTTGGAAGCATTAACCACGGCTTCCTGGCAAGAGCAGGTTCATGGTTATCAAAGTTATCAGGGATTGCCTGAGCTGCGATCCGGTATGGCAGATTTTTATAAAAAATATTACGGTGTCATACTTAATCCGGAAAATGAGATACTGCCATTAATGGGGAGTAAGGAAGGTATCTTGCATATTTCAATGGCATTTTTAAATCCCGGTGATGGGGTGTTGATACCGAATCCAGGTTACCCAACTTATGCCTCAGTGGCGAATTTGGTAGAAGCCGTTTCTGTATATTATGAGCTCAAAGAAGAAAACAACTGGCAGCCGGATCTTGAGAAAATAGAAAAATCAGATTTGTCAAAGGTCAAGATCATGTGGATAAATTATCCGCATATGCCAACCGGCACAAACGGATCTGACCATTTATTCAAATCCCTGATCGATTTCGCGAAAAGGCATCATATTTTATTAGTAAATGATAATCCCTACAGTTTCATTTTAAATGAAGAATATTTCAGTATTTTAAAATATCCGGGGGCAACAGAAACAGCGATTGAATTGAATTCTCTGAGCAAAACATTCAATATTGCAGGCTGGAGGGTTGGAATGGTGGTAGGAAATCGTGACATTCTGAAGAGCATACTTCAGGTAAAAAGCAATATGGACTCAGGTATGTTTTACGGCATTCAAAAGGGAGCAACAGCAGCTTTAAAACTGCCCTATGAATGGATCTCAGGTATGAATGCTACATATAAAAAAAGGAGGGATCTGGTTTGGAAGATTTGCGACATTTTGAAATGTACGTATAAAAGAGATGGTGTTGGTATGTTTGTTTGGGCAAAAGTTCCCAAGGGAAGAAATGCAACGGAGATCACTGATGATCTGTTGTATAAACATGATGTATTTATCACTCCGGGCACAGTTTTTGGAAGTGCAGGAGAGGGTTTTATAAGGTTTTCATTATGTGTTCCCGAGGAGAAAATAGAAATCGTTTTAAACAGGTTGAAATGAAAAAGATAGCTGTGATTGGCTTAGGATTAATAGGAGGTTCTCTGGCACTTGAGCTAAAAAAGAATATCCTGGGCGACCATTTACGGAATAGATTCAAATCCTGATCACCTGCAGAAAGCACTTGATCTGGGAATCATATTTGAAAAGGCAACGATAGAAATCGTAAAAGAGGTTGATACAGTTATTTTGGCAGCGCCTGTTAATGCCATTCCAAAAATTGCTTTCGAGGTACTGGACCTGATTGAAGACAAAACACTTGTATTTGATGTGGGATCTACCAAGTACGCCGTATGTGAAGCTATAAAAAACCATCCTAAAAGGAAGAATTTTGTGGCGCTTCATCCGATTGCCGGAACGGAGTTTTCAGGGCCTGAAGCAGCAATTTATAATCTTTTTGAAGGCAAAGTGAACATTATCTGTGAGCAGCATTTAACAGACAAAGAAACTTTGCAGAAGGCAGTGAAAATCTTTGAAGGGCTGAAGATGCGAAATGTTTTTATGGATTCCCCGGAGCAGCACGACATGCATATTGCCTATGTTTCCCACCTTTCACATATCAGTTCGTTTATGTTGGGCAAAACGGTATTAGAGATTGAAAAAGATCAAAAAAGCATTTTTGATATGGCAGGTAGCGGTTTTGCGTCAACGGTCAGATTAGCAAAAAGCAATCCGATACATGGACACCCATTTTGATTCAGAACAAAGAAAATGTGATCAGATCTCTTGAGGAATATATCAAAAATCTCAATGAATTCAAGGAAATTCTTTCAAGAGAATCTGAAAAGGAAGTTTTTGAAATAATGCATAATACAAATAAAATAAAAGGTGTTTTAGCCGGAATTAAAAGTAATTAAATTATGGAAAATGTAAATTTTATGACGTGGCTAGATAATATGCAGCTAAGCCACCCTTTGTTGATCGCCGGGCCATGCAGTGCCGAATCAGAGGAACAGGTTCTGGAAATTGCCCATGAACTTAAAAAAACAGATGCGACTGTTTTCAGAGCAGGTGTCTGGAAACCAAGAACACGTCCGGGTTCATTTGAAGGACAGGGAACAAAAGCGCTGCCCTGGTTACAAAAAGTAAAAAAGGAAACAGGATTGTTAACGGCAGTTGAAGTGGGAAATGCCCAGCATGCCAAATTGGCCCTTGAGTTTGATATTGATATTATCTGGATTGGAGCAAGAACTACGGTGAACCCTTTCACTGTTCAGGAAATAGCAGATGCTTTAAAGGGCACTGACAAGGTTGTACTTGTTAAAAACCCGATTAACCCTGATCTTGAATTATGGATTGGAGCGATTGAAAGGTTGTACACTTCCGGTATTAAGAACATAGGTGCTATCCACAGGGGATTCTCAACATTTAGAAAAACAAAATACAGAAATATTCCCAACTGGCAGATACCTATTGATTTAAAGATCAAGTATCCAACTATCCCAATAATCAATGATCCCTCACATATATGTGGTGAAAGGGAAGGGATTTTCGATGTTGCCCAAACAGCCCTTGATCTTAAATTTGATGGTTTAATGATTGAGACTCATTGCTATCCGGATCAGGCCTGGAGCGATGCGAAACAACAGATCACCCCGCAGAGACTTGGTTGAAATTACCGAAAATTTACGCGTTAGAAGGGAAACCTTTGAACAGGAAGAGTCACTGGCCAAATTGCAGGCATTGCGAAAGGAAATAGATGCTTTGGATGCCCAGTTGCTTGAAACACTTATCCAGCAGAATGCAGGTTGTCGAGAACATTGGCCTGGTCAAAAAACAAGGGAATGTTGCTATTCTTCAAAACACAAGATGGAATGAAATATTGCAAAAGGTGGTTGACGGAGGAATCTCACACGGCTTGAACAAAGAGTTTATAGAAAATGTATTCAAATCAATACACCAGGAGTCTATTGCCCATCAAAAAAAGATTATAGATGCATAAAAAATCAGTAAGTCTATTATTGAAAATATAAAAGAGCAATAATTATCTTTAAATTGGGATATACGCCTTCCTGATTTATTGTTATGTTCTCATGTCGATATGAGAAATCGGGATTAAAATACTGCCTATCTTTGCAAAATCGGAGGATTCAATTATGAAAAAACCAAAGCACATTCTTGTGATACGATTTTCTGCGATGGGGGATGTGGCCATGACTGTTCCGGTTATCAGAGCGCTCGTCAGCCAAAATACCGGAACAAAGGTAACAGTGGTTTCAAGGCCATTTTTAAAACCTTTGTTTGCACAAATACCCAATGTAGACTTTTTTCCTGCGGATGTGGATAGAGAATTTAAAGGTATTTTTGGTTTATATCGTTTATCAGCTCAGATCCGGAAGTTAAAAATTGATGTTATTGCTGATTTGCATGATGTATTGCGTTCAAAAATACTCCGGAAATTTCTTTTTTTTAATTGTCAGAAAATCGTTGTGGTTGATAAAGGCAGGAATGAAAAAAGAGCTTTGACCAGAACTGACAACAAGATTTTCAAACAAATAAAATCTACCCATGAGCGCTATGCAGATGTCTTTCGGAAGCTTGGTTTTTCAGTGCTTCTTGATGAAGGTTCAATATCTCCGAAGTCCGGCCTTTTGAATGCAAAACTACCGGACATTAAAGCCGGGAGAAAAATTGGCTATGCACCCTTTGCGCAATACGAAGGCAAAGTTTATCCGTTTGATTTAACTGAAAAGGTTATTGGCGAATTGAGTCGGAATAATGAGAACCACATTTATTTATTTGGCGGAGGTAAAAGGGAAATAGAAATTTTGGAGTCGCTGGAGAAAAAATATCCCAACACAATTTCCTGTGCCGGAAAATTTACATTTTCTGAAGAACTGGCCCTTATATCAAATCTTGATTGTATGGTCAGCATGGATTCAGCAAATGCGCATCTGGCAGCCATGTATGGTGTTAAAACAATAACTTTATGGGGCGCCACACATCCCTATGCAGGGTTTTACCCCTTTAATCAGCCGATGGAATATGCTTTATTACCTGATCTGAAAAAATACCCAAATATACCTTGTTCCATATATGGCAACAAAGTTTGCGAGGGCTATGAAGAAGCGATGAGAACAATACCCGCAGCGGATGTTGTTGATTTGACAGAAAAAATACTCCGGTAATGAAAATTTACAAAAGTATGAATAGGGTATTACAGTTCTGGGATCCTTAAGACCTGACCAGGATAAATTTTATTAACATCCTTTAAAAGCGGTTGGTTTGCCTCAAAAATGATATTGTATTTCATGGCATCACCATAATATTTTTTAGAGATCAAACTCAGTGATTCTCCGCTTGCTACCGTATGCATTTTAGCTTCCGGTGCAGGCACAGCAGTAGTCATTTGATCATTCACTGTCGCTATACCTTTTGTATTTCCTGCAGACAGCAATACCTTTTCGCGGGTAGCTTGGTCAGCAGCAACGCCATAAACAGTAGCCACATCGCCATCTACAACGATATCTAAATCCTTTACATCAAAACCATACGATTGTACTGAATCATACAGTGTTTTTGCTTTTGCGTTATTATCTGCAGTGGCATCTACCGCCTTATCTCCAGAATTTTTTAAAAATGAAAAAAGTCCCATAATTGATTGTTATTGATTGATTAGTTATAAACTGTGAAATTACAAAAATATAATACAATTTGAAAATGTCTTTTCTTTGTTTTTTTAATATATTTTTGGGATACAGTATCTTTAACAGGAAAATTTAGAATTTTGGAAACACACAATTTAAGCTTAACTAATTCTCTTTTGCACCATTTCGTTATGGAGTTAAGGGATATTCACCTTCAGAATTACGGTCTGCGGTTTAGAAGAAATCTCGAAAGGATTGGTGAAATACTGGCCTATGAAATGAGTAAGGAGTTACACTATGGCAGCAAAATCATTGAAACACCATTGGGGCAGAAACAGATGGATCTCATCAGCGACAAGTTGGTTTTATGCTCTGTCTTAAGGGCGGGTATACCCTTACATCAGGGAATTTTGAATTATTTTGACTGGATTGAGAACGCTTTTATTTCCGCATATAGATTGCATACTTCCGCCGAGGATTTTACAATTAAAGTAGAATATCTGGCAGCTCCTGAGCTTAATGGAAAAATACTGATTTTGGCTGATCCTATGCTGGCAACAGGAAAATCACTGGTAAGTGTGCTGGATGTTTTAAAAACGCATGGTACTCCGCACAGGATCCATATCATTTCTGTTATTGCAACTCCGGAAGGAATCGATTATGTGAGTAAAAATTTTCCAGAAGACACACAATTATGGATTGCTGCTCTGGATCCTGAACTTAACCATCACGGCTATATCGTTCCAGGGCTGGGGGATGCAGGGGATCTTTCTTTTGGACCAAAGCTCTAATAGAAAAAAAACACACTCACTGACAGAACCAAAAAAAGTACCATAACCAATTCTTTGAACCAGCGATCTTCGATTGTTTGCAAATAGCTTGTAAAGATGATTGAGAAAGGGAAGAAAAAAAAGAGATATTCAGATCCGTTCTTTAATGGTGCCATCATTCCGATAACGATAGCAAGGAATAAATGAAGTAATAACAAATTGTATAGTGCTTTGTATTTCTTTTTAGACTTTAATGACTTTCGAAAGGTTGGATATATTGCCCAGCCGGTGAAAACCAACAAAATTGAAATTGGAAATAAAAGTTTAAATTTGTTGTAGTTACCGTAATCAAAACTTTTTTCAAAATCCCATAACCTAAAAAACAAGTCGGTTCCATCAGTTGCATAGAGGAAGGTAAAGTATAGAAAAGAAATGTAAAAAAGCCTGTGAACACAATAAAAAAATGATTCCATCTGGATTTTCTGAAGAGGATTACAGCAGCGAACTCAAGGATTAGAAAGAGCGCACTGTAATTATAAAAGATAGTAGCTATACCAATCCAGAATCCGGCGTCATAAATCTTGTTTTTTGTATTCAGATTGGTTCGCAAACTATAGATTCTTCTGTATGAGAAAAACAAAAGAAATTGCTTAGCAGAATATTGTATTGAACAATACTTTCGGAAATATGGCGAAAAGCAATACAAATAGATATAAAGCATAGGTATTATTTTTTGTCAGACCATTCTTTCTTGTAAGGAAGTTGTGCAAAAAAACAATCAGCAAAAACAAAAAAAGGTTTAAGATCAATCTGGAAACAACAGGTACATTGCCATCCGCATAAACATCTAAAAAAATTGCTTCAATGAAAATTATTAAAGCCGCAATGGTAAGAATTAAAAAATTAATTGGTTTTGATTGATTAAAAAAATTGGCAATAATCATGTTATTTCATATTTTTGCGAAACTAATTGCTAAGTAAGCCGGGTCTAAGCCATTTGATACTGGTAATCTAAGCGAAAGTAAAAAACTTTATAATAAAAGCACAACGCTTTACAGTTTAAAATCAGAAAATTATGGTACCAGTAAATATCTTCAGATGGTTAGGTGATTTTTTCACCGACGTATTGTTTGTGCCTTATAAATTTTTTAGCTCCTTGGATGGTTGGTGGATATCAAATACCTTTAATTTTATTTTGATTACAACCATAGGTCTTTTATTTATTTTCTGGCTTGGCCAATTACAAAAATTTAAAAGAACAACTACAGAATAGGTTTAACCATAATTAACAGCGATTGGGCAGCAAGAATAAATTGAAGCGTTTTGAGGAAAATAAAACCTTCGATAATGTTATTCAGCCTACCCGTGAAGAAATTTTCAATTCTTTTAGCCTGAAGGGAAACTGGCACAGCCTTTTTAAGAATAACAATCCAATCGTATTAGAACTGGGCTGTGGTAAAGGAGAATATACCGTTGCACTTGCGAAAATTCACCCTGAAAGGAATTTTATCGGAATAGATATTAAAGGGGCCAGATTTTGGAGGGGAGCGAAAACAGCAATATCAGAAAGACTTGATAATGTATTTTTTTTGCGTACCCAAATAGAATTAATCGAAAATGTTTTTGCCTTAGGGGAGGTCGCTGAGATCTGGATTACTTTTCCAGATCCTCAAATCAAGTTTAAACGAACCAAGCACAGACTTGTCAATCCAAATTTTCTTAAAATGTATCAAAACATTTTATCAGAAAACGGATTGGTTCATTTGAAAACGGACAGTGAATTTTTACATGGCTACCTGCTCGGCATTTTGCATGAAGGCAACCATGAAATTCTGTATGCACATCATAATATTTACAATAGCTCAAGCGCTCCCAAAGAGGTCACGGCTGTACAGACTTTTTACGAGAAGCAGTATTTAAGTAGGAACAAGGCAATTACCTATGTTCAGTTTAGAACAAAATATTTGTTGTAAAGATGGATAAGGATATTTCTTTCTTTGAAAAAGTATATGGCATTACAAGAAAGATCCCATTTGGCAGGGTCACTACCTATGGTGCGATTGCCAATTATCTGGGTACGCCGCGATCTGCACGAATGGTTGGCTGGGCCTTGAATAACTCCCATCAATTTTCAGATATTCCTGCGCACAGGGTTGTGAATCGGGCTGGCATTTTAAGCGGTAAGCACCATTTCCAGGGAAGCAATCTTATGGCTCAGCTGCTCGAGAATGAGGGAATTGAAATCATAGAAGATAAAATAGTTGATTTCCCGAAATTTTTTTGGGATCCAGGCCTTAATTCTGTTTAATTTTTGACACATTCCGAATTAAACTATTCACAAAAAAAAATAGCTATTCAATAATTGTTTTTTATATTTGCATATCTTTGCAAAAACTGAATCAACATTATGAGGAAACTTATACCAAATCTCTTATTTATAATTTTTTTCTTTTTTGGTGTTAACACGTTCGCGCAATCAGATTTTAGCCACGAAGCCGGAGTGATGTTTGGAGTAACTTCCTTTCAGTCAGATTTTGGCGAAAGTAATGACTTCCCAAGTGCTAATGCGGCTACTATGGGTTTTGGGCTTGTTTATTATCTGAATTTTTTTGGAAATGAATACAATTGGAGAACAGGTACTAGCTTTTTCTCTGAGCACTTTAAACTCAGGGGCTGAGTTTATGTATACTAACAAAACAAATATCAGGCATGAGCCTTGGGTAGGGCTTCGAGGAACAAGGTGAATTTTATGAAAAATTGAGACGCGATGCGTGGCAATATTAATTTGTATAATGTTGGAACGCAGTTTTGGAATTTTATTTTTTCACACTTGAAGACTACACTGCCTTTTTTCAACAAAAAGGAGGATTTAATCCTTATATCAGTGCAGGCGTTCATTTTTCTGCCTATGACCCAAAGGTTACCTCAACTTTGAATCCAAATAACGGAGGCGGGCTTGTGGAGATTGGTACAGGAGAAGCAGATATTGAGCCTTATCGCTACCTTTTAGGCAATCCGGATTCTCCGGATAAAGAAGACTGGAAATGGACAAGAGAAGCGGTGTACAATGATGCAGGGACTGCTTTTGGAGTTTCTGTGGGAGGTGGGGTACGCTATTCCTTGAATTATGTAGACATGGTACTTGATGCCCGTTGGCAGCATTTCTTTTGCCGATAAAATTGATGGCCTTGCTGCAGATCATGATCCCGGTAACAAATATAATGACACAATGATTTATGTCAATTTAGGGATTGTTTACAAATTTAAACCTTATAATTAATTAGGGTTTTTTATCCAAGCGCTTTGCCGAGATCGGCAATCAGGTCTTCAGCATCTTCAATTCCAACACTTAAACGAATCATCGATGGGACTATGCCTATGCTGATTCTTTCTTCTTCAGAAAGAGAGGCATGTGTCATGGAAGCAGGATGTCCGCATAGTGATTCAACACCTCCCAAAGATTCTGCAAGGGTAAAGATCCTGAGTTTTTGAATGACTTCGTTCGTGTCTTGTAAGTTGTTAACTGTCAAAGTAAAAGTAACCATACCGCCAAAATCCTTCATTTGTGTTTTCGCTATTTTATGGTTAGGATGGTCCTCAAATCCCGGCCAGTACAACGCTGTCAATCTTTTTGTGCCCTCTTAAAAATGCAGCTATTTTCGACGCATTTTCGCAATGCCGCTGCATTCTGACATGTAAGGTTTTTAATCCTCTTAATACTAGAAAACTATCCATGGGTCCGCAAATGGCACCACAGGCATTTTGAATAAAATATAGTTTTTTTGCCAGGTCTTCATCATTTACAACAACACAGCCTAAGACAACATCTGAATGACCTCCCAAATATTTGGTTGCGGAATGAACTACAATATCCGCTCCAAGGACTAGGGGATTTTGCAAATATGGCGAGGCAAAGATGTTGTCAACAACGAAGATCAACCGGTGTTTTTTTGCGATGAGCCCAATGGCTTTTAGATCAACAATATTTAAGCGGGGGTTGGTTGGCGATTCTGCCCAAATCATCTTGACCTTAGGGCTGACTATTGAGCTGATCTCAGATGGATCATTGAGGTTGGCAAAATGAAATTTAATCTGATATCTTTCCCAGATATTTTTAAATAGGCGGTAGGTTCCGCCATAAAGTTCTCTGCCCGCAATTACCTCATCTCCAGGTGATAACAATTTGATCACAGAATCAATCGCAGCAAGACCGGAACCAAAGGCCAGCCCAAACCTGCCGAATTCCAAGGAGGCTATCGCTTTTTCCAATGCGCTTCTGGTTGGGTTTGCAGTACGGGAATAGCCATATTCACCATGTGTTAAAAGTGATGGGAGAAGGAAGGTTGAGGTTTGATACACCGGGACCATAAGGGCCCCTGTGCTTTTATCAGGTTCATGATCGCCGTGAACAGCTTTGGTGTTAAACCTCATACGATTGCAAGTTTTTTAAGAGAAAGAATGATTCCCAGATGGATTCCTTCATGAAAACAATTGAACAGCAAAGCATCTTCCACGTTGTTTAAAACAATACCGGTACTTGTTGTATACGGTTGGTATTTTTGAAATAAGTGATCATGATAATCTTTCCGGGTAGTTAAAACAGTACTTACCAGCAGTTCTTTTACCATTTGTATTTGCTTTATATCTACCATAGTATCTGGTTTTGTCCCTTTTGCAAAAAGAGGCACCAGATTTTCGTTTATTTTTAATGGAAGCCCGGAAAGTTTATAAATCAACAGTTGTTCAGTTACCAACACGTGGCCAATATTCCATATCAGGGAGTTCTTAAAGTTTTTGGGAATGAAATTGACTTGCTCCTCCGTGTAATTTTCCAGCAGGGAGACCATAGTTTCCCTGTTGAAGAGAATGGTTTCAAATATTTTATCATTCATAAATGATCATTTCCATAAAAATAGTTAATTTCCATAAAACCAAAGGCGCCATGAGGAAAATATATGTACTTAAAAACTCTGGTAGCTGCAAAGAAATCCTTCGCAGTCTGCCGCTGGAAGGCTTTGTGTTGCAGGATATAAAATCCCATCCAATTACAGTGAGACAATTAGAAGAAATGCACACTAAAGCGGGGTCTTATGAGGCATTGTTCAGTAAAATGGCAAAAAAATATAAGGAATGCGGCTTGAAAAATGAATCACTATCAGAGAAAGATTTAAAACAATTGATTTTAGATGAGTACACTTTTTTAAAAAGACCGGTAGTTTTAGTTGATGACAGGATATTTATTGGTTCTTCTAAGAAAAGTTTTGAGGATTTAAGGGATCTATTAAAAGGATTAAATTAATTAAGTACTTTTGTTGGCTATATAACTTCTGATATGTTTAAGAAACTTATCCTCGTGTTTATTGCTCTGCTGTATACTATTATTACTTTTGGCAGCTTTCTTCATACCCGGGCTCGTTGAGAATAAACTCAAGGATGCCATCTTAAACAATAATTCAAGTGAATACAAGAATTCGCTAGGTGAGAATAGACTTCGACCTCCTTACAAGGACCTTATCAGTTAAAGATTTAAAGATTGTACCAACGGATAAGGCCATTTCGGATCTTAAAATAAGAACTGAAGGTAAAAAAGCGATTTTTGAGATATCCTTCAGGAGATATTTCAGTAAAAAATATCAAATTCATAGAATTGATACGCAACAAAAAAGTATTGATCAACAAAATTAGTTTTGATGATCTGGCGATTCGTGTATTTAAAAATGACAAAGTAAAAAGCCCGGAAAAGAGGATGAAAAACTATTTCATCCGGATTCAATCGTGCTAAAAAATTTGAACGGAATTGAAATCAGACAGATCACTGTGCGGAATTTGCGGTATCAGGTAGAAGATGCCATTAAATCAGATACGCTTTTTAAGCTGGATTCACTTGATTTTCGAACTAGATGGATTTATTGTAAAAAAGAAGGATGATAAATATTTTGAGTTAAGATCCTTGTACAGAAAATTTCATCTTAGAAAACATAAAGATGAAAATGCCGGAGAAAGACATGATAATCAGCCTGGCTGCGCTTAAAATCAATTTCTTAAAAAAAAGTTTGGAGATCGATAGTTTTCAAATGAAACCAACTATTAGCAAGGTCGCCATGGCCGCAAAATTCAGATATAATGAGGCGATTACCGATTTGAGCATAAAAAAACTTGCCTTGTTTGATTTTAACCTCCGAAGGGCCATTGGACATCAGGGGATATTTATTGATAGTGTTGCGGTTGATGGTTTGCGTGTGGAAATGTATAAAGATAAAAGAAAGCCGTACGACACAGGATTATACAAAGTTCTGCCCCACATAAGCCTGAAGAAAACCAATTCAGTCATTGACGTCAAGAAAGTACATGTAAGTAATTCCTATCTCTTGTATGAACAAAGAAATCCGGATTCAAATCTGTTGATGAAAGTATTTCTTGCAAAAATAAATGCAGATATCTTCAACATAAGCTCCCTGGCCGAGAACAGGAAAAACCCGATGCAGGCAAGACTGAGCACAAGTTTTATGGGAAGGGCTCCGTTAAACGTTCATTTTAAGTTTAATCTGGATGATAAGAATAATAATTTTTCTTTTGCAGGAACCTTAGGCGCTACACCTTTTAAATATTTTGATGAGATACTATTTCCTTTGGCGGGCTTAAAAGTCTTTGCCGGGCAATTGGATAAATTAACATTTGAGGCCACGGCAAATGAATATCAGTCCCATGGCACGATGACTATGCTCTACCATGACCTCGAGGCAACCGTTTATAAAAAGGATAATGTCGATGAAGAGGCAAAGATCTTAAGTTTTCTGATAAATAGTGTTGTTCACAAATCAAATCCTGATAAAAAAGGAGTCAGAACGGTACCGATGAAATATGAACATCTTCCTTACACAAGCGTCGCAACCTATATGGTTAAAACATTGCTGACTGGGATTGCATACACCTTATCTCCAGAGGGAATGCATATGAAGGAAAAACTTGAAACCCGCCAGGAAAAAAAGGAAATCAGACAAAAAAAGAAAGAGGAAAAGAAGGATAAGAAAAATAAAGATCCAAAAAAAACTAATCTGTTTTTTTGTACAGCATCGGATTTAAGGCTTCATCGTTGTACATTTTCATTTGCTTGTATACTTTCATATATTTCCTTCCCAACGAAATGTCCTTGAGAAAGGTCATCAATTGCTCCGGAAAGATCTTCCCGCTGTTGATTCAGAATATCAAGCTTTGTCTTACATGCCAGTTTATGGCTTTCACTGGCGTCAGGTCTGCCTGCTTCTTCGGCCATATGATAAATCTTTAATGCAAGAATAGATAACCTGTCAATCGCCCAGGCCGGGCTTTCTGTATTGACAGTAGCATTTGGATGTACAACAACTCCTTTGTACAATTGTAAAAAATAACTGTCAATGTACTCAACCATATCTGTTCTATCCTGGTTTGAAGAATCAATTTTTCTTTTGAGCAGTAAGGCCTCAACAGGGTTTATATCAGGTATTCTGATGATATCTTCATAATGCCACTGAACGGTATCAATCCAGCATTTTCTGTAAAGCAGATGCTCCAAGACATCTTCTTTCGGAAAAGGGTTTTCAAAAGCCTGGTCTACTTTGTCGATCCGATGGTATTTCTCGATTACATTATCAAAAAGCTGGTTGTATTGGTGTGCGTTCATACTTGAGTTATATAAATTTTCTATCTATTAATGCCAGCAATCTATCAACGAGATCCTCTTTGCCCTTCCAATTGTATTTGGGTTTGAGATTGTAATTTATATACTGTAAGGCATCTTCTTTTGTTTTACAATCATTTAAATAGAATAAAACCTTATTGAAATCTGACTGGCTGAAATTAAACAGGTTGTTCACAAATGCTATCCTGTCATTTAAACCAACCTGAATGGTATTGCTGGATAATTTATCATGAAGTGATACCTGTTTTTGCTGGACAGGCTTTGCTTCTAATAATATTTTCAGCATCGTCAAGGGAAAAGGCGTCTTCAAATTCCTTTTTCAGAGTAAAATCTTCTATAACTGCGTCAAATTTGGGAATAAAAATCGGCACATCATCATCATCTTCTTCGTAGGTCTTTTCTGAAATTTCCACCCGTTCCAAATCTGAAATCAAAATTTCTTCTTTTGTTGTTTCAATTGAAATATTGATAATTTCAAGAACTTCTTCCGTTTTCGTAATTACTTGTTCAGGAACTTCCTTTTGCAAATATTCCCAGAAGAACTGCCTTTTCATACATTTCCCGCAGCCTTAGTTTTAATTGAATTGGGTCATTCAGATACTTGGTCTCAAGAAGCTCTTCTGCCAGTAATCTTGATTTGTTCTAATACTTTCTCTCGCATGCTTTAAAGAAATTGAAAAACGGCATTTGCTAGACAAATTTAAGCCATTCTGTCAATAAACCAACCTACAATTTTCATTACCTTTGTAAAATGAAGCTGAATCTATTTGTTTTTTAGCTTTTGGAACGTAAAAACGATAAAATTCACCCTTAAAATTTCATTATGTTTCTTGAAAATACGGTAAACCAAAATGAACAATTCGGCTGGATTGAGGTAATTTGCGGTTCGATGTTTTCCGGAAAAACAGAAGAATTGATCAGAAGGCTGAAAAGAGCGCAATTTGCCAAACAAAAAGTCGAGATCTTCAAACCAACGGTTGATAGCCGTTATGCCAATGATATGGTGGTAAGCCATGACGAAAATGAAATTCGGTGCACTCCGGTTCCCTCCTCATCAAATATCTTACTTTTTGCGTCTGATATTGAGGTAGTTGGCATTGATGAGGCACAATTTTTTGATGATGAGATCGTAAATGTTTGCAATGAATTGGCAAATCGAGGTGTTCGTGTTATTGTGGCAGGATTGGATATGGATTTTAAAGGCAAGCCATTTGGACCCATGCCCGCTTTGATGGCTACAGCAGAGTATGTGACTAAGGTGCATGCAATTTGTACTAAGACGGGTAATCTCGCACATTACAGGCCATAGAAAGGTAGCTGATGAAAAATTGGTACTGTTGGGGCAGGTTCAGGAATACGAGCCTTTGAGCAGGGGAGCCTATTACAGAGTTATGCAGGAAGAATTAAAAAGGAAAAAGGAAAAAGGAAATCAACAAAAATAGGCTCATGATTGAAATGCCTACTGTTTTAGAAATTGACTCCAAAGCGGTTAAATCAAATATCCATTATCTCAGGTCAAAATTAAAACCAAAAACCGGCCTGATGGTAGTTGTCAAGGCATTTTCGTACGGCAGTGATGCCGTGGTGATTGCCAGATTGCTGGAAGAATTAAAAGTGGATTACCTGGCTGTTTCTTATACCCAGGAGGGAATCGATCTTCAGAAGTGCAGGCATCTGTCTGCCTATCTTGGTTTTGCACCCGCAAACTGCTTGCATCAAAGCACTTATTTCTCATGATCTTGAGCCTGCGATTTATTGCCAAAGTTTTTTTGTTGCTTTTTGTGAGGAAATAAGACAGGAGAAGAAGAAAAGTTATCCCCTTCATGTAAAATTAAATTCAGGAATGAACCGACTGGGTTTCAGAGAGAGTGACCTTGAGGATCTCACAGGGCTTTTAAGGACTAGTAAAGACATTGTAGAAATCAAGTCCATTTTTTTCTCATCTTGCAGCAAGTGAAGATGAACGAGAAAGAGATTTTACCCTTCAGCAACTTGATCTGTTCAAAAAAATGAGCGAAAAAATTTCCAGGGAATTACCTTATAAGCCTCTATTGCATATCGCTAATACAGCCGGAATATTAAAATATCCCGAGGCGTCTTTTGACATGGTTCGATTGGGTATCGGACTCTATGGTTTTGGAAACATTCCTTCAGAAACGGCCAAACTTAAGAATGTACTGACTTTAAAAACGAAAATTTCCCAGATTCAGGTAGTTCCTGAAGGAGAAACCGTAGGATATAACCGGACACACCATGTTGTAAAGGAATCAAAAATTGCAATTTTACCTATTGGCTATGCAGATGGAGTTAAAAGGAATATGGAGCAATGGGAGGGCTGAAGTAATTATCCATGGTAAAAAAGCACCAGTCGTTGGTAAGGTCTGCATGTGTATCACCATGGTTGATGTCACAGAGATCGATTGTCAGGAAGGTGATGAAGTAATTATTTTTAATTGCCAGGATCATGTCTTGGCGCTCGCAAAATCGGCAGACACAATACCCTATGAGATCCTGACGTCAATATCTCAGCGGGTGAGGAGAATAGTAATAGAATAATTAATTATATTGCAGTCAAATAACTAAACTTTTTATTATGGTTAAAATGCTAAGAGAATTTAAAGAATTCGCAATGAAAGGCAACCTGCTCGACATTGCTGTCGGTTTTGTAATGGGGGCCGCTTTTAATACATTGGTGAAAACTTTTACAGATGGAATCGTTTCGCCACTGATTGGATTATTATTCAAGACAGATTTTAAAGACTTGAAATGGGTGCTCAAAAAAGGTGGCGTTGATGCTGAAGGTGTTGCAGTTCCGGATATAGTTTTAGAGTATGGCGCATTTTTTACTGCTACTCTTGACTTTATTATTATGGCATTCGTGATGTTTATGATCATAAAAGGGGTGAACAGTCTGCGACGCCAAAAAGTAGAGGAAGCTGCTGCTGCCGGACCAAGCCAGGAGGAGTTGCTAACCCAGATCAGGGATTTATTGGCAAAAAAATAAAAATTATACCTTTTTGGTATTGAATACTTCTGCAATAGACGCAGCATTTTTAGCTTGTTCTACAAGTAAAAATGCTGCGTTTTTTTCTACTGTTCCTGTTTTTAGTACTTTAAAATAGACTCCGGATTTGGTTGTATTCCAAAATTGTTTGATCACTCCTGAATCCTGAAACCGGATTCCGAGTTTTACACAGGGTTCCCGTGGTTTTGTAACCTGAATAAGGGCATTTCCAACGCTGTAAATGCTTCCTACAAAAATTTCTTCTTCTTGTAAATAATCAATGGTTAGGTTTTCACCAAACATGCCATAGGTAAATTCGAGCTCAGGATAAAGCGCTTTCCAATAGTCGTAATGATTTTCGCCATAGGCGTAAACCGCTTTTTCAATACCTCCATGATAGCGTCTGTCAACGATCTGGTCATGTAAAACCTCAGACTCACCCAAAACTGCAGGCCCGGGTACAGGATATTTAAAAATGCCAGTTTCATAGCTTTTGTTTTTCCACTTTACTGTTTGTCTGGCACCGATATTCAGAGAGATTACTTTCATATTTCAGTCATGGATTTTTAGCTGATCAACAATTTTTCTGTCGTTAGACAGTCGGGCCACCTTATTTTGTCCGCCCAATTTACCAATGGATTTCATATACTCCTGAAAACCGTTCTTTATCACTTTTCGAACGATGAGTTCCTGCAATATATTTCCTTTCCTCAAGTCTGAATAATAAGCATTCTGATTCTGCATGGCTTCATCAATCATGGTTGTAAATTGTTTAAAATTTTCAGGTTCATTTTCAAACTCAATAAACCATTCATGGTAAGGCAATATTCCCAAGCCTGGATTTACCTGTGGAGCCACCGTAAACTCATTTATTTTAATATTGCTGGTTTTCACCGCAACTTGCAAGGCTTGTTCAACTTCTTTGGCTATGACATGTTCACCGAAAGCTGAAATAAAATGCTTGATTCTTCCGGTAACTATAATCCTGAAGGGCTTAATTGAGGTAAAGGCTATTGTATCTCCGATGTTATAGGCCCATAGTCCGGCATTGGTTGATACGATCATCGCATAGTTAACGCCCAATACCACCTCTCCAATAGTTAAGCGGGGTGGATTGGGAGAAAAAAATGCATCGGTTGGAATAAATTCATAAAAAATACCATGATTCAGAAGCAGGAGCATGCCCTGATTGGGATTGTTCGCAGGATTGGGCATATCCTGATAGGCAAAAAAACCTTCCGAGGCAGGAAAGAGCTCAATGGTATCAACCGGTCTTCCGATCAAATTTTCCATTTTTTACGGTAGGGCTCATAATTACTCCCCGAAGACAAAAAGTTTAAAATTCGGAAAGATTTCTCCTACTTTTTTACCCCTGGCTTCAATTAATTTCTCAAAATACATCTGTACCCAGGATGGTATCCCACCTATCAATCGCATATCCTGGTCAGCGGTTTCTTTGACAATAGCATCAACTTTGGTCTCCCAATCGTCAATGCAGTTGGTTTCCCAGCTAGGTAGGCGGTTCTTTTGTAAATAATCCGGAACATAATGCGCTGCTATTCCTGAAAGTCTGCCTGTTTTAATCCCATTGACCTCTTTCAAAACAGGGCTCCCCTGTAAAAAGATCATTTTTCCGTTTACGAAAGATGAGTTTCTGGTATGGAATATATGTAATAAAAGTGCTTCTTTTGTTGCATTTATATGGTAGGGCATGGAAACAGGTGTTATGGGGATATATTTGGCACCTGATGTCGTCCCTGAAGTTTTGGCAAAATAAAGGGGTTTTCCAGGCCAAAGTACATCGGCTTCTCCGGCTTTAACCCGCTCAATATAAGGTTTAATTTCTTCGTAATCCCTTATGGGTACCTGTCTGGCAAAATCTTTATATGAACTTATTTGCTCAAAAGAATGGTCTTTTCCAAAAGAAGTCTTTCGTGCAGAATTAACGAGGTCTTTAAAAATAAGTTCTTGAGCGCGGTATGGCTTACTTGCCCAGGAATAGACTCTTTTCGCCGTAAATCTCGCGTATATTTTTGCTAAGAAAGATTTGATCGCCATGTAAAAAAGATTAAATATTACTCAAACGAAATATAGTTCTCCGGATTTACAGGTTGGCCTCCTTCCCATAATTCAAAATGCAGGTGTGTGCCGGTAGATAAATTACCTGTGCTGCCAGCCATGGAAATCACTTCACCGGATTTTACCAGATTACCCTGTTCCTTAAAAATGGATTCATTGTGTTTATAAACCGAAATTATTCCGTTGATGTGCTCAATAATAATCACATAACCGTTATCCGGTGTGAACCCTTTAAAAATAACTGTGCCATCGGCGATGGATTTTACGGGAGTATCTTTTCCCAAGGCAATATCTATGGCATAATGCTTTTCTCTGGCATTATATTTCTCAGTAACTTTTCCTTTTACAGGAGAAGTAAAGACCAAATCGGTTTTTTTCGTCGCTTTTTCGAATACATTAAACCTTTCTTCGCTTTCGACTTCTTCACGGAAAGCCGTTTCATTAGACGAAGGAGTGATATCAACATCTTCAATACTTAAAAGTGCTGTTATAGAATCTTTATTTAAGGCCATTGGTTTCATTTCTCCCTTAATTACCTGTTGAATGTTCTGTAGGTACAAATTGTTGACATTTAGTAACTGGCTTAAAGAATCAACCTGATAGTTTAGACTTGCTGCATCTTTTTTCAGTTTTGTTGAAGAATAACCCGGGATATACTCTTTTAATGGAGTAAAAGCAATAATCGTAGTTGTCAGGAGTATTAAAAAGATAGAAAAAAAACCTCCGGCCACAAAAACATTTAATCGATTTAGCCTGAATGAAAACCGCTCCTCAAATGTTTCTTCGTTGAGCACTACAAAGCGGTATTTAAAGGTTAACCTTTCTCTTAATTTATTTAGGACTTTTTGTTTTTCCATCTAAAAAATAATTACCTGAGCAAATATAACAAATTAATCAGGCGGGCTCTGCCAATGTATGGGGCTAAATCTTATGGAATGGACAGATTATTCATTATGAGAATATCTTTTTTAACTATTACCGCATCATTTAATACAAATGGTTTAGGCATCATCATTTCACTCCTTGGTAACTTCGATTTCTTCAAAGTACTCAATGATGGATTGTTTTGAAGATCCATACTGGCTTCAAAAAGGATCAGGTCAGGAGAATCGGCTGCCGGAATTGTGAAGCCAACTTCGAGAAATTCTCCGGATTCAGAGAAATAATAAGTCAGAATACTGGGATTTGTATCTGTTGTAAAAATAAAGGGTTCATTGCTGCTTTTGTGAAGCGTTTCTCCATTCATTTCAAAGGAAGTAAAATGCATGGGGTTCTTGCTCAAAAGTTCAATTCTGTTTACCCTTCTTAAAGGGATGATACGAATAAGAATTTTCTTTCGGTTCTAATAATGGTATCCTTAATAATTTTTATTTCAGGAGCAGGAAGTGCTACTGTTTTCCGTTTGTTTATATAATGACAAAGAACTGCCGTATTTGCTCGAGGTAAAGTTAGAAAACAGATTTGCTTCTTCCGGACTATCGCCTAAATATTGTTTTGTATAATCATCAACTTTCAGATCGTAACTTGCCCAGAATGCTTTGTTTTTATCTTGATCGAGGATGTAAACGAGACTATTTGGACGTTTTCTGTCTGTATCGTAACCGGAACTGAAATAAGCTGATAAAAGGGCCAAAGAGCCAAGGAAAAAGAAAAGCCTGGACAGCGATTTCTGGTTTTTAAATAACTTAAAAACCGGCACGAACAAACCAAAAAGCAGTACAACAAAAATTGCGCTTAGCGCAAGCATTTTTAAGCCAAGACCTACAGGAAAGGTTTTTATCATTGGAGCAAACACGATGAGTACAGGCACCGATAGGAAGGAAAAGAAAACAGATTTATTGCGAAAGGAATCTTTTGAAAACAATAGAACTGCAAAGATAAACAGTGCTATAAAAACGGCAAAAATGAAAAATCCGGCACCGGGAAGGTAAAAAGCGATCAATGAATTTAGCAAAAGCCAGATAATTATTGGAGCTACCAAAAGTTCAGCCGGCTCATATTTTAAAAAGTAGGGGCGGTAAACGGCAAAACAAATAGCCAGACTTATGGCAACTACGGCAGCAATATAGTAATTTCCGTTATAGGTAAATCCGTGAAGGATCTCTGCATATTCCGGATGTATGAATAAAATAAATTTCCAACCGAAATATGCAATGGCGCTGGCAAGGACCATGGATGACAGAAATGGAATGAAACCCAGAAGCATCGGTTTTAATTGAATTTTATTTTTTCTGAACCCGATAAATATCAAAAAGAATAGTGTAAGGTAACCCAGAATGACCATGGGAAAGACCCAGCTAAAAGGATAATTGATCAATCCGAAACCGGGAAAGCTAAAATAAACAAGATCTGTTTCTGAATTCAGGCCATTGAGGTCGGCATTTGCAAAATAGGGCAATAAATGCATCAGGTATGCACCCTGGTGTTGCAGGGAATTTCTGTCGAGTCTTTCAAAAGAATCCTGCTGGCTATGGTAGTCAAAATGATCATCTATAAAGGCAAAATTAAAACCATTTATGTTTGAATTTTCCCTAAAGCAGTAAGGTCTGTATCATTTGGCAACATTTTATAAATGCTGTAAAGCAAGGAATTTGCAACTGGGTAAGTAGGTTTTGAAGCATTAAATTCCCTGATCAGGTTCTTATTTCCCTGATTGGTCTCAAGCAACATAAAACTCGGCCCACCGCTTCCTCTTGCTTCAAAATTCAGGACTAGTTTTATCTCTTTTGCCCAGGGATGGTGATTCACAAAAGCTTCCGCCCCTAGCAATCCTATTTCTTCAGCATCTGAAATAAGGATGACAATATCATTTTTGGGTTTGGAGTCTGCTGCCAGGAATGCCCGTATTCCCTAAGAATTGTCACCACACCGCTACCGGCATCACTTGCCCCCAAAGAAGCGGAATGGGGTGCAGAGTCATAATGCGTCAACAATAAAAGCCCTTGTCCTGGCACTGTACCCCTTAATTTTTGCCAGGATATTTTTTGTACTTACACCTGCCCTTGATTTTTTGTTGATGGCAATCTGATCCTGAACCCCAACCTCCCAGGCCAAGTTTTTGAAGCTCAGTAACAATATATTTTCTTACTTCGGCGTGATTTTCACTTCCAATATAATGTGGTTTTTGACTGATCTCCTTCAGATGAACCAAGGCTCTTTCATAAGAAAACTCATTCAATGGGGCTTTGAGGCCCTAATTTTGCCGGGCATTAAACTATAGAAGCTCCAGAATATGGCTGCTGCCATAATGAGAAAGGAAAAAGCAGGGGTATAATTTGGTTTAACAGGCATGAGCAATTAGTTAAGACCAACTAAAAGTATAAATTTTTTTAATCTTTTACCGTATTGATCTGATTCCAGTTTATTTGCAGATCATTATAAACCTGATCTTTTAGTTTTTTATCAGGGTCAAATCTTTTTTCTGCAGAAATTGAATTCCCTTTTGGCTGAATTGAATTGATCGAAAACACCTGTCCGATTGTGATGGCAGCCTCTTCGTTCTCCTCAAATGCATGGCGTTTTGTCAAGTTTACATTGGCATCCCAACAGGAATAATTTTGGATACCAATAATCATGAAATTTTTGATAGGTGATCGCAGTTTGGAATGCAGGACTTTCTAGTTTTAAACCGAGCGCAAATAAAACGGGTCTCATTAAAAAAGGTAAGGAGAACTTACCATTTGTTTGTACCTGTGCAATGGCATAGCTATTTTTACTTATGAGTATTTTGCCCGAATCTTTAATATTATCAATAGTTTTTTTTGATTTAAAAATAATGGTTACCAGCGTTTCTCCATTTAATGAGGTCTCAGTCCCCAAAGCTGTATTCATATTTATTGAAATGCCTGGGATTTGATCGTTTGCTTTATCGCTGTGGTAGATATCCAGGTCAATCACACTTTGGGGTCCGCCAAAATCTATATCAATGTTTCCATCATATTTTTCCTCGTCATAAACTTCTCCTTTTTTATCAGCCTTCTTTTTTTCTTTGGCAGTTTTTTTTTTGATCCATTCTTTCATAAATTGAAATTCCTGTCTATTTTCCGCGGGTTTATAGAGTACAAGCTGATGCTGATTTTTTGAGCTATCCCTGTAACTCGGGTAATACGTCTTGAAAACAGCTTCATTTTTATCGATTATTTTCCCGTTCTCAATAAATTTTTCCCGGTAATAGGCTTTCGACTCAAACGGAGCCTGCGGGGCATTTACTTCCATATTTTTTATGGCCATTTTAATATAGTCCAGAGGGGCAAGGTTGCTTAAAACAATTTCATCGAGAACATTATTTGCTGTTTCAAGCGGAATGGAAAGCGGTTTTAGGTTATTTTTTAAGGGGATTTCATAGCTGGTAAAACCAATATAACTGACAATTAGGGTGTCCTGTCGCATGGATTTAGGTATATAAATATCAAATTGCCCTTTTTCGTTACTGGTGGTACCTATGGTAAAATTTTTTAGGCTGATGGAGGCAAAAGGAAGGGGTTCTCGGGTTTCTTTTGCATAGATAAATCCCTCCACAGAAAAATTTTCCTGCGCGAAAACAGGAGAAAGGATCATTAAAAACAGAAGTAGTCCTATTAAATATTTCAATATTGGTTTTCCTGTTTGACGATTGAATCCCGGGTTTGTTACAATGGCAATTGCAATATAAATAAAAATAGCAGATGCATTAATCTCTTTTGATCAGCAAGATATAATCATTTTCAAGTTTAAGGTAACCCTGGTCATAAGACATAATAATAAATATTGCCGTTTTTGGTAGTATACATGGAGGTGAACAGGCCGAAATCAAATTATGTTCCAGTAGTTTAGACCTTGGGATACTCGTTTTTCCGGAAACGTTCAGTTTTGAAAGGATGGCATAATTTTTCCGGAGGTGGTTGTTGGCTATTTCGTTACAAGGTTCTTGCTGTCCTTATTTACTTTGTTGTTGTAAACATTGCGGCAATAATCACTACAGAATTTCTTGTCGATACGACCTTTAATTGGTTCTCCGCATTCCAAACAGTTTTTTGACTCCATCCCTAAGCATTTTAATTGTTGCTTTTCTGATTTATTGTAATCGGTTATTATGGCCATAATTACACAGCCATTTGCCGGCTTTCTGTGCAAATATCCTTTTGGGTTTATCTCTAAAGGAAAAAGGCACTGTGTTTGTTAATCCCCTGCCCTTCCGGAAGTAAACAATTCAGGTTACAGCAACTTTAATTGTTATGGTCGGGTCAGCCTTTTCGGCAGGTATTTCAGAGGGACTTTCGAACCACTCTTTAATGCGATTTACTTCGATTTCATAAAGCCAAGCGAATGAGTGCGGCCTTAACTTTTTATTTTTTTAACGCTATTTAATTGGGTTTTTCAGGGTTAATTTTTTTCTGACTTTTTTAAACTTCACTCTACAGCAAATAAACCAGAACAATCAATGTAACTATTGCGTTTCAAAAAAAATATTAAGAAACCATGGGTATTTCCATTAAAAGCACTTCAGCATCCTGTGAATCTGCCTGCAATGTGAACTTATTGGTTTCCCATATTCCCATCCCGTCCCTTTCATTAAGCATCTCACCTCCGATGGTGAGATCCCCTTTTATTACAAAAGCATAAACTCCATTCCCGGAATTTTTTATCTGGTATTCTGTTTGAAAACCCTTATCAAATTTACCCATATGAAACCAGGCATCCTGATATATCCAAACACCCTCATCTTCCGGATAAGGCGAAAGGATCTGTTGTAATTTATTATGCCTTTCATTGATATTCAATGTGATCTGGTCATAGCGCGGACTTACGTTTTTTTATTTGGAAAGATCCAGATTTGTAAAAGCTTTAGCGGTTTATCCTTATTCGGATTGTATTCACTGTGTTTTATACCGGTTCCTGCGCTCATTACCTGAACATCACCATACCTTATAATGGAGCTATTGCCCATGCTGTCCTTGTGTTCAAGATCGCCTTCAAGGGGGATGGTAATAATCTCCATGTTGTCGTGGGGATGGGTGCCAAAACCCATACCTTCTGCAACCTGGTCATCATTCAAAACCCTGAGTACACCAAAATTCATGCGGTTTGGATCGTAATAACCCGCGAAACTAAAAGTATGCCGGGCAATTAACCAGCCATGGTTGGCCTGCCCTCTGGTTGCTGCTTTGTGAATTACGGTTTTTGTCATGATCGATGTTTTTGAATTTGAAAAAACTCATTTTCAACAAATAAAATGATAAAGATTGAACTTTCAAAATCAAGGTTTTGTTATTTCCGCACCGTGATTTGTCTTTTCGACCTGCTGAAGAGAATTTATTTTAGGTAATTGTCTAAAGAGCTATATTTAAAATTGAAAGCCGGTCCCCAAAATTTTTTGGGCAGAAATCCTATTGCCAAACAACAGGGAATCCGCAAATTCTCCAAATGCCAATCTGATGATAAATGCAGGTATATTGGGTATTAACAGGGGTTTACGAAAATATTTTGCCATGATCACCGTCATCTGTTTGTTGGTTAAGAACTCAGGTGCAACAGCATTATAAATTCCGTCCATAGACGTATCATGGATTGTTTTTGCATAAATGGCACACAAGTCATTTGTATGAATCCAAGGTACAATCTGCGCACCGCTTCCAACGGGAGCTCCAAACCCGAGCTGAATGGGCTGACAGATCTTTTTATAGGCTTCACTATCTTCAGAAAAAGCGATCCCGCTTCTAATGATGCAGGTTCTGGGCCCAATTTCCCTGGACTTCGGCTGGCTGCCTTTTCCCAATCCGCACAGGTCTTTGATAGAAAATCAGTACAGGGAAGTTCGGTTTCGTCAAAGATCTTTTCAGACGGGGCATAACCATAAAACCCGGTGGCAGATGAACAGGTAAATGTTTTAATTCTATTGGGTAGTTCTGAGACCATTTTAAAAAGAAATTCGGTTGACTTCACCCTGCTCTCATAAATTTCATTTTTATAAGACTCATTCCACCTTTTCGCGTTGATACTTGCACCGGCTAAATGAATGACCGCATCCGAAGTAAGGATGGCTTCAGAATCAATTTTTCCTTGTTTGTAATCCCAGGCATATTGTTTTATATCGCTTGCCGGATCAATTTTTCTGGTCAGCCATTGCACAGTATACCCCTGCGATTGCAGTAAGGCAGTTAATTGCCTTCCAACAAATCCGCTACCCCCCGTTATTAATATAGTTTGCATATTGGTTTATATTTCTGTTAATGCTTTTTTATAGGTTGCAATTGCCCTTTTTCTTGCGAAATCATGATCAACAATGGGAGGAAGGTAATCCGGAGAAAAATCCTTTATCCATTTTTTAATGTACTTCAGTTCCGGATCAAATTTTCTTGTTTGTTCATACGGATTAAACACCCTGAAATAAGGGGCTGCATCGCACCCACAACCTGCTGCCCATTGCCAGTTGCCATTATTCGAAGACAGCTCATAGTCAAGCAATTTCTCTGCAAAATAAGCTTCCCCCCAACGCCAGTCGATCAGTAAATGTTTGGTCAGAAAGCTGGCTGTGACCATGCGCACGCGGTTGTGCATCAAACCGGTTTCATTCATCTCGCGCATCCCTGCATCTACAAGGGGGTATCCTGTTTTTCCCTCACACCAATGGCCAAAGTCCTTTTTGCTGTTGATCCATTCAATGCCTTCGTATTTCGGTTTGAAGGAACAGGTAACAACCTTTGGAAAATGGTAGAGAATCATCATAAAGAATTCACGCCAGATCAATTCATTGAGCCATTGTTCGTTGAGCTTCAGGGCGGTTTTTACCAATTCCCGTATGCTCACCGTACCAAAACGGAGATGCACGCTCATTCTGCTTGTACCGGCAAGAGAAGGTATATTTCTTGTTTCATCATAATGAAGGATGACCTCTTTATCCGGCAGGGTCATATTATGTGAGACAGCTGCTCTTTCAAAACCTATTTCTGCCAATGAAGGAAATTTTATGTTCTGTTTTAGTGAACCAGAAAGGAGTTTTTCACTTGGATAGTTCTCAATACCCGTTTCGGCAAGTTTTTGTTTCCAGATTTTTGAATAAGGCGTAAAGACCGTATAGGGGGTTCCGTCAGTTTTCATTACTTCGCTTTTCCCAAAAATCACCTGGTCTTTAAAAGTATGGAAGGGGATGTTCTTTGTTTCAAGCCATTCACAGATTTCCCTGTCACGGTTGAATGCGTAAGGTTCATAATCGGTATTTGTAAAAACCTGCTTTACCTCAAATTTCAGACAAATACTTTTTATGGCCTTTAAAGGCTCATCATGGACCACCAAAAGTCCTGATCCCAGGGACATGAATTTTTTATGCAGGGCTTCCAGCGCTTCAAAAATATAGGTGACCCGCTTATCTTTTTTGTCTTTAAGCTCACCAAGGATATTGGGATCGAAAATGAAAACAGGAAGCACAGTTTCTGAACTTCTCAATGCTTCAAAAAAGCCATGATTGTCATAAAAACGGAGATCTCTCCGAAACCAGAAAACAGCTACAGGTTGGATAATCATTTTCAAATTTGGTTTGTTTTTTGAAGGTTAGATAAATCAAAGCTTGTTCGAGCCTTTTGCATATTTGTTGATAAACAGGTCTCATTCAAAATGTGGAAGTACCGGGAAAGTGTCCAGAGGTATTTTCTGTTGGGGTGGCTTACAACCGCATAACTATAGTCCTCAGCCAGGTCAATGATCCAGTATTTTCCTCTAAGTGGCCAGAAGAACTGTACTTTTAATTTGGCATTTCCTGAGTTTTTTTCCACAAATGCCTTTCCTTTGATGTAGGATTTTTTTCCGGTCAGGCTGCCTTTATTACAACGGTTCTCAACAATTACGTATCCTTTGTTGGTCATAGTATATTCGGCAGTTGTGCCATGGCAACCTTTCTGAAACCGTTGGGGGTAGGAAGCAACTTCATACCATTTTCCTGAATATTTTTCCAGGTTAACATAAGGAACAGTTTGAAGGGTATTGTGAGTTCATTGAAATAGTCATTAAGAACAGCATAAAACAAATCTGCGGCATACGACGGCTATTTTTGTTTTTTTATTTGTGAAATTGAAATAACGATTGCAAGAATTAATGCAATGATAAAACTTGGCCCCCAATCAATAAGGGGTTCATTGTGTTTGATAAAATAGTTCCACATAACCGTTATGGCTACATTTACCAGCAGCGCCAAAACGAAGCTGATCAGAAACAACAAAACAAACTCTTTAATTTTCATTTATGGTAAAATAAAATTAAATATACTTTTTTATTACCGGATCGTATTTTCAGGTATAGGCTGGCAAAAAATAATACTTCATAAAATTACAAAAAAATGCTGCTATAAGGATGAATTAATGATAAGAGGTTTTTTAATTAAATTTTTTTAAAATTTTATAAAGTAATTTGTTCGGCGCTTCATTTAAATATTTTTACTTTGTAAGAATTGGTTGCAATCGTAAAAAGTACAGGATCGTTAATTTAAAGACAGCATTAATATTTTAAAAATGAAAACAATGAAAAGAGAATTGTTATTTATAGCATTCATATTCAGCACTTTGACTGGTATTTCCCAGTCTTCAGAAGAGAAAAAACTGGAAGAAGTACTTTTTGCTTTGCCCGATGTATCTTTTACTAAGTTGACCCAACACAACGAGTTTCCTATACAATACCTGTTGCGGGTAAAGCAGCCGCTGGATCATAAAGACAAGAGTAAAGGTGAATTTTATCAAAGGGTACTTCTGACTCATCAGGGTTTTGAAAAACCCACCCTGATGCAAACCCAGGGCTACGAGTTATACAAAGGAAAGAATGAGCTGGAAACAGCACTTAAAGCCAACCATCTCAATATTGAACACCGTTATTTTGGTGAATCGGTACCCGACTCTATTCAATGGAAGTATCTGACTCTTGAGCAGGTAACGGCAGATCTGCACAAGATCAATCAACTATTTAAGCCTTTGTATAAAAATAAATGGATCAGCACGGGAATCAGTAAAGGGGGCCAAACCACTATTTTTTACAAGTATTTTTATCCTGATGATGTTGATGTGAGCATACCTTATGTGGCGCCTTTCAATGATGGTCTTGAAGACAAGAGAATCTATACTTTTCTTGATACTGTTGGCTCTGCCGAGTGTAGAAACAAAATTGAGGAATTTCAAAGGAACCTGCTTAAGCAGGAAGAGGCGGCACTGGAAAAATTAAAATGGTATTCCAAAGGCGCCGGACTCCAATTTAAATATTTAGATGATGAGCTGGGTAAAGCCTATGAACTCGCGGTACTTGAATTTTCGTTTTCTTTCTGGCAATGGGGTTCAAAATGCGAAGAGATACCGGGAAATGAAAACCTGGACACATCATTGGATTATCTTTTAAAGGTATCCAATATTGATTTTTTTGGAGATGGCAGTATGGAGAAATACGCCCCGCATTATTACCAGGCAGCATCTCAAATGGGCTATTACGGCTATGATATTGAAGCCTTTAAAGAGGATCTGAATTATTTTACTTCCAACCCGCTGGCCTCTTTTTATCCCAGGAGCGCCGGAAAAGTAGTTTATGACCCAGCGTTGAACAAAAAGGTGAGCACCTGGCTGAAGTCCAGTGGAAATAACATGCTGTATATTTATGGAGGAAGTGATACCTGGTCTGCGGATATGATCATCCCCTCAAGCAAAGTAAATTCCAAATCCTATGTCCTTCCCGGGAAAGACCACGGCAAAGCCAGAATAAAAAATATGGATCCGGTGATGAAGAAGCAATTTGCGGATCAGTTAGGGCAATGGATGGGGATGCAAGTTTCACCGGAAGATTTTAAGTAGAAAAATCGCAAGGAATGAATTCAATGAACAGGCTTGAAAAACAGGCATAGAAGTTCAATTCCCGGTGTAAGCCATACCTTAATGTTTGGCTTTATTTATTCAACCATGTTGTGGTTGGGTTCAATTACGGCTATTCCCTGGATTACATGCCTGAATATTAAAGGTTATACTCAATAAGGAAAATAGATTAGGAAAGTAGTTTTAATTGGTTATGACAGCCTTGGTATAACCTAGTACTTTTTATCTTATTTATTTATAAAATAATCCCAGGCCAGTTTCAGAAAGGTCTGCTATTATCTTTTCATTGGTTTCCATATTCTCTGAAGAATTGGATACGAACACACTGATAGAAAAATGGTTTCCATTGGGCAGGGTAACAATCCCTATATCATTGGTAGCAGAAGAAATCCCTTTTTCATTTGCGCCTGAAGTACCTGTTTTATGGGCTACGATTGTTCCCTCAGGAAGTTGCCCTTTGATTCTTTTTTTTCCTGTCGTAGTATCGGCCATAATTTTCCAGAGAAAGTCATTGCTTTTAACAGAAAGCAGTTTTCTGTTGTAAAACGCATTTAACAAGTTGCTGGTTTCTTCAGGAGAGGTCCAATTTGTGAACAATACATCCCAGTTTTTGTGCATTTCAGCTTCAGTAGCCAAAATGGAAATGTCCTTAAAATGGTTTTTTGAAAAATAGTCATTTACTGATTTTGCTCCGCCTACCAAACTGAACAGAATGTCGCAAGCGATGTTGTCGCTTTGAGATACGCTGTATTTTAATAATTCGGCAATAGTAAGGGTTGTTCCCTCAGGAAATTCTTCTCTTATGGGGCTCCAGGTATTTGGAACCAGCTCACTTTTATCTATTTTTATTTTTTGGTCCAGAGAAAGCCTTCCCTGATCTACCTCATGCAAGACTACCAATGCAAGGTGAAATTTATACACGCTCTGCATGGGGTAATGATTTCTCCCGTTTACACTTAATGTATCATGACTTTCTATGCCGGCTATTGAAATGCCCACATCGGCCTTCTTCGACTGTATAATTTTTAGGATCTCATTTCTCAACTCCTCTTTTTGGGCAACCATAACTGAAGCGGACAGGAAAAAGAGTAAACCGGTAAAAAACAAAGTATTTTTTCATAAAATTATTATGCCATGAGGCTTTTTTCTTAAAAATCCTAAAGGTATAAATTACTTTTTTAAAATGACAGTTTTCCATTCAGGACGCAGGTTATAAAGAAAATTTTGCGACAGATAAAACGTTTGCAAACGACTACATTCAATTACATACGAAAGTAATTATTTATCAGCCGAATAATTTTTTGAAGACTGTCCATCTTTGCCCTGTAATTTATTTACAAATAGAAATTTAGTATTAACCCTCTTAGGAGACAAAACAACAACATCATGAACAATTTAAGAAACAGAGTACAGTTGATCGGGCATTTAGGAAACAAACCAGAGATCAAAACCACCGAAAGCGGTAAGAAGTATGTTAGATTTTCATTGGCTACCAATGAAGTGTACAAGAATGCCAAAGGCGAAAAGGTAACCGATACAGAATGGCACAATGTGGTTGCCTGGAACAAGAACGCCGAGATCGCCGAAATGTATTTGGACAAAGGCAAAGAAATTGCCCTCGAAGGCAAACTGAGTACCCGCTCATATGATGATGCCGATGGCAAGAAAAAATATATAACAGAAATTGTTTGCAATGAGCTCTTGTTGCTCGGCAGCAAATAAATTATCAATATTTCAACATAAAAAAGAGCCTCGCGCTCTTTTTTTATTTAGTTTCATCGTTAACTGTATCCTTTTCCTGGCCAGGTCAACTTCCAGTACTTTTACCACCACCTGCTGGTTTACATGCACGATCTGGTGCGGATCACTCACATACTGGTCTGCCAGATTGGAAATATGCACCAGTCCGCTTTCCTTGAGTCCGATATCCACAAAGCAACCAAAATTGGTGATATTATTCACAATACCCGGCAAGAGCTGACCGATTCTGAGGTCCTCTATTTTTTTGATATCTTCATTAAAACTGAAAACACGGGCTTTTTCCCTGGGGTCCAGACCTGGCCTTTCAAGCTCTTTCAAAACATCCTTTACAGTTTCTGCTCCATGCATTGCACCGGAATATTTTGAGGCATCAATGGTTTTCAGGAGGGCAGTATTGCCGATCAGTTGCTCTACTTTTAAGGAATTGTCTCTGGCAATTTTCTGCACCAGAGAATAACTCTCAGGGTGTACAGCAGAATTATCAAGGGGATTGGTACTATTTTTTACTCGCAGGAATCCTGCACTTTGCTCAAATGCCTTTTCTCCCAGCCGCGGGACTTTTTTAATGGCTTCCCTCGATTGAAACGGGCCATGCTCATTTCTGAAATTAATCAAATTTTCTGCCAGCTTTGGACCTATTCCCGAGACATGACCCAGCAAAGCCATGCTCGCGGTATTGATATTTACACCCACGCTGTTCACGCAGGTTTCTACCACCATGTCGAGTGCATTTTTTAGTTTCTGCTGATCCACATCATGCTGGTATTGCCCAACACCAATGGATTTTGAATCTATTTTCACAAGTTCGGCCAAGGGGTCTGCCAACCTGCGGCCAATAGAAACCGCACCGCGCACCGTTATATCGTAATCGGGAAATTCTTCCCTGGCAATTTTGGATGCGGAATAGACAGAAGCACCGGCCTCATTCACCACAAAAACTTCCAGGTCTTTGTGAAAACGGATATTTTTTATGAACTGCTCGGTTTCCCTTGAAGCGGTACCATTCCCAATAGCAATCGCTTCAATTTTATAGGCATCTGCCAGCGAATTGATTTTTTTAGATGCGGTGACCTTATCATTTTGAGGAGGGTGAGGGAATATCGTTTCATTGTGCACCAGATCACCCTGACGGTTGAGGCAAACCACCTTGCAACCAGTTCTAAATCCGGGGTCTATGCCCAGGATATTCTTTTCTCCCAGCGGGGCGTCCAGCAACAGCTGACGGAGATTTTTAGAGAAAACTTCAATCGCAGTATCATCAGCTTTTTCTTTAGCAACCTGAAGGATTTCGTTGGAAATGGCCGGAAATAACAAACGTTTATAGGAATCGTTGATGGCACAGCGAGATCTGTTCACTGCAGGCATTGTTACTTTTTATGATCTTTTCCTCAATTTTTTCAATGACCTGCTCATCATCAAGATCCAGCTTTAATCGGATAAATCCTTCTTTTTCAGCCCTTAGCATCGCTAAAAGTCGGTGTGAAGGACAACGGTTCACGGCTTCTGAGAAGTCGAAATAGTCTTTGTAGGTCTGGGCTTTTTCATCGTTCTTTTTGGCGGTGATCACTTTGGAAACTAAAATGCCCTGCCTGCTCAAATGTCCTCGTAACAGATTTCGTATATCCAATCGCTCATTGATCCATTCAGAAATAATGTGCCTGGCACCCTCCAGGGCATCCTCACCACTGGTAACATTTTGGTTTTTATATTTTCCTGCAATGAATTGCAGGTCAGCTGCATGTTGCGCCATTATGATCTTTGCCAGTGGCTCCAATCCGTTTCTGCCTGGCGACCTCTGCTTTGGTATTTTTTTTCTTTTTGAAAGGCAGGTATAGGTCCTCAAGAATTTGCAGGTTTTCCGCTTCCACTATTTTTTTAGACAGTTCTTCTGTAAGGGCATCCTGCTCCTGAATGGCTTTGAGTACGGTGTTTTTTCTTTTTTCCAGTTCTTCATAATAAGCTTTCCATTTCACAATGTCGCCTATTTGAACCTCATCAAGGCTACCCGTTGCATCTTTCCGGTATCTGGCAATAAAAGGAATGGTGCAATCATCATTAAGCAAGGCAATGGTACTCACAATCCCCTTTTCGGGAAGGCTGGTCGTTTTTTTAATAAAAGAATGAAGATCCATGAAATTGCTTAACTAATTTGTTCGCCGTTTTTCACGTTATCTTTTCCGGGCTCAATAAAGGCAAGTTTGCCTTCAGTATCTTCAGTAGTCAAAATCATGCCGCGGCTTTCAATACCTTTGATGACCCTTGGAGCCAGGTTGGCAACCAGGGTAATTTTACGTCCGATGACTGCTTCGGGATCAAAGCTTTCAGCAATTCCGCTCACAACAGTTCTGGTTTCAAAACCAATATCAACCAACAACTTCATCAGTTTTTTCGTTTTGGGGACTTTTTCTGCATGCAGAATAGTTCCTATTCGCAAGTCGAGTCTGGAAAAATCTTCAAAGGGTATGGTCTCTTTCCGGGGTTCAATTTTTTCATTTTCAGAAGCATTGGCCAGTTTTGTTTGTTCAAGCTTTTCAAGTTGAAGCGCAATCTTCTCATCCTCAATCTTTTCAAAAAGCAAGCTTGCATTTTCAATGATATGACCTGATTCAAGCAGGTCTCTTTCTGCCACATCTTCCCAGACCAAGTCAGATCCGAGGTTCAGCATTGCTTTTAATTTTGCAGAAGTAAAGGGCAGGAAAGGTTCAGAAAGTACGGCCAGACCTGCAGCGATCTGAAGTGCGACATACATAACGGTTTGAACCCTTTCAGGATCTACTTTTATTACTTTCCAGGGTTCTTCATCGGCCAAATATTTATTTCCGAGTCGCGCAAGGTTCATCAATTCCTGTGAAGCCTCTCTGAAGCGGTATTTTTCAATGGAAGCCGCAATGGTCTGCGGAAAGGCGCGAAGGGCTTTTATGGCCTCTTCATCAACTACTTTTAATGCTTTTGCCTGCGGGATACTTCCCTCATAATATTTTTTGGTAAGCACCAGCACCCGGTTGATAAAGTTGCCAAAAATAGCTACCAGTTCATTGTTGTTTCTCGCCTGAAAATCCTTCCAGGTAAAATCGTTGTCTTTGGTTTCAGGGGCATTTGCTGTAAGGGTGTAACGCAATACATCCTGCTGACCGGGAAAATCGTTTAGGTACTCATGAAGCCAGACCGCCCAGTTTTTAGAAGTAGAAATCTTATCACCTTCTAAATTCAAAAATTCATTGGCAGGCACATTTTCCGGAAGAATAAAATCCCCGTGGGCTTTTAACATGGCCGGGAAAATAATGCAATGAAAAACGATGTTGTCTTTTCCAATAAAATGCACCAGTTTGGTGCCCTTATCCTTCCAGTAAGGCTCCCAGTTCCTGCCTGTTCTTTCAGCCCACTCTTTGGTTGAGCTGATATAGCCTATAGGGGCATCAAACCACACATACAAGACTTTTCCTTCCGCTCCTTTTACCGGTACCGGTATACCCCAATCCAGATCTCGGGTTACGGCACGTGGTTTCAGTCCATCATCGATCCAGGATTTTACCTGACCAAGCACATTGGTTTTCCAGTCGTTCCTGTGGCCTTCGAGGATCCATTCCTTCAGCCAATTTTCATACACATCCAAAGGAAGGTACCAGTGTTTGGTTTCTTTCAGGCTTAGGGGTATTGCCGGTGATGGCCGATTTCGGATTGATCAGGTCGGTGGCATTATGACTGGTGCCACATTTTTCACACTGGTCTCCGTAGCTGTCAGGATTACCGCACTTCGGACAGGTGCCTACGACAAACCTGTCTGCTAGAAATTGTTTTGCTTCCTCATCGTAAAGTTGAAGGGAAGTTTCCTCAATAAATTTTCCGTTTTCGTAGAGGTTTTTAAAAAATGCCTGAGGCGGTTTCATGGTGAATTTTTGCAGAGGTTCGTGAATAATTGTCGAAGCTGATACCAAAATCCGCAAAGGACTGCTTGATGATCGTATGGTATTTATCAACTACCTGTTGTGGGGTAACGCCTTCTTTTTTGGCCTTTAAAGTGATAGGCACTCCATGCTCATCCGATCCGCAGATAAAAGCGACCTCATTCCGGTTAAGCCTTAAATAACGCGCATAAATATCTGCCGGCACATATACCCCTGCCAGATGTCCTATATGTACTGGGCCATTGGTATAAGGCAGGGCTGCGGTGATGGTATATCTTTCTGGATTCTGCATGTGCATGGATTAAGACAGCAAAAGTATGAAAAACCCCAGACAATGTATTTGCTTGTAATTGGTAAAAATGATTACTTTTGGTCAAAATCTTTAACATGTTAACAAAATTTAAGCATAGTTTTCTGACGTTATTTTTAGTAATGACAAGTGCCCTTAGTTATGCACAGGACAATTCCGGATACGCTACTTCAATAACCAGGGATTTGATCAGACCACCCCATTTAAAGAAAGGAGATACCATTATGATAGTCTCTCCTGCCGGAAAGATAAATGACAGAAGCAAGGTAGATGCAGGGATTGAACTGGCTAACCACTGGGGGCTCATCGTGTTTTTTGGGGATCATTTGTTGTCGGAAAGCAACACTTTTGCAGGTACTGATGCAGAAAGATTGCAAGACCTTCAGGAAGCCCTTGATAACCCAAGTATTAAGGCAATCTGGTGTTCAAGAGGAGGTTATGGTCTTGTTCGCATTGTTGACAAACTTGATTTTACCAAATTTCTGGAAAAACCAAAATGGGTCATTGGTTACAGCGATGTCACGGTATTGCATAACAAATTGCACAGTTTGGGTGTAGAATCTATGCATGCCCAAATGCCACTTACCATTAAAACTTCAGGATCCGGTTCAGAAAGAATCAATTATTACCCTCCGTGAGGCACTTTTTGGAAAGGAGCTTTCCTATAAACTGGAATCATCTGAAAATAACCGGGAAGGAAAGGCCACTGGCCAGTTGGTTGGTGGTAACCTATCTATTTTGTACAGCATGCTGGGTTCAGAGACTGATCTGAAGATGGACGGGAAGGTTTTGTTTATTGAAGATGTCAATGAAGCTTTATACCATATTGACAGGATGCTGATCAGTTTGAAAAGGGCCGGATATTTTGAAAATTGCGCAGGACTTATAGTTGGGGATTTTAAGTTAAAAAAGAACGAGGAAGGTGGTTCAGGAGAGTTCGGTGAAACGGTTGAGGATATTGTAATCCGGGTTACTGAAGGCACGGATTTTCCTATCATATTTAATTTCCCTGCGGGTCATATTGAAGATAACCGTGCCTTGATCATGGGTAATTTTGTAGATATGGAGGTAAAGGATAAAAAATCAAAGGTTACATTCAAATAGGGAATAAACAATGGCCGAGCACAATGATCTGGGTAAAAGGGGAGAGGAACTTGCGATTGATCATTTGCTAAAATCGGGCTTCCGGATTGTCGAAAGAAATTACCGGTTTAAAAAAGCTGAGATCGATATTATTGCCAGAAAAGAAGATTTATTGATTGCCGTTGAGGTAAAGACGAGATCAACCGCCTTTTTTGGAGACCCCTATGAGTTCATCAAACCCGCCCAGCAAAAACTTATTAACAACGCTATTGATGATTATGTGGTAAGCAATGATATCGATGTGCAGGTTCGTTTTGATGTAATCAGCATCGTCATAGAAAATCAAAAAATCAGTTTGGAACATCTGGAAGATGCCTTTTTTCACTTTTGAAATTATTCTCCAAACATTGAATGAGGTCCTCGACATGTTCAGGTTTTGCGATAATTTTTTTATCGGCATCCAAAACAAAAAAACCCGGAATTTCTGTGACCCCGTAGTCTCTCGCTTTTTTGCTCTCCCAGTTCTCACTTTCCAGGATCAGAATAAAATCAGTAAATTCTTTTGTCAATTTTGCGTAAGAATCAAACGAATTTTCGTCTTCAAGACCAATCGCCAAAACTTTCACATTCTCGATTTTTTTATGTAGTCATGAAAGAGAGGCATTTCTTTTTGACAGTGCTGACAGGTAGCACTGAAAAACACCACTACATAATAATCAGATCCGCTTAAATTGTAGAGACTTCGCTCTTGTCCATTTTCTGTCCAGTTGAAGTCCGGCGCCTGCGAGCCAACTGTAGTTTTTAAGAGTAATAGCTGGTTTTACCAAAAAATGCATTATCGCGGTATTCCTTTGGCAGTGTCTTGTAGAGTCGCAAGCACAAATTTTACCATCGCTACATTTTCTGTTTCAAGGTACTCATTTATCAGAGACCTGTAAAACTTTTCTTCCAGAACGCGGTCTTCGTTAAGTTTGTTTTTTACAATCATCACGGCTTTCTTTTGCAGTTCATCAGATGTCACCTGGCTTTCGGCCTGGTTGAGATGAAATACAAAATCATTCATTTTATCCAATAAAAAGGATGAATTTTTAAGTGCCGGGTCTGTAAAATCTATTGAGTCAAAATAATGGATTCTTGCTGCATCCATATAATCGGCAGGGATTTTAAAAGGTTTTTCTGCATTGTATTGCTCACTCGCCATAATAAATTGACTGGCCAGGGTATTTTCTGATCTTTTTTCGAAAGCACTTTGGGTTTTTTTCAATTCCGGCAAGCCTGGACTGATATTCTTTTGTAAGTTTTTTGTCTGTTTGTGTATCAGATGATTCAAAAAATAAAACCTGAACGGTATCTACAGCGCGCTGTTTTTGAAAGATCGTTTCGTAATATTCCAAATAAAGACTATTTTCAGCTGAATTGGTAAACCTGATACTTTCAAAAGGTTGTTTCGGATCGAAGGTAAAATGAACTGCCTCCTGATTGTACAGGAATTCAACGAACATTTTGTTGTCAATTTCGTAATAGGCGCGATAAACACCTGAACTTTGTTCTTTTGGAAGCTTAAAGGAAAAATTGCCGTTGCTGACTTCTGCGTTATTCACATAAACCTCCTGGCCATTTTCCATTTTGTAGAGCAGGATCCAGGAAATATTTTCCGGGGGATCTATTTTTCCCGAAACGCTGGTTTGGCCTGATAATGAAAAGGAATATAAAACAAGAATACCTGCTAAAATTCTGAACATTTCTTTTTTTGCTCAAAAATAGGACAATTTTTATTTTTTAGCATTCATTGTTGCCTTGAAAAATTCTAATTGAAAGAGATATCATTGTCTTTAAGCAGCTTTTGAATATCCTCATTACTCAGGTTTGTTTTTAGACCGAGTAAGACCAAATCCTCATCTGAGTTGATTTCTACCACCACCTCTTTTATTTTTTCTTTCTCTTCAAGGGTGAAAATACTAATCTTGTCTCCGTCATCATTTATTTTACCAGCTTATCAAAAGTTGAATGCTTGATAAACTTGTCAAATTTTTTGTTCATTTCTTCGGCATTATCAGAATACACAAGTACCCTCACATGCTTTGCTTTTTTGAGCAAAGGTTTAATATCGGCATAGTCCTCATCCGATAAAAATGAACTTACAATGGAAGTACTCAAACCGAGGTTAAAATCGGATTCTTTCGCATTGCTCTGGTAAAAATCATTGAAAGAAGTATGTGTAGCACAGGAAGTGGATAGAACCAATGCGAAAAAAAATAAAATTTTGTTCATGATCTGCGTTTTAAGACAAGACGAAACAGAGGAAATTTTGTTACAGAAAAAAACCGCCATGCAATAAGCATGGCGGTTTTTCTAATAAACAGGTTAAATAAAATTACAACAGTTCATTGGCAAGATTTGCCAGTTCAGACCTTTCTCCTTTTTCGAGTTTAATATGTGCAAAAAGCGGATTTCCCTTAAGACGGTCTATTAAATAGGTAAGGCCGTTACTTTGCTCGTCCATATAAGGGGTGTCAATCTGGTGGATGTCACCGGTAAAGATCACTTTTGTGCCTTCACCGGCTCTCGTAATGATGGTTTTTACTTCATGCGGGGTGAGATTTTGCGCTTCGTCAATGATAAATATGGCATTAGAAAGGCTTCTTCCCCTTATAAATGCCAGCGCAGTAATGGTAAGTGAACCTGAATCTTCCATCTCTTTGATAGCGACAAACTTTTTCTCGTTGGATTTGAACTGCTTTTTAATAAAGGCGAGATTATCCCATAGTGGTTGCATATAGGGAGAAATCTTTTCATTGGCATCGCCAGGCAAGAAACCAATATCGCGGTTACTCAAAGGTATGATAGGCCGTGCAAGTATGATCTGGTCGTATTTATTTTTTTGTTCCAGGGCAGAGGCCAGTGCCAGCAGGGTTTTGCCCGTGCCTGCTACTCCCTGAAGGGCAACAAGCTTAATATCATCGTTCAAAAGGGCGTCTAAACCAAAGGTTTGTTCTGCATTTTTTGGTTTGATGCCATAGACATATTTTTTCTCTACTTTTTCAATTTCGTCTGTTTTACCGTTATATCTGGTCAAAACAGAATTGGTACAGTTGTTTAAAATATAGTAACCATTGGCTAATTTTTGAGCACCCAGCACACCATTTTCCTTTATAACCGATTTTTGATAGATTTTTTTGATCACATTGGCATCAATGCCATCAATAATTGGTGAGCTTTTTGAAACAGTTTGGATATTTTTTACTTTTCCAGTGAGATAGTCTTCCGAAGGTAGTCCGATGGCTTTTGCCTTGATTCGCAGGTTGATGTCTTTGGTAACCAGCACCACATGTGCATTTTTTTCTTCGGCGATCAATCCTGCAGCAGAATTGATGATTTTGTGGTCATTCTTTTTGCTAAGATAAACTTCTTCCGCGTCAACGGCAGGTTGAAGATGATCCAATACCACTTTGAGTTTCCCTTTCTTTTCTCCCAGCGATATCCATTTATTCAAACCGTCGTTTTCTGAAAGTTTATCCAGAAAACGAATAACTTCCCTTGCCTCGAAGTTTTTGTATCATTTCCAATCTTGAAATTATCGAGCTCTTCCAATACCGTAATCGGGATTGCGACATCGTGTTCTTCAAAATTGGTTAGGGCATTGTGATCGAATAATAAAACAGAAGTGTCAAGTACAAAAATTTTGCGTTTTGCAGTAACTTTTTTCATAGATAGCATTTATTGTTTTAATCCGTTTAAATGAAATACACCAGAGGATTTTATTACTTGTCAATGTTAGTGCTTCAGAATCATGGCTATTTCATACAAAGAACTTAAGGGAAGTTAGCAAAAAAATGATTGTTGATAATTTGCATTCTGCCGAAAGCATTTAAACTTATTAACAAGTTATCAAATAGATCTAAGGATACCCAATGCCTTTTGAAGGCTCGTAATATGGATAAAGGTGATCAGAAGGCGCAAGCCTTGCTTGGTATCCTTTTCTTTCATCACACATATTTTTGGGTTATTTTGAAGGAATTTAAGTATGTCAGTAAACCTTCCGGATTCAAAAAACGGACTTTTTTGGTCGGCTATAAAATAGCCGAGTAACCGTTTATCTTTTAACACTATTTTTTCCATTCCTAATTTTTTTGCCTCCCATTTGATTCTCACGCTATCCAACAAGTCAATAACCTGCGGAGGCATGGGACCAAACCGGTCTATGAGTCCGGCCCCGAATTTTTGCAGTTCGCTTTCTGTATTGAGCTCATTTAATTCCCTGTAAAGATTCATTCTTTCGGAAATAATATTTACATAGTCATCCGGGATAAGTATCTCCAGATCTGTATCAATTTGCACATCGCTCACAAAGTCCTTTTTCTTTTCTTGTTTATAAAGGTCTTTGAATTCATTTTCTTTCAGTTCTTCAATGGCCTCATTCAAAATTTTCTGGTAGGTCTCAAAACCGATATCATTGATAAATCCGCTTTGTTCACCGCCAAGCAGATCACCTGCCCCGCGTATCTCAAGATCTTTCATGGCGATCTGGAATCCGCTGCCCAGATCTTGAGTGCAATTCCAGCGCCTGAATTCTCTTGCGTGCATCGTCGGTCATCATGTGGTATGGAGGTGTGATAAAATAGCAGAAGGCTTTTTTGTTTGATCTTCCCACCCTTCCTCGCATCTGGTGCAGATCACTCAACCCAAAGTTATTGGCATTGTTTATAAAAATCGTATTCGCGTTAGGAACATCCAGTCCGCTTTCCACAATAGTGGTTGAAACCAAAACATCAAATTCATTATTGATAAAGCCGAGCATGAGTTGCTCAAGTTTTTTACCATCCATTTGCCCATGACCTATTCCTATTTTCACATCTGGCAGCAAGCGCTGCAACATTCCGGCAATTTCCTTGATATTTTCAATGCGGTTATGGATAAAAAATACCTGTCCGCCACGGGACACTTCATACAGGATGGCATCGCGTATAGTGTCTTCATTGAAACGGATCACCTGAGTCTCAATGGGGTGCCTGTTGGGAGGAGGGGTGTTGATCACAGATAAATCCCGGGCTGCCATCAGAGAAAATTGCAGGGTTCTTGGTATGGGTGTAGCCGTAAGGGTCAGGGTATCGATATTTTCCTTGATTGTTTTCAGTTTATCTTTTACGGCAACCCCGAATTTCTGTTCTTCATCGATAATTAACAGTCCGAGATCCTTGAATTTGATATCCTTATTCACGAGTTGATGGGTTCCGATGACCAAATCTACTGAGCCATTTTCAAGACCTTTCAGGGTATCATGACGTTCTTTGGTGCTCCTGAAACGGTTCAGATATTCCACCCTTACGGGAAAATTTTTTAACCGCTCACTAAAAGTTCTGTAATGCTGGTATGCCAGAATGGTTGTTGGCACTAGAATGGCGGCCTGTTTACCATTATCTATTGCCTTAAAAGCTGCCCTGATGGCTACTTCTGTTTTACCGAAGCCAACATCACCGCAAACAAGCCGGTCCATGGGTTGTTCATTTTCCATATCCCTTTTCACATCTTCTGTTGAGCTGAACTGGTCGGGTGTATCTTCATAGATAAAGCTAGCTTCCAGTTCGTGTTGCAAATAGCTGTCTGGACCGAAGGCAAAGCCTTTTTGCAATTTGCGTTTGGCGTATAGTTGTATCAAATCAAAGGCGATCTGCTTGACCCTGGTTTTGGTTTTTTGTTTTAAGACCTTCCAGGCATTGGAGCCGAGTTTGTATACTTTTGGCACGGCCCCGTCTTTACCATTGAACTTGCTGATTTTATGCAGGGCGTGAATGCTGATGTACAGCACGTCACGGTCTCCGTAGATCAGTTTGATCGCCTCCTGTTTTTTGCCGTCTACATCTATTTTCTGAAGTCCGCCGAACTTTCCGATACCATGGTCTATGTGGGTTACGTAGTCGCCTATTTCAAGATTGGTAAGTTCCTTGAGGCTCAGGGATTGTTTCTTGGTAAATCCGCTTTTTAAACGGAACTTATGGTAGCGCTCAAAAATCTGGTGGTCGGTATAACAAGCAATATGGTTATCGAGATCGATAAATCCCTGATAAAGTGGGAAAACATGGGTTTGGTATGATAGTCCATGATCAATATCCTCAAAGATATCATGAAAACGTTCTGCCTGCTTTTCATTATCACAAAAGAGATGATTTGTTATAGAATTATCCGTATTCTCGTTTAAATTTTCGATAAGCAACTCAAATTGCTTGTTAAAAACAGGCTGTGGCCTGGTATTAAAAACAAAGTGATTGGATGTGATGGTTTCTTTTTCATTATTATTAAAGGCGACAACTGTAAAGTTCTTTAATTGTGAGCGAATGGTCTTGCCATCACAAAAAAGTGAGTCCGGAGAAGTAAGTTTTAAAAGTCCCTTGTCCTTTTGAAATGTCTCCTCAGCCTTTTGGTAAAGTTTGTCCAGGTCATTTTGCAGGGTAGTAAAACTCTCAACAAAAATCACTGTTTTTTTAGATATATATGAAATAAAGCTTTCCCGTTTTTCATTCAGCATTTTATTTTCAACATTGGGCATGATGTTGATCTTTTTCAGTCTTTCCAGGGAAAGCTGTGTTTCTACATCAAAGGTTCGCAGGCTTTCTATCTCATCTCCAAAGAACTCGATCCTGAAAGGCTCATCATTGGAAAAAGAGAAAACATCAATAATCCCTCCCCTTACAGCAAAATCTCCCGGCTCGCCAACAAAATCAACCCTGTTGAAGTTGTATTCAAAAAGGAGCTCGTTGATGAAGTCGAGGGTAATTTTTTCGCCGGTATGCAGGTTCAGTGAATTTCGTGTCAGTTCACTTTTGGTGATGGTTTTTTCAAATAAGGCTTCAGGATATGTAAGAATAACAGAAGGTTTTTTCTGGGAATTGATCCGGTTCAGTACCTCGGCACGCAGCAGAATATTGGCATTATCCGTTTCTTCGATCTGATAAGGCCTTCGGTAAGAGCCCGGGTAGAAAAGTATATTCTCTGTACCCAGCAATTGTTCCAGGTCATTGAGATAGTAAGCAGCTTCTTCTTTGTCGTTGCAAATGATCAAAAATGGTTTATCAGATTTTCTGAACAGAGAAGCTAAAACAAAAGACAGTGAGGACCCGTTGAGGTTGGTCATGGAAACAGATTCCAGATCATTAGATAAAAGCCTGTTTATCGCAGTGATCTTTTCCGACCTGTCATAAAGCTGCAAAAATTTCTGTTGAATCAACGTGTTTTTCTGCAAATATAATTGAATGTTAATACATACATAATATTTAGTATGGGGTTGGTAGTGTAATATTTTTTATGTAACTTTATTAGTTAGCTAAAACCCATATTATGACCATTGCCGATTTATATCATAATGAAGAGAGAATAAGAAATCTTGCAGATCTGGCAAATCTTTACCGGGTTGCAAAATCGGATGGGGCAATAACTCCTGAAGAAATGCTTTTTCTCAGAAAAATTGCTAAGAGGTATGACATTGATGAGGAGGAATTCAAAAAGATACTTAAGTCCCCCGACGATTTTCCGACGATTGGATATTACGAATTTGAGGATCGTGTGGAGCGATTTTATGACATGATGAAAATGATCTCGGATCACAACAGGAAATCTTATCAGGAGGTTCGTGTGCTCAAAAAAGTGGTAACGGGTTTGTCATTTTGTGTAAAAAAAGTCGATAATATTGTGGATGCTGCCAGTAAAATTGATTTCCAGAATTGCGAATTCGAAGAATTTAAAGAAAAGATTTTTGCGGTATGCCATTAAAAACGAGATAATACATTTTGGTATTATCGTTTTTTTTACAATTATTTTTAGACGCAACTAAAAATATATTTATATTTGTATAAAAAAATTTATGTTTTCCCCTTCCGAAGAAAATTATTTAAAAGCCATTTACGCACTTCAATGCGACCAGGGAAGTCCTATCAGCACAAATTTGATCTCGGAAAAAATATGTACAAAGGCATCTTCTGTTACGGATATGCTAAAAAAATTGTCAGCAAAGAATTTGGTGGATTATCAAAAATACCAAGGCGTTTTTTTAACCGATCAGGGTATGAAACATGCATTGAAAGTATTGCGCAAACACCGGTTGTGGGAGTTTTTTCTGGTTGAAAAACTAAATTACAAATGGGAGGAAGTGCATGTCATTGCAGAGCAGTTGGAACATATCAATTCCGAGTCGCTGGTAGATAATCTGGACGCATTTCTGGGATATCCGAAGTTTGATCCTCACGGGGATCCTATTCCTGACAAGAACGGAATATTGAGTTTAAGTGAACTAAACAATTTGTTGGAGGCTGGAGGTTGGTGATTGTGGGGTTTTGAAATATGTAAGGGACTCATCAGCCCCTTTTTTGAAGTATTTAAATAAAATAAACCTTTCACTGGGTGACCGGATAGAAATAGTTGACAGGGAACCTTTTGATGATTCGTTAAAAATCAGGATTCATGAGGAGCAGATCCAGATTTCTAAAATTATTGCAGAAAATTTATTTATAAAGAACCCATGATAAACTACCATCCTTTGCTGGCACTATTTATATTTTTCACTATTGGAGGATTGTTTTTTCTGTTCTTCAGGAAGGAAAAAGGTTGGTATTGGGTGGTCATCAAAAACCAACACCTTCAGCGAAAAACGGTTCAGGAGGATATCCTGAAACAGATCTACCATGCCAGTAACTCAGGTAAAAATATGACCATTTCGGGTCTTTCAGGAATACTAAAACGGTCTGACAAAACAATCTTTGATGCAGTGGAAAAATTGAGCAGGGAACAGTTTATTGATCAGGAAGGAGAAACTTTAAAACTTACGGAAGCTGGCAGGGAATATTCCCTCCGCATTGTGCGGTTGCACCGGCTGTATGAAAAATACCTGGCCGAAAAAACAGGGTTTTCAAAAAAAGAATGGCATGGAAAAGCTGAGGCTATGGAGCATATTTTGAGCGATCAGCAGGCTGCCAAACTGGCTCTCGATCTCGGAGACCCTTTATTTGATCCTCATGGTGATCCGATTCCGACAAGATCGGGTAAAATAGCGGAAATCAAAGGAGTAAACCTTTCTGTACTGCCGGCAGAATCCTTTGGAATGATCACACATATTGAAGATGAACCGGATGTTATTTACCGGCAAATATTGTCTGAAAACATTCACCTGGGTTCCCGGATCAAAGTTTTGGAAAACAGCAGGAATGGGGTGGTATTCTCATCCCTTGGTGAAATCCATAGCCTGCCTTCGGTAGTCGCTTCAAATATTACCATTGATCTCTCGGAAGAAAACGAGTTTGTTGATGAGAGGATCTTTCGTTTAACTGCTTTACAAGAGAACGAAAAGGCTGTCATTACAGGGATATCTAAGGAAAGCAGGGGCGAAGGCAGAAGGCGCTTGTTAGATCTGGGTTTTGTGAGAGGAGCAGAAATAAGTGTTGACCTGCCCGGCCCCATGCAGAATCCAAGGGCCTATCTGATCAAAGGCACTTCTATTGCGCTTCGCGATGACCAGGCCTCAAAAATTTTGATAAAAAAAACCGTAGATGGAACGAAAGAATAGCACAGCATGTGAGACATGTCCCCAGCATGATCCGAAGGGCTTAAAAAAATTAGGTGAGGATACCACATCGTACGACTTTGTAGTAGCCCTTGCAGGGAATCCGAATACCGGAAAAAGTACTGTTTTTAACGCTTTGACCGGTTTGCGTCAACATACAGGGAACTGGCCGGGCAAAACTGTGACCCGGGCCGAAGGCGCCTTTGCTTACGCAGATAAAAAGTTTAAACTGGTAGACTTACCAGGCACCTATTCCTTACTTTCCACTTCGCAGGATGAGGAAGTGGCCAGAAATTTCATTTTGTTTGGTAAACCGAGCGTTACCATTATAGTTGCTGATGCAAATCGTCTGGAAAGGAATCTGAACCTGGTTCTGCAGGTTCTGGAGATCACGGATCATGCGGTATTATGCCTTAATTTAATGGATGAAGCCAAAAGAAACAAGATAGAAATTGATGTGCGAACCCTGGCCAGGGATCTCGGAATACCGGTAGTACCTGCCAGCGCACGTTATAACAAAGGTATTCCGGAACTAATACAAACAGTCTACCAACTGGCACAGGGTGAAATATCCTGCAAACCACACCGCATTCAAAATGTTCCGGAAAACATCATGAGATCAGTAAAAAAACTTGAAGCAGAAATAGAAAAGGAATATCCCAATTTACCGAACAAAAGGTGGATCGCATTCCGCCTGCTGGAAGGAGATCAGCATATTATTAACGCATTAAAATCAGGTGAACTTGCCAGCTAAAAACAACCGACATTCTTTTGACCGTATTGTCGATCTTTCAAGAGATCTCCGATTGGAAATCGGAGAAGAGTTTCACGATGGCCTGATTGAGGGAATCTATGCCGATGCCTCAAAAATAGCCAATGATGCGGTTACTTACCCAGACAAAAAAAGAGCGCTTAGGCTTGATACAAGGATAGACCAGATTGTTACCAGCAAAAGATGGGGTTTCCCCATCATGTTTTTGATCCTGTCAGTTGTGCTCTGGATTACCATTGTGGGATCTAATTATCCTTCATCTTTGTTGGCCGACCTCTTGTTGGACAATGTGCATCCAATGTTAAAAAATTTGGCCGCAGCCATGGCTGTGCCTCATTGGCTGGATGGTTTTCTGATTGACGGGGTTTATCTGGCAGTTGCCTGGGTGGTGGCTGTGATGTTGCCTCCTATGGCCATATTCTTTCCTTTATTTACCTTGCTGGAAGACTTTGGTTACCTTCCTCGTGTGGCCTTTAATATGGATTATTTCTTCAAAAAGGTGGGTGCACACGGAAAACAGGCACTTACCATGAGCATGGGATTTGGCTGCAATGCTGCCGGGGTGGTAGCCACCAGAATTATTGACAGTCCAAGAGAAAGGCTCATCGCCATCATCACAAACAATTTTTCTCTTTGCAACGGTCGCTGGCCAACCCAGATTATGATCGCTACGATCTTTATAGGTGCCGTTGTACCCTCCTATTTATCAGGACTGGCCTCCGTATCTGCTGTAATTGCAATCGCCATGCTGGGAATCTTTTTTATGTTTTTTAGTTCATGGTTGTTATCCAGAACAGTCTTGCGGGGAGAGGTTTCTACCTTTAGTCTGGAATTACCACCCTACCGTCCGCCGCGCTTTTGGAAAACGATCTATACCTCATTAATTGACAGAACCCTCATTGTTTTGTGGAGGGCCATTGTTTTTGCCGCGCCGGCAGGAGCCGTGATCTGGCTTATCTCAAATATTTCCATTGAGGGACAAAGCTTAGCCGCCTGGATGATTGGCTGGCTCGATGGTTTTGGATGGCTGATTGGTTTGAATGGGATTATTCTGCTGGCATATATCGTGGCCATCCCGGCCAATGAGATTGTGATACCCACTATTTTAATGCTTACTGTATTAGTGACCGGCATGAATGGCGGCGAAGGCGCAGGGGTTATGTTTGAATTAGAGACCATGGAAACCGGCCAATTGCTTCAGGCAGGAGGATGGACGCTCCTAACAGCCGTTAACCTGATGCTATTCAGTCTGTTGCACAATCCATGCAGCACGACCATTTATACGATCTATAAAGAAACCAACAGCCTTAAATGGACCATCGTTGCTTCTTTATTGCCGGTTGTTTTCGGATTTGTAGTTACTTTTATTGTTGCGCAGGTCTGGCGTTTGTTTTAAGATTTTACTTTTAGTACCAGCCTGTACCTCGCTTTTCCTGCTTCGAGATGCTCCATTGCTTCATTGACTTTGGAAAGCGGATATTCTTCGGTGATGGGGTAGATCTCATGGCGCATGCAGAATTCCAGCATTTTTCTCGTCAATGCAGGGCTTCCCAGCGGGCTTCCTGACACTGTTTTTTCACCTCCTATCAAAGAGAATGCCGGGATCTGAAGGGGTTCCAGTACTGCCCCCACAGTATGAAGCGTACCTTTAGGGGCCAAAACATTGAGATATCCGGACCAATCAAGGCTTACATTGGTCGTATTTAAAATAAAATCGAGGGTGCCATTGATCTTCTGCATGGCCTCCATGTTTAAGGAGTCAACTACCCTATGAGCTCCCATTTTCAGAATTTCTTTCTCTTTGGCAGGATTAGAGCTAAACGCGGTTACATCGCAGCCCCATTTGTTTAAAAATTTAATGGCCATATGTCCCAATCCACCTATGCCAATAACCCCTACTTTATCTGTAGGTTTAACATCAGCCATAAGAATGGGATTAAAAACCGTAATACCTCCGCACAGCAAGGGGCCGGCTTTGCTCATATCCATACCTTTTGGAATAGGGATGGCCCATGACCAGTGGCATCGCACTTTATCCGCAAAACCTCCTTGGCGGCCAACGATAGTTTGCCCAACAGTACCGCAGAGATGGTGGGAACCTGACATGCACTGATCACAGGACATGCAGGACTCACAGAACCAACCCAGGCCAACGAGGTCGCCGACCTTTACATTTTTAACACCGTCTCCGGTCTTTGCAACTTCACCAACGATTTCATGACCCGGAACAAACGGATATTGTGTCATACCCCAATGATTGTTCAGCATACTGAGATCAGAATGGCAGATCCCGCAATAGTGTATTTTTATTTCGACATCTTCTTTGCCGAGAACCGGTAATTCAAAAGAAAAAGGGGAAAGTTTTCCGCCAGGGATGGTTGCAGCATAGGCATGAACTGTATTCATAGTTTCTGGGATTTAGCGTTTGTATTTGTGAAATATACAAAAATAGTCTGAATGCGCTGTTTTAAAAAAAACGATATTTTAAACTTAGAAGAATTCTTTATTATTCGTCTCCTCCATATTTGTAATCTATATCATTCGCCATCATATTATTTGAAATAAGCACAGGAATAGCAGAAGCAATGATCTTCTGTGTTTTGTCGTAGAGATCTGTGTGGAACCATACGTTTGTTTTTGTCATGGGGTAGGTCTGCAAAGCTGCAATGACGTGGCCATCCTGAAAGAATTCGTATCCATAGATGAATACAACAGGAATGCCCATAAAAACCTGATTTTTATTCTGATCATTTTTTTTGACTTCCAATATGGTGGTATTATCCTTATCCTGATATGAGATCGGCCACCGAAATAACCTTCAATACCTGGATCCATTGGGACGACAATAATGCACTGCCAGGCGTCTCCGGAAGATTTTTCTATAAATTTTGCATCGGTTTGCTGTAAATTTTTCACGATCTCATATTCCGGCCGATCACCAATGGCTACAGAAAAATTGTCATTGACCTGAATATCTACATTGGTGATCATTCTGTAAAAAAAGGATTTTTTGTCATCCAGCTCAAGAGAACCTATTTCAGTGCGACCAGAGCACTCACTGTATCTGTTTCATTTCAACACCAGATACATTAACTGTATTTCCTTTGAAGCCGCCTTTACATCACTTTTAAACAAATTACCGGATGTTGATGTTGTTGTTCCTCCTTTTGGGTTGACAGTTCTATAAGGACCATAAGTAAATTTTCCAACGGCATTCATTCCCTTTCTTTTGATTGGATAGGAAATGCTGCTGGATTTTAATTCTTCATTCAACAGCATGGTTTTTTGACTAAAAAGAGGTGAAATAAATAGCAGCAGGATGAAAAGGGACCGATAGGTAGTAAATTTTCCAGGTTCATGAAAGCAGATTTTATTTTTTTTACTTCAATGTAGCAAGAAATTAGATTGTACACCAGTAGAAAATACTTCTCAGTTAGGAACCGAATAAAGATAATAAAAAAATTATAGAAAATTTAAAGCGAAGAAAGTCCCAAACCAGCCTTATTGTTTGGACGCAATACTCCTTTCTTAGGTGGAACAAACCCTTAAACGCAATCATTCTCAAATTCGAGATGTCCGTCGAGATCAGCGTATTCCACATTGGGCCTGCTCAGCGCGAAATGCAGGCCGGCTGAGATTCCCAGAGCACATTCGTCAAGACAACCTACCATCACTTCAATCTGAGCGGACTTGGCTACTGAATTGATGTGTTTGGCCTCCAAAATACCGCCCACTTTCATCAGCTTGATATTGATCATATCGATGAGTCCGTTTTTAGCCAAATGAAACGCATCGGTTAAAGATTTCAGACTCTCGTCAGCCATTTTTACCGGTATCGCCGCAATACTGTTTCGTGATTTCGCCCAGCTTATAACTGTGTTGAATCTTTGTTGGCTGCTCAAAAATTTGAATGCCTACATGTTTGGTCTGATGAAAAAAAGACAAGGCTTCAGCCAGGCTATACCCTTGATTGGCATCAAATCGAAGGATAAGATCTGGAAACAGTTCATTGATGCGAATTACTTTTTCAACGTCTTCAGCCAGGTTAATTCCACCTTTTAATTTGATGATGGGTAAAACGTTTTTTTTGCGTAAAATGCCGAAGATTTGTTTTAAACGGTTTACCTGTTTAAACGGCAAAATACCAATATGGGTAAATGTTTGTGCTGTAGTACTTTTTCGGTATCCGCCCAAAAATTTAAAAAGCGGCACCTTCGATTTTTTTGCAAAAAGGTCAAAAAGAGCCATATCTACCATGGCCAACGCCGAAGATTGATGAGGCAGCAGCGGTTTTAATTCGTGGAGTATCCGTATATAATTCAAAGGATTTTTTCCCAGCAAAAAAGGGATGATGATATTGTTTATGGCATGTTCCACCTGTTCATCGGTTTCTCCGGTTACTTCCAAGTCCGGGGAGGCACATCCCATGCCGGTGAACAGATTCCATCCTGTTTCTATTTGAAGGATATAATTTACAGCAAAACCGATCGTTTCATAGGCTATGGTATAAGGTTGTTTCAGTTTTAAATGGTAACGCTCGTAATTTATTTTTTAATCTTCATCAGAAATCAATTCAGCAAAATAGTATGCTTAAAGCTGCATAGGCTCAAATACAGAAATAATCAGTTTGGAATAATGGGTTTATTTAAGCTTTGTTTTTTAAAAGGCCGATCAGGGCATCGGGACCAAACTCCAAAACATCATAACAAGGCAGTCCGGTAATTTGGGTTAATTCCTCGCAGGCCGCCTGTATTTGATTTTTTTTCATCTGTTCATGGTTCAGTGTGATGGCAATGACCGGTTTGCCCGAAATAGTCTGAATGGCATTGATCTGCTCTAAGATACTGTGCAAAGGATAACCCGGAAAGCCATCGTATTCCAGCCTTTTCAGGTGCATGCTGCAATACGACATAATCCGGCCTGCCTGCTGCAAGTATCTCAAATCCGCCGGGATAGGCCGGGTTCATAAGGCTGCCTTGACCTTCGATTACCACCACATCAGGTTTTTCGTTTTTCCAGGCACTAACAACCGCATTTTCAATTTCACCCGAAACAAAATCGTTGATACAACTGTCCATGATCATGGAATATTTTGCCCCCTGTAACCAGGCTGTCTGCCCAGTTCCTATGAGCTCTGCTTTGTATCCTGCCTTCCTGAATCCGTGCACAATCAGCCAGGCAGTTGTGCGTTTTCCTATGGCAGAATCTGTACCCAGAACAGCGAGTTTTAGACATTTTACCTGCTCGATTTCCCCGGTAAAGAAGTGCAGCTCATCCCGGTCAGGGGTTTTGCGCACATCCCTCACCCTGCAATGATTGGCCTTTGTAACTTTGACGTCTTTAGAAATAA
>JAXHKS010000001.1:0-41618 GCA_034523115.1 Flavobacteriaceae bacterium | reverse complement strand
AGCCGAGACGATTACGAGTACGAACAAAACAAGAGTCAACGACGGCTAACGGCTAATAAAATGCGTCGCGATATTAGTGATGAAAGGTCACCTGATCGCAGTCGCAGTCGTGATCGTAGATCCGGCGGTTCGCTAATGAAACCCGGAAAATATGACGGCAAGAAGTCATTGGATACGTTTATGGCGCAGTTCGAAACCTGTGCAGTTTATAACCGGTGGAACAGCAACGACAAGTGTGCATTCCTCAAGTGCGCATTGGTCGACGGTCCAGCGCAAACGTTATGGGATTCGGGCGACGCTCGGCATATCAGTTACGATCAGCTGGTAGAACGTCTTCGAGCGAGATACGGCTCAACCGGGCAAGCTGAAAAATTTCGTACCGAACTGAGAAGTCGTCGCCGGCGACGCGGGGAAACGCTGACGGAGTTACATGGAGATATTAGAAGGTTGATGGCGCTCGCGTACCCCGGTCTGGGACAATCCGACGTCTGCGAGATTATTGCACGTGATCACTTCATCGACGCCGTCGGCGATCGTGAATTGGAGTTGAAGTTGCGAGAACGAGAACCGGCCGATCTGGATTCAACCCTCCGACTGGCAGTCCGGCTCGAAGCGTATGCGAGTGCGAACGGTACACCGTCGGAAGAATATCAACGTCATCGTCGGGAAAACGACCGCGGCGACGAAAAATTAGCGAAGCGTGTATCGCAAATAGAAAGCAGCATGCAGCAATTGCGTACACGAGATAATAGGAACGACACAGCCGATGAATGGCGTCGTAAGTTCGAACAACTGTCGAAAGACTATGAAAGGGTGAAATACCTGGAAGAACAGCGGAAGGAAGGCGAACGAGCTGCGGGGCAGCGCGTTGTTGAGCAACAAGCGACACGGCCTGTCGCCGCGCCAATGTTCAGACGAGGTGAGCCGCCGAAGTGTTTCGGATGCGGACAGCCAGGCCACTTCAAATGGGCGTGTCCTAACGCCCCAAACGCATCGATACCGCGTACCGACGAACAACGTCCGACGCCGGAGCGAAAAGACGACAAGCAGTCGAATGTCGTGCGGAACGCCACAACCAGCACTGCGGATCAACGCAATCGAGAGGCATATCTACGAATCCGCGTCAACGGGGAACCTTGTGACTGCTTGTTAGATACAGGGTCAGAGGTCACGCTCATACCGTTTCAGCTCGTAAAAGGGGCTGCTGTTACACCGGATAGTCAGAGGCTACGGGCTGCCAATGGGACTTCGATTCCGATCGTCGGCCGAGTTAGCCTGATGGGGGCTATAGGAGGGCAAGCTCTCGCGGTAGACGGTCTCGTGACCAAACATGTCAGCGGTGTTATCCTGGGCTTAGGTTGGCTAAGACAGCATCAAGCCGTATGGTATTTTGACCAAGGTACAGTTCAACTCAATGGGAGGCTGTATTATTTGCAATCCCGTGCGTCAGCCGGTTGGTGTTGTCGAGTTGTGGTCGATGAAACAGTTACTGTTCCTCCACTTTCAGAATACGATTTATCGACAAATGTTGTGTACAACAGTCTCGATGTGACACGTACGGAGAACGAATGCGTTTGGGCTACTGATATTGCCGAGCCTGTGAAAGGTTTACTGGTGTCGCGGACCGTAGTCTCGAATAGGGCAGACGACGTGCTGGTACGCGTTATGAACATTACTAAGGAACCAATACAGCTGGTTCCAGGCACCGTCATATCGTCTCTAGAGGCCGTCAACCCAGTTGCAGTCGATCGGGAGACCAGGACGGAGGAAATTCAAGAGCGGGTTGATGTGTTGCGGTCACTAGCCGATCAGGCCGATGCGGAAGTTCCCGGAGAGCTTCGCGATCGACTCTATCAATTACTCGTGAAATATCAGCAGGCGTTTTCGTTCCACGAAAATGATCTCGGTCGAACCGGCGTTCTTCGCCATAGTATCGATACAGGCGACGCTCGTCCAGTCCGGCAGGCGCTTCGACGTCAGCCGCCGGCGCACCAGTTAGCTATAAAGGAACACGTTGCCTCTATGCTGGCGCAAGGAGTCATAGAACCTGCCCAGTCCCCGTGGGCATCGAACATAGTAATAGTACGCAAGAAGGACGGCACCACACGTTGTTGTGCCGACTATCGCCAGGTCAACAACCTCACCCGGAAAGACGCGTATCCACTGCCTCGAACGGATGTTTGCCTGGACGCACTATCTGGGGCTCGATGGTTCACGACCATGGACCTCCGAAGTTCATACCACCAGGTTGAGGTGGAACCGCGTGACGCAGACAAGACCGCATTCATATGCCGAGAGGGGTCTTACAGGTTCGTCACTATGCCGTTCGGTCTTTGTAATGCAGGGGCAACGTTTCAGCGTTTGATGGACCTGCTCATGAGTGGGTTAAATTTCGAATCATGCCTCGTATACTTAGATGATATCGTCGTCTTTTCATCGGACCTAGATCAACATCTAGAACGGCTACAACAAGTGCTTCAGCGTTTGGCAGATGCTGGTTTAAAGCTGAAACCAAATAAGTGCAAGTTTATGAAGGCTGCAGTGGATTTCTTGGGGCACGTCGTCTCTGCCGATGGTATCAGCGTCGATCCCGGCAAGATATCAGCCGTGAGCGACTGGCCAGTGCCGACGAACTTAACAGAGCTGCGCTCGTACCTCGGGATTTGCGGGTACTACCGCCGTTTCGTGATGGACTTCTCTCTTGTCGCGTCGCCGCTATACGATCTGACGGTGAAAAACCGACCATTCAACTGGACTCAGGAATGTCAACAAGCGTTCGACAAACTGAAAGAAAAATTGACGACTGCGCCGATATTACGTATGCCAAACGAGGTCGATACGTTCATCCTCGATACTGATGCGTCGAATTTCGCAATCGGTGCCGTTTTATCTCAAGTCGTTGACGGCGCAGAATATGTAGTCGCGTACGCCAGTAAGAGACTTTCGCGATGCGAAAAGAACTATTGCGTTACACGTCGTGAGTTACTGGCGATCGTCTACTTCGTAAAGTATTTTCGACACTACATACTCGGACGTCATTTCCAGGTTCGAACAGACCACGCGGCCTTGCAGTGGTTGCGGCGTATGCCGGACCCGTGCGGTCAGCAAGCGCGGTGGATCGGTGCGTTGGAGCAATTTGACTTCGAGATACTGCACCGTCCGGGTGCCCGACACGGTAACGCCGACGCTATGTCTCGTCGGCCCTGCGACCGAAAGCGATGTTGCCCTCCAGCCGGCCGTATAGCGCCAACCGACATTCATAGTGACGACGAGCACGAGTGCGCGGCAGTGGACCGCGTTGATTCGGATGATTGTCAGGACCAGCCGGCACTGGATGGTAACTCGTGGGCAAGTGACGACGATTTCGAGAATATGGGTGAAGAACAGTTAAAAGACACCGACATCGCGCCCATTTATTCGCTAGTTAGCGACGGTGCCGAACGGCCTCAATGGGACGATGTCGCTCATTTGTCGGGGACGAGCAAGGCTCTCTGGCAGCAGTGGACAAGCTTACAAATCGTCAACGGGATCTTGTGTCGGAGCTTCGAGTCTGCAATTCCCGGTGAAACACGTTGGCAAATGGTCATTCCACGTCGATTGCGGCGGGCGTTCATTGTTTTAGCTCACCAAGGCATTACAGGCGGACATTTGGGCCGTAAGCGAACCGAAGCGTCTGTCAGAAACCGAGCCTACTGGCCCGGCTGGACTGAGGATATCCGGCTGGCGCTTGGTTGTTGTGAACAGTGTGTGAAATACCATCGCGGTTCAGCACCCAAGACTGCAGCATTAAAGCCGTTTCCTGCGGGTGACGTGTGGGAGACAGTGTCACTGGATATTACGGGCCCACACCCGCGTTCTAAGCGCGGCTATGTCTTCATACTAACGGTCATGGACCACTTCTCTAAATGGGCTGAGGCCCTGCCGCTCCGTAACCATACGGCGCCTGTCGTAGCAAAGGCGTTGTTTGATCACGTCCTGGTCAGGTTCGGTACCCCGCGCCGGATACTGACTGACCAGGGCGCAGAATTCGAAAGTGAGCTATTCAGGCAACTCTGTCAAATGCTGGAGATCTCTAAAGTTCGATGCTCGCCATACAGGCCTTCCACAAACGGAATGTTGGAGCGATTCCACCGATCGCTCAACAGCATGTTGGCGAAAGTTGTCGACAGTGACCAAAAGAATTGGTGCGAAAAGCTACCCGGGGTCGTCGCTGCCTATCGAGGCACAGTTCATGATACCACTGGTTTTAGCCCTAACAGGCTAATGTTCGGCCGCGAAAATCGTACGCCGCTCGACCTGGTTTACGGACGCCCAGCCGAAGCGCAGACCCCGGTCAATGTCAGCCAATACGTCTTAGACTTAGAGAACAAGCTACAGGCGTGCTACGAATTAGTGCGACAGCACACCGGTGCAGCAGTGCAACGAAGGAAAGACAGATACGACACCGGCGTAAAGCCGTCTGCGATAGGTGAAGGTTGCTGGGCGTGGTACTTCTACCCCCGTAGAAGAGTCGGCCTTTCACCGAAATGGCAGTCCTGGTACACCGGACCGTACAAGATCCTGAAGCTAATCGACGGCCACCGCGTCGTTATCCAGCGCTCGAAAAGGGCGAAGCCGTTGATAGTTCATCGCGATAAACTCAAAATGTTCTGTGGCGACCCGCCGACCGACTGGGATATCTGTGTAGCAGGTCGCGGTAGCGTGCCCCGGAATGTCGTTGACGACGAGACGTCAGTCGAGCCGCACGAAACTCGGCGCCGACCAGTTCGCCGTCGTCGTCGTCGTGATGCGTCACCCGGTCACGTGTCTCCAGTCGATTCGTCGCGCCGCCACTGTAGGCCACGGCGTTATGACGATTACGTGTGCGCTTAAAGCAGACGGATCACCGCCTGTATATAAGTCTTTATTTAGTTAGTTTTAAGGTAGTCGCGCGTTTTTATCACTCTTAATCACTATCCATTATTTCTAATCTTATTTTTATGTGGATGAGTTTTAAATCGCGGGGACGCGATTAAAGGGGGAGGGAGGCTGTGTGAAGAAGTTGGCCATAGAGGCCCGGCTAGCTTAGTCGGTTCTTTCTATAGAACACCTCCGCGTATTTTTAGTGTCGACTCTTCCACGTTTTGTAGTTTCATCCTCTAAAAATTCAATGGGGACCGAGCCAGCTCTATTTTTTTAGGCTCGTGTCGATTCTTTTCCCGCTAAGCGGGAAGACGCGCCCGTAGGCCAAACTTCGCCTGACTAGCCGAGCAGGGACTGGCTGAGCAGCGGACTAGCGAAACTAGTTAGTTGAGTGCTGACCGTCGGAGAGGTAAGACGTGTTTCGTCGTCTATGCCGTCCGAAACTAGTCAGTAGAGCGTCGACCGTCGTAGGGATTAGACGTGTTTTGGCGTCGACGTGAAATTCGTGCCAACAAATATCGGAGCAAATATCGGAGCAATAGGAGTATACTCGGAGTAAATTCGGAGTGTATCGTACTTGAGTATATGGTAGCATAGTGCCTATACGCTGTTCAGGGATAGTATGTATAGGGGTTAGAGTCTCGATACGTTATATGGGTAGTAGTATAGTCGTGCGTAGTCGTCGTACCGGAAGTATAAATGTTCATGACGTCATCGTGGATTGCCGACTTTTGTGGATTACCGACTTTCGCTCGATGCCGTATCTATTGTCACTATTGACATAGAGCAGTTGCGTCGTATTGCGTCGTCACTTGGATTACCGACTCGAGTTGTCTTGCGTAGTCGCTCGTGCGGAAGTATAAATGTTCATGACGTCATTGTGGATTGCCGACTTTTGTGGATTACCGACTTTCGCTCGATGCCGTATCTATTGTCACTATTGACATAGAACAGTTGCGTCGTATTGCGTCGTCACTTGGATTACCGACTCGAGTTGTCTTGCGTAGTCGCTCGTGCGGAAGTATAAATGTTCATGACGTCATTGTGGATTACCGACTCACATTGTCCTTCGTCGCTACTCGGTGAAATACCGGCGGCATTGAAGTCGTCGTTCAGTTCGTCGGCGTAGTCAGTGTTCGTCGCTACTCGGTGGAATACCGGCGGCATTGAAGTCGTCGTTCAGTTCGTCGGCGTAGTCAGTGTTCGTCGCTACTCGGTGGAATACCGGCGGCATTGAAGTCGTCGTTCAGTTCGTCGGCGTAGTCAGTGTTCGTCGCTACTCGGTGGAATACCGGCGGCATTGAAGTCGTCGTTCAGTTCGTCGGCGTAGTCAGTGTTCGTCGCTACTCGGTGGAATACCGGCGTCATTGAAGTCGTCGTTCAGTACGTCGGCGTAGTCAGTGTTCGTCGCTACTCGGTGGAATACCGGCGGCATTGAAGTCGTCGTTCAGTTCGTCGGCGTAGTCAGTGTTCGTCGCTACTCGGTGAAATACCGGCGGCAGTGAAGTCACATTTCATAGGCGAAGGTCACTATACCTCGACAGTCAGCAGAATATTCGGACAATTGAAACAACAATCGTCATTTATGCCCATGATGAACGATCTATGTATATATGTTAACACGAACAATTAACTTTCAGTCGTTCTAAGAGAATATACGGTTGGGAGAAATCCGCCGACTGTGTTTGCGTTGTGTCATGTGTTGAAATACCTGTAGCAGTACCAGCCAATAACGCTCAGGGTACCCCCCCACGCTCAACAAACAACGGTCGAACCCGACAAATTTCACAATACATTTCTTTTAGGCCTGTCTGAACGATGGGTACGTCACGATTCACTCATCGGCGTCACAACTTCCCAAGGTTGTGTGAGCGTCCTTGTGCATTATTCGGCTGACTGGGTTTCATCGAGTGTAAGCTGCGATGCCCTATTTTTGTTCTCCGACCGGTTTTCATTTAAATTGTATTGCTGTCTTACGCCGTTTTTGTCTACGTTCAAAAGCCAATTTTGATTCGGCTCGATTAAGTATTTATGAAGATCTGACTTGCAAGATTGTGACTCTTGTGTACATTTTTTGGCCGCAGCAAAACTTTTGAAGAATACAATTAGGTATGAAATCTCACCAGCAGTCGGCGTAGTTTGCTGTAAACTGTTTCTGCTGCACCTTCAACTCGTTTACCAAGTCGCCTGTCGTCCATTGATGATTGGTTTTGTCGACAAATGCTCCTCACATGCACGGAAGCCTGCTGGTCTGTTGCACGTATTGTACTGTGCCATTCGCATTATAAAACAATAGCCACCTTCCGTCATCTAACCTCGGTAGCACACACTGACCCCAAGGCCAAGTCCGTTCTGCCCGTTAATGGTCTTGCCAAAGAGCAAACCAGTTCAAAGCCAGTCACACGTTTTTCGCATCCGCTAGGTCACGGCTCGATAGTTAGCGCATTGTGATTTATTGTTTTTTTACGCCGAGCGGTTAAAAATCTTACGTATGTAGCGTACAAGTCGATCCAGACTGAGTTCGGACAAACCCTACGATCTTGATTTCTAGCCGTTTGAGTACGTCGCTAAAATATAATATTAATGGGCTTGGAGGTAGGGCCTATGTTAATGCGGCGCCCCACATCTGGCAGTAGCCGGGCTTCTCATTCGCGGATATATTGCATGACGTGCCGTCCTTCTAGGCATACACCGGACCCCGATATAAACTACGGCCGAACTGTATAAGCTGTAAACGTTTATCGAATGCGGACAGTTTTGCATTTGCAAATAGACTATGCATTATGCAAAAATATCGCGTTCCACAAATGTTGACAGCTTATTCAGTAACATTGTAATTCCAGTGTTGGCCGGTTCGATCTGGTCTTACATAGACATATAGTGCTCGACACGCAAATCAAACAAGAAGCACGTCGCCGTTGCGACGCTGCACCGAGCTACACTGCAACAGCGAAGTTTCACGTTATAGCAGAGTAGCGCATCAAACATTAGCATTAATTAATTATATGAACTGTTTTATTATTGCGATAGGAGAGCTCGCATGTGGAATATATTATTTAAAATACTATAAGTTTTACAAATGATATTTGAGGCCAACTTCCGTCCTGGATTTCATTAATGTGCATGATAAAACGGCTTCATTGCTTTACGTCACGTTTTATATGCAGTATAACCATAGTATCAAAATTCATAATTTCTAAAATCCGCAATGCCCTGGTCACCATCTTGATTAGTTGGAAATGGAGATAACTCGAAAACAGTCTCACCCATATGCATTACATCAAATTTGACAGGTATAAGTTGTAAGTAAGTAAGTGAGTAAGTGAGTTAAGTAGTAAGTGAGTGAGTGAGTGAGTAAGTAAGTAAGTAAGTAATTATCTTCTCATAAAGTGATGAAATGGAAAACAGAAAGTGAAATGCTAATGAAATGCGTGAAGTTGATAGCAGCAATAAGAGCGGATAACATAAAATGCCCTTAATGCTAGACAACGCTTAATGCGGATCAGCTGTATGGTTATTGTTTGACATAATATATAAACTATTGACCACATTGAAAAGGCACAGTATGAGAATGACATGATATAGTCATAAGTGACGAATGAATGAGAACAATAGCAAGCCAGGTCCATCAACAAGGTATCAGTCCAGAAAGGCTGTTTACTGGCTATGGATGGTAGGAATAGTAATATGGCAATCATACGACAGTTAGCCAACGATATTTTGCACGACATGGTTAAAATAAAAGAATCAGGCATCTACATGCCTGCTTCTTAATCCAGCATATCCCTCCGAACTGTCGTGGCTTTGTAGAACACTTAGGCTACTACCACGCCCAACTGTGCATCTCTTTGATATTAAGGCAAGTTAGGCAACAGGTTGCTTAGATCATGGCATCAGTGCAAAAAAATAATTTTGTTCACACGTTTTAACTCGTTACTCCATCTAGTTAAGCTAATTCGGCGATATAAGAGAATCACTATGATATTGACCCATATCATTGGGACACTTATTCTGCCCGTATGTTAAAGCAATATTATTTTGTCTACTGCTGTTGATCAGACAATTTATCATTGAGTTTTAGCCGTTTCAGTAGAAGTCACGAAGGGGTGGGTGAGAAAAGGGGGGACATGGTCTCGTCTATCCTGATGTCCTTGGCATGATGAATGCGTCGAGGATAATTTTAAACCTGTATGCTTATCTTGTTATTTTAACAGCCTGTTCGTATGATGCACCATCCGGTCGCTCAGACAGCCGACAACGCATAATTATACTGGTCGAGCAGCGAGTGTGTGCCTTGAAAAGAAATGATTTCGTTGTTTGTGGCACAATGTATGACGACAGTTCTCATATTATCCATATTTGACAGGTATAGGTTTGTTCGTCGTTCTTGTATTTATGCTTGTTTTACCGCCAGTTATTTTCGTGTTTGTCTCCTCTCAATGTGCACAGTGGCTGCACAAATCTAGAGATTGTGTTGCTAAAACCAGTGATGGGTAATTGAAAATTTATGATGTAATTAATTAGAATTAGAATTTGTGCACTCACTAGAATTAGAATTAGCATTAGCATTTTTGTATAACGAATTAATTAGAATTAGCATTAGTTGCCCATATAATTAATTAGAATTAGTTAGTTCGCAGACTTACATTGTCCGGATTTCCAGCAACTGTATACCTATGGCACTCGACCTATTGGGGATGGGGGTGTGTTGCTGAATTGCTATTACGTTAGCATCCTACTAAACTATTAGGCGACATTACAGTTCAGAATATTTTTGTAACAATGCACTGAACAATCAACTGGGCAATTGTGCTACTGCATTATTTTAAAACAAGTCATGGTTGCATTTAGCAACAAGCAGGTTCTCAAAGAGGCTGTCTCCCAGTCTGGTGCGTCTGTCAGAGTTTATCAAACCAGCTGCACTGAATGCCCTTTCAGTGCTCGCTGAAGTCGCAGGAATAATATGATGCTTCAAGTGTAGCTGATACAACTGAGGGAACAAAGATTTGGAGCTCTGCCAGAATGTGATGCAGTCTCTAGAAGTCGATGAGTTCGTTTGAAGATATTCGTCAAACTCCCCATATCATTCTGCTTTTATCTGTTTCGCTGGCTGGTCCATATAGCTGAACAAGTCGTTGTTTGTTGACTTTTGGTGGTTTTGAACCGTCAGACTCAGAACCTGAAAACCATTTCACAGTTGCTGTTTGACAATGACCAGTGAGGCGATGGCAACAATTTCTGAAATGTTAAAACTCGACCAATTGCCTAAGTTGAAAACCATGTATATTGGATTAGGATCTAAATCACATTGAATTTTACCAGTGTGAGTAAGCGATTCATTAGTCCAGTGGACTTAGTATAACTTTTTTAGTTGTTTCACACCAAATGGGTTGTTCAACTTCAAATACCAGCAAAAATAAACCTGTTCATATGAGATTCAACAGTAGATGACTTCTAAAATGCTTCACATTTTCTTGTTAATTAACGAATAAATATATTGCTTCTGATCTTCACTTTCAACCCATTTCAGTTTGAACCGGGGATCCAGTACTACAGAAATGATATCATGATTAGCGTAGCAATGCTGATAGCCGTGAATTCAGTCCAGCCATTAAACCACCCTTAACTGCTGTTATGTGGTGAGGTTCCTGTCTTTCCATTGCTTTCTTCAAGTCCAATAACGGTGGGGATAACAATACTGCTGGTAGGTTGCCGTTCTTCTTCCAGTGACGTCTTAGTTTGCAAATGGCGATAACATGTCTCGCAATTCCTTGAGTACTTCAATGTCCTTTTAAGACAATGTCACATTGGACGAGGTGTGTTCTGTAAGAAGCTTCAGTATTCCTTCATTTGTTTCTTCGGCTTTGAGGATGCCACAAATCATGGAGTATGTGCTGTTCCAACGTGTTGCATTTTGGGTCGGAATATCTGCCACACTGTGGCTCTGCAGCAATTCTGTCGCTTTATGACTTGTGAATAGTTCCAACTAATGAAGCACACTTACTGATCAGTGTCTGGGTTCTACTGGTCCCTTCTCGCGGCCCATCTTTGATCGCCAGCTGTAAGGAATGTGCCGAACCTCTGCCGGAACAGCTGCATAAATTCGTCTTGCAGTTCATCCCAGTCAACTGCAATGCGCACATTACGTCTTCATCTGTGGTCAGTATAAGCTGCATGGCGATGATCATCGTTTTTAGAAAGCTTTTATCATGTTGCTCGCATTATCTGTCACAATCCCTGTCACTTTATTGCCAATTCCAAATTCACTCACCAGAGTCGAATACATATTGCTTATATTGGCTGCTGTATAAGGACCACAAAATCGACGGCATGCCACAGTCTTGTTGTCATGGAACCATCATTGATGACTGATAAACACAAACCAAAGTAGCCATGCATTTTGCGACTAGACCAAATTTCACACTCGGGCTGCACAGGTTTTCAGAATAGCTGATCGTATCCTTCAATTTGTTGACAACTGACTCACGTGTGTCTCGAATTTTTATGCTCATAGTTTTTTACAGTTGGCAGTTTGTAGTCAGGCTCAACCTCCTTCCACATTGATACAAAGGACTCATTCTCTACCTCAGAAATGGGCTTCATGCTCTTGATTACATATTTAACAATGGCCTGAGTTATAACTTCGTTCGATCCTGAGATGGCAGTGACGATTTGAAGAACTTGCTTACTGGCTGCTGCTGAAGCCCATCACCAGATTTTCGTCTTTTCTTGCTTCGTCTTGATTCGTCAGCCTCATAGTCCTTGTACGCTTGCGAACAAATCTGCATAAATTTCAAAAAGTTACAATTCGTTGTAGCATTAAAATCATTTAAATGGATGCGAATGTGAGTGTTCACTGTTCAGCAGGCAAGTTACCGTGTAATGGCTGGCAGCATAACTACAGGCATTACTTAGTACTGTACTTTTAGAACAATACTGGCACACCCAGCTTATGACATTTGACACAACACATTGAATAAAAGAATATTCAACCATAAATCAATGTAATTGGCACTGGTGAAAATCCAAAACTAAACGGTCATAAATCAACAAAAACGTACCTTGATATGGCTCATCAAATTCAAGGTAACACGTTGTGGCAACCAGTTGACATTTATTTTCTTAGAACACTTCTTTTGCAATTAACAATCAACTTTACTAATGAATCTATTTCGTAACATATTCATATTTATCATAAAAGTGAAATTGGTTCAGGAATTTTGTCATCTTCAATTCTTATCCAAATTGGGGACTTGATGTACACATAAACAATAAACAAAACTTTTCAAGCAAAAACTCGTTAACTGACAACAGGTCAAAGTCAATAAATAAGTAAAGAAAACTACTTTGGACTCAGTGTAGAACACGTAACACGAAACTTGGTATAGCAAAGTCAAAGTGACTGGCAGAGTGAGAAAGTGGCAACATGGTATGACATTAATGCAATGAAGAGTTAGAAAGAGTTACATGAAGACTAGTCTATTTGAAATATTTCTATAAAAAGGACGTTTGGAGCGATTTAATTGGTTTTTAATTAGAATTAGATGTGTCATAATTTGAATTAGAATTAGAATTGGATTTTGTGTCCACACTAATTAATTACAATTATAATTAGCTCTTGAAGTAATCAATTAGCTAATTAATTACTTCCTAATTAATTAATTATACCAATCACTGGATAAAGCAAGACCGGTAGTAAATGAAAACACGTTTGAAATGGCATATTTTGTTTCACAAAACTGAAAAATAAAATAAGTTGTACCTCTGAATCTTGAAAGGGTGTCAGTCCTTCATTTTCCGAAGGCCCATCACGACTATGTGTTAATGATTAAGCAGGGCGTCAAACTGTACTAGATTGAGAATTTTATGTCATACGGTGGGGCAATGACCAGTGATAGGCTCACTCGGCTACCTCTCAAACAGGTGCGGGTTTTATCCTCGGCTGCGGCTTACTCGTGAATGGTTACACCAGTGGTATTGGCTGAAAGAAAAGGTGGTGAGGAATGAAACTGACCTACCTCGCTCCAGAATCAATTATGAGTTTTATGAGGATTATCGGGCTTCCAAATTGATTTTTGTGGTTTTATAGTTTAACATGAATGCAATGAATGGCTCTTACACGAGAAGATAAGCTACTTTAGTTTTCATGATTAATTTATTTTTGTTTGTATGAACCTTGATAAATCACGATGAAACCAGTACTCAGCTCCATTTTGGTGCTATATACAGTTCATTCACTTCAGTCCGGGCATCAGCTGACAGCTATGTGGGCGCATTAGTGAATTCCACGGTTGTACTTTCATGTAAAACAAACGCCAACAACCTCATACTGTGGGACTATTATTGGCAACAATCGAGGCAAGGCTATCAATATATTCGACGGCAACAGACTTCACAGAAATTTACCGGACGATCAATATTCACTACAACTCAACCGTTCGCCATAATGACCTGCTAATACACAGTGTACAACTCACGGATGCCGGGCATTACAGTTGCTACCCATCAGCAAGCATTGTTGGGCCAACACGAGAAAAATTACGTTGGGCCAACAGCGATGATCTGGTGTTGGGCCAACAATAAAGTTTGGTTGGCGGTCGTGTTCCGGGCCGTGCCGGCACCCTAGGGCGGGACGAATATGGATAGCGCCATTCTTATAGGAGGATGGCTGAAAGCATTTTCAAATACTACCACAACCTGGAAAAAGAAGGAAGATGGAGATTTGTATAACTACAGGCAATTGCCTTTCAGGTTACTTTCAGAAATTCAAAAAAAATATACTAATGTGGGATGGATCGGCGCCAACCACTCAGCAGATTGTGTAGAGCTGAGAATGTACAAACCAGAAGTAAAAATCTGACTGCATTTGTTAAAAATACCGATCTTCACAACTTTATGTTGATCACAGCAGGAGTAAATGATTTAAACAAATAAAAACCAGATCTCCAAAAAAAGATAAATCAAATTAGGTTATTTTTTTTGAGAGCCGATTTTCATAGCCACTGCCTTTAACAGGCATTCCTTGTATTCATTTTCTCCTTCGGAAAGTGCTGTAATGGCGCCGCCCACAGAAAAGGAAACATACCGGTTTGATTCATTGTACAATATACTCTTTATGACCACATTGAAATCAAAATCACCTTCCGGTGTAAAATAACCTACTGCACCCGAATACAAACCGCGTTTGGTCTCTTCCAATTGTTCAATGATTTCCATGGCTGATATTTTGGGTGCACCTGTCATGCTGCCCATCGGGAAAAGGGATTTGATGATATCAACGCCATTCGTATCCGGTGCAACTTCAGAAACAACCGTTGATATTAACTGGTGGACCTGCTGAAAGGTATACACCCCGCATAACTCTTCTACTTTTACACTTCCTTTAAGAGCCGTTTTAGAGAGGTCGTTGCGCACCAGGTCTACTATCATGATGTTCTCTGATCTTTCTTTGGGATCTGTGACCAGCTTGTTTTTGATCAATTCATCCTCCTCTGTATTTTCTGATCTTCTGGCAGTACCCTTTATGGGTTGGGAAATGATCTTGTTTCCAACTTTTTACCAAACCGTTTCCGGGGAGGCGGAAAGCAGAAATTTATCGTGTACATTAAGGAAGGTGGCAAAGGGAGAGCCAGAAATCCGGTTCAATTTTTGATAAACGGTTAGCGGTTCAATGTTTGTATTCTCAGCATAAAACTCCATACAAAAGTTCATTTCATACACATCACCACGCTGAATATGATATAGGATACGGTCTATTTTTGAAAAATAATTTTGCTTGGTAATTCTCTCTTTAATTCTGATACCTTTTTCTTTTATTGTGATTTTGGGTTGAATTTTCTCAATGGCCCTAAAATCTGCCCCGATGTCATCTGCATAAAAACTTCAAATAGACTTAAGTCAACACTATTTCCCTTTAGGAAAAATATTTTTTTTGGTTGAATGAAGTAAAGAGCTTCCCATTGAATTTGGTCGGGATTCTCCGATTTAAGTGATTCAATGTCATTTTTCAGATCATAACTAAAAGAACCAAAAGCAAAATCGTTTTGCTCTGATAAAAAGGTTTTCAATTTATCAAAGGCATGTCTTGAATCGCGTCTTATTTTTTCATGTGCCCCAACCGCGAGTATACCATCGAAAGAGGCATAATCATTTTTATTTCCCGGAAATTCTGCATTTGATTCGAACCAAAAAATTTCCTGGTATTGCTGGGCCCAGAATAATAATTTGTTTTTGAATGATTTGGACTCTTTTAAATAGAATGTTTTGGAGGTTCTTTTCACATTCGCAAAGTTATTAAATCAATTCACTTAATAATTTTGTAATCATCTTTTTGTTAGTTTTGGATCCGATTGGTTTCTGAAGAAAGATTTATAATAGCTCTAAATAAATATAGCCTATATAAAAGTTTTTATTTGGGGTAAGTAAAATTTCATCCTCACCAAAAACGCCGTCAAAATCAGTTATTGACGCGGCACCCAGTTCCCATAGATTTGTGTCTACAGGAAAATTCGGTCTGATAACTGTTTGGGCAGAGATTCATAAAATCAGGAATAATAAAAAGAAAAAGGAAATAAAATTTTATATATTTTTTTAAATAAGATATGGATATTTTATAGGTCTCTTTTCGGTCTTCTTACATCGAAGGGATCAATAAAAGATTTTATATATGTATGGCCCTTCCATCAACTGCAAGGCAAGCCTCTTTGACCGCTTCAGCAAAAGTAGGGTGTGCGTGCGACATGCGCGCCACATCTTCGCTGGAGGCCCTGAACTCCATGGCTACCACAGCCTCTGCAATGAGGTCGGCAGCCCTGGCACCAATCATATGTACGCCCAGGATCTCATCGGTTTTTGCATCGGCGAGTACTTTTACAAGTCCGTCCAGATCCATGCTGGCTCTTGACCTGCCCAAAGCGCGCATTGGAAAACTGCCCACTTTAAAACTCACTCCTTCTGCCTTTAATTGTTCCTCGGTTTTGCCCACTGCCGCAACTTCAGGCCAGGTATAAACCACCCCCGGAATTAAATTATAATCGATATGGGGTTTTTGTCCGGCGATACGTTCTGCAACCAGAGTTCCTTCCTCTTCAGCCTTGTGTGCAAGCATGGCTCCTTTTACTACATCGCCAATGGCATAAATATGATTTACATTCGTCTGTAAGTGCTGGTTCGTTTCTATTTGCCCGCGTTCAGTTACTTTGACACCTGCATTTTCGAGTCCCAGCCCTTCGGTATAAGGTTTTCTGCCTACCGACACCAGACAGTAATCACCTTTAAATTCAACTGTTTCTCCTCTTTTGTCTTTTGCCTTTATCACAACTTCTTTTCCACTTGTATCCACAGCGCTCACCTGGTGTTCGGTAAAGAATTTCATTCCTTGCTTTTTCAGTGATTTTTGAAGCTCCTTAGACAAGGTGGCATCCATGGTCGGGATGATATTCGGCATGTACTCGATCACTGAAACTTCAGAACCCAGCCTGCTGTATACTTGTCCGAGCTCCAGTCCGATGACGCCTCCGCCAATCACCAGCAAGTGTTTCGGTATCTCGGTCAAACTGAGGGCTTCTGTGGAGGTAATGATCCTTTTTTTATCGATCTTTATAAAAGGCAGGGTGGCAGGTTTGGAGCCGGTGGCGATGATCATATTTTTAGCTTCCAGAGATTCTGTTTCTCCGCCTTCTTTTGTGACAACTATGTGGGTAGCATCTTTAAAAGAACCTATGCCATGGAAAGTGTCAATTTTGTTTTTGTCCATCAAAAAATTGATCCCGCCGGATGTCTGCGATACCACCTCATTTTTTCTGTCAATCATTTGCCTGAAGTTCACTTTGATCTCTCCGGTACCAATACCATGTTTTTCAAAATGATGCACTGCATCGTGGTAATGGTGTGATGAATCGAGCAGGGCTTTGGAAGGAATGCAGCCCACATTTAAGCAGGTTCCTCCCAGGGTATTGTACTTTTCTATGATGGCTGTTTTCATTCCGAGTTGGGCACATCGGATTGCAGCTACATATCGACCTGGTCCTGAACCGATTACTATTACGTCATATGTTGTCATGTGAGCGGGTTTTAAACGATTGTAAAAATAAGACTATTTTATAATTAAGCGCAATTTACCTGACCAGTAATCCGGCTCTTTTCAAAAGGGCATCGGCATTAGGCTCTTTTCCCCTGAACTGCACATAAAGATCCATAGGTTTTTCTGTTCCTCCTTTGCTCAGGATGTATTTTTTAAACTTTTGGGCAGTTTTTTTATTGAAAATACCTGTTTCTTTAAAGGCTTCAAAAGCGTCTGCATCCAGCACTTCTGCCCATTTATAACTGTAATAGCCGGAAGAATAACCGCCCTGAAAAATATGTGAGAAGGCAGTACTCATGCAATTTTCTGCCACATCAGGATAGATTTTTGTGCCTTCAAATGCTTTATTTTCATAGGCTTTAACATTGCCGTCACCGATGAACTGTCCTTAAAGTGCCAGGCCATATCTAAAAAACCGAAGCCCAACTGTCTGAGGGTGGCCAGGCCTTCCAGAAAGCTGGAAGAATCCTTGATCTTTTACGAGGTCCATAGGAATGAGTTCTCCGGTAATGTAGTGTCTGGCAAACAATTTCAGCGCTTCTTCCTCATAACACCAATTCTCAAATATCTGTGAGGGCAGCTCCACAAAATCCCAGTAAACACTGGTACCTGAGAGGCTCGGATAGGTAGTGTGGGCTGGCCTACCACTAGGCATAACCAAATTCATGAAACAATGTGGTGACTTACGTAAAGGTTAAAAGTGAAGGTTTTGTTTGTGGGTTTTGAGAAATTACAAACAATAGAAATAGGCGGACAAGAAAACTTCTCTCATCTTTTTTCCATAAACTTTTGTATGAGGTCATCCAGGCCCCGTTTCGTTTTCCTTTTCTGGGAAAGAAATCTGTATAAAAAACAGCTACCAGTTCCTTATTTTTTTGAGTAACCATATACGTCCTCACATCTGCATGGTATTTGTCTATGGTTTGTACTTCCTCAAAATGCAGGTCGTATAATTTATTTGCAATTTCAAAAACACCTTCAACCACGTTTTCGAGCCTGAAATAGGGTTTTAGTTTTTCTTCTTCCAGATCAAAAAGCTGTTTTTTGAGTTTTTCACTGTAAAAGGCGCCATCCCATTTGTGCAGTTCGTCTATGCCTTCATTTTTTGCCAGTGATTCAAGTTGTCTGAATTCTTTTTCAGCAGCGGGTTTGGCCTTTGAAAGCATTTCATTCAAAAAGGCGAGTACTTTCTCCGGTTTTTCGGCCATTCTTTCCTCAGACCAAAGTCAGCATGTGAGGCATATCCCAGCAGATTGGCTCGTTCTTTGCGCAATCTGACGATATCGAGTACAATTTGCCGGTTGTCATTCTCATTGTTTTGGTACCCCCTTTTGCCGAACTCTATTGCGAGTCTCTCTCTTAATGTTCGATTTTCTATATAGGTCATAAACGGCACATAACTTGGAAAATCAAGGGTAAAGACACAGCCATCTCTGTCCTCTTCCTTAGCGAGCATGCGGGCAGCCTCTTTGGCCCCGTCGGGCAGCCCTTTTAAATCGTTTTCATCACTTATGTACAGCCTGTATGCATTGCTATCTGACAGCACATGCTCACCGAACAGCAAACTCAATTTGGAAAGATTTTTATCGATTTCGCGCAATTTCAGTTTTTCGGCTTCATCGAGATTGGCGCCATTTCTGGTAAATCCCTTGTATTTTTTTTCAAGCAGGGTTTCCTGTTCTCCAGTAAGATGTAATTGATCTTTTGTATCAAAAACCTTTTTAATGCGCAGGTATAAGGCCTGATTTAACGATTCGTCGTTGGAAAATTCGGAGAGCAGGGGAGAAACTGTCTGTGCAATTTTCTGGATCTCGTCATTGGTCTCCGCCGAATTGAGATTAAAAAAGATATTGGAGATCCGGTCTAGTTTTTCACCCATGAATTCCAGGGCTTCGATGGTATTTTCAAAATTAGGTTCTTCCTTGTTGCTGACGATTTCATCTACCTCGTCTTTTGCCATCACAATCGCCTTTTCAAAGGCAGGCAGGAAATGTTCTGTCTGAATTTTAGAAAATGGGGCGGTTTGATAAGGGGTATCAAAGACTTGTAATAAGGGATTGTCCATAGGAATGGGGAAAAATTATTATTGTAGGAGTATAAATTATTTTTTCAGATTTTTTGAAGCCTCCAATACTTTGTTTTTCAGGTCCTCTTTAAAGGATAGGATCTTATTCAATATTGGCCTTTCATGAGCGCCTATGATCTGTGCAGCCAGGATACCTGCATTTTTTGCGCCATCAAGTGCCACAGTAGCCACTGGTACACCCGCAGGCATCTGTAGTATGGACAACACAGAATCCCAACCATCAATAGAATTTCTTGATTTAACCGGCACGCCAATTACAGGCAGCGGACTCATAGAAGCGACCATACCAGGCAAATGTGCTGCACCTCCGGCCCCCGCGATGATTACGTTAAATCCGCGCAAATGGGCGTTGGTGGCATAGTCAAATAATTTTTCCGGAGTTCTGTGGGCTGACACGATATCTACTTCTGGTTTCAATACCGAAACTATGAAGCACATCAATTGCTTCCTGCATTACTGTTAAGTCTGAGTTGCTGCCCATAATAATGCCAACTTTTGCCATAGCTAAACTTTTGCTTTATTTGACGGTTTTATTTGAAAATGACAAAATTTTTGCCGTATTTTTACGGCTAAGATAAAACAAAAAACGGTATTTCCCCTATGCAGATCCCTTTGTTTAATACGGTTCTTTCATGGATACTCAAAAAACGCAAGTATCAGATGGAAATGTTTATCGACTTTCCGATTGAGGCACAGGAAGAGGTTCTGTACAACCTGCTATCAGCTGCTAAACATACAGAAATAGGTTTGAAATACGATTTTGACAGCGTAAAAAGTTATAGCGCTTTTGCGGAACGGGTTCCGATACAAAAATATGAATCCATCGAGCCTATGATTGAAAGGGCGAGAAAAGGGGAGCAAAACATTTTTTGGCCATCACGAATCCAATGGTTTGCAAAATCAAGTGGTACAACCAATGCCAAAAGCAAATTTCTGCCCATAAGCAGTGAAGCTTTAGAGGATTGTCATTTAAAAGCAGGTAAGGATATGCTCTGTTTGTACCTCAATAACAATGAAGGAACGGAATTGTTCAAGGGAAAGGGCTTGCGTCTTGGTGGAAGCAGTGCAGTATATGAGAACAACGATTCTTTTTTTGGTGATCTCTCTGCGATCATTATCGAGAACCTCCCATTTTGGGCAGATTTGGGTAGTTCCCCCAGTCAGAAAACAGCCCTGATGGGCGAATGGGAAACAAAAATGGAAGCCATTATCAAAGAGACAGTAAATGAAGACATCACCAGTTTGGTGGGTGTACCGTCATGGATGCTTGTATTGCTGCAAAAAGTATTGGAGAAAACCGGTAAGAGCAATATTCTGGAGGTTTGGCCCAATCTGGAGGTGTATTTCCACGGGGGTGTGAATTTCAATCCTTATAGAGATCAGTACAAAGCCCTAATTCCAAAGGAGAATTTCAGGTATTATGAAACCTATAATGCCTCTGAAGGTTTTTTTGCCATTCAGGACAGAAATGACTCTAATGAACTCTTGCTCATGCTGGATTATGGAATCTATCTCATGAATTTATACCCATGAACCAGTTTAATGGCGAAGACTCAAAAGCCATTCCCTGAGTGAGGTAAAACTCAATGAAAATTATGCTTTGGTAATCACCACCAATGCGGGTTTGTGGAGGTATCTGATCGGTGATACGATTAAGTTTACCTGCTTAAAGCCCTATCGTATAAAAATCACAGGCAGAACCAAGCATTTCATCAATGTTTTCGGCGAAGAACTGGTTGTGGAGAACGCGGAAGAAGCATTGAAAAGGGCTTGTGAAAAAACAAGATCTTCTTTAAATGAATATACCGTTGCCCCGGTGTTTATGGACGGAAAAAGGAAAGGGGCTCATGAATGGATCATCGAGTTTAACAAGGAACCTTCAGATATTAATGAGTTCAGGGATTATTTGGACGATGCATTAAAATTTCTCAATTCAGACTATGAGGCCAAGCGATACCATGATATGACACTCACGAAACCGTTGATGCATGTGGCAAAAAAAGGCCTTTTTTACCAGTGGTTAAAGGAGAATAACAAATTGGGAGGGCAGCATAAGATTCCAAGAATGAGTAATGAAAGGAACTTTTTAGAAGAATTGCTGGTCCTGGAAAAAAACAGTTAGATCTCTCTTTCAATCACGTAGTTTACCATGGGATACCAATGGATTCCTGTAGGGGGAATCTGGATATTCGTCCAATATAGCCAGGGCTTTTTGCTGGTATTCCTTCATTTTTGTGTAGTGTACTCTATGCCTTGGTTACTTTTGACAAATTCAATCACTTCCTTTACCCTTTTTTTGTCTGTGTTGTAGTTTTTGACAGAATTGATCAGCCATTTTTTTTCTTCCTTGCTGCAATGGTTCAGTGTATAAATCAGCGGTAAAGTCATTTTTTTTTTCTCTTGATGTCGATACCTGTGGGTTTTCCGATCTTACCTTCCGAATAGTCGAACAAGTCATCCTTGATCTGAAATGCGATGCCAATCAATTCGCCAAAAGTGTGCATTTTTTTGACATCCTTCTCACTGGCATCTACCGAAGCAGCACCAATTGCGGTGCATGCGGCGATCAGGGTTGCCATTTTGCCTGATAATCTCAAAATAAACCTCTTCTGTGATGTCTAATAACCTGGCCTTTTCGATCTGAAGCAGTTCGCCTTCGCTCATCTCTTTAACGGCAACAGAAATATGTCTCAGGATATCAAAATCTCCGTGATCAATAGAAAGTAATAAACCTTTTGAAAGTAAATAATCACCTACCAGAACTGCGATCTTATTTTTCCATAAGGCATTCAGAGAGAAGAAATCCCTTCTCATATTGCTGTCATCCACCACATCATCATGGACCAGTGTTGCGGTATGGATCAATTCGATAACTGATGCTCCGCGGTAGGTTCTTTCTTAAAATCGCCGTTCGAAACCATTTTTGCAACCAAAAAAACAAACATGGGCCTCATTTGTTTTCCCTTTCTCCTCACGATATAATGGGTAATCCGGTTGAGTAAGGGAATTTTTGAAACCATGGAATCCTTGAATTTGGCTTCAAAGTTTTCCATTTCAAATTGAATGGGTTTTTTTATTTGCTCTACGAGTTTCAAGAATATAAGTAATATCGTTATACTTTATTTTCAATTTTCGACCAGGTATCCTTAAGCGCTACGGTTCTGTTAAAAACCAGTTTTTCAGGGCTGCTGTCGTCATCTGTATTGAAATAACCCAGCCTTTGGAATTGAAATCTGTCACCGGTTTTTGAATTCTTCAAACTCGGTTCTACATAGGCACTGGATATTATTTTAAGGGAATCCGGATTTAAGTATGTTTTAAAATCCACCTCCTTGTCGGCATCAGGTGCTTCATGGGTAAAAAGTCTGTCGTATAACCTGACCTCAGCTTTCAGGGCGTGAGGAACAGAGACCCAGTGTATCGTTCCTTTTACTTTGCGGGTACTTGCTTCCGTACCACTACCGCTCCTTGAATCAGGATCATAGGTGCAGTGGATCTCCACAATTTCTCCGTTTTTGTCCTTTAGTACTTTGTTTGCCTTGATGATATAGGCATTTTTAAGACGGACTTCATGATCTAACTTAAGCCTAAAAAAATGTTTATTAGCCACTTCCTGGAAATCTTCTCTTTCAATATAAAGCTCTCTTGAAAATGGTAATTTCCTTGAACCTGCATTTTCATCTTCAGGATTGTTCTCAGCAATAAAGATCTCCTCCTGATTTTCAGGATAATTCGTGATAATTACTTTTACCGGGTTCAAAACGGCCATAACACGGGGTGCAGTTTTATTCAGCTCATTTCTGATCTGAAACTCCAACAGCGCCAGGTCGGTCACATTGTCTCTTTTGGCAATTCCCGCTGTTTCGCTGAAATTGCGAATAGATAGTGGTGTGTAACCTCTTCTTCGCAAGCCTGAAATAGTTGGCATTCTGGGATCATCCCAGTACCACTAACCAGTTTTTCTTCAACCAATTGCAGCAATTTTCGCTTGCTCATAACGGTATAACTCAAATTTCTTCGGGCAAATTCGCGCTGTTTTGGCCTGATTTTTTCGGGATCGATTACCTGATCGAGAAACCAGTCATATAACTCACGGTGGTGTTTAAACTCCAGGGTACAAATGGAATGGGATATTTGCTCGATATAATCAGATTCCCCATGAGCCCAATCGTACATCGGATAAATATTCCATTTCGTGCCGGTGCGGTGATGAGGCTTTTTTAATACACGATAAATAACCGGGTCTCTCATTAACATATTTGGAGAAGCCATGTCAATTTTTGCACGCAATACATGTGAGCCTTCATTGAATATGCCATCCCTCATTTTTTCAAAAAGCGCCAAGTTCTCATCGGCACTTCTGTTTCTGTAATGGACTATCAGTTCCCGGTTTTGTAGGAGTTCCTTTCTGTTTTGCGATTTGTTCCGAAGTTTGATCGTCAACATAAGCCTTACCCATTTTAATAAGTTTCACCGCCCAGTCGTATAATTGCTGAAAATAATCGGAAGCGTATAGTTCCTTATCCCAATGAAAACCAAGCCATTTGATATCTTTTTTTATCGCGTCCACATATTCCTGCTCTTCTTTGGAAGGGTTGGTATCGTCAAAGCGAAGGTTTACCGGAGCGCTATATGTTAAGCCCATACCAAAGTTCAGACAAATAGCTGCCGCATGGCCAATATGCAAATAACCATTGGGTTCGGGTGGGAATCGAAAACGCAATTTATTGGCCTCCAGGCCATTTCTCAGATCTTCCTCTACAATGTGTTCTATAAAATTCAAAGATTTTATCTCTTCTGCCATTTTTTTATAAAATAATCAACAAAATTAAAGAAAAAATAGGATTTTATAAGAAGAAATAATTTGGCACAGTCAAAAGTATGTTTGCCAAGTTAACGGTAGGGAATAGTTAGGCAACTTATTAAAAGCCTAAGATGATTTTTGCAATCGAAAAATAGATCAAGACGCCAAATATATCATTGCTTGTTGTAATAAAAGGTCCGGTGGCTACGGCCGGATCAATGCCCCGTTTAGCGAGCATGAGCGGTACAAAAGTACCAACCAGAGAAGCGATGATTATGACTATAATGAGCGAGCTGGCAATGGTAAAACTAATTTTAATATCCTGATTGAGGATAAAGCCCGTAGCAAATACCAGTGTTGCCAATATAAGACCATTGATCAGACTAAGCCCGATTTCTTTAAACAGCCTTTGAAAAGTTGTTCCGCGCAGGTTATCCCGGGCCAGACCCTGTACAATAATTGCCGAGGACTGAACCCCAACATTTCCGGCCATGGCACCAATCAGTGGCGTATAAAAAAACAATTGCGGGTATAAGGTAAGGGCACTATCAAAACCACCTATGATAGAAGCCGAGGTCAAACCACCGAACAAACCCAGTACCAGCCAGGGCAATCTGGCGCGGGTAAGGTCTACCAGACTGTCATCAGCCTCGACATCGTCAGTTAAACCTGCAGCTAACTGGTAATCTTTATCTGCTTCATCCGTGATGACGTCCAGAATATCATCTATGGTAATCCGCCCAAGCAAACGGCGATCGTCATCCACAACAGGAATCGCATCCAGGTCATACTTCTGCATAACTCTGGCCACCTCATCTGATTTCCCGTGGACATTCACAAAATCAACTTTTGGAATGGCCACATCTCGAGATTTTGGCAGAGGCGGGCGCCACCAGAAGGTCTTTTAAAGAGAGCCTTCCTTTGAGTACGTTGTTGTCGTCTACCACATAGATGGAATGTACCCGGGTAACCTCCTGGGCCTGCGAACGCATTTTGCGCACACAGGTGGGCACAGTCCAGTTCTCATTGACCTTTACAAGTTCTTTTGCCATTAATCCGCCTGCAGTATCTTCATCATATTGCAAAAGATCGGCAATATCCTTGGCATGGTCTTCATCTTCAATTTTGGACAGTACTTTTGATTTTCTTTCAACCGAAAGGCCTCCCAGAATGTCTGCCGCATCATCTGTATCCAGCTCATCGATTTTTTGCGCAATTTCCTTGGCTGATAATATTTCAAGTATTCTGTTGCGGTCATTGTCATCCAGCTCAAGCAAAACTTCAGCTGTTTTTTCGCTATCGAGAAGTTTAAAGAGGTAGGTCGTGTCATCGAACTCGAGTTCATTAATGATCTCTGCAATATCAGCAGTATGCTCTTCTGCCAGAAGTTCGATAATTGCATTGTCGTCCCTTTTTTCAATGAGCACTTCTAAATGCCGGATGAATTCATCATTAATTTCGATGGCCATCTTTTTCGAGTTTTTTAGTTAATGCAATAAATTCTTCTACTGATAGCTGCTCAGGACGCTTGGCAAAGATAATATCTTCTTTCAGATGATCGCTTAATTCTAAGGATTTTAAACTGTTTCTCAACGTTTTTCTGCGTTGGTTAAATGCAGTTTTTACTACTTTATAAAAGAATTCTTCCGGTACGCCAAGTGATGTATCCTTTTTTCTAACCAGTCTGATAACCCCTGAATCGACTTTGGGAGGTGGCAAAAACACCTCTGGAGGCACTGTAAAAAGGTATTCGGTATTATAAAAGGCCTGGGTTAGCACAGATAATATCCCGTAAATTTTACTTCCCGGTTTGGCTGTAATCCTTTGCGCCACTTCTTTTTGGAACATTCCTGCAAATTCCGGAATTAACTCTTTGTTTTCCAGTGCTTTAAAGAGAATTTGAGATGATATATTATAAGGAGAATTGCCGATTTACGGCAAAATCTTTGTTCTGAAATAGCTGGTTCAGGTCGGTTTTTAAAAAATCGAGAAGGTAGATCCGGTCTGTTTGTTCCGGATAGTGTTTTTTTAAATAGATGACTGATTCCGGATCAATTTCGATAAGGCTGGTGCGGAATTTTTTGATGAGAAATTTGGTCAAAACACCCATTCCAGGGCCTATCTCAAGGACATCTTCATAGCCTGCTCCGGTAAGACTGTCAGCAATTTTCTTTGCAATGTTTTCATCGGTCAGGAAATGTTGTCCGAGGTGTTTTTTTGCCCTTATATTCATTTATTTTATTTCGGTTTTAAAAGATTCAATCACTTTTAACTCTGTTCTAAATGCCAGCACCTGTTCCCAAACAGCGCTGTTACTTCTTTTCTGAGACCTTTGTGCATCTTCGGGATGATATAGATCCAGCGCTTGCCTGCTTTCTGCAGTATACTGAACGGAATAGGATATTCCACCCAGATCCTCCTCAGTAAGGACCCTTGTGAGAAGTGCTTTGCTGAATTTTCCTGTTGAAAGCACATCAGCAATATGTTTCTCACGCATCCAGGACAACCATTTAAGGTGTATTTTCTCGTCTACGTGAACAGTGACATTATAGATATACATAAGGTGCTATTTTAATTGATCAGGTCTCCCCGTAATATTCTGAATTGTTTCCTGGCATCCACCAGATAAATACTTGAAGTGTAATTAAAAAGAATTTTTTCGTAATATTCCTGAGCCAGATCAGGCCTCTTCAGCTCTGTTGTTGGTATAGTTGGGCAAGTTGAAAAATTGCCTTATCTATCAGCACACTCTCTTTATAATTGGCAATAATTGTCAAATAATTTTGTTCAGCTTTTTTATACTGACCGAGAGCGGTGTACAATTCTGCCTGGAATACCAGCGCATCATCCTCCATGGCACTGCCTTTAAAATCGGTTAGTATGATCTGCAAAGTATCGATTGATTCCTCTGTTTTATTCTGGTATGACAGCAACTGAGCCCTGGCAAAAAGTTCCAGTGGTTTTTGCAGGGAATCTTGCCCGATATTGTTTAAAATGAGCAGATGCAGGTCGAGGGCATCATTTGCAATGAGTTGGGAAGTAGATGACTTCAGCACAGACAATTGCGAACTGGCCCAGTCAAAATCACCTTTGAAGTCAGGAGGTTCTGGCAACCTTGAACCGCGCATTTATGACCAGACTGCTGTTTTTTAGATCCAGTTGAACCTGACTGTAAAGAATAAGTGCCTGGTTAAATTGATTGTCATAAACCAAAATATCGGCCAGCTTCATTTTGATCGTACCTTTTAATAAACCTGAAATAGGAAGGTTCAGGGAATTTTGCAAAAGAACAATGGCATTTTGTGGCTGGTTCTTTTGAAAGGTGAGAAAATCGGCATAGGTTAATTGCACCGGAACCGTTTTGCTCTGCAAACCAAATTTTCAAAGAAAACATCGAATTCTTTTTCAATTGCTAAAAAGTCTGTTTCATTTGCCGCCAGGGCTATATCGATCTGAAACAAATAATTTTTAAGAGTAAGGTATAGCTGCTCATTGTCATCGGTATCCAAAACAAAGAGGAATGCATCTTTTGCAGTTAAGTAGTCCCTATTTTCAAGGGCAATGGTGCCTACCTCTATTATTTTTTGTGTGTTTCCCTGGGTTCTGTTATGAGATGGATTTTTCCTGAACCAGTGCTTTATCGTATTGATTCTGCTGAACATACAACCAACTAAGCAAATAGTTATAGGCATTTTTCGGATTGTTTTGTGCGCGCTGCAGAAGGATTTTCCTGTAGAGCTGGTTATTCTTATCATTTGGATTATCCGTTATATAGGGTGCCGTGTACCTCTGTTATCGAGCTCTACGTACTCTTCATTTATATCGATCATATCCAGATAAGCATTGAACATTTTCTCCGTTTCACCCTTTTCTCCAAAGATCTGGGCTTCCTGAATACCTGTTACGATTTGCGGATTGACTGATTTGCTTATCTCATAAGCTGATAAAGCATAGTCCAGCTGGTTAATTTCCCTAAAAGCATAACCTACATTGTATACTTCCTGCGGGTATTTTTCAAGGCTTTTCAGTGCCTTATTATAATGTATTTCTGCCTCTGTTGTTTTTATTCTGCAATTGCAGGTTATAACCAAATTCTACTTCTATTGCAATCTGGGAAGGGAAATCCCTTTGCTGTCTGGAAATCAGAACTGAAGCATCTTCATAAAATCCGAGCTGCTGGTAACAGGTCAATAACTTTTTAAGATAATCCCTCTGAATTCTGTTTTTCTCGTGCAGGGTCTTGTATAGCGGAATGGCATTCTTATAATCCCCTTTTTGATATAAGGCATAAGCTTCTTCAGGCATTTGACCATGAAGAAGCAAAGTCATCATACAAACAAACAGAATTAAAATTTTTCTCATCTGGAATTCCCTAATATCAAAAAGCTGGTACTTATTTTGTTCAGGATTTTACCTGATTATATTTTAAATTGATAATAAATACAACATTGCTCTGGCATATTTATAAGCAAATAGTAAAGATGTTAAAATTATCATAAAATAAATTCAAAAATGAAACGTTAAGTAATTTGGAAAGTCACTAAGATAGTTCCAGATCAATAGCAATAACAATAACAATAACAATAACCAAGACAATAACCCAATGAGCAATTTAACCAACTTCTACGAGAGAACCAAAAAACAGGCCAACGACCATATGAAAAAAGGCCAGCTTAATGCCTACTACAAAGACCTGCTTAAAATGCATCAGTACAGAAGGACTATAGAGACCACTTAAGCTGAAGAATTTCTTTAATCGATCCACTCAAAGCCTGCATAAGGCTGCAACACCTTTGGAATTTTAATTCCTTTTCGGTCTGGCAGTTCTCCAGCAAGCCTGCCAATACCCTTGGTAAAGCCAATGAACTTCCATTTAGCGTGTGGGCCAGTTCATTTTTTCCATCCTTATTTTTAAATCTCAATTTAAGCCTGTTGGCCTGATATGTTTCGAAATTGGATACAGAGCTGATCTCGAGCCACCTGTTCTGCGCGGTTGAAAAAATCTCAAAATCATAGGTCAGGGCAGAGGTAAATCCCATATCTCCTCCGCAAAGTCGCAGGATTCTGAATGGCAGTTCCATTTCCTTCAGGATATTTTTCACATGCTCAACCATTCCTTCTAAGGCTCGGTATGAATGATCGGGATGTTCTATGCGCACTATTTCAACCTTGTCAAACTGATGCAGACGGTTCAAACCTCTCACATGTGCTCCATAAGAACCTGCCTCACGACGGAAACAAGGTGTATAGGCCGTATTGCAGATTGGGAGCTCACTTTCTTTTAACAAAACATCTCTGTAAAGGTTTGTTACCGGAACTTCTGCCGTCGGAATTAAAAACAAGTTGTCTATGCCCACATGATACATCTGACCCTCTTTATCCGGCAGCTGGCCTGTTCCAAATCCTGAAGCTTCGTTGATGAGCAGGGGTGGTTGTATTTCAAGGTAACCGGCTTCCGTATTTTTATCCAAAAAATAGGAGATCATGGCGCGTTGCAATTTGGCTCCTTTTCCCTTGTAAACCGGGAATCCGGCACCGGTTATTTTATTGCCCAACTCAAAATCGATAATATCGTATTTTTTCGCGAGGTCCCAGTGAGGAAGCGCGTCTTTATGCAATACCGGTATTGTTCCATGGCGGAATACCTCTTCGTTGTCTTCGGGACTAAGCCCGACAGGGACTAATTGATTGGGAATATTCGGTATCTGGTATAATATTTCGTTCAGATCATTTTCAATGGCAACAAGCAGCTCATCATGTTTTTTCGATTCCAGCTTCAACTGTCCGGTTTTTTCTTTTAAAATGGCCGCTTTTTGCACTTCTCCCGCTTTTAAGAGCAACCCAATATCTTTTGAAATCTTGTTGGTTTCCGCTAAAATTTGATCCAAAAGGGTTTGGGTTTTCCTGCGTGTGCTGTCTTTTTCAATTAATTTATCGATAAGCACTTCGGCATTTTTGAAATTTCGTTTTTCCAGACCCTTTAAAACCAGGTCTTTGTTTTCTCTTATAAAAGCTAATGTTAACATGTATTGGAATATTTTTGACAAGCAAAGATAAGCAATGCCTTGTCATTATTGGGTTTGAATCTCGGTTTTAAAGCTCTTTTTTAGCCGAGACCTGTGCTTTTTGTACGTCCTTTTGAATCTGGTCTTTCAGTTCTCCGATCGATTCGAATTTGATCTCGTCGCGCAGTCTGTGCAATAACTCGATTTGCATATAGTTGCCATAAAGTTCCTCATCAATTCCAAAAAGATAAACTTCAACAGATTTATCGGTTCCGTTCAGGGTAGGTCTGAAACCAATATTCAACAGGCCATAAATACATTTATTCTTAACGACAGTTTTAACAATATAAACACCAATTTTAGGGATCAGTTTAAAGTCTTCATGTACCTTTAGGTTTATAGTGGGAAAAGATATGGTTCTTCCAATTCCTTTTCCGCTGACGACTTCCCCGCTTAAAAGATAAGAATAACCCAGATAGCGGTTCGCTATATCAATTTCTCCTGAAAAGAGGGCATTTCTTATTTTGGTGGAACTTACCGCTATGTTTTCGATCTCCTGGGAAGGGATTTCTTCGACCGAATAACCAAAAGTTTTCCCCAGGTCGACCAGTTTTTCGAAATCGCCTTCCCTGTTCTTTCCAAAGCGGTGGTCATGGCCAATGACCAGTTTGTTTACTTTTAGCTTTTTGACCAGAATGTCTTCCACAAACTGATCCGCAGTCATTTCAGACAGTACTTCTGTGAAAGGCTCAATAATAAGGTGATCAAGCCCATACTGCCGGAGGAGCGAAACTTTTTCAACGGGCGTAGTGAGCATTTTAATCTCGCCGTCAGGCCTTAGCACACTTCTCGGGTGAGGGTAAAAAGTCAGGATGGCACTTTCGCTTTGACCTTCTTTTTTTAGCTCATTCAGGCGCTCAATAATTTTTTTATGTCCTATATGCACGCCATCAAAGGTCCCGATAGTTAATATGGTATCGGTTTTTTTAGCAGTAAAATCCTGTATGCTGTGATGAACTTTCACTCTCCTTTCAATCCAGTTTGATCGTTTCTTTTATTTCTATGTATGATTTGCGGAACTTCTGTCTGAAAATTCAGTGTAACGTTTATTTCTTTCTTGTCAGCAGCTAATTTCAGATCACCCTTTGTTACCCTGAAATATCCCGACTCTCCCTTGCAATAACAAAATCGGCCAAAAAACAGATTGGCTTCCTGCAAATCTTTGTTTTGCAAATGTAAATTTATTTCACCACTTACAAATTCAAACAAAACAATTTCCTGATACCCGCTGTCAGCAATACCTTCCACACTTTTTTTTTGTGTAGGAATATTTAAGTACATTTTTTCGCTCCATGTAATAATTTCAATATACAATTGACCTGTTTCATCTTTTCGGATGAGCAATTCGGATTTTTTAAAAATTTCCACAGTTGCAATTTCCATTCTCTGCGCAGGTACTATGCTTTTAAATTATGCGATTCCATTTTTCCTGTTTTTGGCGGCACTGTTTTTGATGCACAAGCAAAGAGTATCATAAAAGTTAAAGAGTAGTACAAGATTTTCATTCCATATTTTTTTAAGTTAACGCGAATAGCGTTTTTAAAAGTATTATTTTTATAGCTTTGCATGAATCACAAGACAATATATGATTAAAAATTGCTACCGGATCATCTTTTCTTTAATTTTTTTTATTGCTGTTCAAGCAAATGGCCAGGAGAAGATGGTATGGTCAAGAATGCCTGATGCGCTTGCATCTTCAGATATCCGGAAGGAACGTCTGCCCAATAATTTCGATGTGTACCAGATTAATTTGGCTGAATTGAAAAAGGATTTGACAGCTAAACCTTTCAGCACCGCATTTAAGATACAAATCCCTGATTCAAAGGGAGCAATTGCAACTTATGAAGTCCATGAGAATGAGTTAATTGATCCTGTATTGAGAGAATAAATTTCCGGAAAATAAATCCTACGAAGGGCACCTGATCAAAGACCCAAAAACGAAGATCAGGCTTACCATCAATGACCTGGGTTTGCACGCGATGGTAGTCAATGAAGAAAGAGAAATACAATACATAGATCCTTTTGCCGGAGACAAGAACAAATACCTAACCTACGGACGGAAGGATATGAAATCTGAGAGAACCGGTTTTACCTGCGCTACTGAAGATCCGTATCTTGAGAAAAATGAATCTTTTTTTTCAAAATCAGTAAATGATAAGGTACTCAGAACTTTTCGTCTGGCACTGGCCTGCACGGGTGAATACGCCCTATACCATATAAACCGTGCAGGTCTGCAGAATGGCACCGATCTTCAGAAGAAATCCCTGGTCTTGTCAGAAATGGTAGTTGCCATATCCAGGATCAATGTACTCTATGAGAATGACCTGGCAATTTCTTTTCAGATCATAGGTAACAACGATAAACTTATTTACCTGGATGGCGCAACTGACCCTTACACAAATGATGATGGAACAGTATTAATTAACGAGAACCAGACCAACACAGACAATGTTATTGGAACTGCCAATTACGATATAGGACATGTGTTTAGCACGGGTGGTGGCGGTTTGGCAGCATTGGGTTCAACCTGTTCTACTTCCAAAGCCAAAGGGATTACCGGTACCAGCAATCCGGTTGGAGATTTTTTTTACTTTGATTTTGTTGCCCATGAACTGGGCCACCAGCTTGGAGCCAATCACACTTTTAACGGAGATGCCGGTGGATGTGGAGGTAATAGAAATGCAGCTACTGCTGTAGAGCCCGGAAGCGGGTCCACTATTATGGCCTATGCGGGTCTTTGCGCTCCGCAGAATGTTCAGGGCGCATCTGATCTTTATTTCCATATCGTCAGTATTAATGAGATCTGGAGCTTTTTGAAATTAGGTTTGGGAAGTACCTGTGGAAATAAAATAACTCTGACACAAAATCTGAATTTGCCCCTTGCCAACGCAGGTGCAGATTTTACCATCCCCAAATCAACTCCCTATGTTTTAAAAGGTACCGGCAGTGATGCGGATAATGACCCGATAACTTTCACATGGGAACAAACAGACAATCAGATTACAGTTGTACCTCCCAGTAATATATCTGTTTCAGGAGCACTTTACCGCTCAGTAAAACCTACAACCACTAAGCAAACGGTATATGCCGCAACTGGAAACAGTTGTTGGTGGTGCGGTTTCTTCATTGTGGGAAGTTACGCCAAGTATTGCGCGAAATATGAATTTTTTAATGACCATACGCGACAATAATACGGAAGCTGGTCAGTTGGCAACAGATAATGTGACCATCACAGTATCAGATCTTGCCGGACCGTTTAAGGTGACCTCACAAAATTTGGCCAATATAGTATGGGAAAAAAACGCTACACAAACGATATTGTGGGATGTTGCAGGCACCAATGCAAATGGTGTCAATGCTTCAGCGGTAAACATACTCTTGTCAACCGACGGAGGAAAGAATTTCAACACAGTTTTGAAATCCAATACACCGAATGACGGTTCTGAAAATATAATTGTGCCACAGACAGGCGCGATAAAATGTTTTGTCATGGTTGAGGCGCTTAATAATATTTTTTACGCTGTGAACACAAAATCCTTCTCGATTGGAAATTTTGTAGAGACTTGTAATGACTATGCGTCTGTTGATATTCCAAAAAATATTCCGGATAATAATCTCAGTGGCGTAACTTCAAGTCTGCCTGTGAGCGATAACATCAATATTGAAAGCATCAGTGTAACAGCCAAGATCAACCACCCATTTGCCGCTGACCTGACTTTATTCCTAACAAATCCCCAGGGTAAAACCATTAAATTGTTGCAAAACGAGTGTTTTAATTTAGGAGCGAATATTGACGCCGTATTTAGCGATACAGGTGCTGATTTAGTTTGCGGTTCAAGCCAGCTCGTAATATCTGGCAATATTAAACCGGAAGAGAGTTTATCCGTTTTTAACGGAGGAAACACCCTGGGAACCTGGCAATTAAAAGTTGTTGACAATGGGGTGGCCGATATTGGATCAATTGTGTCCTGGGGTCTGAAAATATGTTCTTCCAAAGAGGTTGTGGCAGTTGGCGTTTCGAATTTAACTAATTTTGTACTCTATCCAAATCCCACAGAAAATTATTTTACTGTTGAATTCACCTCAGATGAACCAGGTGATGTGGGTGTTACCGTATATGATTTGCTCGGAAGACAGATCCTTCACAGAAATTTTCAAAACAGCCAGTTAAATTTTAAAGAAACACTGAGCTTAAACGGCATTAACAAAGGATATCTACCTGCTCAGGGTCAGCAAAGGAAATGCCATGTCTTCGCAAAAATTGGTGGTGGATTAAATTTTGTTAATTCAGGATATTTTCCATCGGTCTATTATTTTTTTTATAATTTTTTTATTTTTTTTTATCAGTATCGTAAAAAAGTGTATTTTTCGCCAAATTAACTACAATTTACTTTTTATGAGATCAATTCTATTAACCCTATTAGGTTTGTTTACCTGCACATGGATCTTTGCACAGACTACTATTTCAGGTAAAGTAATCGGATTCTAATACGAATGAGCCTTTACCCGGTGTGAGTATTCGGGTTGCAGGAACCAGTTCAGGAACCTCATCAGACTTTGATGGCTCATTTAGCATTAAGACAACTGCTGCCCTTCCTTTTAAGCTGGAAATTACCAATGTCGGATTTGACAGATTGGTAATGGAGGTAAAAGATGAATCGGCACTGACAATTGCACTGAATGAAAGCCATACATCACTCGATGAGATTGTGGTTTCCGCTTCCAGAACGCCTGAGAGAATCTTTGAATCTCCGGTAACGGTTGAGCGCATGTCATTAAAAGACATACAAAATACAGCCTCGCCTGATTTTTATGACGGTCTTGAAAATTTAAAAGGTGTTGACTTGAATGTCAATAGTTTAACATTTAAAGCAATCAATACCAGGGGTTTTGCCACCTTTGCCAATACCCGCTTTATGCAGCTGGTGGATGGGATGGACAACTCGGCTCCTGCGCTGAATTTTCCACTTGGAAACTTACTGGGGATGAACGAGCTGGATATCTATAGTGTTGAACTTTTGCCAGGTGCAGCATCTGCATTATATGGGGCAAACGCATTTAATGGTATTTTGTTCATGACCAGCAAAAATCCTTTTGAATTTCCTGGAGTAAGTGCGTATGTAAAACCCGGAATTACCGTTCAGGATGCAGCAGGAACAAATTTCCTGCTCGACGTAGGTGCAAGGGCTGCAGGGAAGTTCTCAGACAAATTCGCCGGCAAACTTAATGTGTCCTATTTAAAGGGAACAGACTGGGCTGCAAATAATTACGAAGATAAACTTTTCAGAGGACTGACCAGAGAAGATCCTGATTATGACGGAACAAACGTGTATGGAGACGAGGTTGCTACAAATATTAAGTCCGCATCCGGAGGACTTGGCATAATACCAAATGTTTTCGTGAGCAGAACCGGATACAATGAAGAGGATCTTACAGATTATACAGCACAAACCATAAAGGCTGATGCCGGATTGTACTGGAGACCTAAAGGAGACGATCTTGAATTGTCATTTGTTGGAAAATACGGATATGGAACTACCATTTATCAGGGTACCAACCGTTATAATATTTCAAATTTTGATATGCAGCAGTACAAACTGGAAATCAGAAATAATAACTTTTTTGTTAGGGGGTATCTTACAGAGGATGATGCAGGTGATTCGTATGACATGGTATTTACAGGAATTAACATAAACAGAAAGTGGAAATCTGACCAGCAATGGTTTGGACAATATATTCAAACCTATGCAGGAGCTACTTTGGGTGGCGCGACAGACGAACAGGCTCACAAGGCGGCTCGAACTGCTGCAGATACCGGCAGGTGGTTACCTGACTCTCAGGAATATAAAGATGCCTTCAAAGAAGTGACCAGCGACTCGGATCTGAGTACAGGTTCAAAATTTGTGGATAATTCCCGAATCTACCACGCAGATGCCAACTATAATTTTACCCACCTTTGGGATTGGGCAGAAGTTCAGGCAGGAGGTTCTTACCGTACCTATGAACTCAATTCTGACGGATCGATCTACACAGATTATGATGGTCCGATTGATTATTCTGAATATGGTTTGTATGGGCAGATTCAAAAGAAATTATTGGCTGATGAAAGACTTAAAGTAACAGCTTCCTTGCGCTATGACAAGTCCGAATTATTCGACGGATTCTTTTCACCAAGACTATCCCTGGCCTATACAGCAGGCTCAATGAAAGACCATAATATCAGGGCTTCAGTGCAAACCGGATTCAGAAATCCTACAACACAGGATCTTTTCATCGGTCTTGATGCAGGAAGGTCGGTTCTGGTTGGTTCTGCGGAAGATAACCTCGACAGAGATATAAGAACATATAATGTAAGCCAGAGTGGTCAGAATGCAGGCATCCCGGCAACTGTAGACATTGTTGGCAGAGCCGCTTATGAGAATGCATTTTCGGTTAGCTCTGTTCAAAGTGGAGCACCTGCCGCAGCGGATATTGCTCTTGTAAAACCGGAAGAAGTGACTTCATATGAAGTAGGTTATAGAGGCAAAGCCGGAAATTTTATTATTGATCTTTTGGGTTACCATAATAAGTACAAAGATTTTATTTCAGGTGAGAATGTGCTGGTCCCCTATTATGGCGTCGTTGGGGACAATTCCTTGTCACTACTGGCGCTTCAAAATGGTGATGTTAAAGTATATTCCACTTATACCAATTCCGATGCCGATGTAAAATCTTACGGGGCATCTATCGGTGTATCAACCCGCGTATTTGGCAACTACGACCTGCAGGCCAATTACACCTGGGCTAAGGAAGACTTTGACAAGGAAAACAACCCTGATTTCAGAACAAATTTTAATACTCCTGAACATAAAGTTAAGGCTACCTTTGGAAACGCCAATGTGTATGAAAACATAGGATTCAATGTAGCATGGAGGTGGAGTGACAGTTTCTTCTGGGAAGCAACTTTTGGAGATGGTAATGTTGACTCCTACCACACTTTTGATGCACAGGTAAGTTACAAAATGGAAAACCTAAATTCAATGTTCAAGATAGGTGCAGCCAATCTTTTTGCACAAGAATACACAACTGCATTTGGTACCGGATTTGTTGGTGCCCAGTATTATGTGTCCTTTGTTTACAATAATTTTTAATTAATTGAAAAAAATAAATCTTATGAATTTTAAACTTAAATATACCTGGCTGCTACTGTTTCTGTTCGTATTTGCGGCATGTAGCGATGATGATGATAACAATCCGGATGAGAACTTGGTTGCTTTAGACCCCGGAACAGCTGATTTTACCAAATATGTTGCCGTTGGAAACTCACTGACTGCGGGTTTTACCGATGCAGCTTTGTTTAAAACCGCTCAGGAGAACTCCGTAGCCAATATCCTTGCTTCCAAATTGGCCCTTGCTGGGGGAGGCGCATTTACGCAGCCGCTCACAGGCGATAATATAGGCGGTTTATTGCTTGGGGGTAATTTAATTCAACCTCCTAGATATTATTTTGATGGCTCAGGACCAGCTTTGTTACCGGCTACTCCAACAACTGAAGTCTCCGATATTAAACCTGGGCCCTACAATAATTTAGGCGTTCCTGGTGCAAAAAGTTTTCATTTTCTCGCCAAAGGCTATGGAAATATAGCAGGCTTGCAAACCGGTCAGGCAAATCCATATTACGTGCGAATGGCGTCAAGCCCAAGTGCCAGCGTACTTGAAGATGCTTTAGTCCAAAACCCAACCTTTTTTACACTTTGGGTTGGAGAGAATGATGTGCTGGGTTACGCGATGTCCGGCGGAGACGGATCAAACCCGATAACAGATCAGGCAACTTTTAGTTTTGCGGTTACAACGCTTATAAGTTCCCTCACCTCGACAGGGGCAAAGGGATTGGCGGTAAACATACCTGATGTTGCCAGTACACCTCATTTTACAACGGTGCCTTACAATCCATTGAATCCGGCCACCAATGCAGCCTTTGCGGCACAAATACCAATCTTAAATGCAACTTTTGCGCAGTTAAATCAGGCATTTGCCTTTTTAGGAGTTCCGGAGAGGTCTGTTGTTTATTCTGCAACAATGCCAAGTCCGGTATTGATTCATGATGAGTCTATAGCAAATATAACACCGCAATTAGCCCAGGTTTTGGTGGCGGGTGGTTTGCCGGCCCAAACTGCAGGATTATTGGCAAGCCCAATTCGGGCAGTCTCGCCAGGCAAAATCTACAGATCTGCTTGTTTTACCGGCCTCAAGCGTGATTGGAACACTTAACAGACGCCTATTTTCAACAATTGGTTTCTCTGGGTGTATCCCAGGCCCAGGCCGGTCAGCTTGCTGTGAATGGAATAACCTATCCTATGCAGGACAAATGGGTATTGCTTCCAAGTGAACAAGATCAAGTTACAAGTGCAACGGGCACTTTTAATTCAATTATAAAATCGGAATCAGACAAAGCCCAGCTTGCATTCGTAGATGCCAATTCTTTAATGAAACAATTGTCCACAACAGGCTTAAGCAGTGGTGATTTTGTTTTGAATGCCAAATTGGTTACAGGTGGTGCATTTGGGCTGGATGGAGTTCATTTAACCTCAAGAGGCTATGCGATGATCGCTAATGAAATGATGAAAGCGATAGATAAAGCCTATGGTTCAAATTTTGAAGATGCAGGAGAACTCGGTCAATATTGGTGACTATCCGACAAATTATAATCCCGCATTGAGATAAACCATTCAGAATATCAAAAAAAACACCTTTTTTAAGGTGTTTTTTTTGTTTAATTCTTATTAATGAGGATAGGTGGTTCTTATACTATGTCTTTTAAGTTTCACTGCATTGATGGCCTGTAAAAAGTGATTTTTTTAGATGATTTCGCATGGCATTTTAAGCCAAGTGTTTTGTATTTAAGAAATATACACTGTACGCTGAGAAGACTGCTCTGAATTAATCAAACCCTGAATACAAAATTCAGGCCTTTCAGGACATTCGGGAAATAAAAAAATAGAGAAAATAGTTTCCTTTTTTTTGTATTAAAACAGTATCTTTGCACCGCGAAAAACAGGTGTTTATTTTACTTTTAAAACGGACACACTGAATAAGTTTAAAAAATTAATTTTTACATATAATGGCAAAAACATCAGGCAAAATAGCGCAAATCATAGGCCCCGTTATTGCACGTGTCTTTTTCTGCAGGATCTGAATTACCACGAATTTACGATTCACTTGAAATTACAAGAAGGGATGGTTCTATTCTGGTTTTGGAAGTTCAACAACATGTGGGCGAGGATATTGTCCGTTGCATAGCAATGGATTCCTCAGACGGTTTGAGCAGAGGACATGAAGTAAGATCAACTGGAAATGCGATCAAAGTTCCGGTAGGACCTGAGATCTTTGGACGTTTGTTCAATGTGACGGGAGACCCGATTGACGGATTGAAAGCCTTGCCGAAAGATGGAGATAACGGATTGCCGATTCACCGTTCAGCGCCAAGATTTGAGGACCTTACTACTGCCTCGGAAGTTTTATATACCGGAATCAAGGTAATTGATCTTATTGAACCTTACGCTAAGGGAGGTAAAATCGGATTGTTCGGGGGCGCCGGTGTTGGAAAAACAGTTTTGATTCAGGAGCTGATCAATAACATTGCCAAAGGTCATGGTGGTTTATCCGTATTTGCCGGTGTTGGAGAACGTACCCGTGAGGGAAATGATCTGATGAGAGAAATGCTTGAATCAGGCATCATTCAGTATGGAGAAGAGTTCATGAAGTCGATGGAAGAAGGAGGATGGGACCTTTCAAAAGTGGATCGAGGCCAAATTAAAGGAATCAAAACTTACTTTTGTTTTCGGTCAGATGAATGAGCCTCCGGGAGCCCGTGCGCGGGTAGCCTTGTCAGGTTTGACGATCGCGGAATATTTCAGGGACGGTGCCGGTGAAGGTCAGGGAAAAGACGTTTTATTTTTTATCGATAATATATTCAGGTTTACACAAGCCGGATCCGAAGTTTCTGCCCTTTTGGGACGTATGCCTTCCGCAGTAGGATATCAGCCTACACTGGCTACAGAAATGGGTACCATGCAGGAGCGCATTACATCCACAAAAAGAGGATCTATTACCTCTGTGCAGGCGGTTTATGTGCCGGCGGATGACTTGACAGACCCTGCTCCGGCGACAACTTTTGCCCACCTCGATGCAACAACCGTTTTATCGCGTAAAATTGCAGAATTGGGTATTTATCCGGCGGTTGATCCATTGGATTCTACATCCAGGATACTGAACAGGGATGTACTCGGAGATGAGCACTACAATACAGCCCAAAGGGTTAAGGAGACCTTACAGAAGTATAAAGAATTACAGGATATTATTGCCATCCTTGGTATGGAGGAGTTGAGTGAAGATGATAAATTGGTTGTACACAGAGCACGTCGTGTACAAAGATTTCTTTCACAACCTTTCCATGTAGCTGAACAGTTTACCGGGATTCCCGGTTCATTGGTTGACATTAAAGACACCATTAAAGGTTTCAATATGATCATGGATGGAGAACTCGACAAATACCCTGAAGCGGCATTCAACCTGAGAGGTACCATTGAAGAAGCCATTGAGGCAGGTGAAAAAATGATCGCGGAAGCTTAATTAACAGCCTATGTTTTTAGAGATCGTAACCCCCGAAGCAAGTATTTACAGAGGAGAAGTAGAGTCGGTGACCGTACCCGGCGTTATGGGAGAATTTCAGATGCTCAGGAACCATGCTCCTATTGTTTCTTTGTTACAAAAGGGCAAAGTAAAAGTTAAAGGAGGGGTAAGTCCTGTGGAAGGCTATGAGTCGAAGTTTTCAAAAGGCGAAAGCAACAGTATTGTTTTACCCATTGAAAGTGGTACGATCGAACTGAATGACAATAAAATTATTATCCTTGTGGATTAGAAGTAATTCAAAAACAAAAAACTCCGCCTTTTGTGAAGCGGAGTTTTTTTTTGCCTTCTTTCAGGGCTTGTATTTTAGTTAGGAGTTTAGAATTTACCGGTAAGCCATTTGTAAATATCATTGCCATTGGCAAGCAGCAAAAGACCCATCAGAATAACAAAACCTGTAATTTGTGCGTACTCCAGAAATTTATCACTGGGTTTGTGTCCGGTAATCATTTCGTATAAAGTAAATACAACGTGCCCGCCATCCAATGCCGGTATGGGCAACAAGTTCATAAATGCCAACATGATCGACAAAAATGCAGTAATATTCCAGAAAATTTGCCAATCCCAGGTGGAGGGAAATATATTTCCGATGGTGATAAATCCTCCCAGACTCGTGGCGCCTTTTTTTGTAAAAACATATTTGAACTGCGACATATAGTCTTTCAGTGTCCAATAGCCTTCTTTGATTCCTGCGGGAATGCTTTCTCCAAGAGAATATTCTTTATGATCCACCACAAGCACATCATCGGTATATCCTTTCGGATACACCCCAATTTTTCCGTCAGCACCAGGGCTTATGCTAAGCACTTCTTCGGCATTATTCCGTATAAGTCTGACATTAAGGTCTTCTTTTTCAGTATTCCCCTTTATTACATCAGTGAATTCATTCCAATAGGTAATTTTTTGCCCGTTGATCTCTGTGATTTTATCTCCTGGAAGCAAGCCTCCTTTTTCTGCCTGAGAACCCGGTAATACACTGTCTATCAGCGCATCTATCCGGTGTAATGGTTC